>JADLAY010000069.1 GCA_020849765.1 Anaerolineae bacterium
GCAACAGTGACGAGATGGCGATTGGCGCCGCCCTGGCTGCCGAACAGCTCGGCCTCGTCATCAACCAGGACTTCTTCGCGGTCGGTATCGATGGCAACCAGCCAACCCTCGACCTCCTCGCTGAAGGTAAGTTCAGCGCCACCCTCGGCGTTGACCCCTTCCGCATGGGTGTCGCCGTCATCGACGCCATGAATGCCGTCTTCAATGGTGAAGAGGTGCCGGAAATCACCCTCACACCCTCGGTCGTCGTCACCCCCGACAACCTCGAGGCGTATCTCAGCGGTGACCTGTGGACGGAACCCGTCGCGGGCTTCCCCGAACTTGATAACGGCATGCCGACTGTGCCGGATAGCGATTCATAAGTTCTAGTTTGGTCTTGAGCGGCGGAGCAGCCAGACTGCTCCGCCACACTCAACAGCATTATTTAGGAGGTTCATGATGTTGAGAAAAATCCTTCTTGTCGCCGTTCTGCTGGCAATGATCGTATCGATTGCCCCGGCAGGCACGGCCCGCGTCGCACTCGCCCAGGATGATGCCCAGTGGTGCAGCGGCGTGAATATCGTCTTCTTCCCTGGTGGTGCAGCCGGTGATCCGTTCGCCACCGTCGTCTACAATGGCGCGCTGCGCGCCGCCGCCGATCTGGGCGCAAACGTCCAGTACGTCTGGTCGGATTGGGACCCGGAGAAAATGATCACCGGCTTCTCCGAGGCAGCTGCGACCAACCCGGATGGCATCGCGGTGATGGGCCATCCCGGTGAAGAAGCCTTTGCGGCCCTGGTCGACGACGCGGAATCGCGTGGAATCGTCGTCACCAGCCAGAATACTCCGTTGGATAGCATCGAAGCACAGTACAAAAGCAACGGCTTCGGCTACGTCGGCGCCAACAACTACTCGGCCGGCTATTCGCTTGGCCGTGAGACGATCAACCGATTTGGGCTGGGCGAAGGCGACCGGGCGCTGGTCTGGGGTCTTCTGTCGCTGCCCTCGCGCGGTCTGCGCACGCAGGGCGTGATCGACGCTCTTGAAGAAGCAGGCATGGTGGTCGACTATCTCGAAATCGACCGCGAGACCGATGCGGAAGCTGCGGCAGGCATCCCGACCTTCACAGGTTACGTTTCGGCGAACCCGGACGTGAAGTTGGTCGTGACTGATCACGGCTCGCTGACGGCGACCCAGCAAGCCTATCTGGAAGCGGCGGGCAAAGGCCCTGACGACATCATCATGGCGGGTTTCGATCTATCCCCGGCGACCGTGGAAGCGATCCGCGGCGGTTGGACGGATCTGGTCATCGATCAGCAGCAGTGGCTGCAAGGCTACCTGCCGATCCTCCAGATCTGCCTGACGGTCAAGTACGGCTTCTCCGGCCTGAACGTTGACACCGGCTCCGGTTTCGCGCATGCGGACAACATTGAGGCACTGGCCGCACTCGTGAACGAGCAAATCCGCTAATTCAGCACACGAAGTCTGCAATCCAGGGGGTGGGCGCCAGCTCACTCCCCGGATGGATAGGACGCAAACGCGCCATGCAATCCAAATTAGAACTGCGCAACATTTCGAAATCATTTGGCGAGGTGCAATCGCTGCGCAACGTCAATTTTCGCGTCATACCCGGTGAGGTCGTTGGCCTGCTGGGCGATAACGGCGCCGGCAAATCGACGTTGATTAAGATCATCACAGGCTATCATCAGCCGGATACGGGCGAAATCTACTTCGACGAGCAAAAGGTCGATCATCTGACCGTGCCAAAGGCGCGCGCGCTGGGCGTAGAAACGGTCTATCAGGAGCGCGCGCTGGCCGATCTGCAAACGTTGTGGCGCAACATCTTCATCGGGCGCGAACTGACAACGCGCCTCGGCTTCCTCGACATCAAGCGGATGCGCACAGAAACCGAGCACCTGATGAAGGAGTCGATGGGTTTCACCTCGCACGCCGTCACACCAGACTCAATCATCGGTACCTTCTCCGGCGGTGAAAAGCAGGGCGTCGCCATCGTGCGCGCGCTGCACTTCCAGGCCGAGATCATCATTCTGGACGAGCCGACGATGGGCCTGGCGCTGAGCGAGACCAACAAGCTGCTGGATTTTGTGCGCCAGGTGAAAGCCGCGGGCAAATCGGTCATCTTCATCGACCACAACATCTTCCACGTTTACGAAGTGGCAGACCGGATCGTCATTCTCGACCGCGGGCGTGTCGCGGGCGAATTCATGCGCAAAGACATCAGCCTGGAATTATTGGTCGAAAAGATGCGCCGCGTCGCCAAAACGGGCAGCCTCGATTAGCATGCCGGCGGATTATTTGACGAAAGGTTTTGTATGGCCTCCGAGGTCACCCCGAACAAGCGCTCAGATGCGAACGACGTGAGCCGCTCTTCACGCACGAGTGCGTTCTTACGCCGCAATGCACTTCAGCTTGGCATCCTGACTGTCTTTCTGCTGCTCTGGCTGTTCTTCATCATTGCCGCACCCAATACCTTCCTGGCGCCGGAAATCTACGCGTCATTCATGGCCACGGTTCCGTTCTTCGGCATTGTCGCCCTGCCGCTGACGATGGTCGTCATCGCCGGGGATATCGACCTGTCGTTCCCGTCGATCATGGCCGTCGGCACGGTCACCTTCATCGGCGTCTACGATGCGACGCAGAACGTCTGGATCGCCTTTGCCGCTTGCCTGCTGGCCGGTTTCCTCGTCGGTCTGATCAACGGGCTGCTGGTCGTCCGCATTGGCATCCCGTCGCTGATCGCCACCATCGGCACGCAGTTCTTCTGGCGCGGCGTCGTACTGGTCGTGCGCGAAGGCAGGAGCGCCGTGCTGGTCGAACCGAAGAACTCCCTGTTGGGTCAGATCCTGGTCGGAAAACTGTTCGACTACATTCCGATGCAGATGGTCTGGTTCGTACTAATCGCGATACTGGTCTGGTACATCTTGAATCGCCACCGCTTTGGTGCGCACGTCTACCTGATCGGCGACAACGAGCAGAGCGCCCGGCTGATGGGCGTGCAGGTCGAACGCACGCGCATCTTGCTGTTCGCCTTCGTCGGCCTGGCCGCGGCGTTCGCCGGGATCATCGCCAGTCTGCACGTGGTCAATTTCTTCACCACACTCGGCGAGGGGCATCTGCTGACGACCTTAGCGTCGATCTTCCTCGGCGGCACGTCCGTCTTCGGCGGCGTCGGCACGATCATCGGCACGTTCATCGCGACCTTCATCATTGGCTCGATCAATGCCGGGATCGTCGCCATCGGCCTCACCGGCTTCTGGACGCAGTTGATCTACGGCCTGATCATCACGGTATCGGTGGCGATGCACACCTTGCTGCGCAAGCGATTAGGTTAGCCGTCCGAGGGCAGCGATTCGATCAACGTGCGCAGCACCTGGACGGCGCGGCGATATTCCACCAGCGGCAGGTGCTCGTCCGGCGTGTGATCGAGATTGCTATCGCCGGGGCCGTAGGCGACGATCGGGCAGTCCCAGACCGCGCCGACGACGTTCATATCACTGGTGCCCGTCTTGAGCACGTAGCCGGGGTCGTCCCCATTGGCGCGGATGGCGGCGGCCAGGCTGCGCACGAGCGGGCTGCCGCGATGGCTCTGATGCGCGCGTTCCGGGCCGTAGTCACGCAGCTCCATCCCCTGCGGCGCAAAGGCCGTGATCGCATCCAGCACCGCGTCAGGCATCCACGCGGGCGGCAGACGAAAGCCGAGCGTCATCTCGACCGTCTCGATAAACGGATCATCGCCCGAACGGACACGCCGCAGCGACGGCATGATCTGGTCGAAGTAGCGCGTAATGCCCTCATTCTGCGCATTCGCCCACGCCTTGACCGCCTGCCAGAAATCGACCGCCAGCTCGACCGCGCTCGGCTCCGGGCGCGCGGTGTGCGCATTGGCCCGCTTGAGTGTCGCATCGACCAGCAGTCGCCCTTTGTAACCGAGCGTAATGCGCCCCGCGCCGCTCGGTTCGCCGATGATGCACAGGTCGGGCTGGTAGCTCGCCGCGATCTGGCGCGCGCCCTTGCTGGTCGCACTCTCCTCCTCGACAGCCCCGGCGACGACCACGCGCCAACCGGCAGGGATGCTGGCCGCAGCCGCGGCCTCGGCGAACGCACACAGCGATCCTTTGGCGTCGACACTGCCACGCCCGTAGAGCACGTCGTCCTCGACGCGCGTCGTGATGTGGCCGGGATAGGTGTCGATGTGGCCGAGCAGAATCAAAGTCTTCAGCGGCGCACCCTCAGGAGCTTCGCCAGCGCGCTCGCCGACGGCATTGCCCGCCGCGTCGACGTGGGCGTCGAAACCGTGCGCGGCCATCCAATCGGAAAGCCTAGCAACGGCATCCTGTTCTTCGCCCGATGGGCTGTAGATCGAAACGAGATCGGTCAAGAGCTGCGACATACTTATCCTCTGGCCGTGGGCAGTGCCTGACGTAGATGATCGATCACCCGCGCCGTCGTATCAGCAGTGTGGTCTGCGTGCCGGGTCGCGGCGCAGGCCTCACGCAGCGCCCGCGCCGCGACGGCGTAGCCCAGATCCTCGAGCAGCATAGCCGCGCTCAGGATCGCCGCCCGCGGATCGGCCTTGCCCTGCCCGGCGATGTCCGGCGCGCTGCCGTGCACCGGCTCGAAGACTCCGGGCCGCTGCTCGCCGACGTTGGCCGATGGCGCCGTGCCGAGACCACCGGTCAGCCCGGCAGCCAGATCGCTCAGAATGTCGCCGAACAGATTGGTCGTCACGATCACATCGAAACGATCGGGTTCCATGACGAGGCGCATTGCTGCTGTGTCGACCAGCATCTCCTCGATCTCCAGATCGTGAAAGTCGCCTGTGACGGCAAAGGCCGTCTGGCGGAACAAGCCGCACGTCTCTTTGAGGACATTGGCCTTATGCACGATCGTCAGCCTACCGCGGCGTTTGCGTGCCCAATCGCAGGCCGTGCGCACGATCCTCGCCGAGGCCTGCGCCGTGATGACGCGCTCGGCGATGGCGGTCATGCCATCGTCTTCCACGCGCTCGCGTCCGCTGTAGAGGCCTTCGGTATTTTCACGCACGACCAGGAGATCGACGGGCGCGCCGCCAGGGCTGACACCGACCGCCGGGCGCAGGTTTGCGTAGAGATCGAAATGCCGCCGCAGCATGAGGATCGGGCTGCGATAACCCTCGACCTTATGCATCGGCGAACTGGTCGCACCAAACAGGATGGCATCGCTCGCCGTGCAGGTCGCGATCGTTTCGTCGGGCAGCGCACTGCCACGGCGCTCGAAGGTGCCGAAGCCCGCATCCGCTGTCTGGAACGTCAGCGGCAGGTCGAGCGCGGCCAGCACGTCGCGCGCGGCAGGGATGACCTCCTGGCCGATGCCGTCGCCGGGGATGAGCGTGATCGTGTGCGTCATGCCATCTCCTGCGCGCCGAACTGGCGCTGCAACATCGGCAGCAATCCACCCGCATCGAGGATCGCCTGGACGGATGGCGACAGCCGGGCAAAGGTGAATGTCTGGTCGCCCGCCCGGATCGCCGCGTTTGCGACGTCGAGCTCGATCTCGTCGCCGGTATGTAGTCGTTCGCGCAGACCCGACACGATCGCGGGCAGCACACCCTGATTGATGCAGTTGCGATAGTACAACCCGCCGAACGACTCGGCGATGATGGCGCGCACACCCGCGTATTTGAGCGCCGTCACACCTTGCTCGCGGCTGCTGCCACAGCCCCAGTTGCAGCCCGCGACGATCACGTCGCCCGGCTGCGCCTGGCCTGCGAACGACGGATCGAGATCTTCGAGCGCGTGCGCAGCGATTTCTTCAGGCGTCTTGAGCGTATAGGTGTATTTGCCGGGGAAGATGACGTCGGTGTTGACGTTGTCGCCATAAACCCAGACTCGATGCTTCGACATGAATGCTGCCTTTGTGTACTCGTCTCGTCGGCTCAGGCCAGAAAGTCGCGCGGGTCGGCGATGCAGCCGGCGACGGCGCTGGCTGCCACGACGTAAGGATTCGCCAGGTAGACCGGCGCATCGGCCGTGCCCATGCGACCGCGGAAGTTGCGGCTGCCGCTGCTGATCGTCGCCTCGTTCGGCGCCGGGATGCCCATGTGATTGCCCATGCACGGCCCACAGCCGGGCGTGTTGATGGCCGCGCCCGCTTCAATCAGGGTCGATAGCACGCCGGTTTCGGCGGCACGGCGCATGATCTCGGCGCTGGCCGGGATCACGATCATGCGCGCCGCCACGCGACGCCCGCGCAGGACGTCAGCAGCGGCGGCCAGGTCTTCATAGCGCCCGTTGGTGCAGGTGCCGAGGAACGCCTGCTGCACCGGCTGCCCGACCGCTGCCGACAGCGGCGCGACGTTATCCGGTTGATGCGGCAGCGCGATCTGCGCTTCGAGCGTGCTCAGATCGAGCGTGTAGCGCTGGTTGTAGACTGCATCTTCGTCGGGATAGAGCGGTGCGTAGTCGCGCGTGCGCCGGGCGTCCAGGAAGTCGAACACGATCTGATCTGGCGGCATGTAGGCGTTCATCGCGCCGAACTCGGCCATCATGTTTGTCAGCACCGGGCGCTGATCGACCGAGAGCGAGGCCACGCCATCCCCGGCGAATTCGACCGAGCGGTACTCGCCACCGCTCATGCCCAGGTCGCCGATGATGCGCAGCGCAGCATCTTTGGCAGTCACGCCGGGCTGCAGATGGCCGGTGAGCGTGATCTGCATTGCTTCGGGGACGCGCAGCCACAACTGACCGGTCGCCCACAACGCGGCCATCTCCGTGCGCCCGACGCCCATGCCGAACGCGCCGAGCCAGCCGAAATGAGTCGTGTGGCTGTCGCTGCCCAGAATCGTCTCGCCGGGCAGCACCAGCGCTTCCTCGCTGATCACCTGGTGACAGATACCGCGCCCAACCTCGAACCAGTGGACGGCTTGCGCGGCGGCCCAGGCGCGGATCTCGGCGTGGTTCTGCGCGTGCTGCGTCGTCGGCGCGGGCACCGCATGATCGAGCGTGAAGAGTGTGCGCTCAGGATAGCGGATGCCGGGCGCGCCGATCTCCGCGAAAATGCGGCGGATGGCGGCAGTGTTATCGTGGCTGAACATCACGTCCGGCGCCACGTCGAGGATGTCGCCCGCCCGCGCCGTCGCGACATCTGCCGCACGCGCCAGGGCTTTTTCTGCAAAGGTGTATCCGCTCATGGTCACTCGCTTGCGATTCCTATGGCTTGGCATTAGGATACAAATCAGACGAATTTGTGTGAGTGTTGATCATGGTCGTGCCCGCCCGCGCAAAAACGACATTTGGCGAATACCAGGCGATGGAAGAGACGAACCAGATCGTCGAACTCGTCGACGGAGAAATCCTAGTGACCTCCCCATCGGATCTTCATCAAGAAGCCTTCACGCGCCTGTTTCTGCTGCTTGGCAGCCTACTGAAACCCGGAAAGCTGCGCTCTGCACCGTCCGGCCTCTATTTCGATGATTTGAACAGCTTCGAACCCGATATCTTCTGGATCGGCCCGCAGAATGAGCGCTGTTTCTTGCGCAGTGATGGCCGCTACTGGCAGGGCGCACCCGATCTGATTGTGGAGATCCTGTCCCCCTCGACCTCCTACCGCGATCGCGGCGTCAAATACAAAACTTACGAAAGACACGGCGTCCGCGAGTATTGGCTGGTCGACCCTGAAGCGCGCTTTGTCGAGGTCTTCAGCCACGACGGCGACCGCTTCGCTCGCCTGGGGATCTTCCAGGTCGGTGAGCAGTTCACCTCGCCGATACTCGGCGAGGCTGCCGTCGAAGTCGCGTCGCTCTTCTGATCCCATAGGCTCAAGTCCCGATCACAGCCCCGGCAGCATCCCGTAATAACGAGTCGATCTCGTCGGCGGTCAGCGTTCGCACGTCGGCGCGCCGTTTGACCTCGTGCGTCAGCTCTTTCAAGCGTTTGTCGCTCAGGCTCAGGCCGAGCGTTTGCGCGCGGGCTTTGAGCGAGTTCCAGCCCGTCAGGCGGTGGCCGATGGCGATCTCGCGTGTCAGGCCGAAGTCCTCCGGTCGCAGGATCTCGTAGGTTGCCGGGTCGGCCAACACCGCTTTGGCATGAATGCCCGCCTTGTGCATAAAAGCGCTGGCGCCGGTGATGTAATTGCTGAACGGGATCGGGATACCGCAGGTGTTCGCGATCAGCGCATCCAACGCCGGGAGCAGCTCGAGGTTGTACTTGGCGACGTAGGCGCGGTCGATCGTGTACAGCCGCGCGATCAACCCGCCGAGCGGCGTGATGCCATTGCGCTCGCCGATGCCGAGGATGGTCGTGTCGATGTGAGTCGCCCCGGCTTCGAGCGCCGCCGCCGCGTTGGCGATGGCGCAGCCGCTGTCGTTGTGGCCGTGGAACTCCACGTCGAGGCCGGTCAGGCGCACGAGCTGGTGCACCATGTGAAAGACCTGGAGCGGCTGGGCGACGCCGACCGTATCGGCCACACCGAGCCGGTTGACGATGCCCAGGTCGGCGACGGCCAGGTAGACGCGCAGCAGATCGCTCTCGCGGCTGCGGAAGGTATCCTCGGTGCTGAAGCGCAGGATGATGTCCGGTGCCTGCTCGCGGATGAAGGACAGCACTTCGCTCGCCGTATCGACGATCTCGCGGATCGATTTGCCGTGGCTGTGCTGGATCAACTGCGGCGACGTGCCGATGACGACATCCAACCCGTGCACACCCGTATCCAACGCACGCAGAGCGTCATCTTTGCGGCAGCGAATGTGCGTCAGGATGCGCGCGCTCAGCCCCGCGCTGACGACGGTGCGAATGTCCGCGTCGCTCTGCGGGCTGGCGACCGGCGAGGTCATCTCGATCATCTCGACGCCGAACGCATCCAGCAGCGCGGCGATTTCCAGCTTCTGCCCCGTCGAGAACGAGGCTGTGCTGAACTGCTCACCCTCACGCAGGGTGCTCTCGATGATGGCGAATTGGTCAAGCGGCATTGCGCAGTACCTCCTCGACAATGGCGGCAGCCCGCCACAGGTCGTCTTCTTCGATCACGAGCGGGGGCAGCAAACGCAGCACGGTGGAACCCGCGGGCAGCGCGATCACGCCGCGCGTCTGAAGCTCGCGCAGCACGGGCGCGACTTTGCCACGCAGTTCGATACCGATCATCAGGCCACGACCGCGCACCTCGCGTACCGTCCCCTCCGGCAGATGCGCGCGAAAATGATCCATCAGTCGCGCACCCAGATCGCGCGCCCGCCCGATCAGGTCGCTGTTTGCGAGCGTTTCGAGCACGGCCAGCCCACCCGCGCAGGCCAGCGGATTGCCGCCGAAAGTGCTGCCATGCGAGGCCGGGGTCATTGCGCCGACGCGCTCGCCGATCAAACACGCGCCCATCGGAATGCCGCCGCCCATACTCTTGGCGACCGTGAGCAAATCGGGCCGGATTCTGTCGTGTTCGTGCGCGAAGAGTGCGCCTGTGCGGCCAAAGCCGGTCTGCACTTCGTCGACGATCAGGAGCGCGCCCCGTTCGTACGCCAGCGCCTGGGCGGCCTGCAAGTAACCCTCCTGCGCCGGGTGCACACCGCCCTCACCCTGCACGGGTTCGAGGATGATCGCGGCGGTCTCGTCGGTCACGGCGGCGGACAGGCGCTCAAGATTGTTGTAAGGCACGAACGTCACGTCCGGGATCAGCGGCGCAAAGGGTTCACGATACGTTTTCTCCCAGGTTGTGCTCAGCGCGCCCATCGTCCGCCCGTGAAAGCCGCGCATGGTCGAGACGATGCCCGTGCGCCCGGTCGCCAGCCGCGCGAACTTGATGGCGGCTTCATTGGCCTCCGCGCCGCTGTTGCAAAGGAAAACGCGCGGCATCTGCGCGGCATTGCACAAAGCCGCCTGATAACGCGCCCGCACAGGGTTGTGGAACATCTCCGGGCAAACCATGATCTCGTCCATCTGCGCGCGCAAGGCCGCCAGCACCGCCGGATGGCCATGTCCGAGGTTCGAACTGCCCTGGCCGGATGCGCAGTCGATATACGAGCGCCCCTCCGCATCGAACAGGCGCGCGCCCTGGCCGCGCACGATGGTCAGGTCGCGCTTGAAATAGGCGCCGCTGCTGTGCGCTTCTTCCAGCGCCGCCAGGTCGAGCGCGTCGGCGTCGAAAGTGGTCGCGACCGCCGCGGAGTCATATGCCTCAGGCATAAGCCACCTCCAGGCTGCCATCGCGCACGATGTGCGTGCCGCCGCCATTGAGCGCGGCGTCGAGCGGCTGCGGGATGCGCGAGTCGGCCAGAATGACCTGAGCAGCATTCGCCTGCTGCGCCGCCAACAGCTTCTTTTTCATGCGCCCGGCGGCGTAGCCTTCGTAACGATTGATTTCTTGCAAAGAAAAGTGGGGGATAAGTGAAGTCGGGTCGTTGACGTCGCGCAGCAGGCCGGGGACGTTGCTCAGGTTGATGTACGTCTCCGCGCCGAGCGCCCGCGCGATGTGGGCCGCAGCCAGGTCGCCATCGACGTTGAGCATGTCGCCTTCGCCACCGAGGGCGAGCGGCGCGACGACCGGCGTCATTCCCGCGACGAGCAGCGTTTGCAGCAGCGCTTCGTTGACGCCCGTGATCGAGCCGCTGTAATCGTCGCGCACGATGATCTGCCGCCCCTCGACCAGCGCGCGGATCGCCGTTTTGCGCTGTGCGAAGATGACCGACGGCGCGGCCAGCCCGATCGCTTCGATGCCGTGCGCGCGCAGTGCCGCCGTCAGCGTCTGGTTGACGTTGGCCGCCGCCATGCGGAAGATCTCGATCGTGCGCGCGTCGGTGTAGCGGCTGACGTGCCCGCCGGGTGTCGTCAGCATGCGCGCGGGATAGCCGACCTCGTCGCCCAGGCGGTTGGCGGCATCGCTGGCGCCGTGGACGACGATCCAGCGCTCACCCTGCTGGATGCGCCGGGCAAGATTTTCGAGGACGGCAGTGTGGTCGACGCCGGCGCCGCCACCGATTTTGAGTATGTGCACGTTCATGGGTAGATGCCTCCAAAAGTCAGGGCGGTCGTTTCTTCGAGTTCACACATCAGGTTCATACATTGGACGGCTGTGCCCGCCGCGCCTTTGCCCAGGTTGTCAATGGCGCACAGGAGTGCGGCACGCCCGCTGGCCGGGTCATATTCCCAGCCGACGTCGGCGAAGTTCGTGCCCGCGAGCAAGCGCGGTTCAGGATGGCGATGAATGCCGGTTTTCTCGTGGACGACGCGGATGAACGGCTGGTCGCGCCAGGCTTCCCGGTAGGCGGCCCACAGATCGCGGTCGCTCAACCCGGTGGGCAGCGTCACGTGCACGGCAGCCGCGGCCCCGCGCACCAGTTCGACGCTTGAAAGCGCGATGCGCACGTCGTAATTGCCGCAGCTCGCCAGCGCCTGATGCACCTCGGCCTCGTGCCGGTGGCCGGTCATCTGGAAGGGGCGGACGACGCCCGCGCGCGCCGGGTGATGGCTGCTTTCAGTCGGCGACTTGCCCGCCTCGCTGCTGCCGACTTTCAAGTCCGCGATCAACGTCTGATCCGCGGGCACAAACCCGGCTTTGACCGCCGCCCAACTCGCGAGCAGGGTCGCGGTCGCGTTGCAGCCGACGCCGCTGGCATAACGCGCGCCGCGCAGCGCATCACGGTAGAGTTCAGGCAGGCCATAGACGAAGCGTTCGAGCCACTCAGGCGCAGTATGGGCACCGCCGTAATAGCGCGCGTAGGTGTCGGCATCGTTCAGGCGGAAGTCCGCGCTCAGATCGACGATCCGTTCCGCCAGCCCGGCGTAGTGCTCGATGCGCCGCTGCGCTTCGCCATGCGGCAGCGCCAGGAACAGCACATCGCATGATGCGAGCGTATCTTCGGTCGTGAAGCGCAGATCGAGGCGCCGCGACATCGCCGGGCGCAGATGCGGGTGCACCTGGTAGACGAATTTGCCCGCGTTGCTGTTGCTCGTCACCTGCGCGATCTCGACGGCAGGATGATTCAGCAAGAGCCGCAGCAGCTCGCCGCCTGTATAACCACTCGCCCCGACGATACTGACCCGGATCATGCCACAACCTCGGAAGACTCAATCGTGCGCAGGGCGTAGTCCACCACTTCGGCGGCGATGTTGACGCCGGTCGGCGCGCTGCTGTTGCGGAACTCCATCGTGTGATTGATCTCGTTGACGAGCAGACCGCGCTCCGGGTGTTCGAGCACGTCGATCGCCAGGATGCCGCCGCCGACTGCCTGAGCCGCCGTCCGGCACAGCGCATCGAGCTCCAGCGTGACCGGGCAGTTGGAGGCCTGTCCGCCGCGCGCTGTGTTCGTGATCCAGTGCTGGGAGTGGCGGTAGATGGCGCAGATGGTGCGGTCGCCGACGACGAAGGCGCGGATATCGCGACCGGGTTTATCGACGAAGGCCTGCGCGTAATAGACGTGGTGGTTGTAGCTGCCGAGGGTTTGGCGATGCTCCAGGATGGCTTCGGCGGCATTTCGGTCGTCCACGCGCGCCAGCAGCCGTCCCCAGGAACCGGTCACGGGTTTGAGCACGGCGGGGTAACCGAGGTCGGCCAGCGAGTCGAGCGCGCGCTCGGTATCGAAGGCGACGCGAGCCGCCGGTTGCGGCACATTGGCGCGGGTCAGCGCCAGGGTCGTCTGGAGTTTGTCCGCGCAGACCGCCGCCGTCGCATAGCGGTTGATGACGTTCAGCCCCCAGCTTTCGAAGATCGCCAGGGCGTACAAGCCGCGCGACGTGCTGACGCTGCGTTCGAAGATCAAGTCGTAGGCCTGCCAGGGCACGCCCGATGGGGCAAGCTGCTCAGGACCCGCCGTCAGATCGATGTTGAGGTCGCCGTCGGCAATCACATCCGGGTGGATGCCGCGCGCCTCGAATGCCGCAAACAGGAGTTTCTCTTCCGGGCGTATGTGCGTGATCAGGACGGCGACGCGCATGTTACTCACCCCAGTCCTCTTCGATTTCCGGCGCGAGTTCGACGCGTGCGGGCGACAGGCTGACGATCTCAAGTTCCGTGCCGCAGTCCTGGCAGGGGATGATCTCGTGTTCCATCGCGTTGTCGGGCAGGGTGAGTTCGGCGGCGCATTCGGGACAGCTACAGGTGTTCATTCGGTCAATCTCCTTGAAGTGGACAACAAAAAACCCGCCTGTCTGGGCGGGTTTCACATCTTGAGCTTGCGTGCAAGCGAGAAGTTGGAGAAACACAAAAATCCCAGACTATTCGTCGGGTTTATGCTTCTTCGCCTTCTTGACAAGCACTATGGCGCGCATGGTTGACACCTTTGCAACGATACCTAACAAGTTAACCCAGTTCGCAACCAGGGTCAACTAACAAAATTCACAATAATCCTTCGTGCAATGCGCACAACGCGCCACCGATCTCAGTCGATGGCATCGCGCCGCTGCTGCGCATAGAGCGCCGCGCCGATCAGGCAGACGTCGTCGCCGAGCTGCGCCTGGCGGATGAAGTTCGGTGGCACGAAGGCCGGGTCGAGTACACGCTCGGTGATGACGGCGCGCGCCGGGCCGAAGATCAGATCGCCAAGCTGGGTTACGCTGCCGCCGACGACAACCGCCTGCGGGCTGAACAGATGGAGCAGGTTGACCAGCGCCAGCCCCAGATAACGCCCGGCGGTTTGTACGACGGAAAGCGCCAATGCATCCCCCGCCTGTGCCGCTCGCCCGACCATCGCCCCATCGATGTCCTGCACGTCACGCAGTGAGGTCTCGCCCGGCCACGTCGCCAGCTTCTCCATCGCCAGCCGGGCGAGCGCCGTGCCGGAGGCCAGCTCTTCCAGGCGGCGCACCTGCCCCTGATCGTCATTAAACTGCATGTGCCCCGGCTCGGCGGCGTGACCGCTCCAACCGGTGAACAGCTTGCCATCGATGATGACACCGCCGCCAATCCCGGTGCTGATCGTCATGTAGATCATCGGGTTCGCGCCGCGCCCCGCGCCGAGATGATACTCCGCCAGCGGGCCGACGTTGCCGTCGTTTTCGGCGAAGGTCGGCGCACCGCCGAACGCCTGGCTGACGATCGACGCCAACGGCACATCCTGCCAGCCCGGCAGCGCGAACGAATGCAGGATCACGCCGCGCCGCGCATCCATCGGCCCCGGCGTCGACATGCCGATCGCGCTCGGAGCCTCGCCCGCGGGCACGACCTGATGCCCGGTCGCGATCACCCGCTCGATGACGGCGTCCGGCCCTTCGTCGGCGCGTGTTTTCGTCTCCGCCCGCGCTAACTGGCGTCGTGATTCGTCGTACCAGGCGGCCCGCAGGCGGGTGCCACCCAGATCGATTGCGAGGAGGCTCATGTGTCCCCCTGCGGCAGCGCATTGATCCAGTTGTACAAATGCAGATCCGGTTGGCGCGGCGGCATCCCGATCAACGAGTCGCGCACGACGATGCGACCACCTTCGACACAAATGACCCCGGAACGACGCCCCTCATGCAGTGACGTCAGCGCATGACGCGCCATCTGCGCAGCCAGCCAACGGTCATAATGTGACGGCGTGCTGCCGCGCTGCGCATGGCCGAGGCGCGTATCGCGAATGCGGATGCCCGCCAGAACCGGCAGCGCATCCAACAGCGCCTGTTTGCCTGGTAATCCCTCGGAATAGACCATCAACGCCTGCCCGCGCTGCTCGATGCCCGCTTTCAGGCGTGCGGCCACGTGCGCCGCATCATAAGACATCTCCGGGATGAGGGCGACATCCGCCCCCGCGCTGTGCGCGACTTCGAGCGCGAGATAACCGGTATCTCCGCCGAGCGTCTCCATCGTGAAGATGCGCCCCTGCAGCGCGTGTCCGGTCGCGCGGATGCCGTCGATGGTGCGGTGTGCGAAGTCACAGGCGCTGAAGAAGCCCAGCGTCGCCTCGGTGCCGGGCACATCGTTATCGATCGTCGTCGGCAGACCAATGCTGACGAGGCCAAGTTCGGCCAGCAGCGGCGGGATGTGGCGCAGGGTGCCGTTGCCGCCGAAGACGACCAGCGCATCCACCTGATGGCGCGCGAGCACCTCGGCCAGTTGCGCCCGGCCCGCGGGCTGCGCCAGCACCGGCTCGCGGCTGCTCTGCAAATACGTCCCAGCCAGGCCGATCCAGGGCAGCAGCGCGCCCTGTTCGAGCGTTTCGATTCGTTCGTTCAGCAGGCCGGGAAAGCCTCCCAGGGCGCCCAGCAGCGTGTCCCCATGGCGCACGGCTTGCAGCGCAAGATGATAGAGCGCCGCGTTGATGCCCGGCGCATCTCCCCCGCTGACGACTGTGATGATCCTCACCGGTGACTCCTAAGTGCGATGATAGAAAGACCAAACATGCTGCGAGTCTTCGCCCCGCAAACAGAATGCGAATCTCGTCGAATCTTGCACAGATTCTCTTTTGGTAAACATTTGACAGACTCGTTACAATCTCATTTTCCTGCCCATGCAAGACACATCGATGCACAGAGAAGGAGCTTTTTCAGACCAATCGTAGCCATTTTGACAGCGTTAATTCTCACTAAAACGCAGGCAAATCGCTACGGCCGAATTTCGCTCATCGTTTTTTGCTTTTCATGTTTTGGGTTGGTACATTTTCGCTTCTCTACTCAAATTAAGGAGACCACTATGAAGAAGTTGGGTTTACTCGCGTTCGTTATCATACTTATTCTTAGCGTTTCGGTTGTTCCTGCCTTTTCACAAGATGATGACACAATCGTCATTGGTTTTCTCCCCGGCGTCGTTGACCCCTTCTACCAGCTCATGGAAATTGGCGTGAATCAGGCGATTGCGGATTCTGGTTTGAATATTGAACTTGTTGTTCAGATTCCAGAAAGCTTTTCGCCGACCACCCAGACGCCTCTGCTGGATGCGATGGTCGCGCGCGGTGACCTGGATTACCTGATTGTGGCGGCGACGGACAAAGAGCAGATGGTTGCTCCGCTCCAACTGGCGCACGATGCAGGTGTCGAGATCATCTCCGTGGATACGTTCATCGGCGATGGCGACTATGTCAATGGCCCCATCACCTTCCCGCTGTCCTACATCGGTTCGGACAACGCCGAGGGTGGCCGTATTGCGGCCCGCGCTCTGGCTGCCAATGTGGGCGAAGAGGGCAAGGTTTACGTCCAGAACGTGAACCCTGGCATCAGCACGACTGATCAGCGTGAAGAAGGTTTCCGCGAAGGTATCGCCGAATTCCCGAACATGGAAATCGTCGGCGTCGACTACAACGAAGACAATGAGAACCTGTCCGTGCAGCAGACCGCGGCCGTCCTGGAACGCGAAGCCGACCTCGTCGGTATCTTCGGTACCAACGTGTTTAGCGCGAACGGTGCCGGTATCGCCGTCGGCAACGCCGGTCTGTCCGGCGCCATCGACGTCATCGCCTTCGACGCGACCAGCTTCGCGGCCGAGCAGATGCGCGCCGGTGTCGTCAGCATGATGATTGCGCAGAAGCCGTTCGACATGGGCTACCTGGCCGTTGAGATGGCGCTGGCGCATAACGCGGGCGTCACCAGCGTTCCGAAGCGCATCCCGACCGGCTACGCGGTCATCACGATGGACAACATTGATGATCCGGCCATCGCGCGCTTCATCTACGAAGTGGGTGAATAGTCGGCATCCAGCCTGAATCGGCGTGATTAAGTGAGTAGGGACGGGCATGATGTGCCCGTCCTTACTTCATCTCAAAAAAGCATCGTGGTGCTTGCTAAAAATCTGACGGTTTCTCGAAGCGCGAACTGTGTTTTATGGTACCTTCCCCGTCCTGTGACGGCCCCAAATCCTTTTATCATCTACATCAACAGATTCCATCGTTCAACACGTCGATAAGGAGAGTTGCCGTATGTCCGTAAATGTGAACCAGGGAGGAGAAAAAAGCCGCTATCGACAACTCATCCTGACCCTGAGCCGTGTTTGGGCGTGGGTGTTCCTGGCGATTCTGATCGTGTTTTTCACCACGTCCGTCAATTTCAGCACGGACGGCAGCGTCAACTTCCTGACCGTTCGTACCTCACAAAATATTCTCATCGCCATCACCCCTGTTTTGCTCATGGGTCTTGGGCAAACCTTCGTCATCATCTCCGCCGGTATCGACCTGTCGGTCGGCTGGGTGATGGGGTTGTCCTCGGTCGTGACCGCGCTCGCGGCTCGTGATCTCGCGGCGGGTGGTACGGAACCCTACCTGGCGATCTTCATCGGCATGGTGCTTGGGGTCGTCGTCGCCGCCATCTTTGGCGTGATCAATGGCGTGATTATTGCAAAGCTAAAAGTACCTCCTTTTATCGTCACCCTCGGCATGTCTTTCATCGCCCGCGGCACTGCGCTGCTGGTCGGCGGCGGCATGACCATCGGTGGCCTGCCGCCGGAATTCCGCAACGTCGGCAACGAGGCGCTCTTTTATCTCGTCAGTGGCGGCGAGAAAGCCGGGCTCTATTTCCTGAGTGCGCCCGAACTCTCCCGTGAAAGTTTGCGCAGCCTGGATCGCATCTTTTCCTGGCCCGTCGTCATCACGACCATATTCGTCGCGATGGCGATGTTCCTCTTGCACCGAACGCGCTTTGGTCGGCACACACTGGCGATCGGCGGCAACGCTGAGGCCTCACTGCGCGCGGGTATTCCGGTCGACCGCCACACGATCCTGCTCTACACCATGTCGGCGGCCACGGCCGGCATTGCCGGTGCGCTGCATACCGCTCGCTTTTCCGGCGGCGATGCCCGCGCGGGCGATCCGCTCCTCCTCGGTTCCATCGCTGCGGTCATCATCGGCGGCGTCAGCCTGTTCGGTGGCTCCGGCACGATTATCGGTACGGTCATTGGCGCCCTGATTATTGCCGTGCTGCAAACCGGGTTGGTCATGCTCAGCGTCGATCCCTTCTGGCAGTTCGTTGTCGTCGGTGTCGTCGTCATCCTGGCCGTTTTGATCGACCAATCCCGCGACTTGATCATTGGGCGCGGTGACGCGTAGGTAAGGAGAAACCATCATGGCAACCAATGGACACACTGACCCCGTACTCTCCTTGCGCAACATCGTCAAGCGCTTCGGTGGCCTCACAGCCGTCAAGGATGTCGACCTCGACGTCTCTGGCGGGGAAGTCGTCGGCCTGGTCGGCGATAATGGCGCCGGCAAATCGACGTTGATCAAATGCATCTCCGGCGTTTATCACCCCGAAGAAGGACAAATCATCTTCCAGGGCAAGGCCGCCCATTTCCCACGCCCCATTGATGCGCGCGATGCAGGGATCGAAACGATCTACCAGGATCTGGCGCTCGCAGGCAACCTCAACGTCGGCGCGAATATCTTCTTGGGACGCGAAGTGCGCAAGAGTTCGCTCGGCGGCCTGATCAAGACCCTCAACAACAAATACATGACGAACGAAGCGAAAAAGGTCGTCGAGTCGCTCGACATCCACCTGCCGAATTACGAGCAGCAGATCAACAATCTGTCCGGTGGGCAGCGGCAGTCCGTCGCCATCGCGCGCGCGGTCTACTGGGATGCCAAGATGATGATCATGGACGAGCCGACCAACAACCTGGGCGTGCCCGAACAACGCAAAGTTCTGGAGATCATTCGCACCCTGCGCGAACGGCGGGTGCCTGTCATTCTGATCAGTCACACGCTGCCTGATGTGTTCGAAGTCGCCGACCGCATTGTGATCATGCATCGTGGGCGTAAAGTCGCCGACAAGCGCGTTGCAGAAACCAACAGCCAGGAAGTGGTGCAGTACATGGTGGGTGCCCTGGACGACTTTCCGGAGACCCGGTCGGCCTGACCAATCTCGCTGATAACCCTAGAGTTTTATTATGGAGATGACGATGGCCCATTCACTTGATGGCAAGGTCGTGATTATCACGGGCGCAAGCTCCGGGATTGGCGCTGCAACCGCTCGTATGATGGCTCCGCTGGGATGCAAGCTCACCCTTGCCGCACGCTCGGTAGATAAACTGAACGCCCTGGCCGACAGCCTCGATACGGAAACCCTGGTGGTTCCGGCCAACGTGACGGTGCGTGCCGATGTCGAAGCGATGGTCGAGCAGACGATTCAGAAGTTCGGGCGTGTGGACGTCATGTTCGCCAACGCCGGGATTTATATCCCCGGAAAAATCGACGAGGGCGACCCGGATGCCTGGGCCAACCTCATGAACGTGAACATCGATGGCGTTCTCTACTGTGTGCACGCCGTCCTCCCGCAGATGAAGAAACAGCAATCCGGCGACATTCTGATCACCAGTTCCATCTCCGGTTTTATCGACATCGACTGGGAGCCGATCTACAGCGCATCCAAACACGCCATCCAGGGATTCGTACACACGATACGGCGGCAGGTTTCCTCGATGGGCATTCGCGTCGGCGCGATTGCGCCTGGGGCGGTGGCGAACGAATTGTGGGGCTACAGCGACCCGGCAGAAATCGAGAAGGTCTCTGTGCAAGATCACCAGTTCATCAAGTCCGAAGATGTCGCCAATTCGGTCGTTTTCATGCTGTCGCAGCCGCCCTACGTGACGATCCGTGATCTGGTCATTCTGCCGCAGAATCAAGACATCTAGACCAAACTGAGATGACCGTCAGCCTTGCCTACCTGCATGAGAATAAACAGGGCTGACGGATCGAATGTCGTCTGGGGCAAATTGCAGAGCATCCGACGATGTGCTCCTGGGCGCGGCCGTCAATCAATCTGGAGAATAGGAAATCCATCGTGACACCACAGACATCAATCCTGGATCGTTTTCGGCTGACAGGACGTACCGCGCTCGTGACCGGTGCGGGTTCAGGCATTGGGCGCGGCTTCGCGCACGCACTGGCACAGGCAGGTGCCAGAGTCGCCGTCGTCGACGTCTCTGCCCAGGCTGCCGAAACCGTTGCCAACGAGATCACTGAAGCTGGCGCTGAAGCCATCGCGCTGACCGCCGACGTGACCAGTACCGATCAGGTCCAGAAGATGGTCGATACGATTATCGATCATTGGGGCGGATTGACCATCGGTGTCAACAACGCCGGGATCGCGGGCTGGTTCGACTCGGAAACGATGCCAGAGGCCGAGTGGCGCAAGATCATGGCGGTCAATCTCGACGGGGTGTTCTACTGCGCGCAAGCCGAGGGCCGCGTCATGCTCGAAGCCGGATACGGCAAGATCGTCAATACGGCGTCGATGTCGGCGCACATCGCGAACACACCGCAAAATCAGGCCGCCTACAACACCTCCAAAGCGGGCGTGCTGCATCTCACCCGCAGCCTGGCGGCGGAATGGGCCCCGCGCGGCGTGCGGGTGAACAGCATCAGCCCCGGCTATACCAAAACTGCCCTGGTCGAGCAGTTCATCAACGAACCGATCGGCGCAGAAAAATTCCCGCATTGGATGGAACGCACACCGATGGGCAAGATGGCCGAAGTCTCTGATCTGGTTGGAGCACTGGTCTATCTCGCGTCCGAGGCGTCGGACTTCATGACGGGACAGGACATGATTATCGATGGTGGTTATTGTGTCTGGTAATTTGTAGTCGTTTGTCACTTTCGCCAGCGGGCTTCAAGCGGCATACTGAAACATGTCGCTTTCCGTGGAAGTCATCGGGTTGAGTCTGGCGAAAGCATTGTCGGCTCAGCAAAAGTGATCGTGTGACTCATGCCATTCGACATTCTGACCTTTGGTGAAGCGCTGGTCGAGATCATGCGCCCCGGCGTCGATCAACCGCTCGACGCGCCGGGCACATTCGAAGGGCCATTCCCCAGCGGTGCCCCGTTCATCTTCACCGTGCAGGCCGCGCGGTTAGGAGCGAACGCTGCCTGCATCGGCTGCGTCGGCGATGACGCGTTCGGGCGCTGCCAGTTGAATCAACTGCGCGCCGATGGCGTGACGACCGATGTCGTGCACGTCCTGCCCGATCACACGACCGGCGTCGCGTTTGTCGCCTACGAGAAAAATGGCTCGCGCGACTTCGTCTTCCACATGCGCAATGCGGCATCCGGCCAACTTTCGCCGGAACTCCTGGATGAAAGCTGGTTTGAAGGGCTGCGCCTGCTGCATATCTCCGGCTCGACGCTGGCCATGCACGACGATGCCCTGGCAATGGGGCTGAGAGCCTTGGAGCTGGCGGTCGCCGCCGGTGCTAAGATCAGTTTTGATCCCAACGTTCGCCCGCAGTTGATGTCGTTCGAACGCGCGCGCGACGCCTACGCCCCCTTCCTGGAGGCCGCCGATGTCATCCTGGCGACCGTCGACGAAGCGCTCAAGCTGACCGGCGCGCCCAATCTCCAGGCGGCTGCCGAAGCGCTGCTCAACCGGCGCGCTGAACGGCTCGTCATTGCGCACTATGGGGATCGCGGCTGCACCATCCACAAGGCGAGTGGGGTTGAATTTGCGCAGCCCTTCGCGGTCGAAGAAATCGACCCGACCGGCGCGGGCGATTGTTTTAACGCAGGCTTCCTCGTTCGGTGGCTGGAAGGCGCAGCGCCAGCCGAGGCGGCAAGCTTTGCCAATGCCTGCGGCGCACTTGCAGTCACTGCGCGCGGCCCCATGGCTGGGGCCAAAACGCGCTCTGAGGTTGAAGCTTTTCTCAAGCGAGGTGAAAACTAATGGTTGATTCAGGATTGTGGACACGCGATGTGCTCGAACGGCACAGTGTCGACATGCGACAGTTCGTCGGTTTTCGTTCGTCCACGCTGCCGAATGGCGTCCGCATGATCGAGGCGTACAACGTCAGCGGCCTGCGCTATATCATCCTCCCGGATCGCGGCCTGGACGTGTGGGCGGCCTATTACAACGGCATGCCGCTGACCTGGCTGGCGCAGAACGCTCCCTACCAGCCGGATTACGGCCAGCTCTGGCTGCAGCAGTTCAACGGCGGCATTCTGGTGACCTGCGGCCTGACGCACGTCGGCCCGCCGGAACAGGACGCGGAGACCGGTGAAGTTCGCGATCTGCACGGTCTGTACACACGCCAGCGTTCCAGCGACCCCAGTGTCACCGGCGGCTGGCAGGACAACGGCGACTATGTGTTGCGCCTGGAGGCGGATATCGCCGAGGGCTGGCTGCACGGCTATCAGATGCGCGTGCACCGCACCTATGAATTGAGCCTGACCGCGCCGGAAATCCGCGTCCATGACACGGTTTCGAACCTGGGCGATCAGCCGCTGCCACTGATGCTGCTCTATCACTGCAACATGGGCTACCCGATCGTACGCCAGGGCACGCGCCTGGAAGTGGCGAGCGATGTTTATTCACGCGACGAAGAAGCTCAAAAGGGCTATGATCGTTGGGCGGAATACGACGCGGCCATCCCCGGCTACAAGGAGCAGGTTTACTTCCACCAGGTTCGCATCAACGGCACGGAGAGCGAAGCGGCTCTCATCACCGGTGATCATCTGGCACTGGGCTTCCGCTGGGATGCGGTCGCGCTGCCTTACCTGACGCAGTGGAAGAATGTGCGCCATGGCATGTACGTGCACGGCATCGAGCCGGGCAACTGCCTGCCTGAAGGCCGCAACGCAGCCCGCCAAAATGGACGCTTGCAGATGATCGACGCGGGTGAGACGAAAGACTTCGGGCAACTGACGCTGACCGTCTACGACGACGAGCAGAAGGTGTCCGCACTTCGTGCCCGCATCGCCAATCTGCGAAGTGATGGTGAACCGGTCGTCGGCTGCAAGCTACCGTAACGACTGATGTATGGAGAAAGTTGACAAATGACGTACACCCTTACCCCCGGGCGCTGGCGCGGCCTGAAAACGACCAGCACCACAGACAACGTTTTCACGATCCTGGCATTTGACCAGCGCGGCAGCTTCCGCAAGATGCTGCCCGCAGAAACCTCGTACGCCGACGCGGTCAAGGTCAAGAGTGAGGTTGTGATCACGCTGACGCAGACGACGAGCGCCGTCCTGCTGGATAACTACTACGGTCTGCTGCCCGCGCTGCACATGCGCGGCGGCGCAGGCTTGCTGATGGCGCTTGAGGAAAGCGGCTACAGCGGCGATTCGACCTATCGCGGCATCATCTTCAACGACGACTGGACGGTCGCCAAGATCAAGCAGATGGGCGCTTCGGCGGTCAAGCTGCTGGCGTATTACCATCCGGAGGCGGGCGCGCTGGCCGAAGAAATCGAAGGCGTCGTCGCGGACGTCATCGCGGAATGCCACAAGCACGATCTGCCGCTCTTCCTGGAGCCGGTGTCGTACAGTCTGGATGCGAACGTCAAGAAGGACAGTGCCGCCTATGCGGAGACGCGCCCCGCCGTGGTGCGCGAGACGGCCAGACGGCTGTGCGCGCTCGGCCCGGACGTGCTCAAGCTGGAATTCCCGATGGATGCGGCCTTCAACAGCGATCACGAGGGTTGGCGCGGCGCTTGCGAAGCGATCAGCGAGGTGAGCACGGTGCCGTGGGTGCTGCTCAGCGCTGGCGTCGATTACGAGACGTTCCTGGATCAGGCGCGCATCGCCTGCCAGGCGGGCGCCAGTGGCTGGCTGGCCGGGCGTGCCATCTGGAAAGAATGCACGGCCATGTCGCAAGAAGACCGCGCGCGCTTCCTGGCCGGGGCTGCCACCAGCCGCACCCAGGAGCTCGTGCAGGTCGCGACCGAGTCGGCGCGCCCATGGACGGATTTCTACACGCCGATCGAAGCCAGCGAAGACTGGTTCACGGCATACGAGGCGTAAGCCAGCGCGTCAGCAGATGCGCGGCAGTTGCTCGCCAATCTGCATCGTGATCACACGCGTGCCGCCGATGCCGGTTTTCGCGACGACCATGCCCGGATGCGCATCGACCACATGACCGATGAGGGCGGCGTCTTTCCCAAAAGGATGCCGCCGCATCGTCTCCAACAGCGCCTCGGCGTCCTCAGCCGGGACGACCGCGATCAGCTTGCCCTCGTTGGCGACGAACAACGGGTCCATGCCGAGCAGTTCACAGGCCGCGGCCACTTCCGGTCTGACCGGCAGCGCATTCTCATCCAGCACCATGCCCACGCCTGCAGATTTCGCGATCTCGTTGAGCGACGAGGCGACGCCGCCGCGCGTCGGATCGCGCAGGACGTGAATGTTGCTCGTCGTCTCCAGCATGGCGGCGACGAGATGATTGAGCGGCGCAGAATCGCTCTCGATCACGCTCTCGAACTCCAAGCCTTCGCGCACGCTCATGATCGCCATACCGTGATCGCCGATCATGCCGCTGACGAGGATGGCATCGCCAGGGCGCGCATTCTGCGGCGCAATGTCCACGCCATCCGGGATCAGGCCGACGCCGCTGGTGTTGATGTAAAGGCCGTCGCCGTGCCCCTTGTCGACGACTTTGGTATCGCCGGTCACGACCTGGACGCCCGCCTGGCGCGCCGCAGCGGCCATCCGTTCGGCCAGGCTGCCCAATGTCGCCATCGGCAGCCCTTCCTCGACGATCATGCCCACACTCAGGAAGAGCGGGCGCGCGCCGAGCATCGACAGGTCGTTGACCGTGCCGTTGATGGCGAGGTCGCCGATGCAGCCGCCGGGGAAGAACAGCGGGCGCACGACGTAGGAATCGGTCGAAAACGCCAGCCGCTGCCCGCCGATGGTGAAGTGCGCGGCATCGGCCAGCGACGCGAGGGCATCATTCTGGAAAGCGGGCAGGAACAGATGCTCCACCAGGTCCGCCGAAAGTTTGCCGCCGCCGCCATGCCCCATCACGATCTGCGGATAATCACGCAGCGGCATTGGGCAGGTCCAGTTGTCGAAGTTGACGCCGTCTGTCATCAGGAAATCGTCTCCACGGCGATGAATCGCCCGTAGTTGTAGTAGGCCGCACACGCGCCCTCGCTCGAAACCATCGTCGCGCCGAGCGGTTTGCGTGGGGTGCATTCTTTGCCGAACGCCGGGCACTGGTTAGGCTTGAGCAGCCCTTGCAGGACTTCGCCACTGTGGCAGAGCGTCGATTCCTGGGTGCACACGTTCTCGACCGAGAAGCGCAGCGCCGCGTCGAATTCACGATACCCCTCGTTAAGCCGCCAGCCGCTCTGCGGGATCATGCCGATGCCGCGCCAGGTGCGGTCGCAGACTTCGAACACCTCGTTGATGATCTTCTGCGCGGGTAGATTGCCTTCGCGCACGACCGCGCGCGCATAAGCATTCTCGACCTCGTGCTTTCCGCTCTCAAGCTGGAGCACGGCCTTGTGGATGCCCGCCAGCACGTCGAGCGGTTCGAAGCCGGTCACGACGATCGGCACCTTGTATTTCGGCGCCAGTTCTTCGTACTGCCAGTAGCCCATCACGCTGCACACGTGGCCAGCAGCCAGGAACGCTTGCACACGCGCCGTCGGCGAACTCATGATCGCTTCGATGGCCGGGGGCACCAGCACGTGCGAGACGAGCATCGAGAAATTGCGCACGTTCTGCTTCTTCGCCAGGAAAACGGCCTGCGCATTGGCGGGCGCTGTCGTCTCGAAGCCGATGCCGAAGAAGACGACCTGCTTATCCGGGTTCTCGCGCGCGATCTTGAGTGCATCCAGCGGCGAGTAGACGATGCGTACGTCGCCGCCCTCGCTCTTGACGGCGAACAGATCGCGCTCGCTGCCGGGCACGCGCAGCATGTCACCGAATGAGCAGAAGATCACACCCGGCTGCGCGGCAATCGCCAGCGCCTTGTCAATCGTCTCCAACGGCGTCACGCACACCGGACAGCCCGGCCCGTGAATCAGTTCGATTTCCGGCGGCAGCAGTTGGTCGATGCCGTTGCGGATGATCGAGTGCGTCTGGCCGCCGCAGACTTCCATCATCGCCCAGGGGCGCGTCGTCACCCGGCGGATCTCGTCGAACAGCTTCGACACCAGCGCGTTATCTCGGAATTCAGCCAGATACTTCATGTGCTTCCCTCTGCGCTACGCATCGGCCTGATCGGCCATCTCTGGCGGCGCTGCGGCGTGAAGCTCTTCCTCCAGCGTGCCCATCTCTTCGAACAAGCGCAGCGTTTCCAGCGCCGATTCCTCGTCCAGCCGCGTGATGGCGAAGCCGACGTGGACGATGGTGTAATCGCCGATCGCCGCTTCCGGGACATATTCCAGGCAGACCTCTTTGACGATGCCGCCGAAATTGACCTTGCCCATGCGCGCGCCACCGTCGTCATAAATCTCGGTGATTTTTCCAGGGATACCCAGGCACATAATGCAATCCTGTCTCTTTATCGTCGCGATTCAAGCTGTCGGCAGCCGATAACGGCCTGCCCAAGCGCCAGCCCGCCATCATTGGCCGGGACAACGCGATGTGTCAAAACGGTGAAGCCGCGGCCACGCAAGCGGCGCGCGGTCGCATCCAGCAGATGCACATTCTGGAACACACCGCCGCTCAGCGCCACCGTATCCAGCCCCGTGTCTGCGCGCAGGTAGGCACAGATGCGAGCGACGACCACCGCGACGGCGGCATGAAAGCGCCCGGCGATGATCTCCGGCAGGACGCCCTGGCGCACGTCGGCGACCACGGCGGCAATGACCGGCGCAGGATCGATGATACGCCCGTCGCCATTGTCGAAGAGGTCGAACGTGTAGGCGGAGGCGCGGTCGTTGACCGCAGCATCGAGCGGAGGCAGCAAGCCCTCAAGCTCGATGGCGGCCTGCGCCTCATAGGTGATCGTCTCGCGCACGCCGATTAGCGCCGCCACGGCATCGAACAAGCGCCCCATGCTGCTCGACGACACGGTGTTGAAGCCCGTCTCGAACTGGCGGCGCAGGACGCGCTGCTCCGTCTCGGAGCAGGACGCGACCGGTGCGAGCGTTTCGTCCCAGCCGATACCCGCCGCCCACAGATGCGCCAGCGCCAACCGGTAGGGCCGTTTGATCGACGCGTCGCCGCCCGGCAGCGGAATGTACTTGAGGTGCGCCGCCCGCCGGAAGCCATCGTAATCCGCGATCAACACCTCGCCGCCCCAGATCGCGCCATCGGTGCCGTAGCCCGTGCCATCGAAGCAAACGCCGATGACGGGCTGCGTCCCATCCAGGCCATGCTCGGCCATCGCCCCTGCAATGTGCGCATGATGATGCTGGGCACGCAGCAGCGGGATGGTGCGCGCAGCCGCGTATTTGGATGCCCAATCAGTCGTCATGTAGCCAGGATGCAGATCGCAGACGACCGCCTCCGGCTGCGCGTGATAGAGCGAACACAGATGATCGACCGCGCGCCCGTAGGCGTCCAGCGTCTCCAGGTTCTCCATGTCGCCGATGTGCTGGCTCATGAAGGCGTAGTGATCCTGCGTCAGGCAGAAGGTGTTCTTGAGTTCACCACCCGTCGCCAGGAGCGTTTTGACCTCGAACGGCAGCCGCACCGGGAATGGTGTGTAGCCGCGCGAACGGCGCATCGGCAGCTCGTGCCCTTCGTAGATGCGCACGACCGAGTCGTCACAGCGGGCATGGATCGGGCGGTCGTGAAAGAGAAACGCATCAACGAGCGGTGTCAACCCGGCCAGTGCCGCCTCGTTGTCTTTGACAATCGGCTCGTCGCTGTAATTGCCGGAGGTCATGACCAGCGGTGTGTCGTCGATTAGCAGGTAGTGGAGCGGCGTATACGGCAGCATGACGCCGACGTAGGCATTGCCGGGCGCGACCAGCGCCGATAGAGCACTGCCGGGCCGCTTGCGCAGCAGCAGAATCGGGCGTTCGCGGCTGCTCAGCAGCTTCGCTTCCTCGGCGTTGACGAAAGCGATCTGCCGTGCAGAGTCGAGATCGCGCACCATGACGGCGAACGGCTTATCGACCCGGCCCTTGCGCTCGCGCAATCGAGCGACGGCATCGTCACTCGTGGCGTCGCAGGCCAGATGGAAGCCGCCCAGCCCTTTGACGGCGACGATCTTGCCCTCCGCCAGCGCCGTTTTGGCCGCTGCGATAGCGTCTTCGCCGCGCGTGTCCGTCGGCGATGTGGCTGCGTCGGGCGTCCCGGCCAGCGTGTACCAGACTTGCGGGCCGCACTCCGGGCACGCATTCGGTTGGGCATGGAAGCGCCGGTCGTGCGGATCGTGATATTCCGCCGCGCAGTCCGGGCACATGGCGAAGTTCGACATCGTCGTCGCGGCGCGGTCGTAAGGGATCTGCTCGATGATCGAGAAGCGCGGCCCACAGTTGGTGCAGTTGATGAACGGGTAGTGATAGCGCCGGTCGGATGGATCGAACAGTTCACGCAAGCAGTCATCGCAGATGGCGAGATCGGGCGGGATGAGCGCCGTCACGGTGGCCTGCGCTTCGCTCTCGACGATGACGAAGTCCGTCTCGCCGGTCGGCTCCAGCGGCTCGACCGTCACCGCCTCGATGCGTGCGAGCGGCGGCGCATCCTCGACCAGCGCGGCCTGGAAGGCGTCCAGGACTTCAGGTACGCCCTCGATCTCGATGAAGACGCCCGCGCCATTGTTGCCGACGTGCCCGGCTAGCGCATAACGCTCTGCCAGCCCGTAGACGAAGGGACGGAAGCCGACGCCCTGCACGATGCCGCGCACGGTCAGACGAACGCGCTGGCGCTCGGACGTCGCAGCAGTGCTCACGTGATTACCTCCCCCCGCTCAAACAGCATGACCGTCGCTTAGCTCGACTCGGCCTCTGGCGCAGCCGTGTGCAGCGCTTCCCGCCGCTCCGCCAGATAGCTCAGCCATGCGTCGACGCCTCGCCCGGTCTTGGCCGAAGTCTCGAACGTGACCATGCCGGGGCGAATGGCCTGGATGTTGGTGTAGGCGGCTTTGCGGTCGAACTCGACCGCTTCCGCGATGTCGATCTTGGTGATCAGCGCCACGTCCGACGAATTGAACATGGTCGGGTATTTGAGCGGCTTATCTTCGCCCTCGGTCACAGACAGCATGACCGCGCGCAGATGCTCGCCCAGGTCGTAGCTGGCCGGGCAGACGAGATTGCCGACGTTTTCGATGAAGAGATAGTCGAAATCGCTCAGGTCAATGCCCCACTCGGCCAGATGATCGCTGATCATGTCCGCCTCGAGGTGGCAATTGCCGCCGGTCTCGATCTGG
Source organism: Anaerolineae bacterium (assembly GCA_020849765.1). Lineage (GTDB taxonomy): Bacteria > Chloroflexota > Anaerolineae > Aggregatilineales > Phototrophicaceae > Flexifilum. Next base: position 28,896 of record JADLAY010000069.1, read on the forward strand.
TGCGCGGGGGCGCCACTGCGCGCCAGCCGCTTGGCGTCGTTATCGGTTGCCAGGTCGCCGACCAGCGCACCGGCATTGAGGCCGGACTCGCGCAAATGGCGGAGCATGACTTCCAGCAGCGCCGTTTTCCCGGCGCCAGGGCTGGAGACGAGATTGACCACATAGACCCCGGCTTCGTTAAAGCGCGTGCGCAACTGCTGCGCCAACAGATCGTTTTTCTCCAGCACGCCGCGCCGGATTTCAAGAATACGCGGGTTGTTCATCATCAATCTCCAAAGATAGGATTTCGAGTTCTTTGCCTTGGCGGATGTCGCCGGTGGGTGTGCCGCATTGTGGGCAGCAGAAGAGCTGAATATCGGGCAGTTCCGAGACGGCATCGCAAACGGGGCAGTAGACCATGACCGGCACGTCTTCGATCTCCAGGCGCGAGCCTTCCAGCAGCGTGCCCTTAATCGCGATGTCGTAGCCGAACAGGAGCGCATCCTTCTCGACGCCGGACAGCTTGCCCAGGCGCAGATAAACGGCATCGACGCCGCTGGCTCCCGCCTCTTGCGCCGCCTGCGAGGCGATGTCGACCAGGTTATACGCAATCGATAACTCGTGCATAATGCCCACGATCTCAGATCATATTCGGTATTGTTATCATAGGAGATTGAGGGCCGAAGCGGTTGTAATGCACATCAGCCGGAGAGCATGACGATCATCACCGATTTAACGTCCGGGCTGTTTTTGACGCGCGCCGCGTAAATCCAGCGGCCGGAAGGCGACCGGCGCGCGCGTCCGCCGCCAGTAGACGAACCATTCGATCAGCAGTATGACCAGCCCCAACAGCGCCAGCCAGCCCCAGAATTCATACTGGCCGATCTCTTCTTCCTCGCCGCTGGCGACCTCGATCTGCCCCAACGTGAGCGTCGTCCGTGGCGCGATCTCGCTTTCGAGCGGCGCGAACAGGTTGACCGAGAAGTATGTGCGTTCGACCGTATCGTTCTGATGAGTCAGGTCGAGCGCGTACAGCCCCGGCTGCTCCGTATCGCCGAAGACCGGGTTAGCCTGCATCGGGAGCTCGCGCTGCGCCCCGTCAGGTAAGGTGACGCTCGCCGCTTGCGCATCCGCGGGCAAACGCAGCCCGACCGGCTCGCCGACGACGAAGGCATTGCGCGCCAGCACATCTTCCGGCGTGTACCAATCGAGCAGCGCCGTCATCAGGATCGGGAACGTGATTTGCAGCGGCAGATCAGTTTCGTGCAGATCGAAGGGCAGGATGGCGATCTGGCGCCCATCGACCTCGCCAGCCAGCAGCAGCGCGCCGCCTTCCGCGCTGATCAGCGGCTCGGCCCAATCGGCCTCGACCTGCCGGAAGCGCAGGACGTTGACCGCATCGAAATCGACAAAGGTCATCCGCGGGTCGTCGCGCCGCACGTGAATGCCACTCGTCTGATCGGTGTAATCGCCCAACGTAAACAGCGCATTGCTGCTCGGTGGGTTGATGATCAGCAGGTCATCCTGCGGCAGCGTGTTCGGCAGCCAGCCATCGAGCACGACCAGATCGAAGTCGCCGGTGGGCATGCCGATGTCCGTGCTGCCCTGGAAGATGCGCACGCCGGGCATACTGCGCAGCACCTGCTCGACAAAACGATTGCCCGACGACATCAGGAGCACATTGCGCATACCGGCGCCGGGCGCGACGGCGAACGCGGCATCATCCTGTGGCAGGTAATCGACAAAGGTCGAGCCGCTCGGCGGCGTCAGCGCCGCTTGCAGCGTGCTGTAATCCTCCGGCAGGGCTGAGGACACGACCGGCAGTTTGCCACGCGCGGGAACCGTGTAGCGTTCGGCGCTGAAGAGTGCGCCGTCGACGCCGAGTGAGAAGATGACGTCCGCATCGACGGCGCTGTAGTTCGTGATCTCGGCGAACAACTGCGGGTTCTGGCCGGGCAGCCCACGTGCCGCCAGCGCCGTGACCGCCAGGTTCGCATCCGAGCGACCGACGGGCACGAATTCGATGTCGCCCGGAATCGGTGGAAACTCGGCGGCCGAGCCGATGCCGCCATCGCCGATGATGAGGACGTTGAAATCCTGTGCGCTGGCGCCACCCGCTGCGGCCAGGGTCAACGCCGCCGTCCAATCGGCCAGCGCGCTGGAAGCCTGCGCACTGTCGATGGCCGTATGGAGAACCGCCGAATCGTTGGTGTAACCGGCCAGGACTTCCGGCACGTCCGCCACGCGGATGACAGTCATCCGGTCGCCCGCATTCATCGTGTCGACGATGTCGTTGGCGATCCGCTGCGCCGCGGCAAAGCGCGTCCCGTTGTCGACGTCGGTGGCGTTCATGCTGGCCGAGGCGTCCAGCAGCAGTGCGATCTGGCCGGAGGTGACGGCGGGCACGGTGATGAACGGACGCGCCAGCGCGATCACGAGCAGGGCCAGGAGCAGCAGTTGCAGCAGGAGCAGCAAATTGCGCCGGAGTTTCTGCCATGGCGTGTTGGCTTCGCGGTCGCGCACGACCTGCTGCCACAGATAGGTGCTGCTGACGCTGGTTTCGCGCCGACGCAGCCGCAGCATGTAGAGCAGGATGACGGGGATGGCGAGCAGCCCGGCAAGCAGGGCCAGCGGCGATAGAAACGACATCATGCCCCCTCAGCCATCATCACGGACATTACAACTCCGGTGCACATGCTACTTGACCACGCCCAGACGCCGCAGGTCGTAGAGGATGATCTTCTCCCAGGGGGTGCTGGTCAGTGCGAAGATGTAATGCACGCCGCGGCGTGCGCACTCCGCCCGTATCCCGTCGCGCCACTCGTCCACGCGCCGCATGTAGAGCGCGCGCATCGCCCCGTCCAGGCTGACCTCCTGGCCCGCGCCCGTTTCGACGTCGATCAGCCGCAGGTCGCCTGTCAGCGGCGGCTCGATCTCGTCCGGCGCCAACACGTGGATGACGACGACCTCGCAGCCCTTGCCCAGGAAGGCAGTCAGGCCATCGATGTAGCCCGAGGGCGAGAACATGTCGCTGATCAACACTACCAGACCCGGACGCCCGGTGCGCAGTGCGTAGCGCTTGAGCGCGCTGTTGAGATCGGTCTCGCCGTCCGCTTCCAGGCCGTTGACGTAGCGCATCATCGGCACGCCGAAGCCGCGCCCGCGTGCCGGGCCGAAATCGCGTGCATTGCGACCATTGAGAGTCGTCATCATCAGACGGTCGTTGGTCACCAGCGAGATGTAAGCCAGCCCGGCGAACAAACGGCGGGCGTAGATGAATTTCTCGTGCTGGGGATCGCCATCCTCAGCGGCCCAGCCCATGCTGGCGGAACCATCCAGCAGCAAATGCACCGCCAGATCTTCCTCGTCCTCGTACAGTTTGGTCAGCGGGCGGTCGGTGCGCGCGTAGATGTTCCAGTCGAGGCGGCGCAGATCATCGCCGGGCACATAGCTGCGGTAATCGGCAAATTCGATGCTGGTGCCGCGCTTGTTCGAGCGCCGTTCACCCTTGATCGCGCCCGTGCGCACCTGCGAGGCGCGCAAAATGAGTTGTTCGAGTTTGCGCTGGGTGGGTTCGTCAAAGAGCTGTATCGAATCCGGCATATGGCGAAATGACCTACTGGCTGCACCGTGTTACCAGTGTAGCGCGGAACCCATACACACGGCGATTTCGCCATGTGCTTTGGATTGTACTATAGAGTAGGCCGCAGGGTTCAAGAAAGCGGCGGAGCACGGTCGCCCATGCCCCGCCAGATATACTGTCATTTCTTCTTGTTGTAGCCAATGCTGGTGTTGTTCGGCACGATTCGATCCGGGTAGGCCGCGTAATCCTTTTCGCGCAGATCGGTGCCCAGCACCACGCCGTGACCGATGCGGAAGCCTGGCGGCACGTGGGCGTTCTTGCCAACGCAGGTGATGCCGAAATCACCCATCTCGCTGATCTCGCCGACATGCGCACCCTCACCGACCACGGAGATCTTGTCGAGGATGCAGCGCTCGACCACCGCGTTCGCCTCGATGTAGGCGTCGGTCAGCACGACCGAATCGCGAACGATCGCGTTCGGGCCAACGACCACGCCGGGCGACAGAACGGAGTTCTCGATCACCGCGTTCTTATGCACGACCGTGCCGTGCGTCACCATGCTGTTGCGCACCACCGCCCCGGCATGGAAGTGCGCCGGGGGACGCTCCTCGCTTTGCGTGTGGATGATCCACGTGCGATCATTGAGGTTGAGCGAAGGCGGCGACTTGAGCAAGTCCATGTGCGCTTCCCAGTACGCCTCGACCGTCCCGACGTCGATCCAGTAGCCACCGTAGGGGAAGGCGAAGATCGGCATGTTCTCGCGCACCATGCGCGGCAGGATGTCTTTGCCGAAGTCGTGATTCGAATTTTCCAGCTCGCGATCTTCACTCAAAAGTCGTTCGAGCGTCGCATAGTTGAAGATGTAGACGCCCATGTTGGCCAGATTGCTGGGCGGCTTGGCCGGTTTTTCGAGGAAATCGCGCACACGGTACTCTTCATCGGTGTCGATGATGCCGTAGCGGCTGGCTTCATCCATCGGCACGCGGATGACGCAAATCGTCGCTTCCGCCTGCTTCTCACGATGGAACTGGAGCAGCACTTCATAATCCATCTGGTAGATGTGATCGCCGGATAGGATAAGGACGTATTCAGGACGACCGCGGCGGATGAAGTTGAGGTTCTGCGTGACGGCATCGGCAGTGCCGAGATACCAATCGGTATCGTAGCGCCCCTTGTACGGCTGAAGCAGCTGCACGCCCCCGGTGAACGACCGGTCGAGATCCCACGGGCGCCCACGCCCAATGTGATCGTTGAGGCTGTGCGGGCGATACTGCGTGAGCACCAGCACGTCGTTTATGCCGGAATTGACACAATTGCTCAAAACGAAATCGATAATGCGGTATTTGCCAGCAAAGGGCACCGCCGGTTTGGCGCGTTTCGCCGTCAGCGTCGCCAGACGCGTCCCTTCACCGCCCGCCAGTATGACTGCTTTTACTCGCATAGACGTGTCCTCCCGTCAAACCATAAGCCACTGCACATGAGCACTAAGTACGCCGCTCGACGATCTTGTCGTAGAGCGTTATATAATCGCGGGCGCTGCGCTCCCACGAGAAGTCCATCCGCATGGCGCGCTCTTGCATTCGCTGCCAGGCTGCGCGCTTGTCCTGGTAAGTCTGCATCGCCCAGACCAGCGTGTTATAGACCGCGTCGACATCCTCGGTCTGAAAGATGAAGCCAGTGCCCTGATCCGCGGCGTCGTTGTCGAAGTTCGTCACCGTGTCCGCCAGTCCGCCCGTATCGCGCACGAGCGGCAGCGCCCCATAGCGCATGGCGAGCATCTGGCCGATGCCGCACGGTTCGTAATGGCTCGGCATCAGGAATAGATCGCAGCCCGCGTAGATGCGGTTGGCGATCGTGGCGTGGAAGCCGACGAACGTCTTGGCTTTCCATTGAAAGTCTGAGCCGAGCTGGTAGAACTCGTCGTTGAAGTGCTTCTCGCCCGTCCCCAGGCCGACGAACTGGACGTCGTGTTGTTCCATCAGGCGACGAAGCGCTGGCAGCGCGAGGTCGATGCCCTTTTGCCAGACGAGGCGGCTGACCATCCCGATCAAGAACACGTCTTCGCGTACGGTCAGCCCGGCGTCGATCTGAAGCTGATGCTTGTTCGGCGGGCGCGCCTCGACGAAGGTGTCCGCATCGAAGCGAGACACCAGCTGCCCATCGATCGCCGGGTCCCAGGCGACAGTATCAATGCCGTTGAGAATCCCGTACAGATCGAGCGTGCGGATGCGCAGCAGTTCGTGCAGGCCGTAGCCCTGATAGGCGAACTGGATCTCGACGGCGTAGCGCGGGCTGACAGTCGTGATGATGTCACTGTGGATCAAGCCCGTCGCCAGCATGTTGTTGGTCAGGCCGCGCGCGACCAGTTCGGGATGTGTCCGTTCCGGCACGCCATGATCCCAGCACCAGCCGCCGCAGTTATCACCCTGATAGGCGATGTTGTGGATGCTCATCATGGTGCCGATGTGCGCCCACGATGACGTCTTCTGGCGCTGCTCGTCGATCAGAAACGGCGTCAGGCCCGTGTGCCAGTCGTTGACGTGGACGACATCTGGCAGCCAGCCAAAGCGCTGCTCCATCTCCAGCATGAAGGCGATGATCGCCTGGTTGAAGAAGACAAAGCGCGGCATGTCGAAGTTCCAGTCGCCATAGACGGCTGGCTCTTCGCCGAAGAACCACGGCGCGCGCAGAAAATAGACCGGCACGTCTTGCAGCAGTGCTTCCGAGATTTCGATCTGGTAGACGCCGGTCCGGTGCAGATAGGGAAATGAGAACAGTGGTCGGATGTCGAAGCGCTGCGTATCGATGAATCCGTAGTGCGGCATCAGGATGCGCACGTCGACGCCGAGTTGCTTGAGCGACACCGGAAGCGAACCCGCAACGTCGGCAAGCCCACCGACTTTGGCGAATGGATCGACTTCGGCGCTGGTGAGCAGGATCTTCATGAGAACGTTGCTTTCGTGTTCGGCGCATATGCAAGCATGGACGCGCTAACCCGCAAACCATCGAAAATCGATGTCCGGAAACAAGCGGTCTTGCTCATAAAGCTCGTCGGCATAGGCGCGATCTGCCTTGCCCGCTTCCAGGCCAGCCGATAGCTTCTCAAAGCGCTCGTAATGCTGGTTGAAGCGCTGAATCGCATACTCACGCGCCTGCCCGGTCGTGACCTGGAACTGCCAATCGGAGCTTTGCATCAGCAGTGCCTCGCGCGCCGCCTGATTCAGCACCGCAGTCTCGTCGGCCGTGGGCGTGATGAAACGCCCGGCCAGGGCGGCCAGCCGCGCTTCAACCTCGTGGATCGGCTGCCACATCCAGTGATTCTCGGCATTGTCCCAAACGAAATGCTCACCCCCCGCACCCCACGAGCTTTCGGGCAGGCTCAGCACCTCCGTCGGCGGGTGCGCCGTCAGGTAGGCGCTGGCGGTCATCAGGTCGATGGTCTTATCGGTCGCCAGATAGCGCAGAACTTTCCCCAACCACTGTACGCCTTCAAACCACCAGTGGCCGAACAACTCGGTGTCGTAGGTCGAGGCGACCAGGCTGTAGCAGCCGGACTTTTGCGCCTGCTGCCGGATGAGATCGCCGACCAGATGGACGTAGTGTTCGGCGTGCTGATCGATCTTGAAGGCAGCCCAATCGGGGTGATAGACGTCCTTCTGGCCCAGATCGACGTTCTTGCCCGTGACGCGCCAGTATTGGATACCGCTCGTACCCGCCTTACGATGAAACTCGCGGTAGTCGAAGTCACCGGGATAGCCCCACTCGGCGCTCCAGACCTGCTGGCCCGTGCGGTCGTTACGCCCGATGACGGCGACGCCGGAATGGGTCACCGCCTGGCTGCCGGTCGTGGTATCGGCCACGTAGTAGGCGGAATAGGTCGTCGCCTGCCGCTGCGGATTGGACGATTGGCTCGAAGCAGGCAGCACGTAGCGCCGCCGCACTGCACCGTAGGGGCCGATCACATCACCCGCGGCGACGCCGACCGGCTGCCCGCCGGTGATGGCATGCGTCTCACTGAAGAAGACGCGTAAGTTTTGCTCAGCTAAGAAGTGTTCCAATCCGGGATGTAGTTGTCCGTCTTCGCCATAATAGGCGGGCCGGTAGGCGCACTCCGGCAGCCAGAAGCTGGTTGGTTTCCTGCCGAACAGCCGCTCGTAACTGCGCAGGCCCATCTTGATTTGCGCACGGATCGTGCTGTCGCGGGCGACCAGTGGCATATACGGGTGTGTCGCCGCACCGGCAATGATCTCGATGTACTCGGCGTCTTGCAAGCGCCGGAAAGCGCCGACGATGTCGCGCTCAAAACGCTCGTTGAAACTGGCCCTGATCATCGAATAGAGATTTTTGTACCACTCAGCCAGATAGCGCAGGTGACCGTCGGCGCTGCCAGGCGCCTCGAAGTAGGCGATGTCGCTTTGCGCCGCCGCGATGCGCATATCGAGATAGTCGTCCAGATGCTGAAGGACAAGCGGATCGGCAAGCTGCTCAGCCAGGACAGGCGTGATACCGATATTCAGGCGGTAATTCACGCCCTCATCTTTGAGGTCATAAAGGACGTTGAGAAGAGGAAGGTAAGTTTCGACAGCGGCCTCATGAATCCATTCTTCACCGTGAGGCCAGCGCCCGGCAAGACGAACATAAGGAAGATGACTGTGCAACACCAGCGTGAATGCGCCCAGCGAGGTCAAAATCCGGCACTCCTATAAGTCTGTCTCTCCTGCAGAACTGGGTGCTATTCTAACTGTTCATTCATCCACCGCGCAAACTGTGTCCCTGCGGCTGCAACTGCGCATTGGCGGGGATCGGCGTCGGCACGTCCGGCTTCTGCTCGTTGAGCGACAGACCCAGCGCCATGATCCCGGACAGACTGCCGATAACCGCGATCGCGTGGAAGGCCGTCGTCAGACCGAAATGATCCGATACCAGGCCGATCACGACGCCACCGAGCGCGCCGGTCGCGAAGATGAAGCCCAGGGCCGCGCCGGAGGCGAAGCCCTTACTGACAGGCAGCAGGCGCTGGATCTCGCCGACGATGATGCCGTGCGGCGCCCCCGTCAGCCCGCCCGCGACGATCACGCCGAGCAGCGCGACAGGGCCATCAAGCTGAGGCAGCAGCCAGAAGAAAGGCGCGCCGACGAGCATGGGCGCCACGATCAACGTCCGGCTGCTGAAGCGCTCGGTCAGATTGCCCGCAACCACCCCCGCCACAGCGCCGGAAATCCAATACAGGCTGGTGACGATGCCATATTCGGTCGGCGTCCAGCCTTTTTCGAGGAACAGAAGCGGCATGAACGGCACGGAACCTGGATGTGTCAGGCTGCGCATGGCAATCACCACGGCAAACAGCACCAGCGGCCAGATGCGCAGGGCTTTCCGCTCGCCTTTGACCTCTTCGACAGCCTGATGTGCCTGTACATGCTGCTGGCTGTTGGGCAGAAAGAACACCAAAGCCAGACTGGCAGGGATGACCAGCACAGCCAGCCCGGCGAGCGGAACGACACTGCCGCCATCGTAGAGCAGCCCGTTCAGCGTCGGCCCTAAGGCAGCCGTGAACGCGCTAAAGTGCAGGGTAGTCTGGTCGAGCATCCAGCCGGTCGCGGTCGGGCCGACGGCGGCGCCCATGTAACCGGCGAGGAAGAAAAGGGACAGATTGCGCGCCGTTTTGCCATGATGCGCCGCCTCGCTGGCGTGCATGACGCCGATGGGGTGAAACGCGGCGCTGCCCAACGGCGTGATCACGTACATGAGCAGCAGCAAAATGTACTGCTTGGTCAGCGCGGCGATGATGAACGTCAGCAGCAGCAGCAACACCGTCCAGACCAGCCCGAAGGCGGCCATTCTGCGCCCACCGCTCTTATCCGCCAGCCAGCCAAACAGTGGTTGGCTGATGCCGTGTACCATCGTGTACAGGCTGGCTGCCAGGCCGATTTGCGTCTTGGAGAGCGGCATCAGGTGCGTGCTGAGAAAAGCGAAGACGACGGGCCCCATGCTGTTGAAGATGTCGATCACGAAGTGTGCAAGGGCGACGGCTTGCAGTCGGGAAGCGCGATAGCGCATGGAGATGCCTCGAATTAGAGCGTGGATGAACCTTCATGATCCCGCTTTCTCACAGCACTGTCAACGATCTATATCAGTCCACTTTAGCGTCACATTGTGGGGAGAAGTCATGGTCGACAGCGCTTGATGGCGAAGAATCAAAAGCGGGCCTGACAGCCCGCTTTCAGATGAGTTTATGGATTTATATCATGCCTGCCAGTATGGGTACTTGCCCAGGTCGGCACGCTTCAACTGCGTTTCCGGTGAGAACAGCCGGTCGCGGATGCGGCTCGCCAGTTCGAACAGAGCGACGGCGCCCGCCAGCATCAACACGACGAGGATACCCACCGCCAGGATCACTGATAGTATCCCTGTCATAGCACACCTCACTCACACAACTAAACTACCTGTACATTTGGGGTGTGGATTACCCATAAACAATTCAGTGAATTGTTAAGGTATATTTAAATATACACCACTTTTCTTAAAAGTAAAGTGATCTGAACGCCGAATATTGTTAATTTTTCGGGATGTATGAGGGCTGTGGGGCGGAAGCGCCATTGACGCTCCCACCCCGAAGAGGCTTATTCGCCGAAGACGGGCACGATGACGTCCGCCGGATTGAAGAGCAGCACGCTGTCGACTTCAAACCAGCCATGCGCGACGGTGCCATCGACGCAGGTGGCTTCGACGTAGTACCAGTTTGCCGGGCGCGTATCCCGTGCCAACAAGGGATAGTATTGGTCGCCCTGCACGCCGCAGACGATGTTCGCGCTCTGGAAGGGGGCCACGCGCATCAGGCTGCCGCTGAAGCCGATGTAGATGGTCGGCGCGATGATCTCGCCGAGCGAGGGCACGACAGGGATGCCACGCAGGTCGCCGCGCAGGGCCAGGAATTGATTGTTGACCCAGCCGCGCAAACCGCCCGCTTCGACATACCACCATAGTTCATCGCTGAAGTCCGCCAGATCCGCGTCACTGCGCCCAAGCACGATCAGGCGCGTGCCGCCGTCGACCACGGCGACCGGCGTGTACTCGACGCCCGCCCCTGAACGCATGAACAGATTATCTGTGTTGACGATGGCGTAGCCGGCGAGCGTCTCCACGATGTCTGTGTTGTTGGTTGGGCGCGGCGGGGCGACATCCGGCGGCACAGAGGGCGCGGTTGTGCCGTCGACCTCGGCGATCAGCGCCAGCAGCCCCAGATCCGCAGCCACGTCATAGAGATCGCCCGCCGACGGCAGTGTCGTGCATTTGCCGACGACCAGATAGACCAGTTCCTGCTCAGCGATCGTCTCTGCTTCACTCACAATGCTGACCACGATCGGGCTGAATTCAGGCTCAGTCGTCCAGGTGATGCGCTCGCCATCGTCCCAGGCAAAAGTGCCATCCGCAGGGCGCGTGATACGCCGCTCATAAAGGACGGCACCCGCGCCATCCTGCGCGCGCACGAGCACCGCATCCGTATCTTCAAACAGGATCGATCCCCCGCGACTGGTGAAGCCCGCGCAGCCGACGCTCAGCGCCAGATCGCTGCCGGTTGCCGCGGCGGCAGTCCCGACCAGACCCAGGAGGAAAAGAACGACCAGCCCGATCAGGCCAGCCATCGGTGGCCGAGATATCTTCATCGTGTGCCCCCTTATGAATGACATTACGCAGAGTGTTCTTGAATTCATTGTCCTACGAATGAAGCCCGGACGCCAATGCAAGCGGCGGATTCGCGGGCGACGGGAACCGTAGGGCGAGCGTCAAGTAGTGCAGCCTGGGCTGTGTTATGCTGAGCTTGTCTACGAGGAATGCTCCCCACATCCTCTTAGGCAAGGCTTCCCCTGAAACCAAGCGCCCCCTTTCCCCGGGGGCGTTTGGTTTTATAACGTCTGTCGCAGCCAGTAAGCCCGGTAGGCGCGCGTCTCATCGACGAGCTGCTGGAGCCGCCCCGGATCGGCGCCGCGCTGCGCGGCTGTTTCACCCATCTCGACCTGATAAGAGTCGTCAGCCAGCGCGACGATTCGCATGCGCGTGTTGGCGGCCAGCCAATGGAAGCAGGCGAGGATCGTCCGCTCGGTTTGCTGGGTCAGCGCCGCGATGTCGCTGATGGTGACGAGGCCAGCCTTGTTACTGGCCGCGTATTTGAGCAGCCCGGCCACCTGATTGAGCAGCTTCTGCGGCTGGTCGAACGGCGCAGGATTGCCGAACACGATCAGCGTTTCCGGCTGTGCGGTTTCGAGCGCCGATTCCCACACGAACGGATCGGGCGGCGGCGACCAGACGACCAACGTCCGCGCCGGGCGCAGTTCATAACGATCGACGCCTTCGACATCCCAGATGGACTCGCGCCAGACGAGCACGTCCGGGTATTCGGCCTGGACGCGCGTGAGTGCTCCTTTAGGATCAGCATGCGCCCGGTAGTCGACGACTTCGTAGGCCGCCGCCCCGCGCCCGCGCAGAGTCAACTCGTCATCCGCCGGGCGTGCATCAAGCCATTCGATCAGCGGTTCGAGCTTGCCATCGAACCGGTTGAGGCGCACGGTGTAGGCGAGGTCGAAACGCCCCTGTGGCACCGATTCGAGATCGCCAAACCACCAGATGACGCGGCGTTCGGTGCCTTGGTCGTCTACCAGCCGCAGATCGAGATGATCGCCCCGGCTGCCGAGCGTGCGGCGGCTCTTGACCTGCAAGCTGCGCGTCGCCAATGTCAGCGGCGGGTTGCCGTTGCCGAACGGCGCCAGCTGGCCGATGCGCTCCGCAAACGCGAGGTCGACGTCGTTCAGCTCAATGAACGCGTCGACCGGCAGTTGCGCCTCGATGTCCGTCTCGCCCAGTTGTTCGCGCACGTGCTGAGAGATGCCGCGGCGAAAGGCGAAGACATGCTCGGCGGGCAGCCGCAGCCCGGCCGCCATCGTGTGCCCGCCATAGCTGTCCAGCAGGTTCTCTTGCGAGCGAATGGCGGCGACGATGTTGCAGCCGACGACCGAGCGCGCGGAGCCGCTGGCGTGCTCGCCGTCCTCGGATAGCACGATCACCGGGCGGCCATAATCTTCGACCAGGCGGCTGGCGACGATGCCGACGACGCCCGCGTGCCAGCCCGCCCCGCTGACGACCAGCGCCGCATACTTGAGCAGATCCGGCGCATCTTGAATTTGCTGTTGCGCAGCGGCGTAGACCTGGCGCGTTAGAAAGCGCCGCTTCTGATTCAGACCTTCCAGTTCGTTGACGCGCTCGACGATGATCTCCGGCCTGTCGGTCGTCAGCAGTTGCACCGCCGGGTTGGCATCGGCCAGGCGTCCGAGGGCGTTCAAGCGAGGCGCCAGCCCGAACGCGATGTCCTGTTCCGTCAGGTAAGCCGGGTCGATGCCCGCCCGCTCGATCATGGCGCGCAGCCCTGGCCGAGTCGTATTGCGAACGACCTCGAGGCCCCGCTGCAGCAGATAACGCGTGTCATCGACCTGCACCATCACGTCGGCGACGATGCCGATGGCGACCAGATCGAGCAAATGATCGCTTGAACGCGCGCCGTAGAGCGCCTCGACCAGCTTGTAGGCGACGCCGACGCCGGGGAGTTCGCGCAGCGGGTGTTCTGGCGGCAGGCGCATCGGGTTGATGACGGCCTCGGCATCCGGCAGCGTTTCCGGCAGTGTGTGATGGTCGGTGATGACGACGTCGACGCCGCGCGACCGGGCATAGGCGACTGCCTCGTGGGCCGCAATGCCGGTATCACACGTCAGCAGCAGATCGATGCCGCCATCCAGCAGCGCTTGGAGCGTCGGCAGATGAACGCCATGACCTTCCGAGAAGCGATTGGGGATGTGATGCGCCACCTGCCCGCCCAGGTCGGTTAGCGCGGAGACGAGCAGCGTCGTCGACGTTTGCCCATCGACGTCGAAGTCGCCCCAGACGAGGATGCGCTCACGGCGCGCAATTGCTCTTTGCAACCGCGCAACGGCGCGATCCATATCCGGCAGCTCGTTGGACGATGCCGGGCGATAGGCGGATGGATCGAGAAACGCGCGCGCATCGTCGGCGCTCCTATGCCCATGACGCGCCAGGCGCTCGGCCACGATCCGCTCGCCCCCGGCTACGCTGAGCAGGGAGTCAGGAACGTCGACAGGAGTGGGGTCAATCCACGTTTTCATGTCTATAGCTTAGCAGGAGATGCGGCTGCGCACACCTGTCTGCGCGCCCGCCGGATGTCTCAGAACGCGGTGCGTGTTCCCCTTGAGGCCACAACTGAGCGCTAACGCGCCCGCGCGTCGTAGTAGCAGGGAATGCCCAGCATCTGCGACACCTGCAGGCCCAGGACCTGCATCGAGGATTGCGCAGCGGCAGCGGTCAGCAAAAAGACGCCGTCCTGGTAATTCTGGAGGCTGGCCTCGGCTTCGGGGCTCAGCTTGAGTTCCGTCGGCCCCTGTTCCAGCACGTGCTGGAACTGCCCATCGCTCAGTTGCAGGTTCAGTTCACCATAGGCGATGGTCTGGACGCCGTTCTTGCGCGGCTTCTGCACGACCTGGCTGATGTAGACCGCCTGCAGATCGTCGACCTCGTGCCGCCAGCGTTCGCTGCCCCGGCTCAAGCCGCGGATGGCCTTGGCTTCAGGATGGACGACGAGACGGTCGATTTGCTTATCGCGGACGAGGAGCGCGCGCAGGGCGAGGATGAACAGCAGCAAGGCTGCGGCCAGGCCAACGTAGGGCAAAATCTCCGGGCGCGGCAAGGCGATACCGCTGGTCAGGGTCAGGCCGGAGAGGCCCAGGTAGATGATCGAGAGCAGGAGATACCAGATGCCGCGCAGAAAGCGCGAGCGCCCTGCTTGATTATCGCGCACCGCTTCGATCTGCCCCGTCTCCGTCAGCCGGATCGACCAGTCATCGAGCTTCTCCGGCAGCGTCGGCATGACGACCGGCGTTTCGACCGGCGCAACGGCGCGCGGTGGCACGAAATGGAACGGACGATCCACCGTCTGCGCCAGCGACTCCGCCGCCAGACGGGCGGCGTCCTCCTGCAGATGTCCATCCGGGTCGGGCCAGTGGACGAGTTCACACCAGCGGCTGCCGCGCGGGCGCGCTAGCTCCGGTTCGAGCAGGAAGCCCAGGTGCCACGCCGCATCTTCGTGCGACCAGCCCAGCACAATCCGTTGGATGTACTGTGTCGGCAAGATGCCGGTATCGGGCAAGCGACGGGTGCTGCCGAAAGCGGGGATATAACGCAGCGGTTCGTGATCGCTCACTTCAACCAGAGGATGTTCCAGATCAGCGCCATTGGCCAGCAAACGCCAATTGTGAGGTTGGATTTCGATGGACAGATTGCCACCTGCGGAGATGCGATTCATGCGCGAGTCTCGCCATGTAAAGGGATTCAAACATCTACGAACACTTAGAAGTCTACTCGACAGCGCATTTCATGACAATCGCTAATCCACATGAACGGCTGGCATCGACGATGTATGACGCTTGCGCCGGGTGACTCGGTAGACGGCGGGCCACTCGTCCGGCGCGGCACCGGCGCGCGGCGGGACGCTCTCGCAGATGAAGTCATCTTCCACCAGCGTGTAGGTCGCCTCACTCAGCAAAATCTCGCCCGGCTGGGCAATCTCCTGCAGCCACTTGCTCGTATCGATGGCGTCGCCGATGGCGGCAAATTCGCGTCGCTCAGCGCTGCCGACGTTGCCAAGGATGGCATTGCCCGTGTGAATGCCGATGCCGAACTGGAGATGAAACGGCGCGTCCAGATGCTCGTGCAGCGCCGAAACTGCTCTGATCGTGCGCAGCGCCGCGCGCACAGCCCGCCGGGCGTGATCGAGCTGCGGGTTGAGCGGGGTATTGAACAGCCCGGTGACGGCATCGCCGATGTATTTGTCGACGACGCCCTGGTAGCGGTTGATGGCGTCGCTGGCCGCGCCCAGGTAGCGGTTGATGATCTGCATCAGCAGTTCTGGCTCCAACCGTTCGCCAAACTCCGTGAAGCCGCGCACGTCGGCGAAAAAGGCCGTGATCTCGCGTTCCTGCCCGCCAAACCCGGCCAGATCGACGCTGCGAATGTTATCGACCAACGCCAGCGGCAGGTAGCGGCGCACGGTGGTGAGCTGCTCCTCGCGCCGCTTGAGCTCGGTCAGGTCGTCGAGCACCATCGCGACGCCTTGCAGCGTGCCATCAGTGTTTTGCAGCGGTGACATCGTGATCTTCCAGTCCCGCTGCCCCAACGACACGATATCGATCTGCGTATCCAGCCGTTCGACGGTGCGCGCCGATTGTACGTGCGCCAGCTTCTCGCGAAAGGCCGCATCCGGCGTGTTCAGCACCTGCCACAGACTAACGCCGGTCACCTGCGCCGCCGTGACACCGATCATCTGCTCGGCAGCCGCGTTCAGGCTGAGGATGTTCGCCTGCAGATCGAGCGTGATCACGCCGCTGATGATGGAAGCGAACACGTTCGCCATCAGATCGCGGATGCGCGCGATCTCGCCCAACTGCGCGCGCACGGCATCGAACAGCCGCGCATTCTGCAAAGCAACCGCCGCCTGATCGGCAAAGGCGCGCAGCAGATTGAGCTCGTATTGATTGAAGACCCCGGCCAGGATGCGGTTATCACAGTAGACCACGCCGATCACCTCGGACCCGGCGTAGAGCGGCACGGCCAGGATGCTGCGGAATGCGCCGCGCATGATGCTGTGCTGCTGGTGAAAGCGCGGGTCATCGCCTGCATTATCGGTCAGCACCGCCTCGCCGGTTTCGACGACCTGATTGATGATCGTGCTGCTGACCGAGAACTCAGAGCTGTCGAGCGTCGCGCGGTCGAAATCGCGCGCCACACGCACGTCGAGCTTGCCCGTCTCATCCTTGAGCATGACAAAGCCGCGCTCGGCACCGGTCAGCGAAATGACCGTGTCGATGACGTTGTTGAGCACGTCGTTGACGTCGAGCGTCGAGGTCATCAACGCGGTCGTCTCGGCCAGCGCGCGCAGTTGGCGCAGTTCGATCTGCGAGCCGGAGATGGCGGTCGTGAGGCCGGTCAGAGTCATGGCGACCGCGTTCGCAGCCGACATCACACTCGATGGCACGTTCATCCCCTGCTGGCGCAGCAAGTCCTGTTGTGTGCGCAGCATGGCGATGGATTGATCGGCCAGGTGAACGAGTTGGCGCAGTTCTTCCTGAGCAGATTGGCCGCCATCATCCAGGCGAAATGAGTCGGTCTGGTTGAGATCGTCGTTGTTCACGCGCTGGCCACCTCGTAGATGCGTGTCAATTGCTGGCGCCCCTTGGCCTGGATCGCTTGCTGCTCCTCGCAGCGAAGGACGCGCCTGAAGGCATCGCTCACATGATTGAGCGTGTCCTCGCTGATCAGGATCTGGCCGCCGTGCGCATGTTCTTCCAGGCGCTTGGCGAGATTGATGCTGTCACCCAGGGCCGTGAAACTGCGCCGCTGCACACCGCCGATATTGCCCAGCGTGGCGACGCCTGTGTGTATGCCGATCCGATACGAGAGCTGCTGGGCGTCGAGGCCGTGCTGGGCGCCAAGGGCTAAGAAGGCCTTGCGCAGTTCCAGTGCCGTTTGCAGCGCGCGCTCCGCATGATCCGCCTGCGGGTTGAGCTGCGTGTTGTAGAGCGCCATGATCTCGTTGCCCATGTATTTGTCGATCAGGCCGTTGGCGCTGTGCACGACGCGTGTGCTGGCTTCCATATATTGGTTGAGCATGTCCATCAGATGATCCGTCCCGCGCGCGCCAAACTGCGCCAGCGAGCCCATATCGACGAACATGCAGGTGACTTCGCGCCGCTCGCCGCCGATGCCCAGACCCGCGATCTGGTGGATGTTTTCGATCATGCCCGGCGGCAGGTAACGGCGCAGCAGTTCAAGCGTTTCGTCGTTGACGCGCTGATCGGTCAGATCATTCACCACCAATGCCAACCCGCTGGCCTCCGCATCCGGGTTCTTGAGCGGGCCGATCTTGAGATTGAGCACGACCTGCCCGCGACCTTGAACTTCCGTCTCGACCTCGAACTCGCGGCGCTCCTGCTGTTCGCGCACGGTGACCAACGAGTCCTCGACGTCGAGGGTGAGCGGCGGCAACACCGCGCGCAGCGGCCGCATGTGCGCCGCCTTGGCGGAGAGCCGCAGGATGCGTGCCGCCGCCGCGTTCCAGGCCGTCACAAGATCGTTGGCGTCGGTCGTGACGACACCGCTGGCGATCGAGGCGAAGACGTTTTCCATCAGTTCGGTCGCCTGGGTGATCTCGCGCAGGGTCGTCTGCACGCTCACGAACAGGCGCGCATTGGCAATCGCGACCGCGATCTGATTGGCGATGGCGCTCAGAAGCGTGAGTTCGCGCCCGGTGAAGACGGCGACACGATAACGATTGTCGACGTAGATGGCACCCTCGACTTTGCCCTTAAAGATCAGCGGCACGCACAAGACCGAGCGCAGCACGTAGCGCGCGACCGTCGTGCTGCTCGACACGCGCGGATCGTGCGCGGCGTTGTCCGTCAGCAGGGGTTTGCCGCTCGTCATCACCTCGTTGACGATGGAGTGGCTCAGGCCTTCATCATCTTCTTCGGCAGTGCGTGAGTGCGCGAGGCGAATCTCCGGCTTGCCCTCGTCGTTCTTGAGCAGAATATAGCCACGTTCCGCGCCGGTGAATTGCAGGGCGGCATCCATGGCGCGTTCGAGCACGATATCCAGCTCGAACGACGAATTGATCAAGGCTGAGGTTTGCACCAGTGAGCGCAGTTGGCGCAGCGCCGCTTCATCATCCTTGAGCAAGTGCTCCAGATTGCCGATCCCGGACTCCAGCGCCTGCAATAAGCTCAGCATGCCGGGTTGCAGCGCCAACCCGCGCAGGGTCAACAGTTCTTGCTGCCGCTGCAAGGCGGCGTTCACCTCGTTGGCTTTCGCCTCAAGCTCGATGATTTGCTGGCGCGCGTATTCGGGACTGCTCATCGTCACCTCATTCCTCTACTCCGATTATACGCACATTGACCGCCGCGTACATTTTGGCATGGCGGCAGCGGGTTTGTTAAACTCGCGCTCATCATTCATGCCACAAGTCGCAATCGGACTTATCCTGATGCGTATCCAGCGGAACCACACGCGGCTCACGTTTCGTCGGCGCCGTCGACGAAGCGGGTGTTTGTCATTGGCGGTCGTCATCGGTTTGATCGCTGGTCTGCTGGTGATGTCGTGGAGCTGGCTGGAAAAGCGCTTGCCGTCCCTGACACCGGCGTCGAGCGCGGGCAACCTCGTCAACGGCGCGCTGGATGCATTTGAACGCGGCGATCTCGACAACGCGATTGCGATGGCGCGTGAGGCGCTCGCGAACGATGCTGATCAGGTGGACGCGGTGATCCTGCTCTCACGAGCGCTGGTCTACCGCAGTTACCAGGATTACGACCGCGAGAGCGACCGCGCCGCCGCCCTCGAATTGACGACCGAACTGATTCAACGCCACCCAACCAATCAGGATTTACGCGCCGCACACGCGTTTGCGCTGCAAGCCAACCGGCAGCCCGCCGCCGCCGCGGACGCCGCCCGCCGTGTCCTCGAAGAAAACCCCGACCATGGCCTCGCCCAGGTTTCGTTGGCGCTGGCCTATGCCGTCGCGGGCAGCAATGAGATCGCGCTGCGTGAGAGTCTGCAGGCCGTGCGCGAGTATCCAAACATGATGGATGCGCAGCGCGCGCTCGCCATCAGCTACGGTGATAACGGCAACTACGATGGTGCTGTCCGCAGCATCGAGAACGCCATCAATCTCAATGGTCGCCTGACGCCGCTCTATTTTGAACGCGCGCTGTATGCCCTTCAGTTGGGCGATGTCGATTCGGCGACCTATGCCTACATGCAGGTGCTCGCGCTCGATCCGGAGAACGTCAAGGCACGCCTGCGCCTGTGCGAACTGAGCAGCCTGCTGCGCGAGCGCGAGGCCGCCATCGACTATTGCACCGCCGTCACGGAACGCGCGCCCAACTGGGCCGATGGTTGGTACCAGCTGGGGCGCGAATACTTCTTGCAGGGCAACTTCGAGGCTGCGCAGACGAACCTGCACCAGTGCTCGACCTTGCAGGTCATGCAAGATATCCCCGTCGACGAGCGGCGCCTGGAATGCTGGTATCTCCAGGGACAGGCGGCGGAAATCCGCGGCGACTGCCCGGCGCTGCTGGCGACCTACAACGAATTCCGCGCCATGACGCTCAACAGCGACATCACACAAACGTGGACTTATCCCCCGGAAGGCCCGCCCGGCTGCACAGAGGATGCGTCGTCTACGTCCAATAGCGAGGGTGGTTCTTGACGAGCGGATCGCTGCGCTCGCATGATAGACGGCATGGTCCACTCACGCCCAGGAGAAACGCGCCATGCATACCCCGGAACAGCGTACCGCCATGATTGAGGACATTCGCGCCCTGCCCGCTGCGCTGGCGGCGGCGGTCGACGGTTGGAATGATGCCCAGCTCGACTTGCGCCCGGCAGACGGCGAGTGGTGTGCGCGCCAGATCGTGCATCACGTCGCGGATTCGCACATGAATTCCTTCATTCGCATGAAGCTCGCCCTGTCCGAAGCCAACCCGACGATTAAGCCCTACGATCAGGAAGTGTGGGCCGAGATGGTCGATACGACCCAGCCGCCGATCGACTACTCGCTCAGCCTGCTGCGCGGTTTGCACGCGCGCTGGGTCGTGCTGTGGGAGAGCCTGAGCGAGGATGACTACCGGCGCACCTACTACCACCCGGAGAACGACGCCATCACCTCGCTCGACGAGCACCTGGCGATCTACAGCAGGCACAGCCGTGATCACGTCGAGCAGATCGCCCGCATCGCTCGCGCACAGGGCTGGTGATTGTGAAGTTTTGAGCCTGGGACGCGGTTTCGCGGTATTCTACACATCATGACCACGCCGCGATTATTGGAGAAGATGGAATGTCCGCCACTCCAGAGATGAACCTCGAAACCTTCAGCCAGACTGCCCAGACGATCGAAGGCGAAGTCAAGCGCGTCATCGTCGGCCAGGAAGATGTGGTGCGCGCAGTACTGATCTGCATCATCGCCGGGCGGCATGCGCTGCTCGAAGGCGTGCCAGGGCTGGGTAAGACGATGCTCATCCGGACATTGGCGGACGCGCTCAAGCTCAAGTTCGCGCGCATCCAGTTCACGCCGGATCTGATGCCCGCCGACATCACCGGCACGGACATCCTCGAGGAGACCGAAGAAGGCCGCCGCATCTTTCGCTTTCAGGCGGGCCCCGTCTTCGCCAACCTGATCCTGGCGGACGAGATCAACCGCGCGACGCCCAAGACGCAGTCCGCTCTGCTGGAAGCGATGCAGGAGCACACGGTCACGGTCGCCAACCGCACGTACAAGCTCGAACCGCCCTTCTTCGTGCTGGCGACCCAGAACCCGATTGAACAGGAGGGCACTTATCCGCTGCCGGAAGCGCAGTTGGATCGCTTCATGTTCAAAGTCAACGTCGGCTTCCCGAGCGCGCGCGACATCGTCAACATCCTCGACCGCACCACCGGCGCGGACATGCCGACCGCGCATCAGGTGACCGATGGCGAGCTGCTGCTGCAGATGGGTGCCCTGGCGCTGAATACGCCGGTGCCCACGCATTTGACCGAGTACGTCGCGCGCCTGATCGTCGCCACGCATCCCGAAAGCGATGATGCGACGCCGATGGTGCGCCAGTACGTCCGCTACGGCGCTTCGCCGCGCGGCGCGCAGGCACTCATCCTCGGCGGCAAGATCAATGCCCTGCTCGAAGGGCGTTTCAACGTCGCCTTTGAAGACATCAACGCCATCGCCGCCAATGCCCTGCGCCACCGGCTGGTGCTGAACTTCGAGGGCATCGCCGAGGGCATTCGCCCTGACGCCGTGATCGAGGACATCCTGCAGGCGCTGCCGGTGAAGTAACCGCCCGTGCTGGTCATCCTGCGCGCTCTGAGCGGATGCCCAGCATGAGCAGCGCCAGCACGAGCATAAGCGCGCCGCCCAGACCGAACGGTATCGTCGCGCCGTACTGCTGAAACAGAAAGCCGCCCAGCAGGGGTGCGACGGCGTTGGCCGCACTGACCGCCGCAGCGCTCGCGCCGAGGATTCTGCCGTAGTTCTGTTCACCTTCGCGGCGTGTCATCAGGCTGTTCAAACCGGGCCGGATCATGCCCGCGCCCAGCGCGACCGGCACCAGCGCCAGCATCAACCAGACAATCCCACCTAACCCACGCGCCGACTCCGGCGGCAGCGCCACCGGGATACTGCCGATCACGATCTCGGTGCCGCTGGGCGCCAGTTTCGCGATCTCGTTCTCGACGATCCGCTGCACGTAGAACGGATGCGGCTCGGCGGGGGTCGATGCCAACAGCAGCAGCCCCGCACCGACCAGCACCAGGGCAATCTGCGCCACCCGTGCATCGCCAAAGCGGCGGCTGAGCGGCCCGATCAAGCGCAACTGCGCGAAAACGAGGATGATGCCCACGACGACGAAGATGAACGCCACCCCCTGCCCAAGCAGCCCGACGCGGTTGAGCGTGAACAGGCCGAGCAAACTCTCGAAGCCGTAGAAAACCACCTGCTGGGCGAACATCAACAGCAGCAGGATGATCAGGTGCGAGCCTTTGAGCCATCCCAGCCCGCCAAATCGAAATGGAGCGCGCACTTCGCTTTCACGGTGTGCTGGCGGCAGCGTTTCGCGGAAGAGGAACAGCGTCAGCAGGATCGAAAGCAGCGAATACCCGGCGGCGATCCAGGCAGGCGCGCCCAGGTCGTCGGAGAATTCGAGCGCAATCGCGGCGATGGCCGGGCCAAGCATGAAGCCCAGGCCGAAGGCCGCGCCCGTAATGCCCAGCCCGCGCGCGCGTTCGTCTGGCCGCGTGATGTCGCTGATGGCTGCCTGCGCCGTGGCGATGTTGGCGCCGAACAAGCCATCGACCACGCGCGACAGGACGACTATCCACAGCGAGTTCGCCAGCGCCAGCATGACGAAGCTGATGCAGGTTGTGATCTGGCTGATCAGCAGCAGCGGCTTGCGCCCAAAGCGATCGGAAAGCGCGCCCATGACCGGTACGCCGATGATCTGCGCCAAGGGGAAGGCCGCCGCCGCCAGGCCAACCTGCAGCGGTGTCGCGCCAAACGCGATCGCATAAAGATGCAGCAGCGGCAGAATGATCGTCAGGCCGAGGATGTCGACAAAGGTCAGGGCAAAGATCGGCGCGACCCGCTCGAAGGTGAGTTGTGATGGCCGCGCGGGCGTCTCGGTGGACATGCGGAATTCCTGCTACACGTGATACACGCGGAAATGCGAGAGGCACAAATTGAAGCGCACCGGCGCCGCAGATGCAAGCAGCAGGCGGTCGGGCTACACTTCACAAATCATCACAGAGCCACATCTAGCAGCACGCTGCTGCATCAGGAGAAATGCTCATGCTCCCCTTCATTGGAAATGAACTCTTGCGCGGAGAAAAGGTCTACCTGACCCCGATCCAGCGCGCCGACTGTGCCGTCTTCGCCACCTGGTCGGAGGATATGGAATATCAGCGCTTGCTACGGCGCGGCGAAGTCTTCCCGGATATCGCCGAGTCTTTCGAGCGCTGGCTCTTCTCCGAGAACGACCACGAGGAACTCTACCGCGCCTCCATCCGCACCAATGCGGATAACACGCTGATCGGCATGTGTGAGATCAACCGCATCTTTCGGCAGGCGCGCCACTGCATGTTCTGGATCGGCATGGGCGACCCGGCTTATCGCGGTCATGGCTACGGCAGCGACGCCATTCGTACCTTATTGCGCTATGCCTTTCTGGAGATGAACCTCAACCGCGTCGGCCTCGAAGTCATGAGCTACAACGCGCGTGCCATCGCCGCCTACGAGCGGATTGGCTTTCAGCACGAAGGGCGGCAGCGCGAGACAGTCATCCGCGACGGCGTCTACTACGATACGCTGCTCATGAGCATCCTGCGCCGTGAATGGGAAGCGCGTTACTGGCACAAACCGGAGACGACGGCAGCCGAATAGATCGCGCTAGGTCGCTTTCGCCATCTCGGCCAGGATCGGCAGGATCATCTGCGTTGCACGGCCACGGTGGCTGATCTGGTTCTTGATGCCCGGCGGCAGCGTGTTGAAGGTCGTATCGTAGCCGTCGGGGATGAAAACGGGATCGAAGCCGAAGCCGTGGTCACCCTCTCCCGGTGCATGCGCGATGCGCCCCGTGCATTCGCCACGCACATGCACCACCTGATCGCCCGAAGCCTGCGCAACGGCGATCACGCAGACGAAACGCGCGCGGCGCTGCTCGTCGGGGACGCCGCGCAGTTCCTTCAGCAGCTTGGTATACCGATCCTGATCGCTGGCACCCTCACCGGCATAGCGCGCCGTGTACACGCCTGGGCGCCCATCGAGGGCGTCGACTTCCAGGCCGCTGTCGTCCGCCATCGTCGTCAGACCTGAGGCCTGCGCGTAGGTGCGCGCTTTGTGGATGGCATTCTGCTCGAAGGTCGCGTATGGCTCGTCGACGACGAGCGTATCCAGCCCAATCGTGCGCAAGCCGAGTGTCTCCAGGTCGATCTCGCCGAATATCTGCCCATATTCCCGGATCTTGCCCGGATTTGTGCTCGCAATCAACAGCCGCATACGTCACCTTTCACGGCGCAAGGCCGGGGATCACACGCCAGAGCAGCCACAAATCGAGCGGGATCAGCAGCAGCGGCAGCCCCACCAGGACGAATATGCCGAGCGG
Organism: Anaerolineae bacterium; assembly: GCA_020849765.1. Taxonomy (GTDB): domain Bacteria; phylum Chloroflexota; class Anaerolineae; order Aggregatilineales; family Phototrophicaceae; genus Flexifilum. The sequence continues at coordinate 53,208 of JADLAY010000069.1, forward strand.
CCTGCGCCCCAAAAGACGCCCGCGCCAGCCATCCCAGCCCAGGACGACGAACAGCGCGAATGGGATCAACCCGCTGAATAAGTAGCGTCCCTGGAATTGGACGAACTCGGTGTTGTAGTAGAGATACTGCAGAATCGCCAGGATGGACATCACAGCCAGGACGAGAGTGATGTCGGTCCCGACAGGATCGGTCGAGCGCCGCCGGACGAACCAGCCGACGATAGCGACCAGCAGCAGCAGGCCAATGGCAATGTAGACCAGGCCAGGCAGCGGGAGCGCCATCCAGCCGAGTTGGCCGAAGAAGCTGTGAAAGGTCGTCGTCAGCGCACGGCTCAGATATTCGCTGACGCCCACGTCGGCGATTAAGGCTTCCGTGCGCAGTTGGCCGACGACGACGCGATCGTGCGCAGCCAGTCCAAGGAAGTCCGGGACGCCGTAGACACCGAGATTGCGCAGCCACCAAAGCGCCCCCAGCCCGACTGCGATCACGCCGAAGACGACGACGCAGCCGAGCAAATAGCCGAACGACATACGCAACCTGCGCCAGCGCAGCAAGAACGCGAAAGCAACCACGGGCAGCAGCAGCAACGTCGAGACTTTCGTCAGCAAGCCCAGCCCGACCAGCAGTCCCAGCCACAGCGCCGTCCGGATGCCGGTCATCACGTGCTCGTCACGCAGATGATAGAGCGTCACAACCAGCGTCACCCCTGTGAGCGCCCAGGCCAGCGCATCATTGTTGACCGACGCCGTGATGCCGAGATACTGGGGCAGGAAGGCGACGAGCGCCGCCGCACTGAGCGCAAAGGCGGGCTGCTGTGGCCGCCACTGCCGTGCGGCGACGTAAGCACAGATCACGGTGATCAAGCCCAGCGCCGCCGATGCTAGGCGCAGCGCGGTCAAGGAGCCGTCCGTCAGCGCAAAGATCGGCGCCATCAATAGGTAATAGAGCGGCGGCTGGTGATCTTCATATTGAACAGCCGGTAGATTGTCGAGCAGTTCGGGCGCGAAGTCATTCGCCCGCAGCTGGTCGAGATAGGCCTGATCCCAATCGCCCGGCTCGATCACCGGGCAGCAGCCGTTCCGCGCGAGCTGCGCAATGTAGTTGTAATGTGCGGGTTCGTCCGGTGCCTGCCAGGCAGGCGTGCGCGTGGCAAACAGCGCCGCTAACCCCAGGTAAGCCAGGACGATGATGATGAAGAGGCGGTGGGTACGCATAAACTCAGTAGCCGCGTGCGCGGTCAACCACGTTCAACAGCGGGCGCTTCTCAAGATAGCGCTGCAGGTTTTCGATGAAGACCATCGCCGCCCGGTCGTGATAATCGACGCTGTTGCCGGCAATGTGCGGGCTGATGATTACGTTATCCAGGTTCCACAATGGGCTGGTGCTCGGCAGCGGCTCGGTCTCGAACACGTCGAGCGCCGCCCCGGCGATGGTGTTGGCCGCCAACGCAGAAATCAAGGCCTGCTCGTCGACCACTGGCCCGCGCGCGACGTTGATCAAGACGGCGCTCTTCTTCATCCCCGACAGGACCTCCTCGTTGATTAAGTGGCGCGATTCGGACGTCAGCGGCGTGATGATGACCAGGAAGTCGCACTGGCTCGCCATTGAGCGCAGCGCTTCTGGCGGATAAATGCGCGCCGGGATTTCACCTTCCGGGTCGCCGGTGCCCGGCAGACGATACGCATTGTGTTCCGCCGGGTGCATGACGTCCCGTTTACTGGCGAGCACCTGCATTCCCAGCGCATCAGCCAGCCGGGCCAGCTCGCGGCCAATCACCCCATAGCCGACGATACCGAGCGTCTGACCGCGTAAGAAATGCGGCGCGATCGCTTTTGTCTGGCCGCGCGGCCACTCTGCTTTGGCCTTGAGTTCCATCATCACCGGCAGCTCAAAAGCGAAGGCGAGCATCATCATCAGGCAATACTCGGCCATCGGTGTTGCGTGAATGCCGCTCGTGGTCGTCACCTCGACGTCTTCCGACTGCATGATGGGCTGGTTGACCACGTGATCGATACCCGCGGAGTGCATCTGTATCCAGCGCAGCCGTGGCGCCTGTGCCGGGTCCGGAAATTGGCGTTGAGTGTAGAGCACTTCCACATCGTCCCAGGCTTTTTCCGCCACATCGGGGAAATGGCGCTCTACCCGCAGTCTTGGCGAAACGGCCCGGATTTTCTCCATGATGTCGTCGGAGAAATCCATCGCGACGACGACGTTGATCGGGTCTTCCGTTCCAGCACTCATGTTTGCTGCCTCCGAATACTGCGATGAAGGAGTAGCCTAACGCACACAACCCTACACGTGCAATGGCATAAATCCAGGGTCGCTGAATGTACCCCATTAAAGAACTTCATCTCTCGTTCTTGTGCGTAAATTTGGTAGTAGTTGTCGTAGTAGGGTTGTCGAAACTGTTCAAAACTTCAGCGCTTGTGATTTTATTCACAATGTATCGCAAGAGTATCCCCAGTAAAACCCCAATTCCCAACCGATATCCCTGACATCTGCGATATGTGGGGAAATCAGGCGAACGAGTTATGAACAGCCGCCTGTTCATAACTTTGAACAGGTTTCGACATTTACCCAAGCCCTTTGAACAGGTATCCCAAGGGCTAACACGCACATATCCCAAGGCTCAAAAAACGCCCCGAAAATTGTGAACATCGCCTGGGGGCGAGCCGTAAGTTATGAACAAGTTTTGAACAAGTTTTGAACAGACCAGGTGTGCGAATTGTAATTATTCAACCGTGACGCGGATGTCATAATCCGCCAACTCTTCCAGGCCGATCCAGAATGGGCGCACCAATTCATAGCTGCACGCGCCCTGGGTGATGAAGTGCAGGTGGATGCTGTAGATCTTTGCGGCATCGTCGCGCGTGACTTCGACGATCTCGTGGAAGGCATCACAGCCGACGCCCTGGCTCCACAGCCCGACGAGCACGTTGCCATCGTCGAAATCGAACGGCTCACGGTGGACGGGATGGCGGCAGAGGCCGCTGCTATCGGCAAGATCGTAGAACGCGATATGATCTTCCGGTGATCGCAGGATGAAGACGCGGCCCGCGGCATCCGCGGCGGCCTCGAAGCAGATCCCGCTCATGATCGGATTGGCATCCTGCCATGGATACGGTAGATCGGTTGGAGTCGGCAGCAAGGGATCGAGTGAGGAGATTGGTACCGGGCTGGCCGGTGCGACCGTGACAATCGGCGCAGGTTCGAGTATCGTACAAGCGCTTACGAGCGTTAAAGCAAGGACAAGCAGTGAAAAGGAACAGACCCGCATTACGTTCACTCTACGGTGAGCCATGTGGAAGAGACGTTAATTCGCCCTCGCGGCAAAAGCATGATACCATGAAGTCACGTTGTAAAACGCGCATTATGCCATCTTTAATGCCCATGGGTTGTACATGCGCATCCTCGTAATCTCTGATATTCATGCAAACCTGACAGCTTTCGAAACCGTTCTGGAAGACGCTAAGGGCGGCTGGGAGTATGTCTGGTGTCTTGGTGATGTGGTCGGCTATGGGCCGGACCCGAATGAGTGTGTCGATCTCCTGAAGACGCTGCCGCACCTGTGCCTGGCGGGCAATCATGACTGGGCAGCGCTTGGCCGGTTGGATATTCGGACTTTCAACCCGGACGCGCGCAAAGCCGTCAGTTGGACGCGCGAAACGCTGACGCCGGAGAACATCGACTATCTGGAAGCATTGCCGACGACCTTCGTCATCGGCCAATACACGCTGGCCCACGGCAGCCCGCGCGAGCCGGTCTGGGAGTATATCCTCGAACCGATCGTCGCGTCGCTCAACTTTTCGCACTTCGAGACGCCCTATTGTCTCGTCGGCCACACACATCAGCCTGTCATTTATGAACTGCTCAACGAGCAGGGCGATACTGACATGATCGCACCGGCCTACCGCCAGTCACGCCCACTCAATGGGCGCCGCGTGATCGTCAATCCCGGCAGCGTCGGGCAGCCGCGCGACCAGAATCCGGACGCCGCTTACGCCATTCTCGACGTCGAGCGCAACGTCTGGGAGCATCGCCGCGTCCCGTACGACGTCGCAGCGGTGCAGAAGCGCATGGCCCAGTTTGACATGCCGGAACGCCTGATCGCGCGTCTGGCGCACGGCTGGTAACGCATCCAGGCAGATTGAGAATCGTGATTACAGGCGCCATGCACAGGCGCCTGTTTCTCGCTTGCCCAGTCTCGATCTATAATGCGGATATTCCGGCTTATTCAGCACCCACATCCGCATGAACCTGACGCCCGATCAGCACGCCGCCATTCACACCCACGATCGCAACCTTGTCGTCGTCGCGGGCGCCGGGTCGGGCAAGACCTTCGTCCTGGTTGAACGCTACCTGGCGCTGCTCGATGCCAATCCTGACTGGGCGCTCAACCAACTCGTCGCCATCACCTTCACGCAGAAAGCGGCGCAGGAGATGCGCGATCGTGTGCGCATGGCGCTGGACGAACGGCTGCAAGACGCGCACCAGCACAATGATGCTGAGGCGATCTCACTGTGGTCGGCGCGTGTCAGCGCGATGGACAGCGCGCGCATTGATACGATCCACGCGCTGTGCGCGGCCATTCTGCGCCAGAACGCCGCCGAAGCCGGCATCGACCCCGCCTTTGAGGTGCTCGACGAGATGGGCGCGCGCATCCTGCTGGAGACCGTGCTCGACGATCTGTTTGCCGATCTGGCGCTCAATAATGATCCTGCCATCCAACTCTTCCGCGTCTATGGCGCCCGCGACATTCGCCAATCCTTGATCGATCACATCGCCGTATCCGTCAACCCGCCGCCGGAGGATGTGTATGAGCGCTGGTGTCAGGCATGGAACGAAGTTGCTGCCGACTCCATTCGGGCGCTGCTGGCGGATGAGACCTTCGCTGCTGCCGCTGATTGGCAGCCACCGGGCGGTTTCCCCACCGGCGACGACGCCATCCTCCGCGTCTGGCAGACCTGCCTCATGCATCTGGGCTCGTTGCGGAGGAGTGACGATTTTGCAGTGCAGCTCTCCGCTCTGGATAGTCTCAGCTCTGCCATCAATCTCCAGGGTGGCGGCGCAAAGATCTGGGGAAGCAAAGAAGCCGTGGCCGAGTCGAGAGCGCAGCTCAGGATCATTCGAGACAGCGTGCGCAACGTTCTCGCAGACATCGGTGATCCGCCAAATGAACACGACGAAATAGCCGCCAGTCTGCTGCCGCTGTGGGCGTCGCTGCTGCGCCGGGCGCATCAGGTCTATAGCGACGCCAAATACGAGCGCAGCGCCCTCGATTTCGACGATCTGGAGAGCTACACGCGCACCTTGCTGACCGAGCACCCGCCGATCCGGGCACGTTACCAGCGGGGCGAGTTCAAGCACCTGCTGGTCGACGAATTCCAGGACACGAGCGATACCCAGTGGCAGATCGTCCGTTCGCTGGCCGACCCGGAGACGCCGGGCGCGCTCTTCATCGTCGGCGACGCCAAGCAGTCGATCTACGCCTTCCGTGGCGCGGACGTGCGTGTGTTCGATCAAGCGCGGGCGCACATCGGGCGCGTGGGGGGTTCTGAAGTCACACTCGCCCGCTCATTCCGCACACATGCGCCGCTGGTCGGCTTTTTCAACAATCTCTTCAGTCACCTGCTCGTGCGCGAGACCGGCAGTCTGGCCGCCGAGTTTCAGGTCGAGATGGGCAGGCCGATGGAAGCCGCCCGCGACTCCGCGCCCGATGACGCGCCGTGCGTTGAACTGCTGCTGATCGACAGGAACGCGCTCCCGGAGGGCGAGGAAGACAAGGCGATCCGCGCGCGCCGTCTGGAAGCGGCAACGATCGCCCGGCGCATCCACGCCATGGTCGCACAAGAAGTGCTCGTCTACGATCGCAAACTCAAACAGACGCGCCCGATCCGCTACGACGATTGCGCGCTGCTCTTCCGGGCGATGCGCGACGCGCCGCTCTACGAAGACGTGTTCAAGGATATGGAACTGCCGTTCGTGACGGTCGCTGGGCGCGGTTATTACGAGCGGCAGGAAGTCTGGGACATCCTCAACCTGCTGCGCGCGCTGCACAACCCGGGCGATCACTTGTCATTGGCGGCGGCGCTGCGTTCGCCTTTATTCGCCCTCAGTGACGACGCGCTGTTTGCGCTCCGCTCGCGCCAGGATGACACCGGGCAGATCCCGCGGCTCTGGGATGCGCTGGCCGATCCTGATGGCGTGCCGGAGGATGAGCATGCCCGCCTGCGCTATGCCCAGGCTGTCCTCACCGATCTGCAGCGGCTGGCCGGGCGCGTCACCATCGCCGAATTGATCGACGCCGCGCTCGATGCGACGCATTATCTCGCCCTGCTGACCGGCCTGCCGGATGGCGCGCGGCGGCGCAGCAACATCGAGAAGTTGGTCGAGAAGGCGCGCATGAGCGGCCACACCACGCTCGGCGAATTCACCCGCTACCTGGCCGATCTGACGCAGTTGGAAGCCCGCGAAGGCGAGGCGTCGCTCGACAGTGAAGGCTCGGTCACGTTGATGACCGTCCATAAGAGCAAAGGCCTGGAGTTTCCGGTCGTCTTCCTGGTCGATGCTTCGCGGGAAGGCGGTGGGGGCCAGGGCAACGTCGTCATGCACGATGGCGCCGGGCAACTGGCGTGCAAAGTCTACGACGACGTCGAGGCGAAAGCGGTGGAGACGTTTGCCTACCGCCGCCTCCGGGCTGTCCAGCGCGCCCGCGAGGATGCCGAGAGCCGCCGCCTGCTCTACGTCGCCGCCACCCGCGCGCAGGATCGGCTGATCGTGAGCGGGCAGGCCGCGCGCAAGAATGATGGCAATTGGAGCGCCTCCGGCTGGCTGGGCACACTACTGAATCTGCTCGAACTGAATGACTGGGAGAGCGACGGCACACTCACCTTCGACTGGGGGCAGATGGCGATCTCGATCGTCGGTGAGTCGTCTGAGAGTCCAACCCCCGCAGCGGCATCATCCGCCGCTCAAACGGACGTCTGGCATCTGCCGGACGTGACTCCCCAGATGCCGCCACTGATGGCCTCGGTCGAACTGGCCGCCGATGCGCCGGCGCGCTCGCTGACGGCGACACAGATCGCCAACCTGGGCGCGTTCGCCGTCGATCTGCCGCATCGCAGCCTCTATCGCCAGCGCTTGCTGCGCAGCTTCCTGCACGATACGCCGGAGCGCGTTGCGCGGGTCGTCAATACGCCGCAGCGTGTCTCTGGCCGCCGCATCGGCGAGATCGTCCACCGCGCCCTGCGCGCCTGGAAGTTCCCGACCGACCAGGACGACCTGAGCGGCCTGCTGCGTGGCTACGCCTGGGAGGAAGGATTGGTCGACCCGGCGGAGATCACCGAAGCCGTGAATGAGGCACGCATGCTGTTGGCACGGATACGCCACAGCGATCTCTATGCGCGCGTCGATGAGGCCTATCATGACCTGCGCTTCTACGCCGAAGTGCCCTTCGTCTTCCAGACCGACCGCCGCGTCATCCATGGCAAAATCGACGCGCTGATCCGGGACGCGAGCGGCGCCTGGGCCATCATCGACTACAAGAGCAGCACGGTCCTCGGCGGCTACCGGGAGGCGACGCTCGTCGATCATGCGCGGCGCTATCACCTGCAGATGGGCGTTTATGCCAGCGCCGTGCGGCGATTGCTGGACGGCATCACACCTCAGGTGTACATCCACTATATCCGTTATAATCACACCATACAGGTCGCGACGGCGGACTGGGAAGCAGCGCTCGACGCCCTGGAATCGAACATCGGCGATCTATTGGGTTAAACGTCATGCTGGAGCGAATCCTGGGGCCGCTGCCCATCTGGGCGCGGCGCGATCATCCAATGCTACGTTACGAACTGCGCGGCAATGGCAAGGCGCCCCGGCGCTGGCTGCTGCTGCTCGGGGCCGGTGTGGTCGGTTGCCTGTTGCTGGCGGCTGGCTACGTGATCGCGACCGAGCTGCTGTCTCGCCCCCTATCACCCAACCTGACGGAGAGCGTCAATCGCGTCCTCTACGCGCCAATCCTGCTGCTCCAGGTCATCCTCGGCATCAGCGCGCTCAGCATCTCGATCGGCACCATTGGCGAGATCGTGCGCCGCCAGCAGTGGGATACCCTGCGCGTGACCGAAAACGGCGCCGGACTGACGCTGCGCACGCGCTGGGCTTCGGTCTTTTATCGCGTGCGCCCGCTGCTGACCGTGATCATTGCCCTCCGGCTGCTGCTCGTCGTCGGCATCCTCTGGGATCTGACCGCCTTCCAGGGCCAATATCTTGACCTGCTCATGAGTGGGATCGTGCCGCAGATGTCGATCCCGGTGCCCATCGGCCAGCCGCCGCTCGATCTCGGCGTCGTGGCCGGGATCATGCTGCTGGCCTTCATGCTGACCGCCGCTGTGCTGCTTCCCCTCACCAGCGTCGGCTTCGATGCTGCCGCAGGTCTGTTTCTATCGACCCTGTTCAAGCAGCGGACGTACAATGCGCTCGTGCAGTTCGGGCTGCTGCTCCTGAGGCTGTTCGTCACCGGCGCGCTGATCTATGCGGGCTTTCGTTTCATCAGCGGCCAGTTGACCCTGCCCGATGGACTCGCCTTTGGGCTGATGTTCTCCTTTGGGGCGTTGGGTGATTGGGGTCTCTACTTCCTGCATTTGAGCAGCTTTGGCGAAGTCTGGGCGATTGTGCCTTATGGCATTTTTCTCGGCCTGGCGCTGATGCTGTTCGCCCTGGTGCAGGCCTTCCTGGCGGATCGGCTGCTGCTGTGGGCGATTCACCGGGCCCAATCCCGCGGATGAAGACCACCGTCTATCGCGATGCCACGGCGGACGACGCGACAGCCATCGCGCGCATCCAGGTGGATACCTGGTGGACGACCTACCGCGGTATCATGCCCGATGCGGTGCTTGAGCGCCTATCCTACGAACGCAGCGAGGCGAACTGGCGCACGGGCCTGGAGAACCCGCAGAGCAGATCATTCGTCAAACTCGCATGTGACGAGAATGACACTGTGCTCGGTTTTGCAGCGGCTGGCCCGGAGCGCGAAGGCAGCCACGGATTCGATGGCGAAATCTACGCCATCTACGTGCTGCAATCGGCGCAGCGCGGCGGCCTCGGCGTGGGGCTGGTGACTGCGGCGGCCATCAAGCTGCTGGCACGCGGCATCGACAACATGATCATCTGGGTGCTGCGCGACAATCCCCTCGGGCGCGGCTTCTACGAGCGTATCGGTGGCGAACAGGTGACCGAACGCGAGATCTCGATTGGCGGCGTCATGATGCCGGAGATTGGCTATGGCTGGCGTGATCTGGCAGGGTCACTGAAACGGGACTTTGGGCGCCTGGACTGACATCCAGGAAGTGCTTCGCCCACAGTTCGAGCAGCAGCAGCCGGAAGACGACCTCCTCGTGCTTTTCGTGCCCGGCGAAGTGGGCATGCAGCAGCTTGTCCAACGCCTCAACCCGAAATAGGGAGCGGATGTATGCGCCGGGGTCGAGCAGCACCCCGGCGATGCGCGGCTGCAGATCGTGATCGAACCAGTGGCGTATCGGTGTCCCGAACGGCTGCTTGGGCCGTTCGAGCGCGAAGTCCGGCAGGTAGGGTCGCATCGCCTCGCGCAGGACGTACTTGTTCGAGCGCATGCGCAGTTCGGGCGGCACACGCGCGGCGAACGCCAGTAGATCCGGATCGAAGAAGGGCACGCGCGCCTCGAGCGAGTGCGCCATCGTGACCTTGTCGCAGTTGAGCAGCGCGTTGCCATGCAGCCAGGTGTTGATGACCAGCGCCTGCGCCGTGTTGGCATCCAGCGACTGGCGGCTGTAGCGGAGGATTTCGGCAAAGGCCGCTTCTTTGTGGCGCGCGTCTTCCCACGCCGCGCGCAGGTCGTCGCCATACAGGCGCGCCCGCAGCGCGTCGCTCATGATCATGCCATCGAAGGCCATCATGCGCCGGATGCCCTCGCCTTCCGGCAGCAGCGCCTGGCGGAAGCGCGGCAGATAGGTCGGCAGCGCGCCGACGTAACGATAGCGCTTGAAGGTCGGGTAGAACGTCTCCAGCGCGCCGAACGGCGTCGCCAGCCACTCCAGCCATTGCAGCTTGTCATGCGTCGTCAGCAGCCAGGGGATGTTGCGATGATGCGGATAGCCGCCGAACAGCTCGTCACCACCCAGACCGGTCAAGACGACTTTGACGTGCCTGGCCGTATCTTCCGCCAGCAGCATGAGCGAGATGGCCGACGAATTGGCGTTCGGCTCGTCATGCGCATAGGCGTAGCGGTCGAGCGCTGCCCACCAGTCCTCGGCGTCGATCACGCGGGCGTGATGCTGCGCGCCGAAGTGCTCGGCGATGCGCCCCGCCTGTGCCAGCTCGTTATCCGGCGTGTCGGCGCTGTAGCCGACTGTGTAAGTGTTGACCTGTGTCCCGGCCTCGCGGCTCATCAGGGCCAGCACTGCCGCCGAGTCGATGCCGCCGCTCAGGAACAGGCCGAGCGGGACGTCACTGCGCAGGTGCAGCCGCACGGATTCGGCCACCAGCTTGCGCGCAGTCTCGATCACCTCGGCTTCGCCGAGGGACTCCGCTGCGCTATGGCCCCCGTTGGTCATGGGCCGTTCCGGGTCGAAGTTATCGCCAAAGCGCCAGTATTCGACCGTTCGGCTGCTGCCATTTTCGGCCACGAACGCATGGCCAGGCATCAGCCGCCGCACACCGGCGAACAGCGTTTCCGGGCCGATCATATAGCCGAAGCTCATGTAGGTGTCGAGTGCTGCCATGTGCAATTCCGGCTGCAGGATGCCGGTCGCGGCGAACGCCTTGATCTCGCTCGCGAAATAGAGCAGCCCATCGCGCTCGTAGAGATAGATCGGCTTGATGCCGATGTGATCGACTGCCAGCAGCAGCCGCTCGCGGGTGCTATCCCAGAGCGCGAACGCATACATGCCGCGCAAATGCCGGAACAGATCGAGGCCGTATTCTTCGTAGAGATGGAGCAGCGTTTCGCCATCACCGTCCGTGCGCAGTTGATGGCCCTTGTCGGCGAGCATCTGGCGCAGTTCGCGGTAGTTGTAGATTTCGCCGTTGAAGACGAGCGCGAGCGATTTGTCTTCGTTGTAGAGGGGTTGATCGCTGCCTGCGACGTCGATGATGCTCAACCGGCGCATGCCCAGCGCGGCGTTGGGCGCGTCGTAGAAGCCGTCACCATCCGGGCCGCGATGCTGGATGGCGGCGCACATGGCGCGCACCAGCCGGGGTTCGACCCGCTTGTGTCCACTGATGTCGACGACGCCGGCAATCCCACACATAGCAACCTCACGAACTTTCGGGCGAGCAGTCTCTCACAAAACGGATTTGGACGTCCACTCGACTTCGCTGGGGAATACCGGCGTCAGCAAAACGCGCGTGTATTCATCCGCATAGGCCGCGACCGCGCTGCGCCAGGCTTTGATGTGGTCGGTCTGGCGGTGGGCTTCGACCGCTTCTTCGGAGCGGTAGATCTCGAACACGACCAGTTCCGTCGGGCTCTCCTGGCGGCGATAAACCTCGAAGCGCAGGTTGCCCGTCTCTTTGACCGTTTCACGCGCGTCCAGCAGCGCCACTTCCATGAATTCGTCCAGCTTGTCAGGTTTTACTTTAACGTGAATCTGAAACATCACTATAGCCATTTTGGATCTCCTGGGCACAGGGTGAAGAAAAAAGGGCATGTCGCCTGAATACGACATGCCCCAGTGTGCGCGTAATACGCCTGAGTGAGCGGCGGGCGGTTAGACCCCCGGCGCTGCCATCTCTGCGCCTTCGTCTTCTTCCTCGACGGCGCTCAAGACGATCGCGTCCTTGTCGGCGTCGACGTGGACGATACTCGCCAGCTTGAACTTGCCGGACAGGATACCGTCGCTGAGGGCGTCCTCGATCTCGTTCTGGATCAGGCGGCGGAGTGGCCGTGCGCCGTATTCCGGATCATAGCCCTTATCCGCCAGCCAGCCGCGCGCGGCGTCGGTCACGTCGAGCGTGATGGCGTGTTCGATCAGCCGTTCGCGCACCTTGTTCAGTTCAAGGTCGACAATCGCCTTGATCTCGTCGCGTGTCAGCGAGCGGAAGAACACGGTGGCGTCGATGCGGTTGAGGAATTCCGGGCGGAACGTGCGGCGCAGTTGCTCCGTCACGTGCTTCTTCATGTCGTCATAGCCCTGCTTCTCGTCGCGCGCAGCATCCTGCGGCAGACTGAAGCCCAGCGTGGCACCGCGCTTGATCGCGTCCGCGCCGACGTTGCTGGTCATGACGATGATGGCATTGCGGAAATCGACCCGGCGACCGCGCGCATCTGTCAATGTGCCCTCTTCCATGATCTGGAGGAGCATATTGAACATGTCGGGATGCGCCTTTTCGATCTCATCAAAGACCACGATGCTGTACGGGCGGCGGCGGATCGCTTCGGTCAGTTGACCGGCGTCCTCGTAGCCCACATAGCCGGGCGGTGCACCGACCAGCCGCGCGACCGAATGCTGCTGCATGAATTCGCTCATGTCGAGCTGGATCAGCGCGTCTTCGCTGCCAAACAGGAACTCCGCCAGCGATTTGGTCAGTTCGGTCTTGCCGACGCCGGTCGGGCCGAGGAACATGAACGAACCGATAGGACGCTTGGGATCTTTCAGACCGGCACGCGCGCGGCGAACGGCCTTGCTGATCGCTTCGATGGCTTCGTTCTGGCCGACGATCCGGTTATGGAGCGCGCTTTCCATCTGCATCAGGCGTTCGCTTTCTTCGCCCGCCATCCGCATCACGGGGATGCCCGTCCACATCGCGACGACTTCCGCGATGTCTTCACCGATCAGCCGCGGCTGCCCGGTTTCCTGATTCCAGTTGGCCTTGAACGTGAGCAGCGTTTCTTCGAGACCCTCGCGCTGCATCTGCAGGCGCGACAGTTCGTCTTCGGCGTCGCTGTTCTCTTCCGGCTCGGCGTCGATCTGCTCGATCTCGTCGTTGATGCGGATCAGTTCCTGCTCCGCACGCCGCACCTGGGCCGCTTCCGGGCTCTTGTACATGCGTAGACGCGCAGCGGCCTCGTCGATCAGGTCGATGGCCTTGTCCGGCAGGAAGCGATCCGGCACGTAACGCGCCGAAAGGTTGGCCGCCATTTCGATGGCTTCGTCGGTGATTTCGACGTTGTGATGATCCTGATAGGGCACCTTGATGCCTTGCAGGATTTCCACGGTCTCCTCGATGGTCGGCTCGGAAACCAGGATCTGCTGGAAGCGGCGTTCGAGTGCCGCATCGCTTTCGATATGCTTGCGGTATTCATCGAGCGTGGTTGCGCCGATGCACTGCAATTCGCCACGAGCCAAGGCAGGCTTGAGAATGTTGGCCGCGTCGACACTGCTCCCGGCAGAACCAGCGCCAACCAGCATGTGCACTTCGTCGATAAAGAGGATGCTATCTGAGGACTTGAGTTCCTCGATCACTCGCTTGAGGCGTTCTTCGAATTGGCCACGATACATCGTGCCTGCGACCAGGGAGCCCACGTCGAGCTGAAGGACGCGCTTGTGCAGCAGCGGCTTCGGCGTTTCGCCGTTGACGATGCGCTGCGCCAGGCCCTCGACAATGGCGGTCTTACCGACGCCCGGCTCACCGATGAGGGCCGGGTTGTTCTTGCGCCGCCGGCTGAGCACCTGGATGACGCGTTCGATCTCGGTCTCGCGTCCGACCACGGGATCGAGCTTGCCTTCCATCGCCATTTGAGTCAGATCGGTTGCCAGTTGGTCCACAAGAGGAGTCTTCCCATCGCTCGGTTTACGACCGGTGCGTGATTCCGGCGTGCGACGCGGCTCTGGTTCGCTGGGTTCCGGCTTTTGCACCGGGTTTTCCTGCAAGACACGGCGTGTCTGCCGACGCACCTCTTCCGGGCTGATGCCCAGGCGTTTCAAAATGTCGATCGCGACGCCTTCCGGCAGGCGCACCAGGCCGAGCAACAAATGCTCTGTGCCAATGTAGTGATGCCCCATGCGGCGCGCTTCGTCGACCGCTAATTCCAATACACGTTTTGTCCCAGGGGAAAGTTCGGGCGTGATCGTCGACACGCGAGTTGTCGCCCGCGTCATCCGTTCCACCAGTTCTTCGACCCGGTGCTGATCAAGGCCCAATTCACGCAGCACGCGCCCGGCGACACCGCCTTCTTCGCGGATCAGCCCCAAAAGCAAATGCTCTGTGCCGATGTAGTTGTGCTGGAAGCGCTCGGCTTCTTCCTGCGCTAGGCTCAGCACACGTCGTGCTCGCTGCGTGAACCGTTCCATCTTGTTTGCCACGGTTCTAGTCCTCCATCGCCAGTGAATGAAAATACTGCTGGCTAGACGCTATCCTGACGAAATGATTCGGCACATGAGAGCCTGCCAAATTGTACCACACCGAAATCCCAGCCCTGTAACTATACCAATGTTCAGGATCTATGTCTGGGATAATTTGGGTTATTTTAGTTTAGCCCTAAAGCATTACAATGGGCTATAAATTGTTCGTTAGAAGACAAGTAATTGTCGATTACGTTTTGAGGTTATTGAAAGATCGTGAGGACTGTTTGAGACGCAGTCTGTACAAGGGAAACGCATTCAAGCATTCATGCGCAAGATGAGGGCAAGTGTCATGGACCAAACCACTTGCCCCCAACAGCTTCTTTGAGGATGTCACAGCGAGCGGTCACCGCTCAACTGTTGTCGCCCTCGGCATTACCCCAATCGCGTTCCATATCGCGGTCGAGGTATTCCGCCGAGTTCACCTTCTTCAGGCTCAGGCCGAGACGGCGCTCTTTGACGTCGATCTTGACGACACGCAGCGTCAGCTTGTCGCCTTCCTGGACGACCTCGCGCGGCGTGTTGACCCGGCGCTCGGATAGCTCGGAGATGTGCACCAGACCTTCGATTTCCGGCACGTCGACCAATTGGACGAACGCCCCGAACTTGGTCAACTTCGTGACCGTGCCCTGGACGAGCTGACCGATTTCGTAGTCAATCGCGATCGTGTCCCACGGATCGGGACTCTGGCGCTTCATGCTCAGGCCGATGCGCTTCTGATCGCGGTCGATGCTGATGACTTCGACGGCGACTTCCTGGCCGACTTTGAGCACTTCGCGCGGGTGCGTGATGTGCTGCCACGTCACTTCCGTGAGATGCACCAGCCCTTCAGCGCCGCCGACATCGACGAATGCGCCGAAATCTTCGAGGCTGACGACGCGCCCGGTGCGGACTTCGCCGACGGTCAGTTCGTTGACGAGCGCTTCTTTGCGCTTCTCGCGCGCTTCCCGCGCCGCCATCCGCTCGGACAGGATCAGGCGGTTGCGGCCACGATCCACTTCCATGACCTTAACCGTGATCGCTTCATTGACCATGCTGCTCCAGCGCTGTTCCGGCGTTTCGTCATCGCCGCCACGCCGCCGCTCTGGGCTGAGCTGGCTCTGCGGGACGAAGCCGCGCACGCGCCCGAAACGCACGATCAGGCCGCCCTTGTTGTAACCGGCGACGCGCGTCTCGTAGGGCGCCTGTGACTGGCGGAACTCTTCAGCGTGCTGCCAATCCATTTCTTCGACGGCACGGTTGATCGAGACGACCGCATTGCCACTCGGGTCGCGCGGGTTGACGACGAAGACCGTGATTGATTCGCCTGGTTTGAGCGCTTCAAGGGCCTGGCGGGTCATCTTCTCCAGCTCATGGCTGGTGATAATGCCCTGGACGTCCTTGCCCAAATCGACCGTGACTTGCAGGGGCGAGGTGGATGTGATCGTCGCCTCGACCAGATCGCCACGTTTGAACGGCGGCGCCTCCACTTCTGCAGCTGCCGGTTCGCTGGCTGCCTCCGCGGGTGCTTCTGGCTCGGCGGCTGCGGCCTCGGTGGGTGTCTCTGCCTCAGCGGTCGCCTCCGCTGGTGCCGCCTCGCTGGCGACAGGTTCGGCAGAGGTTGTGCCAGCGGCCTCGGCTGGCGCTTCACCCTCAGGAATTGCGTCTGTCTCGGCTGTAGTTTCCGCTTCTTGTGCGGCTTCAGCCGATTGTTCTGTCTCGCCCTCATCTTCAAGAACAGGCAGTTCAACCGTATCTGCCGTCGAGACTGGCGTGGACTCTTCGACGTCCGGTGTAGCTTCTGTATTGGTCATCATATCGTCTTCTGACGACTCCAAAGATGAATTTGGCGACTCAACCGAATTTTCAATCTCTCCGGTCTTGTTCAGCCCCGAATTATCCAAGTCCATGCGAAAAAACTCCCCAAAGAAGGGTGATCATGAGAGAGCGATTATAACGTGCGGAAAATCACCTTGCAAAGAATGGCTGTAATATAACATTGCCATAATAAAAACCTCCGATAATGGCTACGCCTATGGGGTTATGAAGGAGGTTCGAAGCCGGAAATGACCCCAGCTTGCCCGATTCTGGGCGCGCTCGTAAACTTGTGCGTGTCGGTTTGCCATCTGCGTTCATACAGAGCCATCAATACGGCGCATGCTGGCGCCAAAACTGGAGTTCCGATCTCCTTTGAACGCCTTTCGCGTACACCTTGTGCGCACCTCCCTTCTCAATTTCGCCCAGTCGCTCGTCTTCACCACCTGGATGATCTATCAGGCGCAGATTCTGGGACTGGATGCTTTGCAACTGGTGCTGATCGGCACGATGATGGAGATCAGCATCCTGCTGTTTGAAATCCCGACCGGCGTGGTCGCGGACGTCATCAGTCGCCGCCTATCGGTCATTATCGGAACGCTGCTCATGGGCGTCGGGTTCCTCGTCATGGGGCTGGCGTCGTCGTTCGAGATGGCGCTCGTCTCGCAGCTCTTCTGGGGCATCGGCTACACCTTCACCAGCGGCGCCTACGATGCCTGGCTGGTCGACGAAGTCGGGCAGGAGCAGGCGGGCAATGCCTTCATGCGTGGCAGCCAGACGGCGCGCATCTCCGGGCTGCTGGGAATCATCGCCAGCACATTGTTGGCGACGCTGCGCCTGGATCTGCCTCTGCTTATCGGCGGCGGCATCCACCTGCTGCACGGCCTGCTTCTGATGGTCATCATGCCGGAGCGAGGCTTCACGCCGACGCCGAAAGCCGAGCGCACGACCTGGCGCGTTTACTTCGGCACGTTTGCGGAGGGGCTCAAGGTCGTCAGGAGTCGACCGGCACTGATCAACATTGTCGGCGTCGGCTTCTTCTACGGTCTGTTCAGCGAGGCATGGGATCGCCTGTGGCAGATCCACCTGACGGACACCATCGGGCTCCCGGCGGCGCTGCCACCGCAAACCTGGATTGGCCTGCTGTTCGCGCTTGATGCTATATTGGGGGCGGCGGCAGTCGAAGCACTGCGTCGGCGGCTCGATACGGCCAACAGCCGCCAGATGACCGCCAGCTTGCTCGTATCGACGGCGGTCATGGTCAGCGGATTGGTCGTCTTTGCCATTGCCGGGAACCTGGCGGTCGCCATCGCTGCTTTCTTCGCTTTCATGATCGCCCGCGGGCTGGTCGAACCTATCTTCGCGACCTGGACGAACCAGCACATTGATAGCCGGGTGCGCGCGACCGTGCTCTCGATGCAGAGCCAGGTAGATGCCATCGGCCAGATTGCAGGTGGCCCGCCTTTGGGCGCCATCGGCCAGCGTTCTTTGCGTCTATCCTTGATCGCGAGCGCTATCGCTCTATCCCCGGCATTGGCGCTGCTGGCGCGCGTCTGGCGTCGCAGCACACCACGCATTGACGCTCGTCCCGCCGTCTGAGCTACCAGCGCATCTGTGAGTTGATCGCAACTCGCCACAACGCGCTGCGTAGATCATCTTATATCCACAAGCCTGAGCTTGAGTCACAGGGGAACATGCTCCCTCAGGAGGAAGCTATGCAAACACAGATCATGGTCGAGGTGCGTGACCTCACCAAGACGTTCAAGGGCAAGAATGGCGCCGACATTCAAGCCGTGAAGGGCATCAGCCTGGACATTCGTCACGGCGAAATATACAGCTTGCTCGGCCCCAACGGCGCGGGCAAGACGACAACCATCTCGATGATCAGCGGCCTGCTCGCACCGACGCGTGGGGATGCGCGGATCGGCGGGCATTCGATCACGAAGGAGCCGCTGCAAGCCAAGCAGCTTCTGGGCGTCGTGCCCCAGGAGATCGCTCTCTACCCGACGTTGAGTGCGCGCCAGAACCTCGACTTCTTCGGCAAGATGTACGGGCTGTCCGGCAGCGATCTCTCGCGTCGCGTCGACGAGATCGTCGACTTCGTCGATTTGCGCGAGCGCCAGCACGACCGCATCGAGACATTTTCCGGCGGCATGAAGCGCCGTGTCAATATTGGCGTCGGCCTTTTGAACAAACCGCAATTGATTTACATGGACGAGCCGACCGTCGGCATTGATCCGCAAAATCGCCGCCGCGTGCTGGATACGGTCAAACGCCTGCAGCAAGAGATGGGCATGACCGTGCTCTACACGTCGCACCTGATGGAGGAAGTCCAGGAGATCAGCGATCGCATCGCCATCATCGATCACGGCGAGATCATCGCCGAGGGCACGCTGGGCGAACTGATTCAGCAGATCGGCGAAGAGGATCGCCTGACCTTCAAGGTCGGCACGCAAACGGTGTCCGAGACACTGCTGGCCCGCTTCCAGCGAGAAGTCGAGGGCGTGACCAGCGCGTCCTACGATCGGCGTGAAATCGCTGACGAAGACAGCACGGCGCTGGCGCACGTCGATGGCGTGGTCACGATCATGGCGAAACGCGGGCGCAAGGCCCTGCCAGATCTACTGCGTATCGCCGACGATGCCGGGCTTGATGTGCTTTCGGTCGAAGTGCGCGAACCAGACCTGGAAGGGGTGTTCCTGCACCTGACCGGGCGCGCGCTGCGCGACTAGGGGGTGCATTCATGCGTAAAATACTCGCCATTACCTGGAAAGACCTGTACACAACCTTCACCGATCGCAACCTGATCCTGATCATGATCGTGACGCCGCTCGCGCTCTCGACCATCATCGGCTCGGCCTTCAGCGGCTTCATCGGCGGCGGCGGCAACGATGTGCCCGTGCGCGATATCCCGATTGCGCTGGTCAATCTCGACCAGGGCGGCAATGCCAACGGGCAAGACGTCAACTACGGTCAGATGTTTGTCGATTTGCTCATCCCGACCAGAACCAACACCTCCAGCCCGCTGCTCGCCCTGACGGATGCGACGCTGCTCGGCAACGCAGCGGCGGCCAGAGCGAGCGTGAACAGCGGCTCGAAAAGCGTCGCCATCATCATCCCGGAGGATTACACCTCCAGCCTGACTTACAGCCAGGATCACCCTGACGTGCGCGTCTCGCCGATCGAGGTTTACAGCAGTCCGGCAGCCACAATCAGTGCCGGGATCGTGCGCAGTATCGTCGAGAACATCACCAACACGTTCCTGACCGGCAGCGTCACCGTCGAGGCCACGATCGAGGCGTTGATCGCCAGGGCGCAGGACGACCCGGCCTTCGGGCTTCAGTTTGGGGTGGCCTCTGCCAGCGGGAGTTTCCAGCCGGATTTCGCACCCGCCTTCCAGCCTGACGCGGCGCCGATCACGATCGAACAGCAAACCGTGCGCGGCCAGGCGCAGACGTTCAATCCGCTCGTGTTCTTCGGCAGTGCTCAGGCGCTCTTCTTCATGACGTTCACGGCCATTCAGGGTGCCAACAGCATGCTGGAAGAGCGGCGCGACTGGACTCTGCAGCGCCTGATCGCCTCGCCGACACCACGCATCACCATTCTGCTGGGCAAGCTGCTCGGCACCTGGGTCACCTGCATCTTTCAGGTCACGCTCTTGTTCATCTTCCTGACCTTGATCGGCAGCCTGATCGCCGGTGAGCTCCAGTTGATCTGGGGCAGCAACCTGCTCGCGATCCTGGCCGTCATCGTCGCGGCTTCGCTGGCGATGTGTGGCATCGGCGCGGTCGTCGCCGCGCTCGCGCGCACGCCGGAGCAGGTCAATGTCGTCGGTGGCATCATCGCGATTGCGCTCGGCTTGTTCGGCGGCGCCTTCTTCAACATCCAATCCATCCCGCAGATCGCGCCGATCAGCCGCCTGACGCCGAACTATTGGGGCACAGATGCATTTGCCACGCTCGCCGCCGGGCAGAATGACATTGGCATGAATCTGGTTGTGCTGACGGTCATCGGCGGGGTGCTCTTCCTGGCCGGGCTGGCGATTTTCAACCGCCGCCTGAGCGTATAAGGAGGCCCATCATGCGTCAAATCATCGAAATTGCTCTCAACGACCTCCGCATCATCTTTCGTGAGCGCGGTATCTGGGTCAATCTGTTCCTGATCCCGCTCGTGCTCACGGTCGTCATCGGTTTTGCCAACGGCGGTGCCTCATCCGCCAGTGCGCCGTCCGCCGGGCCGAGCATCCTGATCGATGTGATCGACCAGGATAGCAGTGACCTGTCCGGTCAGTTCCTGGCCGAACTGCGCGCGGCCAACGCGAATTTCGTGCTTTGCCCGCTCGATAATGATGCGGTCGATGTCTGCCAGTTGAACGGGCGCACGCTCGTCGAACCCGTGGCCGAGACGCGGCTGCAAGAGCAGACCTCGCTCGCGTTAATCGAACTGCCTGCGGGTTTCGGCGCGGCGCTCGATGCGGGCGATGATGTCAGCATCGTCTACCGCTCCAACGAAGACGCGACGGCGCCGAGCTACATCCTGCAGGCCGTCCAGGCGACCGTCCAGCGCTTTGGCGCGGCCATCGTCGCCGGGCAGGTTGGCGGTGACGTAGCCGCCGATACGCCTGGTCTCAATCTCGACGCTGCCGGGCAGGCGCAGTTCGCCGCCGACATTCGCGATCGTGCGCAGCAAATCCTCAGCCAGCAGCCAGCGGTCGTCACCGCCGTCACCGGCACCGCGCAGGAGGTCGTCGAAAATTCGTCGATGGGGGGCTTCAGCCAGTCCGTGCCGGGTATGGCGACCATGTATGTGATGTTCGCCGTCTTCCCCGCAGCCGTGGCGCTCATGACCGAGCGCAAACAGGGCACGCTGCAGCGCATGGTCACGCTGCCGTTGACGCGCGCACAGCTCCTGGGTGGCAAGCTGCTGGCCCGCTTCTTGCTCGGTATGATCCAGTACGGGATTGTGTTCGTCTTCGGCTACTTCCTGGGTGTTCGCTACGGCAATGATCCGGTCGCGATCGGCCTGACGATGGTGGTCTTCACCTTGTGCATCACCGCGCTGACGCTGGCGCTCTCGACGCTGCTCAGAAATGAGAATCAGGCGGGCGCCATCACGCTTCTGCTGACTCTGACGCTAGCGCCGCTCGGAGGTGCCTGGTGGCCGCTGGAAGTTGTGCCAGAGTGGATGCGCAACCTGGGTCACATCTCGCCCGTCGCCTGGGCCATGGACAGCTATTCGTCGCTCATCTTTTTCGATGGGCGACTGGCCGATGTCCTACCCTATATCGGTGTGCTGGCGGCAATGACCGTCGCCTTCTTCCTGCTCGGCATCCTGCGCTTCAAGGTCGAGTAGAAACGCCCGCGAAGAGACTCGCTCCGCGCGAGTCTCTTCGCGTGTTATTACGGCGATCAAATACATGCGCAGCGATTGTATAAGAAACGTAACAACTTCTGTGAAAGAACTTTGTAGAGAATTGAGATTGCAACGACATATAATGAATAATGTAACCGGGCCACACGGCTGCGCAAGATGAGGTTAGTGCGGGAAAACAGTGCTATGATGGACGTAAACCAGGACAACACGTTGTGTACGCAATGGGATCCATCGATGTCGGAAGACGCGCAGCTTCTCTGGCGTATCAATAATGAGTACCGTCTCCGCTTGACCAGGGCGCAGAACAGCATCGAACTGTTGTTACAGCTTCTGCTCACACGTGCGGATGCCAGCGTGCAGGACGCCGTCGATGTGGTCTACAGTACGCAGCAGCACCTCGTCACCCTGATCCAGGAACATCGCGAGTGGCGCTATCGCTTCTTTTATGCTTCATCGGCTGAGCGGCGCATGGTGCAGGAAGATCGTGATGTCTACCGCGCATTGGCAGGGTTCAGCCGTATGCAGGCCGCTCACCAGCGCGCTCTGAGCGATATCTGGCATCTGTTCGGCGGTGTGCATCGTCCGGCCTCATTCTTCACCACCGTCGCCAATGGCGATCTGTGGGATGTGGCGCACCAGGCGATTGCCGACCTGTCAGAGTTCGAAGGCTTCGTGCAAACGGTCAATCAGCAGTAGGCTGCTCTGTGCATCATGGGGCTTGATGTAAAGGCGACTTCCGGCGAAGTCGCTTTTTTCGCGCCTTTGCTCAATAGAGACTCCTTCTAAACATCCTTCTCTTAGAGGATCGTTTGATGTTGTGGCTGAATGCAACCTCACTGCCGTATCCTGCGTACAGAAAGGGTAGACCATCGACAGTGATTTAGGCCATGCCCTTGGTGGTAAAATCAAACTTGAAATGGTCAGACTGATGAGGAGTAGCTGGAATGGCATGGTGGGGAACGCGCAGTAACGTGTCGCCGCGCTTACGCCTGGAAGTCGAAGCAATGCGTGCCACCTTTGGCAGCACCTTTCGCCTGGTCGTGCCAACGGGCGCCGACTTGTTGTATTGGTTGGGTGATGTAGATGTCAACCTGGCCACGTTGCGCCAGCGGGCACACACCGTTCGCATCCTGTATCCGGCGGATTATCCAAGCCGTCCGGCGGAAGCGTACGTGCTGCAGCCCAAGATCTATAGCGAGAAGCATCAGTATGAGGATGGACAGCTTTGCCTGTTCAATCCCAAAGATGGTGAACATTATGGCTGGAATCCAAGCCGGTCGACGGCTGTGACGGTTGCCGCGTGGGCCGTCCAGTGGATTTATGCCTACTACACATGGCGCGCAACCGGGGAATGGCCCGGCATTGAAGAACGTGTCGATCCGAATACGCCCTTGCCGCCAAGACGACGGAGGTAGCCCTCGATGTTGGCGCGACGATTGCAACAAATAGTGCGTGGTCCTGGCGCACCGAATCTGGTGGTCGCTCAGCGCGTCATCGACAAGATGGCGACCGCGGCGAATCAGCACCTGGAAGACGAAACAGGCGAGGCGATGGTAGGCTTCATCGTGCCGCCTTCGCTGCCGAATGGCGTGCCGACGATCTACGTCCTCGACACGATCTCGCCGGATAGCAGCGCCGTGCGCCAGTTTCACACCTTTCAGCAAGGTGACGATCGCCAGGGCGATATCTTCCAGTGGCTCTACAACAACTGGGAAGTCCAGCGTGGGCGCCAGCGTGGCGGCCTCAACAAGATGCTCCACAGCAAGTGGAACGTGCCGCTCAAGCACCTGGGCGATTGGCACAAGCAGCCGGGCTACATGATCCAGCCGAGCGGCGGCGACCTGATGACGGCGCTCGACTGCCTGGAGGATGGCTTCGACTTCCTGGTCGCCCCTATCCTGACGCTGGATCACCCGACAACGATCGGCATGACGAACGCGGTCACGAATTTCGTGCTCGTGCCGGATGACGACGGTACGGCGCTGCGCGTGGACTTCTGGTATATCGATCTGATGACGCGCTTCTTCGTCCCTATCATCCCGGCCATCTATCCCACCGATCAGCTTCCAGAGTTGTTCCCCTATCCGTGGCATCTGGAACGCGAATCGCTGGCGCGCGAAGAGTTCGGCCTGATGCAGGATGACGGCCTGGCGCTTTCGATCACACACTGGGATGCCGACGGCGAACTGCCGCTGGAAGTGTGCGTGCTCACGATGCGCGTCGGCTCGAACAAGATGATCATCCTGGTGACGCCGCATAACTTCCCCAGGAAACCGGCCTCGGCGCGCGTCGCGCCGGTCGTGCCCATGGGCGATGCCGACGATATGCAGACGGTCTTCGAGAAGGCGTGGGAAAAATCCCAGCCGGTCGATCTGCCCTACGACGCTGATAAGTATCCGACGCTGCTGGCTTACCTTCATGCCATCGAGGACAAGCTGGGCATCCAGCGCGTGGCTCACCCGCCCGTGACGACGGAAGCGCCGAAGGGCGAGCCGAGCGAACCCGGCGCACCGAAAGAGGAAAGTCCACAGCCCGTGAGCGAGGTCGAAAAAGACGCGCCAGAAACGGAGGATGCGTCATGACGTGGGATCGCGTGGCTGGCAAGCTGGGTGCGGAGAACCTGGCACTGCTGGCGCAAAAGCGCGTTGGCGTAGTCGGGCTGGGGTCGGGTGGCAGCTTTGTCGCGCTCAGCCTGGCGATGAGCGGCGTCGGTCACTTCGTGCTGATCGACTCGGACGTGCTGGAAACAGGCAATGTCGTGCGTCACGCCGCCGATTTGCGTGACGTCGGCAAGCCGAAAGTCGAGGCGGTGGCCGAACTCATTCACCAGCGCAACCCGAATGCCGTGGTCGAAACGCGCATCGGGCGCATCGAGGCGAATCTGGATGCGCTCGATCATCTGGATGTGCTCATCGTCGGCGTCGACGGCGAAGGCCCGAAGTATGTCATCAATCAGGCCTGTCTCACGCGCGGACTGACCGCCATCTACGCCGGCGTCTACGAGCGCGGCGAGGGCGGCGACGTCTGCATCATTCAGCCGTATGCCGGGCCGTGCTATGCCTGTTGGGCCGCGGAACTGCGCGAAGGATTGGTCGATCCGCGTGCCGACGTAGAACTTGATTATGGTATGATCGGCGAAGACGGGACTCTCGAAGCAGAGCCGGGACTCTGGTTGGATGTCGTGCGTGTGGCGGCGGTGCAGGGCGATATGGCGCTCAGCTACCTGCTCCGCGCGACGGATGCCAGAAAGCCGATACCCGGTAACACGGTTATCCTGGCGAACAACGTTCTGGAAATTGCCGAAGGCCACGACTTGCTGCCCTACAGCGCCGAGTGGATTCAAATCGAACGCGATCCGCATTGCCTGGTCTGCGGCGATGCTGTGCGGGCGGATCGTCTCCAAGAGGGTCAACCGGAGCTTTCGCTGGCCGATCTCATGCAAGAAGCTGGCATCAGCCTGGAGACGCCGGAACCGGAAGAGGAAGAGCAATCATCATGACGGATGAACAAAACCTGGGCCAAGTGCCACCCGTAAACACAACCGAAACGCCGGACGAACCCATGCCTGAAGTGTCTGATAACGGCGCTCCAACCGAAGCAGCTGCTCCGGAATCGCCATCTGCCGAAGTCGAGGCGCCGGTCAATACGGCACCGCCGGTCTATTCGGCTCCCGCACAACCGCCGACCATGCCGGAAGATGACGGCTACGGCGACCGCCTTGAACGCCTGGGAGGCGAACCGGCTCCGGTGATCACGCCTGAGGAGTTCGCGCGCTTGCAGCGGCAGGGGCAGGTCAACATCGACGCGCGTGGCCGCGTGCGCACGACCCGCCGTAGTGACGCTGAAGCTGGGGTCTCATTGCGCAAACGTCGTGCATGGTATGCCTGATCGAGTGTGAATGCCAACCTATACACCTGAAACATTGATCGCGCGCCTTAAACGTCAAGGCGCGCTGACTGATCCAGCTATCGAGGCGGCCTTTGGCGCCGTGCCTCGTCACGCATTTTTGCCGGGAGTTCCGCTGCGCAATGTCTATCGCGATGAATCGATTCCGCTCAAGCGCGATGAGCGCGGAGGTGTGACGATTGCATCGACACAGCCGAGCATGACGGCGCGTATGTTGGCCCAGCTTGACCTCAAGCCGGGGCACAACGTCTTGCAGGTCGGCGCGGGCAGCGGCTACACCGCCGCGTTGATTCAGCACATCGTCGGGGCATCAGGGCGCGTGACCGCCATCGAGATTGACCGCGTCACGGCGACGCAGGCGGGCGAAAACCTCCAGCGCGTCCAGATGGGCAGCGTCAATATCGTCGAAGGCGATGGCACCAGCGGCTATGCGCCGCGCGCGCAGTATGACCGCATCATCGCCAATGGCACGATCTGGGATGTGCCGCTCACCTGGGTGCGACAGATCAAAACTGATGGCCGTCTCGTCGCGCCGCTGTGGTTGGATGCCCTTCAGTACAGTGCGGCTTTCCGCGTCGAGGCCAACGACAATCTGAGCAGCGAATCGAATGAAGCCTGCGCCTTTGTCCCTCTGCGCGGCAGCGCCGAAGGGCCGGGCATGACCGTGCGCATCGGCGGATCGTCGCTCATGCTCACCGGGCAGGTGAGCCGCCTGGACAGTGCGGCGCTCCACTTGCTGCTCTCGGAAACGGCGGACATTGATTACCTGGGGGCACCGCTCACCGGTCACAAGAGCAAGCGCAACTTCCTGCCCTTCTTCATGCTCTATCTGCCGCCGGAATTCGTCTTCTGTCTCTACAATGCCCAGGGCGAACAGCAGCCCTACGGGATGAATCGTCGCGGGTTTGCCGTGCTTTCGCGTGGCAGCGCTGCTTTTGTGTCGCTAGACGGGGATTTCAAGGCCTGGGTGTTCGGCGGCGCGGATGCGATTGTGGCCGCGCAGGATACGTATGCCGCCTGGCTCGCGGCAGGCATGCCCGGCGATGACCGGCTGCGCGTACGCCTGGTCGCGCGTGATGGCAGCCCTTCCCCTGCGCCCGAAGATGTGCGTGTCTACCCGCGGACGATCCACGACGCACACGTCTGGCTGGCCTGATGTCAGCCTGAGTCGGCCATGCGCGCCTGGACGCTGTCGATGATGGTTTCCGCTTCCGCCAGGATCTGCGCGCGTCGCTCGCCCTCGAACTGCTTGCTGATCATGTAGCGCTCCAACAATTCGAGATCGGTCAGGCCTTCGGGGTTGTCGCCCAGACGCGCGCGCGCAGGCTCGTCGATCTCTTTGCGGATGGCAGCCACGCTGCTGACACGCGCGCGTCGCAGTGCATCGCGCACGATGCCTTCGTTGAAACGCGCCTCTGTCTCCGGCGTCAGCTTCAAAATCAGGCGGACGATGGCCTCTTCAAGTTTGTATTCTTCAATCAGGTCGACGGTCTCGGCAGTGGGGTCGCTGCTTTCGCGCAGGTCGGCTTCGAGCGTGACGAACGGGCGGCTGTCCACAGGGATGAAGCGCCACTGTGTCTCGCCACGTGCCAACTCGACCCAGCAAAAGCCCTTCGGATCGCCCTCTTCGCCGAAGTCGATCCGTTCGAGACTGCCGCTGTAGATCACCGGCGGCACCCCATCGCGCCCGTGCGTCAGATTTTGATGTTTGTGGATGTGCCCCAGCGCGACGTAATCCCAACGCGGATCGGCCACGGCGGACGGCAGCACCTGGATATCGCGTCCCAGCATAATGCCGCGCTCGCTGCCGAAGATCGCGCCGTTGATGGTGAAGTGCCCTGTCAGCAGCCGTGGCAGATCGTGCGCGTCGGCTTCCTCGGCCAGCGTCTCCAGAATCTGCGCCAGATCGCTTTGCAGGCGCCCGTCGATCTCGGCAATCGTCAGGCCGCGTGTGCGCTCGTCGTCGATGATGCGCGAGCGAATCGGGTAGGGCGCCGCCCCGACGACCACGTCACCGCGCTTGGTCGAGATGACGCGCGTCTCGTAAGTATCGGCCACCCAGACGTTCGGCACCGCCAGCGTATCGTAAATTTCGATGGACGAGGCCTTGAGCTGATTCGGCGACATATCGTGATTGCCGACCAGCATCACCAACGGCGCCAACTGCGAAAGATCGCGCACACGGTAGGCGAACTCGCGCTGATAGGTGGGATTCGGCGCGCGGGTCTTGAACGCATCCCCGGCAAAGATGATCAGATCGACGTCATGCTCCGCTCCATAGGCAATGATCTCGTCGAGCCGGTGCAGAAAATCGCGCACGCGGCTGCTATACCCCGTTTCCGGGTCGAACTTGCCATAATTTTCCATGCCGACGTGAATATCGGCGAAGTGGAGGACGCGAATGGGGTCGGTCATAAACGACGATCATCCCTTAGTTTGCATAACCGCCAATCATACCATGTCCGCATCAATGAGTTGTCGAATCTGACGGCGGAACAAGTGTAAAGCCATGTATAATGCAGTTTGTCACGGGTTTGTATGGAAACCGCAACGTTGACGTATCATCGGACTGCAAATTTGAAGCGAGTGTAGATGCCTCAGCGCGTATTCGAAACACTCATTTTCTGGACACTGCTCGTCGTCACGGGGGTTGCGCTGATTGTGGACCTGCCCGATGCCGCTACCCTGACGCAATACGCAGGCCCGCTACTCTTGTATGTGTCGCTGACCGCGTTCGCGCTGATATTTAGTGCGGCGCTGGTGCAAGGTGAACTCAGCGCTGCTCACGCGGTGGGTATCCTGGCCGCCCTGTCTTTGCCGTCAGCCGCTCATGGCGCGGTCACGTGGGCCTTGGCCCTCGGCGGCCTCGTCGGCGGCGCCATCGTCGTCTTCACGGGCGACCGGCGGCTGCCCTGGCAGCGCCCGCAAGAACGCACGCTGAGTGCGATGCTTCTGATCGTCGTTCGCGTCACACTGTCCTTTTTCCTGGCGACCGGGCTGTACGAGGCGCTCGGTGGCGGGCTGCCGATCCAGCTCGACAGCATGGAGCACGTGCTGTGGGTGGTCGGGTTCTGCGTCCTCTATACCGCCATTTATCTGACCCTGTTCTTGCTCGAAATGTATGGCCGTGACTACGGGATGCGCCACATCGTGCGCGTGAATCTGCTCGAAGTCCTGACGGTTCTGGGGCTGCCGCTGCCCTTGTCCGTGTTGGGCGCGCACATCTACACCAATTTAACCCTGCTGGCTTTCGCCATTTGTATGCTCGGTTTGAGCCTCGCCATCGTCGCGCCCTACGTCATCAGCCGGGCGCAGCAGCGGCTGCGCAAACAGGTGGATGAACTGCGCTCGCTGGCCATCATGAGCCAGGCGATTCGCGCGAACTACCAGTACGACTCGTTGATGAACATGGTCTACGGGCAGGTTTCGAGCCTGCTCGACATCAATAACTTCGTCGTCGCGCTCTACGACCCGGATAAGCAGGATCTGGAATATCCGCTGGTCATCCGCAACGGCAAAGAGATCAAGCAGCTGGCAGCGCCGCTCCCCGCCAACTCGCCGATCAAGCGTGTGATCGAAACGCAGCAGCCGCTGCTGCTGGCGCGCGATGCGCAGAAGGACGGCTGGGTGCGCGGGCTATCCGTGCCGGAGGGCGATTATTCGTGGCTGGGTGTGCCCTTGCAGGCTGGGGGCAGCCTCCTGGGCGTGATGGTGGTCACGTCGCCCAACCAGCGGCGCGTATTCACCGCGGATGATTTGCGTTTGCTCAATATTGTCGCCGCCAGCACCAGCGTGGCGCTTGAAAACAGCCTGCTCTACGATCAGCAGAAGAAACGCGCCCTCAAACTGACGCAACTCAATACGGTGCTGGCCCAGTTGACCGAAACGCTGTCGCCGGATGCCGTGCTCGAAACGATCGTTAAGGAAGCGACCCGGCTGGCCAATGCCGACGCCGCGGCCGTGATGCTGGTCAAGAACGGCGATAACATCCCCCGGCTCGCCCAAAGCGTGGGGATGAGCGATGCGTTCAAGGCGAAGGTGTCCACACCGCTCATCTTCAATCACAATGTCTCGCCGACGCAATCCAGCCCGCTGCTGATCCCGGATGTGCGCGGCGACAATCGCGCGGTGTCCGTCCGCGATGCGGCGCTGACCGAAGGCTTCTCGTCCTGGATCGAACTGCCGCTGGTGGTCGGTGGCAGCCGTATTGGCGTGCTGTCGCTGTATTTCCGGCAGGTGCATAAGTTCATCGACGAGGATGTCGAGGTGCTGCGCGCCTTCGCGACCCAGTCGTCGCAGGCGATTCAGAATGCCTACACCTTCCATCACGCGGACGAAGCGCTGTCACGGCGTGTCGGGCAGATGCTGGCGTTGGCGACCATCAGCCACGAACTCACGGCCACGCTCGACATGCGCACGATTTGCGGCCTGGTGCTGGAATTCGCGCTCAATGCGACCTTCACCCACGTCGGCACGATTATGCTGCGCGATGAGTTCGACGAGCTGGACGTGATCTCGCAGTATGGCTATCCGCTGGAAACTGTCTCGCGCCGCGAGATCGTGCAGCAGCAGGTCACGATGACCGCGCTCGTGAGCGGCGAACCGATGCTGATCGGGAATATCGCTGACCATCCTGAGATCACGCCGACGGTGCCGGAACTGCGCTCACAGATGGCCGTGCCGATCGTGCGGCGCGGCGAGGTGTTGGGCGTCATCACGCTTGAGAGCGAGGACGTGGGTTTCTTCAACGAAGAGGATACCCAGTTCGTCCAGCAGCTTGCGGATCAGGCGGTCATCGCCATCGACAATACGCAGCTCTTCCAACGCATGAAAGAAGCGCGCGACCGCGTGCAGCTCATCCTGGACAACATGAGCGAACCCCTGCTCTTGATCGACCGTACGGGCGTCATTGCGCTGGCGAACCCGCGCATCGACAAGATCGGTTTCCATCCCGACCTGCTGTTGGGACAATCCGTCGAATCGCTGCTGGCGCACGAAGACTTCCAACTGGCGACGCGCCTGGGTTTCGAATCGGCCAATCATGTGCGCGCTTTGCTGCAGCGCCTGGGTGGGCCGGTCACGCAGCATCAGTACGCACCCTTCGCCTATGCGCTCGAAAGCAAATCGCAAACGCTCCATCTGCAGCGCAACGTCATCCCGGTCGCTAACGAAGAGGGGATCGTCGTTGCCTTGATGATCGTCTTCTACGACGAGACCGAGGCGCACGAGCTGGCGCAGGCCCGTGAAGATCTCGTGCGCATGATCGTCCACGATCTGCGCAGCCCGCTGACGGCGGTCACGACCAGCCTCAAGCTGATGAATGACATCATCCCCGCCGACAGCGAGTACAAAGAAGTGATCGATTCGACCAGCACGGCCGGACGGCGCGCCATTCGCAAGCTGCTCGACCGCGTCGATTCGCTGCTCGACGTCGCCCGCCTCGAAAGCGGCCAGATTTCGCTCGAAACCAGGACTGCGGAATTGGCGACCATCGTCGACAGCGTGTGCGCGGAACTCAGCCCACTGGCGCACGATTTGAACGTTACCGTCGAGACACAGATCCCGACGTCGCTGCCGCTGCTGCATGTTGATGCGGATAAGACCGAGCGCGTGCTTCTCAACCTGCTCGATAACGCGCTCAAGTTCAGCCCGGAAGAGAGCAGTGTCGTCATCCGCGCGCATACGCCCGGCACTGATGGCGCGGCGGCTGACTACGTGCGCATCGACGTGGTCGACCTGGGGCCGGGCGTGCCGGAAGAATACAAACTGACGCTGTTCAATCGCTTCGTGCAGGTGCGTGGCCGCGAGGGACGGCGGCGCGGCTCCGGCCTGGGGCTGACGTTCTGCCGCCTGGTGGTCGAGGCGCATGGTGGCGACATCTGGATTGAAGACAACCCCGCCGGGGGCACCGTCTTCAGCTTCACGATGCCGATCAGCACGGCGCCCGCCCCGGCACACGACAAGACTGGTTAGCGCCGCCGACTTGACGCGCTCCGGTTAATGCATACGATAAATCTAGATCCGAGATGATCGCACCCATCTTGTACAGGTAGGTCGAAATTATGAGTGGGTCTGGTATTCGTGTCGATAACGAGCATTTCTCCGCCAATTATGATTTTGACGATCGTATCCTGCGCGTGCGCTACAAAGGCCAGCTGACCCCGGCCCTTTCCACCCACTTTTATCAGTGGTTGATCGGCGCCCTCAAAGATAATCCACATCTGATCACGGAAGCGCGCGGTTCCATCTATGACTTTCGCGACGTGAGCGAAGTTGCCAATGCCAACATGAGTTCGAGCCAGCGGCAAAGCCAGCAGGTCAACCAACAGGTCGATCTGCAAAACCACCCGGTGGCCCTGATCGCGAAGGATTCCGTGCAGCGGGCACTGCTCACCGCCACCATGCGCATCTCGCCTCAGCATGACCGCAAGCGGGTCGTCGGCAGCGAGGCGGAGGCCATTGCTTACATCGAGTCATTCCACAAGCAGCAAGAACGTCAACCTGAGTGAGAGCGACGCCCAAACCGGGCATCGTTACCATTAACAAGACCTGGCTTTTGCGCTATGATCCGCCGCGTTTGTTGCCCTCTTTTGCCGGAGTCTTTGCATTATGTCGAATAATTCCCGACGGATCAGCCTCATCTTGGGTGGTTTCATGGCGATTGTCCTGATCGCAGGGACGATTCTGCCGTTGTTCAGTAACAACGCCCAAACGACGACTCAAACGACTGATCCGACCGCTATTCCTTCGCCAACCTTTCCTGCCCCAGTGACTGATTTCAGCGGCATCAGCTTCGATCAGGTTTACCTGCATCCCTCCGGGTTGTATACCATCGCTCAGCCGACGGGCTGGGCCATTCTCAACCCGGTGACGCAGAGCGAAGTCGCCCAGGTGGGCATGAACAACGGCGAAAACCTGTCTGTGATTGACGCCTACATTCAGAAGCCTGCGCTGCCGGTTGCCGATGCGCAGGGCATCAGCGACACGCTCACACGTGACGTGCTGGCGCAAACCTGGACGCGTTATAACCGTTGGGAAGAGACCAACCGTCGCATCGAAGACGATCGGCTGATCATCGACTTCTCGATTGTGTTCAACCGCCAGGATTACGTCGCGCGTCAGGTCTCGTGGACGGATGGCCAGTACATCTACTCGGTACGCGTCGTCGCACCCTCGAATGCTATCGACCTGCTGCACTTCCTGCTCGACAATCTGCCCGCCACGCTCCACCCGGTTCCGGGCATGGACGTCGCACCGTTCAACTGGCAGGCCTTCTACGATCCGTATGCTTACCACATCCTGCGCTATCCGCAGACGTGGTCACAGCAGGACGTCGCTGCCGGGCGCACTGCCAGCATTATCGGCACGCAGGGCGAGTCGATGCGCGTCGAGATCAGCGACCTGAGCGGCGCGCTGGATGAAACAGCGGCCAGCGACTACGTCACGTCGATGGTGCCGAACGCGACCATCCTCAGTGTCGAGCCGGTCACGCGCGACAGTGCAGACGGGTTCGGTGTGGCCTACAGCACGAGCAATGCCGATGGTGAACCATTCAGTGGGTACGCCCTGCTGCTCACGACCGGGGATGGCAAGCTGCACACGGTCAATCTCCGTTTCCCCGGCAGCGCTATCGACTTGAGCACGCTGCCCGCGGCCACGGAGGCGGCAGCTGCCGAACCCACCGCCTCGGCGGATGCAACGCCGGAACCAGCGACCAGCGACCCGAACGCGGCCTATCGTGATTACGCCACCATCATGGAGACGTTCCACATCATCGAGCCGATCCCGCTGTCTGCCGATAGCCTCCCGCCCACGGCGACCCCGCTGCCGACTCTGCCGCCGACCGCAACGCCGACGGAGACCAATACGCCGGAACCGACGGCCACGAGCACCAGCACGAATACGCCTGAGCCAACGGCGACCAGCACCAACACGCCCGTTCCGACGGCGACGAACACCGAAACGCCGGAGCCGACCGCAACAGACACACCGCAGCCGACCGATACAGCAGAACCGACGGCTACGGAAGTCTCCGCGACCGCGACGCCCAACAGCTAAGACTCCTCTTGCACATGACGAGGGAGATGCGACCCGTATCTCCCTCGTCGCTCGAATTGTCCCTGTGCCGAACCTCGCCAGATCGCTCCATACGATTGAGCGTCTGTTACAATGTGATAGAGCATGAGTTCTAAACGATCCTGGAGTAGTGTCGTATGACCGTCGATCTATTGGCCGGGCTGAATCCGCAGCAGCGCGCCGCCGTGGGTGCCGGGGATGGCCCGGTGCTGGTGCTGGCCGGGCCAGGGAGCGGCAAGACGCGCGTACTGACGCACCGCATTGCCTACCTGTGCCAGGATCGCCGCGTCTACCCCGACCAGATCGTCGCCGTCACCTTCACCAACAAGGCCGCCGGTGAAATGCGCGAGCGTTCCGAGCAGCTCATGGGCGGCAAACTCGACGGGCTGCAGATTGGCACGTTTCACTCGATTTGCGCGCGGATGCTGCGCCGCGAAGCCGATCAGACGGCTTACGGGCGCGAGTATGCCATCTACGACACCGACGATCAGATCAGCGTCATGAAGCAGGTGCTGGCCGAACTCAACGTCGATGTCAAGAAGTTCACGCCGGGGCGCGTGTTGAATGCCATTTCCGGCGCTAAGAACGAGTTGATCGCGCCTGAATACTACGCGCCGGTCGATTACTTCGGCGAGATCGTGCACCGCGCTTACCCGCTCTACCAGCAGATTCTGGTCAACAACAACGCGATGGACTTCGACGACCTGCTCATGCAGACCGTCTTCCTGCTGCGTGATAACGAAGAGGTCAAGGCCAAGTATCAGCGGCGCTACCAGTACGTCCTCGTCGACGAATTCCAGGACACGAATCAGGCGCAGTATCAACTCGTCCGCTTGTTCGCCGCCCCGCAGGAGAACGTCTTCGTCGTCGGCGATGAAGACCAGGGCATCTACGCCTTTCGTGGCGCGGATTATCGCAACGTCATGCAGTTCCGCAGTGATTACCCGCAGGCGCAGGTCATCCTGCTGGAGCAAAACTACCGCTCGACGCAGATCGTGCTCGACGCGGCGCGCGCCGTCATCGACAAGAACCTGCACCGCACGCCGAAAGCCCTTTTCACGGATCGTGAAGGCGGCGCGTCGATCTCGCTCTACGAAGCCTACAACGAGGGCGAAGAGGCGACCTACGTCGCCGAGAAGATTCGCGAACTGCTCCGGCGCGAGGGTTACACGTGGAAAGACTTCGCCGTCATGTATCGCACCAACGCGCAGTCGCGCGCGCTCGAAGATGCGATGGTGGCGACGCACGTGCCCTACCGGCTGGTCGGTGGCGTCGGCTTCTACAAGCGCCAGGAGATCAAAGATCTGCTCGCCTATCTGCGCCTGATCAACAACCCGAACGACACGGTCAGCTTCCGCCGCATCGTCAACGTGCCGGGGCGCGGCATCGGCAAGAAGTCCGTCGAGACATTCCATGCCTGGGCCACGAGCCTGGGCGAAGGTTACGGCGTCGCCCTGGGGCAGATGATGCAGGGCGTCGTCAGCCCGCTGACTGGCAGGGCCGTCCGCAGCCTGATCGATTTCGGCCACATGCTGGCCGATTGGCGCGAGATCGCCGCGCAGGGCGATCTGTCTGCGTTGTTTGATGCGATCGTCGATAGCACGGGCTACGTCGGCTACCTGAGCGAGATCAGCGACCGCGACGAACAGGTGACGGAGCGCATCGAGAACGTCCAGGAATTGCGCAACATCCTGATTGAGAAGAAAGACCTGGCGCTGGGTGACTTCCTGGAAGAAGTCTCGCTCGTCGCCGAGGTCGATACGCTGGTGGACGAACAGAACACAGTGACTCTGCTGACGCTGCATTCGGCCAAGGGTCTGGAATTCCCGGTCGTCTTCCTGACCGGGCTGGAGGATGGCCTGCTGCCGCACTCGCGCTCGCTCAACGAAGCCGACGCCATGGCCGAGGAGCGACGCCTGATGTACGTCGGCCTCACCCGCGCCAAAGATCGGCTGTACCTGACCTACGTCTTCCGCCGCATGATGTACGGCGAAAGCATTCCGAGCGTACCGTCGCGCTTCCTCGGCGACATCCCGACCGAGCTGACCGAGGGTGTCTCCGTCCGCGTGAGCGAACTGCGCGATCGCGACGCTTTTCAGCGCATGACCAGTTGGGAAGGTGGCGGCAGTCGCAGCGGCAGTGCATCGTCCAAGATCATCCAATTCCCCAGCAATCGAGCGCCGCAGCCCGGCTCACCCTATCGTGTGGGGCAGCGTGTGCAGCACGCGACCTTCGGCGAAGGCGTGATCCAGGAGGTCGAGCGCGTCTCCGGGGACATCGAAGTCGTCGTCAACTTCGTCAAGGCCGGGACCAAGCGGCTTTCGACCGCTTTTGCCAATTTGAAACTGCTGGATTGAGCATCTTTCGCAATCCATAGCCGAACATTTCGGCTCGCCCTGTAGGGCGCGGCTGGCTATAATCACTGTGTTCGCAGCCGTCAATCTGTCTGGAACGCACCATGTCGCAAGATCCGCGCCCGTCGCCTCGTCACAAGCCCGTTTCCCTGTTTGTCACATGCATCATCGATATGATTTATCCCGGTACCGGCATCTCCGTCGTCGAGATTCTGGAGCACCTGGGCGTCGAGGTGCGCTTCCCGATGGCGCAGACCTGCTGCGGGCAGCCCGCCTACAATGCCGGCGCTCAGGCCGATGCCAAAGCCGTCGCCAAACAGTTTCTCAATGCTTTCGAAGGCGCGGAGGTGATCGTCACGCCGTCGGGCAGCTGCGCGTCGATGGTGCGCCACTTTTACCCTGATCTGTTCAAGGATGACCCCGAATGGCGCGACCGTGCCGCCTGGGCCGCCGATATCACCTGGGAATTCACGGAATATCTGGTCGACGGGCTGGGCGTCACCGATCTGGGCGCAAAACTGCCGCCGACCAAAGTGGCGCTGCATAATTCCTGCCACGGCTACCGCATGCTCAACCTGCGCAGTCAGGTGGCGACGCTGGCGCGCAATGTGGAAGGCGTGACGGTCAACACGCTCGATGGCTCGGATCAGTGCTGCGGCTTCGGTGGCCTTTTCGCCGTCAAGATGCCGGAGATCAGCAGCGCCATGCTGAAAGAGAAGGTCGAGCACATCGAGGACGCCGACGCCGACATCATCCTGACCGGCGACGCCAGCTGCCTCACCCAGATGAATGGTGGCCTCAGCCGCAAGGGCAGCGATCGGCGTACCATGCACATCGCCGACTTCCTGGCTCAGGGATTAGACAAAGACTGAGCCTCGAACCAAATCCACTTTTTGTTGTAGAGTCATCAGGTTTCCCGTATAGAGCAGGAGCATTGATTCATCATGGGTGATAAATACGAACAACTCGTCTCGCACCTGGACGAGTTTCAGGATCTGGAATACGCAGGAGCGATCCTGAGCTGGGATCAGCAGGTGAATATGCCGCCGGGCGGCGCCATGGCGCGCGCGCGCCAGCTTTCGACCCTGGCGCGTCTTTCGCATGAGATGTTCACCAGCGACAAAACGGCCCGCCTGCTGGAAGATGCCGAGCGCGAAGTCGACGGCATGCCCTACGACAGTGACGAGGCCAGCCTGATCCGTGTCGTCAAAGAGGACTTTGCGGAGCGCACCAAGCTTCCCACGGATCACGTGGCGGAGTTCACGCGCGTGACCGCCGAAGCGCACGAAGTCTGGGTCCACGCCCGCGCCAACAACGATTTCGCGTACTTCCGCCCGATGCTTGAACGGATCGTCGATCTCGTCATCCAGAGCGCGGAATTCCTCGGTTATGCCGATCAGCCCTACGATGCGTTGATCAATCGTTACGAACGCGGCATCACGACCGCGCGCGTCAAAGAGATCTTCGATGGGCACAAGCCGCGCCTGGTCAGCCTGATCAGCGACGTCACCGCGCACGCCGACCGCGTCAGCGATGCGGTGCTGCACCAGGGCTATGACGTCGACAAGCAGCGCGCCTTCGGCCTGGATATGGTCAAGCGCTTCGGCTATGACATGATGCGTGGCCAGCAGTCGGTCTCCGTGCATCCGTTCTGCACGTCCTTCTCGCGCGACGACGTGCGTATCACCACGCGCTTCGACAGCAATTGGCTCAACCCGGCGCTCTTCGGCATGATGCACGAATCCGGTCATGCCATGTACGAACAAGGCTCCAGCCAGTCGTTGGAAGGGACGCTGCTGGTCGGCGGCACGTCGCTCGGCGTGCACGAGAGCCAGTCGCGCATGTGGGAGAATATCGTCGGGCGCAGCCGCGGCTTCTGGATGTGGGCCTTCCCCATCCTCCAGCAGTATTTCCCGACGCAGCTTGAAGGCGTCGACGCCGAGACGTTCTACAAGGCGATCAACAAGGTTGAGCGTTCGTTCATCCGCGTCGAGGCGGACGAAGCTACCTACAACCTGCACATCATGGTGCGCTTCGAATTGGAGACGGGCCTGGTCAGCGGCAAGATCAAGGTGGCGGACGTGGCGCGCGAGTGGAACGACCGCTTCGAGTCGTACTTCGGCGTCGTGCCGCCGGATGATGCCCATGGCGTCCTGCAGGATGTCCACTGGTCGTCCGGCCTGCTGGGCTACTTCCCGACCTACGCGCTCGGCAATCTGCTCTCGGTGCAGTATTACAACCGTGCCCTCCAGGATCACCCGTCGATCCCGGACGAGATCGCCGCGGGCAAGTTCGATACGCTGCTCCACTGGCTGAACGAGAACATTCACCAGTACGGGCGCAAGTTCACCAGCGATGAGCTGACGCGACGCGTCACCGGCGAGAGCATCCAGTCGGATGACTACATCGCCTATCTTGAGGGCAAGTTCAAGGACGTTTACGGCTTGTAGGCTGTGGCGAGAGAACCGCACGGAGGCACACCAGCGTGCTTCCGTGCGGTTTTTTGTTGCCTAGTGCACGTCGTGCCAGGCGGTATGCACTTCAGCCTCCCCCCGCTTCATGGCCAGCAGTAGCGCATCCTGGTCGACCGGCAGCGAGTAGATGCGCACACCGGTCGCGTTGAAGATGGCATTGACGATGGCTGGCGACGTGTTGATCGACGGGATTTCACCGACACCCTTGGCGCCGTACGGCCCTTCCGACGCCCGAGCCTCGACCAGACGCGATACGATCTGTGGCGCGTGCTTGATGCTCGGCATCTTGTAGCGCGCCAGCAGCGTCGTCCACGGCACGCCATCCTCGATGATGAACGACTCGGTCAGGCAGTTACCGAGCGCCATGACGATGCCGCCCTCGATCTGCCCCTGAAGCATCAGCGGGTTGATAGCGCGGCCAATGTCCGTGCTGCTGACGACCTTGTGCACGTGGATCTCGCCCGTGTCCAGGTCGACCTCGACCAGGGCAGCCTGCGTGGCGTAGCTGAAGGCGAAGTGCATGTCACCGCCGCTGCCGAGCGGCTGCGTCGGCGGTGCCCAGTATTCGTGGCGGGTGCGTGGTTCCAGGCCGTGCGAGCGCATCCAGGCGACGACCGAGCCGATCTCGACGCTGCTGCCGTTGTAGCGCAGCAAGCCTTCCTCGTAGCGGATCATATCGGGCGACACGTCGAGCATCTCCGCCGCGGATGACGTGATCGCTTCACGCAGGGCGCCCGCGGCGATGCGTGCGGCGTTGCCGGTCATGAACGTCTGGCGCGAGGCCGTCGTCGGCCCGCCGTTGGGCGTCAAATCGGTGTCGCAGAGCAGCACGCGCACACGATTGTACGGGATGTGCAGCTCTTCGGCGGCGCACTGCGCGACCACGTGGGCGATGCCCTGGCCCATATCCGCGGCGGCGGATCGTACCTCGATGGTGCCGTCGTCAAATGCTTCGACCTCCGCCTCGGATTTATCCGGCGCGCCGCCGCCGAGGCCAGTGTTCTTGTAGGCGCAGGCGATGCCCCAGGCATAAGCCTTGCGCCCTTCCGTCCACGCCCAACGAAAGCCGGTGCCGTTGTGATGCCCGGCCATGTCGCGCTTGACGTCGTCGATCGTTTGCAGCAGCCCAACCGACTCGCGCAGAAGCTGGCCGGTCGCCGTCGTCACGCCGACCTTCTGCGCATTCATGCGCCGGAACTCCAGCGGATCGATGTCGAGCGCCTGCGCCAGCATGTCCATGTTCTGCTCGACGGCGAAGGCGGACTGCGTCACGCCGAAGCCGCGGAAGGCGCCAGACGGCACGTTGTTGGTGTACATGACGTAGCAGTCGATCTTGGCGTTCGGCAGGTAGTAAGGGCCGGTCGCATGCGTGGTTGCGCGCGTCATCACCTTGTCGGAGAGCGAGGCATAAGCGCCGCCATCGCCATAGAGTTCGGCCTGCACGGCGGTCAAAGTGCCGTCGCGTTTGGCGCCGGTCTTGATGCGGATGATCGTCGCGTGGCGCTTGGGATGGAAGATCAGCGACTCCTGGCGCGTATACAGCATCTTGACCGGGCGCTGAGTCACATTCGCCAGCATGGCGACGTGGATCTGCCCGGCGATGTCTTCCTTGCCGCCGAAGCCGCCGCCGATCAAGGTGCCAATGACGCGGATGCGTTCTTCCGGCAGGCCCATCGCCTGGGCGATCTGGTTGCGATCCTGGTAGGGGATCTGCGAGCCGACGTAGACGGTCAGCTTGTCGTGGCCGGGGAAGCCCTCCGGCACGCCGATGGCACACTCCGGTTCGAGGAAAGCGTGCTCGGTCGTCGGTGTGTGATACTCGTGCTCGACGATGACGTCGGCCTCGGCGAAGCCCTGCTCGATGTCACCGTGGCGCACCTTGATGTGCTTGAGCAGGTTGCCGGTCGGGTGTTCGGGATGCAGCACCGGCGCATCGTCGCGATGGGCCGAGATCGGATCGGCCACGACGGGCAGCGGTTCGTAATCGACCTCGATCAGCGACAGGGCCATCGCCGCCAGTTCCTCGGTGTCCGCGGCCACGATGGCGACCGCATCGCCGACGTAACGGACCACGTCGCCGCACAGCACCGGCCAATCGCGATACACCAGCCCATGCAGATTTTCCGCCGGGACATCCTCGTGCGTCAGCACGGCCTGGACGCCGGGCAGCGCCCTGGCCTTATCTGTGCGAATGTCGAGGATGCGCGCGTGCGGGTAGGGCGAGCGCAGCGTTCGCGCGTACAGCATGCCCGGAAAGACGTAATCGTCGGTGTATTTGGCTTTGCCCGTCACCTTGGCGACGACTTCCTGCGGCGGCACCGACTGGCTGATGACGTCCATCGGCTCGTCAACATGCGGATCGTTCACTGGCAGCGGCGGCAGCCCGCGGCGTTCGCGCGCCGCCGACTTGATCGCCTGCATCACGCTGCTGTAGCCGGTGCAGCGGCAGAACGTATCTTTGAGCGCGTGCTTGATCTCGTCCTCGTTCGGGTCGCCGTTCTCGTCCAGCAGCGCCGCCGAGGTCATGATCAGGCCGGGGGTGCAGAAGCCGCACTGCACCGCGCCGTGAGCGATGAAGTTGCTCTGCAAGGGATGCAGTTCCTCGCCATGGGCAAGACCCTCGATGGTCGTGATCGCTTTGCCCTGCGCTTTCCAGACCGGGTAGACGCACGAATCGACTGGCAGGCCGTCGACGAGGACGGTGCAAATGCCACATTCTGCCTCTTCGCAGCCGATCTTGGTGCCGGTCAGGCCCAGGTCATTACGCAGGAACTGCGCCAGCGTGCGCGATTCCGGGATGTCGCGCGAAATCGTCTCGCCATTGACGGTGACATTGAGTTGTGCCATGTCTCATCCCCCCTGCGCGCGCTCGACCGCCGCGGTCAGCGTGCGC
Source organism: Anaerolineae bacterium (assembly GCA_020849765.1). GTDB lineage: Bacteria > Chloroflexota > Anaerolineae > Aggregatilineales > Phototrophicaceae > Flexifilum. Next base: position 94,394 of record JADLAY010000069.1, read on the forward strand.
CCTAACAATACGCCGATCATCTCTTTGCGATAGTCTGCCGTCGCCCGGTATTTGCTCGTCCGGGGATGCAGCGCCTCGGTTGCGATCTTGATGGCCGCCTGAATTGTCTCCGCAGTTGCGGGCTGACCCGCCAGCGCTTCCTCGACCACGGTCGTACGTTCCGGTGTTGGGCCGGTTGGTGCGATGCAGGCGCGTGCGGACTCGTAATGTGTCCGATCCTCGCTCAGGCGCACCCAGACGGCGCAGCCCAGAATGGGCAGTGCCACGCCCTGCGGGCGCATGATGCGGCTGAACGAGGTCGCTTCACGTGAGCCGGTGCCGCGCACGCGGAACTGGATCAGCAGGTCGCGCGTTGGGTCGAGCAGCGAAAGGCCCGGCCCACGATACAGCTCGCCAATCGGCAGCCAGCGCCGCTCGCCGCCATGGATCACCTCGGCTTCGGCGTCGAGCGCAACCAGCGAGACCGTGCCATCGCCCGCGGGCAGCGCGTGGACGACGTTGCCGCCCAGCGTTGCCACGTTGCGCACCTGCGGCCCACCGACCACGCCGCAGCTTTCGATCAGGCAGGTCGCCTGCGCGGCCAGCTCCGGCGAGTGCACGATCTGCGTGTGCGTCACGCCCGCGCCGATGTAGAAGACATCGCCATCGCGACGGATCGTGCGCAGCTCCGGGATCGCCGTGATGTCGACCAGCGCCTCGTGGGCCGGTTCGTGTGTCGCACGCATGTCGACCAGCAAATCCGTGCCCCCGGCGATGATCCGCGCGCGCCCGGCGTAGGAGGTCAGCAGTTCGAGCGTTTCGTCGATGGATTTAGGGGTGTGATAATGTTCCCAGAGTATGGTCATGGATGATCCAACAGTCTTCTTCTGCCAGCAATCGATGATTTGACGGGTGTGTTCAAGACACTTCGAGTTCGGCGCCTGCCATCATCGCGCCGATCTGGCGCACGGTCGCCTGCGCGCGCGGGACGATGCCGACGATGCGGCCTTCGTACATGACGGCGATCCGGTCGGACAGCGCCATGATTTCATCCAGATCTTCCGAGATGAGCAGGATCGCCGTCCCTTGGCGCCGCTCGTCCAGCAAGCGCTGGTGAATGTACTCGCTCGCGCCGATGTCGACGCCGCGGGTCGGCTGCGCCGCGATCAGCACCTGCGGGTGGCGCGAAAGCTCCCGTGCCATCACCAGTTTTTGTATATTACCACCGGATAGGCTCTTGATGGGCGTTTCCGTGCCCGGCGTTTTGATCTCGTACTGGCGGATGGCGTCGCGGCAGGCATCGGTGATGGCGCGCAAATTGAGCAGGAAACCCGCCGAGACGTACGGCTTGCGGCCATGATCTTGCAGCACGAAGTTTTCGGCACAGGTGAATTCTTTGATGACGCCGTCTTCCATGCGCTCTTCAGGGATGTAGGAGAGTCCCAGAAGCTGAAGCTGGCTCGGCGGTTTGCCGGTCACGTCCTTGCCGTCGATCGCGATTGTGCCGCCTTTGGTTGGTCGCAGCCCTGCGATCACCTGGGCCAGTTCTGTCTGGCCGTTGCCGGAAACGCCCGCCACGCCGACGATTTCGCCACCGTAGATCGTCAGCGAGACTTCCTTCAGGCCAAGCTCGCCGCGATTGCTCAGCGCGCTGACGTCGTTCAAGTGCAGGCGCTCGCCGCCGCGATTGCTCGGCTGCTGCTCGTATTCGAGCACGACCGGGCGACCGACCATCATTTCGGCCAGCGTCGCTTTGGTCGCGCCCGAAGTCGGGATCGTGTCGACCCGCCGCCCATCGCGCAGCACGGTGATGCGCTGGCTGATCCTGAGGACTTCGTGCAGCTTGTGCGAAATGAAGATGATCGCGCGGCCATCCGCCGTCATCTGCTCCAGCACCTGGAACAGTTCGTCGACTTCCTGCGGTGTCAGCACCGCGGTCGGCTCGTCCAGGATCAGCAGCGCGGCGCCCTTGTAGAGCGCGCGCAAAATCTCGACACGCTGCTGCTCGCCGACCGCAAGCTGCCAGACCGGCACGTTCGGATCGACTTTCAGGTTGTAGCGTTCCGAGAGTTCGTTTAGTCTTTTCGAGACGACGTCGAGATCCAACCGCCACCCGCGCGAGGACTTCAAGCCGAGGGCGACGTTTTCCGCCACTGTCAGCGACGGCACGAGCATGAAGTGCTGGTGCACCATGCCGACCCCGCGCTGGATGGCGGCATAAGGCGAGCGGATGGCCGTATCGACCCCGTCGATCAAGACCGCGCCCTCGTCCGCATGATAAAGGCCATAAAGAATCTTCATCAACGTACTTTTGCCCGCGCCGTTTTCGCCCAACAGCGCGTGGATTTCACCCGCTCGCACCTCGAAATCGACATGATCGACCGCCAGCACGCCGGGAAACTGCTTGACGATTCCGCGCATCTGTAACTGGTCGATTCGTTGCTGCTCTGCGAGCGATGACACCGCCATAACTGACCTCGTTCAGTAATTCTGCAAATGGGGCGGGCAACCGTTCAGCCCGCCCCAGATTCTCAACCGTTAACCGCCCGCCTGACCCATGACCATCTGCAAACCACCGTTTGCCAGCGTCAGAGTGTAGGCTTCGCCACCGAGCGTGCCGCCCTGGATCTTCTCGATCATGTCGCGCAGGATGGTATCCCAACGATAGACCTGGAACATCACGCCAGCGCCCTCGGCCAATTCAGCCTGGCTGGCCTGCGTGCCGAACCAGAGCAAGCCGTTCTCTTTGGCGACCGCGATCGGGCCGACGACCATCTGCGCCGAGCCGGTCAGGATGTCCGCGCCGTTGGCGACAAAGGTGTTGGCCGCCTCGGTCGCGAGCGGGACGTCGCTGAACGACTGGATGTAGTTGACCAGCACCTGCACGTCAGGATTGACGGCCTGCGCACCGGCGACGAAGCCGTCGATGTAGAGCTTGGCATCGCCGACTTCGATCGGGCCGACGACACCGATGGTGCCCGATTCGCTCATGTAGGCAGCCATCGCGCCATTGAGGTAGCCACCCTGATCCGCAGCGGCGGTGTATGCGAAGACGTTATCCAGCCCATAGGTGTTGACGTCCGTGCCCCACGCAAACGAGACTTCGGGGAATTCCGGCGCCAGTTCTTCAATGATCGAGCCGTACTGCGAGCCGTGGGCGATGATCAGATCGTATTCGCCCGACGAGGCCCACTCGCGCAGCGCCACGGCGGCGTCATCGACGACGAAGGTGTTTTCCTGGAACACGAAATCGAATCCATCACCCATCTCTTCGTCGAGCATGGTCAGCGCTTTGTACATGCTCTGGCTGAAGGCGAGATCGTTAGTGGCGCTCGGAGCGACGGCGGCCACGCGGAAAACGTCGTCCTGAGCGGCTGCGGGCAGTGCGCTCAACACCACCATCGCCATGACGACCAGCACTAAAGTGAGAATACGCTTGTTCATAGGGCCTCCTACAGGCAAAGTAAACTCATTCCCCCCGGTCAAACGGTTTGGTTAAAGCGGTTGGTTTCTCCGTTTGTTTGGAGGCGAATACCAGAGCAATGATGGTGATGACGTACGGGGCCATCACCGCGAACTCGGACGGCACATCGATGCCAATCGCGCTGATCTGCAGCTGGAGGGCATTGACGAAGCTGAAGAGCAGCGCGCCCAACATGACGCCGAACGGACGCCAGCGGCCAAAGTAGACCAGCGCAATGGCGATGAAGCCCAGGCCGGAGGTCAGGTTCTGTTGGAAGACGTTGAGCAGCGCAATCGAAAGCGACGCACCCGCCAGCCCTGCCATCATCGCGCCGAAGATGACGGTCATGTAACGCACGCGTGTCACGCTGATGCCCATCGCATCCGCCGCTTCCGGGTTCTGCCCGACCGCGCGGATCATCAAGCCGAGTGGAGTCCGCCGCAGGACGTAGGCCGAAATCGGGACGAGGGCGAAGGCCACGTAGACGAGCAAATTGTGCTGGAAAAAGATCTGGCCGATGCCGAGGAACTGGATGTCCGAGAGCACAGGGATGTGCAGCGGCGGAAAGCCGGAGACGGAACGCGGCGTCCCGACCAGCGTCTTGAACAACAGCTCGCTCATGCCGAGGCCGAACAAATAAACGCCGATGCCGCTGATGCCCTGCTCGGCTTTCAGCGTCACATTGACGAACGCAACCGCGATGCCCATCACCAGGCCAGCGATCAGCGCCCCGATCACACCCAGGAGCAGGCTGCCCGTGCTGAGCACGACGTAGTGTGCGAAGAAGGCGCCCATGAGCATGATGCCTTCGACGCCCAGGTTGAGCACGCCGCTGCGCTGGCCGAACATCTCGCCGATGGCGGCAAACAGATACGGCGTCGCCAGACGCAGACAGGTCGCGAAGACGCTTGGAGCCAGGATATTCTCGATCATGCCTGTTGCTCCACCACGATTGGGCTGTCCAGCGGCACTTCCGTTCGGGTTGTGGATTGCTGTGCGCGCCGCCTCCCTCGCCACTTGACCAGGATCTGGCTGCTGACGACGAACACGACGACGATGCCGTTGATCGTCGTAATCAGCGACGCCGGGATACCCAGGTCGCGCTGCATATTCTGAGCGCCGACGAGCAGCCCGCCGAACAAGATCGACGCCGGTATTGCGCCGAACGGATTCAATCCGCCGAAGAGCGCCGCCACGATACCGTTAAACCCGGCGTTGGCGGTGAACCCGGCAGGCGAGCCATCCGTTTGCAGGCGATATTGCAGCCCCAAGACCTGGACGACGCCTGCCAGCCCGGCGCAGCCACCGGCCAGGAACATCGACAGCACCATCTGCCTGCCGACGCTGATGCCCGCGTAGCGTGAGGCGCGCTCGTTGTAGCCGACCGCGCGGATGCGGTAACCGATCGGCGTGCGCCAGAGGATAATGTAGATCACGGCGGCCAGCACGATCGCGATCAGCAGGCCGTAATGCAGGCGCGTGCGGTCGAACAGCAGCGTGCCATCCGGCAGCCCGATCACGAGGCGTGGAAGCTGCGCTTCGGCGACGATGCGCGCCGTCTTCGGGATGTGATTCAGACCCTGTTCAGACGGATCGAGCAGCGGGCCGTTGAGCAGGAAGTTCATCATCTGCACGGCCACCTGGTTGAGCATGATCGTGCTTAGGATTTCATTGACGTTGAACTGCGCTTTGAGAAACCCGGCCAGGCCGCCATAAAGCGCACCCGCCAGGAAGCCTGCGGCCAGCGCAGCGACGATGATCACGAGCGAGGGCGCGCCGCTGAGCGCCAGTGTAGCCGTCGTCCCGGCCAGTGCCCCGGCGATCATCTGTCCTTCACCGCCAATATTGATGACGTTGGCGCGGAAAGCCACGCAGATGCCGATAGCCACGAACATCACCGGGATGGCTTTGACGAGCGTTTCGGCAAACGCGTTCTGCGTGCCGAAGGCGCCTTCAAGCAGCGCCGCGTAAGCCTGCCCGACATCGGCATTCAGCGCGATGAGAAGCAGCGACGCGACGGCCAGCGCGGCGATGAGCGAAAGGAGAGGCAGCAGTCCATCGATTAAGCGGTCGAGGAAGGCACGGAGGTTCGAAGAATGCATCTACTCTTTGTCCCGGTCAACAAAGTATCGATTCTACAGATGAATTTACCGCCTAACTCTGTAAAAACACAGAATCTTGCGGGCTGTAATTTAGTCAATTTAACAAAAAGCCCTCCCTAGCCGCTGGAAAACCCGCGGGGGGAGGGCCTAAGTAATGCGCCGGGCGGATAGTCTGCGCTGCCGTCCGGCGTTGTAAAACTATTTAATTCTTGCGACTAACAGCTTTTTTCACGCCCGATTTCTTTTCCAGACGGGCCTTCTCCAGCGTCTCGATCAGGTCGTCGAGCGCCGAGTTGAATAGATTGCGATAACCTTCGATAACTTCCTCGACGGCTTTCTCGCCGTGTTCCTTCACGCCCTCAGGCAGCATGGCATTGAATGCTTTGCTGACTTCGGTGAACGCCTTGCGCTGGTGATCGACGAACAGATCGAAGGCGGTATCGACCTTTTCTTCGACAGCCTTCACGGCCTCGACCGATTCTTCCACCGGCTCGTTCGCTTTGCGGACCATAATACCTCCCGAAAAAGGGTACATTTATCGCCACATTACACTCACCCTAACACGTCGTCCAGTAAAGGGTCAGTCGTGAGTGTCATCAATTCATGTGATAAATATCACAATCACTGTCATGACCAGGGCACGCGCCGGGCACAGTTGACCAGCTCGGTCGCCGAGCGCGTGTGCGGCAGCAGCTTGAGCAGCGATCCTTTGCGCAGCATCAGCCTGCCGGTCGTCAGCATAACGAGAGGTGACGTGCGGCCGCTGAGCACTTCCATCCAGGCGGCGTAATCCCCGGCGATGATGAAATCGCCCTGCTGGCTGGCCGCCCGCGAATCAATGGCATACGCGTCGCGGCACTCACCTCGATGCAGATTGAGATAGACGGATGCGGCCTGTGGAAAGTCGTGCATCGGCGCAGCATTCATGGTGAAGATCAGCGACCCCGCCGTCCAGTTGGCCCCGGCGCGCCTGTACTCGTCGCTGTGATTAATGACTTCGCGGAAGGCTTTCGCCCACTCGTCCGAGAACAACTTGTGTGCGACGGGCTGTGGCACGCTGCCGTTCGGCGATTTCGCGGCCTGGGGCGCAGCGCCACTCATCGTCGCATCGGGTTTCTCGACTGCCCCGACAGCTTCGGGTGCTGCTTCCACTGCGCTTGTCGCTTCCGTCTCTGACTCGAGATCAGATTCTGCCTGGGCCGCTGGCGTCTCCGCTTCCGCTGAGGCGACGGTCGGCTGGGCGGCAGAGTCGCTGATGACCGGGACCGGTTTGCTCTCTGATGGAACGCCATTCGCAGGTGCGCTGGCTGCTGTTGGGGCCTTATCGCCATCAACGCCCGGCGTGCTGGCGACCGGCTTGGGCTTGGCCTCAGGCGGCACGCCGTTGGTTGATACCACGGTTTCAGGCGCAGGCTTTTCCTCTTTTGCCGGGGCGGGCGGGATAGCATCAGGCAGCCCGGCGGCGCGGCGCAGTTCGGCGTAAGCCTCGCGCAGATCGTTCTCCAATGTCTGCGGATCGGGGATGATGGCTTCGTCGACGACCAGGCTCAACGTGATCTGCCCGTTGTAGCTGACGATGACCCCAGCGACGCCCATCGTTGGGTTGAGTGGGAAGTAGCCATAGACCTGCTTGAGCTGGTGGCCGAGCAGATAGACCGGTGCCGGTGGTGCAGCGACGTTCGTACACCAGGTGTGCGCCAGGATGGAAAAGGCGACCGGCGCCACACCCCAGATCGACGGCTGGACCAGCGATGGCAGCAGCGACGGCAGCGTCAGGATCATGTCCATCGTCAGCGAGAGCGACGAGTCCTTCATCGCCTTGCTGTAACGAGTTGCGGCGCGGAGGCGTTCCAGCGGATCGGCGACGCCGAACGGGACGTCAATCGGCAGCACGGAGATGCGATTGCCGTAGTTGCCGATTTCCTCTTCCGCGCGCACGTTGAAAGGCACGAGGATGCGCATGAAGGCCTGCTCGTTCATGTGGCGGCGACGGCTGTAGCGCTCCACGCCCGCGGTCATCACGGTCAGCATCACGTCGTTGACCGAGGCGCCCGTTTTGCGGCGAAGGTCGTGGACTTCGTCGAGCGAGAACGCCCCCCAGATCATCTGCTGCTTGCCGCTGTTCGCCCCATTGATCGGCAGCTTGCGGATCGGGCTCAACGTGCTGTTGAGCAGGTGCGCGACGCCGATCAGCATCTTCAGGCGCTGGTTGGTATCGAACAGATTGAATGCGACCCGCGTGACATCTTTGCTCAGCTTGTCGAGCATGTTGAAGCGATGCAGCACGTCACGTTGGAGGGAGTCCCAGGTCAGCGTAGCCGGGTCAGGCAGGTTCGGCGCGGAGAATTCCTGCTTATCTTCGAGCACGGGGATGCGCGAGTCGAGTTCCATCAACATCGTGAACAGATCGACGGCAGCCAGTCCATCGACCATGCAGTGATGGACTTTGAAGAAGACGGCGGTGCTCGCTTCCAGCCCTTCGATGAAGTAGATCTCCCACAACGGCTTGTTTCGGTCGAGCGTGCGCGAGAGCAGCTCGCCGACCTTGGCTCGCAGCTGCGCCTCGGACGCCGGTTCGGCCAGCACGACCCGTTTGACGTGGTTATAGATGTAGAACGTGGGATCGGTGACCCACGTCGGCTGCCCCAGACGGAATGGCGCCTGCATGATGCGCTGGAAGTAACGCGGGGCCAGATGCAGCCGCGCTTGGATCAGGTTGACGAACGCCTCGAAATCGACCTTGCCTTCGTAAATCGTCAACGCCCCGATGTTCATCGGCGTTTCGGGCGTTTCGACGTAATAAAAGGCACTATCTACTGGCCCTAAAATACTGGCATAACGTTCCATAACTACCCCCCTTGGGCAGCAGCCTTCTCCAATGCCTTGAGCGCTGCCACCTCTCCACTATGAATAATCAACTTTTGTATTTCTGGACGGAACGAAAACTCGGGCGCCAGAAAAAACGCCCGATCTTCCGGATCGGGATGGATCCAGACGAACTGCTTCCCGGCATACTCATGCTCGTAGATGTCGCGCCAGACCTCGATCCGTTCGTTGAGCATGACGTTCATGGACTGCTTGAGGATCGCCAGCCAGCCCATGTCGCGCACGCTGTCACCGTTCTCCTGGTAGAGCGGCTGGTACGTGTGCGAGATGATGACGCGGTCGGCCAGCGCCAGGCCAAGATCGACCGACAGCGTCTGCTTGACTTCGCCGTCGACGTAATAACGGCCACCGATGTTGACCGGCTCGAACATCCCCGGCAGGCTGACCGATGCGCGCACCGCCTGGTGCACCGGCACACCGGTGAAGAAGCGATTGTTGGCATCTTCGAAGGCGTACGACGCATTGAACACGGCGCGCTGGTGACTATCCAGGCTGGTCGCCGTGACGTAGAGGTCGATGTCCGCAGCGCCGAAGTCATTCGACGACACCATCGACTTGAAGATGTCTTCAATCGCATCAGCGCTGAAGAATCCGGACGCATGACGCTGGCTCATGACCCAGCGATCGACCGCTTCCGCAACCAGGTCGCGTCGCCACAGCAGCGGCAGCGAGACGAAGAAGCGCAGCGCCTCCAATCCGGTGTAGGCGCTTTGCCGGGCCAGATTGCAGGTATCCAGGCGGAACAACAGACCGGAGTCGAGGGATTTGGCGATGCGATCCAGATGGGGCACGTAGACCTGGCGGTCGTTGACGGCGGCGATCAGCGTATCGACATCGGTGCCCATGGCGACGAGCGCCGCCACCATCGCACCTGCGCTGCTGCCGACCAGCGCGCTGACATCCGCGATTCCTAGCGCTTTGAGGACTCCCAGGTGGAAATAGAACGCCTTGGTCGCTCCCCCGCTGAGAACGAGCGCAGTTCCAGGTTTCTTATGCACTTGCGGAATTTCGCGCCGCATAAGATTACTTTCGACATCATCCTCTAGTCTGATCTCATTATTTTCGATGTGCTATTACGTGAGTGATGAACATCTGTCACCGATATTGTAGACGTTTGACACGAACTGTCCGAAACGCAGTTGTTCATAATCAATATTATGATGCCTTAGAGGGGGAATTATGTCTGTTTACGGTTCTTTTGATTTGAATAGTGAAGCCACGCTCGATCCGGCTATTCAACCCCTGCCGGATGGCGCGGATGTGACAAAGCCTGCGCAAAAGATCTTTCTCACCGGTGCGACCGGTTTTGTGGCAGCCTATATCCTTGCCGAACTGATCGAACAGACAGATGCGACCATATATGCGCTCGTCCGCGCTTCAAACGAGGCGGCGGGCATGGTGCGCATCCGTCGTAATCTGGAACGCTATCATCTGTGGACGCCGGAACTGGCCGCGCGCATCATCCCCGTGCCGGGCGATCTCAAGCTGCCGCTGCTCGGCCTGACTCAGATGGAGTTCGACCGCATGGCGGCGGAGATTGACGTCGTCTTCCACGTAGGCAGCAAACTGAGCTACGTTGCGCCTTATCACTTCCTCAAAGATGCCAACGTCGGCGGCACGCAGGAGACGCTGCGCCTGGCGACGACGACTCGCCCGAAGCCGTATCATTTCGTCTCCTCGCTCGGCATTTTGCTCGACTACAAAAAGCTCGAAGGCGGGCACGAAGAAGATGAGCTCGACGCCGAAAAATGCCCTGAGGTCGGCTACTTCCAGACCAAATACGTCGCCGAGCGCGTGGTGCGGATCGCTCGTGCGCGTGGCATCCCGGTGACGATCCACCGCATCGGCCTGATCGTCGGCGATAGCAAACACGGCTATTCCAACGAGGATGATTTCGTCGCGCGCATCCTGATCGGCTGCATCCTGGCGGGCTATGGGCCGGATATCCGCAGCACCATGGATATGACGCCGGTCGATTTCATCGCGCGTGCGATTGTCCATCTGGCGTTTCAGCAAGCCTCGTTGGGCCATATCTTCCATCTGCTCAATCCCAACCCGATCACGTGGGGCGGTATCATGGACATCATCAGCGCCGCGGGCTATCCTGTTCGCAAGCTGCCCTATCATCATTGGGTACAGGCCATCGAAGAACACGCTGACCCGGAGACCAATCCGCTGCACCCGCTGCTGCCGTTCTTCCATATCTCATTCGCCGGGCGCATGCTGGGGATCAATGAGAATGCCTACCACGCGCTCGGCACGGAGAATACGCAGGCCGCGCTCAACGGATCGGGCATCCAGTGCCCGCCGGTGGACGAGGCGCTGATCACAACCTTCCTGGGGCGTTTCGTCGACGCCGGGCGGCTGCATCCCGTTCCAGAGTTGGCGACAGGTGCGACATGAAACGAAAGCTTCTCTGGCTCGTATGGTTCGTACTGGCGGCGGCGGCAGGGTTCTTCCTGCGCCGTCGTTTTATTTCCTTCTGGCTGCGTTTGCCTCCGCCGCGCAATCGGGTGCGCATCGAGCGCGGGCACATGATCGCGGCGCCGGATGGCGCGCTGCTCGCCAGCGATCACTACGCGCCAATCACGGATCGCGCCTGCCCGACGATCCTGATCCGCTGCCCATATGGGCGCAATTGGCGGCATGGCATCTTCGGCCTGCGGGTGGAATTCGTGGCCCAGCGCTTTGCCGAGCGCGGTTATCACGTCATCGCTCAGGACGTGCGCGGGCGCTTCGACTCGACCGGCGTCTTCGAGCCGCACGTCAACGAGCGCAAAGACGGCCAGGCGACCATCGACTGGATCAAGCAGCAGCCCTGGTTCAATGGCGACCTGGGCATGTGGGGGCCGAGCTATCTGGGCATCGTCCAGTGGGCGGTCGCCGACGCGCCAGAAATGCGCGCCCTGTTCCCGATGATCACCAGTTCCTCGCTCTACGACATCGTCTTCCCGGATGGCGCGCTCGATCTCGGCCTGATCCTGCGCTGGATCACACTGCTCGAATTGGGCGAGAAGCAGCGTTACCGCTCGCTGGCCGCCAGTCTCTTCATCTTATTCGAGATGGAATGGCGCGTCCGTCGCGCGCTGATGACGCTGCCTGTGATCCAGGCACAGACGCGCCTGGGCGGCGCCCCCGTACCCTATTACGACGCCTGGCTGCAAGAGACCGACCCCGAGTCGCCGCTCTGGCGCGAACGGCTCGGCGGTATCGCTCATGAGCAGGTACACGGCGCGGTGCATCTCGTCGGCGGCTGGTACGATCTGTTCCTGCGCGGGCTGCTCAACGATTACGCGGCCATGAAAGCGGCGGGCAACCAACCCTACTTGACCATCGGGCCGTGGTATCACTTCAGCCATGTGTTCTTGATGTGGAATACGCTGCACTTTGCCGTCGAATGGTTCGACGCTAAGCTGGCCGACCGCAAAACCAAACTGCGTGAACAACCGGTGCGCCTCTACATCATGGGCGCGGATGAATGGCGCGACTATCCCGATTATCCGCCGCCCGCGCGCTCGACGCCGTTCTACCTGACGCACGATGGCAGCCTGACGCGCGAACCGCATGACTCGGCAGCCGATCATTTCACCTACGATCCAGCGCACCCGACCCCGGCGGTCGGTGGCAATCAGTTTGCGCTCGTGGCTGGCCCACAGGATAACCGGCGTCTCGAACAGCGCGGCGACGTCCTGGTCTACACGACACCCGCCTTCGATGTGCCCATGGAGTTGATCGGCCCGGTCAAGCTGCAGCTCTATGCCCGTTCATCGGCGCCGAACGGCGATGTCTACGCGCGCCTGTGCGACGCCTATCCTGACGGTCGCCTCGTCAACATCTGTGACGGGTTAACGCGCTTCCACACTGAAACGAACGGCAGCAATGGCGACGTCCCCTGTGTGGAAATCGACATGTGGGCGACGGCCTATCAGATGAAGCCGGGGCATCGTCTTCATTTGATCGTGGCCGGGGGCGCGCACCCACGTTGGTGCAGACACACCGGCGGCGCGACACCCTTGTTCGATACGGACGTCCGGCAGATCCAGCATACGATCTTCCACGATCGGGAACATCCGTCGATGCTGGTCCTGCCGGTGACGTCTTCGTCAACGTAACGGTCAGCGCTGGCCGTAGACGTTCTGGTAGCGGTCGAACAGCTTGTCGATCTCGCTCTGTGCGATCGGGATCGGCGTGCCGATTTGCATCGCCGTCCAGACGATGGCGGCATTGTCCTCGGTCATGATCGCCGCCTTGACGGCGCCCTCAGCATTCTTGCCGAGCGCGAACACGCCGTGATTTTGCAGCAGGCATGACGGGCTGCGATGGCCGGTCAGCGTATCGACCACCAGCTTGCCAATCGCCTCGCTGCCGATCAGGCGGAAGCCGCCGCACGGAATTTCCCCGCCGAACTCGTCGCCCATCGCCGTCGTCACGCATGGAATGCCTTTGCCAAGCACGGCAAAGGCTGTGGCGTAGCGTGAATGCGTATGGACGACGCCGTTGACCTCCGGCATCTCGCGGTAGATGTAGCAGTGCGAAAGCGTGTCCGAAGACGCTGCGTAATCACCCTCGACCAGTTCGCCGTGGATGTCGACCACGACCATGTTCTCCGGCGTCAGGTCTTCGAACTTGATACCGCTGGGCTTGATGACGACCAGATTCGTCTCCGGGTCGCGCGCGCTCAGATTGCCGCTCGTCCAGGCGACCAGGTTGTTGCGCGGAAGCTCCGCGTGCAGATTGCAGACGGTTTCGCGCAGCTCAGGTAGCAGCATGATTGTCCTCCTGTCTTAGGCGTGCGCAGCGCGCTTGATCTGCTTCAGACGTTTCATCACGTCATTGGCACCGCGCCCGAAGTAATCGTAGAGAGTCTTGTAGTCGGCGTAGAGCTGGTCGTAGACCTTCTGATTGGCGGGGATCGGCGTGACGACCTCGTCCTTCAGCTTGCCCATCTTCTCGGCTGCAGCCTGGATATTGGGATACACCCCCGCAGCGACTGCCGCGTGCATGGCGCTGCCCAGGGCCGGCGCTTGCGCAGACCCGGCCAGTTTGAACGAACGCCCGGTCACGTCAGCGTAGATCTGGCGCAGCAGGGCGTTCTTCTCCGGCAGGCCGCCGGCGGCGACCAACTCGTTAACGGCCACGCCGCGATCCTCGAATGCCTCGATGATCACGCGCGTGCCAAAGGCCGTCGCTTCGATCAGCGCACGGTAAATATCCGGCGCGCGTGTCGCCAGCGTCATGCCGACCATCATGCCGGTCAGATCTGCGTCGACCAGCGTCGAACGGTTGCCGTTCCACCAATCGAGCGCGATCAGGCCATGTTCGCCGACGGCCTGCTTGGCCGACTCGCGTTCGAGATACTCATGCAGATTCAACCCGGCTGCCTGCGCCGCTTCATGATATTCCGGCGGCACCGCGTGATCGACAAACCAGGCGAAGATATCGCCGACACCGCTCTGCCCGGCTTCATAGCCATACAGACCGGGGATGATGCCGCCCTTGACCACGCCGCACATGCCGTCCACGTCCTGCAGCTGCGTGCCGGACATAATGTGGCAGGTCGACGTGCCCATGATCATGACCATGACGCCCGCCTCGGTCGCCTTGACTGCTGGGGCGGCCACGTGCGCGTCGACGTTGGCCACCGCGACGGCAATACCGGCGGGCAGGCCCATCTTGGCGGCCATCTCCGGCGTCAGTTCACCGGCCTTGTCGCCGAGCTGGGCGAAATCCGTCGTCCCGATCTTGGTCTCGACCACGTCGGCAAAGGCCGGGTCGAGCGCGGCGAAATACGCCTTGCTGGGGAAGTGGCCATCCTGCACCATCGCCTTGTAACCGGCGGTGCACGTATTGCGCGTTTCGACGCCCGTCATCTGCCAGATGATCCAGTCCGCCGCTTCGATGAATTGATCGATCTCGCGGTAGACGCTCGGCGCTTCCTGCAAAATCTGCAGGAGCTTGCTGAAGAACCACTCCGAGGAGATCTTGCCGCCGTAGCGAGCCAGCCAGGTTTCGCCCATCTTGCGCGCCGTCTCGTTGATCAGATCCGCCTGGCGTTGGCCGGCATGATGTTTCCACAGCTTGACGTAGGCATGGGGCTCGTCGCGAAATTCGGGCAGGAAGGACAACGGTGTGCCATCCTGCTTGACCGGCATCGGCGAGCTGGCAGTGAAATCGGTGCCGATGCCGACGACTTCCTTCGGATCGATGCCGCTCTGGCGCAGCACCGCCGGGACGGTGTGGGTCAGCACGTCGATGTAGTCCTGAGGATCTTGCAGTGCCCAGTCCGGCGGGAGCTTGCGCCCGCTGGCGGGCAGCACGTCGTCGATGACGCCGTGCGGATAATCGTAGACGGCGGAGGTGATTTCGCGCCCATCCCGCGTGTCGATCAATACGGCACGTCCGGAGAGCGTCCCAAAATCGATACCAATTGTGTACATAAGTTCATTGCTCCTTGCGCTGAAAACTTTCAACGCAAACATATCGCCCCAACGAAAATGGGGCGATGACCTGACGACCATCGCCCCATAGTTTGGCGCATTTCTGCGGATTCTGCACGGCGTTTAGGTTGTCGCTCTGGCGCTGCGTGCTTACTTCTGATCGTCGCGCATGAGTTCGGCCAGCTGCGCTTTGAGGGCGGCTCGCTTGCGCTCATACGC
This sequence comes from Anaerolineae bacterium, assembly GCA_020849765.1. Taxonomy (GTDB): domain Bacteria; phylum Chloroflexota; class Anaerolineae; order Aggregatilineales; family Phototrophicaceae; genus Flexifilum. The sequence goes on from JADLAY010000069.1 coordinate 109,480, forward strand.
CTTATGGGTGACCTTCCCGGCATCATGATCGCGATCGAGCGTGGCGATCTGCTCAATCAACGACTGCGCTTCTGCCGTGGCCACAATCACCGGGCCGAGCGGTCGCGCCCTCCGATCGCGGAGGAACAGGAACGCGGCCAGCACAATCGCGAGGACGCCGAAGATGATCAGCACATAGGAGACGAGGTTGTCGCTCGTGACTGCGCTGCTCGTCTGGGTCGACGCATCGGCGACCGGCGCGCCCGACACCACATACGAGACGCTGGTTTCCGGCGGTGTCGACATTTGCCCGGCGTAGCTCATCATGGTCGAGCTGCCGACCTGGCGCATGCCTTGCTCGGCCAGCAAATCACCGGCGACGGTCAAACCACCGCTCGCGACTAAGACTTCGTAGCTGCCGTCGACGGCATACGGAATGACCTGCGCCACCGTCGCCTGGTTGTTCGGATACGGCATGCCGAAGGCGACGTGCATCAGATGCTGCTCGCCGGGCAGGACGGGCTGCGTGTCGAAGACCTGCGAACCGTCTTCCGAAACCACGTAGTCAGAACTGGTGAAGTTCTGGTAGATGGCGCCATCCGGCACGGCGATGCTGACGGAGGTCGCGCCGTCGTCAGTGACGTTGAGGAATACATGATCCGACGTGTTGGTGTAACTGACGACCTGTACGACCTGCAGCCCGCCATCCGCCGCAATCACCTGGTTGAGGATGGCGTCAATTTGAATAATCGACGGATCGTTGCTGGTCTCGTAGATCGAGATCGGCAGCGTCAACTCCGTCGTGCTGTCGTCGATCGTGGCGAATTCGCTCATGAAGCGGATGTCGTTGTACTCGGCGGTCAACACGTACTGAAGATCCGACCGCATCGGGATATCCTCAAGACGGAAGCTGCCATCGGCGTTGGCCGTCGTCTCGAAGATCTGGCTCTCGAACTGGGCGTCGACGGCGAACAGCCGGACGACCTGCCCATCCGGGATCGATCCGCCTGCCGTGCCGTTGGTCAGTTGACCGCTGACGACGCCGGTCGCCCCAGGCTCCTCGGTCGTTTGCACTTCCGCACCCGGCGATGGCTCTTCGGTCGTCTGGACCTCGGCTCCGGTAGCCGGTGCTGCGGTTGGCTGTGCCTGTGCGACCTGAGCTGGCTCCGACGACGACAGGTTGTAGACGTAGTTCGCCACGGCCCAGCGTTCCGTTTCCGAAAGTTTGTCGGCCCACGGCGGCATCAGCAGATCCATGCGCCCTTCAGTCACGATCTGGAAGTAGTCTGCCGGCGTTTTGCCCTCAATTGTTGCCGGATCTGTGAAATCGATGATACTTGGGATCTGTCCGCTGAGGACGAATTCACCGTCGCCCTGCCCGGTTACACCATGGCAGCGCGTACAGTTTGCGGCGTAGACTTGCGCGCCAAGCGCCAGATCCGGCGCTTCCTGAGGTACGCTAAGAGCAGCGGACGGTGCCTGCGGCGGCAGCGTCGCGACGACGCGTGGCTCACCGGCCAACCCCTGGCATGAGGCCAGGGCGAGTGCTACAAGTGATAAAAACAGGGTCAGTTTGCGGTTGTGGGTTACACACCGAAACGCAGCCATGGCCCCCCCTAAATGCTGCAATATCGAGACAATCGTGGACAATGATACCAAGCTAAGCGCGTTTTAAGGAGATAAACAGCTTTCATTCAACACCAATAAAGTGTGAAGTATGTCATCTTAAACAACAGGGCCGTTTGTCCCAAAATAGAGAAGATGTCACGTTCTGGAGAAAACTGCATTGAAACTACTGCCACGTTTCAATCGACTGAGCACCGGTTTGATGTTCGTCTTCCTGATCGTGCTCATGATCCCGCTGTTGGCGACAGCGCTCTATGGCCATCTGTTTGCGCGTGACGTGCTCTCGCGCAACGCCGTCGAACGGTCGCTCAGCCAGCTCTCGCTACAGGCGGAGAGCATCGTCAGTTCGCTTCGTCAGGCGCAGGGAGACGCCCTCTACATCTCGTCGCTGCGCAGCCTGCACAACCTGAACGAGCAAAGAGTCGCCATCGAGGCCGCACGTACGGAGGCGGCACGCGACTTTCTCGTCTTCCTGTCCTCGCGCCCGATGTATCGCGCGCTGCGCTACCTGGATGAAGATGGCATGGAGATGGTGGCCGCCCAGTCCGATGGTCGCACCGTCAGCATCGTCGACAATTTGCAGGATCGCAGCAGCACCGATTATTTCCGCTACACCATTCAAATATTGCCCGGCGGCGTTTACGTCTCCTCGTTCGGCTTTGACGATACCGGGACCGATAGCGCGCCACTCTTGACCTATGCCATGCGCGCCAACGACGGCGGTATCGTCGTCATCGATCTACACGCGGGGTGGCTGCTGCGCAATCTGCCCGGCGGCTCCAGCATCGACCAGTGGGCGATCATCGATCAAGATCAGAATTACCTCGTCTACCCGTCCTCGTTCGACCCGGAAGCTCATGCCCTGGATCTCTCCTTCATGCTGGAGAACGATGCGGGCTGGCGCGAGACCAACGACAGCGTCTACGTCTACACCACCATTCACCCGACGGTCAATCTGCCCGATTACGCCTGGGTCATGTACAGCATCACGCCCAAGGCCGTGCTCTACGCCGAATTGACTCACTTCTATCTGGCGGCGGGTGGTTTTGCGCTCGTCGGTGTCGGGGTGGCGATCCTGCTGGCCTACTTCATGAGCCGCAGCCTGACCAAACCGCTCGCGCAGCTGGAAACAATGGCGACGGCCTTCGGGCGCGATGGCACGCTGCCCGTGCTGCCCAATCAGCTGTCCCGCGATGAGATCGGCTCGCTCACGCGCACGTTTTGCGACATGGCGCACGAGTTGGAGCGCCAGCGGCGCCAGGAACACCGCCTGATCGAGCAGTTGATCAACGCTCAGGAAGAAGAACGCAAGCTGATCGCTTACGACCTGCACGACGGTCTGATTCAACAAATGGTTGGCGCGCGCCTGTACCTGACCAACTGCCGCGAGTCGTGCCCGATCGATGCGCACGCCACCCAGAACGGCATCCAGCGCGGCTGCGACGCGCTGACCGAAGCGATCGTCGAAGGCCGCCGTATCATCGAAGGTCTGCGCCCCGCTGTGCTCGACGATCTGGGCCTGATCGCAGCCATCGAGGAAGTGGCACAGACGCACGCGCAGTTGGCGGGCTGGGATCTGCATATGGATTTGCAGCAGTTACCCAATGAGCCGGAAAAGACGATCTCGGTCACGCTGTTCCGCATTTTGCAGGAAGCGCTCAACAACGCGCTCAAACATGCGCACGCGCGCTCGATGAATATTCATCTCCATAACGGCTCCGGCATTGGCATTCGCATTCATGACGATGGCGCGGGCTTCGACCCGGCGACTATCACTAATGAAGGCCGCGGCCTGGGGATGAAGACGATGCAGGAGCGCGCCGCGCTGCTCGGTGGGATCTGTGAGATTATCAGCCAGCCCGGCCATGGGACACTCATCAACGTCTGGGTGCCGGAAACGGTCTCCCCGCGCGGCGTCAGAACGCCAAACGTGACGCTGGTGGAATAAGCGCAAAGGGGTTGCGCCATGCAGAACGATGGTCAAGGCAAAGTGCGTGTGGTGATCGTCGACGATCACGGAATCGTCAGGCAGGGTCTGCGCGCGCTGCTCACACGACCCGGCATCGACGTCGTCGGCGAAGCGGATAGCGGCACCAATGCCATCGCGCTCGCCCATCGTGAGCAGCCTGACGTCATGCTGCTCGACATCCGCATGAAGGATATGGATGGCTTGCAGGCGCTGCCGCAGATCAAGGCCGTTTCCCCGCGCACGAGCATCATCATGCTCACGACCTACGCCAACCCCGGCTATCTGGCGCGGGCGATCAGCGGCGGCGCCGCGGGCTATCTTTCGAAAGAGACGGACCCGGATCAGATTGTGCGCGCCGTCATGGCGGCTGCCGCGGGCGATGACCTGATCGACCGAGCACTGCTGACCGCGGCCCTGGCGAGCGCCGTCGATCACAGCACGCCGACGCCGGAACCGACCGAGCTTGAGAGTGAGCCGCTGTCCGAACGCGAACGCGACGTGCTGCGCCTGATTGTGGAAGGCTTCGCTAACCAGTCGATTGCCGAAACGCTCAACATCAGCCTGCCGACGGTCAAAACGCATGTGCAGCACATCCTCCAGAAATTGCACGTCTCGGATCGCACGCAGGCGGCTCTGCTGGCGCTCCGGCACGGGCTGGTGGATGCGGAGTAGTCGAGGCTTGTCGAGCACGAGCTGCGAAGAATTAAGGGAATTCATCCCCCGGAATGATCGCTGTTCATCCCCGCGAACGATGGCGGAATGAGCTCCGGGTGAGAGAATGTAGGCTAGAGCTTTTCATGCGAGGAATCAATCTGCTTCTTAAGCAGTGAATTGATCGAAATAGTGACCTGCTGTTGAAATGACCGTATCGGAAAGGCAGCAAATCAAGATGAGACAAAGCAAAACCCTGCTGCTACTCATATTTGGCGTAATGCTTCTCACAGTTGGCATTACCCTGCTTGCTTTCGGCGACACGGCTCCAGTCCATGCACAAGACGACGGTGAAGGTGATTACATTGGGGTGCGCGAATGCGCCTCCTGCCATCGCACGATGGTGCGCGAACATGCTGAAACCGCTCATGGTCTGGCGCTGCAAGACGTCGAACGCGACAAAGACCCCATCCTGGCCGATTTTGACCAGGGCGAAGATCTGCGTACCGTGACCTTCCCTGGCGACGACGAAGCGCGCGCCTTCGATGACGACGACATCGTCTACGTCATCGGCACAGGCAAACGCGTTCAGGCTTACCTGGCCGAAGTCGACCGCCGGGAATACATGGTGCTTCCCGCACAGTGGAACGTCGAAGAAGGTGTTTGGGAACCGCTTGCGCTGGCGGAATCCTGGCCTGACCCCGCCTATGATTGGGCACAGAACTGCGCTTACTGCCACGTGACCAACCTTGACACTGAGCGTGGTCGTTGGGATGACGATGGCGTGCAGTGCGAGGCCTGTCACGGCCCCGGCAGTGAACATGCCGAGCTGGCTGGTGACATCAGCGGCGATTCGTCTGATGAAGAGCTCGCCGCCGTGCGCGCGGCCATCAATCCGGCCACCGACCCGCAGATCTGCGGGCAATGTCACGGGCGCGGCACCGACGCCGAGAATCATCCGTATCCCGCCGGTTACGTGCCGGGTGAGGATCTATCCGAGGTTTACACGCTCTCCACGCCTGACGATCTGGCGCACTGGTATCCGACAGGCCATGCGCGCAGCGCGTACATGCAGTACAACGAATGGCTGACCACCGGTCATGCCACATCGCTCTCCGCACTTCTGGATTACGCGGCGGGCGCCGAAGGCGTGGCGCAGGTCGATGACTCATGCCTGACCTGCCACAGCAGCGATTACAACTACACCGAGAGCCTGATCGCGGCGGTTGCAGCCGGTAACCGTACGGGGGCCGCGCCGGATGCGCTGACGCTGGAAACCGCGCACTATCCGGTCGGCTGCACGACCTGCCACGATCCGCACTCGCAGGGCGAACTGCCCGACGAAGTGGTGCAAGAAGCCTATCCGCTCTGCACAAACTGCCACAGCACAGAGAACTTCACGGGCGAAGGTGTCCATCACCCGGTCAAGGAAATGTTCGAAGGCATTCAGGTACTGCCACAGGTGAGCAGCCGTCCCAGCGATCACTTCCTGAACGCGAATGGCCCGGATTGCCAGACCTGCCATCTGCCAGAAGTGCCGGTCGATGACTTCGGCTCTCGTGTGAGCCACGCTTTCTCGCCGATCACGCCGCAAGCGGCGATGGACGTCGAAGGTTTGACCGACTCGTGCTCCGCGTGTCATGAAGAGGCTGTTACGCCGGAACTGCTGCAGAAGCTGATCGATGACGTCCAGACGGATACCCGCGAACGCATCGATATGGCGCGCGCAGCGGTGAATGCCGGGACGCCCACCTGGGTGATCGACGCGCTGGACTTTGTCGAGGGCGACGGCAGCCTGGGCATCCATAACTACGCGTATGCGGACGCCCTGCTTGACGCAATTTTCACTGAACTGGAATTGTTCCCGGCGTCGGGGCAATAAAGGAGTGATGAAGATGACAAACATGCATCGACGCCTGATCGTCTTCTTCACGGGGATTGGGATCACGTTGTTGTTGGCCGGGTTGTTGCCATTGGTGGCGGCTGCGCAGGATGCGACGCCGCAACCGACCGGGGAGCCACCCGTTGAAGAAACAACCGAGCCGTTCTACGACGTCGAAAACGTGCCTCTCGTTGAACCGACCGGAGATAACAGTTACTGCGTCCTTTGCCACAACCGCCCCTTGCAGACCGTGACTCTGCAGGATGGTCGCATTCTCAATCTGTACGTCAGCCCGGAGATCATCGCCAACTCGGTTCACGGGGTGAACAGCCCGAACGGCCCCCTGGGGTGTGTGGATTGCCACGGCGAAGATACCTTCCCGCACAGCGGCCCCACGCCGACCGATCAGCGCGAATACACGTTCAAGTCTGTGTCCTTCTGTGTCAACTGCCACACCGACGAGGTGAACGAGCTGCAGCACGGGTTGCACGAGCAGGCCATCGCGCGCGGTAACGATGCCGCCGCGGTCTGCACCGACTGCCACGGCGCGCACGACATTCGCCCGGTCGCTCAGTTTCCGGAACTGGTCGCCGGTGTTTGCGGTGACTGCCATGCGACCACGCTGGGTGAATGGCGTTCGAGCGCGCACGTCGACATCGGCCCGCTGGATTGCGCCACCTGCCACTCACCGCATACGCAGCAAATGCGCGGCGACCTCACGGTCAATGAGCTTTGCATCAACTGTCACAAAGAAGTGCCGGATAACTTCGCGCACGACCAGCATCTCACCGGGGAAGACCCGATCGAATGCTCTGATTGTCACATGTTCGTGCCTGAGGAACTCACGGGTGTTTTGACGGAGGCGGTCGATGTCAGCACTGCTGCCGTGCCCGTATCCACAGGCCATACGTTCACCGTCCAAACTGCAGCCTGCGATACCTGCCACCAGAATCTCATCACCTCTGGCGAATGGGATCGCTTGCGTGGTGAAACACAGGTGGCCGAGGTCGCCAGTGCCACAGCCGAGATCCCTGAACCCGAAGCAGCAGCGCCAGCCTCTAACGTGCAGCTTCTGCAGGGCTTAATCCTTGGGATCGGATTTGGCATTACGATCGCTACGATCTTCATTGCCCGTGGCAATCGGCGTCCTGCGCCCGATGCAGAGGACGAATCGTAAGAGGGGGGAATAACGCTATGGCTGATTATCAACAGCCACCCAAACAGCCGGAGGTGAAACAACCGAAGGCGGTGGCCCCGACGCCAGAGAACTTACATCTTCTCTCGCGCCGCGACTTCATGACGCTCCTGATCGGCGGCGGCGCCTCGCTGGTGCTGGCCGCCACCCTGGCCCAGCCGCTCGATACCTTCGCCCGCCAGATCTCCGAGACGCGTCCGGCGGGCCACGAGGGTGACTCGAATTTCCACTGGGTTATGGTCATCGACCTCAGCCGCTGCATCGGCTGTGATTACTGCGTCTGGGCTTGCCAGGCGACCAACGATACCAAGGACGACATGCGCTGGAACATCCGCATCGACGACGAAACGCCGCTCGGTGAAGTCTTCCACGTCACGCGTCCCTGCCTGCACTGCACTCACGCGCCGTGCGTAGAGGTGTGCCCGGTTTCCGCGACCTACCATCGGGCCGATGGCCTGGTGGCGATGGACTACAACAAGTGCATCGGCTGTCGCTACTGCCAGACGGCCTGCCCCTACGGCGCGCGCAGCTTCAACTGGTTCGAGCGCAGCGACGAGAATCCGCGCGTCCCGGAATGGGGTACGCCGGAAGTGCAGCGTCGTCCGCGCGGTGTGGTCGAGAAGTGCACGTTCTGCGTCCACCGTATCGATGCCGGTCTGGCCAACGGCCTGATGCCGGGCGTCGACGAAGATGCGACACCGGCCTGTGTCAACATTTGCCCGGTCAATGCGCGCTTCTTTGGCAACATCAACGACCCGAACAGCACCGTCTCGCGCATCATCAGCAGCCGCCCAACCATCCGCCTTCGTGAGGATCTGGGCACTGAACCGAACGTCTACTATATTCCGCCGGAGGGGTTGGTCTAATGACAGCAGCAAGCCACACCACAACGGCAAAGTTCAGGCCGATGGGGGTGAGACATACCTCCCTGGCCTTCAAACTCTGGGTCGGCTTCCTCGTGCTGGCACTCATCATCGGGCTTGTCAGCGCGTCGCAGGTGATCATGAATGGCCTGGGCGTCACCAACCTGACGGATGAACTGCCCTGGGGCCTGTGGATTACCCTGGATCTCTCGTCGATTGCGCTCGGCGCCGGGGCGTTTACGCTCTCGGCTGCCGTCTATCTGTTCGGGCTGAAGCGCTATGAGGCCATCGCGCGGGCGGCGGTCTTCGTCGGCTTGCTCGGCTATTCGTCCGCCATGCTCGCGCTCTTCATGGATATCGGGCGCTACGATCGCTTCTATCACCCGCTCATCTACTGGAACGTCCACTCGGTGCTGTGGGAAATCACGATGTGTGTCATGTTGTACACCACCGTGCTGCTGATGGAGCTGATCCCGATCATCATCGAGAGCACGCCGCTCAAGAACATCGCCATCCTGCGCACACTGGCGCATGTGCTGCACCGTTTCATGCCCGTGGTCGCGCTGGTCGGTATGGGCTTGTCTCTGCTGCATCAATCGTCGCTGGGTGCCACTTATGGCATTCTGACAGCGCGCCCGGTCTGGTATTCGCCGTCCGCACCCGTGCTCTTCATCCTGTCGGCAGTTGCCGCAGGCGCGGCGGTCACGATGCTGGCGACCGTCCTGGCCGGCAAACTGCTCCGCAAAGAGCTGGTGCCGGAAGATGTGCTCTTCGGCGTTGCCAAGCTGGTCGGTTTTGCCTGTCTGGCCTATCTGTACTTGAAACTGTGGAGCTGGGCTGCAACCAACTACTACAGCCAGGTTCCGGAACGCCAGTTAGGGTCTGAGATCCTGTCGCAAAACACGCCCTATAACTTCACCTTCTGGTTTGGCGAAGTCCTGTTTGGGGCGTTGGTGCCGGCCATCTTCATGCTCTGGCGCCGGACCCGCAGCAACCGCAACATCCTGATCCTGGGCGCGCTCATGATCATCGCCGGGTTGGTCATCAACCGCTGGAACATGACTCTGTCCGGCTTCGTCATTCCGCTCGATTGGTCGCCGGGGACACGAGATGTCTTCCCTATAAATCAGTATATGCCGTCGCTGATCGAATGGGGCGTCGCCATCGGCATTCTCGCTTATGGCGGGCTGGCGTTCACACTCGGTATTCGCTTCCTCAATCTGTATCCGCAGGCGCGCGAGCTGCCGCCCAATGAGCCGGTGAAGGCTACGGCTGAGGCGGCTGCGCCCAGCACTCCGGTCGCCCCTGCCAGCGCATAGATTGTTCCCGCATCACCACTGATGCTACCGGCGCAGAGTTTGTTCTGCGCCGGTTTGTTTTTATACTGTGCCCCTTGCCTGAACTTCGATAATGGAGGTCATGATCTATCGTGCCCGCGAACATACTGCTCCTGCTTTCGACGCTCCTGTGGGGCATCTGGGGTTACACCAATAAGCTGGCGGTCGGCCACGCGCATCCGCTCACCGTCCAGTGGATGTACAGCATTCCGATCGCGCTTATGATCCCCGTCTACTACTGGTTGGGAGCGACGACTGCGCCCGCCACCAATATGAATGGCGATGCTCTCAAATATGCGCTCATCTCCGGTTTGATGTCCGGTGCCGCCGGGCTGCTCTACTTTTTCGCCGTGCGCAATACGTCCGCCTCGGTCGCGACGGCCATTACGGCGGCTTATCCGATTGTCACGTTATTCCTGGCTGTGCTGCTGCAAACGGAGGCGTTCACCTGGCGCAAGCTGATCGGCATCCTGGTCGTGATCGGCGGCATCGTCCTGCTGCAGAGTGAGGGGTCTTAGCGGTCGTGGGTTGATGGATGGGGCGCCGCGCTCGTGCGCCGGTTTGTGTACCAGAAGTACAGGCTGACGAGCGCTGCCGCCGAGAAGATGAACCACGCCGGGTCGGTCGGCACGCGGTAGCGCGTCGAGGGGTGGAAGACGACATAGACCAGCGTCATCGCGATTTGCAGGAACCACAGCAGCGAAACGTCGCGCCACTGGCGCCAGGTGAGCACGATGCCGACGCAGCCAAGGACGAACAGGCTGCCCCAGTAGATCACATGGACAGCGCGTCCCACTTGATCGAACAGCGGCAGCGAATAGGCGCCGACGGGATCGCCCGGCGGTAGATCGGTCAGAAGCAGTTCGCCATCCTCGCCCTGCTCGACGACGATATTGCCCTGGTAATCGATGCGCGGCAGTTCGCCCTCGGTCGGGTTCAAGCGCGGCGCAATGCCGATGCTCCAATGCACCAGGAATTTGAGGCCGAACAATTCGACCAGCTTATCCGGGTTCTCGCGCCAGAAGTCCAACGCCAGCTCGAAGCGCTTCGCATCCGCCTCGCGCGATTGCGGGTCGAGGTTGTCGATTTCTTCCGGGTCAGGCGACGTCCACTGGACATCGTAACCCGCGCGGAAATACGGGATCACGTAGCGGCTGTTGCCCTGCCATAGATTCGAGCCGGACGTAATCGTCATCGGCACGAAGGCGCCGTAGACGTCGTAGTTGCGCGCGATCCAGGGCACCAGAGTCAGCATGCCGATCAGGGCGACCGGCAGCAAGCGGGCCAGCGTCTGCCACAGGTTGAGCCGCAGCAAAAACCAGATGCCGACCAACAGCGCAAACGGCGGCAGAATCGGGCGCGTCAACATCCCCAGGCCCAATACCAGACCACCCGCAATCGCGAGTAGCCAGCCACGTCCATCAAACGTGGGGCGGCTGCGCAGCAAGACCATCAACCACGTGAAGGCGTACAGCTCCGTCATGAAGAACGGCGTGTCAATCACCGTCAGGTTCTGGAAGATCAGGTAGGGATAGAAGGCGTACATCAGCCCGGCCAGCGTGCCGACGATGTCGCCACGCGGCAGCAACCGGCGGGCGATGTCGTAGACGAAGGCGATCGAGAAGCAGTCGAGCACGATGTGGAGCAGCGCCACCTGCAGCGCGCCGCGACCGAACAGCCCATAGAGACCGGCCAGCAGATAGCTGTACAGCGGCGGGATTAGCGCATCCGCCTGGCCGAGCGTGCGGCCATAGATGCCCGTAGCGAGCAGATTCTGCGCATAAGCATCATACGAATCGGAGCCGTGGATCGCACCCGTGGCGACGAAATCGAACACCGAGGGGAAACCTAAAAAGATGATCAGTCGCAGCAGCACCGCAAGCAGGAGTACGAACAGCAGGCGGTAGCGCCATGCAGCACGGACGGTCACGGAACGGGTCATCGCTTTCGGGCAGTGATCGAGATGATGTCGAGCGGGTTCACCAGCAGTGACCACTCGGACAATTTGAAGGCGCGCTCAGCGCGGGAGAGCAGACTCGCCAGCAGCGAGCTGTACATGCTCAGGCGGTCAAGGAACAGCCGCAGCGTGACGTACTTGCCGACGTGCTGCACGCGCACGATCTCGAAGCCCGCGCTTTCGAGCAATCGTGACAGCGTCTGCTGCGAGAAGTAATAGACGTGCTCTTCCGAGAGCTTGTAGCCGACCCAGCGGGTGCCGGTCAGGCGCGCCGGGATGCTTTCGATATCCGGTGTTGCCAGGGAGAGGATGCCGCCCGGCTTGAGCAGCGTGGCGATTTCGGCGATGTATGCTTTCGGATCGGGCACGTGCTCGATCACATCCCACAGCGTCACCAGGTCATAATCACCCGTGGGATAATCCTGATCCAGCAGACTGCCCTGACGCACGTCGTAGCCGAAGCGCTCACGCGCATACTGCACGACGAAGTTCGAGACGTCGACGCCCTGCACCTGCCAGCCATGCTTATGTGCTTCGTCCAGGAAAAAGCCCGCCGCGCAGCCCACGTCCAGCAGCTTGCCCGGTTGAACGAATTGTTCAAGCCTGCGCAGCCGCCGGGCGAAAGTCTTGCGGATGTTCGCCTCGTCCTTGAGGTAATGGCTGTAGCCGACGATGCCCGACTCGTCGTTATGGAAATAGGACTCATCGTAGAGCGCGTACAAATCGCTCGCTTCGGGACGGCTGCCGACGAAGACCAGCCTGCAGTTGGCGCACTGCACCAGGCCCAGCCCGTTGCTCGGCAAAAATGGATGCACATCCTGGCTGCCGCACTGGTTGCACGGGACAACGTCGAGTCGGGTGATCGTCTCGACGTACTGAAACAGGGGATGTGTTTCTGTCAGTGTCCCACGCGCCATTTGGCAAAGCGACCCCTTGAGGCGAAAAGCACGCGCATTTTATCGCGCTTTAAGAGGACATTCAACGCCTGGGGCAAATATGCCATCATTCGGCCCGTTCTTGCTCGGCCAGCACGCGCTCGATCACCTGGCGGAAGACGTCGAGCGGCTGCGCGCCGGAGACGAGATAGCGCTGCGCCAGGATCGTCGCGGGCACCCCCTGCAGCCCGATCTGATAGGCAAACATGATGTCCTCGTCGACTTGCTGTGCGTACTGCGGATCGGAAAAGATCGTATCGAGATCGGGCGTCACCAGCCCGACGGCTGCCAGCGCCCCGGCCAGCACGTCCAACTGGGAGATGTCTTTGCCGTCCATCCAGTAGGCGCGCTCGACCACGCGGTGATAGGCGCGGCCTTTACCGTGCGCCAGGGCGTACTTTTCCAGGATGAGCGCCGGTCGCGAATCGATACCGAACGGCCCGGAATTAACCTCGACGCCATAATCTGTCTGTGCCCGCTGCTTGAAGATGACGCGCCCGCGCTCGATCTGCGCTTTGTACTCTGGCGGAACCGGCGGTGAGCCTGCCGGGCGCAGCTCATACGAGCGCCAATGCAACTCCAGGTCGTAGCTTCGCTCTAGCTCCTCCAAACTGAAGGAGACGAGAAAGCACCATGGTCAGACGAAATCCGACCAGACATCGAGCCGCAGGGGCATCACCCCTCCTCCAACTGGCCGCGGACACGCGTTGGTGTTACGCGAATAGCGAGCGAGAACATGGCGTCGAAGCTCTCCGGCGTCATGTCAATGGCCGGGATGCTCTCCGCATATTTGTTCATGTATGCCGCCTGTTTGGTCGCTGGCAGCGCGCCGGGGTCGAGCACGGCATCGCCCATGATGACGAGGAATTCTTCGGCATCATCACGCAGGACAATGTTCAGGGCGACCTTTGGATTGGCCCTGATGTTGCGGATCTTTTGCGCCTGGGGCTGGCTGTAGATCAGGAATTTGCCATCTTCAAAGACAAACCACACGGGCGTCGGCTGAGGTTGGCCATCCGCACGCACGGTTGTGAACCACATGTATTCGGCCTCGGCGATGACAGCAGCATATTTCGCATCAATCGAGACACTCATGCAAGTTGCTCCTGAAGTAAGCAGAAATAAGAAGGGGTATGGCACAGGCCATACCCCTTACGGTAACGCTCCTAGATGAGTGGAGGATTATTCACCGTTCGGCGTGATCTCAACTTCGGGAGCCACATAGTCCATGCCGTTGACGTCAATATCGGCCATGTTTTCCTGCAGCATGGCCAGGGCGGCCTCTGCCAGGTCAGTGCGATAGACAGCTTCCGGCACGGCGGCTTCAGCGATAACGCCGTAGTTCAGAGCGATGTCAGCGGTGGTGGTGAAAGCTTCGGGGTCCATGACGCCGATGCCATTCTCCGACGGCCAGACGAGCTTGTTGATCTCGTTCATCTGCCATTCCTGGTGGCCGACGCCGAGCGTGGGGCCTTCGGCGAGCACGCTCTCGACGCAGCTCTCAGCGTTATCACGGCAGTAGATCCAGCCCTCGAAGCTCGCGGCCAGGAAGCGCGTCGCAATGTCTTCATTGCCCTCTTCCGCCAGCCAACCGGCATTGACGAAGATGCCATCTTCGAGCATCGCGGTGCCATACTCGTTGAAGTCGAGGATGGTCAGGTCGTCCAGCGTGTAGACCGGGAACGCATCGCCTTCGCCGACGAATTCCAGCACCTGCGCCAGTTCGTTGTAGGTCATGGCCGAGGCCGCATCGATTTCGCGATTCAGGAACGCGTTCATGTCGAAGGCCTGCTGGGCGATGGTCACATCATCCGGATTTTCCGGGTCGAAACCGGCCTTAGTTAATGCCGCGAAAGTGGGGAACTGGTTACCGCAGCACCACACACCCACGACCTTACCGCCCAGATCTTCAAACGAGGTGATACCGGCATCCGCCCAGGTCACCTGGCGCATACCGCTGCTCTGGAAGATCTGCGCGATGTTGACCACATCCTGCCCGGTTTCCCGCGTCGCCAGCAGGTTGCCCATCCAGTCGATGCCGAACTGAGCTTCACCGCTCGCCACCAGCTGCTGCGGGTTGATGTCGACGCCTGCCGCAATGATGGTGACATCCAGCCCCATGTCTTCGTAGAAGCCCTGGTCACGTGCAGCATAGTAACCGGCAAACTGCGCCTGAGGCACCCACTTCAATACCAATGAGACCGCATCTGGCCCGTCCTGCGCAGCGGCTGCTGGAACGAGGGCGAGGGCGAGCATAGCCAGAACAGCGAGCAACAATACTTTACGCATGGTGTTTCGTCCTCCGTTTGTGAACACCGCTAACCAAGCACCGTGCAATGGCGATCTAGACCGCCTACACCGCCATTATTTCTCGCGGAACGAAATATGCCAATGCATCAGCGATCGTTCCACGGCAGAAACCGCGAGATAGAAGAGTATCCCGAACAACGAGGCCATGACAATCGCCGACCAGGCTTCGGGATATTTGAACAGACCGGCGTCGTCGCGAATGCGAAAACCGAGACCGGCAGTCGAGCCGCCGAAGTATTCGCTCACGATCGCACCGATCATACTGAGAGTGGTTGCCACCTTGAGGGCGGAGAAGATGAACGGCAGTGCCGATGGCAGGCGCAGCTTGCGGAAGACCGTCATCTGCGAGGCGGCGTAGGTCTTCATCAGTTCGAGCGATGATTGATCGGCGGAGTTCAGGCCGCGCACCGTGCTAACCATGGCCGGGAAGTACGTCAGCACCGCGACAATCGCGATCTTGGAGGCTGGATTGAGGTCGCCGAACCACAGATTCATAATCGGCGCGAGCGCAATGATCGGCACGGCGTTGATCCCGACCGCCAGCGGCAGCAGCGCCTGGCTGAACGACGTGAACCTCGACGAGATGACGCCCGTGAAGATACCTGCGCTGCACCCAAAGACGAAGCCCCAGAAGGCATTCTGGAAAGTGTTCCAGGCGGCGGAGACCAGCCGCGGGTAGACTTCGGCGAAGGTCTGCGCGATCACACTCGGACGCGGCAGCAAGAACTCCTGAATGCCGAAGATGTTGATCAACAGTTCCCACAGACCGATGACGACGATGGCGACGACGATCGGCGCGCTGTTTTTGCGCAGCGCGCGCGTATACAGCGACAGGCGCTTCCACGGCTCCCACAGGATCACCACCGCAACCAGCGCGAGATACTCGAAAATCGCGGTCAGTTGTAAGTGCCGCTCCAGGATTTCCAGCGGCGCGTCGTCGCGCAGACGGTCGACGAACAACGTCTGGTCGATGCCAAGCAGCGCACCGATGAGATTGAAGTCGAAGATCACCGCCACAAACACGTACAACCCGAACAGCAGCAGCACCACTGCCGCCGCCAACCGGATCGGATTCTGGCGCAGCATCCCCCAATTCCCGACCAGGATGACCGAGGTCAGCAGCAAGCCGACGACGATCACCGGCTGCAGGGTCGCGTTGCGGAAGGCCGATCCAAACTGAATCAGGTAGAGGGAGACGGGATTTTGCAGATGATAAGCCACCACCACCAGGAACAGTGCCGTCAGCGCCAATAGGTCAAGGCCGAGCGTGCGGCTGTCGTAATTATCGACGACGGTCTCCGCCGGGCTGGGCTTGAACTGGCTGGCTCGTTCCTGAGCGATGGATGCCATTACTCCATGACCTCGTCACGAATGCCTGTTCGCAGCGCGTGGCGGACCTGGCTGGTCAGGCGGAAGTAATCTTCATGATCACGCGTTTCCGGGCCGCGCGGACGTGGCAGATTGACGTCGATGATTTCCGCCAGCCGCCCCGGACGCGGCGACAGCACCACGACGTGATCCGACAGGTAGACGGCTTCGGCGATGCTGTGGGTGACGAAGACGACCGTCATGTGCGGGATCGCCGTCCAGATGCGCAGAAGCTCGTTGTTCATGCGTTCGCGCGTCATTTCGTCGAGCGCGCCGAATGGCTCGTCCATCAGCAGAATGTTCGGTTCGAACGCGAGCGCACGCGCAATGCTGACACGCTGCTGCATGCCGCCGGAAAGCTGCCACGGATACTTGTCTTCAAACTCGCCCAGCTCGACCAGGCCGAGCATCTCGCGGGCGCGCTCGTCGCGCTTCTCCTTCGGCCACTTCATGATCTCCAACGGCAGTTGCACATTCTTGATCACCGTGCGCCAGTCATAGAGCGTCGAACTCTGGAAGACGAAGCCATACTCGCGATCTTTGCGTGCTTGCGCGGCGGTCTTCTTGTTGACCGTGATGCTGCCGCTCGTCGGCTGGATCAGGTCGGCCATGATGCGCAGCAGCGTGCTTTTGCCGCAGCCGGACGGGCCAATCAACGAGACGAATTCGCCTTCTTCGATGGTCAAATTGATGTTTTCAAGCGCGTGAATCAACGTACCGTCGGAGCCGCGGAACTTCTTCGTCAGGTTCTTGATCGAGATCACAGCGCTCATCACTCACTATCCTCACGTTGCCAGCGCACGACCAGGCGCTCGATCAAAACGATCACCAGGAAGAACAGGATGCCGACCAGACCCGCGGCGGCGATCGTCGCCCACAAGCGCGGCGGCGACTGGTTGTAGTAACGGGAAAAGTTCAGGATCGTCACGCCCAACCCGTTCTGGAAGCCGCTCGGCAGTTCGCCGATGATGGCGCCGACGACACTTGCGGTCGCGGAAATCTTGAGTGCCGTGAAGAGTTGCGGCAGTGCATTAGGCAGCCGCAGCTTGGTGAAGATCTCCCACTGGTTGGCGGCGTACGATTGCATGAGTTCCATCGCCGTCGTCGGCACCGAGGTCAGGCCGCGCAGCGTGTAGATGGTCACCGGGAAGAACGTGAGATAGGCGGCGATCACAGGGATCGAGAGCGCCGAGTTGCCCGCCCGGCTGAACCAGATCACGATCATCGGCGCGAGCGCAATCAGAGGGACGGTCTGCGAGGCGACGACGAATGGCAGACAGCCGCCCTGCATCAGACGGGAATGCGCGAACAGCACCGCCAGCAAAAAGCCGAAGAACCCGCCAATGAGAAAACCGCCCACGGCAGATTGCAGCGTGAACCACGCATTCTCAACCAGCGTCAAGTAGAGCGGCGGGCCGTTGCGCTGCGCCGGTTCGGCGAACGCTTTCACGATGTCGCTCAGATGCGGAAGCTGCATGTTGTTGAAAATGGTGAGATCGACGGTCGCGTCCCCGATGTGGAGGGCGTAATCATTGCTGGCGGCAAAGGCCTTCAAGCCTTCCCAGAGCAAGATCAGCAGGACAATCAATAGCGCGACGTACAATATCCGTCGCAGCAACCCGAAATCGACAGGCGGGTTTTCCGCGCGTGCAAATGCAGATGAGGATTTCCGCGCATTACCGACCATGAATGACTGCAACCGAGCTTCGTAAGCTACTCAAGCGCGCTAAGGGCGCAAACGTGGGGCGAAGTGTAACGTGATGCCCTTCACCATGCCAATGGCAAAAAGCCACAATACTCATGCATCTGCGCTGTAAGAGAGTGACAAGTTCGTATCGAAGTCGAAACTGTGGCACTGATTTCGTTTACAAACTGTAACCTTGTGGGCCATCGAAAAATCATAACGTTATGAATTGAACGCCCGATGCTTAACTTATAATTGATGATAGATCAATCTTCGGAGTGAATTTATGATTTCGCCACAGCCTGTTCAGACGCAGTCTGCATCCAGTAATTCGAATCACGGTCGACGCTTCGAGCGCCTGGCTGGTTTCAATTATGAGGTCATCGTCTCCAAGTACGAACATGCTGCTCTGGCGATGAAGTTCCACAACTGGATTCGCTCGCACATCAAATCCACCGGCCCGATCCAGATCACGCCGATCACACGCGGCGTTGTTCAAACGGCCGTCGCACCCGACCTGGGACTCTACATCATCGGTTCGACTGAGAGCTTTGCCACTATGACGGCGCGCATCCTGCGCGATCTGCGCAATGGGGCGCAGTTGATCTGGGTGGTGTCGCCGGAAGAGAAAGCGGTGATCGTCTACAGCCGCAAAGGCATGCGCATGCTGGGCCAGAAAGATATGCTGGAAGGCGGCGATGTGCTGCCCGGTTTTTCGGTGCCTGTCAGCGAGATCATCGGCGGTGACGTGAACACCGAGACTGCCCCTGAGCCGAACATCACTGCCGATGGTGAAGCCAGCGCCGAAACGAACGCCGAACCTCAGCCCTGAATCTCCGCAAACGTGCCGGTTCGCGCCTGAACCGCTATCCGGAGCGCCTCGATCGCGCCGGATGCCGCGCGCCGCTCGTTCACTTCCAGTTCGAGCTCGGCGAACTCATCTTCATCGAGCACTGTGAATGAACCCTCCGGCGTGACGAACACGTCGAGCGCCAGGTCATCCGCGTGAATCAAATCCTCGCCGATGACAGCCGGACGGGTGACGTTGCAGTACCATCCTTTGAGGCGGCCATCTTCCACATCCTGCAGCTTGAAAATGTTGTACCAGCGGTCGCTGAAGAACCATTCCGTCATCGTGTCGCCCTTGCGGAAGACGACATAGCCCGCATCCACGTCGTTGAGGGCGAAGTGCGCCACCAGACAGACGTGCTGCGCGCTGCGCTCGATCACCTCGCCCTGGTAGCGGATGAGGGTCTTGCCCTGATAATCGCGTTTTTCGACGGTGATCGATGACATTGGCTTCCTCGACAACCATTGGGGTGCACTGGTTGAATTGAAGCACACGAGCGGGGAGAAGGCAAAGACCAGGGGTGAGTCCAACCTCACCCCTGGCTGCGGCTTAGCTCAGGATCTCGTCGGCGAAGCCGTGCTTGATGCAGGTCGCGGCATCCATCCACGAATCGCGCGTCAGCATGTCCCTGACTTCATCGCCGCCGAGCTTCGTCTTGCTCGTGTAGAAGGCGACCAGGCGCTCCATCATCATCGCCTGGAGCGACATCTCATCCTTGAACTGCTCGTGCGTGCCCCACATGAAGCTCGAAAGCTGGTGGACGAGCATGAAGCTGCTCGGCAGGATGTAGCGGCGCGTGCACGACAGGGCGAGCAGGGTGGCCGCGCTGGCGCAGATGCCCTCAACCACCGAGTAGAGCGGCGATTTGATTGTCGCCAACTGGTCGGCCAGGCTGAACCCGGCGAACAGGTCGCCGCCGATCGAGTAGATGTGCAGCCAGATCGGCGTCATCGGCGCGCCGTCCATGCCGCGAGAAAGCTGTTCCGCACGCAGATCGCGATCTTTCTCGCGCAGGGCGCGCATGAGCGCCAGGCCGCGATCGCTATCCACGTCGGCATAGTAGTAGATGTGATTGTCGATGGTCTCGACGGTCATTGGCGAGCTGTGTTCGGTCGTTGCGCCAAGTCCGGCGCGATACATCAACGACGCCCAGTGCGGGCGCATCGTGTGCATGGTGCGTCCTCTTTCGAACGTTAAGTTTTCCCTCCGTGACTTATGATCTGCGAAATGCGGTGACCGCACCCGTCGTTTGTGCGCAAGACGAATGCCGAGGATCGTCAAGCTCGACATTGTCTATGATGTGAACAGCTAAGTCCCCGTACCCACCCTCACCGGCACCGATCCGTCCAATGCATGGTTGTGAAATGTGCGCTTTGCCCCGTAATTGGTGCGCTCTGCTGGGCTGATTTGTGCATTGTTGGCACTGCCCCGCGCGCCATCCTTGGTTCAAAGGAGTGGAGGTCTACCGTTTCCGGCTCGCCTCAGGGTTGCATTCGCCACGGATTCAATGTGCGGCTACCGACTCTTTGCTGTCAATGACTTCCGTCGACGACGTCGACTTGCCAGTTCGTCTGTTGGATGATCACGTCAAGTTCACGCAGGTCGCGCGAAACCCGATCGGCTTGCTGCTGCAAGTCGGCGACGCTGACCGTCGGCACGAACTTGATTTCCGAACGCCCGTAACGCCAATCACTGGTCAGCGATGATGCCTGTTCGACGACGCCATTCAGCATAGCTCGTTCGGTGACGAATGCGTCCCGCTGGGCCAGGGCATCGGTCAACGTGCCGCCATCCGCCATCGTGGTGACTGCGTTGGTGTGATTGATGCGTTGCACCAGCACTGTGAATTCGCCGAGCACGCGCCGGTATTCCGCCAACAGCGCATCCGGTGCTTCAGCAGGCGCATCGCCTTCCTGCACGCGCGCGTTGCGGACCAGGCGTTCGCGCAACTGGAGCAACCGCTTCTGTGTGTCTGCTCGCAAGATCAGCGCTTCGGCTAGCTTCATCATGGCACCTCGCAATTCCAATAAACCTCGAGCAGAAACATTCTACAAGAGGTTTTGATGGTTCACAAGGGGTCAATTTGGCGAGGGCTAATTCAGCCATACGCCGATCGATTGGAGCGTCGGCACCTCTTCGCCGAACAGCCAGGCGTCGAATAGATCATCCAGCGTCATGCCGCTCACCTCCTCGGCGACGGCGATGAAGTCGGCAGTTGCCGCGTTGCCGTAGCGAAACCGATCCGCGTACGTGCGCAGGATCTCGAAGAAGGTCTCGTCGCCGACCTCGTGGCGCAGCGCATGCAGCGTCAGCGCGCCGCGGTCATAGACGGCTCCGCTGAACAGATTGTTGACCGATGGGCTGCCCGGCAGCACCGCACTGCGGCGGGATGTCCGGTATAACTGGCGCAGGTAGTTATCGCGCACCCGATCGCCGCGCGTATGCTCCAGCCACAGGACTTCGGCATAGCGGGCGAAGCCTTCGTTCAGCCAGATATCGCCCCAGCTATTGACGCTGACGCTGTCGCCGAACCACTGGTGCGCCAGCTCGTGAGCGATGACCAGGTCGCCCCCGCTGCTCAGGATGCCCAGCCCGAACGTCGACCGGGATTGCGTTTCCAGCGCGTAATGCATCCGCGAGTCCGTGATGACCAGCGCGCCATAGGTATCGAAGGGATAGGGGCCGAACAATTCGCTGAAGTAAGCGATCATGTTGGGCTGCGATTGGAACCGGGGGCGCAGTTCGCGCGCGCGTGACGATGGCAGGTAGTTGACGATCGGCAGGCCGTCCGGCCCGGTCTGCTGGTAGATGCTGTAGTGCCCAATGCTGAGCGTAACCAGATAGCTCGCCATCGGCTGGGCCATGTCCCAGGTATAGGTCACGGCCTTGCCCTGTTCGACGGTCGATGTCAGCACGCCGTTGCTCACCGCCGTCCACGGTTCCGGCACGGTCAGCGCGAAGGTGTAGGTCGCCTTGTCGCGCGGATGATCGTTGACCGGCATGAAGCTCGAAGCGCTGAACGGCTCGCCTGCCACGTAGATGCCCTCCCGATACGTCTGCCAGCCACCCTCGCCGAGTGCCGGGTTGATCACCGGCTCAGGCGTGCCCGCATAACGGATGACGACCGTCGCAGTCTCATTCGCCTGGAGCGGCTGTGCAGGTGTGATCTCCAGCTCGCCGTCCAGATGATGAAACGCCGCGGGCTGCGCATCGACGCTGATCGACGCAATCGGCAGCATTTCGAAGTCGAGGAAGAAATGACTCAGGTTGCTTGTCGGGATCAGATCGATCGTCATGACGGCCCGGATGCTGCCGGTCGAAATCGACGCCACCGTCAGATCGAGATCATAGTGCTGCACGTCGTAACCGGGATTCCCGGCGAGCGGCACTAGCGCATCGCCTATCCCCTCGCCGAAAGGCTGAGCGGCAGCTGGCAGCCCAGCAAGCATGACCAGTGCCAGCACCACCCACACTCTACGCATCGAACCACTCTCCAAGGTATGTCCGGATCTGCATATGATACAATCTCCCCAATGAAACCGTTCACAGAAGAGCACGTCTCATGACCGTGATGACTCGCCGCTGGTTGAAACTATCAGGCCTCGTCGCCCTGGTCTTTGCCGCCGATCAAATCACCAAGCATCTTGTGCTCAATTCGTTGGCGCTCTATGAAACCAGCCGCCCCATTCCAGCGCTCGCGCCGTTCTTCCAGCTCACGCGCAGTGAGAATCGGGGTTCCGCGTTCGGCTTTCTGCCGCAGGCGGGTGACATTTTCCTCATCCTGGCCGTGGTGATCGTCATCTCCATGTTCTTCCTCTTCCCCCGCCTGCCGGAGAAGGCCGTTCTCTCGCGAATTGCGTTCGGCCTGATCTGCGGTGGCGCCATGGGCAATGCCGCCGACCGCATCTTGCACGGCGTGGTCATCGATTTTATCCACTACACGATTCCCGGTCTCATCTCCAACGTCTCGAACATCGCCGATCATGCGATTGTGGTCGGAGTTGTGCTGCTGCTGATCGAAAGCTGGCGCGGCGATGGGGATGTGCTGGCGAAGACCAACGCGCCGATCGAACCGGTGGACGAGGCGCAGATCCGCCCCGATCACCAGTAAGCAATTAGTACGGCATACCTCCATCACCCCCTCCCTTTGGGGGAGCTTCGCATGCGCAGTCTGCCTATATAATGATCGTAGGATTCTCATTCTAGGAGAAAACACAATGCGGTTTCGCTTTTTTGTATGTTTGGCGCTGATGGCAGCGCTGGTGGGATGTAGCGCAGTTGGGGATGTGGTCGGTGGCGCCGTGGGCGGTGCAATCCCCACGACCGGCGATACGGCTGCCGATGCGTCCTCTGCGCAGCGCTTCCTCCCCAACCTTTCGAATTACGGCTACAGCGCCATTGAAGCGTCCAGTATCTCCAACGCCATCGCGACGGTCGGTGGCAGTGCTTCGCTCCTCACCGGCGACCCGATCGCCGCTGCACTGATCGCCCAGGTCGACGCGATGATTCAATGCTACGAGGGTGTCGGTGCCGTCGCGGCGCGCATCTATACGGAGAGTAACCTGTCCGGCGCGCTCCAGGGTCAGGTGCCCAAGGTCGGCGCGCTCGCCATCGTCAATCAGGATCGGCTGGTCAATAACTTCCTCCAGTGCGCGGTGGCGCCCAGCTTCAGTTCGCAGGCGGCTGTCGAGCCATGTGCGGGCAGCGGCACCTTCTCGCGCGACGGCGAAACCCTGCACTACCTCTACGCAGCAACCAATCCCGATCTCTGCGGCCTGTTCGCGGCAGCGATGCCAGCGTCATAAACCTTGCGCTCATGCGCTGCAGACCGTGGATGTGCTCCCAGGGCGGCTTCTCGTGAAGTCGCCTTTTCCTAGAAGTGCCGTCTCGTTTCGCGTCGAAAGCTGCCTATGACCACGACCACACCGATCGCTTCACCCTCCCAGCGCATCTGCCAGGACGAAGATGTCGAACGCCTTCTCCGGCTCGTCTGTCCTGAGCCTGTCGCCCTGGCGCTCGACGTCGCCATCGGGCAGGCTCACAGCTTGCCTGCGCTTGCAAAGTATGCCGATCGGGCGATGGCTCTGGACGTGTCGACTGTGACCGAGTCTCTGCCCTGGGATGCCGAGACGTTCGATCTGGTGTGCTGCCTGTTCGCCGCGCATCGCATCCCTGACATCGTAGGCTTTTTCGACGAAGCGGCGCGCGTCCTCAAGCCCGGCGGGAGCCTGCTCGTCTATGACCGACTGCTGCCGGAAGCTGACCGTGCGGCGCATTACGTCGACGCTTTCTACAGGCTTGGTGATCCCGCCCACCGGCAAACCTTTGCCGACTACGTCTGGCAGGGCATGTGCTTGAATGCCGGTCTCGATGTCGCTCACGTGGAAACCTGTCAGACGCGCGCACGCCTGCTCCCCTGGGCCAAGGCGAACGGGTGCAGCGACGGCGAGATCGAACGGCTACAGATCTTGCTGGCGCAGGCATCGCGGGCGGTAGCGGATTTTCTGCATCCCACGTGCGCCGGGACTGCCGATGCCGAATTCGATCAGTACCATATCGCTCTGGTGGGCCGCAAGCGGTGAGTCATCATCTTTTCGCCACGACAACTCTTAAAACTTTTGTTCGAAAAACACGCTTGATCTAGCACAAATTTTCTGCATACAATGAATGTGTAGTGAGCGGAGATTGGCATGCGACGAATCGCCACCATCCTTATTGGTCTTCTCCTGCTAAGCAGCACAGGGATGGTTGCCGCGCAGACTGATGCCCCGCTGGTTTTCTGGGCCAGCGGCGATTTGTGGCGCTGGTCGCCGGATGCACCCACGATTGTTCCGCTGACGACCGATGGCACGGTTTCGTCGCCGACGCTGTCGCCCG
This sequence comes from Anaerolineae bacterium, assembly GCA_020849765.1. GTDB lineage: Bacteria > Chloroflexota > Anaerolineae > Aggregatilineales > Phototrophicaceae > Flexifilum. The sequence continues at coordinate 133,963 of JADLAY010000069.1, forward strand.
CTGGGGGCTGGCTCGTTTATCGGGCGCTGGCGCCGGTCAGCCGCGCCGCGCTCGACCATCTGCAAACGAGCGGCACCATCGCCGAATACGATCTGCCGACCGACATTTTTCTGCTGGACGTGAATACGCAGCAGCCGTTGTCCATCGCAGCGCAGCCCGCCGATGCATCGTTGTTTGTGGAGGGTGTCGCCGATAACGCGCTCGTCTACTCGGAAGCGGCCTGGTCGCCCGCCGGGGATGCGCTGGCCTGGGTCGAAGCCTCATTCGGCGCCGCGACCGGCAATCTGATCAGCTACAACCTTGCCGCGGCATCCCCGCAGATTGTCGCCAGCGAAATCCCGATCGCCGATGGCCGAACGCCGGAGCTGCGCTGGGGCAGCGCGGGCATCGTCCTGCGCACCAATCACGACGACACAGGTACGCAAACCTTCCACGTCTATGACCCGGCCACGACTGCCTGGACGACGCTCCAGGTGACGCTGGCTGAAGAGAGCTACGTGCAGTTGTTCGAGTGGGTCGAAAGCCCACAGGGTGAACTGCTGGGCGTCCTTCTGTCTGATGGGACGTGGCGTTTGCTCGATCCGCGCACAGGTGGTGAGGTGAGCGCAGCAGCTCCGGCGCTCTACAGCCGGTTTGACGCTGCGGGGACGGTCGCGCTCCGTTTCGACGTCGCGCCGGAAACTGGCTTCTTCTGGGAGATCGTCGCTCCGGCTGCGCAGACGACCTCGCCCGCGTTCCCTGGAACGCCTGGGCACGTCGCCATCGCGCCGGACAATCAAACGCTCGCTTTCATCGGCTACCCGGAGTTCGGCGCCCTCGCGCTCTGGCGTGCGGGCGAGATCGCGCCCATCGCCGGGACGGGCAGCAGCGATCCAGATTCGAAGGTCGCGGCGGTCGTCTTCTGGAGTCCGCTGGTCTGGCGCATCATGTAAAAATTGACAAAAAATTGCTCTTTGATCTATTCTGAATATTTCACCAATTATTCATAGTCATTTGTACTCGTCCTTTTCGATAGTTTTACAATGGAAGTATCGTCATATGATGGAGAACTTGGTTGCCCATCCTGGGCATCCCGAACGGAAGATGGCATTGAACATCGTTCACCTCGAAGACGAGAACGACTTGCTGGAAGGCATGCGATTCGTCCTGGAAGAACTTGAGCCGGATGCGCAGGTCACGCCGTTTGCCAAGTCGGACGACATCCTTGACTACATCGACGCGCACTGTAATGAAGTTGCGCTCTTCATCCTCGATATTCGTGTGCCCGGCCCCGTCAATGGCCTGGATGTCGCACGCCACATACGGAAAATCGGCTGTCGTGCCGCCATCGTCGTCACGTCGGCTTATGAACCCCCCTCGGCCCAGGTCATTCAGGAACTCGGCATTCACTACTTCCGCAAACCCTGGGATCTGCCGGATACCATCCTCAAGATGCTGGCGTTGGCAAAAAAGTAGCGGCGATTCTCGCCCCAGCCTGCGTTTCGTGGGCGATGACGTTACAATGTCTGCGTGATGGTTTACACACGAAAACGCCGGGATAGTTCGATTCATGCACATTGCGATCAATGGTTGGTTCTGGGATCAACCCCATACAGGTAGTGGGCAATACGTGCGCAAACTGCTCGCCGGGCTGCGCCGTATTGCGCCAGACCTGGGCCTGACGCTCGTCCTGCCGCGCCACATTCAGGCAGCGGAGGATCTACCGCCGGACGTCGAGCTCGTCTACGCGGGCGGGGGCAAGGGCAACCTGGGCAAGGTCTGGTTTGAGCAGCGTGGCTATCCGGCGGCGGTCGCGCGCAGTGGCGCGGATATCGCGCATGTGCCCTATTGGGGGCCGCCGCTGTCCGTCCGGGCACCGCTCGTCGTCAGCGTCCTCGACGTCATCCCGCTCGTGATCCCCGATTATGCCGCCTCCGCTGGCGCGCGCCTCTACACCTCGCTGGTGACGGCGGCCACGCGCGGCGCTACTCACGTGATCACCCTGAGCAACGACTCGAAGAAAGACATCGTCGAACATATCGGTTATCCGCCCAAGCGGGTCACCGTCACGTACCTGGCAACCGATGAAGACTATCACCCGCGCATCGGCATCGAGCGCGACGCGGCAGTGAAAGCCAAATACGATCTGCCCGATCGTTTCGTCCTCTATCTGGCCGGGTTTGACATCCGTAAGCAGCTCAATCGCGCGCTGTTGGCCTATACCTACGTCGGCCCGTCGGAAGGCGATAATGCGCCGCTGGTGATCGCCGGGCGCGAACCGGCCTGGGGCACGCCGATGTTCCCCGACATGCGCAAGTACGCGCACGAGCTAAACGTCGACGACTTCGTGCGCTGGATCGGCTACGTTGACGAGGCTGATAAGCCGTCGCTCTATCGCCTGGCGGACGTGTTCGTCTTCCCCAGCATCTACGAAGGCTTCGGGTTGCCCGTGCTGGAAGCGATGGCGAGTGGCACGCCGGTCGTCGCCTGTGACATCCCGGTCATGCGCGAGATCGTCGGTGACGCGGCCTATCTGGTCGATCAGGACAACGAACGGCAGATGGGCGCCGCCATTCTGTCGCTCTTGCTTCAGGAGCCGCTGCGCGAGCAACTGATCCAGCGCGGGTTGTCTCAGGTGACCCGCTTCAGCTATCGCAAGACGGCGCGCGAGACGCTCTCCGTTTACGAACGAGTCTTGCGCGAAACGACTGGCTGATCCGGCAGAAAACACGGTGGCGACAGTCGAAGCTCGGCCGTCCGGATTTCCGGTCGATTGGCCTAAAACGAGCCTCCGTTAGTATGGTACTTTTAACAGGTGACGAACGTCATATATTTGCAATAATTACATCTAGACATATACATACCTGATATACTGAAACCTGTGTACGTGAAAGGAAGCACAAAAGAGTCCACTATGACCTCTACGAATGGAACTCCGCTTCGTGTCCTGCGTGTGGCTGTGATCGGTTCAGGCCCGTCCGCGTTTTATGCCGTCGAACGGCTCTTGAAGGAATCGGCTCTGGCAGTCGAAGTCGATATTTTCGAACGTCTCCCCACGCCGTTCGGCCTGGTGCGCGGCGGAGTCGCCCCGGATCATGCGAAGATCAAGTCTGTGACCAAGGTCTACGATCGCATCGCCAGCGATCCGCGGGTGCATTTTTACGGCAACGTCACCTTCGGCAAAGATGTGACGCGCGCCGATCTGGCTCAGTTCTATCACGCGGTCATCTTCGCCGTCGGAGCGCAAACGGATCGCCACATGGGCATCCCCGGCGAGCAATTGCCCGGCAGCTACGCGGCGACCGAATTCGTCGGCTGGTACAACGCACATCCTGATTACCGCGATCTCGAATTCGATCTCTCGCAGGAAAGCGCCGCGGTGATCGGCAACGGCAACGTGGCGATGGACGTCGCCCGCATTCTGGCCCGGACTCCCGAAGAACTTCTCGAAACGGACATCGCCGACTACGCGATTGAAGCGCTGCGCAACAGCAATCTGCACACGATCTACGTCCTGGGGCGCCGCGGCCCGGCCCAGGCGGCCTTCACCAACCCGGAAATCAAAGAGCTTGGCGAGATGACTGATGCCGACGTGATCGTCGCGCCGGAAGAGGTCGAGCTTGACGAACTCAGCAAAGCCGCCCTCGAGGGCGACCGCAGCGCCGAGCGCAACGTCGAAATTCTGACTCGCTACAGCCAGCAGCAGCCCAGCGGCAAGAAGCGCCAGATTGTCTTCCGCTTCCTCGTCTCGCCTACCGAAATCATCGGCACCGACCATGTCGAGGCCATCAAAATTGTCCACAACGACCTGTACAAGACCGACGACGGTTCATTGCGCCCGCGTCCGAATGGGCGCGAGGAAGTCATCCCGGTCGGTCTGGTCTTCCGCTCGATTGGCTACAAGGGTGTGGCGCTGCCGGGCGTGCCGTTCGACGAGCGCGCCGGGGTCATCCCCAACCGTGAGGGGCGCGTCATCGACCCTCAGACCGGCTCCCCTGTGACCGGCGATTACGTCGTCGGTTGGATCAAGCGTGGGCCGAGCGGCATCATCGGCACCAACAAACCGGACTCGGTCGAGACGGTGGAACGCCTCATCGAAGATGTGGCGGCACATGGGCTGCCCGATCCGGCCCAACCCACGCGCGCCGACGTGGAGAACTTCCTCGATGTCCACAATGTCCACTACGTCACTTATCAGGACTGGCTGACGTTGGATTCGATGGAGTTGAAGAACGGTCAGGCGCAGGGACGGCCCCGCCTCAAATACAGCCGTGTCAATGACATGCTGGACGCGCTCGCGATGCACAATTCGGATCTGCTCGAACCGGCAATCGATTCTTGAACTGGCAGGTGAGGAATAACTCAGACGAGGGTGCCTTTTCGCGCACCCTCGTTTGTTTTTAGCTGGCGGTGGGCAGTACGACGGTGAACAGACTGCCTTGCCCCGCATGGCTGCGGACGTTGACGTAACCGCCGTGGGCTTCCGCCACCATTCGGGCGATGAATAGGCCCTGCCCCAGGCCGCGTGGATCGAGCAGCTTGCCGGTCGTCGTTCGTGGCTCGCCGCGGTAGAAACGGTCGAAGATGTGCGGCAGATCTTTCTCTGCGATGCCGACGCCGGTATCGACGACTTGAATCGCGATCTGATCGTCACCCGTCTGGCGCGCCGTAAGCACAATGTGGCCGCCGGGCTCGGTGTAGCGGATGCTGTTTTGCAGCAGATGTCCCAACGCCCAGCGCAGGCGCGGGTCATCGCCCTCGACCATCAGTCTCTCATCCGCGCGCAGCATGACCGAGACGGAATGACCGGCGCGCTTGATCTCCGGCTGCAAGCCGCTGACGACGTTCCAGATCAGCGGTTCCAGCGGCAGGGATTCGTGCCGGATGGTGAAGTTCCCCGTCGTCAATTCCGAGATGTCGAGCAGCTCGACGATCATGCGATCGAGGATGTCGACGTTGCGGCTCAGCGTTTGCAGCAGCTTGCGATTCGGGGGGCCATCGTCGCCCTGGGCCATGATGACTTCGCTCATACCCTTGATGACGGCCATCGGCGTGCGCAGTTCGTGCGAAATCGCGGTGATGAATTGGTCTTTCAGGCGGTCGGTCAGGGCGTCACGGGTGACGTCGCGCAGCACGATCATCGTCCCCAGGCGGGCGCCGTTGCTATCGGCCACAGCGGCGACCTGCGCACCGAGGATGCGATTGTTCAACTGCACGCGCTTCGGCTCACCAAGCGGCACAAGCTCGCTGTCGAGCTGCGTCACATCGCTCGATTGGTTGAACAGCGCACCGAGTTCGCTCTGCCAGAAGCTCTTCATGCTCCCCATCAGGTCGCGCGCGGCATCGTTGACAAGCACGAGGCGGCCCTCGTTGTCTTGCATGATGATGCCCTCGCTGATCGACGCCAGAATGCCGTGCAGCTGCTCGATTTCGTAGTCGCGCTGGCGCAGCGTCAGTTCAAGCTGCTGGCTCTTTTCGAGCAGTTGGCGGGCGCGGTCAGCTTCTTTTTGTTTGCGGCCAATGTTCTTGTAGATGCGGCTGAAGAAGGTCTCGGTCGCTTCACCAAGCTCATTCACGCGGCTCAGTGCATCGGTGATTTCAGCAGGGTCGGATTGTGGCTGCTTCACGGTGCATACATTTTCGACTAGGTTGCGCTATGTTTATTATCCACGATTCCGTGCAAAATGTTGCGAAGTTGTTCGAAATCGGGCAGCGGCTTGTTCAGAATGTGATCGACGCCGTGGTCGCTGATCAACTCGGTGCGCTCGCGTTCGCTCAGGGCGAAAGCGGTCATGAGCACGATTGGGGTCTCCTTGAATTTGTCGACCTGGCGCATGCGCGTGGCAATTTCATTGCCTTTCTTGCCCGGCATTCGAATGTCCATCAACACCAGCTCAGGGATCTGAGAGTCAGTCGTCTCCTCCACCTTATCCAGCCAGTCCCAGACTTTCTGACCATTTTCGAAGGTGATGGTTTTGTGACCCCATACCTGGCACATCATGTCGAGGAGGTTTCGAATATCCGTTTCATCTTCCGCGATCAGCCACGTCAACATCGGTACCCCACTGATGCCAATCCCCATCCGTTTTAATTTCGAGTATAGATGTATTATCATGGTCATTTCCCTACAGGTTTGCTGAATTTAGGTAAGGAATTTATGATTAACGGGTAGCAAAATGGTTAAACTGTAGATGAAGACGAGCGATTCTCAAGGAGCGCCTACTTGTCTGCATGGATGGTGGTCGAAGACGAACCTGATATTTACGATTTGCTGCTCGCGATGTTTGCGATGTGGGGCATTGAGGGCGTCGCTTTTGTCGATGGCGAGGAAGCGGTCGCCTGGATCGACGATGTTGAGAACGGGCGTGTCAAAGGCGAACTGCCGGAACTGGCTTTGCTCGACATTCGCCTACCCGGAAGCATCAGTGGCCCTGAAGTTGGCGAGCGGCTGCGGAAGACCCAATCCCTGGCACAGATAGCGATCGTCCTGACGACCGCCTATCGGCTGACTGTGGAAGAGGAAAAGGCCGTCATCGAGCAGGCAGGTGCAGACCGGCTTCTCTACAAACCGCTGCCGGGGTTTAACGAATTGAAAGCCATTCTCGAAGATGTCATCGAGAAACGGCGCATTCATGTGGCGCAGCTAGGAAGCATCTAATGAGGTATCGCCATGCACAACGTCGCTCCTTCACGCGCGCTTGCGCGGCGTAGTCGCCAACTTCTCGCACTGGCCCTGGTGATCGGGGCGCTGGGCGCATTCATCGTCGCGCTTGGCGTCCTCATGATCATGATCCCGTTCGTCGCGGAAGGCAGCAGCAGCTTCTCCATCTACAACCTGCTGCGCAATGGCCTGGTCGCTTTTGGTGCGTTGATGTTCATCGTTGCCCTGGGCGTCGGCATTCGTGCCGCCACCTGGAAGACCGATAACGACCTGGCACAGACGGTTGGCAAATATCTCAGCCAGCATCTCGACGCGCGCTACACGCTGATCCGCAATATCAGTCGTCGCGACCTGGGCTACGTCGATGCGGTGCTCGTCGGGCCACCCGGTGTGCTCGTGTTCCGCCTCGTCCCGGACAAAGGCATCTTCGCCAATGAGGGCGCGAACTGGCTGATTCAGAATCGTAAAGGCGAGTGGTCACCCTGGCACATCAGCCCGACACGCGAAGTCGTGGCCGATATCCAGAAGCTGCGTGACTATCTGGCGCGCGTCAACCTGGGTGATATCCCAGTCTACGGCTCGATCGTGTTCATGCACGAGCAGCCGGCCGTGCAGTTGATGGCGAAAGAGCCGGTCGTGCCGCTGACTCATTTGAGCACGCTCATTCCTAACGCGCAGAGCAATTACTTCGCCAAGGATCGCATCGACGGGCCGAAAGTCGCTAACACGATCCGTATGCTCTATGAACGCTAACCAGTTGAAGTCCGATGCCGACTGAATTTCTGCTCGCCAGCGTGGGGGCGGGTAAGACGGAAGTGGTGCAGGCGCGGCTGCTGGCGTTCAAGAAGGCGCGTCCATTCGACAAAGCCTGGTGTTTGCTCGCAACCGAGCGCCAGATCTATGCCTTCCGCCAGCGTCTGATCAGCCGCCCGGATGCGCTGGGAATTTACTTCAACGTCGAGTTCTTCAACTTCTACCCGCTCTACCGCCACATTCTGGAACTGGCCGGTAAGCCGCAGCGCGTGCTCGATAACGCCGCGCGCTACCGCCTGCTGCGCTTGATCCTGGCGGAACTGGAAAGCGACGGTGAGCTTGAGCTGTTCGGTAAGATTGCCGGGACGCCCGGCCTCGTACGCATCCTGGCCGATTTCATCTACGAACTCAAACAGAACCTGATCGATCACCGCACGTTTGGCGAAGCGGCCCGGACGGCCAAGGATCGCGATCTGGCGCGCATCTACACGCGCTACCAGGAACTGCTGATGCGCTACGATCTGGTCGACCGTGAGGGTGAGGGCTGGCGCGCCCTCGACGAACTGGAAGACAATCACTATCTGGCGCGCGATGTCGGCTTGCTGGCGGTCGATGGCTACGACCAGTTCAACACGCTGCAAGGCCAGTTCCTGACGCTGCTGGCCGGGCGCGCGGATGACACGCTGATCACGCTGACGACTGTGCCGGGCCGCGAGACCACTATCGGCCAGCGCTTTCAGCGCGCGCTCGACCGCCTGATCGAGTATCACCGCCAGGAATCGGTCGTCTATCGCATCCACCGTCAATTGGAGACGGGGGGCACAAGACCTCCGGCCCTGCGCAGCCTCGTCGATCGCATCTTTCAATCCGGTTCGTCTCGCGCACCGGCGGATCAGGCAGCCGTGCTGCTCGAGGCGCCCGATCCCGCGGGCGAGGTCGGCATTGCGCTGCGCCGTGTCAAAGCCCTGATCCTGGCGGGTGCCGCGCCGGATGACATCCTGATCGCCGTGCGCGATTGGCCGCGCTATGCGCCTTATGTAGAAGCCCAGGCGCGCGCCTATGGGCTGGCCGTCTCGCTCGATATCGGCAGCCCGCTGGCGGAAAACGCGGCCATTCGGGCGCTGACGAATCTGCTCGATCTCCATCGCCGTGACTTCAGACGGCGCGAACTGCTCGACGTGCTCCGCTCGGCCTATTTCGTCATTCCCGACCTCGGCGCGGCGGAGGTGGATTATCTGGAGCGGCTCAGTCAGTCGAAATTGATCCTGGGTGGGCGTCAGGAATGGCTGGCCGCCCTCGAACATTCAGAGATTCAGCCGCTCGAAGCCGAAGATGAAGAGGACGAAGCCAGCGCAGACGATACCCCGCAGGTTTCGCCAGATCAGGTGCGTGCGGCGCTCACGGCCTTCTTCGACGCCGTGACGCCACCTCCACACGAGGCCGCCGCAGCTTATGCCGCCTGGCTGGAAGATCTGATCGGCCTCGATCCGGTTGACGACACCGACGACCAAGAAAACACCGAGCATGACCCGGCCTACAGCCTGAGCATGATCGCGGCCATTCGCAGCCCGGCGCTCGGCACCGATCACGATCGCATTGTGGCGCGTGATTTGACCGCACTGCAGGAAGTCAAGCGCTTGTTGTCGGCCATGTTGTCGGCGCATCGCTTATTTTCAGCCCTGGAGATGAAAAGCGCGCCCGGCTGGGACGCCTTCCACACCGATTTGCTCAACGCCGTCCGCGCGACGGATCTGGCCCAGCGCACGGGGCGCGATGGCCGTGTGTTGGTGACGACGGTGGTCAATGCGCGCGGGCTGCCGCACAAGCACGTCATCTTGCTCGGCCTGTCCGAGGGCGTCTTCCCGGCACGCATCGCCGAGGATTTGCTCTACCTCGATAGCGAGCGACGCACGTTGCAGGCGCGCGGCATTGCTCTATCCACGCAGGCCGAGCGCGCGGACGATGACGGCCTCTTCTACGAGATGATCAGCCTGGCGACCGAATCGGTGGCGCTCACGCGCGCGACGGTCGAGAATGGCGCGCCGCTGCCGCCCAGCCATCTGTGGCGCGCCTTCGACGCCGTCTACGACGGGACGCCGGTGCAAACGATCCGCGTCGGCGCAGTCGTCCCGCTGGCGCAGGCGGCCTCTCTGCGCGAACTGGCACTCGCCACGGCGGATTCGCTGATGCAGGGGAACGATCGAGACGCGGCCAATCTCGCGTGGTATGCGGCGGCCTATCCGGATCAGTGGGCGCAGCTGCGTCACGCCCGCGCAGTCGAGGCGCGCCGCATGTCGAATCGCCCGCACGATCGCTTCAGCGGGCGGCTGCAATCTGCCGTCTTGATCGCGAGCGCTGCGGAGCGTCTCAACGACCGTGTGTGGAGCGCCAGCCAGTTGAACGACTACGGCATCTGCGCTTTTCGCTTTTTCGCCAAGCGCCTGCTCAAGCTCGAACCGCTGCTGGAGCCGGAAGACGGCATGGATGCGGCGCAGTTGGGCACGCTCTACCACGAGATCCTGGAGCACACCTATCGTCAGCTGGCCGAGGAAAACCTGGCGATTGTGCCGCAAAGTCTTCCTCGCGCGCTGGAATTACTGGAAGCGAACGCCGACGCGCTGCTGGCGGATGCGCCCGCTCGGATTGGCTTCCGCGCGCCCTCGCTCTGGGAAACCGAGCGCGAAGTCCTCATGCGACGCCTGCGCAGTCTCGTCCACGACGATTTCGACGAGACGAGCAAAGCCCATCAGGAGTTGGCGAAACTCGCTCCCGGCGAGCGCCGTCCCTATCACACCGAGATGCCTTTCGGCGACGGCGGGGTGTTCACGCTCGACCTCGGCGATGAGCGGCTGCGACTGCGCGGCGTCATCGACCGCATCGACCGCGCCGGTGACCGCGCCATCGTCGTCGATTACAAGAGCGGCAGGACGACGATCCCCGTCAGCGAGATCGAACGCGGGCGCAATTTCCAGATGATGATCTATCTGCTGGCCGCCAATCAGGCACTTCAAGGGCGCGCGCAAGTGGCGGGCGGCTTGTTCTGGCATATTGCCTCGCGCAGCACGAGTGGAACGCTGCAGCCGGATGACGACGCGATTGAGGCGGGCAAAACTCATCTGCGCCGCTACCTGGAGCGTGGGCGCGCCGGGATCTTCACCGGCGAAGCCAGCAAGATCGAAGACGGCAAATGCAGTCGCTACTGCGATTACAGCCAGTTGTGCCGCTTTAGCATCATGCGTCGCCGAAAACCCGATGCGTGAACGTCCTGCCTACACGCTCCGACGCGCCGTCGAAGCCGATCAGCCCACCATCCGCCGCATGGTGTTGTCGGAATGTCTCAACCCGCGCGACGTGCACTGGCAGAACTTCCTGATCGCGGAAGACGAAGCCGAGCGACGAATCATCGGCATCGGGCAGATCCGGCTGCATGGGACGCTTAAGGAGCTGGGCAGTCTGGTCATTGCACCGGAATATCGCGGGCTGGGGTTGGGCGCAGCCTTGATCGAGGCGCTGGAAACGCGGGCGGGCTTCCCGCTCTATTTGATGTGCGCCGGGGACAAGGTGTCGTACTATCGCCGTTTTGGCTATCAGCCGCTGGCGGATGCCGACATCCCGGCGTCAATCCTCCCGCGCTGGGTGCTGTGGATCGTCCGCCACATCTTCCGGAGTCAGGTCGCGGTCATGCTCAAAGAGGGTTAGTTGATCGGGCGCGGGCTTGCGCAGCTGGCTCGATCAGCCGACGCCGACGTTCTTCAGCTTCTCTTTCAAGATCGCCAGACTGATCGGTTTTGCCAGATATTCGCTGGCACCGGCTTCCTTCGCTTCAGCCGTCTGAGGCGGCGCCGCAGCCGAAATGATGATCACTGGAATATCGACGAATTCGGGCTTCTGGCGCAGCTCTTTGCACATCTCCAGGCCATTTTGATCCGGCAGCATGATGTCGAGCAGAATTGCGTCCGGTGTGCGCAGTTCGATCTGATCCCACGCCTGGCGCGCCGTCAGCGCTTCGGTCGCGTCGTGTCCAATCAGCCGGAGAAACGTCGCCAGCATCTCGACTGTCATGTATTCGTCGTCAACGATAAGGATGGTTGCCATTCCCTAGAGTGCCTTTTCGTACAAGCGATATGTCTTATAGATGTGACTGCCAAAGTTCTGCGCGATGCTGACCATCGCCTCGTTCTTCTCGAGTATCCACCCGGAGTCCGAGTAGGCGTAGCCCACCCTGATGACCGCGTCCAGGATGTGGGAATACATGACTGCATCCACGCCGCGCCCATGATATGGGATTTTGACGCCCATCAGCGGCACGCGCACGGTATCGACCACGCGCCGCACCTTCCAGTGCCACAGCACCTGCAGCAGGCTCCAGATCTCTGGAACTTGCGGACGCGGGCGCGCGTATTTGAAGACCTGGTTCAAGTCCGGCACCGCCAGGATGAAGCCCGCCAGTTCGTCCTGGACGTAGGCGAAAAAGAGCATACGCGCGTCGACGATCATGCCCAGCGCGTCGATAAACGCGTCGAATTCGCGCTCGGTCAGCGGTACAAAGCCCCAGTTCTTCTCCCAGGCGGCGTTGTAAACCTCTTTGATGCGCTCGAACTCCTGGCGCATATGTCTGGGATCGGCCTGCCGGATCGTGATCTTGTTGCGCTTCATGATGCTCTGGGCGATGCGCATCAGGCGGGTGGTCAACCCTGTTTCAACCGCGTGATCGCGGGCCAGGAAGAAGCTGTACATGTCCATGGCTTTTTCGAACCCGGCGGCTTCGATGTACGGCCCGTAATAGGGCGGATTATAGACCATCTGCAAGACCGGCGGCGTGAAGCCATCGACCAGCGCGCCGACCTCTTCGTGCGTGGTCAGCGTTTGCGGGCCGCGGATGAGGGGGTAGCCCTTGGCGCGGACCCAATCCTGCGCGGTTGTGAGCAGCTTCTGGGCGACGGCCTCATCTTCAATCGTCTCGAAGGCGCCGAACCAGCCCAGGCGCTCACCGTGATATTCGTTGTGGCGGTGATTGATATAGGCGGCAATGGTGCCGACCAGTTCCCCGTTGCGGTAGGCGTTGAAGTAATCGCCCTCGATATAGTCGAAGGCTGCGCTGCGCTTCTTGTCCAGGATGTCACGCCGCATCGATACGAGCGGCGCTATCCAATTGGGGTCGTTCTTGTAAAGTGTCCAGGGAAATGTGAAAAACGCGCGGAAGTCTTGATCAGTCTCAACCTTGCGAATTTCGACGTCTGCCGCCATTTGCTTGTCCTAGCGCAATAGCCCGGCAATCACGGATGCATCAAGTATCTTACACGCTTTTCCCGCAGGCGAGGAGTCTCGGAAATGTTCCGTAAGTTAGGCTTCGTTGCGCCCCGAATGGACGAGCGTCATATCGGCGGGCATCGGCTCCGTCAGATGGCTCGGCAGCGAAGCGCCGCCCAAAGACATGATGTGGCGCGCGCTGTCGGCGGGCTTGATCGGGAGTTCGACGTAGAAGGTCGAGCCGGGGCACTTTTCCATGTCGTGGCCGGGGCTTTCGACCCAGATGCGGCCGCCGTGACCTTCGATGACGCCCTTGGCAATCGTCAGGCCCAGGCCGGGGCCTGCGCCCAGAAATTTGTACGTCCCGGTCGAGTGCAGATTAGGGTCGGACACGCGATAGAACTTGCGGAAGATCAGCTCCAGATCGTTATCGTCGATGCCGACGCCCGTATCTGCGATCTTGACCAGCACGTGGCTCTCGTCGCTGCCGTTGGTGCCGGGGCGCACCTCGGCGGAGATGTCGATGCGCCCACCATCGGGCGTGAACTTGATTGCGTTGACGATCACGTTGCGGAAGGCTTGAACCAACCGCTGCATATCCGCCTCGATCACGGGCAGCCCGCGCAGCCCACGGGCGGCCAGCGATAATTTGCGCTGCCGTGCGGCATCCGCCAGCGGCTCGATCGCCATCCTGAGGATGCTCTCGACGGAGGCCTGAGTGAAGCGCAAGTCCATCGCTTTGACGTCAAGCTGGCTGACGTCCAGCATGGCGGTGATCAATTCTTCCATGCGCTGGGTCGCCTTGCGGATGTTATCGACCATCCCGCTGACGCGATCCGGGTCGACCATGCCATCGTCGTTCAACGTGTCGACCAGATCGGCATAGCCGCGGATCTGCGCCAGTGGGGTGCGCAGTTCATGGCTGGCGATCGTGATGAAATCGGTCTTCACGTCGTCGAGCTTTTCCATCTGCTGCTGAGTCGCCGCCAGCCCGCGGTTGAGCACCTGCATTTCGGTGTTGAGCTGGCGCAAATCTGCCACCAACCGCGCATTGCGCAGCGCGACGCCTGTTTGATCCGCCATCGTCGCCAGCAGATCCATATCATGGGGGTAGAACGGAGTACCGTTGCGTTTTGCGCCGCACGCCAGCACGCCGATCAGCACGTCGTCGACCAGGATCGGCGCATAGGCGCTCATGTCCAGCGCGCGCAGCATGTCAAGCTCGATGGTTTCCGTCGCTTTGAAGACGGGACTGAACTCCATGTCGAACTGCGTCACGGGCGTACGCTCGACCAGCCAGCGGCGCAAAATCGGGCTATTGCGCGCCAACTGAAAGCGCACGTCGCGTCCGTTGTCGATCGTGTCCGTCAGCAAGCGCAGCGTTACGATCTCGTCACCCTTCTCGAACTTGTCCACCAACAGCAGCCGCGACCGGCGCACGTTCATGGCATCTTCGAGTGCCTGGCCGACCGTATCGGCAAGCTGCTTGAGTTCGAGCGTCTTCGAGATCTGCTGGCTGTACTTGCGCGCCGCAACCGTCGGGTCGACCGTCGCGCTGCCGAGCAAGCGGCGCAGGAGCGCTTCCAGGATCTGGCGCAAGGGCATGTAGAGGGTTGCCACCAACAAGGCGATAACCACGGCCAGCGCCGCCGATTGTGCAGCGCTTGGCAGGCGCATCTCGTCCCCGACCAGGATGGCGAAGAAGATCGCGGCGGTGGTCAGTGCGAGCAGGAGCAGCGTTCGCAGCACGCTAAACAGACGTCCTCGCAGGTCGAAGGCGCGGTGCGTCGTCTGCGCGTGGATCACGCCGGCGATGCTGAGGAGCAGTGCCAGCAGCCCCGCCATCATCATCAGGCCCTGCCCGCTGAGGATCAGGGCGGCGCCACAGGCGGCGACGACCGAGAGCACGAACCAGAGCAGCGCTCGGTTGGCGACTTCAGGCAGCTTGGAACGGAAATAGCCGTAAAAGGCGAAGCTCGGTAGCGTGATGCCCGTGATCATGATGCCCGCAAAGGCCACGATCCCGGCGATGTCCGGCGTGGTCAGCAAGTCGGCGAGCCAGTTCGCCTCACCGATGCGCGTTTCCGGCGACGCCAGCGCGGCGACGATCAAGATCACCAGCCAGAACATACCGGCGGCTAACCATGCCTGTGGGGTCTGCCCGGTCACGTCACGGATGAGCACAGTGCCGAGCGCGATCAACAGCACGGCCAGTCCAAGGGTGATGGCGAAGCCGCGTCCAAAGCGATCGGCCAGCAGAGCGTCTTGTGGGATCAGGAAGGCTGCCGCCGTCACGCCCAGAGCAGCCAGCGTGAAGACCAGCCACGGGCGTCCCGCATGGCGCCTTTCGGCGCGGGCGAACACCATGACGAGCATGATCACACAAGACAGTATGACGATCAGCGGGAGGATGCCCACTGCAACTAACATCTGACTACCTTCATCTTCTCACGAGCATTCAATGAGTGGTTTCGGCTAAGAATCCTCGTCGGGGGAACACAAAACGTGTCAGGAACAGACGCTCATGTTAATTCTCATCATAGCGTTTGCCCTAACACTATCACAAAACCGAAACTTTCACTTGAGAATATAGTACGTTCCCTTTTTCGAGCCGACTTTGAGCAGAATTCCGCGCTCGACCATGTCGACCAGATCCAGGCGCAGCGTTTCTGCGGAGACGCCTTCGCACAGGGTGCGGTATTCGCGGTTCGTGATCGAGCCGTTCTCGCGGATGTACTGCAAAGCGCGCGCCTGCCGGTGATTGGTGTTGCGCGCCCAATCCGGGGCGGACGCCTGCTCGCGCGCATTGCGCAGCGTGACGGCAAAGCTGTACGGGCGCGCGTCGAAGACGGGCGGCGCATGACCGGCGTCCTGCATGACTTCGAGCATGCGGTCGATGCCGAGGCCTAACTCCTCAATGTAGCCCCACTGGAACAGGCCATTGACGATGCGCGGGTTGCGGCTGAAGTGTTCGTCGACGATGTTCTCAATCGTGATGAAGCCCGGCAGCCCGCCAGGGGAGATCACTTCCAACCGGTCGGAATACATGCGGATCTCGATCCGCCGCCCCTTGATCCGGTAATCCCGGTGGCAGATGGCGTTGACAATGGCCTCGCGGACGGCGAACTGGGGATATTCGTACTTCTCTTCGCGCTCCAGCCCTTTGACGACCGCGCTCACGGCCATCTCGCTCCAGACGAGGTTCCAGGTCGCCTCGACCAGCCGCGGCAGCGGGCCGGTCAGCTCCTCGCGCCGGGTGTAGCCCGCCAGATTGTTCTCGCCACGCGGTGTCTTGCCGACGAATTTGGCGAAGACGATGCCAGACTGTGGCAGCCAGTGCTGCGGATATTCACTCAGGAGCAGAATGCCGCTTACGGTCGCACGCCCGGCATTGTCGACTGCGCCGATCTCGCGCAGCAGGTCGTCGATCTTGCCGTTGTAGGGGCGCTTGGTCCGCTCGGCGCGCTTCGCCAGGTACTCGTCGACCATCTTCTTGCTGAAATCGTCCTTAGTCGCGCCCGGCACGTGCTGCGATTCGTAATCGCCGGTCGATTTGGCGCTCGCCAGCTTGAGGATCTCCTGCCCGCCGAGCGGACGGTTGCTGATGCTATCCCGCAGCAGAACGCGCCCATCGCTCAACGCATGGAGTTCGATGCTGCGAGGCACACGGATGGCATAGACGATGCCTTTTTCCAGCTCGACGTCTTCCCACGAGCCGGTCGTCACCACCGGGCTGCACAAGGCTTCCGCTTCTTTCAGTGTCTTCGTCAGCGTGTCGCGTTCGATCGTCGATGCGTATTCGCCGTCGTCTTTGAGTCCGATGACGATCATGCCGCCGTCGGTGTTGGCGAAGGCGACCAGCATCTCGGCCAGCTTGTCGGCAGCCGCGGTCTCCAGGAATGCTAGACGTGGCCCCTGACCAGATTTCAGAAAGTCGGGATTGAGCATGTGTCTCTACAATGAAACGAAGTTGGACAATATATCCCAAATTATATCGCAAGCTGGCGAATTGATCTTCAAGAATTGGGATATCTGCACGTGTTGTTCACGGGTTGCTCATTCAGGGGCGCAGCGCAGCCGCCAAACAGCCCCACCAGAGCGCCATCAGCGGCAGCTGCGAATAGGGGTAATGATCGAACTGTCCGATCACGATCAGCGCCAGCGCCGCGGCCAGCAGTGGCGCGCGCTCAAGCCGATCCTGGCCCAGTGCGCGTAATCCACCCGCCAGGCCGAGGAGCAGCCCGCCGCCGAACAAGATCAATCCGACGAGGCCCATTTCCGCCCAGGCCGCCAGGAAGATCTGATGCACCTGGTCGCCAAGCAGATCGTAGAACGTCTCAGTGATGTAGTCCGCGGAGCGCCAGGGGAACGCGCCGACGCCCTGGCCGATCAGCGATTGCTCTCGGATGGCGCGCAGGGCAAAATCGGTGAAGACGATGCGGTCGGAGACGGAGCGCAGTTCGACCGATTCCTCGCCGACACCGGTACGCGCGGCGATCAGAGGCGAATAGGCCGCAAAGAAGATCGCGCCGGTCACCGCACCGGCCAGCACCACCGGCAGCCAGCGATGCCATCCCAGGCGCAGCATCAGCCACAGCGCCAGGCCGCCCACAGCCAGGCCGAGCCAGGCGGAACGCGAGAACGTCAGCAGCAGCGCTGCCAGAATCAGGATCAGCAGGCCCAGGTAGACCAAACGCGCTCGCCCCTGCGCATTCACCGCACGCGCGCTGGCGAATAACGTGCAGATGGCCAGCAAACCGCCCAGCATGTTCGGATGCGGGTACAACCCGGAGGGGCGCAGGTAGTGCCAATCACCCGCCGAAAGGATGCTCTTGCCGCCGGTTATGAGCGAGGCCTGGAACTCACCCAGCGTGTGGAGACCGAGCGAGCTTTGCTGCCCGACCTGCACCAGCGTGACGAGGGCCACGAAACTCCCCGCCACCAGCATGAGCGTGATCAGGATGCGGCGCTGGGCAGCACAGGCGACCACCAGCGTGAACAAGGCGACGATACACCAACCCAGACCGGCGCTGGGAGACGCCTCCGGCTTGATCTCGCGCGTGAACGCCCATGCCTGCGACGCATAGGCCCAGATCGCCAGCAGGAGCAGCGTGATAGCCCAGAGCGCGCGCATGCGGCTGCGGCGGAAGTCCGCGAAGCCCGGCGCGCCGGACGCCAGCCAGACGAGAATGGTCGCCAGCATGGCCCAGAACAGGGCGAAGCGCGTCACGTTCAGATCGGGTGCGCCGAACGGCGGCGGGATCAGACGCATCCAACACGCCATCAGAGCGAAGCTCAGGCCGATGCCGGTTTGCAGGGCGATAGGGCGCAAATCGCGCTTGAAAGCGTAAGGCATTGGTGCTTCAATACGTCCAGTGAATAGGGTGCGAGCGCACAGTCTCGCCGTCGCTTGGCGCGTGCAACTGTATCGTTTTGCGGCGCTGGTGGCTAATGTTTGCCATGATTGATATCGCTCTTCTGGAGCAAACGACAGTCCGGCTTCCAGGCCGGAAAAATTAGCTCTTGACCTTGTAGTAAGGTACAGGGTTTAGACTAAAGGGGAGGTGACCCATGGACAGCATGACACGTGGCGAACTTGCGAAAACTTGCGATATCCACCCGGAAACGGTGCGCTACTATGAGCAGCAGGCACTGATCGCACCCGTCCGGCGGACGGATTCAGGCTATCGACTGTTTGATGATGAGGCGGCGCGCCGCATTCACTTCATCAAGCGGGCACAGGCTGCCGGGTTCACGCTGGAAGAGATCAAAGAACTGCTCGCCATCCAGCATGATCCGCACGGGACGGCGGGCTCCGTCTGGGAGATCGTCGACGCCAAGGTCGAAGACATCGACGCGCGCATTCGGGCCTTGCAGTCCATGCGGCAGACGCTCATCAGCCTGCTGGACGATTGCCCCGGCGGGATGGTGTCAGCCACCTGCTGCCCGATCCTGGAGCATTTCGATGCCACCGATTTCGAGTTGGCCGCTCAAACGTCCTAGCTATCGCCTCGAATTTCATAGGGATTTGCACTGAGGTTAAGGAACGCCATCATGGAACAGAAGACCTTCACAGTACCGAACATTGGCTGCAACGGCTGCGTCAACACCATCAAGAACGAGGTGTCTGCGCTCAGCGGTGTCCAGCGCGTCGAAGGCGACGTCGCCAGCAAAATCGTCACCGTCGAGTGGGATAACCCTGCCAACTGGGCCACGATCAAGGCCAAGCTGGAAGAGATCGAGTACGCCCCGGCGGAATAGCTTCGACAGCATCCGCACCCGAGTGGGATGGCGCGCACTCGACCATCCCACTCAGGCAAGAAAATTGCCTACCCCTCGCTTTTGAGAAAACTGACTGCTTGTGATCAGAAATATCGAGATAGGGATAGCGCCGATGAATAGCGATAGCTCGATGCACCACGCAGATCGCGCGGAGATGATATGCACACGCTTGTGGGTCTGCCTGCCGCTGGCGCTCGTCTCAATCACCGCATCGCTCTTACTAGCTGGAGCCACTGCATGAAAGCGGCGATGTTCCTGATCTTCATACTGAGCGTGTTTGTTCTGATCACCGGCTGCACAGTCAGTTCCGACGGCGCGGCGGCGTCTATAGATAGGATAGATCAGCCCACATTACTCTATTTTTTCACCAAGGGCTGACCTCCGTGAGCGCAAATGACACCCATCGTGAATGGGTTGGAAGCAGACATGGGCAACCGCATTAGCTTTCGCTATCTGGATGCGCTGGATGGTGCGGACGGCCAGCGAAGGTTCGAAGATCTGCTGCTACCGGGGCATCCGGCCTTTGTCGTCTTTGATCGAGAGGGGCAGGAAGTCTATCGAGCGTTCGGGATCATCACAGCACAGACATTACGTGCCGCGCTTGAAGCGGCTTTGAACTGAGAAGGACATCATGGCAGAAAAGACGGTAAAGCAGATTGATCTCCCCATCACAGGTATGACCTGTGCCAACTGCGCTCGCACGGTCGAGCGCACGCTGAGTAAGACGGACGGCGTCGCCACCGCAGTCGTCAACTTCGCCAGCGAAAAAGCCAGCGTCAGTTACAACCCGGAGCACACCACGACCGGCGACCTGATCGGCCGTGTCAAGAACGCGGGTTATGACGTGGCGACGGCCAGACTCGAGCTGCCGATCACGGGTATGACCTGCGCCAGCTGCGTGCGCAATGTCGAGCGCGCGCTGAAGAAACCCGAAGGCGTGCTGGACGTCAACGTCAACCTCGCAACGGAGAAGGCGATTGTCACCTACGTGCCCGGCCTCGCGCGTCGCCCCGACCTGATCAAAGCCGTCGAGAACGCCGGGTATGGCGTGGTCGATCTGTCGCAGGCAGCCCAGCCGGAGGACGCCGAACGCGCCGCGCGCCAGGCCGAAATTGAACGCCAGGAGCGCCTGCTGCGCCTCGGCATCCTGTTCACGCTGCCGTTGTTCTTGCTGAGCATGGGGCGTGACCTCGTCATGACGAGTCTCGGCGGGATGCAAATGGCCGGGATGGCGCAGCCGGAGACTCCGTTCGCATGGCTGCTCTGGGCTGGCTGGCCGTTCGTCTTCGGCTTGCTGGCGACACCGGTGCAGTTCATCGTCGGTCGGCAGTACATCGTCGGCGCGTGGAAGGCGTTCAAGAACGGCACCGCCAATATGGACACGCTGATCGCGCTGGGGTCGTCCGCCGCCTATTTCTACAGCATTGCCGTGCTGATCGGTATTGTGCTCGGTGCGCAGGCTGCCATCGGCGATCATGTCTATTTCGAGACGGCGGCGGTCATCATCACGCTGATCACGCTGGGCAAGCTGCTCGAAGCGCGCGCCAAAGGCCGGGCCAGTGAAGCGATCAAGAAGCTGATGGGTCTGGCGCCACGAACGGCCACCCTGCTGCGTGACGGACAGGAGCAGGAAATTGCGGTTGACATGCTGACGCCCGGCGACGTGCTGGTCGTCAAGCCCGGCGAGCGCATCCCGACCGATGGCATCGTCATCGAAGGCCGTTCCGCCGTCGACGAGTCGATGCTCACGGGCGAGAGCCTGCCCGTCAACAAGAGCGCGGGCAGCAACGTCATCGGCGCGACGGTCAACAAGCAGGGCCGCCTCGTCATCGAAGCGACTCGTGTCGGCGCGGAGACCGCCCTGGCGCAGATCGTCCGGCTGGTCGAGCAGGCGCAGGGCAGCAAGGCTCCGATCCAGCGCCTGGCCGACCAGGTGTCGGGCGTGTTTGTGCCGATCGTGTTGGGGTTGGCGGCGCTCACCTTCCTGGGCTGGCTGCTGATCGGCCAGGTTGGCTTCGTCGAGTCGATGGTGCACGCGATTGCGGTGCTCGTGATCGCTTGCCCGTGCGCGCTCGGTCTGGCGACGCCGACGGCGATCATGGTCGGCACGGGGCGCGGTGCAGAGATGGGCGTGCTGTTTAAGAACAGTGAGGCGCTCGAAAATGCGCATCGCATCGAAGTCATCGCCCTCGACAAGACCGGCACGATCACCCGCGGCGAGCCCGCCGTGACGCGGATCGTCGCCGTCAACGGTACGGATGAAAAGGAACTGCTGCGCCTGACCGCCAGCGCCGAACGCGCCAGCGAACACCCGTTGGCGAGCGCCATTGTTGCTGAGGCGCAGACTCGCGGCCTCTCACTCAGCCAGCCGACCGACTTCGAGGCCGACAGCGGTCGCGGCGTTCGTGCCGAGATTGATGGCAAGCAGTTGATCATCGGCAGCCCGCGTCACGCACGCGAACAGGCGATCGACCTGAGCGCCGTTGAAGCACAGATCGACTCACTGCAAGCCGCCGGGCAGACGGTTGTGATTACCGCCGTCGATGGCGTGGCTGCGGGCATCCTCGGCATCGCCGATACCGTCAAGGAAGGATCGGCGCAGGCAGTCGCGGAACTGCGCGCGGCGGGCGTCGAGGTCGTCATGATCACGGGCGATAACGCACGCACAGCCCAGGCGATTGCCCATGAAGTCGGCATCGAACGCACCCTCGCCGACGTGCTGCCAGATCAGAAGGCGGCGACCGTCAGCCAGTTGCAGGCAGAGGGCAAGCGCACGGCCATGGTCGGCGATGGCATCAACGATGCGCCCGCGCTGGCGCAGGCCGACGTCGGCATCGCCATCGGCACGGGCACGGACATCGCCATGGAAGCGTCGGACGTGACGCTCGTCAGCGGCGATCTGCGCGGGGTCGCCCGCGCGATCACGCTCAGCCGGGCGACGATGCGCACTATCCGCCAGAATCTGTTCTGGGCGCTGATCTACAACGTCATCCTGATCCCGGTCGCGATGCTCGGCCTGCTCGTGCCGATGCTCGCCGCGGGTGCAATGGCCTTCAGCAGTGTGTTCGTGGTGAGTAACAGCTTGCGGCTGCGCGGGACGTCCATTGGTGAATCAAAATTCACGGTTAAGGACGAGGCTCAGAAGGCCACCGCCTCGGTTCCCCAATCAGCATAAGCAGCTCGAAATGTATCATGAGCGGAGAGGTCAAAACTACCTCTCCGCTTTTTTCTTTGGGGGCGTATGAATTACTTATCGTTGTTTTCGTCTCACAACCTTGCTTTGTTGAGTGATTGGCTTCGTGAAACGGGGGAGCTTTATGTTGATATATATCTACCTCGTAGTGGAGGTGGCAGCAGCGCGTACTTTATTCGGTCTATGAATGATCTGAAATCCCTTATTGCTCAACAAACGCACCCTGAAATCGTGATCGCCATATTTCGTTATCTGCAATATCCCATTCGGGGTATTGCCGACGAAAAGCTCTTGAAGCAGGCTTTACAGCGGATTACTGATGGCGATTGGTACACCATTGTGTCTTTGGAAAATGTCTACCCTTTCTCAGTCGCGTGGTGGGGAAATGGTAGGAGTCATCAAGAACTTGAACATGACTTCGCTGATGTATTGGGGGAGAAAGTAGGTATAGGCATCAACCCTGATGACGCTCATAACGGAGATTGGCGTAAGCTTTCTCATGAGGAAGTTTTCACATTATCCGTCATAAGAAATCAAAACTACTACGAGCGTTACGCAAAAGAATCTGAAAATTACGCTTGGGTTATCGATTTATGGCAAGCGTAGGGTAGTGTTTTGTCGTGCGGGTGCGATGGCCTTCTACAGCGTGTTCGTGGTGAGTAACAGTCTTCGCCTGCGAGGAAGACTCATTTCACGTCACGAGCATTGGTCGCAACCAGTTATGCAGAGGGCAAAATCTGGTTTCGGCGACTAGGATTCGTACAGAGGGTCGGCATATGCTGACCCCCTGTACGATACAGGACGACCATACTTTTATGAATAATCCCAAGCTGTAATACATCGTTTTTCGCTTGGGCTATGCTGCCTGAAGTATGCCTCACAACGTTCTCGATTTCCTGAACCGTCATCCTTGGGTTCATAATAGGCTGCAAAAAACAGGTGGTTCAAATGCGTAATTTCAACGATGTGAGTATCAAAGATAAGCGTCGTTGATCCCATCTTCAAAACAAATTTAGGCGTAATAGGGTAAACATCCTGCATCCGCACATCGACTTCATTCCAACACTGCTCAAATCGTCTGTAATCTTCTGGCAATAAACTTGTTTTCATACATTCCGGGAATGCAAGATAAAAAGGTTCATATCTTCGGTAAATGTTATATGACTTAAAACGAAATATAGTTTCGTGTTGAATAACCTCACCTCCCGGTGCGGGTGCATAGAAAGGCATACGAGAGTCAAACGTCATGCGGACTCCGTCGATGCCCTGCTTCATTGCGGTTGCCAGGAAATCAAGCGAGCCGGCCTGAAAGGCAGCTGTCGCACTATTGATCATCCAGAAGCGGAACTGATAATCCATGATATAGACAGGATAAGGACGGTGGGCAATATCCAGCTCAATCGACTGCAAAACGCGCTTGATCTGTTCAATCGGCGGCATCACGGTTACCTCGCGGTAGCCTGCCAACCCATGTAGATAAGCAATATCAGCAGGGCTTAGCTGCAATGCCTCGCCCAAAGCATTCAGCGTTTCCGGACGTGGGAGTCTGCGCCCCTTTTCAATCTCAACAATAGGCGCTGATCCTTCCCAGTTCATCAGCACCGCTAAGCGAAACTGTGAGATTTTTTTCGGCTGTGCCTGCTCCCGAAAAGTTCGGATTGCGTTGCCGAGCAACTTCAGATTCGCTTCCTTCATACGTCTTCCTCGTATAGGAGCAACTTGCACGTTAGCAACAGAAACGTTTCTTCTCGGAGCCGTGATTGCACTATACCATGATAACCGTTACACACGAATCTGAGATTCAACGTTGGGGCTTGTATCACACACAAGATTCTTGAGATTGAGAAATGAAACCTGTTGATGCTGAAAAAGAAACTTTCGCTGAACGCCACAGTTGGAAAATCCTGTTTGGTGCCGACATTATCTTCGTCCTCTTTGGCATTGGGGACATGATTCAAGGGATGAGCGCTGACCCAGCTATCGCCAACAGTATTACCGGCATAGGTTGGGAAGAGCTAAAGATCTCAAGCCCTCCAATTGCCAGCCTCATCGATTTACAGGTTCGGACTGGAGGGGCGCAACTCGTCATTTTAGCCGCGCTGTCTATTTTGATCTGCGTGCGAGGCTATCGGCGCTGGGAACGATGGGCTTGGTATGCACAGTGGATGTGGCCCCTGTTAATGGTGTTTATTTTTCTTGCGTTTGTGAAGGCGGACAGGCATCCAGATTGTCCTCCACCCCCGCCGATGATCTCAGCACCCATCTTTTTCGTTATTTTTGTCCTGGCGTTGGTACTGCCCTATCGCAAATTCTTTCCAAAGCAATCATGAAAGAGAGCATGTTTGCGATTGAAGTCGGCATTGGATGTGTGAACTTGGAAATTTGTGTAATCTCGATTCCTTAGTTCCCTCCGGAGGAAACTCATGGTTCAATCAGGCAGCGAAATCTTTAATCCACGTACAGGTCAGCGTACTATCTTTCTCCAAACTGCTGCCGATACGAACGGAAATCTCCTCCGTACTGAGACTTTCCATCCACCCCACAGCCCTGCCGAACCAGAACATGTACATCCGTTCCAAGATAGTCGATGTGAAGTGATCTCTGGAACGCTCAAATTCTATATCGGCGGGGTTGAGCGGACCGTCAGAACCGGCGAGGCGATCGACATTCCGCCGAAAGTTCCGCACTATTTCTGGAATGACAGTGACCTGGAGGCACATGCTATCCAGGAGTTTCATCCAGCCCTCAAGAGCGAAGCTTTCTTTGACACCTATTTCGCACTTGCAAGAGAGGGAAAACTCAATGACAAGGGGCTTCCAAATATACTGCAAATGGCAGTACTGCTTTTGGAATACGATCAGGTCATTCGAGTAACACAGCCGCCAAGATTCGCGCAACTAATCCTCATGTCCCTCGCACCATTAGGGCGACTTCTCGGATACCGAGGAACTTACCCGTAGCATAACCCACGATAAATAGGCACAAGTAGCATTACAATCCGTTAGATATCAAACCCATGATGAGTACAGCCACATTTAACCTTGAGCTTGATCTGCAACTACGATGGCATTCTGCCTCCAGTGATATTTGTCGTGAGTAACTCGCTGAGATTGCGCAGGACGCGGGTCAGGGGCGCTTCCGATGAGCGTCAGGAAACGGGCGAACTGACCGCCGCCAGAGCGATCTGAGCAAGACCTGAGCAGAATGAAAGCCATCGGGACATCCCGGCGGCTTTTTTGTTGGATGGATGTGAGTGCGAAGGTTTTCGGTAAGGCTCTGTGGTCAGCCGCTTGTTGCAGTCAAGCGTCACGACGCAGCAGACCGTATAGCCGAGTCGAGATCGTTCCAGAGATCGTCGGCATCTTCAATGCCAACGCTGAGTCGCAGCAGCGAGGGTGGCAGGTGTTCCTGCCCCGGGATCGCTGCTCGACGCTCCATCGTCGATTCGACTGCTCCGAGACTGGTGGCATGGCGAACGAGCCTGACGTTTTGGCAGACACGATCGGCAAACTCAGCGCCGCCACGCAGATCGAACGAAATGATGGTGCCGAAGCCCTTGAGCACGCGTCTGGCAATCGCGTGCGTCGGATGCGAAGGCAAGCCGGGATAACGAACGCGAGAGACCAGCGGGTGCGCCTCAAGCCGCTCCGCAAGCATCATGGCCGTTTGCTGGGCCCGTTGTAAGCGCAGTGCGAGCGTTCTTGCGCCGCGGACAGCAAGAAATGCTTCAAGCGTTCCGGGGGTCGCGCCAGTCAACGTACGGGACTGCTTGAGGGCCTGCCAAAGTGCTTCATCCCTCGTCGTGGCGACACCTCCCAATAGATCGGAATGGCCGCCAATGAACTTGGTGGCCGATTGCACGGACACCGTGGCGCCGAAGTCGAGCGGCTGCTGATTCAACGGTGTGGCGAAGGTGTTGTCCACAGCCAGGATCGCGCCGGGCTTGCGGGGTGCCGCGCAAATCGTCTCCAGATCCGCCACGGTGAGCAGTGGATTCGAGGGTGATTCGAGCCAGATCAGGTCAGCGACACCGCAAGCGCCAATCCAACCATCGGTATCGTCCAATGCCACGCGCTGCACTGACCAGCGCTGCCGTTCGGCGCCCGCGGCTGCCAGGCTCGCAACGCCTTGATAGCAATCGTCCGGCAGCACCACCACAGCACCCGCCGAAAGCTGATCGAACACTGCGGCAATGGCGGCCATGCCGGAGGAGAAGGCTAAGGCCCTCCCAGACTCAAGCCCGCCGACGATGTCTTCGAGCGCTTCCCAGGACGGAGTGCCGTCACCGCGCGCGTACTCACGTCCATTGCCGATGATGAAGTTCGAAGCAGGAATTGGTGGGACGTTCAGCGGAGCGCCAGGCTCGGATGCGCGGCCCGCCAAGACGAGCCACGATTCGAGTTTGATACCAGACGGAGACTTTTCCATGCTTTCGGGCACCTCGCGACAAGAAGGACTAGCGTGCGAAGCAAGTGGATGAAACGCGGATTCTATCCGCCTCAACTTCGCTCTTCAACCCGAAGAGAGTGAAAACCTGCCCACTGGAATGATCTACGAACATCATTTGCGCCGCGCGCGGTGCGCCCAGCAAACTCTCGAATTGCGCTGTAAACACCCCTCATGAGACTGGACGTTCTTGCAGCACAGGCGTGCAGCGACCGAGTCATATCGGGCTGCCTCCTTCTCTAATAGCTCCTCTGGCCCTTTCACGATGACGACACTCCCGCGAGCTTCCACGGGCGAGAAGGTGACATTTGACACGGCAGATCGCCCGGCGTCAGCGTTACCGTATACAAAGGACGCAAGGCGAGATGGCTCTCCTTCAAAACTGACGATGCAACGCGCCTCCCGATCAAATTTCGCAGATCAGATAGTGCCGTGTTTTGCTGCACGAGGTGAATGACATGGCTTATTCAAAAACATATGTGGATCTAGTTGAGCGATTTGGCCGGCGTGGATGCCCAATCTGCGGGCTGCTCTTGCACGACGAAAACCGGTTCCTCGATTCGCTGCTCTATGAGTTTGTGAACGATGGGGGCAGCCAGCAGACGTTCCGGTGCGGGCGCGGATACTGCAACCATCACAGTTGGCTGCTTGCGCATCAGTATGGTTACTCTTTGGGAGTATCGATCCTGTTCGAGGCCGCGCTCGATGGCGTGCTCGACATCCTCGAATCTGAGAATTCGACCCTGCAATTCTCACGGCTGGAAACAGCCGTCAGCGGTTGGTTCGGCGGTAAAAACGATACCCGACTGGCGGACAAGCTGGAGCCTGAGATCGCCTGTCCCGCTTGTGTCAGTCTGTGCAAGTCAGAGGCCCAGTATCTCGATACCTTCACGGAGTATTGGAGCGATAGCGCATTTCAGAGCGCCTACCAGCCGTCTCATGGATTGTGTCTACCCCACTTTCGGGATGTTCTGCGGCGGATGTCCGCGCCAAAAGAACGGGCTCAACTGGTTGAGATCCAACGCGCGAAATGGGAGAAACTGAAGGGCGAACTCGAACTGTTCCAACTGAAGAGTGCGCTGAACTATGTGGGCGATCCATTTGGCGCCGAGGCGGACTCCTGGAGACGTGCAGTCGCCAGTATGACCGGCGGCGAACACGCGCTCACCCATCTCACGCGGCCATCGTCGTCGAAGCAGCGTGGTTACCGGCAGGTCAAATAACCTTGAAGGCAAGTGCAGAGCACAATAAAAGCCGTCGCGGTATCCGGCGGCTTTTATGCTATACGCTACGCGTAGTCTATGTCACGTATGTGTCGGTTGGCTCGTCAATGGCCGCCTCGAAGATCTTTTGCGCCACCTTTTCCGGACTATCACCTTCCGGGAGGTCGTAAGCAGCGATGGCTCCAAACTGCAATGAGCCTTTGCTGAAATCGCTCGCCGTGTAATCCGGATACACGCTGATGACGCGAATATTGTCGGGCGCCAATTCCAGACGTGCGGCAGCCGAAAGACTGTTGAGAGCGTGCTTCGTCGAGGTATAAGGCCCGACAGTGGGAAAAACCCGGGTTGTTGCCGATGAGCTGATGTTGATGATCAGCCCGCCGCCATGCTCGCGCATATGCGGAATGACGGCCCGCATCCCATAATAAGGCCCCAAGACGTTGAGGTCGATCAGTTGCCGGTAGGCGTCAGCCGGGAAGTCGGCGATAGGACCAGCACCCCCAACGCCTGCATTGTTGACGAGGATGTCCACTCGCCCATAGGCCTCAATCGTCTTCGCCACCAGGGTTTGCACCGCATCTTCCTGCGTGACATCCGTTGGCACGGCGAGTGCTTCCCTTCCCTGGGACTGCAATTCACGAGCCAGTGCGTCCAGCTTATCCGCTGAGCGCGCAGCGAGCACCACCATCGCGCCATGCTCTGCAAACAGGCGCGCGGTGGCTCGTCCAATGCCCGTTGAAGCGCCCGTAATGATGGTGACCTTTTCACGAATATCCATGCGTTGTCCATCCACCGTTTCTAGACTGACAAGTGCATCACGTTCACACGCTCCCAGGGGCCGTACGCGCCTTCTACCGTGTTCGTAATGCCCCTCAGTATGGTCTGGGCGCTGCGCTGTGAGCAGACTGCATCTATGGTAGGATTGCGAGTAGTAGGATAAGGGACTCAGGTCTATGAGTGAAGAAGAACGTCGTCAAGCCCTCGGTGAGTTCCTTCGCACCCGTCGCGCTCGTCTTTCCCCTGCGGATGTAGGCTTACTGGGGAATGGACGACGGCGAACACCGGGTCTCCGTCGCGAAGAAGTCGCCCTCTTGGCCAACATCGGCATCTCCTGGTATATCGCTCTCGAACAAGGGCGTGACGTTCACCCCTCCGAACAGGTTCTCGATAGCATCGCGCAAGCGCTCCAGCTCACCGCGGCGGAACGTCAGCACTTCCTGGTGCTCGCGGGCCACCGCTCGACAGTGGGATCACCTGCTGAGGAAGAATCGGTAAACCCTGTACTTGAAAAGGCGGTGCAGGCGTTGAGTCCTCATCCCGCCTTTGTACTGGGTCGACGATTGGATGTCCTGGCCTGGAACCGGTCAGCAGCAGCCGTCTTGAACTATGGTCAGGTTGTCTCCGGCTTGCCGCACAATTTCATCTGGAGTCATTTCACAGATCCACTCGCCAGGGAAATCTACCCGGATTGGGAGACGTCCGCACAGTTGATGGTCGCGCATCTGCGCACCGAAAGCGCACGCTTTCCCGGAGATCCCTGGTTTGGTGAGATGATTGAGAAACTTCAGGCAGCGAGTCATTTCTTTCGCCAGTGCTGGTCGCGCTATGACATCGATGGAACGGGCGAGGTAGATGGGCGGAAAGTCATGAATCATCCCGCCTTGGGGTATCTAGAGTTTGATACGGTGACGCTGCTCGTGCCCACGCATCCTGGCACCAGGATGATCCTCTACCTCTCCTCACCTGCGACCCTATCCAGACTCGAGCAGCACCTTTCCCCTCCGGTTTCGGAGCTACTCTCAGAACCTGGGGCTGATTGACGGGCACGGTGTTCGCGGCATTTCGCAGCCGCCGATAAGCCCGTTTGAGCTGGACTATCGCCCCGCCAGCAGTGCGATCCCGATGATGAGCGGCGCGACATGGTGCAGTACCGGGAAGTACATGTTGCGTGGCGAAGCGAGGGTCAAGACAACCAGCCAGCCGAGGTTCCAGAGGATCGTCGCCCAGCCTGCCCAGGCGGCGACCAAGCCTGTTTGCAGCAATGCCGCGCCAAGAACCGCCTGCGCCAGAAATGCCAGCACGACGTGGAGCACAATCTGAGGGTAGATCCATTCGCGATTGTGGAGGTAGGTCATCTCGGCGACCAACACGACCGCCGCGCCGAGGGCGTACGTCACCAGCGCCATGCGTGAGAGGATCGGTTCACCAGCAGTCCGGAGCATATCCTCCAGCAGCGCGAGGCCGAGAAGATTGACCAGCAGTGCCGCGACGACGAAGCCCCGCTCCCATCGCAGATAGGCCGGAGTCTGCCCAATCGGCCACTTCCAGATCGCCCTGCCGGTGAACAGGATGCCCCCGACGACGAAAATTGGGAAACAGGCAATCAGTAGGATGGCAGCGGTTTCGCGTTCGGATAAGAAAATCTGTCCGCCCATATTTTTGCGCCTTTCGATTTAGCGCTGACGGTGCCGGAAATGTAGAAGATCCGGAACAGGTTGTCAAAAACCCGGTGATGCTGAAGGCGCAAGACCAGAACTGCCACGCTCCAACTTCAGGTGAATCAATTCTCTGAACGGATAAGCCTAATTCGCTGCGGCTTCTTATTGCCCAGGAGGTCCACTTCGCTGGGAAGTCATGGCTCCTTCATCCAGAATCGCACGCTGCGTACATATTGAACGCCATCCCTTAACGCGTCGTCACTTGACTTCAGCGAACAAAAGTTCTACTATATGGCAACCTAATATATCTCTCGAGGGAGATGCGAATATGAGCGAAGTTCGTGTTCTCGTCGGCACACGCAAAGGCGCCTTCATTCTGCGGTCGGATGAGGGGCGCAAAGATTGGGCGGTGGAAGGGCCGCTCTTCCCCGGCTGGGAGATCTATCACATCACCGGCACGCCGAGTGATCCCAACCGGATTTACGCCTCACAGTCTGGTGGCTGGTTCGGGCAATTGATCCAACGCTCCGACGACGGCGGCAAGACGTGGGAGACCGTCGGCAATGAGTTCGCCTACGATGGCGTGCCCGGCACCCATCAGTGGTATGACGGCACGCAGCACCCATGGGAATTCAAGCGCGTCTGGCATCTCGAACCGTCGCCGACGGACGCGGACTCGGTTTATGCGGGTATCGAGGATGCGGCCCTGTTTCACACTGATGATGGCGGCAAGACCTGGCACGAACTGCCTGGACTGCGCGACGTCAAAGGCAATCTGTGGCAGCCGGGCGCGGGCGGCATGTGTCTGCATACCATTCTCCTCAGCCCCGATAATCCTAACCGCATCTTCGTCGCGATCTCCGCGGCGGGCGCCTTCCGCACCGATGATGGCGGCACGTCCTGGCGACCGGTCAACGAGGGGTTGCACTCAGACTATGAGCTGCCGGATGCGGCTGCCGAAGTGGGCCACTGCGTGCACAGCATCGCTCTGCATCCGTCGCGGCCGAACATATTGTTCATGCAGAAGCACTGGGACGTGATGCGCTCGGATAACGCCGGTGAATCGTGGCACGAGGTCAGCGGCAACCTGCCGAGCGATTTTGGCTTCCCAATCGCCGTTCATGCGCACGAACCGAATACGATTTACGTCGTGCCGATCACGAGCGACTCGCATCATTTCCCGCCGGATGGCAAGCTGCGCGTCTATCGCAGCCGGTCGGGTGGCGAGGAGTGGGAAGCGCTGACCAACGGGCTGCCGCAAAGCAACTGCTACGTCAACGTACTGCGCAACGCTCTGGCGGTCGATTCGCTGGACTCGTGCGGTCTCTACTTCGGCACGACCGGCGGGCAAGTTTACGTCTCCTCCGATTCGGGCGATAATTGGATGCCGATCGTTCACGATCTCCCTGCCGTATTGTCTGTCGAGGTGCAAGTACTGCCATGATCCGCGTAACGCTGCCCACACACCTGCGCACGCTGGCGAATGTGACCGGCCCGATTGAGCTTCAGATCGAAGAGCCGGTGACCCAGCGCGCGATCCTGGATGCGTTGGAGTCGGCGTATCCAATGCTGCGCGGCACCATTCGCGACATGGCGACCAAGGAGCGCCGCCCCTTCGTCCGCTTCTTTGCCTGCGGCGAGGATCTGTCTCATGAGTCAATCGACGCGGCGGTGCCCGCCGAGGTTGTGACGGGTGCGGAACCCTTCCGCGTCATCGGCGCCATGGCGGGTGGATGATCTGATCTGGCTCTAAGTGAATAGCTGATCGAAAACGAGTTGAATGACCATCGCGCCGTTCAACTCGTTTTTCATGTTGGCGATCTGGTGCGATCAGCGTCCTCAGGCGGCCTGATTGCTCTGGGCTGCTGGCGTGGGTAGAATCTCTTCAACGCGTTGCAGATAGCGAATCCATGTCTACAGACTCGCTCACCATCAAACAGACGGACAGTGGCTACCGCTGGGTGATCCTGACCCTGTGTGCTCTGACACCCCTATGCGTGATCACTCTGCCGAATATGTCACTTCCCCCGTTATTTACCCTGATCGGTGACAACCTGAATTTAACGCTCGTCGAGATCGGTGTGATCTGGGGTGCGGTCTCGTTCACGGGTATCTTCTTTGCGTTGATTGGCGGATCGCTAGGCGACCGCTTTGGCACCCGTGTCATGCTGTTTGCGACCTGTCTGCTGACCGGGCTGTTCGGTCTGACACGCAGCTTCGCGCGGGATTTCGATACGCTGATGCTGGCCACCATCCTGTTCGGCATCTTTCAGGCGGCCATCCCGGTGCTGCTGTTCAAAGTCGTGCGCCATTGGTTTCCGGCCAGGCAGCTTGGCATGGCCAGCGGCGTGACATCGGCGGGCTTTGCCGCCGGGCTGATGCTCGGCCCACTTCTCAGCACCAGCGTCATCCTGCCCGCGCTCGGTGGCTGGCGCCAGGTGCTGATCTTCTACGGTGTCGTCGCCGTTTTGCTCAGCCTGGTCTGGCTGATCGTACATCCCACTGAGCGACAGCCCGATGCAAACGCCCGTCCTCGTGTTTCGCTCGGCGACAGTTTGCGCTACGTCGTCCAGCTGCGCGACGTGTGGATTCTAGGCATCGGCGGCCTGGGGATCACGGCCTGCTTTCAAGGCTTCACCGGCTATCTGCCCACCTATCTCAAGACGGTTGGCTGGGCGGAACTGGATGCCGATCGCGCGTTGTCGGCCTTCTTCATGACGAGTCTGATTGCGGTCATCCCGCTGTCATTCCTGTCCGACCGGCTGCGCCTGCGCCGTGGCTTTCTGATTGTTGCCTCGCTCATCCTGTCGATTGGCGTCGGGTTGCTAAGCGTCGTCGAAGGCACTGTGATCGTGCTGGTCATGGCGGCGACGGGCATCATCTTCGATTCGTTAATGGCGATTCTCAACGCCAGCGTGCTCGAAGCAGATGGCGTGACGCACCTCTACGCCGGGACGGCGATTGGTTTTGCCACCATGCTCCGCAATCTGGGCGGGACGTTTTCGCCGCCGGTCGGCAACAGCCTTACCTCGCTCGGCTTGAGTGTGCCATTCTTATTCTGGGGCGGCATGGGGTTGTTCGCAGCGGTGATGTTTGCGTTCGTGCTCAGGTCAAAAACGACCGCTGCGCTGGAAGGCCAATCTGCCGATCTCCCGCTCAGCACAGAGGGGTAAGCAATATCGACGTGGTTCGTCTGACGTGTGAGCTACGCCCTAGACTGGTACTTCATGTAATCGTCGACAATTTGCGTGAATTCCACGACGTTTTCGAACGGATCGCGACAGAAGAAACGCGGTCTTCCGTGAATCACGTCGGGCGACCACGTTTGATAGCCGCCCTCGGTGAGCACCTGGCGCATCGCTTCGACATCGCCGACGTTCAGGCAGAAGTGCTGCCCGGTTGTGGCGGGGCTGGCGGTGTTCGCAAACACATGCAGTTCGAGATCGCCGCCCAGGCTGAACCACACCAGATCGAGATGGGCGATGCTGCTCGGCACCGGCTTTTCCACCAGCCCGATCAGGTCGCGGTAAAACTGGCGCGCAAGCTCGGCGCTGTCTTGGCCCGGCGGGCGTGGTACGCTGACATGCTGTAAGACCACTTGCATCATGAACATCCTGAGAATGCGGCTCAAGAAAGACGCATTATAAGCGGTCGACGCGATGCTGGCGATTATTGGGCGGGGAAGATGCCCTCAGCTGCGCTCTGGCTCGATCTCACCGCTGGTACACCTCAGGATTGACGACGTGCACAGGGCGTTCGCCGCGCAATACCGCGAGGGCGTTCTCCGCCGCCATCAGCCCCATGCGCAGCGTCGTCTGCCTCGTCGCTGAGCCGCTGTGCGGGGTGGCGATGAAGTTCTCCAGCTCAAGCAGTGGGTTGCCGGTGGAAGGCTCTTTCGCGAAGGCATCGAAGGCCGCGCCGCCGAGCTTGTTCTGGGCCAGTGCCTCGTAGAGCGCCGCTTCGTCGACCAGCCCGCCGCGCGCCGTGTTGATCAGGAGCGCGCCCGGCTTCATGCCTGCGAGGGCGTCCGCGTCGATCAGATTGCGCGTCTCGTCCATCAGCGGCAGATGCAGGCTGACCACGTCGGAGTCTGCCAGCAGTTCGTCCAGCGTGCATGGTGTCGCGTTCAGCGCTGAGACAACCTCCGGCGAGGGGGGCACCGGGTCGTAATAGAGGATGCGCATGCCGAAGGCCGCCGCGCGCTGCGCCGTCTCCTGCCCGATGCGCCCCAGCCCGATGATGCCGAGCGTCTGCCCGTGCAGCTCCATGCCGCTGACGACCGACCAGTTCCCCTGGCGGATCGCGCGGTCGTGGCGTGTGACGTGGCGTGCCAGGGCCAGCATCAGCGCCAGCGTCAGTTCAGCCACGGCGATGCTGTTCGCGCCCGGCGTATTCGTCACAACGATGCCGCGCGCCGTCGCCGCCGCCAGATCGACATTGTCGACACCGACGCCGAAGCGCGAGATCACGCGGAGCGCTTGCGCCGCTTCGAGTGCCGCCGAATTCACCTCGTCCAAGCCCAGGATCGCGCCGACGATCTGCGGGTCGGCCAGCAGCGCGCCCAGTTCGTTCGCCTTCAACGGGCGATCCTGCGGGCTGTTGACCAGTTCGTAACCGGCCTCCGCCAGCACCTCTTGATGCTTACCCGGCACTTTGCGGAACGAACGCGTCGTCACCAGAATTTTGGCTGTGGAGGGTTGAGTCATGAGTTCTCTCTACGCAGTCTGCCGGTCAATCGGCGATGGCGGGCGGGTACTGATCGCCCGCATAAACGTACTGGTGATAACTCTGCACCAGGTTATCGCGCACGATGTTGTAGTAACACTGGTTGCCGCCGCCGAAGGGCAGCAGGACGAGCGGCTCGCTGATCGTGCGCTCGGTCAACGCCCAGCCTTGCGGCAGCACCGGCCCTGTAACGTCCGGCGTGCCGGTCGCGGTGGCGTGCATCACGTAGAGATTGCCCAGCCCGTCTGAGAGTTCGTAGATCACTGGCCCGTCGAAGACCATGCGATGGCACTTGGCAATCGTGTTGATGCTGACGTAGCCCGGATTGACGACATCGCCCGAACAGCCGGAGGCATCCGGAAAGCAGCTGTTCCCGGCAATCGTCGTCAGCTTCAGCCACGTGTAGCCTTCGATCTCGTCGATGCTGAAGCAGGCGTCGCCGCTGCAATCGGGCGGCGCATCGGGCGAACGGAAGAAGCACGAGCCGTCGAACAACAGATTGCGCGTCGAGTTCTTGAGCAAAGGCAGCCGGAAGCCGTAACTGGCCCATACGTCGTCCGGGATCGGGTTCGCGCCGCCTGCGACGTAGATGTTATCCGTCTCCAGATTCAGGATTTCCTTGGCGATGGCGGTGCTCTCGTCCCTGCCTCCGGCGCAGGCCGCGCCTTGCGGCATCTGAGTCTGCATGGTGGCGTAGGTGATTTCGAGCGGCTTGGGCGCCATCAACGATCGGACGTAACTGTAGAAGAGCAGCGCGCCGGCGGCCACGATGACGACGATCGCGCCGCCGATGATGAGCAGTGTCTTGCGCCTCATGCGTGGGCGCCTGCCTGTCGCGGATCTGGAACGGCATCTGCGCGAAGGTATTCTGTGGGTGCAAAAGTCATGGGGTTGTGCGGGCTCTCAATGATAGCGGCGTCGAGTTTGTAATTATCCCGTCCTTGCTCAAGAATGTCTAGCAGGACGCGCCTGCGATCATTGCGTGGGCAGTTATAATCTACACAGGTGGTCGGTTTTGCACTGAGCGAACAGCGCCGCCTGGGCCACATGAACGGAATCATCATGGCAGTCATGGTCATCGACATCGGGAGTTCGTCCGTCCGCGTCATGCTGTTTGATGGGCAAGCGCGCGCCATTCCTGGTGCGGTGGCTTCGCGCCAGTATCAGTTTGCCAATGAACCGGCGGGCGCGGCGGTGGCGGATGCGCAGCTTCTGCTCCAGCTCACGGAAGCCTGCATCGACGACATCCTGCAGCATCCCAAGGCGAGCAAGGTCGAAGTCGTCGCCATGGCGATCTTCACCGACAGCCTGCTCGGTTTGGACGAATCAGGCGAGGTCGTCACACCGGTCTACACCTATGGCGACACGCGCAGCGCCGAGGATGTCAAATTGCTCGACCGGCAGATCGATTCGGTCGCGACACATCAGCGCACCGGCTGCATGAATCACACGACCTACCTGCCTGGGCGGCTGCACTGGCTGCGCCGCACCGAGCCGCACACGTTTGCTGCCGTCAAGCGCTGGCAGGATTTCGCGACCTATCTGTACGCGCTCTGGTTCGGCGAGGCGCCGTGCAGCTATTCGGTCGCTTCGTGGACAGGACTGCTCAACCGGGCGAGGCTCGAATGGGACTCGACCTGGTTCGATCTGCTGGGGCTGGATGCCGCGAAGTTCCCGCGCCTGAGCGACTACGACGATATGCAGACCGGCCTCGTGCCGGATTACGCGGCGCGCTGGCCGTTGCTGGCATCGGTGCCGTTCTGCCTGGCCGTCGGCGATGGCGCGGCGGCCAATGTGGGATCGGGTGCCGTGGATACCAGCCACATGGCGCTGACCGTCGGCACGACCGCGGCGCTGCGCGTCATCATGGATGCGGAACTGCCGGACGTCCCGCGGGGGCTGTGGGGCTACCGGCTCGACGCCGCGCATCACGTCATTGGCGGCGCGACCTTCGAAGGCGGGAACATTTTCCATTGGGCGCGCAGTGTCCTCCGTCTGCCGGAGAACGACGAGACGCTCGCAGCCGAACTCGCACGCCGCCCACCCGATTCGCATGGGCTGGTCTTCCTGCCCTTGCTGGCCGGGGAACGCAGTCCGGGCTGGGCCGGGGATGCGACCGGGTCAATCGTGGGGCTGCGGCTGTCGACCAGCGCGGTCGATCTGCTGCAGGCCGCCTACGAAGGGGTTGCCCTGCGGCTGGCCCTGACCGCCGATCAGCTTGCGCCGCTGACTCCAAACGAGACGAGCGTGATGGCCGGTGGTGGCGCGCTGGCGGCGTCGGCGGTTTGGGTGCAGACGATCGCCAACGCGCTCAACCGCACGATCCATCTGGTAGCCGAAACCGAGATCACCGCGCGCGGCACGGCGATTCTGGCCCTGCGCGCCCTGGGCCGCTGCTCACTGGCGGATCATCCACCGGCGATCGAGCGCATCGTCGAGCCTATCCCCGCACACGTGACCGTTCTGCGCCGCGCTTTGGAGCGGCAAGTCGAACTCTATCAAAAAGTCGTCAATTCTCGTTCGCCACTAGGATAAGTCCATGAATCTTGAAGAACTGACTCACATTTATGATTTGACCGGGCGTGTGATTGTCGTTTCAGGGGGGACAGGGGTGCTCGGCAGCGAGATCGCCTGCTCGCTCGTCGGTCTGGGCGCTCACGTCGTCATTCTCGACCGCAACCCCGCTCTGTCTGAAACCATGCGTGAGCGTCTTCATTGTGATGCGGGCGATGCCATCTCGGTTTACGCCAACGTGCTCGAACGCGAGACGCTGGAGAAAGCGGAAGAAGTCATCCGCGCGGAGTTCGGCCCGGTCGACACACTGATCAATGTGGCGGGCGGCAACAACGCCGAGGCGACTACCAACCCGGACAACACCTTCTTCGACATCCCCGAACAAGCCTTTCGCAGCGTCCTGGACCTCAACACCTTGGGTACAGTGCTGCCCTGCCAGGTGTTCGGGCGCGGCATGGCGGAGCGCAAGGCCGGAGTCATCCTCAATATCTCATCCATGGCGGCCATGCGCCCGCTCACGCGCATTCCCGCCTATTCCGGCGCCAAGGCCGCGATCAGCAACTTTACGCAGTGGCTGGCCGTCCACATGGCGCAGGAGTACAGCCCGAATATCCGCGTCAATGCCCTGGCACCGGGTTTCTTCATCGGCAAGCAGAATCGTTTCCTGCTCACAGACGAGAAGACCGGCGATCTCACGCCGCGTGGCCGCCAGATCATCGACCACACGCCGATGAAGCGCTTCGGCAACCCGGAAGATCTCGTCGGCACGGTCGCCTGGCTGATCAGCGATGCCAGCAAATTCATTACGGGCATCGTCGTGCCGGTCGACGGCGGTTTTAGCGCCTTTGGAGGAGTGTGACGATGGGCTTGATTGCGCAGGCGATCGCGCCGGAAAACGAATGGCTGACGACCGAGACGATCCAGCACACGTTCGCGGCAGGTCTGGCCGGTCGCTTCAGCGGGGCGCGCGTGCTCGCCCTGATCCCGGATCACACGCGCAGTATTCCGCTGCCGATGCTCTTCCGCATGGTCGTCGCCCTGCTGCACGATACCAAACAGCTCGACTTCATGGTCGCTCTGGGGACGCACCCACCGTTGAGTCAGGAAGCCCTCAATGCCCTGGTCGGCATCACGCAAGGGGAGCGCGAAACGACCTTCAAGCACATCGGCCTGCTCAATCATGCCTGGGATGATCCGGATGCGCTGGTCCAGATCGGCGTGCTTGAGCAGGCACACATCCAGCAGATTGCCGGGGATATCTGGCATCCGTCGCTCGGCGGCGATACGCCTATTCGCATCAACCGGCTGGCGCTCGAATACGATCATATCCTCATCATGGGCCCGACGTTTCCGCATGAGGTCGTCGGCTTCAGCGGCGGCGATAAATATCTGTTCCCAGGCATCTCCGGCGCGGAGATGATCAACACGACGCACTGGCTCGGCGCGCTGATGACGGTGCTCAACACGATCGGCATCAAGCAGACGCCTGTGCGTGGCATGATCGATGCCGCTACCGCCTGTCTGAAGACGCCGATCACGCTCGCGAGTCTGGTCGTGGTCGACGATGGCCTGGCCGGGATTTTCATTGGCGATCATCTCTCCGCCTGGTCGCTGGCCGCCGATCTCTCCAGCCAGCGCCACATCCGCTGGGTCGACGCGCCCTATCAGCGCGTGCTCTCGCATGCTTCCTCGCGCTATGACGAGCTGTGGACGGCGGGAAAAGCCATGTACAAGCTCGATCCGGCGGTGGCGGCGGGCGGCGAGCTGATCATCTACGCGCCCGATCTGGAGACCGTCAGTCACGTTCATGGCCGCTATATCTATCAGGCGGGCTATCACGTGCGCGATTACTATCTCAGGCAGTGGGAACGCTTCAAAGACATCCCCCTGGGCGTGCTCGCGCACGGGACGCACGTGCGTGGCAGCGGCACCTATGAGGATGGCGTCGAGCGGGCGCGCATCCAGGTCACGCTGGCGACGAAGATTCCGCGCGAGGACTGCGAGCGTCTATCGCTCGGCTATCTCGATCCATCGGAGATTAAGGTAGAGGAATGGCGGGGGCGTGAGGATGAAGGCATTCTGTATGTGCCGCATGCCGGTGAGATTCTCTATCGTGTCAAGTCGTAGGGTGAGAACGGGCCGGCCTCCGGCATCAGCTTCCAGGAGCGATGCCGGAGGCCGATTGTGCATCAGGACAGGTAAACACCCTCGACTTCGTATTGTGGCGCTGTTTGACGGGCATAGTCCGCCGACACCGAAATGCGCGGCAGGTCATGCTGGCTGATTTCCGGGAAGGCCGCGGTCGAGACCCGGCGGAAGATCACATATACCAGCCAGGCCATGAACGCATACTGCACGACCTTAGCACCCCGGTAAAGCAGGCCGAGCGTCGCCACGAGGAAGCGCGCGACGGCCCCGATGAAGAGCAGATAATCCTTAAGCATTGGGCAGGCGCTCCTCCACTACACGGCGTAAACGTTTCACTTCGCGTTCCAGATTGTCCACCGCCTGCGCCATCGAGTCGCGCCCGCTGCTGAATGTATCTTCCAGGCGATCGCGCCACGTCTTCGGGCGGTGCCGTCTGCGCAGGATCACGAACACCGCCAGTGCGGTGGCCAACGTGAGGACTGTGCTCATGATGCGCAGGCCCGACGCAATCATGTCCGACGAGATCGAGAGCGGCGTTTCTTCGGGTTGCGTGCCATTGCTGACCGGTGTTTGTTGGTTCGTGTATTCCACAGCCTTATCTCCCTTTAAAACGGACAGCCGATTCCCGATTGAGATGAGAATCGGGCCGCTGCGCTTCCACTGCAAACTTATGCTTCAAGATACCGCCCTCAAGGCAGCATAACATGGCAATAGCGGCTGATCCGCCCCTAGGTGAAGTGGCTCATTTTGCGCTTGGGCTGCTGTTGACCGTGAGCGGCGTCCGGCAGTTGGGGCACAGAGCGCGGTGAGCGTGCGGCGCCGCCACGATCGACAGCCCGCAGTGTGGGCAGCGAGCCGGTGAGGTCGGCGCCAAAGTGGGAACGTCGGGGTTCTCGTCACCGTCGATCATGAGTGAGAACGGGGCGACGTGCTGTACGGGCGGCCTCTCGCCGTACAGAAAGACGCTGACCTGGCCGTCCGTCTCCAGATACGCGCGTTTGACCTGGCGCAGATCTTCGGCGCCGCCCTGGCGCAGCTCGGCGAAGATCTCCTTGGCGGACATATGGGCGCGCCGCACGCCGTCGAGATCGAATGCCCCATCCTTGACCAGCCGGATCGTTTCGCCTTCGAAGATATGGCGAATGCGCTTGCTGTGGATGTTCAGATACGTGAAGAATCGCTGCAATAAGACCATGATCGTCAAAGCGAACATGCCGTGTATGAGGGGCACGTCGGCATAAATCATTGGGTCACCCACCGCGGAGCCGAGCGCAATAATCAGCGTGAATTCGGCCATGGAAAGCTGCCCCAGGCCGCGATGCCCGACCACGCGCAGGATGATCATCGTGTAGCCGAACAGGATCGTCGTTCGCAGGGCGATCTCTAATAAGAACAGCGGCGGCAGATCGCCCAAAAAGATGCGACCCAGATCAAAGCTGTAACCATCCATGAGATTTGTACTCCGTTGTGCTGCCCGATAGCGAAAGCCGCCCAAAACTTGGGCGGCTTCCAATGGGATGCTATTCAGTTATCGCCGAATGGCCTTAGTTGCGCTCAGCCTCGAAGGACTGTTCCCACTCGTCGAGCTGGCGGTTGACGTCGTCCTTCGCCATGCCGTAGCGCTCCTGGATCTTACCGGCGAGTTTTTCGCGATGGCCGGCGATCTGCTCCAAGTCGTCATCGGTCAGGCGGCCCCACTTGGTGCGGACGTCGCCCTTCCACTGATGCCACTTGCCGGCGACACGGTCCCAAAAACCGCTATTTGTCTGGTTAGCCATGAGTTGTACTCCTTCTTCGTCAGTCT
Organism: Anaerolineae bacterium; assembly: GCA_020849765.1. Lineage (GTDB taxonomy): Bacteria > Chloroflexota > Anaerolineae > Aggregatilineales > Phototrophicaceae > Flexifilum. The sequence goes on from JADLAY010000069.1 coordinate 175,379, forward strand.
CAGTCTGCTTCACTTTTGCGCGAACTTCGTCCAGTAGGGAAACATGATCCTGCATGTGACCATCTTCGCTATACAGGACGACGTCGACGCCCTCGTTGCGCGCCACGCCAATAGCTTCATTGCGCGCGTCCTCGAGGTTGGGGAACACCGTCATTTCGTGTTCGGCGTTCTCCTTGTGGATGGCCCAGCCTTCTGGATGTGGGACGACGTGCAGGTTGCCCGATGCTTCTTTGTCGTCGTTGCCCTCGGCCCATCGTTTTGCCTGCGCAATCGCAATCGGGATCGCGCGTTCTTCAACGTAGCCTTCGTCCAGCAGTGCATTGGCGATCTCGATCGCTTTCTCGCGCACAGCTGGTGGAAAGTTCTTCATTGCCGATGGGAAGACCGAGATTGTCCAGGGCATGAGCTATCCTTTCTACGTGTCGATGCATGCACATCTACACTGTGCCCAGCTTAAGCTACATCGCAACATAGACCACCCACCAGATGGTTGTTTTGGGGCTAGGTCATTTGGGGGAAATCGCATTTTGGCTACTGGAGGGGCTCGATTAGCGCGATTCACGCTATAATTCGGGCGGAAACATGATCCCGGCCCTATCATGAACGCACTGCCGTATCTGGTCGTACTCCTGGTTGCCATAGCGCTCAGCCTTGGCCTGTACGCCCTGCTGACGCGTACCCTCGCGCGCCTCAACGACAAGGCGCTCACCCAGCGCGGCGTTGCTGCCGAGGCGTCCATCACGGCTGTCGAAGAGAAGCGCCTGCCGCGTAGGCTGCTCGCCTATGGCATTACCTATCGTTATCTGGCGGTGACGAGCCAGGGGACGACGCAGACCTATGTCGGGCGCGAGGCGGTCGAGGCGGACGAATTCCCCCGCTTCCGCGTTGGACATACGATCTGGATACACTACCTGCCCGACCGTCCGGAGATCTCCCGGCGGTCGGACGCCCTCGCTAAACTGCCCGGACGCAAGATCGGCGGCTGACCCATGTCCCAACACCTGCCCACGATTCACACCGACCGTCTGCGCATTCGCCCGTTCACGCTCGACGACGTCGACGACTATCACCGCGTCATCAACAGTGACGCCGATGTCATGCGCTATCTGCCCAGCGGTGCGCCCGTCCCGCGCGAGCGCAGCGCCGCCATCCTGCGTTATTTCATCGAACACGGGCAGCAGTGGGGCTTCAGCTTCATGGCCGTCGCCGATAAGACGAGCGCCACCTTGATGGGGCACGTCGGGCTGCACAAACTCTCGGATGCGGTCGAGATTGGCTATGCGCTCGGCAAGGCATATTGGGGTGGGGGCTATGCGACCGAGGCGGCGCGTGCCCTGCTGCGCTACGGCTTCGAGCACCATCAACTCGCCGAGATCATCGGGCTGGCTTTTGCCGCCAACAGCGCCTCGCGACGTGTCATGGAACGGCTGGGTATGACCTACGCCGGTGAGACCGATCGCTACTACGAGACGACACTCGTCCTCTACCGGCTCGCGCGCGACCAGTTCACACCTGCACCGGGTCAATATCTGGTCGATTGACCCGCAGCCATATGGGCCAATTCGCCCTGGATTTTCTCTCATACAGCCTTTAGTATTTATGCACAATTTCTTTAGCCTAATTTTAGGCAATTTGCATATAAAGTAGGGGAAACGCCTACTCGTACATTGTGGCGCGGCGTATACTGAAAAAAGAAGTAATGTTCGTTATGCCGGGCGCCACCGGTCAAAGGAGAACCAGATTTACTATGGTGGTCGCATATCAGGCTCCTAAGGAGCAGCACAAAATCGAGAACCCGTATCAGGTTGCGCTTGCGCAATATGACCGGGCAGCGAGACACTTAAATTTCGAAGATAGCATTAAAGAGTATTTGAAATATCCGCAGCGCGAGTTCACCGTCAATTTCCCCGTCCGTCGTGACAATGGTCAGGTCGAGATGTTCACCGGCTACCGGGTGCATCACAGCACTGTCCTGGGACCGTCGAAGGGTGGGCTGCGTTATAGCCTGGCCGTCGACCTGGACGAGGTGCGTGCGCTGGCCATGTGGATGACGTGGAAGTGCGCGCTGGTCGGGCTGCCTTATGGCGGCGCCAAGGGCGGTGTCGTCGTCGATCCTAAGACGCTCACGACGGCCGAGCTTGAACGCCTGACCCGCCGTTATGCATCCGAACTCATCCCTCTCATCAGCCCTCATTCCGATATCCCGGCGCCTGACATGGGTACCACGCCGCAGGTCATGGCCTGGATTATGGATACGTACAGTATGACCGTGGGTTATTCCGTACCCGCCGTCGTGACCGGCAAGCCGCTCAATATTGGCGGCAGCCAGGGCCGTAACGAGGCGACCGGGCGCGGCGTCATCATCATCATGGAAGAAGCGCTCCAGCAGTTGAATATGTACCCGGCCAACACGATCCGTGTGGCGGTGCAGGGCTTCGGCAACGTTGGCTCGGCGGCGGCGCTGCATGCGCATTCGCTCGGCTATCCGATCGTCGCCATCAGTGACGTTACCGGTGGCGTCTACAATGCCAAAGGCCTCGATGTTGAGAGACTGTATGCCTATGCCCAGGAAACCGGCGGCGTGCGCGGCTTCCCGGATGGCGACTACATCACCAACGAAGAATTGATCACCTGCGATTGCGATGTGCTCATTCCCGCGGCGATGGAAGGCCAGCTCAACGAGCGCAATGCCGCTCACATCCGCGCCAAGTTGATCGTCGAAGGCGCCAACGGCCCGACGACGCCGGACGCGGACGACATCCTGAACGACCGTGGCATTCACCTCGTGCCGGATATACTGGCGAATGCGGGTGGCGTGGTCGTCTCCTACTTCGAGTGGGTTCAGGACCTGCAGTCGTTCTTCTGGGATGTCGACGAGGTCTATCGCCAGCTCGAACGTATCATGCGCAAGAGCTACTACGCGACCGAGGGCACCGCTGAAAAGCACAACGTCGATCTGCGCACGGCGGCTCAACTGACAGCGATTCAGCGCGTCGCCGATGCGGTCAAGACGCGCGGCTTCTACCCGTAAGCAATCCTCATCGATGGAATAGCAAAGAGGCGGCCAAACGGTCGCCTCTTTTGATTCTTGAACGCCCTTGCCGGATTACGCTCTCGCAACATCATTCATAGCCGACAGCCGACAGCCGACAGCCGACAGCCGACAGCCGACAGCCGACAGCCCTACTTCGTCCCGCCGATGGTGACGTTATCAATGCGCAGCGTCGGTACGCCAATGACACCGAACATCGGGATGAAGCGCAGATCGCCGCCGACCTGACTGACATTCTGCAGGAAGTCGTTGAGCGTGGTGGCGATAGTGACGCCGCCCACCGGCCCGACGATCTCGCCGTTCTCGATCCACAGGCCGTTAGCGCCCATCGAGCAGTCGCCGGAGATCGGATCGATGCCGCCGGTCTGCATGACGCTGATCACGTAAAGGCCGCGGTCGACACCCTTGATGATCTCGTCGCGCGTCAGGTGTCCCGGCTGCATGTAGAAGTTCGACGGCCCCAGGCGTGGCAGGCTGCGATGCCCGGCGCGCTGTGCATTGCCGCTGGAGGTTTTGCCGTCTTTGCTTGCCGAGTACGAGTCGTACATCAGGTTTTGCAGCACCCCCTCGTCGATCAAGCGCGTCGCCGACGTCGCTACACCCTCGCCGTCGAACGGCGCCGAGGCGATTCCGCGCTTCAGCCGCCCGTTGTCCATCAGCGTCACCATGTCGCTGCCGACCTGTTGGCCGAGGCGATCGAGCAGGAACGAGCGTTTGCGCTGCCAGTCACCCGCCGAGAGGGCCTGCGCCAGCGCGCTCAAGATCTCCGCGCCGACGACGTGATCGAGCACGATGGTGGCCGTCTGCGTCTCGACCGGCTTGCCGCCGAGGATGCTGATCGCTTTCTCGCCGGCTTCCCGTCCGATGGCGACCGGATCAAGCTCGTCGAAGAAGTTCGATGCGCCCATGCCGAACGCATTGACCATCCCACCATCCTCGCCGCGCGCAATGCCCATCAGATAGCTGAAGACCGTCGTGCGGCCGTATTGCCCGGCAAAGCCGCGCGAGTTCGCCAGGTAGACGTGGTTGATCGAGTCACCGTAGTTGCAGAAATCCGCCAGGATGATGCGCGGGTCATAATCGAGCGTCGCGCGCTCGACGCGCTTGAGCAGATCGATCTTGTCGGTGGCGGGTACGTCCGGCAGCCGCGCATCCCAGATTTCGAGATCTTCGTCGGAAATCGGGGTCAATTCCGGCAGTGCACGGTATTCGTCAGCGGTCGCCACGCGTGCCAGGTCGCGAGCGGCGCGCCACGTGCGTTCGATGCTGTCGGCGGAAAAATCGGACGTGTAGGCGTATCCCGTCCGTCCCCCGTCGATCACGCGCACGCCCAGCCCGCGCGAGCTGGCCTGCGACAACTGCTCGACCTCGCCGCCACTGACCTTAATCTGCGTCTCGGCGTCGTGCGTGATGATCGCCTCGACCTCCACACCATGATCCGCTGCCTGCTGGACGACCGATTGCGCCAGCGCCAGGTAGTCTGTCATATTGTTCTCCTCACTCAAGCGCTGGCGTCGTCGGTGCCGCCGACCGTCACGCGTGGAATACGAACCGTGGGTTGGCCGACGCTGACGCGCGCTGCCTGACCTTTGCCGCACATGCCCTTGCCTGGGTCGAGCGCAAGGTCATTGCCGACCATGTCGATCTCATTCAAAACCTGCGGCCCGTTGCCGAAGATGGTCGCGCCGCGCACGGGTGCAGTCAGTTTGCCGTCTTCGATCAGGTAGGCGACGGTCGCATTGAAGACGAAATCGCCCTTAGCAATGTCCGCCTGTCCACCCGCCATGTTGGCGATGTAGACGCCGCGTTTGACCGACTCGATGATCTCCTGCGGATCGTGCTCGCCCTGGTCGATGAAGGTGTTGGTCATGCGTGGCATCGGCATGTGCCGATAGCTCTCGCGCCGCCCATTGCCGGTCGATCCATCGCGCCCGACGCGCCGTGCCTCGACCAGATCCCACATGTACTCCTTGAGGATGCCCTTCTCGATCAGCACGGTGCGCTGCGCCGGTGTGCCGTCGTCGTCGAACTTGAGCGATCCGCGCCGACCGGGGATGGTGCCATCGTCAATCGCGGTGATGATCGGGTTGGCGACGCGCTCGCCGATTTTGCCCGCGTAGGCCGAGCTGCCCTTGGTGATGAAGTCGGCTTCCATCTGGTGGCCGCAGGCCTCGTGGAAGAGCACGCCACCCCAGCCGTTACACATGACGACCGTCATCTCACCGGCAGGGCAAGGACGCGCATCCAGCATTTTGACGGCGGTCTCGCACATGCTTTCGATCTCGGCGATGGCGTCGTTCTGATCGAGCAGTTCCAATCCCACGCGACCGCCGAAGCCATCACGCACCTGCTGCAGCGTGCCGTTGCGTCTGGCGACGACCCCGCCGCGAATCTCCGTATAGAAGCGCTCGTCCTCGACCTGTAGACCGTCAGAATTGAACAACCACATGTGCCTGCGCAGTTGGTCATAGCTGGCTGATACCTGCACAATCTGCGGATTGTACGCACGGGCGTGCTCGTCCATCTGGCTTAGAAGCTGCACCTTGTCCTCGATGCTCAACGTGTCAAACGGCTTGAGCACCGGGTATTCGAGTGGGCTTTTGCGTTCGGTCAGGTCGATGCGCGTCTGGCTACTGGAGCCGGTTCCGGCAGCCGCGGCGGCTCGTGCCGAGTCGATCAGGCTTTGTTCGTCCAGCGAATCGGTAAACGCATAAGTGACGAGGTTGCCAAAAAAGACGCGGATACCAGCGCCGCGATCTTCGCCACGCATCGCCGTCTCCACCCGTGAGTCGTCCATGCCCAGCCGCAGCGACTCAACGTCCTCGACGTAAATCTCGGCCAGGTCGGCGCCCGTCCGCAGCGCCTCCGCCAGGACTTTCTGCGCCAATGCCTTGTCGATCATAAGGATTTCGTTCCCTTCACCATGCGGATGCAAATCGCACCGGATGAGCGGTGGTCATGCCCTATATACGCACAAGTGGCCGTTCGGTTCTAGTCTGCTTTGTGAGGATTGCTCGGCACGGGACAACAAAAAAGGCGACCCGTAGGCCGCCTTTTCACACGATCTGTTGCGTTGATGCTATCAGTTCGGCAGCGGTTGATCCTGCGTCTTCAGATACGCGATCAAGTCCGCCAGATCCTGATAGGTCAACCGGCTCGCGAAGTACGGCGGCATGACGCTGGCGGGGTAGTTCCCACCGGTCGGTGCGCCGGGCGCGATGTACTCGTTCGGGTGCAGAATGCTGTGTGCCAGATATTCCTCGCCCGTCAGACCCGCATTGGCCGGATCTTGCAGACGAACGTCTTGCACACGGGTCCACGTCCCGTCGAGGATTGGCGCCGTTGCTGCGACCAGGTGGCAGCCTGCGCAGGCAAGGCCGCTGTTGTAAAGCGCCTGACCATTTTGCGGGTCGCCGGTGTAGTTCGCCAGTTCCGGCATGATGACGCTGAAATCAAGTTGATCCGGATTTGCGTTGGCATCGGTCAGACCGGGCACGATCACCTGGCGATCGGACGCGACCACCGTCGAAGGATCGACCGGCTTGATCGGGAACTGGTTGACCGCCGCCAGGTCTTCAAGCGTCCAGGCGTCGCCCTTGTCCCAGTTCATGATGTAGGTGACGATGTCTTCCAACTGATCCATGCGCAGCGGGCCGCCCGCGGTCTGAGACCAGGCGGACATGGGCCGCGGCCAGTAGTTGGCGCTCACCGGGCGCCCGTGGATGAGCGTCGTCAGCACGAAGGCGCGCAGGCTGCCTGCCCAGGCCAGATCGTCCAGCCGCGATGGATGCTCCGGGTCGTAACCGCCCGGCTTGTTCGACACGACCGTGTCGATCTGGTTGATCATGTTCTGGCGATCGTTCTGCAATACCTGCACCCTGGCGTCGATTTCAGCCACACGCTCAGGCGTCGTGTCCTGATTGTTGCGTTCCTGCTCCAGCGAAATGAGCTCGCGGTCATATTCCGCCAGGAAGTCGTGACCGAACAGGTATGGACTATTGAGCGCGGGCGCAACCCCGGCGCCACCGCGGCCATCCGGCCCGTGGCATTCGGTACAGTTCACGTTGAAGAGCGCTGCACCACGCTCAATCGAGCGCGCGTTATACTGCTCCTCAAAGGCGGCCATGCGCCCGCCCTCGTTGATGGCAAGCCAGCCGACCAGGGCCATGATGGCGAGAAACGCCACGATGCCAACAAGGATGCGCTGCTCTATCCGTTCGAAAATCAATCGTTGCAGCATGGATCAGCTCCCCGGTGCAGCAAAGTACTGCGAGTCTTCGTGGATGAAGATGTGATCGGCGTTGACACGCACCACGGGTTGTCCGTTTTCATCGAGCACGGGTACCGGCTGCCCGTCCGTGCCGTAGACAACTTTACCGTTCTCGATCGTCACCTCTTCCCACACGATGAAACTATCGAGTCGTTTCAAACCGTTTTGTTGCGCCGTGATGACGATGCCACCCCAGGCATTGCGCAGTTCATCGTCACGGTTCTGCAATTCCTCTTCGAAGAATTCCAGAACGTGGTGCAGTTCAGGCGCATCCGCCGGGATGCTCGTGAAGTTGAGCGAATTGATCGACAAATGATCGTTGACGGTCAACTCATTCAGGATCAACTGGTTGTAACCGTTGTCCGCGATCTCCTGATTGAGCGCGGAGACGACTGCACTTTCCTGTCCGTCTTCCGCTTCAAGCTGGCGTGTCGTGTACATGCCGACCACCATCTGGTCGAACGGCACCGGCAGCAGCTTGCCCATGTGATTGTGCGCGGGCGGCTGGTTGAGTTCGTGCAGGATCTCGCTATCCGCTGAGTTCTTGACGCCGAATTCGGACAGACCCATGTAGCTGAGCACTGTCGTAGCGCTGATCATGATGAAGCCGATCGTCATCGCCGTGCGACGGTGCGCCCAGCGGCGGCTCGGCGTCGTATCCAGGTAAGGCATCGCCATCAGGAAGCCGAACACGATCGTCGGGAAGATGATCCCGTAGAAGACTTTATCGCCCAGCTTGAGCGCGCCTTGAATCCACAGGAAGTACCATGGAGCCGTCGTGCCCAACGGTGTGACTTGCGGGTCGGCATGGCTTTCCAGCGGTGCGTGGAAGAACCACGTCACCAGGATGACGAGGATGAGTGTGGTCACACCTATCCACATGATCTCGCTGGTCAGAATGTCCGGGATGAAGTAGACGCGGCGGTCAAGCGGCACGCGCTTGGCGGTATCTTCGCCGATGTTCTCCTGTGCCGGAGGCAGGCTGTGGCCGTGAACGACGACCTTGTAGTAATGAACGCCCGTGAAGACGAACAACAGCGCCGGGACGAGCAGCACGTGGAGCAGGTAGAAACGGAGCAAACCGTTCGCCCCGATTTCCGGACCACCTCGCAGCAGCAGGTTCAGATTCGTGCCGACCACTTCCGGCGGCGCGGCTTCGACCATCGAAGCGCCGATCGTCACCGCCCACAACGCCAACTGATCCCACGGCAGCAGATAACCGCTGAAGCTGAGCAGCAGTGTCAGCAGGAGCAAGATGACGCCACTGAACCACGTAAACTGTCGTGGCTTCTTATAACTGCCGGTGAAGAACGCTCGTAACATGTGTAACGTGACGATCAAAACCATCGCTTCTGCGCCGAGGCGATGCAGGTCGCGTACGAACTGGCCGAGCGGCACGCTGCTCATGATGCTGAGCATGTTGGCATAGGCCACGTCCGGCGAGGGCGTGTACCACACCATCAAGAAGATACCGGTGATGGTTTCAAAGACGACGAAATACGTCGATAACCAGCCAAGCCGGAATTCAGGATAGATACCCGTGACTGATTTGTGGAAGTAACTTGGACGCATGTGCAGCCAGAACCCATCGGCATGGGGCTGCAAGCGTGGGTTTGGTTTTCTGCTAGGGGCTTCACCGCGCAGTGCTTCACGGATATCCTGTACATTCATACCCGCGGTAGCGCGCTCGACGACTTCGTTGATACCTTCGAAGACCGCTTTTCTGAAGCCCTTCTCCTTCACATCATCAAGAAACGATGGAAAAGGGAGTATCGACATTGCGATTTGCTCCAAACTCTACGCGTTCTCTGGGGAACGTCAATAACCCTGGTTAATTTCGACCGGTGCGCTTGATTCGCTTGCCCGTATTGATCTCAATACGGTCGATGGTTTTGCCATTGAGTGGAATGGGATCGCCTACGCTGTCGCTGGTCTCACTGGTGCCATCGGTGAAGTAAACAGTCGTCTCGAACCGATCCAGGCTGCGCGGCGCAGGCCCGGCGAGATAGAGGCCGGACAGCGCATATTGCGAACCGTGGCACGGGCACAAGAAGCGATCTTCCTGTTCGTTCCATTTCGGCAGGCAGCCGAGATGTGTACACACCGCGTACAGCACGTTCAAACCCTGGTCGAGATTGACCACGTGGAAACGTCCTTCAGGGACGCTCACCGGCGCGGTGTCGACCACGGGCACACGGTCGGGCGGGAAGTTGAAGACACCGCCGAACGTGCCTTCTTTGAAGCGTGGCAGCGCAAACCAGATCAAACCGGCACCGGCTTCGCCCAGGAGGAGAAGCAGTGACGCGCCCCAGATGTAATACAAGAACTCACGCCGGCTGGGGAGGTCAACCTGCACTTCAGCCGCACGTTCCGTCGATACCGCCTTGGCTTTTGTTTCGGCAGCCGTTACCGCGCTCGCCATACTCCTGAACCCTCCTTGAGAAGAAGACCGCCACTCAAGAGGCAGTCCAAACGAACGATCGCAGCCATCCAAGCTTTTTCAGGTGGCGATACGTCTATTGCGTCAAACAGGCGCACATGATAACGCTTCTAACGTGATTTCAACAAGGATTTATTTGTTTTATAGCGCGTTTGATCGCTGGACGTTCACTTTGTACAGAATATCACAAATGATAGATCAAGTCAAAATGCACCAGACCTTTATTTTGCCAGGATGACCATGCGCGGGCAGCCGTCGGCATAGTCGCTGTAATCGAGGTCGCCGTAGACCTCAATCGCTTCGAAGCCCGCTCTTTCGAGCAGCAGGCGCATCTCACTATAAAAGAAGAAGCGGTTGATCACCGGGGCGACCGTGCGCTTGACCGTATGATCCGCCGCGACCTCGTCGTAGATCCAGGTCACGTGCATCAATTGCTGCGTGCGATCCAGCTCGCTGACCGACTGCTGCATGACTAGGTGACCGGTCTCCTGATCCAGGAACGACCGTTCGAGCACCACCGCGCCCGTATCCTGGGCGGCGAAGGCATCGCCTGCGTTGGGCAGATCGATGGCGAGCACACCGCCGGGCGCGAGCCACTTGCGGCAGCGTTGCAGCAGGCCGAGATGCGCGTCCAGACTATGGAAATGCATCAGCGTATTATAAGGAATAGCGACCATCTGATACTGCCGCTCGAGCGCGATCGTCAGTGCATCACCGCGCAGGAAGCGCACGCGCTGCTGGATGTCCTTCGCCGCGGCATCGCGATGGCGCATGGCGCGTTCGAGCATAGCGTTCTCCTGCTCGATGCCGTCGACCTCATACCCAGCCTGTGCCAGATTGAGCAGAATCCGCCCGGTGCCCGCGCCGACGATCAGGAGCGGCCCGCCGGTCTCCTCCGCCAGCTCGCGGTAGAAGTCGAAATCTTCCGTTTTGTCGTCGTGTTCGGAATCGTAGTAGCGAGCGATCAACGCATAAAAGCCGGACATGGCGCTTCCTTAGTTTCCGTTTTCTCGCTCGACGAAGGCTCGCATGGCAGCCTGATGCGTCTCGCCCGTCCACAGTGCTGGGAACAACGCACGCTCGCGGGCGAGCGCTGCTTCGTAAGGTTGGTTCAGCCCTGCCTGAAGCATCGCCTTGGCCGCGATCACCGCCGCCTGATCCAGGGACGCGATGCGCTGCGCCAGCGCCAGCGCGCCGTCCAGCGCCTCGCCGGGCGGCATGATGGTCATCGCCAGCCCAAGCTTCGCGATCTCGTCGGCGTCGAGTGGCTGAGCGCGCATCAGCAGTTCGAAGGCGCGCGCATAGCCCACCGTTCTCAGCAGCCGCTGTCCACCGCCCCAGCCAGGGATCAGCCCACGGCGCAGGTGGATGAAGCCGAGCCGCGCCGTCTGGTCGATCACGCGCACGTCGCAGGCGAGTGCCAGTTCACTGCCGCCGCCCAGGGCATAACCGTTGATGGCAGCGATGACGGGAAATGGCAGGCGCTCCAGGGCCAGCAGCGCGTTACCCATCAACGCAGTCATCTGTGCCGCGTCTTCAACAGACAGCCGATGGCTGAGGTCGTCGAGGTCGCCGCCGCTGCAAAAGGCATCCTGGCCTTCGCCCGTGACGATCAGAGCGCGCACGGCGCTGTCCTGCGCCAGTGCGTCGATGGTCGCCGCCATCTGCGTCATGGTGGCAGTATCGAGCGCATTACGCCGCTGCGGCCTTGCGATGGTCATGACGGCAATGCCGCTTGCATCGATTTCACAGCGCAGCGTCGTCGTGGTTGGTTGCCTGATCAAGGGAAATTCACCAGTGGGAAGCGGAATGGGCGTGAGTCTAGCCAAAAGCATCACTGCCGACAAGTTGAAACTTGAGCGGCTCTTTAAAATATATGTTTTTTAGGCCTTTGTATGGTAATTTCGTTCAAGATTTGTTTGTGCGAAGGGTTAGGTTAGTTTCGCATTTGAATGCTTAACGCTATACGGACATCTCGGCGCCAAAACCGCCTTACTTTACTCTTGCTTCCCCTCACTTTGGCACTTGTGAGCGGGTTGTTCTTGATCTCGCCTACTTTTGCCCAAACACCCCAGTGTACGAGTGTCTGTTACGTTGATGCCGCGGCTGGCGATGACGCCAATAGCGGGGCATCCCCCGATCAAGCCAAACAAACCATCCAGGCCGCGCTAGACGTGGTCGAGCCAGATGGCGAAATCATGATCGCTGCGGGCGAGTACGTCGAGCAGCTCTTCATTGATAAGAACGTCGCCCTGAGCAGTGAAGACAACGCCGACGTCGTCATCCAGGCGCCGGAGACATTGCAGAATTCCCTGCCGGTGCCGCCGGGCGCGACCTCGGTGCGCAGCATCATCACGGTGCGTGCGGGTGCCGTCACCTCGTTGTCCGGCCTATCCATCGCCGGGCCGATCGCCGCCAGCCGCTGCGAAGACAACGTCAGCGGCATTTACGTGCATCAGGAAGCCCAACTCACGCTGTCCGATGCTATCGTCCGCGACGTTTACCCGACCGGAGCGGGCGCAGATCTGACCTCGTGCGCGACCGGTATCGGCGTGCGCGTCGGCGAGTACGGCGAAGGCACCAGCGGCAGCGCCAACATCAACCGCTCGACCTTCAGCGGCTTCCAGAAGGCGGCCATCGTCATCAGTAACGAAGGCTCGCAGGCGTCAATCGAAGAAAGCACCATTGTCGGCGCAGGCAATATCCCGGCCTTGCCTCAGAACGGCATCCAGATTTCCGTCGGCGCCAATGCCCTGGTGCGCAACAATGTCATCCGTGACCTGCGCTGCGATAACGCCACCTGCGGCAGCGATCCGGCCAGCCAGTTTGCCGCCAGCGGCATCCTGCTCTTCAACAGCGGCAGCAACTCACTCATCAGCGGCAACGTCATCACTGAGAGCGACATCGGCATCTATAGCCTCAGCCCGGACGTGATGATCAGCGACAATACGCTGCGCAACAACCGCTACATCGGCGTCCTGGTCGACGAAGGCGTGGCCACCCTCAGCGGGAATACGATCACGGGCGGCATCTACGGGATCTACGCCATCTCGTTCGATGGACTGCTGTATGGCATTCTCGGCGATACGGCGGCGACCCTCACCCGTAACACCATCACCGGCACGCAAACGGGCATCGCGCTCCAGGATGAGAACGAAGCGGACAGTATCGCCCCGCTCGTGAACGGCTCGTACAACATCATCGCCGGCAACGAGGCAGGCGTCGAAAACCCGACCGAGCGCGTCATGGACGTGAGCTGCAACTGGTGGGGCGCGGCCGATGGCCCGTCCGGCGAGGCGGAAGGCAGCGGCGATTCGGTCACGCGCAACACCAACTATCTGCCCTGGCTGACGAGCGACAATCTGGACAGCTCGTGCGCAGGCATTGTCAACAACACGCCCGTCACGCACGACGATACCGCTTCGACGGTCGCCGGAACACCGGTCGTCATCGACGTGCTCGCCAACGACAGCGATCCCGATGGTGACACACTCGGCGTCACGCCTGATGCACCGGGTAACGGTGTGGCGACGCCTCAGCCCGGCGGTGTCGTCGTCTATACACCTGCCGACGGCTTCTCCGGCACGGATCGCTTCTCTTATACCGCTGTCGATGGCAAAGGCGGCACGTCAACCTCGACCGTGATTGTCGTCGTGCAGCCGCCGCCGAATCAGCCGCCGGTTGCCGCCGACGATGCGGTGACAACGTCATTCGAAACGCCGATCAATATCGCCGTGCTGGCGAACGACGCCGACCCGGACGCAAATGCCCTGCTGGTGACGGAAGTGGGCACGCCGGAGCATGGTTCGCTGGCGAGCACGGGCGAAGGCATCTTCCTGTATACGCCCGAAGAAGGGTTCGTCGGCAAAGACTCGTTCACTTACACCGTCAGCGATGGCAAGGGCGGCAGCGCTTCCGCAGCGGTTTCCATCGAAGTCACGGAGCCGCCCAATCAGCCGCCGGTCGCCATGCCGGATCATGCGGAGACGATTGCCGGGACGCCGGTGACGATCGACATCCTCGCTAATGACTCCGATCCCGATGACGATCCGCTGACGCTGGTCAACGCCACCGACCCGGAAGATGGCAGCATCGCCACCAACCCGGATGGCACGATCACCTTCATCCCTGACGCGGATTTCGTCGGCGAAGCGACCTTCACCTACGACATTGCGGATGGACGCGATGGCGCGGACAGCACCACCGTCATCATCGACGTGCAACCGCCGCCCAATCAGCCGCCGGTCGCACGCCCGGAGACGGCTGAGACGCTCATGGATACGCCGGTCGAGATCGACGTGCTCGCCAATGACAGCGATCCGGAAGGCGATCCGCTCACGCTGACGGTGTTCGACCCACCGGATTCGGGCGAAGCGGTCGTCGGCGACGATGACACGATCACCTACACCCCGCGCGAGGGCTTCACCGGCGTCGATATCTTCGTCTACACCATCGAGGATGATAAAGGCGAGAGCGACACTGCCCGCGTCACCGTACGCGTGCTGCCGCCGCCCAATCAGCCGCCGGTCGCCGAGGACGACAGCGCCGACACGCTCATGAGCGTCGCTGTGACCGTGGATGTGCTCACCAACGACAGCGACCCGGATGATGACACGCTGAGTATCGCGTCGATCGGCAGCCCTGCGCACGGCAGCGCCGTCCGCAACGAGAATGGCACCGTCACCTATACGCCTGACGCGGATTTCGTCGGCGTCGACCGGTTCACCTACACGATTGACGATGGACGCGGGGCGGGCGACGAAGCGACTATCGTCATCACGGTGGAACGTCCGCCCAACCAGCCGCCGTCGGCCTTTGACGATACGGTCTCCACGACCGAGAGCACAGCGGTCGATATTGACATGCTCGCCAACGACAGCGATCCTAACGGCGATGAGCTCACCATCACCAGCATCACCCCTGCCTTGAGCGGACGCGCCGAACTCGGTGAAGATGGCATTATCACCTACACGCCGAACCCGATCTTCATCGGCGCGGACACCTTCAGCTACACGATTGAAGATGGCGACGGTGCGAGTGACTCAGCGCTCGTGGTCGTCATCGTCGGTGCTGCGCCCAACACCGCGCCGCAGGCCGTCAATGACCGCGTCGAAGTCACCATGCTCGGCCCGGTGCGCATCGAACCGCTGGCGAACGACAGCGACGAGGACGGCGACGACCTCACGATTGTGACTCTGTCGCAGCCGACCAATGGCTCAGCCAGGGTCAACGATGACGACAGCATCACGTATACGCCATCCGTCGGCTTCCAGGGTGTGGACACCATGGTCTACACCATCAACGATGGCAAGGGTGGCAGCGACAGCGCCAATATCACCATCGTCGTAGCGACGCCGACCAACGAACCGCCGATCGCCGTCAACGACAGCGTGGAAACCCTGCGCGATACGCCAGTGCGCATCGACGTGCTCGCCAACGACCGCGATCCGGAAGATGGCGACATCAATATCTCGACGATTAGCGAGCCGACCCACGGCAGCGCGGCGCTCGATGACGGAGTCATCCTTTATACGCCACCGCTCGACTTCACCGGCGAGGACAGCTTCACCTACACCGTCGCCGATGCGAACGGTGGTGTCAGCACGGCCTCGGTCGATGTCACCGTCGTGCCGCCGCCCAACACGCCGCCGCAGGCCATCTCCGATCGCAGCTCGACCACCGTCAATATCCCGGTCACGATTGCGGTGCTTGCCAACGATACGGATGCCGACGGCGATCCGCTGACCCTCGTCAGCGTCGAAGCGCTGGGCGCAGGCGAAGGCACCACGCAGGCCAACCCGGACGGCACCATCACGTTCACGCCGCCGCAGGACTTCCTGGGCATCATCAGCTTCGCCTACACCATCGCCGACGCGGAAGAGGCCGAGGCGAGCGCACGCGTCACCGTCGAAGTGCTGCCGCCGCCAAACGTCGATCCGGTTGCGGTGGATGATCAGGTGGCGACCGGCGCGGCGACCAGCACGGCCATCAGCGTCCTGCTCAACGATAGCGATCCCGATGGCGACGACTTCTCGTTGGTCGACATCAGCGCGCCGCAGAACGGGACAGCGATACACATCGGCAATGGCGTCATTGTCTATGCACCCAATAGCGGCTTCAGCGGCCTGGATACCTTCACCTACACGATTATGGATGCACGCGGCGGCGAAGACACGGCGACGGTGACGGTCGATGTCGCCCCGCCGCTGCCGACCACCGGTAACGTCGCGGTCATCAAGGTCGTCAACTGGAACACGATCGAGCCGAACCCGGATCGTGTCTTCAAACTCTGCTTGAGCGGCCCGTCCTACCCAGTTGAGCCCGACTGCCAGCCGATCGGCGGCAACGGCGGCGTGCTGATGTGGGAAAACCTGATCCCCGGCATGTACATCGTCAAGGAAGTCGATCCGGGCGAACCGTGGGAGTTCAACAATTCGGGCGTGCGCATCGATGTGGTGGCCAACGCTACTGGCGGCGGGTTGATGACCAACTTCTTTGATTACGCCTACGAGCCGCTGTCGCCCGTTTGCCCGGAGAATACTGTGCAATTGGCGCAGATTCCGCAGACCGTCCTGACGCCGGATAGTGACCCCGTCAGCGCCTGGATTGCCCTGCGCGGCCCGGCGCTCGTCACCGTCCAGGTCGCCTCGATGGTCGGCCATCCGGATCTCGGCTGCCCATACAGCGGTAATCAGTGCGCGGCGGAAGACAATGAAGAATTCGACGTCATCGTCGACCAGGTCGAGATCCAGACGATCTCGGATCACGGTGAGAACCAGTGGCAGTCGTTTGAGGTCAGCGCGGGTGTCCAGTTCGCCGGGACGCACCAGATCGTGCTCAGACATACAGGACGTGAAGATTCCAACGGCGGGCTGGGTGACGTGACCGTGAGCGCGGTCATCTGCTACGGCGCTGCGCCGATCAACATCCGCGGCGCTGCCAGCGACCAGGGTGACTCGAACGTGGATGCGACGGCCACGCCGCAGCCAGCGGATACGCCACAGCCGACCTTCATCCCGCCGACGAGTTCGCCGGCCCCGACCAGCACACCGGTGCCGACGGCCACGCCGCGCCCAACCAACACGCCTGTTCCGACGAATACGCCGCGTCCAACCAATACACCGCGTCCGACGAATACGCCACGTCCGACCAATACGCCGGTGCCGACGTCAACGAATACACCAGTGCCGACGAACACGCCCAGGCCGACGAATACACCACGTCCGACCAATACGCCACGGCCAACGAACACACCGCGTCCGACCAATACGCCACGGCCAACAGATACACCGGTGCCGTCGCCCACCAACACGCCAGTACCGACGAACACGCCGGTACCGACGAACACGCCGGTACCCACCAACACGCCGGTACCGACGAACACGCCGCTGCCACCACCGACGAATACACCGGTGCCGCCACCGACGAATACACCGGTGCCGCCACCGACGAACACACCCGTGCCGCCGACGGACGTACCGCCAACAGCGGTGCCGCCCACGGCCGTGCCGCCGACGGCAGTACCACCCACCGATCCGCCACCACCAACGGCGGTACCACCGACGGATCCGCCGCCGCCGACAGCGGTGCCACCGACGGATCCGCCGCCGCCGACGGCAGTACCACCCACCGATCCGCCACCACCGTCCGTCGAACCAGCGACTGAACCGCCAACGGCTGTTCCCGCGCCGCCCACCGATCCACCACCGCCCACAGTCGAAGGCGTGGTGGGGAGTGTTATCGGTATTGTGGATGATCTGACAGGTGGCCTCATCGGCGGTTTGGGCCTCGGCGGCGGCTGAGCCTTGCCGGGGCCAGCGAACGCGCTTAGGATGGGGTTGACATCATACACGTAGAAGCGCCAAGAACCCGTGATGATTCCACACGTTCCAAGGGTCATACTGCTCCTGAGTTTGCTTGCGCTGCTGTTGGGCGGCTGCCGCAACACGCCGCCTGTCGAAACGCTCACCGACAACCTGGACATCACCGTCCAACTCGATCCAGATCCGCCACAAATCGGCGACGCCGAACTGGTGGTGACGGTTATGAATGCACAGGGCGAGCCCGTTGACGATGCGCACATCAACGTGCGCGGTGACATGAATCACGCCGGGATGCGCCCTGTCCTGCGCGAAGTCGAAAGCGGCGAAACCGGCGTCTATCGCATTCCCTTCGAATGGACGATGGGTGGCGACTGGATCGTCGATGTCGAAGTCACGCTGCCGGATGGCACCGTCGCGCGCCGCCGCTTCGATTACACCGTGGCGCTCGATACGGGCGCACTGCGGGCGCCGTTTGCTCGTGGGTGACCCATGACCACGCGTAGCCCCGCCACCTACCGCCCGAATACCGCCTTCGATTTGCTGCGCCTGCCGGTGATCGGTCGGCTCCTTCGCAGTCGATGGGGGCGGCTCACCTTCCAGATCCCGCTGGCGATCATCGCCATCGCCGTGATCCTTGACGGATTGACCGGCCCGCCGGAAGCCGCGCGCAATCTGGCGACGGTGACGCCCTGGGTGCAGTATCGCGGCCTGGTCGTGGTCGCGCTGCTGCTGGTTGGCAATCTCTTTTGTATGGGCTGTCCGTTCACAATGCCACGCACGCTCGCCAGGCGTCTGAGCATCCGCGGACGACGCTTCCCTCTTCTTTTGCGCAATAAATGGCTTGCCATCGCCAGCCTGTTCGGCCTGTTCTTCATTTATGAGTGGCTCGATTTATGGGCGAGTCCGGTGCTGACCGCCTGGGTCGCCATCGCCTATTTCGTGGCTTCGTTCGTGCTCGAAGCCGTCTTCACCGAGTCGGCGTTCTGCAAGTATGTCTGTCCGTTGGGGACGTTCAACTTTGTCTACGCCACCCTGTCGCCAACGCAGATCGGCGTCAAGAATGCCGATGTCTGCGCCTCGTGCGGCGGCAAGGAGTGCGTCAACGGCAGCTACGCGCCTGAACCTGTCATCCGCGTCGACACCATCCCGATCGCCGGGACGGGCGACACGGTTGCGAAGACGGTCACCGATGGTCCGCAAGGTACGCTCGGCTGCGGCACGCTGCTGTTCGCCCCGCAAATCAGCAGCAATCTCGACTGCACCTTTTGCCTGGATTGCGTCCGCGCCTGCCCGCACGCCAACATCGGCCTGATGGCACGCACACCCGGTCGCGAGTTGGCTCGGCCGGGCGCGTGGCCCCAACGCTGGGATATCTCGCTGCTGCCGGTCATGCTCACCTTCATCGGCCTGACCAATGCCTTCGCCATGGTGCCGCCCGTCTACGAGCTGCAGCGCTGGCTGGTCGAGGTCGCCGGTTTGCGCAGTGAATTGCTCGTGCTGCTGCTCATCTTCGTCGTCGGCAATTTGCTGCTCCCGGCGCTTGCGGCCGGCCTGGCCGCGCAGTTGAGCCGCCTGCTCACCGATACACGCAAGAAATACTCGCTGCGAGCGACCGTGGCCGCCTTTGCGCCCACCTTCGTGCCGCTCGGCTTTGGCATCTGGTTCGCGCATTACAGCTTCCACTTCCTGATCGCGCCGTTCTCGGTCATCCCGATTGCGCAGGAATTCCTCGGCCTGCCCGGCGCCTGGGAGCAGTTCTCCGGCGGCCTGAGCGTGGAGGCGATCGGCTTGCTGCAGGTGATCGTGCTGCTCGGCGGCCTGGCCTGGAGCGCCTGGCTGACGCAGCGCGCAGCACTGCGCCTCTATGGGCGGCGTGGTTTCATCGGCCAGTTGCCGTGGATGCTGCTGCTGCTCATCCTCGTCTTCATCGCCATCCAGATCTTCGCGCAGCCGATGGAAATGCGGGGCACGGAGTTCCTGTTCAGCTGAGCGCCATTTCGGCTGTGGGTTGCCTTTTCGCGCCCTTGATGGCAGTCTAGTCTGACATGCAACACAGACCTGAAGAGCGGTCATGAACCATCTGGCGAACGAAACCAGCCCGTATCTGCTGCAACATAAAGACAATCCGGTCGATTGGTACCCCTGGGGCGAGGAAGCGCTGGCCAGAGCCAAAGCCGAGGACAAGCCGATCCTGCTCAGCATCGGCTACAGCGCCTGCCATTGGTGCCACGTGATGGCGCACGAGAGCTTTGAAGACGAAGCCACGGCCGAGATCATGAACCGCCACTACGTCAACATCAAGGTCGACCGCGAAGAACGCCCCGACCTCGACGACATTTACATGCAGGCGGTGCAGGCGATGACCGGCGGGCACGGCGGCTGGCCGATGACCGTCTTTCTGCTGCCGGATGGGCGCCCGTTCTACGGCGGCACCTATTTTCCTCCGGATCCGCGCCATGGCATGCCCGCCTTCAGGCAGGTGCTGCTCGCCGTGATCGATGCCTACGACCACCGGCGCGAAGGCGTCGAGAGCCAGGCGGGCGAATTGACCAGTGCCCTCCAGCGCGAGGCGTTCGCGGCCAGCGCCGACGCGCTCGACACCGATCTGCTGGAGATCGCTTGCGCGGGCATGGGGCGCAATTTTGACAATGAGAATGGCGGCTTCGGCGGCGCGCCCAAGTTCCCCAATCCGATGAATCTCGAATACCTGCTGCGCTGCTATGCACGCACGGGTGCGGAGGAAGCGCTCAAGATGGTCACGCTGACGCTGCGCAAGATGGCGCGCGGCGGCATCTACGATCAGCTTGGCGGCGGCTTTCATCGCTACAGCGTCGATGCGATCTGGCTGGTGCCGCACTTCGAGAAGATGCTCTACGACAATGCACAGTTGAGCCGTCTGTATCTCCACGCGTGGCAGGTGACCGGCGATTCGTTCTTTCGCCGCATCGCCGTCGAAGTCTACGACTACGTCCTGCGCGAGATGACTGCGCCCGAAGGCGGTTTCTACAGCACCACCGACGCTGATAGCGAGGGCGAAGAAGGTAAATTCTTCGTCTGGCGCAAGGAAGATTTGCAAGGTCTGCTCGGCGATGACGCGCCTATCGCCATCGAGTATTGGGGCGTGATAGGTCGTGGCAATTTCGAAGGTCACAACATTTTGCATGTGCCCAACGACGACGACGTCGCCGCGCAGCGTCTCGGCCTGTCGGTCGAGGCGCTCCAGGACAAGCTGGCCGCCATTAAAGACACGCTCTACGCGCATCGCACGCACCGTGTGCATCCCGGCCTTGACGACAAGATCGTGACCGCCTGGAACGGCATGATGCTGGCGAGCCTGGCGGAAGGGGCACGCGTCTTCAAGGATCGCGGCTATCGTGACGCCGCCATCCGCAGCGCCGAATTCCTGCTCGATCAGCTTCAGCAAGACGGGCAGCTCCTGCGCACCTGGAAAGATGGCCGGGCGAAGATCACAGCCTTTCTGGAAGACTACGCCAACCTGATTGACGGCTTGATCGAGCTTTACCAGACGACCTTCGACCTGCGCTGGTTTGCCGAGGCGCGCCGTCTCGCCGATGAAGTTCTGGCGCGCTTCTCGGCGGATGACGGCGGCTTCTACGACACGGGCGATACGCACGAGCCGTTGATCGCGCGCCCGCGCAGCCTGCAAGACAATGCCACGCCAAGCGGTAACGCCATGATGGCGAAGTGCCTGGCGCGACTGGCCGCCTACACCGGCGATGCCCGTTACGACGAGGCCGCACGTAAAGCGCTGGCGCCGCTGGCCGGGGCCATGCGCCAGTATCCGCAGGCGTTCGGCGAGGGCTTGAACGCGCTCGATCTGCTCGTGCGGGGCATCGACGAAGTAGCCATCGTCGGGCAGCCGACGGACGAGCGCACGCGTGCATTGGCCGACGTGGTCTACCAGCCGTACCGTCCGGGTCTGATCGTCGCGCTGTCGGGGGAGGACGTCCCTGGTGAGTCGGACGTCCCACTGCTCAGCTTTCGGACGCAAAAAGACGGCCTGCCGACCGTCTACGTCTGCCGCCATTTCACCTGCCAGATGCCGGTGACGACGCCTGACGAAGTGCGCAAACTGCTTGATAAATCGTCGTGATGGGCGAGGATACGCTAAAGCAAAACCGCCCATTCAAGCGGGCGGTTCGTGTCAGGCAGTTCTGAAACCTGGGCGTGTATTTCTGCGTAAATACCTCATAGGGACTTTATGCGGAGACCATTGGCTGTCCGAGCATAGTCCGAATCTTCGAAACAAGATCATGATGCAGAATGGGTTTCAGCAGGTAGTCATTGGCCCCGGCTTCGATGCCACGAATGATGGCATCGGCGTCGCCACGAGCAGAGAGGATGATGATCGGCGTCTTGGCCGTCGCTTCGCGCTGGCGGATCACACCGCACAACTCGATGCCGTCCATGCCGGGCATCATCACGTCGAGGATGATCAGTTCCGGCGTGCTTTCGTCCAATTGTGCCAGCGCCGACGTTGCATCGCGTGCCTTCAGCACGTTGAAGCCGCCACGTTCCAGCATGATGCCGATCAGCGTCAGGGCACCGATTTCGTCGTCAACGACCAGGATCTGCCTTTTCATCGTCTCCCTCTCAACCTGCCATCCCTCTTAGAAGATGGGTTGTGCACTCGTGTCTATTGATTATTAAAAACGTAAGATTGAATCTGAAAGATGTGAAGTTTTAATTCTGCGTCTATGCTACTGTAATTTCACTATATCATTGAATTTTGGGTCAGCGCAATCACCAAGTTGTTTATTCTTCTTATGTCTTCAGTGTAAAACGAGAACGCGTAAGTGACCATTAACATTGCACTGAATCGGCCCAAAAAGACGAGGAGGAACTCGATGTCAAACCAGGTCGCAATCGATTGCGAACACATTTCAAAGAGCTTCGGCGATTTCCGCGCGGTGGACGACCTCTCATTCGAGGTTCGCCAGGGCGAGGTCTTCGCGTTGCTCGGCCCCAACGGCGCCGGCAAGAGCACGACTCTGCGCATGATCCTCGACATCTTGAAGCCGGACAGCGGCAAGATTCGCGTCCTGGGCGGGCCGATTTCTGACGAGACCAAGAATCGCATCGGCTACCTGCCGGAAGAGCGGGGGCTGTATCGCCTCGTCTCTGTGATCGACATGATGGTCTACATGGGCCAGCTCAAAGGGATGCACGCCGCCGAGGCACGCAAGAAGGCGATGGATCTGCTGGAACACCTGGAACTGGGCGAACATGCGCGCAAGAAGGTCAGCGAGCTGAGCAAAGGCATGCAGCAGAAAGTGCAGTTCGCCGTGACCGTGCTCCACGACCCTGCGCTGATCATCATCGATGAGCCGTTCTCCGGCCTCGACCCGGTCAACACGCTCGTGATCCAGGACCTGCTGCTGGACTTCAAGAAGCGCGGTCATGCCGTCGTCATGAGCACGCATCAGATGCACCAGGTCGAAGAACTGGCTGACCGCCTGCTCATGATCAACCGCGGGCGCCAGAGCCTCTACGGTGAGGTCGATGCCGTGCGTAAGCAGTATGCGCAGCACGCCGTTGTCGTCGAAGGCAGCGGTGATTGGGCTCATCTGCCCGGCGTCACGCAGGTGCAGGAGATGCACAATGGCCGCAAGGGCACGCTGCTCTATATGCAGGATGAAACGACGCCGGATGACCTGCTCGAAGCCATCGCGCACGACGACTCGGTCGAACTGCGCCGGTTCGAGTTGGCCGTGCCCAGCCTGAACGACATCTTCATTCGCGTCGTCGAAGGGGAGCGCAATCATGCCTAAGTGGTGGTTGGTCGCACGTCATGAATTCATGACTCACATTCGACGCCGCTCGTTTCTGCTGGCCGCATTCGGTCTGCCGCTCTTGATCGTCGTCATCATGGTCGTCGTCTTCTCCGTGCTCGCCAACAGCTTCACGCGCGACGTTACCGAACCGATCGGCTATGTCGATCAATCCGGCGTGCTGGACCAGGCGATTGACCGGCCTGACAACTTCACCGCCTACAGTGACGAGAGCGCCGCGGCTGCTGATCTGCAAGCGGGGTCGATCTCCGGCTACTTCGTCGTCCTGCCGGATTACATCCAGACGGGTAATGTCGATTTCTATCACAGCGCGGATGCACCGCCCAACATCGACACGGCCATCGAGAGCTTTCTGGCCGCCAACCTGAGCGCGGGCATCGACGATCCGGAAATCGCGGAGCTTATCAACGATCCGGTCGATCTGGCCGTCAAGACGCTGGATAACGGGCGCACGATTCGCGGCGACGGGATCATGGGCGTCTTCATTGCGCCGTTCATCTTTGTCACCGTCTTCCTGGCTGTGACCCAGGCGACCAGCGGCTACCTGATGTCGAGCGTGGTCGAAGAAAAAGCCAACCGCATCATGGAGATCCTGATCACGAGCGTCACGCCGTTCCAACTGCTGGCGGGCAAGATCATCGGGCTGGGCGCGCTCGGCCTCGTGCAGATCACCGTCTGGCTGGTCGCGGGTGGCCTGGTCATCGCCTTCAATCGTGATGCGGGCGTCCTCTCCGGCGTCGACATCCCGCTGGATCTGGTCGTCATCTCGGTGGTGTACTTCCTGCTCTTCTACTTCCTCTATGGCGCCATTATGGCCGGGATCGGTGCGGTGACGGGCAGCGAGCAAGAGAGCCGCCAAATCGCGGGTATCTTCGGCTTCGTCTTCGCGATACCGTTCTTCGCCATCACCACCTTCTTCCAGGACCCGAATGGGCCGCTCCCGGTGGCGCTGACGCTCATACCGATCACGTCGCCGATGGTGGTGATCTTACGCTCGGCCTTCACCGCCATCCCCTTCTGGCAAATCGCGCTGAGCATCATCTTCCTGATTGCGGCGACGCTGCTGGTCGTCTGGATTTCCGCGCGCATCTTCCGCTGGTCGCTGCTCATGTACGGCAAACGACCGAGCCTGCGCATGTTGATGCAGGCATTGCGACCCGGCGCGCGTATGCAAACGACAGCCACCGGCGAAAGTGCAGGCTAATCATGCGACTCTGGAAAGTCTTCAGCTACGAACTCAAACGCAATCTGCGTCGCAAGGGCTATCTGTTTGCCACCTTCGGCATTCCGGTGCTGGTCTTCGTGCTCGGCAGCATTCTGCCGTTGCTCTTCGGTAATGGTGGCGGTCAGGAGCGCACGCAGAATCCGTTCAACGCCAATATTCCGAGCGAATTCTTGCGCGCTGTGCAGCATGCGGGCTACATCGACGAAACCGGGTTGTTCAGCAATCCTGGCGAGCTGCGCGGGTTGTTCACGCGCTATGATGACGAAGCCGCGGCAGATGCGGCGCTTGCGGCGGGCGACATCGACACCTACTACTTGATCCCCGCCGATTATCTGGAGTCGGGCGACGTGACCCAGGTCATGTCGCGCCTGTCGATCAACATGGTCAACAGCGATGCTATCGAGCAACTGCTGCGCAGCAGCCTGGCTCAGGACGTCGACCCGCAGATCTACCAGCGCCTGAGCAACGGCACGAACTTGCGCGAGATCGACGTCGGGCGCAATACCTCGGTGTCGTCTGACGAGGCCTTCGATACGCGCTTCATCTTCGTCTACGTCTTCGGTCTGATCCTGCTCGGCAGTCTGTTCATGACCAACGGCTATCTGCTCCAGAGCGTGATTGAAGAGAAGGAGTCGCGGCTGATCGAGATCCTCATCTCGACGGTGCGCCCCTTCGATCTGCTGACGGGCAAGATCCTCGCCTTTGGCATCCTGGGGCTGCTCCAGGTCAGCATCTGGACAGGGACGTTCGTCTTCCTCGGCTGGCTGAGCGGGCGCGAGGCGCTGCAGAGCTTCCTGCCGGTTCTGCAGACGCTGGCAAACCTGACGATTCCGTATAATCTACTGCCGCTGCTGCTGCTCTACTTCATCCTTGGCTACGCCTTCTTCGCCGGGTTGTATGGCATTGTCGGCGCGATCTCGAACTCGATGCGCGAGGGCCCGCAGTATGCCATCGTCTTCACGCTGCCCGCCGTGCTGCCGTTCTACTTCATCTCGATCTTCGCGACGACGCCCAACGATCCGCTGCCGTTGGTGCTCAGCCTGTTCCCGCTGACGGCACCGCTGGGCATGGCGATGCGCCTCGTCGTCACGGATGTGCCTTTCTGGCAGGTTGCGCTCAGCCTTGGATTGCTGGCGATCAGCGTGCTCGGCTCGCTCTGGCTGGCCTCGCGCATGTTCCGCGTCAACACCCTGCTCGCGGGGCGGCTGCCCAGACTGCGCGATCTACCCCGCCTCGTGCGCGGCTGAGGGTGCGCCTCGTCTGATACAGAACGCCGATCTCCCCTGAGATCGGCGTTTATTTTGCCTGACCCCCGAACTCGTTATAATTCCAGCGCCTCAATCGTCCTACATCAACATCAGGTGCGCTATGATCACAGACTTTTCCATTGCCTTGCCGGAATGGGCGGTGCAGGAGCACGCACAACTGCCCGCGTTTATGCCCTCGCTCGAGGAGCGTATGGCCGCCGTCATCCGCTTTTCCCGCCTCAATATTGAGCACGGCACGGGTGGGCCATTCGCCGCCGGGGTTTTTGAGCGAGACAGTGGCAAGCTCGTCGTCATCGGCGTCAACCGTGTGGTCGATTCGATCTGCTCTTCCGCGCACGCTGAGGTTACGACGCTCTCGCTGGCGCAGAAGCAGCTTGGCACCTATGACCTGGGTGGGCCGGGAATGCCGCTTTACCAACTGGTCGTCAACTGGCGGCCTTGCGCCATGTGCTACGGCGCGGTGCTGTGGTCGGGCGTTCGCTCGCTCGTCATCGCCGGCAGCGGCCCGGAGCTGGAGTCGATCACGGGCTTCGACGAAGGGCCGGTTCATCCGCAGTGGGATCAGGAGCTTGAGAAGCGCGGCATCGAGCTGGTCAACAACGTCCTGACCGAGGAGGCCGTTCAGGTTTACAAGCAATTCGCAGCCAGCGGATCGCTCGTCTACAACAGCCGCCAGGGCGAAGGCGAGGCCTGAGAACCGCTGCTGATGCCCACGCTTTACGTCGTCCCAACGCCCATCGGCAACCTGGAGGATATCACGCTGCGAGCCTTACGCGTGCTGCGTGAGGTCAGGCTGATCGCCGCCGAAGACACGCGCACCTCGCGCGTGCTGCTCCAGCACTATGAGATCGACACGCCGATGACCAGCTATCACGAGCACAACAAGCTCTCGAAGCTGGATGCGATCTTCGCGGCGCTCGCGGGCGGCGACGTCGCCCTCATTTCTGATGCCGGTACGCCCGGCATCAGCGACCCCGGCTACGAACTGATCCAGGCGGCGCTGGCCGCGGGCATTCGCGTCGAGGCGCTGCCGGGCGCCTCGGCGGCGATCACGGCGCTCGTCGCAAGCGGCCTGGATACGACGGGCGGTTTCGTCTTCCTCGGCTTTCCGCCACGCAAGCCCAACGAACTGCGCGCATTCCTGACCGAGGTATCGGCTGAGCCGCGCACGTTGATCCTCTACGAAAGCCCCTATCGCCTCGTCGACACGCTGCGCCTCGCCCAAGAGATCCTCGGCGACCGCCCGGCCTGCGTCGCCCGCGAAGTGACCAAGCTGCACGAGGAATACACACGCGCACCACTGTCTGAAATCCTCGCCTACTATGAGTCGCACACGCCGCGCGGCGAAGTCGTCCTGCTGATCGCGGGCGCGCCGCCGACCGAGCCGGACGTATGGGACGAAGCACGCTTGCTGGCGGCACTGCGCGATCGCCTCGAAGACGGCGAACGGCTCAAGGATGCGGCCAAAGCGCTGGCCGCCGAATCTGGTTGGGATCGTAAGACCATCTATGCCCTCGGCATCCAGGAAAAGACCGACTGAGCGCGTCAGTTTCGAGCGCGGACTCGACCCTCACGCTGTTTTTGCCGCGTCCGCTATAATCAGCCGAGTTCTGAACGCCACAGCACACCGATCACGAGGAATTATGTCTAATCAGCCTTTGCCTGCGATCGCAGAAGATTTTTCCGCCTGGTACAACGACATCGTCTATCGCGCGGACATGGCGGCAGCGTCGCCGGTGCGCGGCTGTGTCATCATCAAGCCGTATGGCTACGAAATCTGGGAAGGCATCAAGAACGCGCTCGATACCCGCTTCAAAGCCACCGGGCATCAGAACGCCTACTTCCCGCTCTTCATCCCGATGAGCTACCTCCAGCGCGAAGCCCAGCACGTCGAAGGCTTCAGCCCTGAGCTGGCGGTCGTCACGCACGGTGGCGGTGAAGAGCTGGCCGAGCCGCTCGTCATCCGCCCGACCTCCGAGACCATCATCGGCGAGGCCTACGCCAACTGGATTCAGTCCTATCGCGATCTGCCGGTGCTGATGAACCAGTGGGGCAACGTCGTTCGCTGGGAACTGCGCACGCGCCCGTTCCTGCGCACCGCCGAATTCTTGTGGCAGGAGGGGCACACTGCGCACGCGACCGAGGCCGAAGCCGAAGAAGAGACGCTGCAAATGCTCGACGTCTACTACGACGTCGTCTACAACGTGGCCGCCATCCCTGGTATCAAGGGGCTTAAGAGCGATAGCGAGCGCTTCGCCGGGGCGCTGCGCACTTACACCATCGAATCGATGATGGGTGACAAGCGCGCGCTGCAAAGCTGCACCAGCCACAACCTGGGCCAGAACTTCGCCAAAGCCTTCAACATCCAGTACCTTGACCGCAACAACCAGCTTCAGCATTGCTGGACGACCTCGTGGGGCCTGAGTTGGCGCATGGTCGGCGCGGTCATCATGGCCCACGGCGACGAAAAGGGTCTGCGTCTGCCGCCCAAGCTGGCGCCCTATCAGGTGGTCGTCGTGCCGATCTTCCGCAACGACGACGAGCGCAGCGCCGTCCTCGGCGCCATCGAGCCGATCAAGAAGGCCCTGGTCGATGCGGGCATCCGCGTCTGGATCGACAAGCGTGAGGATCTGTCGCCCGGCTTCAAGTTCAACGATTGGGAAATGCGCGGCGTCCCTGTACGGCTCGAGGTTGGCCCCAAAGATGTGGCGAACAACGTCGTCGTCGCCGCGCGCCGTGACGTGCCCGGCAGAGATGGCAAGCGCACGCTGCCGCAGGAAGGGCTCGCCGCTTCGGTCAGTGCCCTGCTCGACGAGATCCACAACGGCCTGCTCGCCCAGGCGACGACCTTCCGCGATGCCAACATCCACGACGTGAGCACCTACGACGAACTCAAGCAGGTGGTCGAGGCGGGTGGCTTCGCGCGCGGCTGGTGGGAGGAAGATCCCGAAAACGAGAAGCGTATCAAAGCCGAGACACAGGCGACGCACCGCTGCTACCCGCTCGAACAGCCGGGCGGCGAGGGCGAGAGTTTCCTGACCGGGCGCAAGGCGAAGCGGGTCGCCCTGTTCGCAAAGGCCTACTAGTTTCCAGAGGAATTGATGTTCCAGCCAACCGTCTACGATCGCAGACTGCTGAATGGGGAAGATCTTCAGCACTTCCCCGCCGAGACCTTCCCGGACGTTCGCCCGATCCACTGGCTGCATTCGCATTTCGCGGTCGGCGGTTGGAGCCCCTTGCAGCGCCTGAGCGGCATGATCACCGCGCATATGACGGAGATTGCGCCGCGCAACGGCTTCACGTGGCATCCACATCGCGGCCTGGAGATCTACACCTGGGTGATCGAAGGCACGCTCTATCACGAGGATACGACCGGCGGGCAGGGTGACATCCATGCCGGGGAGTTCCAGCGCATGTTTTCCGGCGATTGGATCGAACATCAGGAGCTGAATCGCACCAACCGGCCCACGCGCGTGATCCAGATCTGGTTCGCCGCCGATCAGGCCTATCGCGACCTGGACCCGCACTACCAGCAGGTCGGCAGAGAGTCGCTGCCCGCTCGCTATCAGGATGGCGCGACGATCTACGATCTGATCGACGGCGGCTCGCCGATGGACAGCCACGTCGATGCGCGCCTGACCGCGACGACCGTCACGCCCGGCGGCAGCGCCGAGCTAGAGCCACCGCGCGCAGGCGAAGATCTGTTTCTCTACGTGACCGATGGCAGCGGCAGCCTGCAAAACGGGCGCCTGAGCGCCAGCCTGGGGCAGTACGACGTCGTGCTGGCGCGCCCGGATGCCCATGCGCACATCAGCGCCGGGCAGGACGGGCCGCTGCACTTCCTCAGCTTCTACCTGCCAGCATTTCTGTAGCCTCGTACTTGCGCACGAGCGCTGTCGCAACGAACGGCGCGAGCGTATCGAACAGATCGAACGCGCCCGCTTCTTTCTCATCCTGCGGCAGCGCCAGATGCGCTTCCACGTGCGCCTGCATGGCTTGCAGCGCCCTGGCGTCGGCATAGGGCGCCAGATGGGCGAATAGCAGCCGGTGCGCGTCTTTGCGCTCCATCGCTTCCAGCCCGTCAAGCGCCTGGCGATGCGGCGGCCCTTCCCAGATGTCCGCGATCATCGCCTCACGCAGCAGCCGTTCGACGCCGAACTCCGCCAGCGTGCCGTGCCCACCGTTGACCTCCATTGCCCATTTGGCGTACTGCACAGCCTGTTCCGCCGTCCAGTATTTCGCCAGATGCGTCAGGATGCGGAACAGGTGAAAGCGCTCGGAATAGCCGCCCGCGACTTCGCGCCAGGTCGCGTCCGCCAGCAGCACGGATTCCCAGGTCAGGGCAAAGGCCTCGCGCAGCCCGCGCCACTTATCCTCGAACTGCCTGCGCATGAGCGGCTGGTCGATCAAGCGCTTGCCGAACGCCTGCCGCTCGGACGCGAACGCTTGCGCCTGTCCCAGCGCACTCTGCATCAGGCTGACGCTGCCGATGTTGTTGGCGACGCGCGACAGATTGAGCACTTCCATAATCAAATAGATGCCGTGTTCCGGCTGGCCCAACAAATAAGCCTCGCTATCGCGCAGTTCGACCTCGCCGGTCGGCACCGAACGCGTGGCAATCTTGTCTTTCAGGCGTCGAATATAAACGTTGAGGCTGCCATCTTCGCGGTAGCGCGGCACCAGGAACAGCGCCAGCCCGCGCACACCCTGCGGCGCACCTTCCGGGCGAGCGGCCACGACGGCCAGCTCCGCATTGGCATTGCTGCAAAAATACTTTTCACCGGTCAGCCGCCAGCCGCCGCGCGTCTGCTGAGCGACCGTCTCAACGGCGCGGCCCAGGTCACTGCCGCCGCGCGCTTCCGTCATCCACGTTGCCCCCTGCCAGACCGACGCATCACGCGCCAGCATCCGCGGCAGATAACGTGCGCGCACTTCCGGCGCCGCATATTTGGCGACCGCCGCCGCCGTCGCCAGCGAGACGGTGTATGGGCAGTACAGACCGGTGTCGTAATAGCCCGCAATGTAACCCAGCGCATAGACCGCCGTCAGACCCTCGTTGGCCGGGTCGAACGCGCGCCAGATGACGCCGTTCCCGTACCCTTCCAGCAGCATGTCTCGGTAGCCCGCCGGGAACACCAGCTCGTCCACGCGGTTCGCCTGTCGATCATACTGCCGGATCCAGGGCGTGCCCGCGCGGTCGACGGTTCCCGAAATGGCTCTTCCCTCCGTTTCCCACCACGACTCGTAAGCATCCAGGGGCAAATCGTGTGGCAGGGCATCTCCCAACATATGTTGTAAGAAACCGGCGGGTGAATAAGCAA
The DNA here is from genome assembly GCA_020849765.1 of Anaerolineae bacterium. Lineage (GTDB taxonomy): Bacteria > Chloroflexota > Anaerolineae > Aggregatilineales > Phototrophicaceae > Flexifilum. The sequence goes on from JADLAY010000069.1 coordinate 206,591, forward strand.
GGTCGGACATGACCATCAACCTTTCACTTCGCATCACTATTCAAAATTAAACCGCTATTCGCCCGGAAACACCAGAAATAGAAAGGGCGCAATCCACGTTGCGCCCCGTCCTCACTCCGGTGTTTTACCTCGCCTATTCGAGCTTGTTCATCAGGCTGTCGATGAAGTCGTCGTCAATTGACGAGCCTTTCTGCAGCAGCATCTCGACCTGGCCGTTCAGGCGTTCGCGGTCACTGGCGGTCAGTTCTTTCGCCGTGATGACGACGATCGGCACGTGCTGCAGAACTTCGTCGCTCTTCATCGCCTCGATGACGACGAAGCCGTCCACGTCCGGCATCATCAGGTCGGTGATGACGAGATCTGGCTTGATCTCCAGCATCATCTGCAAGCCCGCACGGCCATCCGGCGCCAGATGCACGTCGTAATCCTGGCCGCGCGCTTCCAGCAGCCGCTTGATCAGGCGGGCGGCGTCCGGGCTATCCTCGATGATCAGGATGCGCCGGATGCTCGACTCGATGTGATCGAGGGCCGAAAGCAGCTTGTCTTCCGGCAGTTGCACCGTCTTCGAGCGTTGCAGTTCGACCTGCTTTTGCCACTGCTCGCCCAGGATCTCGCGTTCGACCGGCAGCGTATGGCCGCTGCAATTGAGCACAACCACTTCATCCGGCCTGATGACCCCGCGCTGCACCAGCTTGAACATGCCCGCGAACATAACGCCCGCCGCCGGTTCAACGGAAATGCCTTCCAGACGCGCCACCAGCCGGATGGCGTCGAAGGCTTCTTCGTCGGTCGCATCGGCGAAGACACCGCCGTTCTCCTGCACATAGTCGTAGAGCAGTTCGTAGGAACGTCCGGGGTTGCCGGTCGCCAGCGTCGCGATGACCGTCTGCGGATTGGTCACCGGCGTGGCGATGCGCTGCCCGCGCACGAACGCGTCGACCATCGGCGCGCAGCCGGTCGACTGGATCAAACCCAGCGCGGGTAGCTTGTCGACAATGCCCATCGACTGCATTTCGCGGAAGCCCTTGGCGACACCGATCGGCCCCATGCCGCCACTCACACCCTGGAAGAACCAATCCGGCGAGCGCCAGCGCTGGCCATCGTCGAGCGCCTCGCCCAGATCTTCGGCGATCTCGTAGGCAATCGTCTTCATCGCCTCGATTGCGGCCACGCTCTTGATGCCCCGGTCGAGGAAGATATGTTTGTTCTTGGCGAAGCGTGCAGCGATCTCTTTTGTTTCATCGTAGCTGCCGCTGATCTTGATCACTTCCGCGCCGTAGAGCGCCGCCTCGCGCATTTTCGGGCCGGGCGTCAGGCTGGGGAAGAAGGCCCACAATTTGACCCCGGCGCGCGCGCCATAGGCGGCGTAAGCAATCGCCACGTTGCCCGTGCTCGCCACGACCACCTCGTCGACGCCGATCTCGCGCATGGCTGAGATAGCGACCGTCGCCTGACGATCTTTGAAGCTGTTGGTCGGCCCCTGGCGCTCATCTTTGATGTAGAGATACTTCAAGCCAAGCATACTCGCCAGCGCTTGTGAGCGGATCAGCGGTGTGCCGCCCTCGCCCAGGCTGACGATGTTGCGCTTCTCGTAGATCGGCAGGACTTCCGCATAACGCCAGACGCCATGGCGACGCTCTTTGAGCGCTGCCTGCCATTCCTGGACGTTGATCAGGTCAAGATCGTACCGCGCTTCGAGAATGTTCTCGCCGCAGTTTGGACAGCCCGCCACATTTTTGTCGAGAGGAACGCGCGTTTTGCAGTGCAGGCATTCCAGGTCGATGTGGCGGGTTGAATGTGTCTGCATCAAGCTCAATGCTCTCCATTCGTCGTGGACAGATGCTGTTTTACAGTGTCGACAAACTGGCGATGCCCCTGCGCGTCGAGATCCGGCTTATAGATGACCTTGAGCACGCTGAGCTGCATCATTTCGGTTTGATTCAGGGTGTCGCCCGTGACGACCATGATCGGAATTTCGGCAGTTTCCGGGTTGCCTCGCAGCTCCTGGATCACCTGGAAGCCATCCATTTCCGGCATCCGCAGATCCACAATCACGAGGTCAGGTCGCCGCCGCGCCACCATGGAGACGCCTTCGACGCCGTTCGCGGCATAGAATATCCGATACTTGCCCGCGTCTGCCAGCAGATTGTGCAGCAGGCGGACGCTGTCCGGCTCATCGTCGATGATCAGGATGCGGTCGCGCTCGGCTTCGGTCTCCGCGTCTTTCGCCGCTTGCATCAGCACTTCGGGCATGAACGGCTTGCGGATGAACTTGAAGGCGCCTTTCTCAAGCGCACGGCTGCTTTGATCTTCCAGCGCGACGATGATGACCGGGATGTCGGCTGTGTCGTCCCTCTGCTGCAGATGTTCCAGCAGATCCCAACCCTTATCACCAGCGAAGTTGGCATCCAGAATGATCAGGCTCGGATGCAGGCCGCTGGCCATCGCCTGGGCCTCCAGCGCGATCGATGCGGTGAAGACGTCGAAGCCTTCGCGCTGCAGCGTGCGTCGGAACTGATCGACCATGTCGGGATTGTCTTCGATCAGCAGCACCTGCCGCTTGGCATAGATCGGCTTGGGCCGGTTCGCCAGCACGGGCTGTTTTTCGGTCTCCTGGGAGGGCGGCGGCTCGACTTCTTCAGGCTCGTCGTCCTCGATCTCAGGCACAGGCGCTTTAGAGGTCGGCGGCTGCGAACCGTTGACGCCCTTGGGATCGACACCGGTCGCCGCGCGCATCTCCTGCGTCGATTTTGGCTGCGGCACAGGCGGTGTGAGCGGGATGGTGATGGTGAAGGTCGACCCGACGTTGACCTGCGATTCGACCGTCATCTGCCCGCCCTGCATTTCGACCAGCGACTTGGCAATCGGCAGGCCGAGACCGGTACCGCTCTGCGTCTTGGTCAGCGACGAGTCGATCTGGCGGAACGCTTCAAACAGCAGCGGCAGGTCGCTTTCCGAGATGCCGATACCGGTGTCGGTCACTTCCACCCAGACGAACCCCTCACCGTTCTCATCCTCATGCGTGTAGGTGTTGATGGTGATCGAGCCTTCTTTGGTGAACTTGGCCGCGTTCGAAACCAGGTTGAGCAGCACCTGCCGCGTCCTGAATTCGTCGCCAAATGCCTTGGGCAGCCCTGGCGCCATGTGCACGATGATGTCGATCGGCTTGTCCTTGACCAGACCAATACCAATCGAGCGCACGCTCTCGATCACGGGCTTGATGTCGAAGTAATCGCTCTGCAGGTCCATCTTGCCGGCGGCGATCTTCGCCTGATCCAGAATGTCGTTGATCAGGTTGAGCAGGTGCTGACCGCTGTTATAGATCGTGGTCAGGTCTTGCTCCTGCAGTTCCGTCAGCGGCCCATCAATGCCCTTCAGGATCACGCGGCTGAAGCCGATGATCGAGTTGAGCGGCGTGCGCAGCTCGTGGCTCATGTTGGCCAGGAAGTCGCTCTTGAGCCGGTCAAGCTCGAGCAACTGCTCGTTGGTGCGCTGGAGTTCTTCCAGCAGCTGCTGGCTTTGAACGATGGCGGACAGCGTGCCGGACAGAGTCAACAGCAGTGTCAGCGTGTCGTCGTCGTAAGCGTTCGTTTCGCGGCTTTCCATCGTCAGCAAGCTAATCAGACGGTTGCCGACTGACAGCGGCACGATGATGGCCGACTGCGCATCGCCGATGATCGGCATATAGTCCTGCTCGTCCGACACGTTGCTGATGATGTACGGGCGCAGTTCACTGGCGGCGCGCCCCAGCAGAGTGTCGACGCGCCCCAGGCGGATCTCCGAGATTTCGGAGAGCGGCATATCCGAACCGGCGATGGCGACCGGACGCAGTTCCGTGATCGTCGTCTCGCCGTCGGTCAGGATGATCGGCAGGTAGATGCTGACCGCCGCCGCTTCGAGCAATTCCTGCAGCGCCAGCGTGATGTTCTGCATCGTTTCGTCGAGCGTATCCGCGCCCGCCGCTGCCGTCGCCACCGTGAACAAGAAATACATGTCTTTCGCGCGCGCTTGGGATTCTTCGTAGAGCGCCGCGTTGTCGATGGCGATGCTGATTTGCGCCGCCAGCGTCGTCAACACGCTGATGTCGTCCTGCGTGAAGTAGTTCGCCACGTTCGACTGCACGTCCAAGGCACCGACGACGCGCCCTTTCAGGACGAGCGGCACCGCGATCTCTGCGCGCGTGTTCGGCAAATAGCGATTCGGGCGGTGGACAGCGCCTGTCACGCTCGTATCCAGCGCCAGCACCGGCTCGCCGGTGGCCGTCACCTGGCCGATGACCGATTGCGAACCCTTCTCCAGTCTGTGATTGGTCGCCAGCAGTTGTTGACCGGCCTCGCCCGTACTGGCTGCCAGCACCGCGAAGCGCTCGGCCTCGTCCATCAGGAAGATCTGAGCATGGTCGTAACCGAACGCCTCTTTGATCAGTTCCACGATGGTCGGCAGCAGGCTGCTCAATTCTTCCAGCGAGCTGGAGAGCTGGCCGACGCGCGCCGAGGTCGTGAGCTGGCGTGCGCGCCGCTCGGTCTGAATCAGCAGTCGGGACGCTTCCAGACGCAGCGACGCTTGCTCGGCGAAGGAGCCATAAATACGTTCTTCGCGGTCGCTGTGCTTGAACTGCACATTGTCGCCGATCAGGATTGCGCCCAGCCGTTGCGTGCGACCGCTGAGCGGCAACACACTGACCGATTGCAGCCCCAGGCTTTGCAGACCCATGCGCTCGGCCTCGGTCAGCCGTTCGTCTTCGTCGACATTGTCGATCAGCATCAAGTCTTCGTTGGTGATTATGCGCCAGGCCGGGAACGTATCCGGCGCGAAGGTGATGCCTTTGATGTCGATGGCATTATCAGTTTCGCCTTGCCAGTGGGCGACGACGCGCAAGACATCGTCGGAGACCTCGCCCGCGATGTTGCCATACGAGCACACGATCACCTGGTTGGCCGGCCGGTCGAGCAGATGGTTGACGATGACCTGGACGATGTCCTCTTCATTGAGCGCGTCGCTCAATTCGCGGCTGGAAAGATACAGCACGCTGGTTTCCTGCAAGCTCTCCTGGATCTGGTCGAGCAGCAGCAGGTTGTCGAGCATGATCGAGCTGCCGTCGGCGATGGCCGAGAGATACCGTTTTTCGCCTTCAGAGAATGCCCGCGGATGATGGTAGGCGACCAGCAGGTAACCACCAGCGCGCGCCTGCAAGCGGATTGGCACCAGTGCCAGGGTACGCAGCGTCCCAAGCGAGACCAGCGCCTGCTCGAATGGCGGTGGCGCACTCAAGGCAGGCAGATCTTCGATGAACAGCGACGTCATCGGTTGATGCGTTTCCAGCAGCGCCCCGAAGTCGATTTCGCCACCGTCCAGATTGACATTGACGAGCGCATTCAGCGCATCACCGGAGCGCACGTAGGCAGCGTAGATATCCGACTTCAGCCACTGGAGGGCATCCTGGATCGCCGTCTGGAGTTCGTTCAGATCCTGCGTCCGGTTGATCGCCGCGGTGGCGGTGTACAACGCTGCGGTCGTATCGAGCGCGACCTGCGTGCTCTGGAACAGATAGCGGTTGTCGAGTGTGACGGCCACGCTGTCGATCAACGTGTTGAGTGATTGTTCGCGCTCGATGGCGAAGTCCTGCGGCTCGGTGAAGGTCAGCACCGCCCACCCGCGCGGTGTGCTGCCGCGGAACTGAGCGCGCAGCGGTTCGACGATCAGCGCACGCATGCCTTGATCTGCCAGGGCTGTGCGTAGTGCTTCATCGTCAAGCTGGAGTTCGTCGTTGACGTCGCCGATAAAGAGCGGACGCCGCACGGTGAGCAGATTGAGCGGCAGCGGGAATTCGCCTTCCACACCGCTCAACGAGCGCACGACACGAGGAATGGTCGCGTTATCGTCGAGCATGACGATGTAGGCATCCGCGGCTTCCTGCATACTCAATTGCACCATCATCAGGTCGAGCACGTCGTCGATCTCGGCGGCTTCCGCGAGCGAGCGAGTCGTCTCATAGAGCATGATCGTTTCGCGCAGGTTTTCTTGCAGCGTGTTTTCCAGCGTCCGCAGCGTGCTGATGTCCTGGAAGGCCACCACGATCGCCGCGATTTGCCCATGCTCGTTCAGAATCGGCGCTGCGTTCACGAGCAGGTCGATCTGGCCGCCGTCGTCGTGATAGACGGTGATGTCGTCGCAGAATTCCTGCCGTTGGTTGCTGAGCGCGGTGAAGACGGGCATCTCAGCGGCGGGATAGAGTGCATTTGTGCCTGTGCGATAAAGTTTGAAGTCTTCGATGGTGAAGGCGGTTTCCTGGTCGATCGGACGCCCAAGCAGCGTTTCCGCCTGCTGATTCGTCTGAACGGGCCGCAGCGTGTGCGGATCGAGCACCATGACGCCCGCAGGCAGCGTTTCCAGGATCAAGCCCAGGCGCTCTTTTTCCGACTCGGTTGTGCGCAGCAGACGCCGGTTTTCCAGCGCGACGGCCACCTGCGCAGCCAGCGTCAGGACGAGCTGCTCATCGCGTTCTGCCAGTGATGCCTCGTTCGCATGTCGCCCTGCCATGAGCACGCCAAAGCGCTCGTGGCCGAGCACGACCGGCGCGACAATGTGCTTGCCCAGGTTGACGAGCTGTTCCGGTTTCAGGTCGCGGAATGCCGAGTAGTCCACCGGATGATTGACGATGATCGGGGCGCCGGAATGATACGCGTCCACAATCGAGTGCTGGCTGTCCGCCAGCAGATCGTGCGTATTCGGGAAGACATCACCCTGCTCCGGGCCGATCTGGCTGATCAGTTCTTGGAGGCGCGTCTCCTCTTCATCCACGAGCAGCAGTTGCCAGCTCGAGTAATTGGCCGCTTCTGCCACCCGGCGGAACACCTCTTGCAGGCTGGGCGCGAGTTCGCCACCGATCCGGTTGGCAAGCTGTCCCACTTCCACCAGCGCGAGCGCGCGGCGCGCCTGTGACTGCGCTTCTTCGAACGACTGCAAGCTGTCGATGGCGGTGGCAACCTGGTCGCCGATCGCCTGCGCGAATGGCGCGAACCCGGTCGAGAATGCCCCCGGCTGATCGCTTTCCAGCAGCAGCACGCCGAGCCAGTTCTGGCGCGTCTGCAGCTTGACGATCATGGCACTGCGGCTGCCGGAGCGTTCCAGCACTTCGCGCAGCCCATCGAATGACTCCTGGCCGGAGAGTTCCGTCTCCGTGCTCCGGATGTAAATCGTGCTGTCCATCTCGTCGAATAGATGCCCGAAGTCCACCAGGGCGTCGCTCAGACGTGTCCCGATCTGAATGCCGGAACCCGGCTGCGGATTGCGCGACCAGATGTAGTCGTAATCGACTGGGCTCTGGCTGGCCTGGGCGTTGCCCTCAGGGACGAGCAGGATCGACATCCGGCTCATATCCTTGGCCGCGGCGATCAGATGGTCGGCGGTGGTTTCGTAAACGGTGGTCGCGTCCTGTGCACCGGCAATCCCACGGATCGCTTCGTAGAGACGGCGTGTTTCGTCCAGCGCGCGCTCGGTCTGTTCCAGCAGGCGTCGGTTCTGCAGAACCGTGCTCATCTGGCCTGTCAGCGCCCGGTAGATTTCGAACTCTTCGGACGAAAAGTCGACCGCTTCTCCGCTGGCCGCGAAGAAGATCGCGACCGGTTGGTTGACGTTGAACAACGGGAACGCGACGCCCGTCTGATAATGACGGTTGCTCATGAGCGACGCGAAATCGTCGCCGCCGGGCACCCGTGCGTCCGTCCGCAGCGGCTGCGGCTCGCGCTGCCGTAGTTGCGATGCCTCGGCGACGTGCAGCGGGAAGACGTCATCCGCCGGAGCTACATCGTTATCCTGGCCGCGGGCGACGATTCGCATCTGAGTCGACCAGCCAGTCTCATCCAGGGCACCTTCCAGCAGCGCCAGTTCAAAGCGGACGCGCCTGTCTTTGTTGGTGACGACGGCTGCGCGCAGCACGTCCTGCACCGAGCGCGCCATGTTCACCACGCGGCTGCCGTCATACAGACGCTCGATTTGCGCCAGCGCCATCTCGTTCTGGATCAGCAGCAGGCGGTTGTCGATTGCGACGCCTGCCTGGTCGATCAAGGCCGCGAACAGGCGGCCATCGCGCTGGCTGAAGGTGCGCGCCGTCGGGAAGCCGAGCGTGAGGACGCCGCGCAAGCTGCCGCGCACGTTGATCGGGATGTGGACCGCCGCTCTTGCGCCCAGGGTGTTTTCGAGCAATGCGCGCAGTTCCGCATCCAGCCGCTGATCGTGCGCCACGTCCTGCACCAGGATCACCTGGTCGGGCGTCATCGACGTCAGCAGCGATGCGTCATTCAGCGGCAGCACCGCGCCGATCGCGTTCTCATAATCACGCCGCGTCCACGCCTGCGTGATCTCCAGCAGCACCTGCGTGATGTCATTTTTGTCGACCGAGAAAATGCCAATCTGGCCGCCGGTCGCTTCCGGGACGACGGTTTCCATCGTCGCACGAATGACATCCTCAAGGCTGGTCGCCTCGCTCAAGGCGCGGCTGAGCTCGTAGAGCGAGAACGTTTCGGCCAGCGTGTTCTGCGTTTCGCCGAGCAAGCGCGCGTTTTCAATCGCCAGACCAACGCGGTCGGCGATGGCACGCATGAAGGCTTCATCGCCTTCGGTCAATCCGTGGGTGAGATCCGCCGCCGCTTCCAGCTCGCCGATGACGACGCCGCGGATCGTGAGCGGCACGCGCAGGATTTCGCCGGTCTCTTTGGCCTTGCCAGGCGCCACCTGCATCAGATCGTAATGGTAGGACTCGTCGACCTCACCGCTTTCCATCGTTCGCTGCCATGCGCTGCGGATGAACTGCTGGTTGAGGCGGTCGATTTGCTCGACGCGCGCTTCCGTTTCGATCAGCAGGCGCGCATTCTGGATTGCGATGGCGAGCTGGTCGGCCAGCAGTTGGAAAATCTGGAGTTCATCTTCGCGGAAGGCGTCCGGCGTCTCGCTCTGGATGTCGAGCGCGCCAATCGCACGGCTGCCGACCGTCAACGGCAGCGCCATTTCCGCCTGGGTCGTCGATAGCAGCGGGTTGAAGTGATGCGGCCCGCGCTCGGCGCTGCCGGTGTCGTTGACGATCACCGCCTCGCCCAACGCCGTCACCTGGCCGATGACTGATTCAGACCCGACGGGCAGCTTATGCCCCTGCTCCAACAGGATGTCACCGGCGCTGCCGTGACTGTAGCGCAGTACGGCGTTCATACCCGCGTCATCCACCAGGAACACCTGGGCATGGTAGTAGCCAAACTCGTTGCAGATAAGGTCAAGCGTGCGGTTGATCAGCAGGTCGATGTCGTGCAGCATCGCCGTTTCGCGGCTGATGCGCGCGGCGATCTCCAGGTTGTGCTGGTAATGCTCTGTGCGCATATCCAGCGCCCGGCTCAAGGTTTGCACCTGTCGCCGCAGCTTATCGAAGGCCCGCGTGATCTCGTCTTCGGTCTCACTGCCTGAGAATTCCGCCCCGCCCTGCTGGACGGAGTCGATATTGGACTTGGCGATCTGCATAGCCAGCGAGCTTGTCTGGTCGAGCGGGCGCAGGCTGCTACGCAAGACGCTCTGGAGCGATGCCCCGACGAGGCCACCAAAGATGATACTGCCCACCAGCACCAGAAGGCCGGTCGTCATTGCGGTGTTGAGCGTTTCGCTCACGTCGTCCAGCAGCAGCAGTGACCACGACCTGCCATCCGGCCCGGTGATGGCGAGCGGCAGCACCGAAATCATCCGGCCTTCGCTGATCTGCGCGCTCATGCTGCTGTCCGTGCCGAGGGTGTTCGCCACAATCGGGAACTGCGATTCCAGTGACACGCCAAAGCCGTTCGCCAGACGGCGTAGGATGTTCGAATCGGCCAGCGACGTGTCGGCCAGCAGGTTGCCCTGATCGTCGACCAGGACGAGGCGACGCCCTTCGATCCCGTTCGTCATCTCATCAGCGGTGATGATGTCGAGAATTTGAGTCAGCGCCACGTCGAGCTGCACCATGCCCGCGATGTTCATCGAACTGGTTTCGGCGCTCGTCGGCGCCGTGAAGCGGATGTAAGGCGTCAGCGGCTCGACCAGATCGTCGCTTGCTGCGTAGGTCAGGAAGCGTAACTCGCTGGTGGATACCTCATTCAGCGGCGTCTCCATGCCCTGGACGAAGGCCGCATCATTGGCCTGAGATGGGGTATCGGCTGCCGGGCTGATCTGGGGCGTGCCGTCGACCTGGCGCACTTCCATCCAGACAGTGCCGTTCGGGTCGACGTAACGAAGTGCGAGGTAGTCGACAGGGTTGCGCGCGAGTGTGGTGGCGAATGTCTGCGCCAGCAGGGACTGCGCCGTTTGTATGGCCTGTTCGTTGGTCGTCGCTCCGGCGAAGGTCCGCACGGTGCTGCTATCCGCCAGGAAGCGCACATCGTCGAAGGTCTGATTCAATCGTGCGCGAATGTCCTGGCTGGCGACCTGTAAATCTTCGATGTGAGTGCGCTCAAGATTGTCGAGTGCATTCGCCCGCACCACCAACAGACCGACAAGCCCGATCAGCCCGAAGAGGACCAGCATGATCAGCATGATGCGATTGGCGGCGCGCTGGCGCAAACGTTGTGATTGCGAAATGTAAGGGGTGTCTTGACGCACCATAATCACCACTCGCCTATCTCAGTTTTTCTCGCCAGGAGTCGGATGAGATCCGTTGCCGTTGCCATTCCCATTGCCGTTGCTCTTGCCATTGGTGCCGATGCCGTCGGCGCCGTGCAAACGGATGCTCACCTGAGGCGTCTTCAGTGCTTGTCCCACTTCACGCACCGCCGTCTGCAGGATTTCGCTGATGTTCGTCTGTGCGGCCAGGCGCGCGGCGATGTTATTGACCATACGCTCGCGTTCGGCTGCGCGACGACTTTCCTGGAACAGACGCGCATTTTCCAGACCGAGCGCAAGGCGGTTGGAGAGTTCCTTCGCCAGTTCGAGCTTGCCCTCGTTGAAATCCGCCGCCGGAATTTCCCACTCGACCGCGCCCAGGACGGCGCCGCCGATCTGAATCGGCACGGCGATCGGCAGTGTATCGCGCTCGGTCAGTTGGCCGACGACGGCCTGACGGGTCGCCAGGGCAGCTTTGCGCAGCGCCGAAAGATCTTCATCCGATGGATGACCGGCGCGACTGCTCAGCGCATCCTGCTGCTGCTCGCGCATGTACTCTTCCCAGGCGCGCACCGTCGCCTGACGATTGGCCTGCTCGATCTGCACCAGACGTCGCACCGACTCTTCGTACAGCCGCGCCGTCTGGATCGCCACCGCGATCTGGTTGGCGACGATTTGCAGGACGTCGGCTTCTTCCGGCGCAAAGGCTTCTTTTTGCTTGCTTTGCACGTCGAGCACGCCGATGACCTGCTCGCCAAAGATCAGCGGGATCGCCATCTCGGCGCGGGTTTCCGGCAGGAACTGCTGCTTGTGATGCAACCGGCTCGCCTCGACATCGCGCGCGATCGTCGGGCGCTTCTGTGCGGCAGCCTGTCCCACAATGCTGATGCTGCCCACGGCCAGGCGGTGGCCGCGCGCGAGCAGTTGTTTACCCGCTTCGCCCGTGCTCGCCTGGAGGATCGCATTCTTGCCTTCGATGTCGATCAAGAAGATCTGCGCGTGGTAGAGGTTGGGGAAGCGCTCGATCAGCAGCGAGACCACGTTGTCCATTAGCGACTGCAAATCGCGCTGCGTGGCCGCGAACTGGCTGATCAACTGGGTCGCGCTGATGTCGCGCGCCCTGGCTTCCAGCCGGGCTTCCAGCATCTGCACCATCGTCTGCACTTGATCGCGCATCTGCACGAACGAGCTGGCGAGCGCGCCGATTTCGTCACCACGACGGCTGTCCGGCACGGCAAAGTCGAAATCACCCTGCGCCAATGCCTGCGAAGCCTGGCGCAGACGATGCAGGGGCGGCGTCAGCGTGTGATTGAGCAGCAGCAGCGCTGCCACGAGCACACTGGCGAGCGCCGCGAATCCGGCGACGAGCACGAAGCTGCGTGCATTGTAGAAATCGAAGGCGCGCGCGGCGGCGTCCGTCACCCGCACCTCGCTGACAAGCCCGAGCGGCGTGCCCGTCAGCGGCGCGAAATAGCCGATGACCTCGGCGCCGCTCTCTTGCTGGTAGCGCTGGACGCCGGATTGACCATTGAGCGCACGCACCGCACCCAACGAACGGCTGGGCATCAACGCGTCGTCCGCAAGCTGCGGCGCAAACATCACATCATCCTGGCTGATCAGGAACGTCGTGACCGGGTAATCGGCGCTTGTCTCCGCCAGCAGCGACTGAATGCGGCTGTTATCAATGCGCCCGATCAAGTAGCCTGCCGGTTCGCCCGTGCGCCGGGTGATCACGTGGATCACTTCCAGCGCAGGCTGGTTGCCGGTTGAGGCCGCCGTCAGCGTGTGCGCCCTGCCTTCGGCAACGGCTGCGGTGGCCGCGCGGAAGGTATTCGTGCGCGATTGGTTCAGGCCGAGCGTCGTCGTATCGGCAGCGGCATCCGTGGCCTGGGCAGCGACCACGACCCCATCCGGGTCGAGCAGCCGTATCTCGTCGAAGATCGTGCTGGCCGGGTTGAGCAGCCGCGTATCGTAGAGTGTCTCGAGCTGACCTCTGGCTGTCTCAGTCGCATCGGTCAGGAAGGCGATGTGCCGGCTCTGAACCGACTGATCGCCCAGGAAGGTATCGAAAGCGATCTTCGCATCGTCAAACAGCGAATTGACTGCGACCAGATGCTGGGTGCCGTTGAGCTGGATGTAGCTTTCAGCGCTGTCGATGCCGTTGTCGACCGTGGCCGTGCGCACGACCATGAACATGGGCAGCGCGAGCGTCAGCACGCCCGCGCCCACGAGTACGACGATCTTGACCCAGATCGGCCAGTTGACCGGATTGAGGAAAGCCCATGACCCCTTGTTCATGGCGTCTCCTGTTCAGCATGAGCACCGCCAGGGGTGCCCTCGAGATAAGCGCGCGTGTAAACCGCGCCGAGCGCCGTCTGGAATTCCGCCGCCGCCAGGTCGAGCACCGTTTGCACGTCGGTCACGCCCGTCAGCCGGGCGCCGATCGTGCTCGCCTGATATTCGCGCTCTGCCTGGGCCTGCGTTTGTTCCAGCAGACGGGTGTTCTCCAGCGCGGCGCCCAGGCGTTCGGCGACGCTGCGCGCGAGTTCGATCTTGCGCTGGTTGAGCGGCTGCCCCGGCGCTACCGAAAACGACATCGCGCCGAGCAGTTCACCGCGAAAGGCGATCGGGAGCGTCAACGTCTGACCGTCGGCCTGCGTTTCAATGATCGGCTCGCCCTTTTCGAGCGTCACGCGCACGGTGTCCGGAATGTCCGCCGCCTGCAGCAGATGATAGCTATCTGACTGGCGCACCAGGTCGTAACCCGCTGCACCCTTGCCGTATTTGCTCACGTAGCTGTTCCACGTCGTGCGGATGCTATCTTTCAGGCGCGCATCTTGCTCGCGCAGCAGCGACGTCAGGCTGTCCAGGTTGCCCTGCGCCTCGCGTAGTTCGTTGTTCAATGCGGTGACGCGTCGCTGCAGCGTGATCAGGCTGGCAGTGCGCTGGACGACCATCGCCATCGCTTCTACCTGCTCGCGATCGAAGGGGCGACGATCCTCGCTGCTCGCTTCGATAACGCCCAGCAGTGTGTCGCCCACGATCATCGGGATCGCCAGGGCGCGGCGAGCGGGGGACGTCAGCAGAGCTTGATCCGCCAGCGAAGAGGCGCTGTCCGCAGCCATGACCACGCGGTTCGACGCCGCCTGGCCGACCAACCCGGGGTTACCCACGATGACGACGTTGCGCAGTGTCTGATCCATCATGCCCAATGCCATACGTGCGCGCTGTACAAGCTGGCGCTCGTCATTGGTCATGTAGACCTGGACGTTCTCGAAATTGAACTGCGTCTCGAACGTCGTGACCAATTCACCCAACAGCGTGGCTTCGTCCGCGGTCGCTGCTGTCGTCGTGCCATGCTCAGCCGCCGTTTGCATATAGCGCGCCAGCGTGATGGCGTCGCTCAGGTTGCGCTCGTCGTTGCCGCTGAAGACATAGAGGAAGGCCGCCGCTGTCCCCAACGTGACCACGGGCACGATCAAAAGCAGATCGAAGTTGTTATTCGGGATGAACTGGTAAGGCTCATTGAAGTTCGTCAGCCAGGCCGCACGTGCGATCAGCAGGACCAGGCTGAGGATCACGACCGGGATATACAGCCGCCGGTTGAGCAGCACGCCGCCCGCGATCAAGGCCGGGACGACCGCCAGCGGCAGCATCCCTTCGGGTGAGGTGAACAGCAGCGGGGCAGTGCTCAACAGCAGCGTGTAGGTGAAGATGGCCGCGGCGGTGCGCAGGCGTCCGCTTTGCAGCGCGACGATCGTCACGGCGCTGGCAAATGGCAGCACCAGCAGGCTGGGGGTCAGAAACAGGTCGAACGACGAGCCTTCGCCGATGTTGGGCAGCGCTGCGCCAAACACGTACAGCGCCCAGGCGCCGACCGTCAACCACGTCATGGCGAGCAGCCCCCAGGCACGCTGCCGCATGACGCTCGTTTGATAGGGATAGCGGACGGTGAAGAGGTAGCGTATCACCGAAATGATCATGATCCACTCCCACCGTTAGTCTCGGCCGTCGCTGCGCCGAGCCGGATTGCGCCGCGCTCGGCACCGAGCGTTTCGCCGAGTTCAACCAGCGTGACGCGCAGCAGTTCTTCAACCGAGCCGACCGTTTCGTAGCGCGTCGCGATCTCGTTCAAGCGCTGCTTCTGCACGTTCTCCATCTGCGAGGCTTCGTACAGCCGCGCGTTCTCCAGGCTGGCCGCCAGTTGTGCCAGCACTTCTCGCATGGCCTCGACCTTGACGTGGGAAATCTCCTCGTCGGCTTCGATTTCGACCGCGCCGATCAACTGCCCATGCAGGATCAACGGCAGTGCAACCAGCGAGTGCGTCGGCGTGACGTTTTCGACCGCCTCACCCTGCGCCGCCGTGCGCAAGGTTTGACTCCAGCTCAGGTCAGTCGTCCGCCGCCCTTGATCGAGCGTGATGCCGGATGCAGTGCCCATGTCGCGTACGTATTCGCGCCAGGCGTTACCGGTCAGCTCGCTGTTGAGCCGTTGGATTTCTTCCAGGTTCATCTGCGTTTGCTGGTATAGATGCTCGTTTTCACGCGCCGTCGTGGCTTGCGTCTCGAACAGGCGGATGTTGCGGATTTCGGCTGCGAGTACGTTCGCCAGGGTTTGCAGCGCCTGGATTTCGTTCTGATCGAAAGCGTCATTCTTCGTGCTCTGGACGTCCAGCGCGCCGACAACCTGCCCGCCATCGAGAATCGGCACGGCCAATTCTGCGCGTGTGGCTGGCAGCAGTTCGTTGCGGAAGCGGACGTTCTCCGGGTCGCTATCGCGTGCGATCACCGGCACGCCGCGCTGCGTGACCTGCCCGATCACGCTGGTCGAGCCAATGGCCAGCCGGTGTTTGCGCATCAGCAGCTGTTCGCCCACGACGCCCGTGCTGGCGACCAGCATGGCGTATTCGTGCGCCGTATCGACCAGGAACACCTGAACGTGATAATAACCAAAGCGGTCACTGATCTGGCGCGTGACCTGGCCGAGCAGGAAGTTGAGTTCCAGCGTCTGGCTGGCGAACTGCGCGATTTCCGCCGTGAATTGCAGCAAGTTGGCCGCGCGCAGCGAGGCGCTGGCCGTGCGATCGGCAGTGGTGATGAGATAGCGCGAAGATAGGCTCACAATCACCACGACGAGCAGCGGCAGATTGTTGGCACCCAGGTCGAATAAGGCGTTGGGATTCCCCTGCGCTGACCCCACTGCAACCAGGGCAAGGCGTACGATGACCACGGTGTTGACGATCAGGTAGCCGACCCCATTCAGCAGGGCCGCCGCCGCAATCACGGCGGTCACGGCAATGATCAGCAGTGCGGCGGGCAGCGGGGTGAGCGTGGCCACGGTTAACGAGGCGCACAACCCGATCGCTGCGACACTGACACGGCCACGATTGACCAGCATGAGCCAGACGATGCCCAGCAATAGGATAGCGACGGTGGCGATGCCGAAGATCTGGGTGGAAAGCCCACTCATCAGGCCGAATACCGCTAACGAGCCGGCGAGTCCCAATCCAATTGAGACAATCGACAATGCGCGGATGAAGCGGACACGAAGTTCGGGCAACGTGGTGCTCTGAACGAGAGTGTTCATGCCTGGCTGACCTCCTGATCGACTGGCGTCATCGGAGTATCGCCCAATCGGATCGCGACCCGTTTCGCGTTCATCATCTCCTGCAAACCACGTGCCGCCTCAAGCAGCAGGCTGTCGACAAGATTCAGCGTGCGGAACCGGTTGATGACGTGGTCGATCATCTCGGTTTGCTCGAAACGCAGCGCTTCAACGCGACGCTGGCGCACGTCCTGCACATAAATGGCGAGTTGGCTCGTCAGTGCGTCGACCATCTCGACCATATCAGGCGTGAACTTGCGCTCCAGTGTATAGAGATCCAGACCGACGGAGCCGATCAATTCGCCGCCGACTGTCAGCGGTGCAATGATGACCGACTTGGCGCCCAACGCACGTAGGGGTTCGAGGACTTCGGGTGAGATCAACTGGTCATGTTCAATATCCTCGATCAAGATCGGGCGGCCCATCTCCTGACGCAGCAGGTCGATCAGTGGGTTGCTTTCGACGGCGATTGGGACGCCGATGGCGCCCTGATCGGGATATTCGCTTCTCACGAACGCGGATTTGCCGTCCGGCTCGATCAAGACTGTGCCCGCGTGATCGGCGCCGGTGGCTTCGACCAGCGTCTTCATCGTCGCGAGCATAGCGCCCGCTTCGTCAGTATCGACGCCGACGCTGTTCGCCAGCAGGTTGAGCGTTTCCAGAACGTGGAACTGTCGTTCGTAATCGATGCCGCCTGTCTGGCTTTCGCGCAGCAAGCGCCGATTCTGCATGGTCATGCTCGCCTGATTGGCGAACATCTCATAAAGCTGCCGCGTGGGCGGGTCAAACGCGCGTTGGGTTTTGTAAACAACGACGAGAATGTCGGCAACACGGCCCTGGTCGGCCAGCGGGATGACAATGTGGCTGTGCCCGCCGTGCTTTACGGCCAGGGCACTGATGTCGTCGGCGGCCTTGTCGCTCACATCGACGAATGTGACCGTCTGCGGCAGCGCCGTAATGTGCTCATACGGGATATCAAGTTTGCGCGCGGTAATACTTTCGTCGCCGGCCAGGCCCTCTTGCAGCAGCACCGCCCGGCTGATCCGGTCGCTGGTGATGTGCAGCAGGGTGGCGGCATCCATCGCCAGCGTCCCCTGCAAGACCATCAGGATGGCGTGGATGTTTTCGGCTTTGGTCAGGTGCTGGTTGATGGTGTAAAGCGTTTGTACGACGTCCAGCACGGCGCTTGGGGTGGTCGCCGAATGATCTTGATTGTCGGGTGCGTCGCCCGTCCGGGGGTCGTGTGTCACAGCCTCACCCTACCTGTCGTTTCGTGCTTTCAAGCGCATACGGGCAATCTACGAGGTCGAAGAAACCGGCTTTGAGGCGCCGGTTCATTTCCACTCCCAGACTTCTTCACCAGCAAGCAGCTTGCGAATCTGGTTCGGGAACCGATCCGGATCGAGCGGTTTTCCCATGAACCCGTCAAACCCGGCTTTTTTCGCCCGGCGCATCTGGTCTTCGCTGGCCTCGGCCGTGACGGCAACGATGATGGTGTCTTTCAGGCGTGCGCTGGTGCGCAGTTTCTGCAGCGCCTGGTACCCGTCCTCATATGGCAGACGAATGTCAAGCAAAATCAAATCGACGCGGGGCAGCGTATCGGCAAACTGCACGACTTGCCAGCCGGACGTCTTCCACTCGCAACGCTGGACACCCATGAACGCCAACATCCGCGCGATCAGCACGAAGTTGGGCACGTTGTCCTCAACCACGAGAATATGCGCATCGCTCGGTTCAATCGGCGTGCGCGCTTTCGTTCCAACCGCTTCACTCATGGCTGGCTCCTGATGTAGCTCATGATGTCGTTCGGCAAACGGTCAATATCGATTGGCTTGCGGATGAAGCCATCACAACCGGCAGCGACCGCCTGCGTCTCATCTTTTTCCATTGCGTTGGCCGTCAGCGCGACGATGGGGACGCCGCTCAATTCCGGCATGGTTTTGATCTTGCGCGTGGCTGAAAGCCCGTCCATCTCCGGCATACTGATGTCCATCAGTATCAGGTCCGGAGTTTTCGCTACGGCTAACTCGATGCCAACAATCGCATTTTCCGCTTCCAGTACCTCGAAATCAAAATCCGACGCCATGAGCACGCGCCGCACTAACATTCGATTATCGGGGTTGTCTTCAATGTAGAGAACGCGCCTCATCTCTCGCTCCTCTAATCCGGACTGGCAACTTGCTGGGACGACGAAAATGAAGCCTGCCGGATATTACGGCTGAGTCTATTATAATTGGGGTTTGATGCAGCTTCGGTTAATAAATTGAGACGCAGAATAAAGGTTTCCATGGATTCGCCAACCGATCGTCTCTTGATGACGTTCTGGGGCGAGTACCTGACCAATCATAATTCATCAGCCTACACCTGAAGATAAACAATATCACCATCGTCCCTGAATTCCACGCTTTTGCCAGATGCCGCCACCAATCATGTCACCATAGCCTCGTCGTAAGAGTGCCCGGCGCTGGCGCGTCCGCTAGACGTATTCACCAGTAAGGAACATCATGAGCGCTGAAGACCTGCTTGCCTATCGCCGCGAAAAAGATCAATTCTTCAAGAGTCACCCGCAGTCGCCGCTGACCGATGCGCAGCGCACGCTGTTCAATGGCCTGCGCTACTACGACCCCAACCCCGCGCTCGATCTCGTCCTCACCGTGGAGCCGTTCGCCGAGCAGGACGACATCCTGGTCGAAACGACGACCGGCGACAAGCGCGTCTACGTCCGCTACGGCGAGATCCACTTCGAGGTCGACGGCGAGGATGCGCGGCTCACCCTGTACGAAACGGATTACGGTTTCTTCCTGCCGTTCGTCGACGCCAATGTCAACCGCGAAACTTACGGCGCGGGGCGCTACCTGGAGCCGGAACATCTCGGCATGAACCGCTTTCACGTCGACTTCAATCTTGCCTACAACCCGTTCTGCGCCTACAACGACCATTACTCGTGCCCGCTGACGCCGTTCGAAAACCGGCTGAAGGTTGCCATCCGCGCCGGGGAGATGCTGCCGGAGGGTGATTGGCTGCCGCACGATTGAGATGGCGTTTGCTGTAAGCAGGCCGCCGAGCGTGCCTACAACTTGCGGCGCATTGCCATGAAGAGCAGTAGACTCACGCCAGCGAATCCGCCGATCACACGAGGGGGTTCATCGTGGATGACAAAGCCTTACGCCGCCACCTGATCAATCTGTTGCAGGGGCGCGGCGCACACATGCCGTTCGAAGACGCCGTCGCCGACTTCCCGCCGGACATGATCAATACGCAGCCACCGAACGTGCCCTACACGCCCTGGCACCTGGTCGAGCACCTGCGCATCGCGCAGTGGGATATCCTGGAGTACGTGCGCAACCCGGACTATGAATCGCCGCCCTGGCCGGAAGGCTATTGGCCCGCGCGCGATGCGCAGACGGATGTCGAGGGCTGGAATGCGACTATCGCGATGTTCCAGCGTGACCTGGGCGACATGCAGGCTATCGTCGAAGACCCGGCGAACGATCTGCTGACGCCGATCCCGCATGGCTACGACGGCCACACCATTATGCGCGAGGCCCTCATCCTGGCCGATCACAATGCCTATCACGTCGGTGAACTGGCGATCCTCAGGCAGGTGATGGGTGCCTGGGGCAAGTCGCATCGTTAGCCCGTCGCACCGAGATACACTGCTGCACCATGTTCGCCTTCTACAGTGATACCTTCGTCCTGCCGCTGCCACCCGACCATCGCTTCCCGATGCGCAAGTATTCGCTCTTGCGGGAAAAGATCCTCGCGCAGGGCATCCTGCCCGCCGATACCCTCTGCATCCCCGAAGCCGCCAGCGAAGTGCAGATCCTGCGCGTCCACACGCAGGATTATTGGCGGCGGCTGCAGGTCGGCGCGCTGACGGCCCAGGAGCAGCGCCGCATCGGCTTTCCCTGGTCGCCGCAGATGGTCGAGCGCACACGGCGCAGCAGCGGGGGCACGATTGCAGCCTGCGGCGCTGCGCTCGACCAGGGGATCGCCTTCAACCTGGCCGGGGGCACGCATCACGCGCATAACGAATTCGGCGCGGGCTTCTGCGTCACCAACGACAGTGCCATCGCCGTGCGGGCCATGCAGGCCGAACGCCGTGTCCAGCGCGTCGTCATCATTGATTGCGACGTTCATCAGGGCGATGGCACCGCCCGCATTTTCGCCGACGATGCCTCGGTCTTCACCTTCTCGATTCACGGGGAAAAGAACTTCCCGTTCCACAAGGCGCGCAGCAGCCTCGACATCGAACTACGCGACCAGACCGGCGACGATGAATATCTGGCACTGGTCGAGGAAGGTGTCAACCGAGCCATTGCTCAGGCGGGCGCCGACCTCGCCATCTATCTCGCGGGGGCTGATCCTTACGCCGGGGATCGTCTGGGGCGCATGGCGATCAGCATGGACGGCCTGGCCCGGCGCGACCGCATCGTGCTCGAAGCGTGTCGCACGGCAGGGCTGCCGGTCGCCGTCACTATGGCGGGCGGCTACGCACGGGACGTGGACGACATCGCGACCATCCACGCGCAAACGGTGCGCATCGCCGCCTCGATGTTCTAGGTCTGCCGCGTATCGCTAGCGCCTCGACCTTGCCAGGCTACCCGATCCACCACATCACCTGCTCAGGCAGCGGCTTCTTGAGCGCACGGAAGTAGACCGACGCCTTGCCGCCGAAGATCAGGTAGCACTCACGATAGGTGTGGAACATGATCGTGACCGGGGCCTCCCAGTATGGGCGGACGATGGTCTTGGTCTGGATGTCCTCTTCGGGCAGTGCTTCGACCACGGCTTCCAGTTCGGCATCCAATGCCGTATACCATTCGGCCAGTTTGGCCTTGTTGCGGGCAATCGTTGGATCGGGATGGCGGTAGTCGAAATCGTGCTTGAAGTTCTTGAAGCCGTCGATGTACGACTGCTCGGTCTCGCCCAGTTCGCGGAAGAGTTCACCGAGCGTCGGGTTGTCTCCAGGCAAGCGATAAGCGAGGTCTTCCTCGCTGGAGGCTTCCAGCAGCAAATCGCGCAGTTTGACGGTCATGTGCAGGATGTCGAACATCTGGGTCAGGCTATTCATCGAATAATCCTTCGTGGCGTGACGAATAAACTCATCGCTTTATGTCGTGATCCAGAACATTTGTGAGGGTCATCGCCCTACGAAGCCCTCAATGCAGAGTCCTCCGGATCCTATCACCCTTGCGACTGTTCCGAACTCCGAACTCAGAACTCGGAACCCACTTTCGTTCCTCGACTTCGTAGGCAGATGCTGCCGCGCAGGTTACAATCTGCGGGTAAAAAACCAATCCTTGGTAGGGGTTCGGCGACGTATCAGAATGCGTTGTCAAACCCCTACAGTTGTTGTGGGGAGACAACCTGATGCAGATGCCCGATTCTGTCGCCCGAATCTATGATGCCGTTTACGGCCAGGGCCAGCTTTTCGCTGTGGACCGTCCGTTGGCGAGCGATCCCATGCACAGCCAGGGCGCGCGCGCCAACAGCATCGCCATCGCCGGCGGGGCTTTCGGCGACGAGGGCAAGGGGCGCATCGTCGACGAGCTGTGCACCGAGTTTGCACGCTCGGCCTCGCGCATGATCATTTATCGCTGGAACGGTGGCGCCAACGCCGGGCACACGGTCATCGTCGAGGGCCAGCGTATCGCGCTGCACCAGTTGCCGTCCGGCTCTCTCCACGAGAACGCGACGGTCGTTCTGGGCAAGGGCATGGTCGTCCACCCTGGCGATCTACTGGCTGAGATGGCGCATATCCGTCCGCTGATCGCGCAGCGCGGCCGCTTCGATCTCCACGTTGACGCGCAGGCTGTCCTCTCGCTCGATACGCACCGCGCCTTCGAAGCGGCACTGCGCGATTGGGCCAGCGGCGGCCAGGGCAGCACCGGCCGTGGCATTGCTCCCGCTTATGCCGACGTACTCTTTCGCCATCCCGTGCGCGTCGGCGATCTGCTGGCGGACGATTGGGAGAGCCGCCTGGGCGCGCACTACGATCTGTACTCGGCGCTCATGCGCGGCCTCGACGCCGATTTCTCCGCCGCAGAAGTGCCCTCGCTCGATAGCGGCCCGATCGCCGTCGGCACCTACACCGACTTCCTGCGCCGCATCAGCGAGCAGACAGCGGAACTGCGCGAGTACATCGACGCCGATACCTTCCGCCTCGTGCGCGATGCCTGGGCCGACGAGAGCATCCCCTTCGTCTTCGAGGGCGCGCAGGCCATCGGCCTCGATCCGCGCTGGGGTGTCTATCCCGACGTGACGGCCAGCGACCCGACCTTCGACGGCATCGCGCATTCGACTGAGGGCGTCGTCCAGCCCTGGCGCATCGCCGCCCGCGCCGGTGCCATCAAAGCGACCTATTCCAGCAGCGTCGGCACGCGCCGCCTGCCGACCCATATCGACGATGAACTGGCACACCGCATCCGCGAGGATGCGCACGAATACGGTGCGACGACCAAGCGCCCGCGCGATATCGCTCACATCGACCTGCCCTGCCTGGGTTTCTTCGCCGACGTCAGCCGGATGCAGTATCTCGTCCTGACACACCTGGATATCGCCTATCCCGACACGCCGATCCGCGTCTGCACCCATTACACGGATGCCAATGGCGACCTGGCGACCTATCGTCCCGATCAGGCCTATCTCGACACCGTCACGCCGCATTACGTCGAGCTGCCGTCGTGGAATGGCGCGGCGGTGCAAGGCGCGCGCCGGATCGAAGATCTGCCGCGTGAGGCGCTGCAATACGTCGCATTCCTGACACAGGCGCTCGGCGTCACGCCGCTCATGGGCACGACCGGCCCGCAGCGCGAGGCGGTCATTCGCTGGGCCTGATAACGCCCGAAACATTTGAGGAGCGCGGCTCGTAATGAGTCATGGTGCGCAAGGAGGCATAACCATGACGCCCACATCCTCGACTGCTCACAATAAGGCCGTGCTCGTCACGGGCTGCTCTTCAGGGATTGGCCGCGCGACGGCGCTCTATCTGGCTCAACAGGGGTTCACCGTCTTTGCGACCGTGCGCAAAGAATCCGACGCGCAGAACCTGCGCGATCTCGGCATCGCGACGCTGATTCCCGTCTGCCCGCTCGATCTGTCGCACAAGGAGACCATTGCGCCTGCCCTGGATTTCATCCGCGGGGAATTGAGCCAACGCCCTGATTTGAAGCTTTACGCCATCGTCAACAATGCGGGTGGCGGCGGTGTCGCACCGATCGAACTGATGGATCTCGACCGCTTTCGGCTCGACGTCGAGGCGCGGCTGGTCGGGCCGCTCGCACTGCTGCAGGATCTGTTGCCCTTGATCCGCGAGGCGCATGGCCGCGTCATCTGGATTGCGACCCCGGCCATCATCCCGATCCCGTTTGTAGCGGGCATTCACGCCTGCGATTTCGCCGTCAACTGCCTCGCGCGCACGCTTCAGATCGAACTCAAGCGCTGGAACATCCCCAACATCCTCGTCCGCTGCGGCGGAGTCAAGACGGCTGCCCCCGCGCGCGGCGCCCGCGAACTCGAAGAGGATTTTCAGCAGTGGCCACGCGAACGGTTTGAACTGTATGCCGGAACGCTGCGCAAAGAACAGGCGGAACTGTCCCAATTCGACGCCAGGCGCAGTGAGCCGAATGTGATTGCCGAAGTCGTCTATCGGGCGCTGGTGGCGGAAAAACCGCGCCGCCGCTATCAAATCGGCTACATGTCCGGCGTGGCATCCGCGCTCGAATATCTGCCACAGCCGCTCGTCGACTGGATCATGGAGCGTCGGGCGCAGTAATTCACGCCTTTTTCCACCTCATAAGCGAATCAAAAGATGTCCTGACATGTCGTTTAACGGCATGTCAGGACATCAGACGCCTCGCTCAAGGATGGCCTTGATCGACAGCTACAGTATTCAATTGATCGTTTAGGGGTATAAATGCAGCAGGTGGGCTGCGGCAAGCCCACCTGCTCGAGAAGGAGGGAGATAGCGAGCGACTATCTCAGGAGCACACAAAAACCTACATATGATGATAGCCTTTTTCGCAATTGTGAAGGGATGCGCAATATCACCGTATCCCCGTGTCAAATGTCATACGATTGCTTCACGACCCCTTCTTCCCTTGTGATGTGTGACAATGCGCAACTGCCTGGATGACATCCGTAACTCACGTCAACGCCTGGATTGACGCATGATTGAGGGCGAGCTTTACACTGCTGCCTGTACCAATCACATACGGGTATTCATTGCGGCCAGGACGCCGGCGAGCGTGCCTGTGGCTGTGTTTCTTGGAGGTCAAGGACAAATATGATGGCGCTTGAACAGAATCGCGGTGAAGATTTGCTGCACAACTCGCTCACGAATAAAGGCACGGCCTTTTCCGAAGAGGAGCGTGATGCGCTGGGTCTGCGCGGCTTGCTTCCCCCGCGGATCTTTTCGTTGGATGAACAGGTCGATCGCGTCCTCGAAAACCTGCGGCGCAAACCGAACGACCTGGAAAAGTACATCTTCCTCAACAGCCTGCGCGACCGCAACGAGACGCTCTTCTTCCGCGTTTTGATCAACCACCTGGAAGAAATGATGCCGCTGGTCTACACGCCCACCGTTGGCCAGGCTTGCGTCGAATATGGGCACATCTTCCGCCGCCCGCGCGGTCTCTTCATCACGATTGAGGATCGCGGTCGCGTCCGCAGCATCCTCGACAACTGGCAGCATGACGACGTCCGCGTCATCGTCCTGACCGATGGCGAGCGCATCCTCGGCCTCGGCGACCTGGGCGCGCAGGGCATGGGTATCCCGGTCGGCAAGCTGTCGCTCTACGTCGCGTGTGCCGGTATTCATCCGGACCAGGTGCTGCCGATCACGCTCGATGTGGGCACCAACAACATTGCGCTGCGCGAAGACCCGCTCTACATCGGCCTGCTGCGCGACCGTGTCCGCGGCGAGACTTACGATGCGCTGGTCGACGAGCTGGTCAAGGCCGTCCAGGATCGCTTCCCGAACGCCCTGCTGCAGTTCGAAGACTTCGGCAATAGCAACGCTTTCCGCCTGCTGCACCAGTATCACGATCAGATCTGCACCTTCAACGACGACATCCAGGGCACGGCGGCAGTGACCGTCGCCGGGCTGTTCGGCGCGCTCCGCATCACCGGTGGCGCCCTGCGCGATCAGCGGCTGCTGTTCCTCGGCGCGGGTGAGGCTGGTATCGGCATCGGCGACCTGATCGTCTCGGCGTTGGTCAAGGAAGGCGTCAGCCCCGAAGAAGCGCGCAAGCTGTGCTGGTTCGTCGACTCGAAGGGCCTCGTCGTCAAGAGCCGTACCGATCTGGCTGAGCACAAGCTGCCCTACGCCCACGAGGCGGAAGCATGCGCAACACTGCAAGAAGCAGTTGCCCGCCTGCGCCCGACCGCGATCATCGGCGTCTCCGGCCAGCCGCAGACGTTCACACCGGAAATCCTGCACATGATGGCGGGTATGAACGAGCGCCCGATCATCTTCGCACTCTCCAACCCGACCTCCAAGTCCGAGTGCACGGCTGAACAGGCTTACGTCCTTACGCAGGGACGTGCCGTCTTCGCCAGCGGCAGCCCGTTCGACCCGGTGACCTACAACGGCCAGAAGTTCGTACCCGGCCAGGCCAATAACTCCTACATCTTCCCCGGCGTCGGTCTGGGCGTGACCGCCTCGCGCGCAAGCACCGTCACCGACGAGATGTTCGCCGCCGCCGCCGAAGTGCTGGCCTCCCTGGCGACCGAAGACGACCTGAAACAGGGCCGCATCTTCCCGGCGCTGACTCGCATCCGCGAAGTCTCGCTCGAAATCGCCGTCGCCGTCGCCGAAGTGGCGTACGAGCAGGGTCTCGCTCGGGAACCGCGCCCGGCTGACCTGAAGGCGTTCGTCGCAGCGCAGATGTACGACCCGGCCTACGAATCGCTGGCCTGAGTCGCTAGACCAACCACGAATCAAAAACGGGGGCCACTGTCGCCCCCGTTTTGATTCTCGCACCCTGCCGCGTTAGCCTGCGATGGCCTGCATCCATGGGATGTGTTCGGCGTAATGCTCGTAGCTGTTGCCGATGATCCACTGGATGATCGGCAGGTCACTGGTCGCGCCGGATTGGAAGGCCGTGTACGACTGGTACAGATCGTCGTCCGTCAGGTCGCTCAACTTGGTCAGCATTTGGCGGTGCGCATCGTTGAGCGCGACCATAACTTCGTTCCACGACATGCCTTCGTAACGCTGGCGCAGGATGGCGTTAATCTTGTCGAAATCGCCGCTGTTCCAGGTCTCGTCATCGATGCCCATCCGGCTCGCCCGCGGCTCGCGATCGAGCATGGCGTTGATCGTGTCTTCCCACATGACGATGTGCACGACGTGATCTTTGACCGTCCACCCCTCGGCGTCCTTCAGCTGCGTGCGCTGTGCATCGCTCAGCGTGGCCAGATATCCCTGGAGTTCGTGCCATCCGCGCTCGATCCGCTTGAGCAGCTCGACCTTGCTGATGCGCAGTGCCGCCGCGCCAATCCGCGCCAGCGCGACATCTTCCTCTTCTGAAAGGCCGCTGACGCCGACCGCACCGACGACCCGGTCTTTGTAGTAGAGCGGTACCGCACCACCCCAACCGGTGTAACGCAAATCGCCGAAGTTGGTCAGCGGCCAGCCTTCCTCGCGGGCTCGCGCGCCAACCGCGCCGGACTCGGCTCGCTCACGTGAGGCGGTGAACGCCTTGTGAATGGCGTTATTGATCGACGCCAGCGGGCAGCCATCCGTGCGTATGAAGGCGAACAACTCACCGTGCGCATCGGTCACGGCGACCGCCGCGCCTTTGCCCTGGCTTTCCAGTTCTGCCTGAACGGCGGCGACCACGCGCTGCGCGTCCGTATGCGAAAGTTTATAGGCGATGCCCACCATAATCTGTCCTTTTGCTGCGTATCAGGAGATGAATGCAATTATACGATTCCACCCACTACCCAAGCACTTCGTTCACGCGTACCCAGCGTCCCTCGTCAGCAGAGCGTTGCGCCGCCGCCATGGTCGCCTGGATGTGGAAGCCATCCTCGAAGCTGGGTCTGGCCTGGCGTCCTTCTGAGATCGCCTTGAGGAACTGGTACTGGCATTCCGTATGCGAGCGGACGAAATCCGGCGCCATCGACCAATCGGGCGCCTTCTGTCCCTCGTAGCGATTGCCCGTCTCGACCAGACGCACGCCGCGCATGCCTCCGAGCGGGGTCGCCGGATCGCTGACATCGTAGACTTCGAGCCAGCCTGGACGCGCCGCATCGAAGCGCAGCGATCCCTTCTCGCCGTAGATTTCGATCACGAGTTCGTTGGCGATGCCGGTGCCCAGGCGCGATGCCTCGACCAGCCCGACGGCGCCGCCGGTCGTGCGCAGGTGCATGAAGGCGAGGTCATCGACGTCGACCGGCGCCAGTTCGCTGCTGCCCGCCGCCACCGGACGATCTTTGATCACCGTCTCCAGCGTCGCCTGTACGCCTGAGTACTCCCCCAATAGCGAGTAGACCAGATCCAGCGCATGGGAGCCGATGTCGATCAGCGCGCCGCCGCCGGAGTCGCGTTTGCGAAGCTTCCACGAGATCGGCTTGTTCGGGTCGATGTAGCTGCTGCGATAGAAGCGTGCCCGAAACGAGAAGACGCGCCCGACGAAGCCCTCATCCATCAGTTGGCGCGCACGCATCATAGCCGGGAAGAAGCGCATGTTGAACGTCATTTGCGTGTTGACGCCCGCTCCCTGCGCCGCGGCAACCATCCGCGCGCCGTCCTCGACGCCGAGCGAGAGCGGTTTATCGCAGTAGAGATGCTTACCTGCCTGCGCACCCGCGACCATGATCTCCGCGTGCGAGCCGTTCGGCGTGCAGCAGTCGATCACGTCCACGTCGTCGCGCGCGATCACTTCGCGATAATCCGCCGACCAGACGTCGCAGCCGATCTCGCGGGCGGCGGCCTCCGCCGTCTCTGCGCGGGATGTCGCGACAGCCACCACGCGCACCGTGTCATTTGGCAGTCCATAATGAAAGGGGATCGCTTTGTACCCCAGCGCATGAACACGGCCAATCGCACCATAGCCGATGAGCGCGACTCGAAGTTTCTCCATGGCTCACCTCCGTAAATCCGACATGCCGCAGAGTGTAGCTCAGACTTGCGTCGAATGCCGGGGCCGGTGAGCCATGTGAAAGCGAAAGGGTCAGGCGCTCCTGCGGCGGCTGCGTCCCGTGAAGGCGAAGATGAAGTAGAGGATGCTGGCGATGGCCTGGGCGGCACCGGCCACATACGTCCAGGCTGCGGACGTGAGCATGTCGCGGGCCGCATGGCGCTCATCCTCCGACGTGATCAAGCCGTAGTCGTTCAGCATCTTGAGGGCGCGGTTGCTGGCGTCAAGCTCGACCGGAAGCGTGACCAGCGCGAAGATCGCGCTGCCGCTGATGAGCAGCACGCCGATCCAGGCGATAGCCGAGTCGGCGGCAAACAGGCCGGTGCCGAAAATGAGATAGCCTAACGTCGAGCCGATCGAAATCAGCGGCACCAGGCCGGAACGGATCTTCATCCACAGGTAGCCGTCTCGATCTTGTGCCGCATGGCCGATTTCGTGGGCTGCGATGCTCATCGAGGCGATGCTCGGTTGTGCGGCCACGTTTTGCGACAGGCGCAGAATGTTCTGTTGCGGATCGTAATGATCGCTGAGCTGGCCGGAAGTGACTTCCACGCGCACGTCATTCATTTGTTCGCGCGGGAGCAGCGTCTGCGCGACTTCGACGCCATTGACCGAGCGTTGGTTCGCCACCTGTGACCACTTGCTGTAAGTCGAGCGAATGCGGTTCTGTGCCCACATCGTCAGCAAGAACGCCGGGATGACGAACACGAAATACATCGGATCGAGATAGAGACCATTGCCATACATGCGGTTGGTTCCTTATGTGCCACAAATACTATTCGTTATATTGTCGTTTCTTGGAGTAAAAACGGATGGGTCGTCTGGGCGATACCCATTTCATCCGTCTGGCTGGTTTTGGGCAGGATAGGTCAAGTGGGTAATCAAACCTAGCCTGACTTTACCATGTGCCCTCTGGTTCCCCCTGCTACATTAGGCTATATCACCCCGCCTGTGCGTGATGAGGTTTTCACGTATGAGTACGCAGCAGATATTCAAGGGTACGCTCGTCATCCTGACGACCCTGATCGCCTCGGTTATCTTGATCACGAACGTGCGCATCCTGATCGTGCTCTTGATCGCTATCATTATTGCGTCTGCACTCCGGCCTTATGCCGCCGCTTTGCATCGCATTGGTATCCCGAACGGCCTTGCCATTACGCTCGTCTATCTCTTGCTCGGTCTCGGGATAGCCACACTGCTCGTCTTGGTACTGCCGCCGATTGTGCGCCAGCTGGCGAACTATATGGAGAACGAATGGCAGCTCGCGACGCGCATCATCGTGGCGCAGAACTGGTTCGAGCAGCAAATAAGCCGCCTGGCCAATCAGGACGTGCAGCTAGGGAACAGCGACGAGCTGCGCCAGGCCGTTTACGACCTGATCGCACAGGTTCGCATCTCTGCCCCATCGACCCTCCTGGTCATCGGCAACACAATCGGCGAGGCCCTGCTTACGTTTGTCATGGGCGTCTACTGGCTGACCGCGCGTGACAATGCGCTCACGTTCCTGGCATCACTATTTCCGCAGCATCAACAGCAGCGCTTTGTCGACATCGCCGTCGAGGTCGAGACGACCATGGGCAGCTACGTCCGCGGCATCGTGTTGGTTGGGTCATTCGTTGGCCTGGCAAACTTCGTGGTTCTGGCTTTATTTCGAGTCTCTAACGCGGCGACCCTGGCGTTCATCATCGGACTGACGACAATGCTGCCCGTCGTCGGTGGCTTCATCGGTGCGGGCACGGCGACGCTGCTGGCGCTGCTCGTCTCTCCGCTGCAGGGGCTGATCGTCTTTGGGACCTTCATCGCTGTCCAGCAGGTCGAGATGAACGTGATCACTCCGCGCGTGATGGCGCACAGCGTCGGCATCGATCCGCTGCTGGTGATCCTGGCCGTGTTCGTCGGCTTTGCCATGTATGGCCCGACCGGCGCGCTGATCGCCGTGCCGCTCGCCGGGGCGCTCGCCGTTCTCGTCCAGCGTTTGATCGTCGAGCCGCGCGTGGCCCAGCTTCGTTATGAGGTCCACGATGGCGGCATCTTGCTCAGCCCAGCGCCGCAGAGTCATAAAGACTCCAATCAGGTCGTCGAGACGCCTGCCCGTTCACCGACTTGAACCAGGCGTGATCTTTGGAGGAGTTCGATGAAAGGATTTAATCGCCAACGAGTTCCGTGGAAATGGCTAGCAGGGCTGGCCCTGATCCTCGTCGTCTTTACGTTGACCGTGCCGGTAGAGAGTCAGGATGCCACGCTGCCGCCGCCCGGCCAGGTCGCCGAAGATGCGGTTGATCTGACGGTGGATGCGGCGGAAACGACGGTCACCGTCGTGCAGGATTTGCTCAACCGAATTGCGCAGCCACCGAGTTCTGATCTGGCGCGCGTTCTGTTCGTGATCGGTGGGATTGTGCTGCTCCTCGCGGGATGGCGCGTTTACGACTTCATCATCGTCCTGGCCGGAGCCGTCGTCGGGGGTACGATTGCCACAGCCCTGGTCGGCGGGGATAGCGCGGTGGTGGATCTGGCCGCATTTATCATTGGCGCGCTGCTCGGCGCGGGCCTCGCCATCGCCTTCTACTATGCCGCGGTGCTCTTGATCGGTGCATACGTCGGCATCGTCCTGATCACAGCCTTGTATGCCGCTCTGGGCTCAACGCCCGCGTCTGACATTGTGCTGCTGCTGGGCGCCGTCGTTGGGGCCGTCATTATGCTCGCGCTCTCATTCGAGTTTCTGGTCTTGTTCTCGGCACTGCTCGGCGCACAGCTCCTCGTCTACGGGCTGGGGCTGGACACGATCTGGATCTTGCTGCTGGCTCTGGCAGGGGCGGTGATCCAGTTCGGGTTGACGCGCACGTTTCACTATGAGATCCGCCGCCGTCCTCGCCCTTTGTTCCGGCGGCGCGTCGTCTAGACCATGGAACGTGGATACGTCGCCGGGTGGGATACCTCGTGTTTGGTGCAGGCACAGATCGTCGTCTCTACACTGAGAAATCCAGCCATATTGCGGATCACCAAACTCTCAGGTACTGGCGCTATGCTGTCCCAAACGCGAGGGGGACATCTATGCAAAACTCATTCAGGAAGCAAACGCACGAGATGACGAAGGCCGAGTTCTTCAAGTATCCAGCGATCTGGCGCTACGTCATCGCGGTTGCTCTGGTAATCCTGGCACTCTTCATGTCCGATGCGCTGTGGGACATCGTCAAGGACACACCGTTCCCGTTCTTCGTTGCTGCGGTCGCGCTTTCGGCCTGGATTGGCGGCCTCGGGCCAGGCTTGCTGGCAACCGTTCTGTCGATTGTGCTGCTGGATTACTTCCTGCTGTCGCCGCTGCAGCAGATCTTCACCAGCCCGCGGGACATCCTGCAGTTCGTGATCTTTGCGGCAGTGGCGATGCTGGTGAGCTGGCTGGATATGGCGCGCCGCCGCGCAATCAGTGCCGTCAACAATGCCCGTGATGAGCTTCAGGCGCTGGTCGATCACATCGGCGAAGGCATCACCGCTCAGGACGCCAGTGGCAAAGTGATCTACGCCAACGAAGCTGCGGCACACCTCACCGGCCATGCCTCTGTTGCCGATATGCTGAACATGTCGGTCGATGGCATGCAGCAGCGCTATCAGATGTTCGACGAATACGGTGAGCCATTCACGAACGCCAACCTGCCCAGGCAGCAGGTCTTTAGCGAAGGCAAGCGCGGAGAAGTCCGCTTCCGCATGCGCAACACAGCCGATGATAGCGAACGCTGGATTCATCTGGTGACGGCGCCCGTGTTCGGCCCTGGCAAGAAGCCGCGTCTTGCCGTCAACATCTTTCGCGACATCACGCCGACCATCTACGAACAACTGCGGCTGCAGCGAATCCTCGACAACCTGCCGGCACTGGTCGGTGTGATGACCACCGACGGTATCCTGACTGAATCCAACAAGGTCGCCCTCGACATCGCCGGGCTGAAACGCGCAGATGTCATCGGCAAGCCCTTTGATCAGACCTACTGGTGGGCCTATTCGGCAGAGGTGCAGGCCCAACTGCGCGAGGCGATTGCGGCGGCGGCGAGGGGCGAATTGGTGCGCTATGATGTGGTCGTGCGCACGGGCGACAACCAGTACGCGACGATCGATTTCATGATCTCACCTCTGCGCGATAAATCCGGTGAGATCGTCGCGCTCATCCCCGCGGCCATCGACGTCACCCAGCGTAAGAAGATCGAACGTGACCGGGAGTACCTGAATCGCTTGCTGAGCCAGGAACAGGCTCGCCTGAAGATCCTGCTGGGGAATTTGCCCAGCGCTGTGTGGGAGTCCAAACCGGAAGGTCAGGGGCAGTTCACGCCGACGTTCGTCAGCGAATATTCCGAGCAGTTGTTTGGCTATTCGGCCCAGGATTGGGTCAACGAGCCGGATCTCCTTCTCAGAATCCTCCACCCCGACGATCGTGAGCGCGTCACCCAGGAGTTTTCCCAGCCGCCGGAAGACAGCCGTATCGTCCAGTATCGCATCATCACCAAAGGCGGCGACCTCAAGCACGTAGAGACGCGCTCGAAGCTGATCCGCGATGCCGCGTCCGGGCAGTATACGCTGGTCGGCACGACGAGCGACATCTCGCAGCAGAAGCGCTGGGAGGCGGAACTGGAACGCCTCAACGATCTGCTGGAGATTCAACGGGAGCGCCTCGCCAACATTCTGGCGAACGTGCCCGGCGTCGTCTGGGAGTCCAACATAACCCCGGATGGCGAGCAGCATTTGCTCTACATCAGCCCGTACGTCGAGACGATGCTCGGCTATTCGGTTGAAGAGATGATGGGCAACGAGGAGATCTGGCGCAATCTCGTCCACCCTGATGACAGGGAGGCGACCGTCGCCCAGATCACCCGCCTGTACGAAAACGAAGCGACCGGCACCGTTCAGTTCAGGATGGTCAAGAAGGATGGCGGTTTTGTCCCGGTCGAAGCTTATCTTACGCTGCCCAAGGCCCCGGCGCGCTTCGGCACGATCTACGCGGTGATGATGGACATCAGTGAGCGCAGGCAAAGCGAGCAGCGGATCGCTAACTACGTGGGGCGCTTGCGCCGGTCGAATCAATCGCTGCAGCAGTTCGCCTACGTTGCCTCGCACGATCTGCAAGAGCCGCTGCGGATGGTCTCAAGCTATCTGCAATTGCTCGAGACGCGTTATCGCGACCAACTCGACGATGACGCCAAGGAGTTCATCGACTTCGCGGTCGACGGTGCGGTGCGCATGAAGCAGTTGATCAATGATCTGCTGGCCTATTCGCGTGTCGAAACGCGCAAAGGTGACTTCACGCCGGTCGACCTGACCGAAGTCTTCGCACAGGTGCAGTCGAACCTCTCGGTCAGAATTGCGGAAACGAACGCGACCGTGACGAGCGAGAATTTACCTACTCTCAATGCAGACAAGGGGCAGATGCTACAATTGCTGCAAAATCTCGTCGGCAACGCGCTCAAATTCCACGGCGAAGCACCGCCCGTCGTTCACGTGAGCGCGAAGCCAGTGACGGGTGCCTGGCAGATATCCGTGTGTGACAACGGGATCGGTATCGATCCTAAGTATGGAGAACGCATCTTCGAAATCTTCCAGCGCCTTCATGGCCGCTCGAAGTATCCTGGTACCGGCATCGGACTGGCGATTTGCCGGCGCGTCGTCGAACGGCATGGGGGGCGGATCTGGTTTGAATCAGAGCCGGGCCAGGGGACGACATTCCATTTTACGGTCGCGAATACACTCAAACAGGGGCAAGGAGCCGAGGACGATGAATAGACTTGATGCAGACTCGATCGACATTTTGTTGGTCGAGGATAACCCGGGCGACGTTCGCCTCACCCGCGAGGCGTTAAAGGACAGCAAGATCCAGAACCGGTTGTATGTGGCGGAAGACGGGGTGGAAGCGATTCGCTTCCTGCGCCATGACGAAGAGTACTCGAATGCACCGCGACCGGACATCATCCTGCTCGATCTGAATCTGCCGCGCATGCACGGCAGTGAGGTCCTGCGCGAGATCAAATCCGACGATGAACTGAAGACGATCCCGGTCGTCGTCCTGACCACATCCGATGACGAGCACGACGTCCTCTCCGCTTACGATCTGCAGGCCAACTGCTACATCACCAAGCCTGTCGACATGATTCGTTTCGTCCAGATCGTCAAGACGATAGAGGACTTCTGGTTCACGATCGTTAAGTTGCCGCCACATCACGACTGAGAACTGACTGAGGACACGGGTTTATGCAAGACGACGGATCGATGCGTCTTTTGCTCATTGAAGACAATCTGGGTGATGCTCGTTTGATCAGAGAGATGCTGCGCGATCAGGCAGACGTTGCAATCACGCACGTCGAAACACTGGAAGAGGCCGTCGACGCCTGCCGAGATGCGACTTGCGACATGGCTTTGCTCGACCTCTCACTGCCGGATAGCAGTGGTGTCGAGACGGTCTTGCGCCTGTCCGCCGATCTGCCTCATTTGCCGATTGTAGTGCTCACGGGTTCCGACGATGAGGAACTCGGCATCGAAGCGGTCCAGGCGGGCGCACAGGATTATCTGGTCAAGGGCGATACTGATGCCAAGCTGCTCCGGCGCGCCCTGCGCTACGCACGCGAGCGGCATCAGATTGAGACGGTCTTGCGGCGCAGCGAGCAGGAATACCGCTCGCTCATCGACGACGTTTTCGATACGTCGATGGTCGCTGTCCTGATTCTCGATCACGATTTCACCGTCGTCTGGGCGAATGAGGCGACCGAGATTTACTTTGGCGTCCCACGCGAAGAACTGCTCGGCGAAGACAAACGCAAACTGATCGACAGCAAGCTCAAGTGCATCTTTGCCGATCCGGATGACTATGCTGCGCGCCTGCTCAAGGCCTACGATGAGGGCAGTTTTACCGACCGCTTCGAATGTCACGTGATGCCGACCGCCAACCGTGATGATCGCTGGCTGGAGCATTGGAGCCAGCCGATCCGTGACGGTATGTATGTCGGTGGGCGCATCGAGCAGTACACCGACATCACCGACCGCAAAAAAGCGGAGATGGCCGAACAGGAACAGCGCCGCTTTGCCGATGCCTTGCGCGAAAGTGCTGAGGCACTGACCAGCACCCTCGAACTCGACGCCGTGCTCGATCGCATTCTCGTCAACATCGCACGCGTGGTGCCCAACGATGCGGCCAACGTCGTCTTGATCGATGAAAACGACGACATGCACATCGAGCGCAGCCGCGGAGGCGACGCGATCAAGACGCAGGAATTGATGCTCCTGCGCCAGCCGCTCGCCCACACGCCGATATTGCACACAATGCTGCAAAATCATCAGCCCATCACCATTTCGAATTTGACGGATAGCGATCTTCAGGACGCCCTGCGCCCGACCGATCGCGTGCAGAGTTACGCCGGGGCGCCCATCATCGTTCAGGGTGAAGGCATCGGCTTCATCAACATCTTCAGCCACGAGCGCGAAGCCTTTCAGCAAGACGCACTGGATCGGCTGTCCGCTTTTGCCGACCAGGCGGCGGTCGCCATTCAGAACGCACAGCTCTACCAGCGCTCGAAAGAGCTGGCCGCCATTCAAGAGCGGCAGCGGCTGGCGCGTGAGCTGCACGATTCGGTCAGCCAGACGCTTTTCTCCAGCCAGACGATGGCAGAAGCTGCCCTGCGCCAGTGGCGGGCCAATCCTCAGCGCGCACGTTCGCTGCTGGATGAGGTCTACCGGCTGCTCGTCAATGCGCTGGCCGAGATGCGCATCTTGCTGCTCGAACTGAGGCCATCCACCCTGACTCAGGTTGGCCTGAAGCAACTCTTCGAACAGTACTTGCAGGCGCAGGTGGGCAAGCAGGACATCGCGATCCGCCTCGACATCGACGAGATCCCGGCGCTGCTGCCAGACGTGCAGATTGCGCTCTACCGGATCGTCCAGGAGGCGGTCAATAATGTGATCAAGCATGCAGAAGCCAGGAACGTCACCGTCAGCGCCAGGATGCTTGGCGATTTGCTTGAGTTGGTGGTGCAGGACGATGGCAAGGGCTTTGCCTCGGCGGAAGCACGTTCGACCAGTCTGGGCCTCGGCATTATGCGCGAACGCGCCGAAGGCATCGATGCAGCACTTGAAGTCAATAGCAGTCAGGGACACGGGACACGTGTCGTGGTGACGTGGCGGAAACCTCAACAAAAGGATGAATAGGATGGAAGATCAGCGCATTAGGGTCGCCCTTGCGGACGATCACGACATGGTGCGTAAGGGATTGAGCGTGCTGCTTGAGCAGTTCGATGATCTCGAAATTGTGGGCGAAGCGAAAGACGGCCAGGCAGCCCTCGATCTCTGTCGCAGACTCAATCCAGACGTGCTGCTGCTCGACATGATCATGCCCCGAATGGATGGCATCGAGGTGATCGACGTCATTCGCGAGCAGTGCCCGGAAACACAGATTATCGCGCTGACCAGCTTCGGCGACCCGGAAACTGTTCAGAAAGCGATCAAGAACGGGGCGATTGGTTACTTGATGAAGAATGTGTCTGGCGACGAACTTGCCAGTGCCATTCGCAAGGCGCAGCAGGGGCAATCGACCCTATCCCCGGAAGCGGCGCAAGTGCTCATTCGCGCGACGGTGCAGCCACCCCAAATCGGGCACGATCTGACGGATCGAGAGCGCGAAGTCCTGGCGCTCATGATCGAGGGCTTGAATAATCGTGAAATTGCCGAACAGCTCATTATCAGCAGTTCGACGGTCAAGAATCACGTCAGCAGCATTCTGAGCAAGCTGCAAACATCCAGCCGGACGCACGCGGTCGCCCTGGCTGTCGAACACGGGATCATCCACTAGCACCCATTGCTGTCCTCGACCTCCTTACCCTCATCGGGCTTGCTGGCAGCACGAAACGCGCGCGCAAGCCCGGCTACCACCTCTGCCGACGTATCAAAAAGCGCCTTGTTATCGACACTGTTCGCGTGACGAGCATTGCGCCGCAACATGGCGATCAACTGATAAAGCAGACGCCGGGTTTCGATGGTGGCTGAGTGGTCGTCAAAATGGGGTGGCCCTGGGTGCTGCGATGGGATCATGTTGTTTGAGCCTCGGCAACCTTCACTTGTCCTCGTGGTTCCGTTTTGTTTTGCTCGGTCGAATTGTCGTCTTGGCGAAGTGAACCATACTGTCGCGCATACACCTGTGTGAACTCGGCGCCGAAGAGCACAATCTGAGCCGAGTAGTAGATCCAGAGCAGGATGAGGACGAAGCTGCCCGCAGCGCCATAAGCGCTGGCGGTGCCGGTGCTGCCCAGGTACAGGCTGAGTGCATACTTCCCGATCGTGAACAGGATGGCTGTGAAGACAGCGCCGATCCAGACATCGCGCCACTGCAACCTGATGGCGGGCAGGAAGCGGTAGATCAGCGCGAAAAGCACGATGATGATGCCTAAAGACAGTGTCATATTGACGACACGCAGGACGACATCCGCGCTGGGAAACAGATTGGCGATGTAGCCATCAAAAGCGCTCAGGAACGTGCTGAGGACGAGCGAGACGAGCAGCAAGAAGCCGATCATCAAGACCATGCCGAAGGAAAGCACCTTGCTCTTGACCATGCCGCGGATACCACTCTCAATTTTGTCGTCGGGCACGTCCCAGACGATGTTCAGAGCGCTCTTGAGTTGATCAAAGGCATTGATGGCGCCGAAGCACAACGCCCCCAGGCCAAGCACGGTCGAGAGAATGCCGCTGGATGGTTGGCGCAAGCCGTCGATGAGTTCGGCCACCAGTTCGCTCGCTTGAGTGCCGACGGTATTCGTCACCAGCCCTAAGACCTCTTCGCGCACGAATTGCTCCTGGAGGACGAAGCCGACGACCGCAATCGTGATGACGAGCAGAGGCGCCAGCGCAAAAGCGATGTAATAGGCCAGACCAGCCGCCAGGCGCGGCACATTGTCTTCATTCCACTCCGCAAATGTCTTCCTCAGCAGGTCAAAACCAGTCCTCAGCACACGCATTGCTTGAACCACTCCTACATCTCAATCCGATAAATTCCCCTCTCCGGGTCGAAGAAATTCCAGGCACATTGAGTTACCTCTGCCCTCTGCGCATGACGATCTTTCAGAGAGGTTGTGGCCTATGCCTGAATACTACTCTCAGGTGTAACAGAAAGGCTGTCGAAGTACATGTGACTGCCAACCCAAACATGTATGGGTCAAGTGGCCAAAGTGGTGTCAGGACATCAAACCCAGGAATTCATGTCCAGTCGATAGATGTTGGTCGAGAGGTCGAGAGCTAGGCTGGGGACATCGTCACACGACATAGGAGAATTCATGATGAAATCCAGGTTCACGATGTTCGTGACACTCATTGCAGTGCTGCTTGTCGGCGCTCTTGTCATGCCGGTGAATGCTCAGGAACCGCCGGCCACCACGACGCTGGAAGAAGTGACCGCGGACTCGGCGTCGTTCTACGGCAGTGAGGTCACGATTGAAGGCTTGGTGGAGACGTTCCTCAACGTCAACATGTTCGTCCTCAGCGAAGGCGCCGCCCTCGATGATGATCGCGTGCTGGTCATCAACAACAGCGGCCAGCCCTTCCCGGCAGATGTGGTCGTGGGTGCTCATGTGCTGGTTACGGGTGTCATTCATCCGTCACGCGGCGAGTACCACGAAGGGGGCATGACGGTGGAAACGACGCCGGAGGGTGCCATCCCGCCGACTGTTGACCCGAATCTGATCACGACTCCGGACACGGCCATGGAAGCGACCCCGGATGCGGCAATGGAGCCGACCGCGGAAGGCGCCGAAATGGCGACGCCTGATCCTGCCCTGGCGACCCCGGACACGGCCATGGAGCCGACGGTGGACACGTCGATGGTGACGCCGGATACGGCGATGGAACCGACCGTGGAAGGTGCCGAGATGGTGACGCCTGACGCCGCCATGGCAACCCCGGACACGGCCATGGAGCCGACGATGGATACGTCGATGGTGACGCCTGAGACGATGGCGACGCCTGCCGGCGATACGGGCATGACGCCGCAAATCGACGCGCTCAGCTTCTTCTACACCTACCCGCAAGACCATCTGGATGGCTACAACGACTACACGATCCTGGTCGTGACCGGCGTTCAGGCTGTCACGATCCAGCCGGACACGGAGTAACGGTTGACCATACCATCACACGGTATCGTCGACACAGGGCGAGGTTCTTCTTCGCCCTGTGAATGTTTCGAAGTATTCTGAAAACCCCCCATCTGGCCTATTCACGCTTCGTGCACGGCGCCCATACCGGAAACAGATACCTCATCTACACTCAATTCTGTACCTTTGGGCACAAGTCGAGAAAGGTAATCAATGGCAACTCGTACAACTAACGGCAATGGTATGGCCCCAAATCTGGGCCTGGAAGCCAAAGCACGCGACGGCGTGGTTCAAACCCTGTGCACCGTACTTGCGGACGCACACGTGCTCTATATCAAGCTGCGTAAGTATCACTGGAACGTGACCGGGCCGCAGTTCCATTCTCTGCATGAACTGTTCGAACAACAGTACACCGCCCTGGCGATCAAGATCGACGAAATCGCCGAACGCATCCTGCAATATGGCGCGAGCGCGCCCGGCTCGATGCAGCAGTTCATCGATATGGCGCGGCTGAAGGAAGACGAGGCCGAAGGTCTCAGCATCGAAGCACACGCGATGGTCGAGCAGATTGTGGCCGATCATGAAGCGGTCGTGCGCAATCTGCGCGAAGACATCGAACGCGTCGGTCAGGAATTTGAAGATGTGGGTGCGGAGGATTTCCTCATCGGGCTGCTTCAGGATCATCAGAAGTTTGCCTGGATGGCACGCGCAATGATCAAAGGGAAGGCGCTCTAGAACGCGCCCCAAGGAAGGCTTCTATGTTTCGGGACTACTCCCTGGCTGAAGATTTGCGTGAAGCTGCGGCCATGGCAAACAAACTGACGTCTTATATGCGTCAGGATGAAGTGTTTCGCTCGACTTCGGGCGGCGCTTTCTACGGCGACAAAGATGCGACGCTCACGCTTGGCGCATTCATGATGCGTTTGCACAGGCTGCGTGCGCTCTCCGCTCATATGAATGCGGAGCAGCAGGCACGGTTCACGACTATCGAATCTGCCTACGAGATGGTCAAGTCAGAGTGGTCTGCCCATTATGAGCTGAAGCTGCGGCAGGAAATTGATGCGCGTATTACTTTGATGCAGCAACTGCTGCGCGAATGTGAGGAGCAGAAGGACAGCTGCGCGGAAAACCTGGCTTCACTCCAGCTCTCGCGCACCATCCTGGAAGAACTGCTGCAAGAATCGCCTCATTGGTCCATCCACACCTACTTGGCGGATCGCGTTCGGCAGATCGATCGTGAATTGGCTTCTCATTTCGCGCCCGGAGAGTTTGGCCCGGCCACCGTACTGCTCGAAGTCTATCCGCAGAAACGGTACTGGTGGCTATATGTAACCTCCAAAACGGAAACAGTTTAAACCTCAAGTCACCGGCTCATCTGTCACAGATGGGCCGGTTGATTCACTCCTCCTGGGCAAACGCTGCTATGTCGGGACATCGAGCAGATTGTGTTCAAGCGTGATAACCACGGCTTCGGTTCGGGTCGACGCGCCGATTTTCGCCAGGATATTGCTGACGTGGTTCTTGACCGTCGAACGACTGATCGTCAAGCGATTGGCAATTTCCGGGTTGCTCAACCCTTTGACCATCAGTTGCAGCACATCACGTTCCCGCCTGGTGAGCGCGATGGGTTTGCGCGGCGTCCCCACCGTTCGGTTCATCAAGACGTGGGCCGCTTCCGGGGCCAGCGTGGATTGCCCCACGTAGGCGCGTCGGATGGCTGTGACCAGTTCGTCCATGGTGACGTTTTTCAGGATGTAGCTGATGGCCCCGGCCTCTAGGGCGAGACAGATCAGGTCGCTTTCTGAGTAATTCGTCAGCGCGATCACCTGGGTGTTGGCCGATTCCTGATGCACGCTGCGAATGACGTCGATCCCGGAGAGCGACGATTGTTCCAGCAGCAGATCGACCACCAGCACATCTGGCCTGAGGTTGCGGCAGAGTTCGATCGCTTGCACTGCGTTCGATGCGTCCGCGATGAGGTTGATATCGTCGAAAAGGGCGAGGCCCGCCGCGAGACCGCGCAAGACAATGTCGTGGTCGTCGACGGTAATAACACGAATGACGTTCTTATCCGCGTTTGACGGCATCGTCTGAAAGTCCTACCTTTCGTTGCGTAATGGGTTCACTGTGACAATATCTTAAGGACACTATGCCTTCGGATTTTAGTGAGTCACATTCGTGTGGGCATGAGCCGACTAACCCATTTAGATGGGGGTAGCTGCGCGCCCGCGAACGGTGGCAATCGAGTATCGATTTGTCAGCGTGGGAATCGCTCAGGCGAGCGCCTGCCACTTGTAAATGAACAAGCTGGAATCGGGCAGCACGAAGCCGTTCATCCGCGGCTCGGTCACGTCGAGCGCATCGTCGTCATCTGCCGACGCGTTGCCATACGGTGGCACATCGGTGACGACGTCGATGGTGGCCAGACGCACCCAGATCCCGGGATCGCCAAGTTCCAAGTCGATCTCGACGGGATAGTTTTCGAAGTTGAGCAGCACGACCAGGCGATCGAACTCGTCGTCGGTGGGGGTCGAGCGCCAGCCGATGGCGCGCTTGCCGCCGCCGTGTCGCTCGTCCAGCCACGGCCCAACGATCCACTCGAACTGCCCGTCTGCGATCGGGTCATAGCCGTGTAGCTTCAGACCGGGATAACGGCGGCGCAGATGAATCATGCCCGACGCCCACTGGAAAAACGGATTCTGTTCGGGCTGATCCGGGCGCGGGTAAAAGACGTGATTGCGCTCTCGCTCGACGCAGAATTCCTGGCCCATGTAGATCATCGGCTGCCCCAGCGCCAGCATCGATGCGCCG
Organism: Anaerolineae bacterium; assembly: GCA_020849765.1. Lineage (GTDB taxonomy): Bacteria > Chloroflexota > Anaerolineae > Aggregatilineales > Phototrophicaceae > Flexifilum. The sequence goes on from JADLAY010000069.1 coordinate 248,875, forward strand.
AGACCGAGCCGCGCCTTGCGCTCTTTGGCCGCGGGCGTCTCCAGATTGGGATTGTCGGTTGTGCCCAATTCGTAGGGAACGCTGTGCTCGTCGTGGCTTTCGCAGTAATTGATCACGTTGTTGGTGTGCGCCGCAAAGCTGCCTTTGGAGAAGTAGAACATCTCCCCCAGCACTTCGGGACGATCGTCCAGCGCCTCGAAGCGCCCTTCGCGCAGCAGCGCCTTGATGCCATCGTGGAAGCGGTCATGCCATTGCGCGAAACCGTCAAAACCCTGCCGATTCAGGTCGGATTCGTTCGGCATGTTCTCGGCGATCAAGATCGTGCTCGGCTTGACCACACGGACTTCATCCGCCAGCCGGTTGAGAAAACCATGGTTCATGGTCGAGCTGTGTGTGTAATCGAAGCGGAAGCCATCGACGTCATATTCGACCAGCATCAGCTTGCAGGCATCGATCATCATGTTCTGCGTTTCGACGCGTTCGGTGGCCGTGCGGTTACCCCAGGGTGACGCGCCGCTGAAGTACAGTCCGCCTTCGTCGCCGCGCTCCCACTCATCCGGGTGATCGAGGATCAGCTTCCACAGCGGGTTGAATTCGTTGGCCGAGTGGTTGAAGACCTGGTCGACGATCACGGCCAGCCCCGCTTTGTGCGCCTCGTTGACCAGATGGCGTAAGTCATCCGGGCTGCCGTAGTCGCGCTCGACGGCGGTGAAGACTGACGTGTTGTAGCCGAGCGAGGTTTCACCCTGCGGCGTCGGTGCTTCGGCCAGCGGCATCAGGTAGAGCGCGGTCACGCCCAGCTTATCGAAGAAACCCGCCTGAATGCGGTCGATCACACCCTGGTAGGTGCCCTGATGATCCGGCGGCACATCAGCATGGCCATGCGTGAAACCGTGGACGTGCAGTTCGTAGACGATCAATTCGTGTACCGCCGGGGTCTGGTAGTTGGTGTCGTCCCAGTAGTACTGTGTCGAATCGATGACGACGGCGTTGTTCTGTTCGTAGTCGGGGCCGAAAACGCGCGCATACGGGTCGGTGACCAGCAGGTTCTCCAGCTTGCCGCCGCCTGCCAGCGCATCATAGACGACGTAGAACTTATACTCATCGCCCGGCTGCGCGTGATCGACGCGCGCCAGCCAGACGTTCGGCACGTCGAAATAACCGCGATGGAGCGTCATCTCGATGAATTTGCTGGCGTCCGCGCCTTCGACACCGGGATGCTGCCAGTCGTTGAATGTACCGGTGACGTAGACGCGCGCGGCGTGCGGATGAAAGAAGCCGAACAAGACGCCGCCGTCGCGCAGCGGATTCGCACCCAAAGCGAAACGTCCGCCCGTATCGCTGATGTACTGCCCCCAGGTGAAATGTGTGTTGCCCGCGATCTCACCCGCGCCGGTTTCTTCCACCAGTTGCGGTTGGCTCGTCAGCACGAATGGATGCCAGTTCCGGCACCAGACCTCCAGGGATCGATTGCGTGCGAACTTGACCTGCCGCCAGAGTGAGTCGCTTTCGATATTCTCCGCGTCCGCCGCATCGCCAAACTTGAGCAGAACCGGGTTATCCGCCACCTCAAGCTCGAAGACACTGCCAAACTCATCCTGACCGCTCGGATGAACCGTCTGCGGTTCGCCATTGACCGGGCGCACAAGTACGACAGGCTGTGCAAACGACGCGCATTTATCGTAATGGACAGTCAACTGACGGTTCATTCAACTTCCAATTCACTTCACTATGCAATTGAGACGCAGGATTATACCCGCGCAACCGCCGGTTGAGGATAATCGGCGCGATCTGCCTCATCTTTTGCAAGTGTCTGGCGCTCGGCCAGGGCGAATTCGCGCCAGGCCAGCCCATCATTCGGGAATTCATCACTCGCTGGCGGCTCGCACAGCGGAGAAGGATCGCTGTCTACAGGGGAGCGAGTGTTGGCGAAGGTTGCGTCGGTGATCATCGTCGTTTCTATCATTCGTGGACAAGGTAGACAATACACATTATCGGTAACTATAAAAGCAACCTCTCCCCTCGACATGACCCAATATGTGGGAGGAAAAATAGGTCAAAAGGCTGACGCGGAATGCGCTATCTGGCCTAGAACATCTCTCATCACCCTATGACGCATCACCGCCAAAACGAACCGTTCGCGCGCGCTGCGTTGACACGATAATCTATGCGCGGCACAGCCCATGCGTTCTTGTCCGGAGCAACCGCTTCCACAAGGGCGGCAAATCTCAGAATGGTCGAAAGGTAATCCATGAGCGTTGAAGGGTTAGGCGACGGGATCATTGCGCAGATATGCCTGGTGGCGGACGATGCGGAAGGCGTCGCCTGGCGCTATTGTGAAGTTTTCGGGCTGGAGATGCCGGAGGTGCATTACCTGGACGCCAGCGATGAGGCGACCCACGCCACTTATAAGGGCAGCCCGACCGATGCCACGGCCAAGATCGTCAGCTGGCAGTTCGGCCAGGTGCAGTTCGAGATCATCGAGCCGGTCAACGGGCCGAGCGCCTGGAAGGACTTCCTCGACGAGCATGGCAGCGGCATACATCACGTCGCTTTCCGCGTTCAGGGCAGCGACGCGGTCGCCGAGTCATTCGCCGAATCGGGCATTGGCGTCGTTATGCAAGGGCGTTTCAGCGGCGGCGCAACGGGAATGTACACCTACCTGGATACGCAACGGGCGCTGGGCACAACTTTCGAACTGCTTGAATTTTTTGCCAGGGAGTGAGCAATTGCTATGAGTCATCCAAACTTGAAGGCCGAGACGATCTGCCAGGTCGGCATCATCGTCCACGACATCGAACGCACCGCGCAGAAGTACTGCGAGGTCTTCGGCTTCCCGCCGCCGCAGATCGTGGAGACGGCCGGGTTCGCGCAGTCCAAGACGACCTACAACGGGCAGCCGTCCGAGGCCACGGCCAAGCTGGCCTTCTTCAATGCCGGTCAGGTCACGATTGAGTTGATCCAGCCGGACGAAAAGCCGAGCGTCTGGCGCGAATTCCTGGAGCAGCATGGCGAAGGTGTTCACCACATCGCCTTCCAGATCAAGGATACCGAGGCAGTGACCGGCTATCTGGCGGAGAATGGGGCGGGCATCGCTCAGCAGGGGTTGTACAGCGATGGCAGCGGCGTCTACACCTACGTCGATACCGGCCCACTGCTTGGCACGATGTTCGAACTGCTCGAAAACTTCCCGCGCAGCTGATTGTCTCGTACACACTGTGCCCCGGCCAGCCACTAACGCATAACCGGGGCACAAATCTCGCTAGATCTCCGAATTGGCTTTGACGAACGCGACCAACTCATCCAGATAGGCGAACGCCAGGCCGGTGACGGTATCCGCCGCGCCGTAGTAGATCGCCAGGCGCCCGGTCGGTGCATCGTGCAGCGCCGCGCACGGGAAGACGACGTTCGGCACGTCGCCGACACATTCGTAGAGCATTTGCGGCGACATCAGATACGGCGCCGCGCGGTAAATGACCTTCCACGGCTGTTCGAGATCGAGCATAGCGGCGCCCATGCTGTAGACGTAGCCGTTGCACGACGTAAGCACGCCGTGATAGATCAGCAGCCAGCCTTCCGGCGTCTCAATCGGCGTCGGGCCTGCGCCGATCTTGGTGCTTTCCCAGCGCCAGCTCTTCGGCCCCATGACGAAGCGATGCTTACCCCAGTGGATCATGTCCGGGCTTTCGCTGTAGAAGATATCGCCGAAGGGGGTGTGTCCCGTGTCACTCGGACGGCTGAGCATGGCGTACTTGCCGTTGATCTTGCGCGGGAAGAGGACGCCGTTGCGGTTATAGGGCAGATAGGCGTTCTCCAGGAAGTGGAACTGCTCGAAATCGTAGGTGTAGCCGATGCCAATCGTCGGGCCGTGATAGCCATTGCACCACGTCACGTAATAGCGATCTTCCAGCCAGCACACGCGTGGATCGTAGCGATGCACCATGTTGGCGAGTTCGGGGTCGTCGAAGTGCCACTCAATCGGGTCGGCGCCGATCTGCCAGTGATAGCCGTCGTCGCTGTGGCCGACGTGCAGGTTCATGATCCGCCGCGTATCGTCGACGCGGAAGACCCCGGCGTACTTGTCCTTGAAGGGCACCGCGGCGCTGTTGAAAATGCTGTTCGAGCGCGGCGTTGCATTGCGCGGGATGATCGGGTTGGCGCTGTAACGCCAGAGGACAGCGTCGCTGCCTGCCGGGCGATCTTCCCACGGGATGTTAGGCAAAGGCGTGGGCGAAGTCTCGGACATCGTGAGATTCCTTTCATCGATGGAAAGCAAGTTGGGGTACGGGAAAATTGAAACAGGCTCTCGGCAGGAGTGCGCCTATTGTAGATCAATCACGCTGGAATGCTCAAATTCTGGCGTCTCGCAGAACCCGGCGTCATCACGCGCATTCGGGACGATTTTCCGGGCACAGCCAGGGCTCGCTCGACGTGCCTTCGCCCACCCAGCCGACGATCTCTGCGGCATCGAGCGAGCGGATGCGCCAGAAATGGACGGGCAGCCCGTTCGTCAGAATGCAGATCGAGCCGTCCTCCAGGCGCACGCGGTCATTGTCGTAGAGCAGTGCCGTTTGCGTTCGCTCCTGCGGGAAGTTCACGCTGAAGACGCGCAGCGCCCCAGGGCCGTTGAAATCCACCACGGCGACAGCGCCGACCGTGAACCGGCTTGGCATTGAGGCGTCACAGGCGACCTGGTCGCCAGCACCTGGGACTTGAACGGTGGTCGCTTCCGGCACCTGCGCGGAGTCGACAGCCGTCGGTTCTGGCGTGCTGGTCTCCGTCGCGGTCGGAATTACGTCCGTCGGCGAGGGCGTAGGCGTAATCGTGGCCGTGGGCGTCAAGGTGAGCGTCGGCGTTGCTGTTGGCGTTGGAGTCCTCGTCGGTGTCAGGGTCGACGTCGGCGTGGACGATGGAGTCGGGCTCAACGTCGGCGAGGGCGAGGGCGTACTCGTGAACTCGCTGGCGACAATCTCATCCAGGTCTTCAAGCGCATTTCCCGGCGCATAGCGCGACGTATACATGATCACATTCATCGTCATCACCGTTTCCAGCCGGTTCTGAACGGTGTTGATGTTCTCGATCTGAACGCTCGGCAGCAGGGCCTCGCGCACGTGAGCCAGGAAGTCGATCAGGTTGGCGGCTGGCCCTTCGACCTGCAGTTGGAATACATTGAGCGCAAACGGCGATGTCTCGTCAATCACTTGAGGCGGCTGCGCCTGCATACTCAGAATGCGCACCCCGCGAGCATAAGCGCGGCTGTAGAGGCGATCCAGGATGGCTTCAGCCTCGTTATCGGTCAGGAAGTCTTTGCCGAGGTCGTCCAACCTCGCCTGCGCGAGATTCAACTGGCGCTGCACGACGGTGATGTCGTTCCTCGCTTCCAGATCGGCGACGTGCGTCCCGGCAGCGCCCTCGCTGGCCACCAGGTCTTTTTGCAGAGCGTCATAGGTATTCCAGGCAGGCAGGATCGACGTCACCGCAAACAGCACCAGCGCCAGCAGGATCGTGAGCAGCAGCAGCAGGGGCAGCATTCGGAACAGGCGCTCACGGAGATTGGCGAGTAGCATTATCGCTCTCCAGGTCGAGGTTGATCGTGAAAGCAAAGAGCAGCGGGGCTGTGGACTGCACGACTTCTTGACTGTTGGTCGGGACGGGCGTCGCTGTTGGGGCTGGGCGACGTGTGATCGATTGGACGGCGACTCGTCCAAAGTAGCCGGAGTAATCCAGCCGCGCCGCATAGTCGATCACCACGCTCTCAGCGCTCGCCTCGCCGGTGATGACGATGTGGCCGTTTTCGTGTGAGAACGTGCTCAGGTGTGTGGTTTCGGCATCGTAATTGCGTAGAGCCACCATAATCTGTGGCCAGTCAATTTGAGCGGCGATCAGTGTCGCGGAGACATTCTCGAGGATCGCAATTTGAGATCGCGCCTCCAACAGCTCGTCGCTGATGGCCTGGAACTCGGCGGCGATCGCAGGCGTCGCAGTAAGCGTCGCCAGGAAGCTGTCGAGCTGCGGTTGCAGCGTCGCTTCAGCCGTGGTGATGGTCGAATTGATCACAAACAAGGGCAGAAACAGCGCCGAGATGCCGAAGATCGCCAACCAGAGAGCGATTCGTCGCGATCGCTTGCCCGTCGGTTCGGTCTGTTCAACTTCTGGTTCCGGCTCAGGATTCGGCGCGAAGGACAAGTCTAGACTCCCCCCAGCGTGAAAGCTGGATTCAGAATGAGCAGCACCACCGCGCCAAAACACAGGAACGGCGCATACGGCAGTGTCGTCTCAAAGGTGGCCTGTTTGACCACCAGCAGCCAGATGATGATGACTGCCGAGGCGATGGCGCCCGCGATCAGGACCCACAGGATCTGCGGAAAGCCAAAGCACGCGCCCAGGAACACCGCCAGCTTCGTGTCGCCGCCACCGAGCGCGCCCGGCTTGATCAAAGCGGTCAGGAAAAACATGCCGAAGGCCAGCAGCATACCCAACGCGATGGAAACGGGCGAATCGCCGAGCACGAAAATGTGGATCAGGATGGCGATCAGAGTCGCGGGATAGGTGATCACGTTCAGAACGAGGCGATAGCGGAAATCCGTCACGGCGATCAGCAAGAACAGGCAGCCCAGTGCCATCAAGCCGAGTGAAGCCCAGGACAGGCCATAGCGCAGATAGAGCAACACCAGCACCGTGGCGGTCAACGCCTCGAAAATCAGGTGCGGCCGGTCCTCGGACTGTGGCTGCGTGAGCGCACGGCGCACGAGCACCGGCCCACGCCAGTTCGCCTTCACCTCCGCAGGACGTTCCTGCGCGAAGACGAGCGAGGCATCAGCCAGCCAATCGAGCACGCTGCCGATGAAGAAACCGAGGATCAGCACGACTAAAGGCATTATCGCCCTTCCTCACTATCCGGGAAGCGAACGCGCGCGATATTGGGCAGCTTGACGATCACCTCCAGCCCGCCGTGTGGCAGGTTGCTGGCTTCGATGGTGCCCAGATGCGCCTCGATGATGGCGCGAGCGACTTCCAGGCCCAGCCCGATACTGCCCGATTCCTGGACACGGAATTCGCAGTTGAACAGGTAGGGCAGCTCGCGTTCGGGAATGCCGGGGCCGGTGTCGGCCACGATCAGCGCAATGCCCAGCGGCGTGTACGTGAGCAAGATCTTGACGCTGCCGCCGGGCGGCGTGAACTTGATCGCGTTTTCGATCAGGTTGAACAGCGCGCGGCGCAGATGATAAGGATCGCCGAGCACGGTATAAGCCGCGCCGCTGACGTGCATGCTGAGTTCGATCTGTTTCGCCTCAGCTGCCGCCTGCAAATGCTCCTGCACCGTCTCATGGATGAGCGCGTAGAGATCGCAGTGCTGATCGGTGGCGATCTTCTCCAGGGGCAGCCTCGCCCCGATGATCAGCCGTTCGAGCAGTTCGAGCGCGGCGCCGCCGGTGACGTGAATGTCGTCGACGGTTTTGTAGACGTCCTCGCGCAGGTTGTTTTCCAGTTGCAGGAGGCCTGCATAACCGACGATGGCATTGGTCAGGCGCAGCAGGTCGGATTTCATGGCGAAGCCAATCGCCGACAGGGTGTTGGTTCGGCGAACCACGTCGCGTTTGACCGCCTCGTGAGCGCGCGCATTCTGGATGGCGACCGCCGCCGCATCCGCAATCAGCCGGATCATCTGCTCGTCTTCGTCGACGAACAGCCTGCCGTGTTCGCGATGCACGACAGAGATGACGCCGACGGTTGTATCGACCACCTTAATCGGGACGTAAATCACACCTTTGGCAAGATACCCGGTCTTGAGCTTGATCAGGTCGCCGTTCTCTTTGGCGTTGAGGCGCGCCGCTGTGCCGCTGCGCACAACTTTACCGGCCAGTGTGTCCTGCACCGGCATGCGCAGGACGCCATTGTTTTCCATGCCATGCGCGGCGTGCAAGAACAGCTCGCCTGTCTGCTCGTCGACCAACCAGATGCTGATCTCGTCGGTCGGGATGAAGCGGCAGACGGTCTGGATCGTCTGCTGGATGACGCCTTGCAGCGTGAGCTGGCTGTTGATCGCGCGGATGATCAGCGGCAGCGCCTCTTGTGGATCGAGCAGCTGCTCCTCTTTGGAGAGGGTATTCTGTGTGCTGGGCTGTTCGAGAATGCGGATCAGACATTCCAGGCGGCCCAACGTAATTTGATCGCCATCGACGACGACGTAAGGGATTTTCGGCCCCAGGCGGCGGCCATTGAGGCGCGTGCCGTTGGTGCTGCCCAGGTCGATAACGTAGAGCGCGGTCGACGTCGGGCTTAAGACGGCATGCGTACGCGAAACGCCGAATACCTCGGTATCGATCTCCGGAAAGAGGATGACGAAGTCTTGCTGCTCATCGCTGTTCAGGCGCCCCAGAATCGTCTCACGATCGAATTCGAGATCCATCAGCAGCGATTCGTCGTTTGTCTTCTCCAGGCTGACGCGCCAGTGCGGCGCATGAGCGTGCTCGTGCAGCAGGCGCGTGGGCGTCGCGACAGACGGTTCGATCTCTTCCTGCGCCAGGGACAGCCGTAACTCTGTGGTCAGCCTTTGAATGTCTTGGTCTGTACGACGGGACATGAGCGCCTCCTTAGTTGGCGTTATCCACTCGGGCACGCAGCTTGTGCGCTATTTGCTGACTGAAGGCCGCCAGGCTTTCCACATCCGGTACCTCGACCCCCCGCATGAGAATGGCATATTGCTCCTGCTGTTCTTCGTCGACGAAGACACTTTCCAGCAGGCTCTGAAGCGCGTCGTCGCCACCCTTCTCGCCGCCGCCTTTTTCCGATTCCTCGGTCTCTTCCTCAGAAGATTCCTCCTCGGTCGCCTCGCCCTGCGCTTCGCCGGTCTGCTCGGCCTGAGCGATCGGGGCGCCAGGTGCTGCTGCCGTCGGCGCGTTCATGTCAGCCTCGGCCTCGTCGTCCTCATCCTCGTCGTCGAGTAGCTCCGCTTCCGCCGCTTCTTGCCGTGCTTTGGCGCGCTGCTGCTTGCGCCGTTTGGCGGCCAAAGCCGCTTCGCGCAGGGCAGCCTCAGCTTCGCGCCGTTCGCGTCTGGCCTCGGCACGGCGTTTCATCCTGGCGCGCAGCGAGGGGCCGACGTAGACGAACGCCGCCAGCAGCAGGATCAGGACGACCACGCCGAAGCTGATGAGAACTGCGCGCTGGGAGAGGAGGAGATCAATCAGGGACATAGGTACATCCTAAGCACTCAAGATGCCGGCGACCATTGAAGGCACGACCAGAAAACAGATGCTTGAAATGAAGGCTGTCATGGCCAGATAGAAGAACACCTTCAGCTTCAAGCCGCCGTCGCACATGATGATGGCGACCGCCGAAGTGACGGATACCGCGACCACCATGATGCCCGTGATAATCGTCAGGAATTGCAGATCGCTCGCGCTCAACTGGCCGATGGTCAACTGCACCTGCTGGCCCGACATCGCCGTGTCAGTCTCGGCGGGGACGAGGCTTTCGACCATCGCCACGAAGTTGACGATGATCGACAACACAAAGACCAGCAGAGCCGCCACGACCGTCTGCATGACCGTCGTCAGGCCGGAAAACGTGCTCGAAGTCAGGCGCCGTTTCGCGCGCAGCTGCGTCACGCGCGCGGAGAAGAGCGAGCACAGATAGCCCACACGCTCCGGATCGCCGCCGATCTTGATCGCGCCGTAGAATACGTCGACAACTTCCTTGATCAGCAAACTGCCGGACTCGACACCAAACTGCTGCCAGCAGATTTCAGGCTCCAGACGCGCGTGCAGACGTTTGCTCAGGCGCTCGATATCGTCTTTCAGCATCGGGAACGAACTGAGGTCGATTTTTGTCAGCGCCTGCTTGATGGTCGTGCCGCTGGAACTCGCCATGCCGCCAACCGAGCGCAGGAAGGTGCTGAATTCGATATCTTTCTTGATGCGGTGCTTGTCGCTCAACAGGCTGAGCATGCCGATGGGCAGCATAAATATCGCTAAACCCATGAGCACCCAGCCCAGACTCACTTTCAGCAGGAGCAAAATGGAGGCGGCCATCACCGCCAGCGGCACCACCATGCGCGACAGGCTGCGCGCGCGCCGCTGCTCTGGTGATCCCTTGTCCAGGGCGACGTTCATCTTTTCGCGCGGCGCAGAACGATAGATCAGCCACGCGCCAAAACCGGCCAGCATGACGCCCGTCACAACCAGGCCGGTCATCATCCCAACGCCGGTCGAATAGATCATCGACGTAACCATCTGGATGATGATGATCAACGCGACCGAAATCATGATCGATGAGAATGCATTCGACCACTGCTTGAGTGTTTCCAGCTTGCGTTCATACTCGTTCTTGTAATCTTCGCCCTGTACCTCAGATTCGCGCGTCAGGTAGTCGGCAATCGGCTCGCCGGAATGCAGGGCATCGGACAGGCGCAGGAGGAACGTTTTGACGTTCTCGGACTTGGCTTTCAAACCAATCGTGCGGCACGCTTCGGGGTAGTCGTAGCGAAATTCGGTGACGAGCGTGTTGACCGCCTCGAAGTAAGGCGCCACGCCGCAGTTTGATTGCTCCGCCATCTCGAACATCTTGCTGCGCGAAATGCCCGCCGCTGCCATCGCCGACATGTACGTGATCTGGTAGAACATGTCGTATGGAGAAACTGCCTTAAAGGAGTTTTTGTCGGCGCGCTTCGGCGAGGATTTTGAAGAGCTCATGGAAGTCACTTACTTTTTTCTCCGTATGCAGTTTCTCGAACACCTTGGCCCGGCGTTTGACTTCGTCGTAGATTTCCTTGCGCCGGTGCGGTGGGATGCCGCGCTTGATTGCGATAACCTGTTCGAGCAGAAAGCTGTTCATGTAGCCAGGAAATTCGAACACGTCCGTGCCCGGGTTCCAGCGAAAAGCCTCCAGGAACGAGAAGCTTTCCGAGATCGGGTCATAGCCGATGATTTCGTTGATGCTCAGCACGCGGCGCGCCGATTTGCCATCGGGCAGACGCACGGCGGACTGAATGATCGCCAGGTTGAGGTTGTCGATATAGGTCTTCGGGATGTTGATCGGGTCGCCGGTGAGACGCTGGATCAGCTTCTCGACCGAGGACGCGTGGAAGGTCGACATGACGCCGTGGCCCGTCTGCATGGCCTGGAAGGCGACCACTGCCTCAATACTACGGATTTCGCCGACGATAATCATGTCCGGGCGTTGCCGCAGGGCAGCTTTGAGTAACTCGAACATGCCAACGTCGCTGCCGCGATTATCACCGCCGCCGTGCCGGGTCATCTCCTGCACCCAGTTCGGATGCGGCACGACCACCTCAGGCGTATCCTCAATCGTGACGATCTTGGCGTCCGGCTTGATGAAGGTCGTGATGGCGTTGAGCAGCGTCGTCTTGCCGGATGCCGTCGCGCCGACGACGAACACATTCATGTGCGCTTCCAGCACCAGCGATAGGTAGGCCGCCATCATGTAGTTGATGCTGCCGAAGTCAATCAGCTCGAGCACGCTGACGGGCGTGCCTGAAAATTTACGAATGGTGAAGTTGCTACCGCGTTTTGAAATCTCACGGCCGTAGACGATGTTGATACGTGAGCCATCAGGCAGCACGGCATCGACCAGCGGGTTGCGCACTGTCACCGGGCTTTTGATCCATTCGCCCAGCCAGACCGCGAATTCGTCCACGTCGTCATAGGTCGGGAAGACGATCGAGGACTGCACACTCTTAAAAATCTTGTGCTCAATGAAGATTGGCCCGACGCCGCTGCAACTGATGTCTTCAATGTAGGGGTCGAGCAGAAGGGGCTGCAGAATGCCGAGGCCGATTTTTTCGCGCAGCACGTAATAACGCACAGCCTCAAATTCGTTTGGCGTGACGTAGATGCGCTCGACTTTGCCGTTCTTGCCATTCGGGCTGTTGCTCGTGGTGCAGATGCTATCCAGCAGTGACAACAGCAGGTCGCGCTTGTCGTCCGGGTCTTCCGTACGCCCGATTTCTTCCGCCCACACGACTAACCGGCTCTCGACCTGGCCGATGACGTGCTCGATGTTGGTCACGACGGTCGGCTCGATGGCAATGTAATGATCGCGCGCGCCGCTTTCGTCCGGGTAAATGTGAACGAAGAGACCATCTTTGGTCGGGTAGATCAGATTGCGGATGCCCTGCTGCCCCAGGTTGCGCGGAGGTTTCTCGAAATAGCAGGGGACGCCGACGACGTCGATCGGGACGTATTGCAGGTAGGTCAGCAGGTAATCTGACTGCTGGCATACTTCTTGGAGTTCGGGTTCAAGCAGTCGGAACAGTTGGTCGCGTGGGGTGATAATGTGCCCTTGCTCGAATGGAAATGGCAGTTCGGTCTGTGCAGCCATATCAACCTCTTGCCTTGCTGATCGGGATCACGCGCATCCCCCATCCTGGTTCCACGTCGAAGCCCACGATGGCGCCGGTCGTACTGCTTGCGCCGCGCACCTTGCTGACTTCCAACGTCTTGACCATGCGCTGTCCGTCCTGCTCAACGCGCAGCTTCAAATTGGCGTCGCACATGGAACGCAGCGTATTCACTAACTCGTGGCTGACCGGCTCGCTGTGGATGGTGACAATAAGCGTCATGCCATTGGCACAGAATTCCTTGCAGCGCTCGAAGAAGCGGACAATCTTGCTGTTCTCTCTCGTGTTGACGACGGCCTGCGTCAGAGAGTCGATCACGACCAGATCGCGTTCCTGCTGTGACCGGATGGCATTGGCCAGACTGATGGTCGCCTGTTCACCGGCGTTCGAGAGGGCCATCGGGAAAATGCGGCACTTGCCGAGCAGCAGATAGTCGAGAATGTCGAGGTCAATCTTCTGCATTTGCGTCGCCATGCTGGAGACGCTGTTTTCGCTCGTGAACAAGGCCGTCGTGAACCCATCACGCAGCGCGCCCCACAGAATTTGCTGCGACAGCACCGACTTGCCGGAGCCGTTGGCGCCTTCAATCAGAGTCAGTGAGCCAACTGGAAGGCCACCGCCCATCTTGCTATCGAGTTCCAGGTTGTGCGCTAAGATAGCGGTTTGTGTGTGCTGTGCCGTGCCCATCGCCTCGCCTCTCAGTTCATTGTGATTAAAAATGTATAAGTTCCGATAACATCGTAGCCGTCCGATACCATAAACTCGAAACTATCGGCGGTTTGTGCGCCCGTATGCGTGTAAGTGAGACGATTGCTATCTATATCTTCCTGGCTAAAGGTGCTGCCCAGACTTAAGATTCCGTTAGATGGGAACTTCGTAATGGTGTAAATCAGGTCAGCTGGGGGATCATCTGGGTCGTCGTCCAGTGCGCGGAGCAGGCCGTTAGTGATCGTGGCAGTGCCGCCCGTCGGCAGCGTGAGCCCGGCATAGACGCTCATCGACGGCGCCGTGTTGAGCTCGATCTGGAACGTGTAGTCGCCGATCTCGTCTGTGCCGTCGAAGACGCGGAAGACAAAGCTGTCCGCCTCCGTGCCGGTGTGCTTATACGTCACCGTGCGCGTATTGATGTCTTCCTGGCTGAACTCCGTTTCCGGGGTCAGTTCGCCCTGCTCCGGCGGGGTGAGAACGGTGTAGATCAGTTCTGACGGGTCGTTGTCGACGTCTGTCACTTCAAGAAACCGGTTGGTCAGCGTCACCTGGCCGCCGAGCGCGACCTTGAGCGGTTCGTTGGTCGTCAGCTCCGGCGCGATATTGCGCAGGGTCTGGATCGAGGTCGTCACACCGTTATCGGTCGCGAGATGAACGCGCGCCAGGTTGCCGATGCCGACCGGCGGCAGCAGATACGCGCGAATGACCATCTCCTCGTCCGGGTCGAAAATCGAGCGGTTTTGCAGCTCATCTTGTTCTTGTTCAGCGTTCAGGTAGAGGCTGAGGGTCGTCCACGTGCCCGCTGCTGCACCTTGATCGTACGGCAGCCATTCGATGTGATAGGTGGCCGGGTCGGCATTATCGAAGTACTCGATAATCACGTCCCAATCGCTGAAGTCGATCAGGGAGGAGTCGCCGTCGTTGCGCACGACGAGTTCGATTGTGCTGCCGCTGTCCACGATATGTGCAGAGAGCAGGGTCAGGCTCGTTTGCAGGCGTTCCAGTGTGCGTGATTCCATCGCCCGCAGGCTGGACTGCATCACATCATGGCTGGAGATGACGGTCTGCGTGATCGTGAACGTACCGAAGATGAACAGAAACATGACCACGAGCGCGGTGAGCACATTTTCCATAACGCATCACATTCCCAGGTAGTACTCGCTCTCGATGCCGTTGGGCAGCACCGTTTTCAGGTAGTATCTCCCGGCGCCCAGAGGTGTCGGCTCATGAATCTCGAGGCGCAGTGTGGCGCGTGGCGTCCACTCGGATTCGCCTTCCAGGTGGCCACTCCAGTAGGCAGAGCCGCTGCTCGCCGCCGACTCATGCGGGACGCGAACGAAGTTGCCCTCAGGCCCGAAGAAAACATCCATCTGGTCGAACGCAATGATGCGCGTATCGCCGATGTTCTTGATCCAAACGATCACGTCGAAGACGCCGTTGCCGTTGGTATCCTGCCACCAGCCGGAAGAGTCCAGTTCACCGCTCGCGTGGATGATACTGATCTGTGTCCGCATCCGGTCCTCTTCGCGCGAGGCCAGGCTGCGAATCGCATCGCCACCTTGCTGGATGGCCGGGTACGCACTGTTGAACAGAAGCATGACCATGACCATGCTGATGGCGATCAAAAGGGAAGTCGTAATCGCCTTATCCATGTTTACCCTCGTCTTCTACCATTGCGTGCGCGGGTTGGGCGTTCAGTCGCCTCATCCTCGCCCGCGTTCAAAATGCCCGCGATCAAGCGCAACACCAGCAGCTGCGAGTCATTAATCTCGTCCATAGGGGGCTGCTGCGGCAGCGGTGACTGCGGCATGGTCTCCCGCTGGCGCAGTTCCGCGCGGATCTCGTCAACCACCTCGCGTGTGCGCGGGACGATGGTCGGTTTCGTCACTGGCGATGGAGTCTGCGTGGGAGCAAAGCCGTTGTCCGGGTGAATGCCATGTTCGCGGCTGTCGTCGTACAGGCTGGTGAATTCCAGCAGCATGTCGCGCTCCTCAGCGGTGAAGCGCGCCTGCTCAGCGTAGAAATCGATCAATTCCTGCGTTCGCGTCACGCCAAGCTGTTCGACTTTGTGGGCCACCCACTTCTCAAGCTCAATCCAGTCACGATCCGTGGGGACTGTGGGAATGGCGCGTCCGCGCTGGACGGGTTGCTGTACCGGCTCGACGATCTCCGGTTCGAATTCGCGCGTCGGGTAGGCTGCCTGCGGCATCTGGCGCGCGCTGGCGCCCTTGTTCGGTCGTGGCATCGGCGGCGCGTAAACCGGCTCGTCGAACTCTTCTTCGGGTTCGTAGGGCGCGTTGGCCGAAATCTGGCGTACAACTGGCGCGGCGACTGGGGCCACGGACGGCATCCCCGCGGCGTAGTTTTCCGGCTGCTCGGCGGGCGCAGGTTTTGCCGTCATGACTTTGAGACTCTGTGCGTCTCTCGTGTTGGGGCTATCCGGCGCTTCTTGCTCGCCCTGGAGTGCAGGATACGCATGCTTGAGCATTTGCTCCTGGATATCCAGCAGCGTGGCCTGAATCTGGCCCTTGAGCAGCGCAACCTCTTGCTCTAGCGCTTGTACACGTTGTTCCAGGTTCACAGAGACCCTCGCTTTCACCGCGCCGGTGCGCAGCGATCCATAAACAGAAATTGCCCCACGGGCACGGCTTGCGGTGGGGCAATTGTCTTAAACGCCCATGAGCGATAAGACCGGAGAATGAGAATGATTTGATATGATGGGTTGCCGTGCCCGATGTCAAATCGCTTCAGAAATTTGCAGGTGCTTCAGCCCGCTTAGTTCGTTATATCCAGACTCTCAGCCGGTTGCGTCCAATTGAACCAGCCAGGCAATGTGAGTAGGAACGGAATTAAGCTGATACCGATCATCGAGAAGACCAGACTGCTCAACTGCCAGGGCTGTGCTGCTTGTTCGGCGCCTGGACGGAGCGTCTGTACCAGCATCGCCAAGACCCAACCTACCATCACGCTTGTGAGCATCAACGAAATGTCATTCAAAACATGGTGGCGTTTTGCGTTCTTGCTCATTGTGCTCATACCCCCTGAAAGACAGTCCGCAATGAAGTTTTAGTTGGCTGTGGTCTACGTTGAAGTGGGTGGCTTTGCCCTGAGGCGCTGCCACCCACAATGAGTGCTGTAAGACGATTAGCGCAGATCCATGACCGCTTCGATAGCGGCGGGGGTCGTGCGGTTGACGGTCAGGATGCCACCGGTGGTCGGCTTGACTTCAATCGTGAACTCGGTGTTCTTGATCAGTGCCGGGTCGAGGCCGCTCAGGTCGAGCGCGACTTCGAGGACTTCACCTTCTTCGAGCAGCGCATCTTCACTGCCGGCGTCTTCATTGGAGGTGATCCACGTGAAGTCGTCCGCAGCGGTCACTTCGACATCGCTCACGTACTGGCTGCCATCGCGATAGCTGAAGACCAGATTCGACGTATCGACCGGTTCGTTGCCGGCGACGACGGCCAGGGTCAGGCGAACTGTCGTAACCGCGTCGGACGAGCCTTCGGCGACGACCGCACCGCGCATGGACAGGGACGACTGCACGCCCTCGAGACCGGCGTAGATGGCTTCTTCGCCCTTTTCCGTGGTGGCGGAACCGGCGGACAGAATGGTGAACGCGAACACCGAAGCGACGACCACAAATGCGATCAAAATGATGGCGCTTTCGAGTGCTGCCTGGCCTTTTTCATTACGATTCAGGCGTTTGAACAAACGGGACATCCTAAGCTCTCCTTGTCATTAGCGAACCATGATTAGAGAATACATTGGCCTAAAATTGCCGTACCTTAAGAAATCTCAATTCTTTTACTTTATCGTCAATTTTTTACACTCTTGAGATATATGAATTTCGGGTTTGTATGTAACGGAGCAGTTTTTGAATGTGAATCAGTGTATATTGCGCCGCTGGAGGCTTAGGATTACAGGAAAAATGTCAATAGACTTTGGAGGGAATAACTTCATATCTGATATGATCTATAACAAAAATACTTAAGAAAAAGGCCGATTTTGGCACCGTGATCGCTGCTGCTAGTAGGCTGGTTAACAAAAAGGGCGACGCCTGTTTGCGAGGCGTCGCCCTTATTTCATTTCACCCGTCTGAATGGCGCGCTAGACGCTCTCCGTCTCGACGGTTGTGAACGCCAGCCCATCCCCTGCCGCATTGACGTCGGCGATGATGTGATCGCCGTCCGTGACCTGGCCTTCGAGGATGTGCAGCGCCAGCGGGTCCTGCAGTTGGCGCTGCAGCACGCGCTTGAGCGGGCGTGCCCCATAGACCGGGTCGTAGCCATGCTCGGCCAGGAACAAGCGCGCGTCGGCGGTCAGTTCCAGCGTAAGACGGCGTTCGGCCAGCAGCCGCTTGAAGCGCTTGATCTGGATGTCGACGATGCGCATGAGATCTTGCTGCGTCAACTGCGTGAACAGGATGATGTCGTCCAACCGGTTCAGAAATTCCGGGCGGAAGTAAGCATCGAGCTCGTCCATCACCGTATCACGCAGCACCGTGCGGTCGGCATCCGGCCCCATCGACTTGATCAAGCCGCTGCCGACGTTACTCGTCATGATGATGACCGTGTTGGTGAAATCGACCGTGCGCCCTTGCCCGTCGGTCAGGCGGCCATCGTCGAACACCTGCAAGAAGACGTTGAAGATGTCCGCATGCGCCTTCTCGACCTCGTCCAGCAGCACGACGGCATAAGGACGGCGGCGGATGGCTTCCGTCAGTTGGCCGCCCTCTTCATAGCCGACGTAGCCGGGCGGCGCGCCGATCAAGCGGGCAACGGTGTGCCGCTCGCTGAATTCGCTCATGTCGATGCGCACCAGCGCGTCCTCGTCGTCGAACAGGAATTCGGCCAGCGAGCGCGCCAGCTCGGTCTTGCCGACGCCGGTCGGGCCGAGAAACAGGAACACGCCGATTGGCCGGTTCGGATCTTGCAGGCCGGCGCGGCTGCGCCGGACGGCCGAAGCCACGGCGCGCACAGCGTCATCCTGGCCGATGACGCGCTCGTGCAGGCGCGTCTCCATCTTGAGCAGCTTTTCGACCTCGCCCTCGATCAATCGTGAAACGGGAACGCCCGTCCACTTGCTGACGACCTCGGCGATGCTGTCGGCGTCGACTTCTTCGCGCAGCATCATGCCGCCCTCGGCGCGCTTCTGGTTGACCTGCGCCTCAGCGTCCGCAAGCTGCTTTTCAAGCTCTGGCAGCACGCCGTAGCGCAGCCGCGCGGCCTCTTCCAGATTGGCGCGGCGCTCCGCCTGTTCAAGCTGGATGCGTGCCTCGTCGATCTTTGACTTCGCCTCGCGAATGCCGTCGATCAGCGCCTTCTCCGCCTGATAACGTGCGGACATCGCGTTCAGGTCTTCGCGCAGGTTGGCGAGCTCCTCTTCCAGATTGTCCAACCGTTCGACCGAGGCCGCGTCGCGTTCGCGCTTGAGCGCCTCACGTTCGATCTCAAGCTGCATGATCTGCCGCTCGATCCGATCCAGCGCCTGCGGCTTGCTGTCGATCTCCATCTTCAGCCGCGCCGCTGCCTCATCGATCAGGTCGATGGCCTTGTCCGGCAGTTGCCGGTCGGTGATGTAGCGATGGCTCAGGGTCGCCGCGGCGATGACCGCGCTGTCCTGGATGCGCACGCCGTGATGCACCTCATAGCGCTCCTTGAGGCCGCGCAGGATGCTGATCGTGTCTTCGACGCTCGGCTCGCCGACGAAGACCGGCTGGAAGCGCCGCTCCAGCGCCGGATCTTTCTCGATGTACTTGCGGTATTCGTCCAACGTCGTCGCGCCAATCGCGCGCAGTTCGCCGCGCGCCAGCATCGGCTTGAGCATATTGCTCGCGTCGACCGCGCCCTCAGCCGCGCCCGCACCGACGATCGTGTGCAGCTCGTCCAGGAACAGGATGACCCGCCCGTCGCTATCGGTGACTTCCTTGAGGACAGCCTTCAGCCGTTCCTCGAATTCGCCGCGGAACTTGGCACCGGCCAGCAGCGAGCCCATCTCGAGCGCCACGATCTGCCGGTCGCGCAGGCCTTCCGGCACGTCGCCATTGATGATGCGCTGCGCCAGCCCCTCGACGATGGCCGTCTTGCCGACGCCCGCCTCGCCGATCAGCACCGGGTTGTTCTTGGTGCGGCGGCTGATCACCTGCACCACACGCCGGACTTCATCTTCGCGCCCGATGACCGGGTCGAGCTTGCCCTGGCGCGCCAATGCCGTCAGATCGCGCCCGTACTTTTCGAGCGCCTTGAACGTCCCTTCCGGGTCTTGCGACGTGATGCGCTGGCCGCCGCGAATGGCTGTCAGCGCCTGGAGGATGGCGTCACGCGTGATGCCGTGCTTCTCCAGCGTTGCGCGCAGGCTGGGATCGTCCGTCAGGGCGAGCAGGATGTGCTCGGTGCTGACGTACTCATCCTTCATCGCCCCGGCTTCTTTTTCGGCACGATTGAGCGCGTCGACGCCGGGACGGCCTAGATTCGGCTTCATGTTGCTGCCATAGCTGCGTGGGCGGTCGTTGAGCATCTGCTCGAAATCCGCCTGCACCTGCGGCACGCGCGCGCCGATCTTGGCGATCGTTTCCGGAACGACGCCGTCTTTTTGCTGAATTAAGGCGACCAGCAAGTGCAAGGGTTCGACGGCGGTGTGGCCGTGTTCGGCGGCCAAGCCCTGCGCCTTGAGGACGGCTTCTTGTGCTTTGTTGGTATATCTGTCGAAATCGAAGGCCATGGTCATGCCTTTGACAACACACTCAAAGCCGGTAGCATCCGCTAACGGCTCATATACGATCTGATTATGAGTCTAGAGCCTACGTGTAAGAAGTGTAGCAGAGGAATGTATGAGCGGTGAAAGAGGCCGGGCACAGTGTACAAGTCCGGCCTCACTGCTGATTGACGGCTCGCGCTACTGCCGCCGGAGCGCGCGCGCCTGCCAGCGCTTCCAGGTGCCGATCACACCGTAGGGGAACACGATCACGACCAGGATGAAGATCACGCCGAGCAGCAGCGCCCAGATGTTGGCGATGTCAATCGTTACGGCACCGAGCACCAGTTCGCGGTCGCGGAAGAAGATGTCGAGCAGGTGCAGCCCCGCCGCGCCGACGATTGGCCCGCCGAGCGTACCCACGCCGCCGATGATCGTCATCAGCAGCGGGTCGACGGTGTAGCCGACGCTGACCAGTTCCGGACCGACCTTCTTGTTCAGCATTACCTGCAGCAGCCCGGCGACCCCGGCCAGCATGGCGGCGATCACGATCGAGAACAGCTTGTAGTTGAGCGTGTTGTAGCCGAGCGACTGCGCGCGATCCTCGTTCTCGCGGATGGCCTGGAAAACCGCGCCGGTGGGCGATTTGACCAGCCGCCGGATGAACAAGAACGTCAGCACGACCAGGGCCAGCGCAATGTAGTAGTAGTTGAGGCGGCTCTGCGTTGGGTCGAGCCACGTCGGCAGTTCGCTGATGGCGAAGCCGTCCTCCGCGCGCGTTAACTGCCAGCGCCCGAAGAAGATGTAGAACATCTCCGCCACCGCCAGCGTGAAGATGGCGAAGTAGACCCCTTTCAGGCGCAGCGTCACCAGGCCGATCAGCAAGCCTAACAACCCGCAGACGAGGATGCCCGCCAGCGCACCAAGTACGATCGCTAAGCCGGTATCCAGGTCCGTGAATTCGAGCGCGAGTCCGAATAGATAACTCGATGTGCCGAAAAAGAGCGCGTGGCCGAAAGAGATCACGCCGGTGAAGCCGAAGAGCAGGTTGTAGCTCATCGCCAGGATGGCGAGGATGTAGACCTCAATCAGCACCGACTGCCAGCGCACCGATTCGCCGCGCATGATCATACGGTCGCCGCGCGGGACGCCGTAAGGGCTGGAGTCCGTCAGCGCACCGACGATGAACGGGAACAGGATCAGCAGCGCCAGCAGGAGGAGCAGCCATCCATTTGTGCGCAGCCAGCTTGGATTACGGGTCGTGGCTTCCATGGGTTACCTCGCGTTGCCGAACAGGCCGCTGGGGCGCAGTAATAAAACCAGGACGAGCAGCAGCATCGGCGTGATACTGGGCAGCGCGGAAAACGAGGTGCCAATGGCGGCATCCTGCGCCACAGCAACCGCCAGACCGACCATGATGCTGCCGATCGCTGTGCCTTCATAGCTGCCCATGCCGCCGAGCACGACCACGGCAATCGCCTGGAGCAGGAAGATGTCGCCCAGGGTGGTCGATGCGCCCAGGAATGGTGCGGCAACTGCACCGCCGAGTGCCGCAATCGCGCAGCCGAGCGTGAACACGAGCGTGAAGACGGTCTGCACGTTGATGCCGAGCGCCTGCACCATCTCACGATCTTCGACGCCCGCGCGGATGATGATGCCGATGCGCGAGCGGCGCAGCAGCAGCGCGATCAGCACGATCAGGGCGATGCCCATGCCGACGACGAACAGCCGGTAGGTGCTGAATCGCTGGCCGAACAGCTCGAAGAAACTATCGCGCACACCGAAGACTTCCGTCCAGCTATAGGGCGTCGTCGTCCACAGGAACTTGATGATCTCGGCCATGACCAGGGCCACGCCGAACGTCAGCACGAGCTGGTAAATCGGGCGAGCGTAGAGTGGGCGCAGCAGGCCTCGCTCCAGGATGATGCCGAGCAGCGCCCCCACGATCATGGCAATCAGGACGGCAATCGGGAAGCGCAGATTCGGGTCGGGGATCGCCTGCGTCAGATCGATCAGACCGCCAGCGTGCTGCGCATCGTAGGCGACGTAAGCGCCGACCATGAAATAAGCGCCCTGGGCGAAGTTGAGAACATCCATCAGGCCGAAGATGATCGACAGGCCGGAGGCGACCAGGAACAGGAGCATGCCCTGGAACAAGCCGGACAGCAGCGTGATGCCGAAGTTGCCCAGGCTGCTTGAATTGACAAAGGCGACTGCGACCAGCCCGCCGATGATGACGAGGATCGCGATCAGTGAGCTGCGGTTCGTGCGCGACATCGTCATGCTACTCCGAGATAGCGCTGGATCAGGTCGGAGTCGTGGATAAGCGACCCCATCTCACCGCTGGCGGGGCTGTGCCCTTCTTCGATAATGACGTACTGCTGGGCCAAGCGGCTGGCGACGCGGAAGTTCTGTTCGACCAGCAGCACGGAGCACGTCTCGGCCAGCCGCTTAATCGCCGCCATCAACTGCTCGATGATGACGGGAGCCAGGCCTTCGCTCGGCTCGTCGATCAAGAGCAGGTGGTTATCCGGCACAAGCGCCCGCGCGATCGCCAGCATCTGCTGCTGGCCGCCGGAGAGGTTGCCGCCGGGCAGGTCGATCAGGCGCTGGAGATCGGGGAACAGATCGAAGATGAACTCCGACTTGCGCGCCAGGTCGCCGTGTTTGCGCTCGGCGATCTGCAAATTCTCGTGCACGGTCAGCTCGCGGAAAATGGCCCGATGCTCCGGGACGAAGCCGATGCCCATCTGCGCAATCGCGTGCGGGTGCTTCCCGGCGATGTTTTTGCCGTCGAACAGGATCTGGCCGCGCGCGGGCGGCGTCAGGCCCATGATGCTGCGCAGGGTCGTCGTCTTGCCTGCGCCGTTGCGCCCCAGCAGCACGGTGATGTTGCCCGCCGGTACGCCGACGCTGACCCCCTCCAGGATGTGAAACTGGCCGATGAAGGTGTGAATGTCTCGGACTTCGAGGATCTGGTCGCTCATGCGTCCTCGCTTTTCGGAAGATCGTATAGTTCGCCCAGGTAGACGTTCTGAACCGTCTGATCCGCCGCAATCTGCTTCGGCTCGCCTTCGGAGAGCACCAGCCCGTGATGCATGACGGTGATGCGGTCGGAGATGTTCATGACGACGTTCATGTTGTGCTCGACCAGCACGACCGTCTTGTTGCCCTGCTTCTGGATACGGTCGATGACGGCGATCAATTCCGGCACCTGCTCCGAAGCCATGCCTGCGGTCGGTTCGTCGAGCAGCAGCAGCTCCGGGTTTGAGACGAGGATCATCGCCAGCTCCAGCTTGCGCTTGCCGCCATGGGGGAGCGCATTGGCGGGCATCTGCGCCGCCTCGCGCAGGCCGGTGATTTCGAGCGCTTCGTAGGCGCGCGTGACGTAATCGTCGAACGAGTCCGCCCGGCGTAGAAAGCGGAAGCTATCGCGACCCAGGGCCTGGGCGGCCAGCCGGGCATTCTCGAAAACGGTCAAATTGGGAAATAAGTTGGTGATCTGAAATGAACGCCCGATGCCGAGATGCGCGCGCCGGTGGACGGGCATGTTCGTAATGTCCTGCCCTTTATAGAGCACGTGGCCGCGCGTTGGCTTGTAACGTCCGGTGAGCAAGTTGAACAACGTCGTCTTGCCCGCACCGTTCGGGCCGATGATCGAGTGCGTGCTGCCGCGTTCGATGCGAATGCTTACGTCATCGACCGCCACCAGCCCGCCAAATACTTTGCGCAAATTGCTTGCTTCTAGGATCGCATCATTCATGATAATCCGAACAATCTCTTCGCCAGTCCGTGAGACTGGGGTGGCACAGAGCGCCACCCCAGAAGATGTGTAAGCTTATTCCATCGAGCCGAGTTCAGCCATGAAGGCGTCATCCATCGGTACGCGTTCCGCGGCCACGTCTTCGGGCAGCAGGATCGGCGGAATGATCTGGTTGGCGGGCACTTCGGACAGCAGTTCGTAGAAGTTCTGATCCGGGTCATCCAGATTATCCAGGCGGGCGATGTACATCGGCACCAGCGCCTGATGATCGGATGGGCGAATGGCGTAGGTCCCCTTGGGGCCGTCGAACATCATGCCTTCGAGCACCGGGATCATCGACGACGGCAGCGTGTCACCGCCGGTTGCCTCGACTGCCGCGGCCAATGCCTGAGCCGTCGCGAAACTGCATTCCGTGAACAGATCGGGCACGTCGTCATAGACAGCCTTGTGCTTCTCGACCATCCAGTCGTTGATCTCGTTCTGCGGGAACGAATAGTGATAGACGATCCAGGAGATGTTGCCGATCGTGCTGGGGTCGCTGACGGCCACGATGTCGTTCGAGTTGAACGCGGCCACCACCGCCATGCGATCCTGCACGCCCAGCTCTGCGATCTGCTGGAACAGCGTCACTGAGCCGTCACCGGCCCAAATCGGCAGCACTGCATCCGCGCCGCTGTCGAGCACCTGCTGCAGATAAGGCGTGAAGTCGGTCGTCTCCAGCGGCGCATAGATCGGATCGCTGACGAAGGTGATGCCTGCGGTCGCGAGCACGCCTGCCGCACCCGCCGACGCACGCCCGAAGTCGTTATCGACCGCGAGGATGACAAAGTTGGTGCCGAGTTCCTGAGTCGCATACGGCGCAAAGGCCAGGAAGTCCTGGAAGGTGTTGCGGCAGATGCGGAACGTGTTGACGTTGAAGTTCGCGCCGGTGATGGCGGGGGACGCCGCCGGATCAGCGAAGACCAGCACGTCCGAATCGAGCGCGACCTGCTGAACGCCGGTCATCACGCCGGAGCTTGGTGCGCCGACCAGGAGTTCGACGCCTTCCTGCTCGATCAGTTCGCGCGCCTGGCTGGACGCGGTATCGGCATCGCTGGCGTTATCGCGTACGATGACTTCGACCGGGCGCCCGGCGATTTGGACGGCAGCCAGCGCGTCGTCCAGGCTGTCGTACTCGGTCGGGTCGACGCCCGCGCTGTAGAGCAAGCCCAGCTTGAAGCCATTCTCAAGCTCGATACCGTAGATCGTCAGCGGGCCGGATTGATCGACCAGCAAGCCGATCTTGAGGGGTTCCCCTTCCTGTGCCGCCACCACGGCAACGCTCGTCAGCAGGAAGGCCAGTAACAGAACAAAAAGCATCTTGCGAATCATAGGACCTCCACAGAAAACCCTTACCTTCTCATAAAAGCGAAAGCGGTCATGCGCCTTCTGGGGCGATGACGACTGCTTCACCTTCCACAACCAGAACGCCATCTTGATTCGTCACCGTGGTGCGAAACGTGGCGATGCGCTTGTCCTCGCGATATTTCACCAGTTCGACCGTCGCGGTGACGGTATCGCCAATGAAGACAGGCGCTTTGAACTTCACGTCCTGGCCCAGATAAATGGTGCCCATGCCGGGAAAGTCATTCCCCAGCACGGCGGAAATGATGCTCGCGGTGAGCATCCCGTGCGCGATGCGGCGCTTGAACGGCGTTTGCGCGGCATACGCGTCATCCAGATGGATCGAATTGGTGTCGCCGGAGGCCTGCGCAAAGGCGCGCACGTCCTCGTCGGTGATCGTCTTGGTACGGCTGGCCGTCGCGCCGAGGGTGAGTGTCATAGGCTTTCGTCCGATGTTTCTACCGATTCCGCCACCATCACACGCTTGAGAATCTTCCCGGCGGCGGAGATGGGCAGGCTCTCGCGGAATTCGATGATCTTCGGCACCTTGTAACCGGCGAGGTGATGGTGCATGTGCGCGCGCAGGTCGTCGCTGGTCAGGGTTTGCCCCTTGCGCACGACCACGAACGCTTTGCCAACCTCACCCCAGCGCTCGTCAGGCACGCCGACCACCGCGCACAATTCGACGGCGGGGTGTCGATAGATGACCTGCTCGATCTCCGCCGGGTAGATGTTCTCGCCGCCGCTGATGAACATGTCCTTCTTACGGTCGACAATCGAGAAATACTGCTGCTCGTCCACTGTGGCGAGGTCGCCCGTATGGAACCAGCCTTCGTCGTCGACACCTTCGGCGCTGGCTTCGGGGTCGTTGAAGTAGCCCGAACACATCGACGGGCCACGCAGCACGAGTTCGCCGATCTGGCCGGGTGGCAGCGGTTGATTGTGTTCGTCGACCACGCGCGCATCGACGAAGAAATTCGGGCGTCCGATGCTGCCCGCCTTGCGGATGGCATCCTCCGGGGCCAATGCGAAGACGCCCGGCCCGAACTCCGACATGCCGAAGCCCTGCTTGAAGACGACGCCCTTTTCGCGCTGGAATTGCTCGACCAGCGACACCGGCAGCGGCGAACCACCGCTGGTGCAAAAGCGCAGATTGCTCAGGTCGGCGTCGTGCCAGTTGGGCGCGCTCGTCATCATCTGGTAGGTCGTTGGCACCCCGGCGTAGACCGTCGCCGCGTATTCGTCCAGCAGCGTCAGCACCTGTTCGGCGTCGAATTTGCGCGTCAGCACGACCGTGCCACCCAGGATCAAGAGTGGCGTCGTATAGACGAGCAGACCGCCGGTGTGAAACAACGGGAACGTATTGACGGTGACATCGCCATGCTGCAAGTCGTGGATGATGGTGTTGAGCGTATTCCAGCCGATCATGCGGTGGCTGATCTGGGCCGCCTTGGGCAGGCCGGTCGTGCCGCCGGTGAAGATCAGGCAGGCGATGTCTTCCTCGGTCAGGCTCTCGGTCATGACGGGGCGCAGCACCGAGTCGGTCAGCGTCTTTTCGAAGTAGCGGCTGCCGGGCACGCCGATGCCCTCGATGTGCAGCAAGTGCTCGACGCAGCTTGTTTCGGCGACGATCTTTTCGACCGCGTCTTTGAATTCGTCGGAATAGATCAGAACTTTGGGCGATGTCTTCTCGATCAGGTCCGCCTGTTCGCGCCAGTGCAGCCGCCAGTTCAAGCCGCTCAGGATCGCGCCCAGCTTGCCACAGGCGAAGAAGGTATCGAGGAACTCCACGCCGTTATGCGCCAGGACGGCGACACGATCGCCTTTTTCAATGCCCGCGCCGTCACGCAGCCAGTTCGCCAGCCGGTTGGCGCGGTTATTCAGTTCCGCATAGGTGAACGTCCGGTGGGGAATACGTCCAGCATCCACCACAGCCAGGGTGTCGGGGGTATAGAGTGCGCGTCGCCCTAAGTAATCGCCTACGTACATGGTCAGCAAGTTCTCATTCTAATTGCAGCGCGGTCGTAGCTTTCATCTCGTTGAGCACCAGGCTGGTATCGACCCGTTCAATGCCCGGCATCGTCATCAGGTGATCGCGAATCAGTTGGTCGAGCGCCTTGTTATCCGGCGCGACGACCTTCAGCAGCAGGTCGAAGCTTCCGGCGGTGTGATAGCACTCCAGCACTTCCGGCAGCTCACAGATCGTGGCGCGGAACTGCTCCAACTGCTCGCGCGTGTGCGGCTGGATGCTGACGCGAATGAAGCAGAGCACATCGTAGCCCGCCACCTCGCGGTTGAGCAGGGCGACGTAGCGCTGGATCATGCCCGCGCGCTCCAGTCGCTTGATGCGCTGGTACACCGCCGGCGACGAGAGATGAATCTTGCGCCCCAGGTCCGCCACACTGATCCGTCCGTTCACCTGCAATTCCTCAAGAATGGCGCGATCCAGTTGATCGAACGCGCCCTTGAACACCGATTTCGCCATAACACCATTTCCCACCCGACGGACATTTCGGGTGGATTATCCCGCCATCAGGTGCGCATGGAAAATCTTGTTGAATTCCTCCGGCTTCTCGATGTAAGGCGAGTGCGCGGTATCTTCCATAACGACCTCTTGGTAAGCGCCGCCGTTGGCCTTGTACTCGTCGAGTACCGCGCGCGTCTGGCTGACCATCGGCTGCGACGGGTATGCCTCCGCGCCGGGCCAGCCGGGCACCGCGCCGAGCGCACCCAGCGTGCCCATGTCGAACAGTGATTGATCGCTGACGATCTGATCTTCAGCGCCGCGTACCCACAGCACGTGCGGCTTCGGATCGATGCGGTAAATGCGCGATACGTCGCCGGTGTAGATCGGCGCGAGGGCGTTGGCGGGGCCGAACTTGCCCGGTGCCAGATTCGGCCAATTGGACGACGGCACTGCATCACCCGGATATTCCTGCTCGCCGATGTGCTCTGAGAGCAGCGACGACAGCAGTTCTTCCTCGCGCGCCGGTTTGAACGGCGGCTTCCAGTAGAAGCTGTTCATAACAATGCGCGGCGACGCCTGCGGGTTATCGACGCTGCGGTCACCCTCGGCAATCGCTTTCGTGAACAGCGGATTGACGATGCCGCCACCGGAGCCTGCGCCATCCGGGTTGCACAGCGTGCCCCGCGTGTCCTTAGTGCCGCCGAAGCCGTAGGGCGAGCCGGGGCAGGCCTGCGTCACGGTCATGATGCGCTCTGGATGATCGATCATCATCTGCCAGATGACCGAGCCGCCCATCGAATGGCCGACGAGATGCGCCTTCTGCACGCCGAGTGCGTCCATCAGCGCGAACGCATCATCGCTCAGATCGCCCATGCCGCGCGTGGCATCGATCTTCTTGCTGCGGTCGGCGTCGCCATAACCGCGCTGATCCGGCGCGAAGCCGCGATAACCCGCGGGCAGGCCGAGCATGATCTCTTCCCAGTAAGTGGCCGAGGAGGCATTGCCGTGGATGAAGAACACCGGGATGCCGTCGTCCGGGCCGCTGAACAGGACGCGCGTTGTCAGCCGCGCGCTGGTGACCATTTTCGCCGTGATGCCGGGCATTGTTGGGATACTCATGTCGAACACTCCTATAAAAACCCGCTACTTCTGGATAAAGGTGGCGCGCAGTTCGCGCTTGAGCACTTTGCCCGCGGCATTGCGCGGCAGGATTTCGATGAAGGCGACCGCTTTAGGCACTTTGAATTTCGCCAGATTCGATTTGCAGTGATCGATGATCGTTTCGGAGGCCAGCTCGCAGCCTGGCTTGACGACGACAATCGCCATGCCGCTCTCGCCCCAGCGTTCATCCGGCACGCCGATCACGGCGGCTTCGGCCACTTCCGGCAGTTGGTAGATGACCTGCTCGACTTCGGCGGGATAGACGTTCTCGCCGCCGCTGATATACATGTCCTTGTAGCGGTCGACGACGTAAATGCAGCCTTCCTCGTCGACCGTGCCTGCATCTCCGGAGTGCAGCCAGCGGTTGCCGTGCTCGTCGAAGCTGAAGCTGCTCTCGTTGGCATCGGGGCGTTTCCAGTAGCCGGGCGTGATGTTGGGGCCGCTGATGACGACCTCGCCCAGTTCGCCCGGCGCCACGTCGCGCAGCTGGTCATCGACCACGCGCACGCGGGTGTGCATGAGCGGTTTGCCGACTGAGGTCGGTTTCTCTAGCGCGCGCCGCTTGTCAATCAAGAACACGGTCGGGCTGGTCTCCGTCATGCCGAAGCCCAACTGGATGATGATGCCGCGCTTGGCGTACTGCTCCAGCACGGAGACGGGCATCGGCGCGCCGCCGCAGCCCCACGAATGGATATGATCCAGATTTGCCCGGTCGAACGCCTCGTGCTGGCTGAGGAACAGGTAGATCGACGGTACGCCGAAGAAGTGCGTCACGCCTTGCTCCGGGTCGCTGAGCGTTTGCAGCGTCAGGCCGGGGTCGAACTGGCGCGCGATGACGTTGGTGCCGCCCAGGTGCAAGACCGGATTCGCATACAGGTTCAGCCCGCCGATGTGGAATGTCGGCAGGATGCAGTAGAAGACGCTGTCATGGTTCAACCCGCTCGGCGTCGAGATATTGATCGCGTTCCACAGCATCATGCCGTGCGTGATCAGCACACCTTTCGGGTGCCCGGTCGTCCCGGCGGTATACATGATCATCATCGGCGCATCGTGCGTCGTCTGCGGGTTCATGATGACGTGGGCATCGGTCGCGGTGATCGCATCTTCGTACGCCCCGTAGTCATCGACCGGTGCTTCGCCAAAGTCCAGACGGAGAAAATGGCGCAGGGGTGAATCCACCAGGCCAGGGATACGGTCGGCGAACTCGGCGTCGTAGACGAGGCCGACCGGCTCGGCGTCATTCAGGATGTAGAGCAGCTCCGGCTCGGCCAGCCGCCAGTTGAGCGGCAGCATGAGCGCGCCAAGCTTGATGCAGGCAAACTGGAACTCGAAATAATCGGTCGAATTCTTGCCGAGGATCGCCAGCCGGTCACCGGGCTGGACGCCCCATTCGTCACGCAGGAATGCGGCCAGGCGCGCCGCGCGGTCGTTGAATTCGCCGTACGTGAAGCGTCGCCCGGTGCCCTGGTCGATCATCGCCAGCTTGTCCGGCGTGCGGTCGGCGTGGAAAGCGATCCAATCAGAAGCGAGAATCATAATTAATCTATTCCCCCCACCTCACGGCCGCGGCGCTCCAGGTGTAACCGGTGCCCGCCCCCGCCAGCAGGAGCAGATCCCCCGGCTTGATCTTGCCCTGCGCCAGTCCGAGTTCAATCGCCAACACCTGATCGACGCTCTGCACGTGGCCGTAATCTTCCAGATAAACCGATTGCTCCGGCGTCAGGCCAATGGCTTCCAGAATTTGCAGGTAGAACGACCGCTTCATGTGCGTGATGCCGAGGAAGGCCACGTCGTCCAGGGTCGCGCCGCCCTGCTCGACCGCCTCGCGCATGACGCGCACAAAGTTCGGCAGCGAAACGTCGCCCAGGCGCTGGGCCATGTAGTCGCCGTTGGTCACGTCGAGCCGGCCGTGCAACTCGCCGACGATTGGCTCGCCGTCGCCGATGGCGTCCTCGGTCAGCAGCACCGTCTCCGAAAGGCTGCCGTCGGTGATGGCCGACGCGCCCAGGATCGCGTTCCTGGTCGCGCCACGCTGGAGCAGCATCGCGCCGCCGCCCGCGCCAAAGTTGAACATGAAGCGCGAACGCTCGTTGCGGAAATTGATCAGGTCGTTCTCGCGGCTGCCCGCGGCCAGCAGCACGTATTCCAGGCGCGGATCGGCCAGCATCATCGCGCGCGCGGTGTTCATCGCAATCGGCGCGCCCGCGCACAGGGCGTACATTTCGAAGGCGTAGGCGTTGGTTGCGCCGACCTCATACATGATCTTGGAGGCGGCGTTCCAGACGAGGTGATCTTTATGTTCGCTGCCGTGGGAAATGACGAGGCCGATTTGTTCCGGGGAGATGCCTGCCTGCGCGATGGCTTTCTTCGAGGCTTCGGCGGCCATGAAGGTAACGGTCTCGCGTTCACTCGCGACGTGACGCTGGACGATCCCCATCTTCTCGCGCAGGATCACCTCAGGTATGCCGGAGAGCGCCGACAAAGACTCCGCAGTTTGTATTGCGCTGGGAAAGTAAGTGCCTATTCCCGCGATTCCAACAGAGGTTGTCATTTCACATAAGCTTATAAAGATACGATATTGTTGCTGCTCATTATGAGCAAGTCGTGCGCGCTATCAAATGGGAAAGAACGAATCAATCTTTCGTTTGCGGATGCGCAAATGATTCTTTTCGTTCTGATGGGGACGCAAGCAAAAATGCACGCGAAAGATTCTTTTGCGTGAAGAGACGATCTGGAATGTGAAGAGGGCTAAGCGCCGGATAGCTGCGCGTCCGGCACTGCCGTACGGCAGAACCTGGTCACGCGCTGCGCGACTTCATTGACGGCCACGCGCACAGCCAGGGATAAGCCCTCTTTGTAGCCGAAATCCTCACCGCAGACCGTGTACATCCAAGCTTCGGGCGCGCGTCCATACAACGCGAGCGCGGCGGAGAGCAGCGTCTCCGGGATTAGGTCGTGCGTGAACAGATCGGCACCTGCAGGTACCAGCGAGCGCAAACGGATTTCGCCCGCCGCGCCACCATATTCTGCATCGATGAAGACGGCGGTGGTGGCGCGGGCGAGCGACTCGCACATTTCGAGCGTCAACTGGTGGCAGGCGATGACGTCCACGTCGTCGCCTGCCAGCACGTCGGCTAACAACAGCGCGGCCTGTTGACCGGCGCCGTCGTCGCCGCGAAGCGTATTGCCAATACCGATGATGAGTATGCCCATCGTCTGCGACTCGACCTATCTGGTTAGCGTGTCGACCACTGCACCATCCGGCGCGACGAGATTGATTTCCAGCGGCATCTTGCCGACGGCGTGCGTCGAACAGCTCAGGCACGGGTCGTAAGCGCGGATGACCGCCTCGACGCGATTGAGCATGCCTTCGTTCAGCCGTTCGCCATCGACGAAGCGCTTGGCGACCTGCAAGACACCCCGATCCATCGCAAGGTTGTTGTTACCCGTCGCGATGATCAGGTTGGCGTAGGTGATCAACCCGTCCTTGTTGGTGCGGTAATGATGAATGAGCGTGCCGCGCGGCGCCTCGCTGATGCCGACGCCCTCTTCGGCGTTCGGTCGCGCCTGTGCGCGCACGTGCCTATCCAGGATGTCCGGCTCGTGCAGAAGCTGCTCGGTGCGCTCGAAGCAGTAAAGCAGTTCGATCAGGCGCGCATAGTGATAATGGAACGAGCTTTGCCGGTCGAGCGTCTTGAAACCCTCGAAGGCGGCATCGGCCAGCCGCGTGCCGGGATGATCGATGATGTTCATGCGCGCCAACGGCCCGACACGATAAATACCGCTGGGATAACCGATCGGCTTGTAGTACGGCGACTTGAGATAGCTGAACGGCTCGACCTTTTCGGCGATGATGCTCAGGTAATCTTCGGCCTGGCGATGATCCTCAAGCACGGCGCCGTTCGACGCGACGACGCGCAAATCGCCACCGTACATCGCGAGCGTGTTACGCGGGCTGACCAGCCCCATGAACAGCGTCGGGAAGTTGGCGAAGCTCTCGATCTCTTCCTTGAACTTATGCACCTCTTCCGCGTACCACTCGTATGCGGTCCAGGCGATGCCGATCGCTTCCGGCAGCATGGCCAGGATCTGGTCGCGCTTTTCTTCGGTCAGCGGTTCGCTGACGCCGCCCGGCACGATCCAGGACGGGTGCACGCGTTTGCCGCCGAGCAGTTCGATGATCTGCTGGCCGGTCTGGCGCAGCTTGACGCCGCCGCGTACCAGTTCAGGGTTAACGCGCATCAGGCCGAAGATGTTGCGTTCTGCCGGGTCGGCGTCCATGCCCAGCAGGAGATCCGGCGCGGATAGATAGAAGAAGCTGAGGGCGTGGGACTGCGCGATCTGCGCGAGATTCATGATCTTGCGCAGCTTGGTCGCTGTCGGCGGAATGCGTACCGCCAGCAGGCCATCGCAGGCCTTAGCTGAGGCCAGCAGGTGGCTGACCGGGCAAATCCCGCAAATTCGCGCCGTCAAAGAGGGCATTTCATGGAAGGGGCGACCTTCGACGAATTTCTCGAAGCCGCGCACCTGGGTGACATGGAAATGTGCATCTGTCACCTTGCCGCTGTCATCCAGCTGGATGCTGATTTTCGAGTGCCCCTCGATGCGAGTCACAGGATCAATGGTGATGGTCTTCGTCATGGTTTATCCTCTGGCGCACGGCAACCAACCACCCGTTAAGCGGGTGGGCTGGCTGCGAGAAGTGAGCGCTGGCTGATTACTTCCCAAATCGTGTCATTGAACTCAGGTCCGGTTCTTTGCCTTCGAGCAACTGCGTGAGGACGTAGTAAATCGCATCCGCAGGCGGTGGGCAGCCCGGCACGAAAAGATCGACAGGAACGACGACATGGACGGGGAGCACGGTGGGCAGCAACGGCGGTACACCTCGCTGCGGTATCGCGCGGTCGAGCAATCCCTCTTCCAGATAAGCGCGTTCAAGCACTGCCTGCGCGCCGACCGCATTGCGCATCGAGGGCACGTTGCCATTGACGGCGCAGTCACCCAGCGCGATCAAGAGATTGGTGCGCTGGCGAACCCGCTGGATTTTCTCCAGATCTTCTTCGCTGCTGACAGCGCCTTCCACCAGGGTCAAATCGACATCGGGTGGGAACTCTTTGTAGTCGACCAGCGGGCTGTAGACCAGGTCGATCTTGTCGGCCAGGGCCAGCAAACGCTCGTCGATATCCAGGAACGACATGTGGCATCCAGAGCAGCCGTCCAGCCACACAGTTGCCATACGCACTTTGTTCACGACCGCCTCCCGCGCATTGCAACCAGGTACTCCACAAACTCGCTCTGTTTCGTCATTTCACCCGCGCTCTTGCCTTTCGCGAACAGTGCGCCGGTCGGGCACACCTGCACACATTTGCCACAGCTCGTGCACGTATCGGAGTCGCCCCACGGTGTGCTGAAGTCGGTGACGACGCGGGCTTCAATGCCGCGCACGCCGACATCCCACGTATGCGCCCCTTCGACTTCGTCGCAGACGCGGACGCAGCGGGCGCACAGAATACAGCGATTGTGATCGATGCCGAACAATTCATGCGAGGCGTCGACGTGGCGATGCGGGTGGAGATAGGGCACGCCGATGTGATCGACGCCCAGTGCGACCGCCGCATCCTGAAGCTGGCAATGACCATTGGAAACGCAGACCGAGCAAATGTGATTGCCCTCGGCGAACAGCATTTCAATGATCGTGCGCCGGTACTGCGTCAGGCGCTCCGAGTTGGTGTGGATCTCCATGCCCTCGCTGACGCGCGTGGCGCAGGCAGGCAGCAGCTTGGATGTGCCTTTGACTTCGACCAGGCACAGGCGGCACGCCCCGGCGATGGATAGACCTTCCAGATAACACAATGTGGGGATGACGATGCCGTTTTCACGTGCGATCTCCAGGATCGTTTCATCGTCACGCCCGCTGACATCGCGATCATCGATCTTGAGAGTGACGACGGTCATGCGTTCACCTCCTGGTGTTCGCGTTTATGAACCGGGCAGACGCCTGCCGGGCAGCGCTTGTCGACAATGTGCGCGATGTATTCATCGCGGAAATAACGGAGTGTGCTCAACACCGGGTTAGGCGCGCCCTGGCCGAGGCCGCACAGGCTGGTGTTGCGCACCAGGTCACACAGAGATTCGAGCAGCGCAAGGTCGTTGAGCGTAGCGTCGCCATTCACGATCTTGGTCAGCAACTGGTACATCTGCGCGGTGCCGACACGGCACGGCACGCATTTGCCACACGATTCGCTCATGCAGAATTCCATGAAGTAGCGCGCGACGTCGACCATGCACGAGGTTTCGTCCATGACGATCATGCCGCCCGACCCCATGAACGACCCCAGCTTGAGCAGGGATTCGTAATCGACCGGCATGTCCAGGTAGTCACTGGGAATGCAGCCGCCGGAAGGCCCGCCGGTTTGCACGGCTTTGAAGGCCTTGCCGTCAGGGATGCCGCCGCCGATGTCGAACACGATCTCGCGCAGAGTCGTGCCCATCGGTACTTCGATCAAGCCGGCCCGCGCGATGCGCCCGCTGAGGGCGAACACCTTGGTGCCCTTGCTCTTTTCAGTGCCGATGCTGGCGAACCACTCCGCGCCTTTGCGCAGAAGCGGTGCGATGTTGGCGAAGGTCTCGACGTTGTTGATCAGCGTCGGGCAGCCGAACAGACCGCGTTCAGCCGGGTATGGCGGGCGCGGGCGCGGATTGCCACGGCGGCCTTCGATGCTGGCGATGAGGGCGGTTTCCTCACCGCAGACGAATGCCCCGGCGCCCAGGCGCACGTCGACGTCGAACGAGAAGGGCGTCCCGGCGATGTTCTTGCCCAGCAGATTGTGTTTTTCCATCTGGCGGATGGCGTTCTTGAGACGCTGCACCGCTAATGGATACTCGGCGCGTACATAGAGGAAGCCCTGGCTGGCGCCTATCGCGTAGGCGGCAATCGTCATCCCTTCCAGGACTTTGAAAGGGTAGGCTTCCATGACGTTACGATCCATAAACGCGCCCGGATCGCCTTCGTCGCCGTTGCAGATGATGTATTTGGGCGTGCCGGGTGCCTTCGCGACTGTCTGCCATTTCAGGCCGGTCGGGTAGCCCGCACCACCGCGCCCACGCAGGCCGCTGCGGCTGACCTGGTCGATGACCTCCGGCGGTGTCATCTCCGTCAGGACGTGATTGAGGGCCGTGAAGCCTTCGATCTTGGAATAGTCTTCCAGAACTTCGGGGTCGATATCGCCATTGTGTTCGAGGACGATATTCTGTTCGGGGATGAAGAGCGGTCGTTCCTCAATCATGGCGCATCCACTCCTCGAGTTTCGCCGATACGGATTTCGCGTCAGCCGTGCCGTGGACTTCACCATCCAGGACGGCGACCGGCGCCAGACCGCATGCACCCATGCAGCGCGCCGTCAGCAGCGACACCTGCTTATCCGGTGTCGTCTCGCCCGGCTTGACGCCTGTCACCGCTTCGAGCTGTGCCAGCAGATCCGAAGCGCCTTTGATGTAGCAGGCGGTGCCCAGGCAAACGACGCAGGTGTGTTCACCCTGCGGCTTGAGCATAAAATAGTTGTAAAATGTAGCCGCGCCGTAAACTCGGCTTGGCGGCAGTTGGAGGCCGCGTGCGATGAAACGCATCGCGACATCGTCGATATAACCGAACGCTTCCTGTACACTGTGCAGCGTTTCGACAAGCGCGTCTGGGCGGAAGCCGTGGCGGCGCATGGTCGCCGTGACAATTCGCCAGCGTTTGTCGTCGGAGGGCGGCGCAGGTTTGGTGGAGATCGGCTGCATAATGCCCCTTTTCTTATGAACGGCGCACAACAAATCGCGTGTGTGCGCATACCCTCTCTACGATATGCGCTTTGCCGAAAAGGGGCAGATGCTAAAGCTCGTCTTTACTTGTGAAGAATGTCACAAATAAAAGTTGCGTGACAGACGGCGCGGAACTCGATGGCATTATTCACTGGTTTGCAAGCTGTGCTAATCTGATGATCGTTTAGATTGAGCGAAAAAAGTAAGGGGCGCATGATGCGCGATTTGCGTGAATATCGTCGGGATTTTCCAATCTTACAGGTGCAGGTGAACGATAAGCCGCTGATCTACTTGGATAATGCGGCCACCTCTCAAAAGCCACTGCCCGTACTGGAGACACTCGACACCTACTATCGAACGTACAACGCTAACGTTCATCGTGGGCTTCACGCGCTGAGCGAACACGCGACCTCAGCTTACGAAGCCGCACGCCGCAAGATCGCCGCCTTCATCAACGCGCCAAAACCGCAAGAGGTGATCTTCACGCGCAACACCACGGAGTCGATCAACCTGGTGGCGCAGGCCTGGGGCCGCAAGTTCCTCACGTCGGATGATGTGGTCCTGCTCACCGAGATGGAACATCACAGCAACATCGTGCCCTGGCAGCTCCTGAGCATGCAAATTGGCTTCCAGATCCGTTACCTGACCGTGCGCCCAGATGGCACGCTCGACCTGAGCGACCTCGACCGCATGCTGGACGGCGTCAAGCTGCTCGGCCTGACGCATATCTCGAACGTCGTCGGCACAATCAACCCGATCGCGCAGATTGCCGCCGTTGCGCACCGGCACGGCGCGCGCGTGCTGGTCGATGGCGCCCAGGCGACGCTCCATATCCCGGTCGACGTTCAGGCGCTCGGCTGTGATTTCTATGCCTTCAGCGGGCACAAGACCTGTGGCCCGACCGGCATCGGCGTGCTCTGGGGCAAGTACGACATCCTCGAAGAGATGGATCCCTTCCTTGGCGGCGGCGAGATGATCGAGTCGGTCACGCTTGAAAAGACCACCTACGCGGCTCCACCGAATAAGTTCGAGGCGGGCACTCCTGCAATTGCCGAAGCCATCGCGCTCGGCGCGGCGATTGATTATCTGACCGGCATCGGCATGGCGCGCATCGCGGAATACGACGAACTCCTTTCCAGCTATGCCGTCGAGCGCCTGGGCAGCGTCCCCGGCGTGCGCATCCTGGGTACTGCACCGCAGCGCAGCAGCGCGTTTGCATTCACCGTCGAGGGCATCCACCCGCACGATCTGTCCTCGCTGCTCGATACGCACGGCATTGCCGTCCGCGCCGGGCATCATTGTGCTCAGCCGCTCGGCCGTCGCCTGGGCGTCCCGGCGAGCGCGCGCGCCAGCACGGCGTTCTACAACGTTCCGGAAGAAATTGATGCGCTGGTGGATGCGCTTCAAGAAGTGAAGAAGGTATTCGGTTATGTCAGCCCGTGATCTGTATCAGGAACTCATTCTCGACCATGCGCGCAATCCGCAGAACTTCGGCGAGCTAGAGCACGCCAGCGCGCACAGTCACCGCGAGAACATCTCCTGCGGCGACACTATCGATCTTTACCTCTTGATCGAGGATGGCCGCGTCGCCGAGGTGCGCTTCGACGGTCAGGGCTGCGCGTTGAGCACGGCCTCTGCGTCGATGATGACTGAAGCGATCAAAGGCAAGTCGCTCGACGAAGTCCAGCAGTTGACCAATCATTTCCGCTCGTACATTTCCGGCGAAGCGGATGATTTGGACGCCGAACTGGAAGACTTTGAGGCTTTCCAGGGCGTGCGCCAACTGCCCGCGCGGGTCAAATGCGTCACCCTGCCGTGGGTGACATTGGCCGATTTGCTTGGGCAAATGGGCGAATAATCGCTGGCGATGGATTGCGTTGCCTAATCATCGGCCAAGAATCGTCTATTCAATCTAAATATTCACACCGTTTTTATACTTACGACCGCTATAATGGGGTTGTGTATCGCATCGTAAAAAGGCTATGCAGCGGATGCTCGACCTCATCGACAAGAAGATCCTCAAACGCTATCACATTAAAGAAGAAGTCGCGAAGGGCGCTTCGTCCATCATTTACCGGGCTGTTGATCGCGAGCATAACCGGGATGTGGCGCTCAAGTTTCTCGACGCAGGCTATTCAGATCCGGATGAGTTTCATCAGTTCGTCGTCCAGGCAACCCGCCCATTCCTGGGGATGAACCACGAAAACATCGTCGCCTATTACGGTGTCGAGCGCTACCTGGATCGCACCTTCATCGTGATGCAATACGTCGAGGGGACTTCGCTGCGCACACTGACAGAGGACCACCCCGATGGCATGCCGCTGCCCCAGGTCTTGCACCTCGTCGAGCAAATCTCCAGCGCGCTGCGCTATTTGCATGGTCAGGGCCTGGCGCATCAAGATGTGCGACCGGCCAACGTGCTCGTCACGCCGACGGGACACGCCTACCTGATCGATCTGCAATTGGTGACGGCAGCACGCCAGACGCCCGGACGCCGGTTGGACATGGCGGGCGCGGCGGCCTATCTGGCCCCCGAACGTTGGGAGAATCTGACGCTACCGGGCGATTATCGCGCCGATATCTACGCGCTGGGCATCAGCACCTTCGAGCTGCTGTGCGGTCAACGCCCTTATCGGGGTGAGCAAGACGATGGCAGCGGCGAGAAGAGTATGACCCGCCGGATGCAGATGGAGCACTTCAACCAGCCACTGCCATCGGTCCGCGCCTTCCGCAGCCTGCTGCCGATCGAGATCGACACGGTATTGGCGAAGGCGACCGATAAGAAGCCGGAGAAACGCTATCAGGACGCAGTGCAGTTCTATTACGATCTGCAGGGCGTGATCAACGCCGCGATTGAAAGCGCCGACGGCGAAGGCGTACCGTCGTCGTTGGAGCCGGAGACCTATGTGCCGACGCCGCAGCCCAAGAGCCGGCGCGGCACGCCCCGCCGCTATTGGATCGGGGCGGCGCTGGTGCTGATCGCGGTGGTTGGTATCGCGCTGTCCGTGTTGTTCAGCGTGGACGATCAGGGTCCCGGCCTCGATGGCACCCTGACCGACGGAGCGCCCACGGCTGAAGAGTCTGCGCAGGCGGTCATTGCGACCGATGCCGAACCTTCGGCGACCGACACGCCTGATGCGACGGCCACCGAGACCCTGACCCCCACCGACGAGGCAACCAGCACCGCGACCTATACACCGTCGCCCACGCTGACCCTGACGCCCGCACAAACCGCCACACCCACGTTGACGCCGACCATCACACCGACGCCCGTCATCATCGACACGATCATCTCGGCAGCTACCGGCACATTTGTCAATCTGCGCACCGGCCCCGGCGAACAATACGGGCGCGTCGACGTGCTGTCGGCTGACGAGCCGGTCGAAGTGGATGGCAGATCCGCCGATGGTTTGTGGGTACGCTTGCGTGAGCCGCTGCCTGGCGTGCAATATGCCTGGGTCGCTGCCGATTTCGTCGGACTCTCGGCTGAAGATCTCGCGCGCCTGCACGAAGTGACCGAGAATCCGAGCATTCGCCTGGGCACGAGCGGCGATGGTTAGGCGGCGTAACGGCGCCAAACGTTAGCAGATTTT
The DNA here is from genome assembly GCA_020849765.1 of Anaerolineae bacterium. GTDB lineage: Bacteria > Chloroflexota > Anaerolineae > Aggregatilineales > Phototrophicaceae > Flexifilum. Next base: position 288,807 of record JADLAY010000069.1, read on the forward strand.
AAGGGTATCCGTGTAACACTCGATACAGTTTTGTACTTGAGCACGCTAAAGCGAGAGCACGAGGATTATGAAACGCATACTCACCGGTTTGTCTTTAACCCTACTCTGCGTCGTCCTGATCAGCGCCGTCGGGGCGCGACCGGCCGCGGCGCAGGCGACCAACGCGATCACTGTGGGTGGTATCGGCGTGGTGGTCGCGGACCCGGACACGGCCTTCTTCGATGTGAGCGTTGAACGCGTCAGCACCGAGCTCAATGATGCGTTCGCGGCGGGCAACGATATCGTCGACGAGATCCGCACGACGCTGAACCGATTGGGCGTCGCTCGCAGTGATATCCGCCTGCAAGGCATCTCGATCACGCCGCAGGATCGCGTTGATGCGCGTCTGGGGCCGACCGGCGAGTTCATCTACCGCGTGCGCCACACCTTGCGCGTGACGGTGCGCGACGTCTCCGCCAGTGACACTCTGATCAGTGCCGCGCTGGAATCCGGCGCGAACGACATTTCCAATTACACGCTCGGCGTCATCGATCTCGATGCGCTTGAACTGGAAGCGCGTGCGCTCGCCATTCAGGATGCCAACGATCGTGCGCAGCAGTTCGTCACGTCGTTGGGCGTCGGTCTGGGCGCAGTCCAGTACATCAACGAGATCGGTGTGACCAGCGGCTTCGGTGCAATGCCGGGCAACATGGCAGACAGCACCGGACGGTTCACCGTCACCGTGCAAGTTCAAATCACCTACCTGATACGGCGCTAGTTTTGGAAGAGGGAGATATAGGCCGTGGCTAAAGAGCAAGTCAAACTCGTCGTCGTCTTGCCTGTAGGCCCAATCGGGTCGGGTTATACGCTGGAGCAGCTCGAGGATACGATTGACAGCATCCTCCATTACACGACGCCCAGCCGCAAGGTCATCATTCAGGATAATTCGCGCCCGCTTAACGTCGGGGCGAAGCTGGCAGATAAGTTCGGCGACGAGATCATCGTCATCCGCAGTCCACAGAACTACGGCATGTTTGGTGGCCTCTACAAAGCCGAGTCCATCGCCTATTTGAGCGTGCTGTCGTTCTTCGACTTCAAGCTGCTCATCCGCATGGATATCGACGCACTCTGGATCGGGCACGGCCTGGAAGACGAGGCGATTGCCTACCTGGCCGATCATCCTGACGTTGGCATGCTGGGCGACTTCCCGCACTCCGAGCAAGGCTATGACTGGCCGCGCCAACTGATCAAGCGCCAGTTGAGCACGATCGGCTGGCTGACCAACCCGGGGCGCTATTCGATGCTCAAGAAGCTGGTCGATACCGCGCAGTCGAAAGGCTACAAGCTCGGCGAGCATGCCATTGGCGGAAGCTCGATCCTGAGCCCGGTGTTCATCCAGAAGCTGAACGAGCAGGGCTGGCTGCTGCGCGACGAGATCTATCGCCTCAAGCTGCAGGAAGATCATCTGTTCAGCCTGCTGTGCCGCGCGGTCGGCATGCAAATCGGCGACTTCGGCACCGAGGGCAAGCCGATGTCAATCGCCTGGCGTGGACTGTACGAATCGCCGGAAACGCTGATCTCCCAGGGCAAGAAGCTGGTGCACTCGACTCGCTTCTACGGCGACATGAACGAGGATCGGATTCGCACCTTCTTCCGTGAGCGGCGCGAACGTGAACGCGCCCTCAAGCGCGAGCCTGTCTAAACGTTTGTCTATCCCCTAACAAACAAAACGAGCAGCACCATTTCGGGCTGCTCGTTTTCATTTCATCACACACCAGACGAACCGGGAGTTGAGAGGATCAAGCCTGCGGCATTTCGCGTGGGTCACGGTCACGCACGTCGCCGACGACGCGCGCCGGGACGCCAACCACAATCGCGTAATCCGGCACATCCTTCGTGACGACCGCGCCCGCGCCGATCAGCGCGTTTTCGCCGACGGTGATGCCGGCGACGATGGTCGCGTTGCTGCCGATAGATGCTCGGCGCTTGATCACCGTCTTGACCAGCGTCCAGTCCGCTGCGGACTGGATCGAGCCGTCGGGGTTGGTCGAGCGTGGGAACAGGTCATTGGTGAACATCACGCCGTGGCCGACAAACACCTCATCCTCGATGATGACGCCGTCGCAAAGGAAGCTGTGCGACTGGATCTTGCAGTTCTTCCCGATTTCGACGCCCGCCTGGATCTCAACAAACGGCCCAACCGTTGTTTTGTCACCCAGGGTGCAGCCGTACATGTTCACGAGATCCGGTTGGAAGATGCGCACGCCTTCTCCGAGTTTGACATTTTGCGCAACAGGCATGGTTTTTCCTCTTTCGTTAGGGGTTCGTACAGTTGGAGAGAATTTGTGTTAGGTTTAACTCTCATCAGATTCATTTTAGGTGCTTTATTCCTCAGTCAATCCTTAATCCCCTCCGTTTTGGTGTTGCCAGATTGTTACATCTTTCACGTTCTTAGTTGGATTCTGCCCGTTTCAGCTCAATTCTGAATAAATTGTGAAGGAAATTTCGTTTTAGTACGATGATAGGCGGGCTTCGTATTCTACTTGCAAATACCGCACCGGCGATGTGCGGCAGCATGGCGGTAAACGAGACGAGGCAACCATGATCAATCCTAATGTTTGGAAAGCAACGCGTAAGATGAGCAGCACCGGTAGCGCGCCCAAAGTAGCGAACCAACACATCTGGGCGCAAGCGCTGCCGCTGCCCCAACTCAACTTCCGTGCTTACCTCATTATGAAGCGCTGGATGGACATCCTCGGCGCACTGACGTTGATCGTGCTCACGCTGCCCGTCATGCTGACCATCGCCATCGCCATCAAGCTCGACTCCAACGGGCCTATCATTTTCCGTCAGGAGCGGGTCGGTGCGAATGTCCGCGGTAAGGGCGGCAAGAAGAGCTGGGAAGCGACTGGCTTCACCATCTACAAGTTCCGCACGATGAAGCACAACGTGAGTTCGGAGAGCCACCGGCAGTTCATGGCGGCGCTGATTAGCGGCGACGAAGCCAAACTGGCACAACTGAACGGCGGCAAGCTGGACGACAAGAACAAGTACAAGATGGTGAACGACAGCCGGATCACGCGCGTGGGCAAGTTCCTGCGCAAGACGAGCCTGGACGAACTGCCGCAGCTGTTCAACGTGCTCAACGGCGACATGAGCCTGGTCGGTCCGCGCCCGGCGATCCCTTATGAGATCGACATGATGCCGGTGGCGTTCCTGGAACGGCTGGCCGCGAAGCCGGGGTTCACGGGCTGGTGGCAGGTGGAAGGCCGCAGCCAGGTGGAATTCGACAAGATGGTGGCGATGGACGTCTGGTACATCCACAACGCCAACATCTGGCTCGACCTGGAAATTCTGCTCAAGACGCCGCTCGCGGTCATGCAGTCCAAAGGCGCCGCGTAGTCTCACGCCGCGCGTTCTCAATCACTCACACACATTCCGTCCGTAGCAGCACTTCATTGGGTCAGTTTTATCCTGCATGAAGCTCGCACAGTACTCATAGAGGTAAAGGTCATGAACAAGGTACGTATTGGCGCAATTGGTTCCGGCTACTGGGGTCCTAATCTCATCCGCAACTTCGTAGAAATCCCGGACAGCGAGCTGGTCGTGGTCGCAGACATGCGTCAGGAACGCCTCGACCACATGAAACGCCTGTACCCGGCGATCGAAGTCACCACTGACTACCACGATCTGTTTTCGATGGGCCTGGATGCCGTCGTCATCGCGACGCCGCCGTTCACGCACCATGCCATCGCCAAAGAATGCCTTGAGCACGGCCTGAGCTGCATGATCGAAAAGCCGATCACGACCGAAAGCGCCCAGGCGGCGGATCTTATCGCTCTGGCGGAACAGCGCGGTCTGAAGCTGATGGTCGGCAACACCTTTGAGTACAACGTCGCGGTCCACAAGCTGCGCGAACTGATTGAATCCGGCGAGCTGGGCGACATCTATTACATCGACGCCATTCGCACCAACCTCGGCCTTTACCAGCGCAACCTGAACGTGATGTGGGATCTGGCGCCGCACGACATCTCGATTTTGCTCAACGTCCTCGGCCTCGACCCGGTCTCGGTCAGCGCGCAGGGTGGCAAGCACATCGCGCCGAGCATTCACGATGTCGTCTACATGCACTTGCAGTTCCCGAATAACATCATGTCGCACATCCACGTCAGCTGGCTCAACCCGCGCAAAGACCGCCGTATCACGGTCGTCGGCAGCAAGAAGATGGTCGTCTACGACGATGTCGAGCCGTTGGAGAAGATCAAGATCTACGACAAGGGTGTCGATGCGCCGCCCTACGCCGATACGTTCGCGGACTTCCAGTTCAGCTATCGCTACGGCGACGTGATCACGCCCTTCATCAAGTTCACCGAACCGCTGCGTATGGAGTGCCAGCACTTCATCGAGAGCGTCAAGAACGGTGGCCGTCCGTTGACCGACGGCGTTGTCGGCTGGAAGATCGTCAAGATTCTGGAAGCGGCCGAACGCTCGCTCCAGAATGGTGGTGAGCAGGAAGCCATCACCATGAACGATCTCCACATCGCAGAACCTGCCCTCTAACTTTCACCATCCGCGTTGACCTTTAACGCACCATCCGGCCCCACCCTTATATGATGAGGGTGGGGCACGACAACATATCTAGAGGAGTAATGAGAAAACCATGGGTGTTCCTTTCGTCGATCTGAAACCTGACCACCGTGCGCTCGAAGGCGAGATCATGGAGGCCGTGCGCAAAATCATCCTTCAGACCAACTTCATTCTGGGGGAAGATGTCAAGCTGTTCGAACAGGATTTCGCCGAGTACTGCGGCCGTAAATATGCTATCGGCGTTGACAGTGGCCTTTCCGCGCTCAAGATCCTGCTGCGCGCCTACGAAATTGGCGAAGGCGATGAGGTGATCATCCCCGCCAATACGTTCGTCGCCACCGCCGCCGCGGTCACGTTTGCCGGTGCGCGCCCCGTGCTGGTCGATATCAAGCCGGGCACGTACAACATCGACGTGGACAAAATCGAAGCGGCCATCACCGAGCGCACCCGTGCGATCATGCCGGTTCATCTCTACGGCATCCCGGTCGATATGGACCCGCTGCTGGAAATCGCCAAGAAGCACAATCTGATCGTGATTGAAGATACGGCTCAGGGCCATGGCGCGCTCTACAAGGGCCGCCGCGCCGGGTCGTTCGGCGATGCCGCCGGTTTCAGCTTCTATCCCGCCAAGAACCTGGGCGCCGCCGGTGATGCGGGCGCGATTGTCACAGACGACGAACAAATCGCCGACCGCTGCCGCTGGCTGCGTAACTGCGGCTCGAAGGAAAAATATCTCCACACGATGGAGCCGTACAATCACCGCCTCGATACCATCCAGGCCGCCATTCTGAAGATCAAGCTGCCCCACCTCGACGGTTGGAGCGAGCAGCGCCGCCAGGCCGCCAACCTGTACAACGAACTGCTGGCCGATACCGAGGTCGTGACCCCGGCGATCCCCGCCGACACCGAGCCGGTCTGGCACCTGTACGTCGTGCGCACGAAATACCGCGCCGAACTGCAGAAGCACCTGACCGAGCGTGGCATTGGTACCGCGATCCACTACCCGATCCCGGTTCATGAGCAGCCGTTCTACATGGAGAACGTTCCGCTCGGTTACAAGCACGGCGATTTCCCCGTCACCGAAGAATATGCGGCGGAGATCCTCTCCCTGCCGATGTACCCGGCGATTACGGAAGCGGAAATTCGCGAGGTGGTCGACGCCATCAAGAGCTTCGTGCCGAACAAAGCTGAGATGATCACAGCGTAAGTGTGTATTACAACTGAGATGGGACGATGCGATTACGGCCATCGTCCTCTCAATCCGACGATTGCAAAGCCTGGCTTGATCGACGATCATGATGTCGGTCAAGCCAGTATGTTTCGCAAGAGTCGCTACTCCCGAGTAATGAATCGAGGGACCACGTGGAAGCATCACGTTATCTCAAAATTCTCTTAGGCCGCCGGTGGATCGTGATCATCACCACGTTGGCAGCCGCAGCAGTGGTCGCGTTTTTCGCGCTGCGAGCTGTGCCTGTCTATACCGCCACGGCCAAATTGAGAGTGGTGCCCTTCGGCGTGAATACGCCGGACTATGGCGCTTATCTTTACTTTGATCGTTTGGTCGCGACTTACGCCGAACTTGTCCAGAGCAACACGGTTCGAGGCGAGACGATGAAACGCCTGGGCGTCGATTGGCTGCCGGGGTACACCATCGAAACGATCCCTCAGACGGAATTGATGCGGCTCGACGTGACTTCGGAGTTTCCGGATCTTGCGGCGAACGTCGCCAACACCCTCGCGCAGATCTTGATCGAGCAAAACGAGGCCATCGCTACCGGCAGTGATACCGATAGCAGCCTGCAAACTCGCATCAACGATCTCAGTGACGAGATCAATTCGCTGACCGAAGAACGTACCATCCTCGAGAACCAGATTCCGCAGGATATCGTGCGCATTGCGGAAATCAACCAGGAACTGGATACGCTGCGGCAGACGTACAACCTGCTCCTCCTCAGCTCCGTTCAGCGTGAAGTCTCGCAATCGTCTCAGGCAAATGCGCTGACGCTGGTTGAACTCGCGACGACGCCGGAATTCCCCTCGAGTTCAAATTCACGAACGACCATCATTCTGGGGACGGTCGTCGGCTTGATCGGTGGCATCGGCCTGGCGTTCATCGCAGAAGCGATCAATCCGCGGTTGTACACGACTGCGCAGATCGAAGCGACGACGCGCTCGACCATCATCGGACGTATCCCCCCGATTCGCCGCAAATATCGCAAAGATGTCTTCGGCGGTGATGCCAGGGCAGCGGAAGCGTTCAGGCGTTTGCGCACCAATCTGATCAATCTCGCCGGGCTGAACGGCAGTGCCGTTGATGCAGACGCGCGACAGGGCAAACTCCTGCTCCTGGCAAGCGCCATTCCTGGCGATGGCAAATCGACCATTGCGGCCAATCTGGCGCGCTCACTGGCGCGTAACCAGCAGTCGGTCGTGCTGGTGGATGCGGACATGCGCCGTCCTACACAGCACACGATCTTCGGCATCTCCAACGATGGCGACAGCCTGAGCAACGTGCTGCTGGAGAAAAGCTCGATTGACGAGGCGACTGAAGGCGTTGGGATGCAGAATCTCAAGCTCGTGCCCGCCGGTGTCTCGACCTTCAACTCTACCGAGCTGCTCGCGTCGCAGAAGATGGCGGCGCTGACCAACCACCTGCTGGAGCATTTCGACGTCGTCATCTTCGACGGGCCTGCCATCCTGGCAGCGCCGGACTCGGTCGCTCTGGCTGCGCTGGTGGATGGCGTCGTCCTGGTGGTCGACCCCAAGCGTACGTCGCAGAAGATCGTCGACATGGCACGCGAGGAACTTGACCAGGTCGGCGCGAACGTCCTGGGCGTGGTCCTGAACCGCGTTCCGGCTGACAAGGCGACCATGTGGCCGAGCTACTCGATCATGAAGCAGCCGGGCACCTAGCGATCCGCTGGGAAGGGAGCACGGGCATGGCACGGCGCGTGTATGTGATCGGCCAGCGCCAATGCGCGCTGGGGTGCATACACAATCACGGCACAACACCTCACGAAACGGGCTTCGACGTGTGCGCACGTCGGCCCGCTTCGCTTGTCAGTGCAATGACGCGCAGCGACCGCTCAACTCCCGATAACGCGCTTCCGCTTCCGTATGTCGGCACAGCCAACGGCTAGTTCACGGGGCAGACGATGAATTTGAGTCTCCGCAGCAGTAACAGACGAGACCACCAGGTTGATTACCAGCCCTACATCTGGGCGTTGTTGTTCGGCCTGACGCTGGGCCTGGCGACCGTGGTTTCACCGCTCGCCGGTGTCGGTCTGATCCTGGGTGCCATCAGCATCTTCATCATTCTGCGCAAGCCGATTGTGCTCTGCTTCATGCACATCATGGCCGTCATCTGGCTGTCCGGGATGCCGCGCGATTACCTGATCCCGGTCTTTGTGCCCAATGAGCCGATTCTGCTCGTCGTCGCCGCGATCGGGTTCCTGATCATCATTCTCGGCAACCGCGGCGGGCGCACGCCCACGATGCTGGTGGCCGCGCTGGCGATCTTCGTCGTCGGCACGTCGATCCTGCCGCTCGTGCTCTTCATCTTGCGCGGGTTTAAGGTCGGTGTCGGCGAAGCATTCGCCCTGATTGCGCCGGTGCAATACCTGGTCGTCTTGTGGTTGTTCGCCAATTTGCCGAAGAACGACGACGAACGCATGGAGGTCCTTCAGATCATGTATCTGGGGAGCATCATGGTCTCGCTGTCGGCCATCGGGCAGTATCTCCACATCGGGTTCATCGAGTCTTTCATCGTCCGCTTCTATCCCTCGCTCCAAAGCGAGACAGCAGCGGAGTATGGGCGTGTCACGTCGATCTTGAACGCCTGGAATTCGCTCGGCAACTACCTGATGATCACGCTGATCCTGATCGTCTTGACCTACCCCTTGATCAAGAAACGCTGGCAGCGCTACAACACAATGGCCGCCGCCGGGATTGGCTTGCTCACCTTATTCTTGAGCGGGTCGTTCGCCAGCATCGGCGGCTTGCTTATCGCCTATATCATCACGCTCTATTTCGATCGACGCGGCGTCAAGCAGGCGCTCTATCTGGCAGGCGTGATGATTGTGGTCGGTATCATCATGGCGCCGCTGATCGCCACGCGCCTGGAATTTCAGTTTGGTGGCGGTGGCGGCAGTAACAGTCTCGTGCCGCAGACGCTGGCGCAGCGCTTCAAACTCTGGGATACGATCTTCATCCCAGCGCTTCTACGCAACAACAACTGGATCTGGGGCATCACGCCCAACGTGTTTGCGAGCGGTATTTTCACCTGGGGCTGGACGGAGAATCAGTATCTCTACATGATGATTCGCTCCGGGCTGATCTCGCTCGTCGCGCATCTCATCTGGGCTGGGATGCTGATGATCTGGCTGTATCGCCGGATCAAAAAGGAGACGCCCGGTACCCTCTCGTTTGCGCTGGTTCTCGGCAGTTTGTCGCTGTTAACCACGTTGACGGTCATGGGCATGACCAACGAAGTCTTCACCAACTCCGGGTCAATCGACCACTTCTGGATGCTGCTAGGGCTGACCGTCAAAGCTGGGGTGAACGATACGTAGCGCGTTCGCCCTGGGTAGTCACGAGGCGTGCCTCCGTGACTGCCGCCCGCCTGCTTTTGAGACGCACGTGGCACAGCATATCTACGGTTCCGCAGAGTAACTCACTGGAAAACACATTGATCAAACGACTACGCCAACGAACTCAATCCGCCGAGGGAAGCTTCCTCAAGAACTCCGCCATCGTCGCCATCGGTTTCACGGTGGCGCGCGCGCTGGGTATTGGGTTCTCCTTTGCCCTGGCAGGCGTGATTCACCCTGATACCTACGGCTACATTCAGTACAGCATTTCCCTGGCGCTGATCCTGGCCTTCCTGACGATGCCGTTTGCCCAGCATCTGCTGGCCCGGCAGATCAGCATCAATGCCGGTGACGACATGAAACTGGAGGAAATCGCCTCCAATTTCTGGGTCGTGATGTTGATCCTGTTCGTGGTCACAATGGCGCTGGTGATTCCGATCTTTGTCCTGACAAACACGTTCAACCCCGGCGCCCTGCTGATCTTCTTCGGCCTGACCGTTTTCTACAGCTACTACGGTATGGCGCGTGGGTTCGTGTTCTCGGTGCGTTTGTCGTTGGTGTTCGTCGCCAGTAACCTGATTCAGCTCTTGCTGATCTTGCTCATTTATCATGTGCTGCAACTCAAGTCCGGGCTGCCCGCGCTGGCCGTCTATGGCCTGTCTTATCTGGCGCCCGTCGGTTTCCTGCTCGCTTTCTCTCCGTTCCCGGTCGGGTTCAGAAAGCGGCACGTGAAGTGGTCACGCATGAAGGAAATGATGAAGGCCAGTGTGCCCCTGTGGATCGCGCAGGTGGGCTACACGTTTGCCACCTTCATCGACTACTTTCTGCTGCAGCAGTTGTTGAATAATGCCGCGGTCGGTCTGTACGCGTTCACGCGCCAGCTCTGTATCGTCTTCGACTTCCTCCCGATGGGGCTTTACACCATCCTGATGCCGAAGGTCGCGGCAGCCGAGAACCGGCGTACGCGCTTCCGGCTGATGGGTATTGCGCTCGGCATCACCGTCGTGGTCAATGCGGTCGGCCTGGTCATCTTCGTGCTGCTCTACCCATGGGTGATCGAGACGTTTTATCCGCAGTATCTGCTGGAAGCGGATATTGTGCTGATCATGGCGCTCGCGCAGACCATCTGGGGGCTGCAGGGCATCATCTCGAACGCTGTGATCGGGATTAACCGCGCGGGTGTGGACAGCGTGAACCGGCTCATCCCGCTCATCTTTATGCCGATTGTGGGGCTGATCCTCATTCCCCAGTTCGGCATTCGTGGTGCCGCGATGATGAACTTCCTGACCGCCTGCGTCACCATTACCGCCTACCCGATCCAGTTCTGGCTGGCGAAGCGCCTCAAGTTTGCCCAACCCAGGCCGGAGATCCAGCAGAAGCAGTCCGCATTCGGCACCGAATAGCCAAAACAAAACGCGGCCAGGAACCGAACAGCTCCTGGCCGCGTCTCTTGCTCTGTCCCCACGAGACGGCGCCTATTTGACGGCGTCAATCAAGGTCTGCAACTGCTGGAAGTTGCGCTCCCACTTGTCTTTGTGAACCTGCCGCAGCTCAGTCACCTGGCTCTTGAGCTCTTCTTCGTGCTCCATCATGTAGCGAACGCCATTGACGATGCCCTCGGCGGTGTTCTCGACAAAGACCGTGCCGCTGGTGAAGTATTCGCGCAGCACCGGCTGGTCGGAGAGGATGATCGGCACGTGGAGAGAGACCGAGTCCTGCGCGCCGCCGAGCAGCGAGTAGGGGTAGGTCGTCAGCACCATGACCGCGCGCGAGTTGTTGAGCAGATTCCAGTAGTCATCGCCGCGCAGATAGCCCGTAAATGTGACGTTACTGGGGGCATTTGCGACGACGCCAGGCTTTGCCAGTCCCTTATCCCCAGTGATGTAGAAGTGCGCCTCTGGCAGCTTCTTGACCGCTTCCAGGATGATGTCGAGCGGCTCGTCGACGGCGAATGTGTTGACGACGGCGACCTTGAACTTGCCCGCGTGTTCGTCGCTCTTGACTTCCTTGAACTGCGGCGTTTTCGGCGGATTCTCCAGCACCAGGGCCTTGGCGCCCCATGACTCGAACAGCTCCTTGAACCGCTCTTGATCGGTCACATTCATCATGGCGAAGCGCGCCACGAACCGCTGCAGTGGTACGCTCCAGCGCCACCGATCCGAGTAGAGCGACGGAGGGTGCGTATCCATGACGAACTGCGCTCCGGTGAGCTTGCAGTAGATCAACACGCACATCGGTGCGAACACCGGCGGATTGGTGACGTAGACGACACGCGGGCGATTGGTGAACAGGACCTGGAACGTTTTGAGCGTTTGCAGGACGTACTTGAACGGGGCGATAAACGGGCGCCGGAAGACCAAATAGTGGATGAAGTATAAAGATGAGTTCAATTGGCGCGCGTAATTGGCTGTGCGTGTTTCCGAAGGCGCCCATACAAGGGTCAGTATGCGTGAATTCTTTGCTGTAGCCATAGATCCCTCAAGCGTGGTTAGGTGATTGTGCCAGCGAAATTCGCAGGAAAAACCTGCCGCCTCCTGCGATGGTCGATATTTACGTTAGATCATAAGTCCTATCGTAAAACTAAAACGTTGTGGAATAATCAGCCTCGCTTCCTTTCACGATGCTAACAACCCTGAACTTGTCGACCATCCATTTATTCAGCCAGCGACTCATCCTCATCAAATGCCCCGATTCATGCCCGAAGAATTGAGTAACCTGAGAATTTGTATACGAAATCAATTCTTTGTGGTACTTAAATCCTAGCCAGAACATTGACCCGTGAAATGTGTAAATGATATGATGCGGAACAGTTGACAGGGAATTGAACGCCAAATCTCGGTTAACGCTAAGTTAATGTATCATAGCAGGAGCTACATCTATGCAAATGGGCAAACGCGGTCAACACCACTCCTGGCGTCGTCTTGTGATCATTGCCATAAGTGCGCTGGCGCTCGTCCAACTGCTGGCGCCCTCCGCGGTTGCGCAAGGGGCAACCCAGATTCCGGCTACCATCCGCAATGCCATGCTCAAGGGCGGTGTCGCTCTTGTCTTTGGTTGTTACGACTCCGATCACCCGGACATGGATGAATTCGATGCGGAGCTGCCGGTCATCGCAGCGGCGGGCATCGGCCATGTGCGCTACACCTGCTCGATGGATGTGCTGGAAAACGGCACCACCGGGCGCGTGCGTGACGATCGTTACGCCAAGGTGCTTGAATTCGTCAACCTGGCCTGGTCTTACGGCCTGGTGACGACGGTCGACGTGCACAACATGGGCATGCGCGAATGCGCCGGGTGCGATTGGACCAACAACTACATGTGGGGCGTGGGCAATCCGCAGATGGAAGCCCGTCACACTGGCGTTGTCACGGATCTCGCAGCCAGACTCTATCGCGATGTCCCGCGCGACCGTTTCGTCTTCCAACCCGCCAATGAACCCATCGATCAGCCGACCTGGTACGACTACCAGCGCCGGATGTTCTCGAGCATTCGCTCGGCCTGCCCGGACTGCACCATCATGGTCATGGCCAGTGATTGGCAGGGTGTCGAATCGACAGTCTACAACTTGGACGTGTCGAGCTTCTCCCAGCCCTTCATCGTCGACGTACACTTCTACGATCCGCTGGGATTGACGCACTGCTCATTCCCCGGCCAGGCGAATACCTGCCCAGGGAAAAACTGGCCGGGCAACTACGATGACTGGCGAGGCACGACCTATTACGATAAGGCGTGGGTGGCCTCCTATTTTGCTCCACTCTGGCAGTGGCGCGATCAGCGCGGTGTGTTCGTCAACATCGGCGAGTTCGGCACTGCCGAAGCGCTGAATGAAGATGTGCGCGCACGCTATTTAGGTGATGTGGCTTCCATCTTCCGCGCCAATGGATCAGGCTTCACCGCTTTCGAGTGGTACCGCAACTTTGGCATCAAGCAGCATCCCAAGGTCGTGAGCGCTATGTTCAGCAACCAGGGTAATCCGCAACCGACGGCGGTGCCGCCCACGACGGTGCCGGAGACCACGGCCCAGCCTACGACGGTTCCGCCGACGACTGTGGCGCCGACGGCTGTGGTTCCGACTCAACCGGTGCCAACGCAGGCTCAGCCGACCGCTCGCCCGACGCAAATCGTCGGCGGGCCTACGGAAGGCGCGGTGATCAGCAGCTTCACGCTCATCAACACCGATACCCAGCAGCCTGTGGCCGGCTTCGATCCTATCCCTGCGGGCGCGACCATCTCGCTGCCTGTCCAGGGCTGGAACTACGCCTTGCGGGCTAATGTCTCTGGCACGCCGGGGAGCGTCGTCTTCGGGGTCAACGGCCAGACCAACTACAGCGTCGATCCGGCGGCACCCTATTCGCTCGACGGTGAAAACGGCGGCGTCTACTACAACAGCTGGCTTGGCAACGGCACGCATACCATCACGGCGACGCCTTTCAGCGGCGCATGGGCCAGCGGAACGCCGGGCGTCACCTACTCGCTGACGTTGACTATCACCGATCAGCCGGTGCAACAGCCTCCGACGACCGTGGCGCCGACAGCTGTGGTTCCGACCACTGTGCCGCCGACAACGGTTCCGCCGACTGCCGTCGTGCCGACGACCGTGCCGCAGCCGACCGACATCCCTGTCGGTGGTGGCGACCTGCTCGTCCGCGCAACATCGAGCACGCAGCAAGCGCTGCCCGGCGAGACCATCTACATTGATCTGGTGCTGGAGAACCCGCAGCTTGCTGGCGGCGGCAGTATCCTGGCTCTGGAAGCGAACTGCGCCTTGCAGCCGGTGGGTATTCTGTTCGGGCAGACAGTCTCCGGTGGCCCGGCCTTCGGCCAGGATGCGGTGACCGTCAACACGTCGTTCCGTCCGGATAGCACGTTCACCTACGCTACGTCGCAGACGAACGGCACGCCCGTTACCAGCAGCGGTGTCGTCATGACCGCCACGGTTGCGGCGCTCGGCCCCGGCTCGGCAACATTGAGCTGCACGATCACGGCCATCAATGGCAATCGCGAGAACGTGCAGGTCACCTATGAACCCGTCTCCATCCTGGTGAGTGAAGCGCCTGCGCCGACCAGCGCACCGGCAACGACCGTGCCGCCAACGGCGGTGCCACCCACGCAGGTTCCGCCGACTGCCGTGCCGCCAACCGCGGTGCCGCCCACGCAGGTTTCGCCGACCGTCGTCGTCCCGACCCAGGTCGAACCGACGGTTGATCCCGACGTCTGCACGGAAACGACGGGTACCATCTCCGGTGTTGCTCTTCGCTCCCACGCAGCCGACGATGGCATCACGGTCTCGCTGCTGGACAGCAACGGACAGGTTGTGGCCACAGCGACCACGGAAGCGGACGGCAGCTTCGTCCTGACCGGCGTCCCGGCTGGCACCTACAGCATCGTGGCAGAAGCTGAAAGCCACCTGCCCGCTCAGGGTACACTGACGGTCGCCGACTGCTTGACCACAAGCAAACCCGAGGTCGTGCTTCCGGCCGGCTATCTGGTGCTCAAGGAGCAGCCCGTCATCGATGAACTGGATGTGGTGCAGCTCGCCGTCTCCTACGGTCAGACCACCGGTGACGCGCTGAGCGCCGACCTGGATGAGAATGGTCGTGTCGGTATCGGCGACCTGCTCGCCATCGCTGAGAACCTGCGTCTCACTGGCCCGGTTGATTGGGGCGATACCCAGCCGCAATAAGCCAGAGGCATGATACTCAGGTAACGAAGGAAGAACCCCGCACCGTCGAAGTGTGCGGGGTTCTTTTTAGTCCATTTTGTGAGTAGATAGGAACTACTCCTTTTCCTAGATAGTACAAACGACATTATTATTTCAGAGCAATAAAAAACGTAAATTCGCCCCCCACACAAGACCAGGATTTCTTTACATTATTTAGGTAGCTGTAAGGAAATGGCCACGCTAGCCAAAGCATGGCAACGGCCCATTATGCCTACCTGACTACTCGCCATTTTCGCGCCGGAAGCCACAGTTCAGTGCATTTAAACCCACGTACAACTTCAGGGCCAGCATGTGGTTTTTCGCGCGTTTTTTCACAAAAAGGGCTCATTTTGTGTCGATTCGTGACCAAATTCACGAATCCAAGCCCGAAATGCAACCCATTTGAAATGATGCTAAATCGTAGTCCAGAAGATCGGCGGACCACAAACGGCTAGCAATTCTTTTGGTCGATTTTGATATCCGGTGCAGGACCACGCCGTCATCCCTTGCATGACCCGATACGCTGGTTGCTTCTTCCTACACTGTTTCGAACCTCGCACAAATCCTGGACGCCAGCAACCCCCTTTCAGGTTTTAGCCATAAGCAAGGCCCGATCAATAAGCTGACAATGTGTAATTCGCCACATTTCGTGTTGGTGTTGCCTACACGGCCTAATTTTCGAGGGTTTTATTCACCCTGGTCGATGGTTCTATTTCGCAGGGGGAGCTTGGTATGTCTACCCATCTCAGTACTCGAGGAGTGCCCACCGCAGGGCAAGACCCAAGACGCCGGGAACGCGGTATCGCCGTGTTGCTGGTCGTTTTGTTGTCGATCCTGGCGTTGGGCGGTGTCTTGATCACGCAGTATCAGGGCGGGCAGGTCGACGGTATTCCGCTTGACCATTCGGTCTCTGCTCCAGAGAACCCGGTCGTGCTCGAGAACCAGCAAACCGGGACGGATGCGTGGAAGTCCCCGAACATGGATAACTACGCGCAGACGTTGTTGCTGCTTCGCAATCAGAGCGAAGCGTACCGGCGCAGCTATGCGGACTCGGGAGGCGCTTTCGCGCAGACGTCACAGTGGACGCGTACGAAAGAGCTGGAAGGTTATGCCAGCCGCAGCAGCATCAACAAAGGCCAATCCATCACCTTCCACGTGAGTTCAAGCATTGGCGCATACAACCTGCGCGTTTATCGTCAGGGGTGGTACAACGGCACCGGCGGCACGCAGGTCGCCGAAGTGCTGAATCTCCCCGGCAACTTCTACTCAGCACCCGCGCCCGACCCGGTCACGGGGATGGTTGCGTTGACGTGGCCGACGGCATATACCCTGCAAACCACGTCGAGCTGGGTGAGCGGCGTCTACCTTGCTCGCCTGACGCCCGTGGGCAATGAGAACTACGTCTCTTACATTATTTTCATCGTGCGCGACGACAACCGCTCTGCCGATATCGTCTACCAACTCCCCCTGACGACTTCGCAGGCTTACAACGAATGGGGCGGCAAGAGTCTTTACGACTACAACTCGCCTGGCGGACGCGCCTCCAAGGTCTCCTTCGACCGGCCATATACTCAGAACGACGGCGCCGGGCTTTACTTCCCTCACGACTATCTGATGGTGTTGTGGCTGGAGAAAGAAGGCTACGACGTCAAGTACATCTCCAGTGAAGACATGGAGGCAAACCCGAACATCTTGACTGGTTCTAAGATGTTCCTGTCGAACTTCCATGACGAGTACTGGTCGATGACCATGTACAACAACATCATCAACGCCCGAAACAGTGGCATTGATGCAGCCTTCTTCACGTCGAACAACATCTACTGGCAGATACGCTTCGAAGCATCGGCGAGTGGCGTCGCAAACCGCATCATAGTCTGCTACAAAGATGCCAACAGCGACCCGATGCACAACATCAACCCCCTGTTGACCACGGTGCTCTTCCGAGACGTCGGCATGCCGGAGAATGAATTCCTGGGGGTGATGTTCGACAACCTGATGGGCTATGGTGAATACCGGCCCTGGGTCGTCGCCAATGCCAGCCACTGGTTCTACGCCGGTACAGGCTTGCAGAACGGCGATCAGATTGACAAGCTCGTCGGCTATGAAGTCGACCGTTACTTCAACAACGGGCGAGCACCAGCGAACGTCACCCTGCTGTCGAACTCTCCCTATGTCAATCCCAGTCTGCAAGTCGATAGCTTGCACGAAGCGGCGATCTATCAGGCGGCCAGCGGCGCCTACGTCTTCAATGCCTCGACCAACTACTGGTCTCAGATGCTGATAGGAAGCTGGATTTGGCCGCACGATGTGCGTGTCGAGCAGATGACGCGCAACGTCCTTAATCGAATGATCGTCACAGGGGGCACTGAAGTCACCAATACCCCTTCCCTGACGCCGACCACAGTGCCGTCGTCGACGCCGCTGCCGAATAATCTCAGCTTCTACAGGGGTATCAACCTGGGTGGTAGCGCCCTGGTACTCGACGCCAACAACTGGGAAGGCAACACGGCGCCCAACTTCACGACCAATGGTACGGCATCGTCGGCGCCCTGGCTGCCTCTGACTCCGACGGCGTCCGGCACGCTGGCAGACATGCTCCATTCCTTCGTCCAGCACTGGGCGCACAGTATCGTGATGAGCAACGTGCCGACGGGGACCTACAACGTCTATGTCTACGCGATACAGTCGTGGGCCGATCCGAATGTCGCACCCTTCAGTATCTCGCTTGAGGGGCAGACCGTTCAGTCGAACATCGTGATCAGCAACGCCGGTCAGTGGGTCAAGCTTGGGCCGTATCAGGTGACGATCACCGACGGTACGCTCAACCTGGGCACGAACGGCTACCAGCCCAATCTGTCGGGTCTCGAACTCTGGCGCTACACCTCTGGTGGCAATCCGACCAACACGCCGGTTCCGGCGACGAATACGCCCGTGCCCGCGACGAGTACATCCGTGCCTGCGACGAGCACGCCTGTCCCGGCAACGAGTACATCCGTGCCGTCGACCAACACGCCCGTGCCAGCGACGAACACACCGGTTGCAGCGACCAATACACCGCTGCCGCCGACGAACACACCCGTTCCGCCGACGAGCACACCGCTGCCGTCCGATGTCATCTTCGCCAACGGCTTCGAGTCGGGTAACTTCACTGGGTGGACGTCATCCACCACAGGCGGAACCGACCTGAGTGTCACCGCTGCGGCAGCGCTCAAGGGCAGCTTCGGCATGTCTGCGCTCATCAATGACAACACGGCAATCTACGTGACGGATGATCTGCCGACAGCCGAGACACGCTATCGCGCTCGCTTCTACTTCGATCCCAACTCGATCGTGATGGCGAACAATGATGCCCATCAGATCTTCATGGGCTATACCACCGGCAATACGACGGCGGTGCTGCGCATCGAGTTCCGTTACAGCAGCGGCAACTACCAGATTCGTGCGGGCGTGCTCAATGACGCCAGCACCTTCACCAACACATCGTACTTCACCATCAGCGATGCTCCTCATTACATCGAGCTTGACTGGAAAGCATCGACGGCTGCGGGTGCGAACAACGGTGGTGTCACACTCTGGATCGATGGTACGCAACAGGCTGCCATCACGACTCTGGACAACGATACACGACGTATCGAACGAGCAAGGCTGGGTGCCGTTGAAGGGATCGATACCGGTACGCGCGGCACGTACTACTTCGACTCGTTCGAGTCGCGCCGCACGACCTACATCGGCCCGGATACGTCGACGACGAACCCGACCAATACGCCGGTGCCGCCCACGAACACGCCGATCCCGGCCACCAATACGCCTGCTCCAGCGACCAACACACCGGTTCCGGCGACGAATACGCCTGCTCCGGCGACCAACACGCCGGTGCCAGCCACGAGCACCCCACTTCCGGGCGGCGATACCTTCTATCGTGCGGTGAACCTGGGTGGTGATGCACTCGTGATCGACAGCAACAACTGGGAAGCCAAGACTGCGACCAACTTCACGACCAATGGCTTCGAAGCATGCAACCCGTGGACGCCGCTCAACCCGACGACGGACGCGAATCGCACGACGATGATCCGCTGCCACGTCCAGCATTGGGCCCATGCCCTGGCGATGAGCAGCGTGCCCAGCGGCACCTACAGCGTCTACCTGTATGCGTGGCAGGATTGGAACGACCCCAGCGCGAGCGCGTTCAGCGTGGCGCTCGAAGGTCAGACCGTTCAGACCAACGTACTGCTCAATCAGGCGGGCCAGTGGATCAAGCTGGGGCCGTGGACGGCCAACATCACCGACGGCACGATCAACGTGACGACGAATGGTGGTCTGCCCAATATCTCCGGTTTCGAGGTCTGGCGCGTGGGCGGCGGTAGCTCCCCGACGAGTACGCCGGTGCCAGCGACGAACACGCCTGTCCCGCCAACCAATACGCCGGTTCCGGCGACGAATACGCCGATCCCGGCCACCAATACGCCCGTGCCGCCGACGAACACACCGATCCCCGGCACCACCAATACACCGGTTCCGCCGACGAACACGCCGGCTCCGGCGACCAATACACCAGTGCCGCCGACGAGCACGCCGGTACCGACCCTGCCGCCGTTCCCGACGCCGACGCCGGTGCCAGCGACCAACACGCCGGTGCCGCCGACGAATACGCCGGTGCCGGGTGGGAGTCCAACCTTCTACCGGGCGATCAACCTGGGTGGTAACGCGATCGTGATCGATGGCAACAGCTGGGAAGCCCAGACGGCGACCAACTACACGACCAACGGTACCGCCGCCTGCAACCCGTGGACGCCGCTCAACCCGAGCACGGATACCAATCGTGCGACGATGATCAGCTGCTACGTCCAGCATTGGGCGCATGCGCTGGCGATGAGCAGCGTGCCCAGTGGCAGCTACACGATTTACCTGTATGCCTGGCAGGATTGGAATGACCCCAGCGCGAGCGCATTCAGCGTCTCGATCGAGGGCCAGACCGTTCAGTCGAACATCCTGCTCAATCAGGCCGGTCAGTGGGTCAAGCTGGGGCCATGGACGACCAACATCACCGATGGCACGATCAATGTGACGACGAATGGTGGTCTGCCCAATCTGTCCGGCTTCGAGGTCTGGCGCGGTAGTGGTGGGAGCTCACCGACGAATACGCCCGTGCCCGTGACCAACACGCCGGTTCCGCCGACGAACACACCTGTGCCGGGCGCTACCAACACGCCCGTGCCGACCCTGCCGCCGTTCTCGTCGCCGACGCCGGTTCCGGCTACCAACACGCCCAACCCGGTGGCGACGAACACACCGGTGCCAGCGCCGACCAACACACCTATCCCGGCAGCGACGAACACGCCGGTGCCGGGTGGGAGTGCAACCTTCTACCGGGCGATCAACCTGGGTGGTAACGCGATCGTGGTCGATGGCAACAGCTGGGAAGCCCAGACGGCGACCAACTACACGACCAACGGTACCGCCGCCTGCAACCCGTGGACGCCGCTCAACCCGAGCACGGATACCAACCGCGCGACGATGATCAGCTGCTACGTCCAGCATTGGGCTCACGTCCTGACGATGAGCAGCGTCCCCAACGGCACCTACCGAGTCTACCTGTATGCATGGCAGGACTGGAATGATCCGAACGCAGCAGCGTTCCGCGTCCAGTTGGAAGGGCAGGTCGTTCAGTCGAACATCCTGCTCAGCCAGGCCGGTCAGTGGGTGAAACTCGGCCCGTTCGATGCAGCTATCACCGATGGCACGGTCAGCATTGCCACCGATGGTGGGTTGCCCAACCTGTCCGGCCTTGAGGTCTGGCGTGTGAACTAAGTTTCATCCGCCTGGCACGACAGGTCAGCAAGCAAAAGCCGCCGCACGAAATGTGCGGCGGCTTTTTTTGTGGTTAATCGCGCCAGAAGACTTTTTGAGGGACCCAGGCGTCTTCCTCGCGGCGGACGACGGCGAGCAGATCGCCACCGGGGGCGTACGTCAGCGCGAGTTCTCGGTCGTCGCCAGCTTCCGCCGGGATGGTGCCACCGTGAGCGACCGTCGTCGCGAACGAGGGATCGAGGTCGATGCGGCGCCAGTTCGCCAGGGCGCGCTGCGGCGGCACGAGCCGACGCGTCCAATTCGGATCGGCGAGCACCTCGTCCAGCGTCACCGCATCTTCAATCAGGAAATTGCCGCTCATCACCCGGCGCAGCCCAGCGAGATGCGCCCCAACGCCGACCGCTTCGCCCAGATCGCGCGCAAGGCTGCGGATGTAGGTGCCCGCGCTGCACGTGATCTCAAGCACGGCCACCGGCGGCTGCCAGTCCTGAAAGACGATCGAATCGATCTGCACCGGGCGTGGCGGCACATCGACGGCCGTCCCGGCGCGGGCGAGTTCGTAGAGCTTGCGCCCGTTCTGCTTGATTGCGCTGTAAACCGGCGGCTTCTGCATGATGGTGCCGGTGAACGCGGGCAGCATGGCTTCGACATCGGCGCGTGTGAGCGCACCGGTCGCACGTTCCGCGATGATCTCGCCCTCGCCATCGTCCGTTGCCGTCACTGTGCCGAAGTGCACGTGCGCCAGGTAACGCTTGGTCGAATGCATGACGTATTCGCTCAGCCGCGTCGCGCGCCCCAGACAGATCACCAGCACGCCGGTCGCCAGCGGGTCGAGCGTGCCCGCGTGGCCGACCTTGCGCAGCTTCAATTCACGGCGAATCTGCGCCACGATGTCGTGGCTGGTCGCGCCGAGCGCTTTGTCGATGTTGAGAAAACCGAAAACCTGTGTGTCCATGGCAGGGATCATACCACGCCGGTCAATTCCAGCGCAGCCCGACGATACATTGAGGATTCCAGGCTATGCATCTGCTGCATCGGAGGCGGGTTTGCGGCAGAAATAGTCGCCGATGACCAGTACATCCATCTTCGTGCGCAGGTAGCAATCCACCGCTTCCGCGGGCGTGCAGATGATCGGCTCGTTTTCGTTGAAGCTCGTGTTGATCAGCACAGGGATGCCCGTCCGCTCGCCGAAAGCCTTGACCAGATCGTAATAAAGCGGGTTCTCGTCGCGTGAGACGGTTTGCAGGCGACCGGTGTCATCCACGTGGCGGACGGCGGCCAGGCGTTCGCGCCACGCCGGTTTGATCTTGTAGACGTGGAGCATGAACGGCGACGGATGATGATGCTCGAAGATGTCCGTCTGCCGCTCTGCCAGGACGACCGGCGCAAACGGACGAAACCATTCGCGCCGTTTGATCCGCGCATTGAGCACATCCTTCATATTATCGAGGCCGGGGTGTGCCAGAATCGAGCGGTTGCCGAGTGCGCGCGGCCCCCATTCCATCCGCCCCTGGAACCAGCCGATGACGTTGCCACCCTCAATTTCGTCGATCGTCGCCTGCAACAGGTCCTCACGCGGCAGCTTGCGGTAATCGACCTGCGCCTCGTCCAGCGCGGCCTCGATCTCCGCAGGGCTGTATTCGGGGCCGAGGTAGGCGTCCTGCATGACGTAGCGCCGCTCTTCGTGAAGCACGGACTGGCTGACGTAGAGCGCCGCGCCCAATGACAGGCCCTCGTCACCGGCAGCCGGTTGGATGCAGGTCTCGCGAAACGGAGTCTGATCGAACAGCTTGCCGTTGGCGACACTATTGAGGACGGCGCCGCCCGCCATCACGATTCGCTCCGTTGGCACCTGACGATGCAGCACGTTGAGCATGTGCATGTAGATATCTTCGAAGGTCTGCTGCAAGCAAAAGGCGAGATCCATATCGCGCTGTGCGATCTCCGTGTACGGCTCGCGCGGATCGCCGAACAATTGTTTCATGCGGTCGGAATAATGGCGCAGCAGGATCATCTCGCCGTTGTCGTTCATCTCCACGCCCTGGTTGCTGCCGAAGGGCATGAAATAGGCGGGATTGAGTTCGAACGCGTCGCCCTTGATCGTCACCATGTCGCGGAAGGTATCCGTGTAAGCGGGCTGGCCGTACGGGGCGAGGCCCATCACCTTGCCTTCGTCACCGTACTTGCCATAACCGATGAACTGGCACACCATCGAGTAGAGCGAGCCGAGCGAATGGGGCACGAAGATGCGCTGCTTAATCTCGATCTCCTGTCCACGGCATTCGGCCAGCATGCAGGTCACGAAATCGCCGGAGCCATCCATGCTGAAGCCGGCGGCGTAATCCCACGGTGAAATGAAATACGCGCTCGCGATATGCGCCAGGTGATGCTCGACGTTGATCTGCTCGAAGCGCAGATCCGCCGGGTCGGCGCCGCACGCCTCGACCAGCAGCAGCTTGAGATCGCTCAATGCCGTGCGCGCGCTCTTGATCTTGACCAGGTTGAGCAGCTTACTCGGATTACGGAGCACGTACTCGACCTTGCGTGACAGGTTTGCGCTGGCGTCGCGCCCAATGGCGACGTAGTCGATGTCCTTGAAAGAAACGCCGCCGATTTCCATGACCTTGAGCACACTGAGTTTGGGAAATCCGGCGTAGTATTTCACCCGGTTCAGGCGTTCTTCCGCAATCGCGGCGACGGGGATGCCGTCCACGACCAGCGCCGCAGACGAACCGGCATGATGCGTATTGATGCCAAGGATCACGGCCATCCGGGGAGTCCTTTGTGGGTTGGCAGGTGGCTGAGCCAATCAGAAACACTAAATGATCGACACATTTTTAGTCTAGCAGAAAAGCGGCGTCTGTACTTTGAACGATTTGCGCCCATGACTGCGCAAGACCGTGCAGAAGAGCACGTATATCGTCAATGGCTGGCGTGTCTTCGACGTAAGGATGCCCATAATGCCGCGCGTGGTTGACAGCCTGCTGCATGATCTCTACCATCAGTTTCTTGCCACCACATGAGCTTCATGCACAAGTGTGATACCAATATGACCAAATGTTTAGCTCTCCTCATGCTATGCGTTACAATCTTTGTTGCGGCCACATTACATTCTCGTTTCAACCCAGTCCAATTTGGTAACGATCACCTCTGACAGAACTTCTGTATTGTGGCTTGTCTCATCTCCGGATGGGTTCTGCAACGGTAGATTGGCGGAAGGAGATATCTGAAACGCGGGCACACAAACCAGCTTACAGTTATGAGGAGCACGGCATGAAAAAGTATTTGCGGCCTTTGATCATGGTTCTCGGACTCCTACTGATCATATCCGGGAGTACCTTCGCACAAGACGAGGACCCCGTCCCGGTAACAGCAACCAGCGATGATCTGACAAAAGTGAATGTCCTGTTCGTCGGCGCGCATCCTGATGATGACTCGACGGCGACCGCTACGTTGGCACGCTATATTCTGGATGAAGGCGCAAAAGGCGCTGTCATCACCGCGACACGAGGCGAAGGTGGTGGCAATGCGACCGGCAGGCAGCTTGGGCCTTCACTCGGCATCGTCCGTGAGGCCGAAGAGCGCATGGCCCTGTCATATCTCGGCATTGATCTCGTCTACTACCTGAACGAGCTAGACTGGGCATTTACCACCAGCGCGAACGCAACCGAGCAATTCTGGGGATATGAAGAACCACTCTCGAATCTGGTTCGGTTATTCCGCGTTCTGAAACCCGACGTGGTCATCACCATGAATCCGTCACCCAGCGGGCATGGTCAGCACCAATATATCGCCAAGCTCGCTACGGAAGCCTTCTTCCTGGCCGGTGATCCTGATGCATTTCCCGAACAGCTAACCGACGAATTCATCGATCCCTGGCAGCCCAAGAAGCTTTACTACGCACTGGCCTATGGCGCAGCCGGGTTGGCGCCATCGCTTCAAATTCCGACCAATGAATTCTCGCCAAGCCAGTACATGACCTATGCGGATCTGGAGGCAATTGCGCTTCGCTTCTACCGTAGCCAGGGCTTCGACGCCTTTTATACGGTGCCGCCGCCCGCACGCCGGCTATCTCCAGAGACCTTTACGCTTGGGGCAAGCCTGCTGCCGATTCCGGAAGAAGAAACCGACCTTTTGGCAGGCATCACGAGTGGCGTGGCGGAAGCACCGGCGCGGGTCGAGCTTGAAGTTCAGCCCGCCGATTACTATGTCAGCCAGGGTGCGGATCTGGCGGTTGAGGTGGTCTTCCGCAATTACGGTGACGTCGATCTATCGGGTTTGAGCCTGAGCCTTGAAGCACCGGCGGGCTGGACGGTCAGCGAGGCCAGCACACCCGTTGACGTTCCCACGGGCGAGACAGCCAGCGCATCGTTTACCGTTTCGGTGCCCGCTGATGCAGATGTTTCGGCAGCGCAAACGCTGATCGGGCGCTTCGACGCGGTTGATGGCAACGGCGATGCCCGATACGCCAGCAAACGAACCCTGGTGCAGATCACACCGCCGGTGTCGATGGAACTACAGCCGATTGAGGCTGTGCGCATTTATCGCGACTGGGCGCGGCAAAATCATGTCCAGCATCTCGTTCAGCTTGTGCCTGCTGAAATCGCGATCGGCGCTGGCGAAACAGGTGCCATTCCGGTCGTCCTGTCCAATCGTTCGGCAGATGACGTTGAAGTCACCGTTGCCGCTTCGCTGGATAACATGGATGTGACGCTGGATGCGGGTGAGCAGACGGTGACCGTACCCGCGGGTGAGACGATGACGGTCGACTTCATGGCGACTGTCCCGGCGGACATGGCACAAACAAGCTTTGCCGTCACCGCGTCCGCCAGCTATGGTGACTACAATCTGGCGGACGAAGGAACGCTTCAGATCGTGCCAACGCTAACGGTGCCTGCAGCAACGGCGACGCCCACGATCGACGGCGACATCAGTGAGTTCGCTGACCTGCCGAGCTACCAAGTTCCCTTCT
Organism: Anaerolineae bacterium; assembly: GCA_020849765.1. GTDB lineage: Bacteria > Chloroflexota > Anaerolineae > Aggregatilineales > Phototrophicaceae > Flexifilum. The sequence goes on from JADLAY010000069.1 coordinate 314,443, forward strand.
CGAATCTCTGGGAAGGTGAAACGAATGATGCAGCAGATCTCACGGGTACCTTCCAGGTCATGTACGACGATCAGTTCCTGTACGTCGCGGTCGATGTGGTGGACGATACGGTCGTCTCCAATATTGCCCCGAACGACATCAAGGGCCACTGGCGCAGCGACTCCGTCGAGATCACGGTTGATCCGCAAGGGGCAGGTGTCAGCGAGCACACGCTGACGACGTTCAAGACTGGCATCTTCCCGTTTGATACTGAAGGCAATGTCGAGGGCGAACGTGACGCTGATGCCAATCAAGGCCTGCTCAGCATCACGGCCCCGGATATGCAGATTGCTTCCAGCCACACGGATACGGGCTACATTCTCGAGGTCGCAATTCCGTGGAATGCCGTGCCGGGGGAGGTCAGCGCCGGTGACGACTTCGGCTTCAACGTTCTCATCTACGATTGCGATAAAGCCGAAGCCGCAGTTGGCGAAAACTGCAACGAGGCACGCACGGCGTGGAGCGCCTGGGGACAGATCCAGGGCAATCCGCGGCTGTGGGGGCACGCAACGTTAGGTGAATAGCGATCTATAGCATCGTGGGGTGTGGCTTTAGTGGTCACACCTCATCCTGCTTAAAATCCTCTCATGTGATGCCACAGTAGCGTCAATCCTGTTACAATCACACCGCCTTATTGTCAACGCACAGCAAAAGGAGATCGAATCGATGATAGCAAAGAGACAACTGCTGATGTTGTTTGTAGTCTTTGCACTCTTAGCCATTCCTCTCATGCCGACGGTCGCTCAGGATGAGGTCACCCTGGTCGTTTGGGATAACTACGTGCGTGACGCCGAACAAGAAATGATCGAGACGCTGCACGCTCAGTTTGAAGAAGCGCATCCCGGCGTCACCATCCAGCGCGAGTCTTACGAGACTGGCGATCTCACCACGCTGCTGCCGCGTGCGCTCTCGGATGAGGGCGGCCCAGACGTAGCGATGATCAACCAGGGCGTCGCCAACATGGGCGCGCTGGTCGCAGCCAATTTGCTGCTGCCGCTCAACACCTATGCCGATCAGTACGATTGGTGGAGCCGTTATGGCATGGGCCTGCACGCACGCAACAGCGCGGTCGCCGATGGCTCGCAGATCGGCAGCGGTGACTTGTACGGCGTATCCAACATCGCCGAAGTCGTCGCCATTTTCTATCACAAGGATATTTTCAACGAACTTGGCCTGAGCGTCCCGACGACGTTCGAAGAGTTCGAAGCTGCCCTGACGACGATCAAGGATGCAGGCTACGTGCCGATCACGTTCGGTAACGTCGAAGCATGGCCGGGCATTCACACGTACGGTGCGATCCTGCACTCGTACTCGATGCCTCAGCAAATCGACGACCTGATCTTCGGCAATGAAGGCGCGACGTTCGATTTCGACGGTGCGCATCAATCGGCGGCCAAGTTCCAGGAATGGATCGACGCCGGTTTCTTCTCGCCCGGCTTCGAGGGCATGGATAACGACGTCGCCGCCCTGGGCGAGTTCACCAACAAAGAGAGCGCGATGTGGCTGGCGGGCAGCTGGAACAGCGGCCCCATCATCGACGCGCTCGGTGAAGAAGAAGTCGGCTTTTTCCTGCTGCCGTCCGCCATCGGCGCGGAAACGCCGTACACCATCGGCGGCGTCGGTCTGGGCTACGGCATCCGCGCGACCAGCGCCAACCCCGATCTGGCAGCGGAATATATCGACCTGATGACCGGCAGCGATGCGGCAGCACTTTTGTTCGAGAACGACTACATGCCTGCCGTCGCGGTCGATCCGTCGCTGCTGACGGAGGGCACACTGACCGCCGACCTGATCAACGCATGGAATACGATCAGCAGCGGCAACGCGGTCGGTCACTATCTCGACTGGACGATGCCGGATGCCGGTGCGCGCATTCAGGAGCTGGCGGGCGGTGTCGTCACGCCGGACGAATTCGTCGCCAACATGGAAGCGGACTACGAGGCGCTGCCGTAAGGCTCGCCAGGCGCACGCCTGATGGCCTCGCGGCTTTCAGGCGTGTGCTGTCCGCTGCAGTGCTTCGTCACACCCATTTCGATGACGAACGACGCCCGCATCGTCCCTAAGACGACGATGGATGGGCGGGCACTGCGGCGGGGCTAAAGAAGATCATCCATGCAAACCGCTTTTCGCAGACCCGTCCAGGCTTACCTCCTGCTGCTGCCAGGATTGGTCATCTACGCCCTGTTCGTGCTGCTGCCGATCATCAGCACTGTGCGCTACAGCTTCTATGACTGGACGGGCTTCAGCGACCCGACCTACATCGGCCTGAATAACTATGCCGAGCTGATCCGCGACCCGGACGTCTTCAAAGCAATTGGTAATAATCTCTTCTTCGTTATTTTCTACACCATTATTCCGATCCTGCTTGGCCTGTTCCTGGCTTCGGTCATGAGCCGGGGCAAGCTTAAAGGCATGGTCATCTTTCGCACCGGGCTGTTCGTGCCGCAGGTGATGAGCGCCGTCGTCGTCGGTATCATCTGGCGCTGGCTGTTCACGCTCGACGGGCCGATCAACGCGGTGCTGCAGCTCGTCGGCATCGAGCCGCGCCCGTGGCTGGGCGATTTCACCTTCGCGCCCTACGCGGTTGGTGCTGTCGGCACCTGGGTCGAGTACGGCCTGTGTATGGTTTTGTTCCTGGCGGGTGTCCAGAACATCGACGAAGAACTGTACGACGCCGCGAAGGTGATGGGCGCCAACGCCTGGCAGCAGTTCCGCCACGTCACGCTGCCGGGGCTGCGCCAGCAGATCCTGGTCGCCTTCGTGCTGACGTTCATCGCGGCGCTGCGCGTGTTCGACCTCGTCTTCGTGCTGACGAACGGCGGCCCCGGCAAACAAACGCTGGTGACGAGTATGCTCGTCTACGAAGAGACGTTCGAGCGCAACCGGGCGGGCTACGGCGCGGCGATCGCCGTCATGCTGGCGATCATCATCGTCGTCGTCTCGGCAGTGGTCTTCCGCTTCCAGGCGCGCGACGACGCGGAGATGGCCTGAGTCATGGCGCACATAGCCCCCACCTCACGCCAGAATGGCGCAGCCGCTTTCGCTTCATCTGCGCGAGCGGCCAGCTTGCGCCGTCGCAGCCGCACGCTGATGACCTACGCCATCCTGACTCTGTTCCTGATCGTCGCCATCCTACCGTTCGTCGCCATCATCCTGACCGCCTTCAAGACGCCGCTCGAACTGCGCGCCAGTCCGTTCGCGCTGCCGCAGGCGTGGCACTTGGAGAACTTCGTCGAAGCCTGGGAGGGGGCGCGCTTTGCGTCGTATTTCCGCAGCAGCGTGACGGTGGTCATCCCGGTGGTGATCATTTCGATGCTGCTCTCGACCATGTCCGGCTTCGCCTTCGGCATGTATCATTTCCCTGGCGATAACATCCTGCTGATGGTGATCCTGCTCGGCCTGATGGTTCCGTTCGAGGCGGTGATCATCCCGCTGTGGCAGTTGATGGGCGATCTCGGCCTACGCAACACCTATTGGGCGCTGATCTTGCCGCAGATAGCGCTCAGCTTCGCCTTTGGCACCTTCTGGATGCGAGCGAACTTCAAGAACATGCCGTCGGAGCTGATCGACGCGGCGGTGGTCGATGGCTGCACGACCTGGGGTGTGCTCTGGCGTATCCTGTTTCCGCTCTCGCGTCCGGTGCTGCTGTCGTTGGTCGTCTTGCTCTTCATGTGGACGTGGAACGAGTTCTTCCTGATCCTGATCATGGCGTCCGGCGACCAGCGCACACTGCCGGTCGGTCTGGCGCTGCTGCGCGGGCGTTATTCCGCCAACGTGCCAGTGATGGCTGCGGGGTCGATCATGCTGTTCACGCCGGTCTTGATACTGTACGCGTTCTTCCAACGCAGCTTCATCCGTGGCATGATCGCGGGCGCGCTCAAAGGCTAATCGTGACGATAGTGGTGTCGTCTGCCGGATGCGGCAGACGGCGATAAGAGGGATAGCTCTGTGAAACTGGCGCTCATTGGTGGCGGCGGCGTCCGCGCACCGGAATTCATACGCGGCGCATTGGCTTTCGCCGCCGATCTCGACCTGCAAGAGTTGTGGTTGATGGACGTCGAGCGCTCGCGGCTCGACCTGATGGCTTCGCTATGCCAGCAAATCGTCGACCAGGCGGGCACGCCATTTCAGCTGCACGCGACGACGGATCTGGACGAGGCGCTGCGTGATGCGGGCACCGTCGTCACGACCGTCCGCGTCGGTTTCGAGCATGGGCGCGTGCTCGACGAGCGCATTGCCCTGGCGCATCATGTGCTCGGCCAGGAGACGACCGGCGCGGGCGGCTTCAGCATGGCGATGCGCAGCATCCCCGCCCTGATCCACATCATGGAGCGTGTTGAGGCGCTCGCCCCGCGCGCGTGGACGTTCAATTTCACCAATCCGGCGGGGTTGGTCGCGCAGGCGCTGCTGCAGGCGGGCTTCCGCCGCGTGGTCGGCATCTGCGATAGCGCCAACACAGCCCAGCATGAGATCGCGGCGCATTTGGGCAAGCCGATCGACTCAGTCAAGACCGACGTCTTCGGACTCAATCATCTGTCGTGGACGCGCCGCGCGATGGTCGGCGGGCGTGACGTACTGCCGGAAGTTCTGAGCGACCCGGCCTTCTACGCCAGCACGCACCTGCGCTTTTTCGACGCTGAGTTGGTTGCGCGCATCGGCATGTTCCTCAACGAGTATCTGTATTACTTCTACTACCGCGATCTCGCCGTCGAACGCATCCAGGCGGAAGAACTGACGCGCGGCGAAGAGGTTGAACTGCTCAACCGCCAGCTCTTCGATACGCTCAAGGCGACGCCCGCGGAAAAACTGCTCGACGTCTACGATGCTTACAATCGCCGCCGCAATGCGAGCTACATGGCCTATGCCGAAACCGACGACGCTCTGCGCGAGCAACGCCTGAATCCCGACGAGCACACCGAATCCGCCCACATCCCGCAGGCGGAGGTCGGCGGTTATGCGGGTGTGGCGCTGCGCACCGCCCTGGCGCTGACACAGGATCGCCCGCTGCGCATCGGCCTGAACGTGCCTAACGCGGGCGCGATTGACGGGATGCGCGCGGACGACGTGGTCGAGGTGACGTGCGAGGTCGATGGCAATGGCATTCACCCGCTGCGCATCGGGGCCATCCCGGAAGGGCCGTATCTGCTCATGCGCACGGTCAAGCAGTATGAGCGCCTGGCCGTCGATTCGATCCTGGCGCGCGACCGGCGGCTGGCAGTCGATGCCCTGGTGGCTCATCCGCTGGTCGGTTCGTATGGGCTGGCGCGCACGCTCGTCAATGAGTACCTGGCGGCGCATCACGAGTATGTGGGAGACTGGCTGTGACCGATTACGACGTCGTCGTCCTCGGCGACTACTTCTTTGACCAGATCTTCACCGGGCTGCCCAAGTTCCCGACCCTGGGCTGCGAGACCTTCGCCGACAACCTGACGACGACCGGTGGCGCGCTTTTCATCACGGCAGCTGCGCTCAGCCGCCTGGAGGTACATGCCGGTTGGATCGGCACCTTCGGCCAGGACCCTTACAGCGAGTTCGTCTACCGGCTGGCACAGGATGAGGGCATCGATCTGGCGTTGACGCGCAGGCTCGATGGGCCTTACCAGCGTGTCACCACCTCGATGCCGTTTGAGGGCGAGCGCGCCTTTGTCACCTTTGCCGATCCTGACACAGAAGACATGTTCGATTTCTGGATGGCACAGCTAGCCGCAAGCAGCTTCCGTCATGCGCACCTGGGCGGCTTCCTCGACGCCGAGCACCTGCGTCCCCTGGCCGAATTGGTGCATGCGCGCGGCGCGACGCTGTCGATGGACTGCCAGGACGGCGACTTCCTGCGCGATCCGCGCGCATGCCGTGAGGCGATCGTGCTGGCCGACTGCTTCATGCCCAACGCGCGTGAGGCCAAGATCATCGCCGAGACAGACGATCTGCAGGATGCCATCCGCACGCTGACACAAATGATCCCGCTGGTTGTCGTCAAGGATGGCGCGCGCGGGGCATGGATCTGTAACCGTGACGGCGTGCAGCACGTTCCGTCGATTCAGGCCGGGCCAGCCATCGACACGACCGGCGCGGGCGACTGTTTCAACGCCGGGTTTCTCTACGGCTACCTGGTCGAGGGCGCTCCGCTGGACGTCTGTGCACGCTACGGCAATATCTGCGGCGGCCTGTCCGTCACCGGCATCGGCGGCGCGACAAACTCGCCGCGGCGCGCCGAACTGCTCGATTGGCTCAAGCGCACGTCGTAAGCCAGTCCGCGGTAAGGATGGTGAGATTACTTGAGTTGACTGGCCTGGATGATGAAGCGGGCCAGCCTCTCGCCGAATTCAACCAGCGAGTCGAGATCGATCCATTCGGTTTCGCTGTGGATGTCACCCCCAACCGGCGACGACACAAGCACAGGTATCCCATGGCTCGAGAAATAATGATGATCGGCGGTTCCGTTTTCATGGATGAACACGTCGCCGGTGGCCTTGTCCGCGATTAAGCGACGCCAGTTGTCGATGTAGCGATTTCCCCGCTCCACCTGGAACGCGTCCTTTCGGACGAGGGTAGTGACACTGGCCTGCGGTGTGACACTGGCACAGACGCGAGTGATGGTGTCAAGGAGGTGATCCGCGCCCTCTTCCTTTGGAAAGCGGATGTCGAGATAGAGGCTGGCCTGATTGGCGACCTGGTTCTTGTCCGTTTGCCGCCCGCCATCGATCTCGGTGTAGGTCACCGTGGTCTTCCAGGTGTCCCCGGTTTGGAGGGGATATTGGCTGCGCAAGCGCGATGCGATCTCGATGATATGATCGATCGCGCTCTCGCCATACCAGGGCCGGGAGGCATGCGCGCTCTTGCCCGTGGCGCTCACGCTGACGTGCAGCAGCCCCTTGGCTTCCTCGACGATATGCCAGTTCGCGCCGCCATCCGGCATGAACACGACATTGCTGTGATAATGCTCTTGCTCCAGCAGATAGCGGACGCCGTGCGTACCTCCCACTTCTTCATCGGAAACGATGCACAGCGCCAGCGGAGACAGATTGTGGCCCTGGTCCGCCAAGGCTCGGATGATTTCGATGTAGAGTGCGAGCGCAAACTTCATATCGAAGACGCCCCGGCCACGGGCGATATTGTCGTTGATCTGTAAGTCAAACAGCGACTCGGACGCAGAGACGACATCGAGGTGCGCGTAGAGCATGATGTCGACATCTTGGCGGCCAGCCTGGCTCCACACCTGCGACTGTACCGTCGCGCGACTGTCGCTTGCCCTGGGGACGTGGAACGTCTTTACGGTAAGACCCGTCGTAGCGAGCTGCGCCTGGACGTAGGCAAAGCACCTTTCGATCTCATCCGGTCGGTTGTCCGTGGTCTGGAAACTGACCAGGTGGCGAAGATGTTCAATCAGGCGCGCTTTGTCTGGCTGTATTGTGCGCATAGTGCTCTTGCTATTGAGCGGTCTGGTTGGTTGGCTCGTTGAAGTCATCGTCCACCGGATGACGCCACTGGCCCTCTTCAAGAACGCTGTCAAACTGGTCGGCCAGATTGGGGTCCAGATTATTGATGATGATAATGCCCCACATGCGGGTCACTGGGCGATCCTTATCCGGTTGTTCAATCTGGATCATCAGAAATTGCCTGTCAATCAGGGTGTATGTCATCGGGATACGCCGCTTCATGATGCGGATTTCCGGAACGTTTTTGCGTTCTCTCGCCCTGTGGGCAAGAAGATGAAGCTTCTGGAAGTGCTCCCGATACGCCTTGTTGTGAACGATCTGGCGGATCTTCGGTTCGCTGGCGGCCAGGTCAAACGTATCGAACTGAATGATGCGAGTATACTTGACGTCCTCAGGCAGATCGAGCAGAAAGTCGTAGTAGTCGGCGCGCCTTTCCTGCAATTCCACGCCACGCTTTTGTTCGGTGTTGTGTTCAGCACTATCATCCGGGGTTGGGATATCCGTGTCATCCGCCTCTAGACCTGAAAAGTAGTTCACCACCAGGATGCTCTCCCTGGCCTCCCGTGCGCGGCTCTTCAGCAGTTCAAAGACCGCCTTTCGATCGTCCGGGCTGAAGTACTGCGTATTGAACGGGATTTGGGCCAGTTTAATCAAGTGCTCCAGTTCGCCGGTATGCAGCTGTGACTCACGTATCTGGGTTTCGAGGGCCGCGGCGGACATCAGTGCCAACAGTAGAAGAGCAGTCGTCACAATGAGTACAGCGTAGGAGAGTTGCGACGTCGCCGACTCTGCGGTGCTCAAGAGGGTGACGACAATACCAATCACGCCGCCTATCAGAGCTGCCACTGCATGTTCACGAATGAGGCGCAAAAGCTGTGACAACCACTTCATCTGGTCTTCTCCCCGTGAAGTTTAGATTGCAGAGTCAGACACGAGACAGGCATTCAGCCGATGAATTGCAGCTTCAGGATCTGATTCAGAGGTGCGCGTTGAACACCTGAATCATAGTCCGCCTGGCGACGATTTGCGAGCAGCGCAACGTGTGACTTCAACCGAAGATCAGCATGATGAAAGCCGCCAACTCGGCCACTGCTGTGCCCATCAGCAGGACGATCGTGATGAACGACAGCGTATTCCAGCGTGCTGGATCGCGCCAGATTCCGCGCTGCATGCGCCAGATCTGCCACAGGGCCAGCGGAGACAGTGCCGCAGTCGCCAGCGCCACGAGCAGCGGCAGCCCCATCAGCCATAAGATCGGCAGGCTCGTGTAGGCCAGCAGCACCAGCCCGCAATACAAATGCGCGGCAGACGCCGCCCCCAACTGAACGACCAGCGTCCGCTTGCCTACTGCACGATCTGCTTCTGCGTCCGGGAACTCAATTGCCAGTAACATGGCGACCTGCAGGCAGCACAGCGGCACGACGGCCAGCACCGGTAGCAAGCGGATTTCTCCCGCCTGAAGGTAGAAGCCCATCAGCGGCGTGAGCAGTGTGACGATGATCGCGGTCGTGACTTCGCCCACGCCGCGCGAGTGCAAGCGCAAAGGCGGCGCGCTGTAGAACCAGGCCAGCAGTTGCGCAGATAGCAGCAGGGCGAACGTCATCAGCCCTGGCCGGATCGTGAGGCTCAAGGCCAGGTTGGCGACCAGGGCAACGCCACCCGACACGAGCGCCGTGATCAACGCTGTGCGCGGCAGCAAACGACCTTCGACCAGCATGCGGCTGCCGCCCGACCAGGATGTCGGCGTGCGATTGATGCGATCCGCTTCCAGATCGAAGTACTCGTTGGCGTAGTGGGTCATAAACTGCGTGGCGGTGACGGCAACCTGCCCCCAGATGAGCGCTGCCGGGTGCAGCGGCACACCGGTATAAACGGCGATCATCACGCCCAGGGCATAGAGGATGACACCGCCAGCCAGAAAGTGGAGTCTTCCCAGGCGGATGAAGGCCCAGACGGTTGCCCAGAGCCTCATGACCTTTGACCAGTTGGCTGCGCATGTGTGTTCATGCGCACGAATTGTAGCGCGCTGCGTACGCTGCGCTCAGTTTGCCTGTTCGTGCTCGCGCCGTTCAAGCCTGTTGGAGCGGCAGCGTGACGATCAACTCGGTGCCGACGCCAGCCTCGTTTTTAAGCTGCAGTGTGCCGCCGTGCGCCTCGCTCGCCTGCTTGATGATCGCCAGCCCCATTTCGATCGACGACATGTTCGCCGCCTCGGGATCATCTTGAAAGGCCTCCGCGAGTTGAGCGAGATGTGCCTGATCGATCTCCGGAATGAACATGCCCTGGCTTCTGACGCTGATCGTGCAGTGGCCGTTGTGGGCGTCTACGTTGATCTTGACCTTGGAGCCGGAGCGTGAATTCTTGATGGCGATGATCATGAGATTGCTCGCGATGTGCCGCAGCAAGCGCGTGTCGGCCATCAGGAAACCATGATAGTGATTCTCAAACTCGATCTGGCGTGTCGCCCCGTAGATCGATTGGAAGCCCTCCACGATCTGGCGTATAAACGCCTCTGGATCGACAGGTTCCGGCTTGAGCGTGAATTTCCCTGCTTCCATCTGGGCCAGCAGGAGCATGTCATCGACCAGTTGAACGATCTGGCTGACGTACGCCTCGATGCGGTCGATGTAGCTCAGGCTGCGTTGCACGTCCTTATCCTGCACGAAATCGCGCAGGAGTGTGCTGGCAAGCTGGATGACGGAGAGCGAATCGCGAAACTCGTGCGAGAAGGCGGAGACGAGTTTCGATTGCAGCAGCCGCTGAGCGCGCTCGTAACTGATCATTTCCTTGAACAGTTCGACGTGCTGCTGCTGCTCGCTCGCCTGAATGTTCTTCTTTTCCAGCCGGGTTTCGATGGCGCGCAGCAAATCCAGGCGGTCGAACGGTTTCATCAGGTAGTCGTCGGCGCCCAGCTGCATGCCCCTGCGCATGTCGCTCATTTCGGCTTTGGCCGTCAGGAAGATGAACGGCGTCAGGCGCATGTTGGAATCCGCCTTGATGTCGACCAGCACACCGTAGCCATCCAGGCGCGGCATGCGAATATCCGAGACAATCAGATCGGGCTGGTGAAGAATCGCCGCATTGACCCCCTCGACCCCATCCGCAGCGCCGACGGCATCATAGCCCTCGTACGACAGCCATTCGATAATGTCTTCTCGTAACGTCGATTCATCCTCAATCACCAGGATTTTCGCCACGACTCATTTCTCCTTGGAGCATTCTGGGCAGGCGGACGATAAATGTCGTTCCAACCCCGACCTGGCTCTCGAATTCTATCGTACCGCCATGTGCCTCAACTGAACGCTTGACAATCGCCAATCCTAGCCCTGTTCCCTGAATCCCGCCGACGTTTCCGGCACGGTGAAACGTTTCATACAGGTGGGGCTGATCGGCTTCCGGGATGCCGATACCACTATCCCGAATTCGGATCACAGCTTCATCGTCATTGAACGATAGATCGAACAAGACCGTACTGCCTTCGGGAGAATACTTGAAGGCATTCGTCAGCAGGTTGCTGATGGCCTGCTGCATGAGTTTTCCATCGATGGGCACTTCGGAGGCTCGATCGGAAGCCGTGTAGACGAGCTTATGCTTCAGTTCAGGCTCATCCTGGAATTCATCGGCGATGCTGCGGCAAAACGCATCCAGATCCTGCAGGATCGGGTTGAACGGCATCTTTCCGGCGTCGGAACGGCTGATCGTGAGCACGTCGTTCAGCAGAGCGATCATGCGCTCAATTTGCTTGCGAATCTTCTCGTAGTGTTCTGACTTTCGTTCATCGTCCAGGCGATCGTAATACATCTGCAAGATGTCGGTGCTGGATCGAATGACCGTGAGCGGCGTGCGAAAATCGTGCGAAACCATCGAAATGAAACGTGTACGCAGTTCGCTCAGCTCTTTTTCTTTGACGAGCGCCGCACGCAGGCTTTCCTCCAGCCGCCGCTGGGATGTCATGTCGACGATGTAGGCCATGACGAGCTCTTCACCGCCCGTCTGGATCGGGCTCAGCCCGATCTGCACCGGGATTTCGCTGCCACCCTTGGCCATCAGCACCACGTCATAACTGGCATCCTCCGGGCGTTTGATGGTGCTGGACATGAATTCGGATGCATAATCCAGGGGTCGAAAGCTGTGGAACCGTTCAGGGATCAGCTTTTCGACCGGTTGGCCGATGAGCTCGGCTGGTTCGTAACCAAAGGTCTCCTTCGTGCGCTCATTCACCAGCACGATGCGTCCTGTATTGTCTGCAATCACAATTGGATCGGGCGCGAAGTTGACCAGGGCGCGATATTTCTCTTCGCTGGCCTGGAGGGCGCGTTCCACCTGCTTACGTTCGGTGATATCTCGTATGCTGCAGACCATGCCGCGGATGCTTTGGCCATTTTGAACGGGCGCTATCGCCAGGTCGATGTCGAAGGTCGAGCCGTCTTGACGGCACCCAACCACTTCAATCGATTTCGGCTTCCCCTCGTTGACGACGTTGTGCATGACGTCGATCATGGCTTCCATGTCGTCCGGCGTGGTCAGGATCAGCAGCGAATGCCCGACCACATCGTCGAATGCATAGCCGAATTGCTCGGTGAAGGCGGGGTTGAACTGTTTAATCACGCCGTCGAACGTCGTCAGGAGGATTGCATCGCTGCTGCTGTTGAGGATGGCTTCGATGCTCTCTTTCGCCTGCTGCAGTTCCGACGTGCGCTCCAAAACACGCTGTTCCAGTTCGGCGCTGTGACGTTCGATCTGCTCCCGATAGCGCCCCTGTTGAATCGCAATCGCCAATTGGTCGGCCACCTCGTGTGCGAGCTGGAGCTGCTGAGGATCAAATGCGTTGAGCGTATCAGAGCCGAGGTTTAGCGTGCCGATGAGCTGCCCCTGCACCACCAGCGGCACCCAGACGAGCGAGCGCAGCCCTTCCTCTTGCAATGCCTGCACGGTGGGGATCGTCTGCAGCAACTGGCTCAACGTCTCGACGATATAGGGGGCACCCGTGCGCATCCAATCGATGACGCCTTCAGGAAATATCGCCATCGGGTAAGACGCCCCAGCCACCAACTTGCTTTTTCGCTGGCTGTAGACGGCCAGTATCTGACCTTCTGTGGTCTCAGCGTTGAACAGGATGACACTGGCTCGAAAGACGTCGATCTGCTGGCGAATGAAGTCCAGCACCAGTTCCGCGACTTTTTCGGGCGTCTCGACTTTAAGAATCGCCTGGTCGATGCGATGCAGGGTTTGCAGACGTTCACTATAGCGCCGCAGAGTTTCGTCGGCTTGTTTGCGCTCAGAAATATCTCGAAAATTGATGACGATCGCCTGGACGCTCGGCTCGGCCAGTAGATTTGTGCTGACAGCTTCCACCCAGCGATAGGTTCCGTCGCAATGCTGTAAACGAAATTCGATTCTTTGTGCACCTTCTAAAGAACCTTCAAGAAAAGCACGTGCATGTTCTAAGTCGGCCGGATGTACGAGTTGATATCCGTTTCGACCGACCCATTGCTCCGGCGTGTAGCCCAGGATTTGAGCAACTGCTGGGCTTCCATATAAGTTTGTGCCATCCGCAGCGATCAGCGCAATCGCGTCTGAGCTGTTCTCGATTAGAGCGCGGAAACGTTTTTCGTTCTGGTGTAAGGCTTGCTGCGCCTGCCTGCGTTCCTGACGAACGGCACTCTCGCGCATTTCGCGCTCGATGGCGGGGATCAGGCGGGCGGTGCTGCCCTTGACGATGAAGTCGTGCGCCCCTGCTTTGAGCGACGAAATCGCCGCATCCTCGCCAATCGTGCCGGAAACGATGATGAACGGGAGATCAACCCCACTCTCTTGTAAGGTCGCCAGCGCGCTTGGCGCGTTGAAGTTGGGAAGCGAGTAATCCGACACCACGATATCCCAGGTCTGCTTGTCCAGCGCGGCCTGCATGGCTTCGGCAGTTTCTACCCGCTCGAATTGGGGCTCATACCCGCCACGTCGCAAATCGCGCAAGAGAAGCAGCACATCGTCTTCAGAATCTTCCACGATCAGCACTCGGAGGGGTTTCGTCATCTGTACCCTCCTTTCAATCGCTTGTTTTGTCCATTGGCGACCCCGATCAGCGGGAATGAGAGCGCATGAACTGCGGGTCGAAATGTGATCGGCAGTTCGCTCCAGGCAAGCGCCATTCGGGCGCAAAATTGGATTGCGTTATGGATTCTCGCATCTTGAGTATGGTTGCGTACCTTTACTATCCGTTCGACGACATTCTCTTGTGAAAGACAGCTTCCACAAGGAGTCTGGCTAATCTTGACTCGGCGGGGCTTCGTTCAATACCAGCCAGTAGAGTCCCAACTGGCGAATAGCTTCGCTGAATTGGGGGAAATCCACCGGTTTGCGAATGTAACTGTTCGCGCCCAGGCTGTAACCGTTCACAAGATCCATTTCTTCCTTCGACGATGTCAGGATGACGACGGGCAGCAGCCGAGTCCGTTTGTCCGCCCGCAGACGGCGCAGCACTTCGAGACCGTCCAGACGAGGGAGCTTCAAATCCAGCAGAATAATCTGCGGCATGATGCGAGTGTCGCGACCTTCGTACTTGCCCGTCCCAAACAGAAAATCGACCGCCTCGACACCATCGTGGGCGACAATGACGTCATTCCGAATGTTGTTTTTCTTCAGCGCCCGAAGAGTCAGAGCCTCATCATCAGGGTTGTCTTCTACCAGTAGAATCAACTTGTCCTCCATCATTCGCGTCCTTATCGCGAAATTAATAGCGAGTCATCGGGTATTGGCTAATATTGCTGATCATCCTACCACGGCCTCTACAATCTAAAGAAAAAGATTGCGCCCTTCCCGATCTCGCCCTGGGCCCACACGTTACCGCCGTGACGGCGGATCACGCGCTGCACCGTCGCCAATCCAATGCCCGTACCCTCGAATTCAGTGATCGCGTGGAGCCTTTGAAAAGCGCCGAAGAGCTTGTCCACGTACGCCATATCGAAGCCGTCGCCATCATCGCGCACGTAGAAGACGCGTCCATCTTCTGGCTGGTCTACCATGCCAAATTCGATGTGCGCCTGCGAACGTTTTGAGGTGAACTTCCAGGCGTTACCGATCAGATTCTCCAGCGCCACGCGCATCAGGCGTGGATCTCCGTCGACGATCATGCCGTCACGAATGCTGAACTCTACCTGTCGTTCCGGCTGTTGTTGTTGCAGGTCAGAAGCAATGCTTTGCGCCATGTCACTCAGATCGACGGGTTCCAAACGCATCTCGGCTCGTGTAATGCGTGACAGATTGAGCAGGTCATCAATCAATGCGGCCATGCGGTTGGCGGCGGCGCGCACACGCTGAAGATAGTCTTTGCCGAAATCGTCTATCTGGTCTGCGTAGTCTTCGAGGAGAGCCTGGCTGAAGCCGTCAATACTGCGCAGCGGCGCGCGCAAGTCGTGCGAGACCGAGTAGCTAAAGGCTTCCAACTCCTTATTGGTCGCTTCGAGCTCAACCGCTCGCTGCTCCAGGACGGCATTCAGCTCTTCGATCTCACGCATCGCCTGGCGACGCAGCGTGATATCGGTGAAGGTGCCATAGACCTGCCAGGGTTTCTCCTCCCCTGGGCGAAACTGAGGTGCAGCGTTCACCTCGATCCAGTGGATCGATTCGTCTTGTGGACTAAAGACGCCCATCACCACCTCGTGCATCGGCTGGCCAGTTTGGAATGCCAGCATCGTTGGATGCATCTCTATGGGGTAGTCGCTGCCATCCTCATGAATGAGGTGCCAGCGCGGATCGGTCGGGCTATCGCCCTGCATCTGGCTCAGGGTCATGCCTAGAATGCGTTGAGCTGCCGGGTTGGCCTCGGTAATCTTGCCTTCACCATCCTGATAAACGACGCCCTGGGCCATCGTCTCGAACAAATTGCGGTGTTTTTCATCGCTTTCGCGCATCGCCTGTTCAAGGCGTTTGCGTTCGGAGATGTCCTCAATGACCGAAATGAAATACTTGGGCGCACCAGACGACCCGCGCACCAGAGACACGGTCAGGTTGATCCAGACGTACGATTGGTCCTTGTGGATGTAGCGCTTTTCCATCGAGTAATTCTGGATCTCCCCGGCCAGCACAGCCTGGACGTAGGTCAGATCCTTTTCCAGATCGTCGGGATGCGTAATTTCCTGGAAGGTCTTCTCGTGCAGTTCGTCGCTGGTGTAGCCGATGATGTCGCACAACTTCTGATTGACGCGCAGCCAGCGACCGTCAAGCCCAATGTGCGCAATGCCAACTGCCGCTTGCTCGAAGGTTGCTCGCAGTTGCTCCTCACTCTCAAGCAGCCGGGTTTCCGCTTGTTTACGACTTGTGACGTTTTCCATGGCGAGCAGGATGAGTGCGGTGTGGTTGCCAGGCCGGTAAATCTTCCGAGCATTGAGCAGCATCGTGCGCCGGCCAATATTGGGGAAATCCTGTTCCACTTCAAAGTCGTTGAACTCGGCATTCTGAGGCAGGATCGCTTCCAATAACTGGCGCAGCGCGGGAATGTCCCACTGTTGATTACCAAGCTCGTAAATAGGCGCCGATACGGTCTCGGTCTCCTTCACGTTGAAAGTTGTGTAAAAAGTCCGATTAGCCGAAATGACGCGCAGGTCGGCGTCGAGCACCAGCAGCGGCTCGCGAACCGTGTTGACGATATTGGCCGTGTAATCCTGTGCGGCTTTGGCTGCTATCTCAGCTTGTTTCCGTGCGTTAATATCCCGCCGAATCAGATAGTACATGTAGGCGAGCAGTCCCGCCGTCAGCGCGATGAAGGCGGTGAAGGCGACAAATGTGCCCTCTGCTGTGGTCTCCGCATTGTTACGGCGCTGCGCCAAGAGATTGCGTTCATCCGCTTGCATCTCGTCGATGAGTGTGCTGATTTGTTGGGCGACCACGCCGCCATCAGTCACGATGTAGGTTCTGACCCGGTCGAAGCCGTCACTGAGCCACAGGTCTATCCCCGTTTGCAGCCTCACAATGCGCTCGGCAATCAGGGGTTCCAGTGCATCCATCTGCCGCTGCTGATTGGGGTTGTCGGTCGTCAACGTGCGCAGTTGTTGGGCATTGGTGACGGCGGCGGCGCTCGCAGTCTGATATGCGTCAAAATAGACTTGATATTCGGTGAAAATGTAAGCGCGCTGGGCTGTTTCAGCTTCCAGCAAGGTCGAGTTTACGCGCTCCAGTTCGGCAATCACCTCGAGCGTATGCGATACCAGGCGATTGGCTTCAATCAGTTGGCGCGTGCTTTGGACGGCAATGATGCCGACAACAACGACTAAGACAAGAACCAATCCAAAGCCGACGAATGTTTTTCGCTCAATTGACCACGTTGACCAATTCATATGGCTGACCCTTGTCCGGCTTGGAAACAGAGGGCGAGCTTCATCTTAAGATGAAGCTCGCGATCCCCGTTGTTGTCTTGACGCACATCGACCAGCAGCGCACTCGCTGGCGGACGACGGCTAACAGAAGGTAAAGCGCGGGTAGTTCGCGTACGCATATCAATTGCTGATGGCGACCTATGGGTGTGTAAACATATAAATAAACTAAGTAACGGAACCACAACGAACCGCTCTTAATGGCAAGTCCATCGTAGACAGCCACAAACCTGGTGAATCGATGTGCGTGACCACGTCGGTGGCTGAGCCTGAACATATTCACTTTATCAATGAATGCGATTTTGCTTACTTGAGATCGTGCACAGATTTGCACGGGGCCGCGCCAAGGACGTAAATCAGAGCGAGGATGGTCAGAAGACTATGAGGCGCAGCAGCGGCGGATGAGTAACACCCATCCGCCGCTTGCATGCGATTGTCTCAGACAGAAATCGGGCCTGGCTGCGTCACTTGCGCTTCCACTTGCCGCTTTTGTCGTCTTTGTCGTAATCCTTCTTCACGGCTGACCAGGCCACACGGTGAGCGGTTTCCTCACGGCTGGCGTCGCCGCGCCTGTCGTCCGGATCTTTGTATTGATCCCAGGCGCTGTTATACGCCTCTTTGTAGATCTCCTGGGCGTGTTTCGGCAAGTTATCCCGTATGCTCTCGGGGAGATCGGTCAGTTTACTATAGGGCATGATTGCCTCCTTGCTCCACGCTTAAGCGAGCGCGAGTACGCACCATCGCGAACTGAGAAGAGCGTTTCTATAGTATCGCGGGTGCACGGCGCCTGAACTCACTCAAGCGGAGGATCTGAGCAGCCATCCACTGACCCATATTGGGTTGGGTCAGGCATGCGGCGCGAGCTGTATTGACGAAGCTCAAGGTGAATTGCGGGATCGTTTCTAGCTCAGACCATGGCGGGCGCGCTGCTTCGATGTCTCAAACAGACGGACGGCGACCAGTCCGAATAAGAAGCCACCGATATGCGCCGCATAGGCGATGCTGCCGTTCGCTACGTCGAGCATCGTGATCGCTCCAAGCTCGTTGAAGACCTGGAGCAAGAACCAGATGCCGACCAGGAAGATCGCCGGGATCAACACCACTCGATTGGATGGATATGACAGCATGAGCGCGCGGATGCGGTCATTCGGGTAGGTAATGGTGAAGGCGCCGAGGATGGCGGCCACTGCGCCGCTTGCCCCCAGCTCGACTGAGTACGACAGCGGATCGAGCGCGATCTGCACCAGCGTTGCCGCCAGACCGCCCAGCAGATAGAAGACCAGAAACTGAGCTGCCCCCAGCAGATCTTCTATCTGCGGGCCGAATATCCACAAGAATGCCACGTTGCCGATCAGTTGCAGCCAACCCCCGTGGACGAAGAGCGTCGTCAGCAGCGTGATCCAATCCCGGCCGACGCTGACGTTGGCCGGGACGAGCGACCATTGGGCGATGAAGGCGTCGCCATTCATCAATTCGAGGATGAAGACAAAGATGTTGATGGCGATGATCCCCAGGGTGACGACAGGTAGACTGAGGGTTCGCCGTGACGCATCACCCAATGGAAACATGCGCTTACGCTCCCAGATGTCAGGCGTGGTGCTTGAGGGCCATGGTTGGCAACTGGCGGACTTCCTGGTCGTCGGTCTTGAGGTAGATGCCGTCCTCTGTGATCGATTTGAGCTGCCAACTGCCCACGACGTAACCCTTCTCGCTCAGCAACTGCCGGTGTGCCATCAGGAAGTGCGTGAAGCGACCGCTCTGCGGATCGAGCGCGATCTCGTCCACGTGGCCGACGTGCGTACCATTCTTTGAGTAGACGGGCATGCCGATGCGAATCTCGACCTCGCCGAAGGGCAGGTTCTCGCGCTCGACCGGCACCATCTCGGCGTCCGTATTGCGGGCATAGGCCGTGTAGCCGGGCAGGAATTCGACCGAGTCGACCGGGGTGCGCACATAGTCCGTTTCGATGAAGGGCTGCTGCGCACGCAGCTGCTCCTTCGTGAACGAAAGCGTCAGAGCCTCGTCCGTTTGGTCTTTGACCATCGATAGCGGCACGATGTATTCGGTGCCATGCATCTTGATCACGAGATGGGTGATCGTCTGATCTCTCGGTTCGACCACTGCCCCGGTGACATGCCCTGCACGACCATCGCTACAATCGACTACGGCGTGCAACTTGATGTTCATGATCACTCTCTCCTCAATACTGCGAACCTTGACTACTTTCAGCATAGTCCGCGGGTGTGTCAGGCGTTTTACCGTCATGTCACCATTCTGAAACGACGCCGCTATCCAGTTTGTCAACCGTGAAAGAGAAGTGACCCCGAACGACGAAAACGCCCCGGTGATGAGTCGGGGCATTTTCAGGAGGAGAGAGGAAGTTGAGCTGAGTTCTCGTGAACCTCACTTTGCATGATAGAGGAAGAGAATGGCAGCGGTGTTACGGGGCTGTAGCAGGGTAGTGACAGGCGGTTACGACTTCGCGTGAGCGGGGACGCGCGCATATTGATCCTCACGGCCCAGCAGCGGCAATGACACGCGCATGGTGGTGCCGCTGTTCACCTGGCTGCTGACCTCGATGGTGCCCGAATGCCGCTGAACGATCAGCTTGACCAGCGCCAGACCGATGCCGCTGCCGGGGATGGCGCGCGCGCCCGGCGAGCGATACAGCTCGTCGAAAATGTACGGCAGATCCTCCGGCGCGATGCCGACGCCGCTGTCGCTGACTTCGATGTGCAGTTCATCGCCGTCGCTCTGTGCCTTCAGTGTGATGTTATCCGCCGGGTGCGTGAATTTGAGCGCGTTGTTGAGCAGATTGTAGAAGGCCAGCACCAGCAGATCGTAATCGCCGTTGATGCGCGGCAGATCGTTCGGCAGCGATAGCGACAGATGGCGGCTTTCCGCGTGCTCGTCTTCGCAGGCCAGATCGAAGGCTTCCTGGAGCAGGCTGTTCACGTCGACGGTCGTCTGCTCGAACGCATTGGTGCCCAGTTCGGCGATCTTGCGCAGGTCGGCTACCAATCGCGTCATGCGCTCGATCTGCGTATCGATATCCTCGCTGATCCGCTGCCGTTCCTGGCTATCGTTTTGATTGGCGAGGTTGGCGACCGCCAGCTTCATCGCCATCAGTGGATTCTTCAGTTCGTGGTCGAGGCGGCGCAGGAAGCGGCTGCGTTCGGCGTCGCTCTCTTCGCGCGCCCGGCGCAGGCTGTCGCGCTCCATCTGAATGACCGTCGCTCTGGAGAGCAGCGTCATGCCGGAGATGACCGCCGCCAGGATGCCGAGGAAGATCAGCGCCGTATCAATATCGTGGATTGAGAAGCGCCACTCGATCAGATCGAGTTCGGTCAGGATAATGACGAGGATGATCGCAAAGGCGATCGGGAGCAGCGGCGCTAACCAGCCCCAACGGCGCTTCATGTGACCGGCTTGACGTCGCCGACGAACCGATAGCCCTGGCCGGGCACCGTTTCGATGTAGCGTGGCTCGTCCACATCGTCGTGCAGCAGCTTGCGCAGTTCCGCCACGCGCGTATCGACCGCACGCGTGCCGACCGGGTAGTCCCAGCCCCAGACCGCATCCAGCAGCCGTTCGCGCGTGATCAGTTCGTCCGGGTGCGTCAGCAGGTATTCAAGCAGTGTCACCGCTTTGGGCGTCAGGTTGACTTCTTTGTCATTCAGGAGGACTCGGCGCGAGACGCGGTCGAAGACGAGTGCCCCGCTGCCGAGCTTTTGCGCGGCAGTCAGCGGTGGCTGTTCGGCCCGCGCGCGGCGCAGCACCGTCTTGATGCGCGCGATCAATTCGTGCGTGTCAAACGGCTTGTTCAGGTAGTCGTCGGCGCCTTCTTCGAGGGCCGAGGCGCGCTCGTAAGAATCGCCGATTTGCGTCAGCAGGATGACCGGCGTCCAGTTGGATTGTTCGCGCAGCGTGCGCACCGCCGAGCGCCCGTCCAGACGCGGCATCAGCACGTCCATCACGATCAGATCCGGCGTGATCTGCTCCACGCGTTCCAGCGCTTCTTCGCCGTCCGCCGCCGTCGTCACGTCAAAGCCGGATCGGCTCAGCAGCGCCGCCAGATTTTCGCGGATCATCTGCTCATCGTCGACCAGCAGCAGCTTGATCTTCTTTTCCATGCCATTTCCGAGTGTCACGATTTTCAATCTTTCACCATTGTACGCGAATCGCCTGGCTCCGGGGGCGGTGAGCCGACCGTTAGTTAGGGAATTTACTCGAAAACCCTCGCCCGCCAGCGGCGAGAGAGGGCTTTGAGCAAAGGACGTGGAGTGTGGATTACGAGTTTGCGGGTTGTGCAGGACGCGGGGTCAGAGTCACGTCGATGCTCATCTGGTCGCCGCCGCGCAGGACGGTGAGCGTGACCTTATCGCCCGGCTGTGTATCGCTCGCCAGGTAGGAGATCAGGTCGGCCATGCCGAGCAGCGGTTGACCGTTGATGGCCGTGATGACGTCGGCGGATTTCAGCATCTGATCTGCCCCGTCGCCATTGAACTCGGCCGAATTCAGCCCGGCGCGTGCCGCGGGGCCACCGGCAGTCGCTTCGCCGACCAGCACGCCGCGCGTATCGCTGGGCAGGCTGAGCTGTTCAATCGCGTCCAGGCTCAAGTCGCCGCCGCTGATGCCCAGGTAGCTGTATTCAACGTAGCCCTTATCGATCAGTTGGTGCGCCACGCGTTCGACCAGGTTGGCCGGGATGGCGAAACCGACGCCCGAATTGCTGCCGGAACTGCTGGCGATCTGCGCGTTGACGCCGACGACCTGCCCATCCAGATTGAGCAGTGGGCCACCGCTGTTGCCGGGGTTAATCGAGGCATCCGTCTGGATGACGCCGCCAATCGAGAAGTTGGACAGCGCGCTGATGACGCGGTCAACGCCGCTGACAATACCGCTCGTCAGCGTCCAGCGCTCGCCGAACGGGCTGCCGAT
Organism: Anaerolineae bacterium; assembly: GCA_020849765.1. Lineage (GTDB taxonomy): Bacteria > Chloroflexota > Anaerolineae > Aggregatilineales > Phototrophicaceae > Flexifilum. The sequence continues at coordinate 336,227 of JADLAY010000069.1, forward strand.
GGCGAGGACGGATTCGCCGATGAACAGGTTATCGGAATCGCCGAAGTTGACCGGCTGCAGGATGTCCGCAGGGACGTCCTCCACCTGGAGCACGGCAATATCCGAATCCGGGTCAAGGCCGATGACGCGGGCGCGGGCCAGCGTGCCATCGACAAAAGCGACCTCGATGCTGTTGGCGCCGTCGACGACGTGATCGTTGGTCACGATGTAACCGGCGTTATCGATGACGAAGCCGGAGCCGAGCCCGCGTTCGACGCCGCTTTGCTGGCCTAACGGCGTGGTCTGCGAGACATCCTTGGACACGCTGATGGCGACGACCGACGGGCTGACCTGGTTGTAAATCTGCGAGAACAGCGTTTCGGTCGCGTCAGTCGTAACCGGTGGATTGGCGGTGGTGGTGTCTTGCGCTTGCAGCGGGAGGATTGCGCCTGCGCCGAGCGTCAGCACGGCGGCGAGCAGAACGGCGATCAACGCACGCCGTCCGTGGGTTAAGGTGGACATGCTTGTCTATCTCCTTATTGAGCACCTTTAAGGCTGTGGAGCGGAAAGGGATACCGGTAAATACACGCCGTCTCACACAGCCACCTTCAAGGTAGCAAGCGGGGGTTACATAGGTTATGCAAATTTGTTGCAGGTTTGCGAGCGACTGTCACAGATCGGTGACACCCAACCGCCTGGAAGGGGAGTACCAGGCGGTTGGGTTGCCTGTCTACGCCCGGATCTCCTGGCGTTGGAACAGCACGTAGGCGATCGCGAACAGCAGCAGCGTGATCGCGATCAAGCCGGTCAGATGCGGCCAGATGAGGAGAATGCTCTGGTCAAGCGGCAGCGGGGAGCCAATCAAGGCGCCCTGCAGCTCGGTTGGCAGCACCAGCCCGAACGAGCGCACCGCCGGGTTGAGCAGACCGACGGTCGCCTCGACGTAGAGCGTGTTCGGGGAGAAACGCGTCAACGTCTGCAAGAGCTGCGCCTGATTGAGCGCCTGCTGCAAGGTGGTCGGTTCGCCTGGCTGGAGAATTCGCGCCAGCGAGCTGACGACGATGCTCCAGAAGACCATAAAGAACAACCACACGGCAATCGAAGCCAGTGCCGCCGTCGCCGACTGGCGGAAGACGGTCGAGAAGACCAGCGCCAGCGCCAGCCAGACGCCGCCGTAGAAGATCGTCCCGACCAGGAAGACGAGGATGCGCGCGACCTCCTCACCACTGGGCGGCAGCCCCAGCCCCAGGATGCCCAGGCCGATGATCAACAGCCAGATCGTCGCCAGCACCAGCGCCAGCGTGAACAACCCGGCCAGGAACTTGCCCAGCAGCAGCGCATCCCGGTAGATCGGCTGAGCCAGCACACGTGAGAGCGTGCGCTGGTTGAACTCGCCGTTCACGGCGTCGAACGCCAGCGTGATCGCCAGCAGCGGCACCAGGAAGCCGAGGAAGCCGATGAAGGCGGGCAGCGGATCTTGCGAGGTCGTGAACAGCTTGAGGAAGACGAACGGATCGCGCCCGACCGTGCTGCGGATGTTCTGCATCGCCGCGTAAACCGTCCCGGCAGCCGTCAGCACGATCAGCAGCTCCATAATGCGCATGCGTGCGCTGGTCAGGTGATCGGCCATATCCTTGGCAACCACCACCCACAGGCCGCGCCACGGCGATCCTTCGCGCTCGCGCGTGCTACCGAGGTTAAGCGATTTGAGCATGTTCCACCTCCTCGAAATACTGCGCGTAGATTTCATCCAGGCTGGGTATTTCGATGTCGAGCCGCTTCAGATCGCCACCCGCGCGCATGACGGCGTTGGCCGCCGCCGAACGCACGTCGCTGGTCGCCTCCAGCACGAACCAGTGGTTATCCCCCTGGCGCAGGCTGGTGATGTCCGGCAGGCTGCGCAGTGCCTCTTCAATCGACTGCGCGTGGTCGCCGTTGGTCTGCAGCTTGATGCGAAAGGCGCCACCGAGCACACGCTGCGCCAGGTCATCCACGGTGCCTTCCAGCATCTTGTGGCCGCGGTGGAACAGCCCGACGCGGTCGCAGACTTCCTGCACCTGGTAGAGCAGATGCGACGACAGCAGGATCGTGATGCCGCTGTCGCCCAACTCGCGGATGATGTTCAGGAACAGCCGCGCCGCTTCCGGGTCGAGGCCGAGCGTTGGCTCATCCATGATGATGATCTGCGGGCGCTTAATCAGCAGATCGGCGACGCCGAGCCGCTGGCGCATCCCGCGCGAGAAGGCGCCGACGTGTTTGTTGCTCACGTCCGCCAGCCCCATGCGCTCCAGCGCTTCGTCGATGCGGCTGTAGGCTTCGATGCGCGATAGCCCGTTCAGCTTGGCGATGTAGATCAGGTTCTCGCGCGCGGTCAGGTTGTCGTAGAACCCGATCTGATCCGGCAGGTAGCCGACGCGCGCCTTGACGCTGAGCGGGTTGCGCTCCGGGTCGTAGCCGAGCACGCGGACGCTGCCTGAGGTCGGTTCGGTCAGGCCGAGGATCATCAGGATCGTCGTCGTCTTGCCGGAACCGTTTGGTCCCAGCAAGCCATAGACTTCACCGCGCCGGATTTGCAGATCGAGCTTGTCGACGGCGGTGAATTTGCCGTACTGCTTGGTCAGGTTATGCGTCTCGATGACGAGGTTCTCATCGTTCATCAGTCCCGTCCTTCACGCACTCTAGCGGCGGCCAAAGCGCAGCACGCTCAGACCGATGACCACGACCGCCGCGCCGATCAGGCCGATGCCGGCGATACCCCATAGCGTCGACGTCGTGACCGTGACGCGGTACTCGGCGGACTTGGAAGCGCCGTCGTCCGAACGCGCGCTGAAGTTGATCACGTAGTCGCCTGCGATCGCTTTGTCCGCCGGTTTCACCTGCGCCGTGATCTCAATCTGCTGGCCAGGCTCCAGATTGTCGATCGTGGCCGGGCTGAACTCGACCGACCAGTTGGACGGCTTGGACGCGGTCAGTTGGATGGCGCGGGCGGGCGCGGAGCCGGTGTTCGACACGACGAGCGTGACCGGCGTCTGCGAACCGCTCTCAGCCGAACCTGACAGGCGGCCGTCCGGCGTCGATAGGCCGAGCGTGGGCGTGCCGATGACCTCAGCCGTCATGTCGCTGGTGGCCTGCACGTCACCGCCCTGCGCCTGAACGCGGATCGTGTAGGTGCCCGCCTGTAGTTCATCGCTGGAGATGGCCACCGCCTCGACGCTGATGCGCTGGGTGCTGTTGGCGCGCAGTGGGATGGTCGTCACTTCCTGGCTGGCCGATTTGAAGGTGACGTTGAAGGCGGGCGGCGCTTCCGATGTCAGGTCGACGTTCAGGTCTTCGTCGCCGTCGTTGCGCAGCGTGACGTTGTAACGGAAGGTCGTATCCGGCTTGCCGCGCAGCGTCGGCAGGTCGACGTTCAGTGCCAGGCTAGCGGGGGCTTTCTCCTGGATCGTGAGTTCGATCGGCAGCGTCGAGCGGTCGCCGTCGCCCTCGGCGATCACCGAGAAGTCATAGGTACCCGCTTCCAGATCTGCCGGGGGCTCGACACGCAGCTCGACCGAGGACGCGGCCTGCGGCTCGACGAAGACCGAGTCGACGATGCGCCCATCGCCGCGGAAGCTGGCCGCCCAGTCCTGCGGCAGATCCTGGATCTGCAAGCCTACGATCTGCGGCGTGCTGCCCGTCTCGACGGACAGGTCGAGGTTGATCGCCTCGCCGATGCCGAAGGTTTGCCCTGGATATTGCGTTGTGAGCAGCAGGGGCGGCAGGTCAATCGTCGAGGTGGTGGTCGTATCCTGCGCCATCACCATCGTCCCGGACCCGATCAAAAGCACAAGAACAATGGCTAGTAATCCCAGGCGACGCATGTTGACATACTCCTTAACGCGGTAGCGCGTGATAGCTACTCTGTGCATATCACCGCGCTGTAGCAGCATTGTGGCAGGGGCATGACGCGTCCGTTGCAGGCTGTTACGAACCCGTGACAGCCTGCGCTTCCTCTATATTGTCTCAGCGGGTGATGGCGTTCCAGCGCCGCTGCGTTTCTTTTTCGTCAGTCAGGTTGATCGTTCCGTTTTCGGCCACTTCGGGGGTGACGGTGGGCGGCGCGGAGTCGGCATGCGCTTTAAGCGCGTGTTTTGCCGCCGCCGTGCCCATCTGTTCGAGCGACGCGCGTGCCGCCTGAGCCACCTCGGCGTACGGATCGCTGAGGAGTTCGGCCAGGGCGCTGATGACGCTCTTATCCCGGCTACTGGCCAGGGCGCGGACTGCCGCCACGCGCACCCAACCGCTCTCGTCGTGCAGGGCTTGCAGCAGTCCTTCGAGCACGGGCTGGCCGCCGATGCGCGCCAGCACCTCGACAGTGGCTTCGCGCGCCGTTCGTTCACCGTCGGCCAGCACCGTCGTCAGCGCGGGCAGTGCCTCCGCGCCATAAGCGGTGACTGCGTTGATGATTGCCTCGCGCACGTCGTGATCCGGGTCGCCTAATCGCGAGACCAGCGCCGCGAGCACCTCTGGATCGCGCTCATCAGCCAGAGCTTGCACGGTTTGCAGGCGCACCTGCCAATCGCGATGGCGCAAGCCTGCCAGCGGCGATTCGCTCGCTGGAGCTTCGATCACCTGGACAGCCTGCTTGCGCGACCGAGCACGTTTGCGCATGTACCAACCGGCGAAAACCGCCCCCACCAGCCCGACAGAACTCAACACGCCGAACAAGACACGCATGATCATGGCTGAACCTCAGATTTCTACACTGCAGCGTGATAGGCTGATCGATCATCGGTAAAACGCTGTCACTTTTTGGCTTTTGCTCCAGTAGTGACCGCTGCCTGCGCCCGGCATCGTGTTCGCCGATCCGCATGAGAGATCAACGGCAGACGGTCGGTTGATGTCGGGGAGCGCCCCGGTTCGTGATAGGGTTGATCTGTAGGGTCAGCATAACGAAGCGGCGTAAGAAAACCATCACCGCCGTGTTACGAGTTCGACACATGAGGTGTCAATCTGGTGGCATCGGGCTGCGCCAGACGGACGGCTGCATAGATGGGCAGCCGTCACGTGGCGCGGGCATAGCTTAGTCTGGGACGTCCGTCAGCCCTTGACCGAACCGAAGGTCAGGCCGCGGATGAAGTAGCGCTGGAAGAAGACGAATACCAGTAGCGTCGGGATGCTGGCGTAAACGGCCATGGCCGACTGCACGCCGTAAGCGACGCTGTATTGCCCCTTGAGCGAGGCGAGGCCGACCATGACCGTCCGCATCTCGTCGGAGCGGATCAGGATCACCGGCCACAGAAAGTCGTTCCAGATCCAGGTGAATTGAAGCGTTGTCAACACGGCCAGCGCCGGCAGGCTCAGCGGCAGCATCAGGCGTGTCAGGATCTGCCACTCGTTCGCCCCGTCGATGATGGCCGCCTCGCGGATGGCCGTCGGCACGGCGGCGAAGAAGTTCTTCAGGATCAAGGTGCAAATCGGGATACCGAAGGCGATGTGGATGAGGATCAGCGACCAGAGCGTGTCGTAGAGGCCCAGATCATTGAACAGGCGGAACAGCGGAATCAGCGCGATTTGCGGCGGAAAGAACAGCCCGGCGACGAAGAAAATGAACAGTGCATTGCTGCCGCGGAATTTCAGCTTGCTCAGCGTATACCCGGCCAGCACGCCAAGACTGATCGAAATGATCGTCGCGGGGATCGTCACGAAGAACGAATTGCGGATGTAGATGCCGGCATTGCCGCCGTTCCAGGCTTCGACGTAATTGGTCAGCTCAAAGCTGCGCGGTATCGCCCACACGCCGACCTCGGCGATCTCTGCGGTCGATTTGAGCGACGCCAACAGCACGCCGATGCTCGGCGCGGAATACATCAGCACGATGATCGTCAGCAGTACGTAGAAGATGATCATCGGGACACGGCTGGACTGCGCGCGATCCGATGCCAGGCTGGCCGTCGCTGCCCGGCGATCGTTGTGCGCGATGGTCTTAGTCATAGAGACGCTCCACCTGGGCTGACTGGCGGAAATAGACGGCGATCACCGCAAGTGTAATCAGGAAGAGGACGACCGCGATCGCGCTGCCGTAGCCCATGTTGTATTTCTGGAACGATTCGTTGTACATGAACATGGCGAGGTTATCCGACGAATGGAACGGCCCGCCACGGGTCATCACGTAGAGCACGTCGAAGCTCTTGAGTGAGTTGATCACCGCCAGCGCGATGACGACGACGCTGGCTGGCGCGAGCAGCGGGACGATCACCCGGCGCACGCGCTGGAAGTAGTTGGCCCCGTCGATGTGAGCAGCCTCGATCAATTCCTGCGGGATTGCCGTCAACCCGGCCAGGAAGATGACCATGGAGAGCGCCGTTTGCTGCCACGACCAGGCCAGAATCACCGCCAGCAGCGCAAACTGCGGCTTGGCGAGCCACGCCTGCGCCAGATTCTCCAGCCCAATGTTGCGCAGCGTGGCATTGATCAGGCCCCAGTTCGGCTGGTAAATCCACAACCAGATCTGCCCGATCACGGCCAGGGCCAGCGCAATCGGCAGGTAGAACATCGACTTATAGATATTCGCGAAGATGCCGCGTTCGTGTAAGACCAGCGCCAGCGCCAGGCCACCGCCGGTGGGGACGATGATGGCGGCGACCGTCCAGATCAGCGTGTTGCCGATGGCGTTGCTGAACAGGCGGTCACTGAACATCTTTTCAAAGTTCGCCAGCCCAACAAAGTTGTAGTTGACGTCGAAACCATTCCAATCGGTCAGACTGTAATAGAAAGACGACAATAAAGGAAACACCACGAAGGCGATATACACGGCAAGCGGCAACGCCAGAAATAACGCGGCCCATCGATAGGTTGTACGTGTCATTACGCCTCCTCCAGAACAGACGACCATACCCAGACGATGGTGGGGACATACACGGGCGTATGTCCCCGATCAGTGCTCATCTCGTCAGCCGTTTGCCGGGGGCGACCCTGGCTTTGGGATGCGGCGACGCAAACGGCTTCCGGCTCTACAAGCACATCACAAACATCACCATTCGGGTCAGCAGCGAACCGCGTTATGACCCAAAGACATCGTCGGCGACCGCCTGGGCTTCATCCAGGTAAGCCATGTAACCCGACGGATCATTCATGAACTGCGCGAACATGTTCAGGCCACCCTCAGCCATCGGCGGCGTGGTCGAAAGATCGTAGCCGCTGAGGAACTGAACCTGCGCCAGATAATCAGCAGCCTTCTTCATGACGGGCGAGTAGATGCTGGTGTCGACATTGTTGACCGCTGCCAGTGCGCCCTGGCCGAGTGCCCAGGTCGCCTGCGATTCGGGGGTCAGCATGTGCAGCAGCAGGGCCTTGGCGCCATCAGGATTCGCCGCCGAGGCGGGAACCGCCCAACCGTCAACCGTGCCGTGCGTGACGACCGGCAGATCGGGATTGATGACCGGGAAGGGGAAGAAGTCGTAGTCTTCGCCCGCAACCAGACCATTGCCATCCCAGTAACCGGTGATGAAGGTGCCCATCAGGGTCATGGCCGCATCGCCGTTGGCGACCTGGTCAGCCGCGTCCGTCCAGTCATAGGCATTGGCGTCCGGCACGAAGTAACCGGCGTCCGTCAACTGCTTCCAGGTTTCCATCGCAGTCGCAACTTCCGGATCGTTGTAGGCAGCTTCGCCCGCCATCAACGCCTGGCGATAGTCCGCGCCAGCTGTGTAGGAGACCATGTAGTCGAACCAGAACTGCGCGGGCCAGCGATTGAGCGAGCCGAGCGCGATCGGGTTGACGCCCGCCGCCTTCAGCGTGTCGCACATGGCAATGAAACCATCCCAGGTGGTCGGCATTTCCGTGATCCCTGCCGCTTCCATAACCTTGGGGTTGTAGAAGAAGCCGACGATATGCACGTTCATCGGGATATTGTAGATCTCGCCGTTGTAGACCGCAGCAGGCTTGACGCCGGCCGGGATGATGTCATCCAGGCTGTTCTCGTCCCAGAAGTCGGTCAGCGGCAGCAGACGGTCGGCATCGACGACGAACTGCGTACGCGCGCCCGCCCAGTACGAGAAGATGTCCGGCGGGTTGTTGCCCGCAATCGTGACCAGGATCTGGGTCTTGAAGTCTTCGTGACCGGCGGAGTTATCGACGATCTTGTATTCCGGGTGCGCCGCTTCGAAGGTGTCGAACAGGGCGGTCATCGTCTCCTGGCCGAGTGCGCTGCTGTAGTAGTGGACGATGCTGATGTCCTGCTGCTGCGCCATCACCACCGCGCCGCCGATCAGCAGCACGACTGCGAAGACGGTCAGGCCAAACAGAAGCCTCTTGATACTCATGATCTTTCTCCCTATAGACTCAAAATGGTTCTAAATGTCGTACTGCTCTTGCCGCTGTGAAACTTCATATCACTCCTTTCGCTAGCGCTCTTTCCACTCATTTGGCAACCCAGCCGCAGTCCACTAACACGTCCACGCCGGTCATGAAAGAGGCTTTGCTGCTCGCCAGGAAATAAATCACTTCTGCGATCTCCATCGGGTCGGCCCAGCGCTTGAAGGCCTGTTCGGCCTCGCGCAGAGTCTTGACTTGCTCGAACGGCAGTCCGGTCTTGCCCGATTCGATCTCGATGTCGCCGCGCAGCATCGGGGTATCGACCGAGCCGGGGCTGATGGAATTGACACGGATGTTGTCGTTGGCAACTTCCCAGGCCAGCGCGCGCGAGAAGGCCATGATTGCCCCTTTGGTCGCGCCGTAGGTCGAGTGATCGATCTGGCCGACGTGCGCCGAGACGGAGGCCATATTAACGATGGCACCTTCGCGCTTGGCCTTTAGCACAGGCAGGACGTACTTGCAGAACAGGAACGTTCCGCCCACGTTGATGTTGAACACCTGCTTGAATCGCTCATAGTTGATGTCTTCGACTGCGGCGACCAGCACGACGCCCGCGTTGTTGACCAGCACGTCAATCGTGCCGAACGCTGCCAACGTCTGGGTGACGGCGGACTTGACGGCGCTCTCGTCGGAGACGTCACAGACCAGGCCGAGGCACTCCGGCCCGGACGCGCTCAATTCCGCCGCCAGTTCGTTCACCTCCGGCAGAATGTCCACCAGGGCGACCCGGTAGCCGTTCTGATTGAATAACCGTGCCGTCGCTGCGCCTATCCCGCGTGCCGCGCCGGTAACCACCGCGACAGGTTCCGTTTTGCTCATGTTCGCAATCCTTCGGTGACGTAAGAACCCATCCTCTAAAAAACCTCACACCCTCGCTCAAAGCCAGGCGCCTGTCGCTAATTCAGCCCCAGGATCTGGCGCGCCTGGGCAGTCGTCGCCAGCGGGCGCCCCATCGCGCGTGAGAGCTCCGCCGCTGCCGCGACCAGTTCGTGCGTCGGCGCGATGCTGCCGCTCAGGTCGTAGGGATAATCTTCGGTGCCGATGCGCACGTGATCGCCGTTGGCAATCGCCGCCGCGACGATTTCCATCTGCTCTTTGCCCATGATGCTGACGTTGACGACCGACCCTTCCGGCATGTGCTTGCGCCGGTACATGTATTCTTCGACCGTCGCCGGTGACCACTGCCCGCCCGGCCAACCGAAGAAGAGCGTCGCGAAATAGGGTGGCTTGAGCAGATCGCGCTCGATCAACCAGTTCATGTTCCAGATCGAGCCGGTGTTCCAGACTTCCAGCTCCGGCTTAACGCCGTACTGCAGGCACAGGCGCATGTACTCGGCCAGTTCTTCACGCGAATGCAGTTTGTAGACATCCAGCCCGGCGAAGGCTTCGTCGTGGTGGCTGATGATGATCGACATCATGTCAGCGTGATTCTCGAAGACGACCATCCGCTCCGGAATCGGCAGGCTGGACATACCGCACTGAAGGATGAGATCGCCGCAGCGCGCGCGGTGCTGCTCGATCACTTCGACCCAGCGCCCCTCGGCGTGCGTGTGGATGATGGTTGCGCCGGCTTCCATGCAGCGCAGCGATTCCTCGGTGATCGCTTCCGGCGTCTTCGGATAATCGACCTGATCCGGCGCGAGCCAGCAGATATTCGCGGTGGCGGTGATGATGAGTGGTTGCATAAGCGCTCCTATTCGCCTGACTGCGTAAGCTATTCGATTGCGATCGGCTGCCCGGTGCGCGCCGATTCATAAGCCGCTTCGATCATGAGCAGACCGTAGTGCGCGTCCGCCGGGTCGACCTTCGGCACGCCGCCATCCCACACGGTCTGAATGAAATCCTTCGTCTCTTCAAGGATCGAATTGTATTTCCAGTGCACCGGGTCGTAAGGCACTGCCGCGAGTGGCGTGCCCTGGAAGTCTTCCGTGCCCCGGTAGAGGATGGCCGGTGGATTGGCGATCTGGTCGATGATCAGTGCGCCGGTCGTGCCGTAGATCTCCAGCCGTTCCGTCCACGGGCTTTCGGCGGTAAAGGTGAATTGCAGGGTGAACGTTGTCCCGCTCGTCATGCGCCCGATGACGATGGCGTTATCTTCGACCTCGCTCACGGACACCAACTGCGAGTGGAATGCCTGCAGCGAGGCCAGCTCGCCGAACAGCCACTTGAGCAGATAGAACGTGTGCGGCGCGGCATCCATCAGCACACCGCCGCCGGAGCCGATCTTCTTGGCTTTCCACGGATGCGGGTTCTTCAGCCGTTCGACCTCGCTGCCCGCGATCAACGTGCGCACCTGGTAGATATCGCCCAGTGCGTGCGCGCGCAGGAGCTTCTCCGCCTCTGTGTAGGCGGTGACGAAGCGCGTGTTCTCCGCGACGGAGAACTTGACGCCCATCTCGCGCGCCTTCTCGATCAGCGCCATGCCCTCGTCAGGGTCAATCGTCAGCGGTTTTTCGAGCAGGACGTGCTTGCCGCGTTCGAGCGCATACAGCGCGACCGGGTAATGCAGGTTGTGCGGCAGGATGAGGTCGACCAGATCGACATCCGCTTCATCCAGGAGCCGCTTGTAGTCGGTATAGACCGCCGCGCCAAAACGCTGTGCGACTACGTTGGCCTTTGCCTCGTCGATGTCACAGACGGCGACGACGTTCGCGATGTCCGACATGGCCGCCGCCCCTTCGACGTGCGCGTCGGCAATGATCCCCAGCCCGATAATCCCGATGCGTAGTTTTTCCCGATCCATCGTCATTGATTCCTCTGTGCCTCACCGGGTCACGGTGCGGATCGCCGTCGGCAAATGCGTCAGTTGGCGGTAGCCCGTCTCGGTGATGACGTAGGTCTCCTCATCGCCGATCAGTTCGCCCGTTTCGTACTGGGCATACATCTCCAGGTTGAGCACCATCCCCGCCTGAAAGACCACGTCGCGCGTCCCCTCGTAGATCCAGACTTCCTCGACCTGCATGCCGATGGTGTGGCCGATGTTGGGGATGAAAGGCTTCAGGTGATGCCGGTCGTAGAGCGCCATCGCTTTGTCGTAGACGTGGCCGAAGGTCGCCCCCGGCTTGAGCGCGGACGCCGTCTCGCTCAGGATGGCGCACATCGTCCTGTGCAGTGTGGCGATGCCTTCCGGGATGCTGCCGGTGTACATCAGCCGCCGGTTGTCGGAGTAGTAGCCGTCGACAATCGCGCCCAGGTCGAGCGTGACGAGCTTGTCCGCTTCCAGCGCTTCGTCGATCTCGACTTCGGGGTTGGACGCGCCGAATGAGATCGTCACGTGGCTGATGCCGGATGCGCCGTGCTGCAGCATCCCCGCCTTGGCCGCCTGCATCAGCGCCGGACGGCGGATGCCAAGATGCATCGCGGCCATCAGCTCGGCGACCGTGCGCTCGACCACGTTGATGCTCTTCTCCAGCAGCGCGACTTCCGCCGCGGACTTGATCAGGCGCACCTGCATCATCAGGTCATCAGCCAGCATCATGCGCTCGGACGGCACGATGCCATCGAGCAGCTTGAGCACCGTGTATGGCGCGCTCGACTCGATGCCCAGGCGCGCCTCCGCGCCAAGCTGATCGCGCAGGACACCGGTCAGCGCTTGCTCGGCGCCTGCGATGTCGGCATAGGTCAGCACGCTATCCGCGCCATATTCGACGCCGGTGACCGCGCCGCCCCAGCACATCAGGGTGACGTGGCCCTGCCGGGTGATGAAGGCGAAGAACGGCAGCACGTTGCGCAGCCCGTACAGGATCGGGTTGCCGCTGCTGAAGAGCGCCGGGAAGCCGGTCGTGTAGAAGACATGCTCCGGCGAGGTGAGCAGCACCGCATCCAGCTTGTGCTCCGCCATCAGCCGGATCAGCTTGTCTTTGTCGAAGCCGAGCGGCAAGAAACGAACCGGCGTCATCATTGGCCTTTCCCTTCGTGGTCGATGAGGTCCTGGTGGCGCAGGAAGTCGAAATCACAGCCCAAGTGCGCGCCCTGGATGTGCTGCTGATACAGCCATTCGTAGCCCCTGGCAGGCGATGCCGGTTGCTGCTGGGCGGCCTCGGCACGGCGCGCGGCGAGCACGTCATCATCGACGAGCAGACTCAGCCGCCGCCCGGCCACGTCAACCTCGATCAGGTCGCCATCGCGCACGAGCCCGAGCGGCCCGCCGACCGCCGCCTCCGGCGAGACGTGCAGGATGATGGTGCCGAAAGCCGTCCCACTCATACGCGCGTCGGAGATGCGCACCATGTCTTTGACGCCGCTCAGCCTGGCCGGAATCGGGAAGCTGCCCGCTTCCGGCATGCCCGGCCCGCCGATTGGCCCCGCATTTTGCAGGACGAGGATGTCATCCGGCGTCACGTCCAGATCGGGCGAGTCGATGCGCGCAGCCAGATCCGCCAGCGAGGTAAAGACCACGGCGCGACCGGTCTTCTGCAGCAGCGCCGGGCTGGCGGCGGAGCGCTTGATCACAGCGCCGTCCGGTGCGAGATTGCCGCGCAAGACGACCTGCGCCCCGGTCGCTTTGTAAGGTTGGTTGAGCGGGCGGATCACGTCTTGCCACTGCGGGAAGCTGTACGGTACGTCGAGGATTTGCCCCAACGTCTGCCCGGTGATGGTGACCGCATTCAGATCGAGCAGCGGCTTGAGTTCCTGCAGGACGACGGGCATCCCCCCAGCGCGGTAGAAGTCTTCCATGTAGGCGCTGCCGGACGGCTTGAGGTTGACCAGCACCGGCGTGTCTTCGCTGACCGCGTCCAACTGATCGAGATCGAGGCGGATGCCGAGTCGCCCGGCGATGGCCGTCAGGTGGATGATGCCGTTGGTCGAGCCGCCGATCGCCTGCAAAACACGCAGCGCATTGGCAAACGCCCCAGGCGTCATGATCTTGTCCGGCGTCAGGTCGCTGCCGACCAGGGCGACCGCTTGCCGCCCCGTCTCTTCGCCGTGGCGCAGCCGTTCGGCATGCACCGCCGGGATGCTGGCGCCGCCGGGCAGCATCATGCCCAAGGCTTCGATCAGGCAGGCCATCGTGCTGGCCGTGCCCATGACGGCACATGTGCCGCTGGTGACGGCCAGGTTGTTTTCAACGTCGTGGATGGTGGCGTCGTCAATCTCACCGCGCCGGTACGCGCCCCAGTAGCGGCGGCAGTCCGTGCAGGCGCCGAGCCGTTCCCCCTGATACGAGCCGGTCAGCATCGGCCCGGCGGCGATGGCGATGGCCGGGATGCCCGCGCTGGCCGCACCCATCAGCAGGGCGGGCAGCGTCTTATCGCAGCCACCCATCAGCACGACCGCATCCAATGGCTGCGCCTTGATCATGACCTCGGCGTCCATCGACATCAGGTTGCGCATCATCATGCTCGTCGGCGAAAGGAAGACCTCGCCAAGCGAGATGGTTGGGAACTCCAGCGGCAGCCCGCCCGCCTGCCAGACGCCGCGCTTGATCGCTTCGGCCAACTCGCGGAAGCCGCGATGGCAGTTGTTGAGTTCACTGTAGGTATTGACGATGCCGATGATCGGTTTGTCGAGCGCCGTATCGCTGAAGCCCATCGAGCGGGCGAACGAGCGGCGCAAATACAGCGAAAAGGCGTTATCGCTGTACTGCGTCAGGCGGTTGGCAAACCCTTGCGTCCGGTTCATGACGTTCTACAACCCCACCGAGACGAACTTACGCACCATGTATTCGACCAGGCCTTCTTGCGAGCCTTCACTGCCAAAGCCGCTCTCGCGGATGCCGCCGAACGGCCCTTCCGCCGTCGCCGGGACGAGATCGTTGACGCCGACGATGCCGAACTTGAGCCCTTCGTAGACGCCGACCGCCGTCTTCAGATCGTTGGTCAGGGCGTAACCGGCCAGGCCGTAGGGCGTGCTGTTCGCCAGCCGCAGCCCATCAGCCAGATCGTCGAACGGGCTGAGCGCCATCACCGGGCCGAAGACTTCGTCGCAGCTAATGCGCATCATCGGCGAAACGTTGGTCAGCAGCGTCGGCTCGTAGAAGAAGCCGCGCGAGAGATTCTCAGGTCGCTGACCGCCCGTGACGGCGATGGCACCTTTAGCGCGCGCATCGTCGACGAAAGTCACGGCACGGTCGCGACCGACCGCTGTGACCAGCGGCCCGGTCGTGATGCCATCCTGCAGCCCATCACCGAGCACCAACTGGCCGATCTTCTCGCGCGTCGCCTCCACGAAGTCTTCGAAGATGCTCTGCTGAGCATAGAAACGCGTCGGCGAGATACAGACCTGCCCGGCGTTGCGGAACTTCGCGGCGACGGCCTGCTCGGCCGCCTTTTCGACGTCGTAATCGTCGAAGATCAAGACCGGCGCGCTGCCGCCGAGTTCGAGCGACAGCTTCTTGATCCGATCCGCTGCGCCGCGCATGAGGATTTGGCCGACGCGCTGCGAGCCGGTGAAGCTGATCTTGTCCACGAGCGGGCTTTGCAGAAATGCCTGCCCGATCTCGTTTGGCTTGCCGTTGACGAGGTTGATCACGCCCGGCGGCATTCCGGCTTCGACCATCAGGTTGACCAGCGCGATGGCGCTCATCGGCGCGATCTCGCTCGGACGCCCGACGATGGTGCAGCCTGCCGCCAGGGCCCCGGCCCACTTGCGCGCCGGGAGATAAGCCGGGAAGTTCCAGGCCGTGATCGTCGCGACCACGCCGACCGGCTGATTGAGCACGAGCAGGCGCTTATTGCCCTTGCGCGCCGGGATCGTGCGCCCGTAGGCGCGCTTGCCCTCTTCAGCGAACCAATCGAACAGATCCGCCGCCGCACCCCATTCGCCGCGCGCCTCGCTGAGCGGCTTGCCGCATTCGCGCGTCATGATCGGTGCCAACTCGTCCAGTCGTTCACGGATCAAGGTGGCGACGCGCAGGAGAATGGCGGCGCGCTCGTAGGCGGTCATCGCCGCCCATCCCGGCTGCGCGCGAGAGGCCGCGTCGATCGCAGCGTCGGCATCGCGCTCGTCGCCAAACGGCACCGGCGCGACGAGTTCCTCCGTCGCCGGGTTGATTACGTTCCAGACTTCGCCGGAGCGTGCGTCCGTCCACTGGCCGTCGATCAGCATCTGGTAGCGCATCATAGTTTGACCTCCCCCAGCGCCTGACGATACGACGCGTTCTTCTCCGGCAGATATTCCGGCACCGGCACGTCCCACCAGGCAGTGCCCTGCCCGCCGGATGTCCCGAACGTCATATCGATCATGACTTCCACCACGGCGGGCCGACCGAGCGCCAGCGCTTCTTGCAGCGCCGGAGCAAGCTGCTCTGGCCGTTCGACGCGCACGCCGTGTGCGCCAAAGCCGCGCGCAATCTCCGCCAGGTTGGGCGTGACCGGCTGGCCTTCTGTCTCGAACATCGTGGCGTAGTCCGCGCTGTCCTCGAAGGCGATGCGCTGCAAATCACGGATCGCCTGCCAGCCTTGATTGTTGAAAATGACGGCCACCGCCGGGATGTTGTACTGCACGGCGGTCGCCAGTTCCTGGATCGTCATCAGGAAGTCACCGTCGCCGACGAAGGCCACGACCGGCACGTCCGGGCGGGCGAGCTTGGCGCCGAGCGCCGCCGGGTAGGCCCAGCCCATTGTGCTGAAACCGCCTGCGGAGAGATACGTGCGCGTCTGCGTGAAGGCCATCTCCTGGAAGGCCTGCGCCTGGATGTTGCCCGACGAACTGAGCACGATCGCATCTTCCGGCAGCAGCGCACGCGCCGTCTTGATCACCTGGCCCATGGTCGGGTGTTCGCCGTCGCTGGCTTCGTTACTGTAGGAGGCTTTCCAGTCCGCGACCTGGCTTTCGATCTCGCGTGTGTAGTCGCAATCCTGCCAGTTGCGCGGCGGGGTCAGTGCCTTCACCGCGTCGAGCAGCGCGGCCAGCGCCATCTTCGCATCGGCGACGACGCCGACGGCAACCGGGTAGTTCTTGCCGATCTCCGCCGGGTCGATGTCGACGTGGATCAACTGGCTCGGCGGGATGCTGAAGACCTCGCCCGGCTTGTACGACGCCGTCGCCTTATCGGCAAAACGGACGCCGACCGCCAGCAGCACGTCGGCGTTGCGCGTCATGTGATTGCCGCAGGTGGTCGCGTTAGTGCCCATGTGCCATGCGTACAACGGATGATCTTCCGGGAAGGCGCTCTTGCCCTGCATGGTGCTGACCACGGCGCAGCCGAGGTGCTCGGCCAGCGCCCGCAGTTCCGCCTCCGCGCCGGACAGCATCACGCCACCGCCGCAGACGATGACCGGGCGCTGAGCCTCGACGAGCAGCCTGGCCGCCTCCTGGATCGAGGCCGGGTCGGCTGCAGGACGGCTGTGCGGGCGATGCTCACGGGGATCGGCTTCGAGATCGGCATCGACCGACTGCGCCTGCACGTTCATCGGCAGCGTGACCATCGTCGGCCCCGGCCTGCCGGTCAGCATGGCGTTGAAGGCCTGCGAGACCGCGCGCGGCAATTGGCGCGCATGATCCAGATGCCAGCTCCGTTTGACGACCGGCTCCATCACCCGATACAGATCCGACCAGCGCTGACGTTCGACCTCCTGGAGCACGCCGACACCGCGCATGTAGGTGTGCGTCTCGCCGATCAGGAGCAGCAGCGGGATCGAATCGACGTAGGCCGTCGCCAGCCCGATCACGGTGTTGGAGGCGCCCGCGCCGATCGATGTGTAGACCGCCAGCGGCTTGCCCGACGCGCGGTAGTAGCCATCGGCCATGTGGACTGCGGACTGCTCGTGGCGCGGCATGATGACGCGGATGCGATCGCGACGGCGGCGCAGCGCATCGATCAGCGGCAGATTGCCGTGTCCGGGAATGCCGATGATGTATTCCATGCCCTCGGAGATGAGCATGTTTATCAGGAGTTCAGAGCCGGAAATCTGCATAGTCGTTCTTGCCTCTAAGAAAGCCGGACGGCCTGGCCGGTGTGGGCGGACTCTTGGGCCGCGAGCGTGAAGCGCAAGACTTCGCGCCCCTGCTCGCCGGTCAGCCGCGGCGTTTCGCCTTTGAAGTAGCTATCAATGAAGTGGCGCGTGGCGTTCATGAAGCTGTACTTCCAGTCGGACGGGATGTTGGTGAAGGTGCGCATCTGGTTATCGCGGTAAAGGATGACGGGCGGCACGTCGAGCATGTTGCCGTGCCCGCGCGTGACCCAGATCACGCCCTTGGTGCCGGTCAGTTCGACCCGGTCGTCCTGCGCGTAGTAGATCGTGTTGATCTCCATCTGCGGCGAATTGACGACTTCCAGCGAGCCGTAACGGTTGTTCGAAAACTGCCACGAGACGATGGCGGGCGTATCGAGGAACTGGCCGGGCGCAACTTCTGTCTGGCCGATCCAGGCGTGCACCTGCTCCGCCATACCCATGAAGTGCCAGGCCAGCGCAAATTTGTGATGGCCGTCGTCAAAGACCAGCGGGCCGCCGCCGTTCTTGGCGTAATCGAAGCGCCAGGCCTGCGCCGACGCCGGGACGTCCCAGGCGGTCGCACTGATGCCGGAGTTGCTCTTGATGCGAATGGTTAGCAGGTCGCCGATTTCGCCCGCGTCGACCAATGCCTTGGCCTGCTGCACGGGCGGGTAGAAGACGAAGTTTTCGAAGACGCGGAAGATGACGCCTGCCTCTTTCGCCGCTTCGATCATGCCATCCGCTTGATCCAGGTTGAGCGCCATCGGTTTTTGCAGCGAGATGTGCTTGCCCGCGGCAGCCGCATCCAACGTTGCTTGATAGTGCAGGTGATGCGGCAGCAGGATGTCGACCAGATCGATGTTCGGCAGCGCCAGCAGGTCGTGATAATCGGTGAAGATGTGGTTTTCCGGCACGCCCCAACGCCGCCCGCGTTCCTGGGCGATGGCGAGATTGGCGTCGCAGACGGCGGCAATGCGCGCGCGCGGATTCTGCAAGTATTCGAGGGCATGCAGGTCAGAGATGCGCCCGGTGCCAATAATGCCTACTTGTAGCTGATCCATAAACAAGGCTTTCTGTTGCATATTATGCAATAGCGTTGCGCATAACGACCAAAAAAACTAAATCAGGTGGGTCGGGGAGTGCTTAACGCGAACTCCCCAACCGGCGCGACAACTCATCCGCCAGCCCGATCAACGTCTCGGTGAGCGCAGGCAACTTCTCGTAGGACACGCGTCCAGCCGGGCCGGAAATCCCGATCGCCCCGACGACGCGGCCATTGAAGCCATAGACCGGCGCGGCGATACAGCGAACCCCTTGCACGTGCTCCTCATCGTCAGAGGCGTAGCCTTGTCGCCGCACCTGCTCGATGTGCAGCTTGAGCGCCTCCGGATCGGTGATCGTGCGCGGCGTGAACAACGGCAGCGAATCGACCTGCGCGTGACGGCTGAAGGCGAGCAGCACCTTGCCGAGCGCCGTACAATGCAGCGGCGACATGGTGCCGATCTCAGATTCGACGCGTAGAATCGACGGTGATTCGACCTGATCGATGTAGAGCGCCCTGCCTTGCGACAGAATCGCCAGATGTGAGCATTCACCCGTCTCGTGTGTCAGCCGCCGCAAGAACGGGTGCGCGTGGTCGCGCAGCGGCATCCGGTTGAGCACGCGGTTGCTTAACGTCACGACTCGTGGCCCTAGCGTGAAGCGCCGCGTATCCGCGTCCTGCTCCGCGTAGCCATAACTGGCCAGCGTGTGCAGCAAACGGGATGCGCTGCTCTTATCGACATTGAGGTGGTGAGCGAATTCCCCGATACCCATGCCTTGTTCCGCGTCAGCCAGCATGTCCAATATCTCTAAACCGCGCGCCAATGACTGTATGATGGTCAACTCTACGCCTCCGGTGAGCTATTTGCAACGATGTTGCGCAATATGCAACTAAAGAATTCCTGAAGATATTATCGCTGAATGGAGAGCCAGCCCACTCTGGTCTATTGAAATAGAAATAGTAGTTGGTGATCCGACAACACAATTGTTTCACAATTGGTGGTGTTCTTCAATAGATTGCGGGGAGTGAACCGGCAGAGGAGCGTGCAACGCAGCTCCAGGACCTGCACGACGCACGACGAGAGTGCGCTTACTTAATCCCTTGCCTACCCTGACGACTCCGCCATTTCGATGCTATGGGTTGTCAGCCTACTCTCATACTTGTTAAACTTTTCACAACCATGGAGGGAGTGCAACCATGCAGAGAAAATTAGTGGTGATTCTTGGTCTGGTGTTGTTGGTTCTGGCGAGCGGCGCGGCAGCGCAATCGGATATGGGCCTGATCGTCGTCTATAACGTTTGGGCGCGCCCAACCACAGGTGGTGAGGGCGGCATGGCGGGCATGAATATGGATCATGGCGACGGCGACATGGGGTCGATGGGCTCGATGGAGTCGTCGGCGACCTCGACCGTCCCCAGCGCGGCCTACTTCATGATCGAAAATCGCGGTGCCATGCCGGTCGTGCTCGCCAGCGTGACCAGCCCGGTGGCCGGGCGTGCGGAAATTCACCGCACGGTCGTCGAGGATAATGTCGCGCGCATGGAGCCGATGGAAGACGGTGTTGAAATCGCGCCCGGTGAAACCTTCAGCTTTGAACCCGGCGGTTATCACGTCATGCTGCTCGATCTCGTTAAAGATCTGCAAGCAGGCGATTACTTCGCGCTGACGCTTCATTTTGAGATGACGGGCGACGAAGCCATGAGCCAGGATGTCATGGTCGGCGCGATTGTTCAGGATTTGCCCTATGAGAACGATGGCGTCGTCGTCTGGATCGACTCGGTCGATTACGACGAGACGATGCCGGAAGCAGCCAGCGCGGTGCTGGAGTTCGAATACCCGGAGGATCACGTCAACCGGCTCGTGAACATCAGCCACATGGGCATCGACCTGCCCTTCACTGTTGAGGGCGCCGATCAAATCAACACGGTGACCGTCGATCTGGCAGCCATGTTCGACATGATGTACGTGCCGGAGACGCTCGCCCTGCCGATCACGATCACGCTGGAGGATGGCACGAGCTTTGATCTTGCGCTGCCCTTCTCCCAGGCGAGCGAGATGATGGGCGGCATGAATATGGAAGGCCAGGATGGTGGCTGATCGATCCAAATCAAGCCGCCTGATCTATAATCAGCAGTTCGTATAAGCTTGTGCCGATTGTGTTATCGCCATGACCACTCCAGAGAAGACGAATCAGCACGCCGGGCCCAATCGTACCGCGTTTTGGGTCCTGTTCGGCGTACTCCTGGTCGGTATTGCACTGACCGGGATCGCCATCATGAGCAGCGTGAGCCAGTCGCTCGCTCCCGCGACGCCGACGCCGCAGATCGAGGGCATCACCGCGATTGTGCCGCCCGACCCGCTGCCCGATTTCACGCTCACCAGCAGCAAGGGGGAGCCGATCAGCCTGAGCGATTTTGCCGGGCGCTATGTACTGCTCTTCTTTGGCTATACGCACTGTCCTGATTTCTGCCCATTGACGCTGGCGAAGGAAAAAGTCGTTCACGAGCAACTGGGCGACCTGGCCGACAGGTTCGCTGTGGTCTTCGTCAGCGTCGATGGTGAGCGCGATACGCCCGAAGCACTCGACGATTACCTGTCACGCTTCGATCCGTCGTTCGTCGGCATGACCGGCGACGAGGAAACGCTGCGCGCGATCGGCGTTCCCTACGGCCTGTCGTTCACGCTCAACAAGACGTCGCCGGATGACACGGACTACTCCGTCGATCACAGCACGTTGACCTACGTGATCGACCCGGAGCAGCGCCTGCATTCGCTCATCTCGTTCAGCACCGAAGCGGGCGTGATCGTCGATTACCTACGCATGTTGGCGACCGCGAGCTGATCTCGACGGTTCCAACGTATTTTTTGCAACTGTCTTGTGTGCGCCGCGTATAATTAAAACGGGAAAAGGATGCGACATGACAGAACAACAGGTACGCGGTCGCGCGCTCGGCGCCATCATTGTCAATGCACTCACGCGATGGGAAAGTTTGCTCACCGTCGGGCTGACGGCAGGCTTGGTCATCTTCCAGCCGACGCCGTTCGATTGGTGGCAGCCCTGGTTCTGGCTCGTCGGCGGTGCATTGGCGGAGGCCGCCCTGGTTATCTCGGCCATCACCGATCCGAACGCGGCCCGTGAGGCGGTTTCGCGCGAGTTCGAGCAGAAATTCGACCTGCGCCAGATCAAAAGCCCCGTTTCGCGCAAACGCCTGGAAGATGCGCTCGAATACCGGCGCAACATGCTGACGCTGGTCGGGCGACACAAGGGCGCCATGGCGATGAGCCTGGCCCAGACGACCTCGGACGTCGATAACTGGATCAGCCACATGTACGATCTGGCACTTCACATCGACGACTTTGAAGAGAACGAACTCGTGCGCCGCGACCGTTCGCAGGTGCCGCAGCAGATCGAGCAGGTGCAGCGCCGTCTGACGACCGAGCGCGACGAACGTGTGCGGCAGGATCTGCAATTACAGCTTGAGCAGCTCAACAATCAGCTTGATAACCTGCGCGCGACGGCCAGCAGCGCCAAACGCGCGGAGATCCAACTGGAAAGCACGCTGACCGCCCTGGGCACCATCTACGCCCAGATGTCGCTGTTGGGCACCAAAGAGGTCGATAGCGCGCGTGCGCAGCGTCTGCGCGAGGACGTCAAAGACGAAGTCGCCAGCCTGCAAGACACGATTGAAGCGATGGATGAAGTCCAGGCGCAAAGCCTGAGACTGCGCTGATCCTAGATGTTGCCCGGCGTCGACATCGAACACCACGACGTACGCACGCGCGGCGCGCGTTTGCACGTCGCGCAAGCCGGGTCGCCGGATAGCGATCTCGTTCTGCTGCTGCATGGCTTCCCCGATTCCTGGTATGGCTGGCGTCATCAAATCCCGGCGCTGGTCGCCGCAGGCTATCGCGTTTGGGCGCCGGATCAACGCGGCTACAATCTGAGTGAAAAACCGCAAGACCTGAGCGCTTACAACCTGGACGCCCTTGCCGACGATGTCATCGATCTGTTGGACGCCGCCGGGGCCGAACGGGCTTATCTCGTCGGGCATGACTGGGGCGCATCGGTCGCCTGGTGGGTGGCGCTCCGTCACCCGGAGCGCATCAAGAAGATGGCGATCCTGAACGTGCCACACGGCTCCGTCATGCTCAAGACGCTGCGCAGCAATCCGGCGCAGCTGCTCAGAAGCTGGTATGGCTTCTTCTTTCAACTACCCTGGCTGCCCGAACGGCTCATGCTGGCCAACAATGCACAGCTCGGGATTAATATCCTGGTGCGCACGTCCAATCCAGGCTCGTTCAGCGATGAAGACCTGGCAGCTTGTCGAGCGGCCTGGCAACAGCCGGGTGCGGCGACCGGGATGCTCAACTGGTATCGCGCCTTTGCCCGACGGCGTCCCGATCCCGCCCCCGACCCGCGCGTCCACGTCCCGACGCTGATCCTATGGGGCGTCAATGACGTGGCCTTGATGCGTGAGATGGCTTCGGCCAGCCTGGATTATTGCGATGAGGGTGAGCTCGTCTCGTTTGAAAACGCGACGCACTGGCTGCAGCATGACGAGCCGGAACGCGTCAACCAACATCTGATCGAGTTCTTTGGCCGCGGCACGTAAGATCATCCCGCAGCACATTGGAGGCACTTCATGCGCGTCGTATTCGTCATGATTGATGGGCTGCGGCCTGACGCGATTGACCGGGCGGACACGCCGACGCTGCACAGCATCATGGCGCGCGGTTCGTATACGCTCGCGGGCCAATCGGTCATGCCATCGATCACCCTGCCGTGCCACACGTCGATCTTTCACAGCGTGCCGCCGACGCGACATGGCATCACCGATAATAACTGGCGACCGATGGCGCGTCCGGTTATCGGTCTGCTTGAAGCTGCCAGTGACGCCGATAAGCGCAGCGCCTTCTTCTACAACTGGGAAGAACTGCGCGATCTAAGCCGACCGGGCAGCCTCGATTACTCGTATATGGTCAAGGCGGCCTACCAGATCGATTACGGTGACCGGCTGGTGGCCGAGGCGGCAGCGCGTGACCTGGCCACCTACGACTTCAGCTTCGTTTACCTGGGCACGGTCGACTCGGCGGGCCACTTCTTCGGCTGGATGTCGGATGGCTATCTGGAGCAGGTAAGGCGCGTCGATGCGGAACTGGCGAAAGTCGTCGCGGCGCTCCCTGAAGACACCGTCCTGATCGTCCACAGCGACCACGGCGGGCACGACCGCTTCCACGGCACTGATCTGCCCGAAGACATGACGATCCCGTGGATGATCGCCGGGCCGGGCATCCGCGCCGGGTACACGATCGAGCGTGAAGTGACGCTGCTGGATACCGCGCCGACCATCGCCCGCCTGCTCGAACTCAAAGTTCCGGCGGATTGGGAAGGCACCTGCGTCGACGAGGTCTTCGAATAGCCAGGATCAAGCAGCGGGCTGGGCTTCTGTGGTCAGCCGCGCATAGATCGGGCGCAGGATGATCAGGTAGCCCAGCGCGACCAGCCCACCCGTGATGAAACAGACCGTCCACAACGCTTCCGCGCCCAGGCGTTGGAAGATTGTCCCGCCGATGATCGGCCCGATGGCGAACGCTGCTCCGTATGACGCGCCGAAGATCCCCTGGTACAGGCCGCGCCGCGAGGGGGGTGAAATGTCGGCAATGATGGCTGACCCCAATGGCGCGGCCATGAGTTCGCCCAGCGTCCACACGGCGACGGCAAGAGCGAAACCCGCGGTCGTCGTCGCGAAGGCATTCAGTCCGAAGCCAGCGCCTGTCAGGACGGCTGCCAGCGCCAGCACCGCCAGGCGTGAGTAGCGCTGCAAATACTGGCTGATCGGCAGCCCGACCAGCACGATGATCAGGCCATTGAGGGCGATCGCTAACCCGTAGTCGGCTTCGTTCAAGCCGCGGGCTTCCATCGCCAGCGGCATCGTCACGCCGGATTGGTCGTAAATCGCAGCAACGCACATGCCCAGGAGCGCGATCACGATCATGAAGCTGAACGCCGGGCGCTCCCCCGGGGCAATCCTGGGCAGACTGAATCTCAGCGCGTGCGGCTGCTTTTCAGGCTTCTCGATCGTGGGCCGCGTTTCTGGAATGAACAGCAGCACAACCAGCCCGAACAAAAAGGTCGTCACCGCGTCGCCGACGAAGAGATAGATGTAGTTCTGCTGTGCCAGCCAGCCCGCCAGCGCCAGCCCGATCGACGCGCCCAGGTTGATCGCCCAGTAGCGCAGGGCGAACGCGCGCACCCGGTCCCCCGCCGAGACGACGTCGGCGATCAAGGCGGATGCCGCCGGGCGATACAGATCGATGAAATAACCAAAGGCGAACGTCAGCACGCCAATCGTGACGTGATCCCGCGCGAAAAAGAGCAGCATCTGCAGCACGGGCGTGATGAAGAAGCTGAGCATCATCGTTCGCCGCCTACCGATGCGATCAGTTAGGTAACCGCCGCTCAGGTGCGCTGTCAGCGATCCGAAGCCGAGCAGACCGACGATCAATGCGGCTTCTTCCGTCGTCAGCCCGCGCTCGTTGGTGAGAAAGAGCGTCAGGAACGGCTGCACGAAGATGCCGATCCGGTTGATCAGCGTTCCGACCCAGAGCAGCCAGAACGCTCGCGGCAGCCCGACAGTCATATTCCTCAGATAAGTCACTGCGGCAGTCGGCATAAATGCCCTCGATTTTCAACGTGGCGCGTAGGGCGCGGCAATACAAATGTATTATGGCGCACAAATGTTCTGTATACAAGCGATTGGATTCGCTGTCAACGGATATAGTTGTGACTAAATTGGACGCGGAGACGCCACATTCGCGCAGAATTACCCTGGAAATCTAAAACATAATCGTTAAAATGAACCTCTATCTTCCGAAAATTGCCGCCGAGCGGCGTTCATAAGGGCAGATTTACATGGGATCGTATCATGGACCCCGCGCGCGGGTTATGCGCCGTTTCGGAGAGGTGCTCGTCCCGCGGCCAAAATATCATCGTATTCTCGAAAAGCGCAGCTACCCACCGGGCGAGCATGGCAAAGAAAAAGCCTTCCGCAGCGGTCGCCGCAGCGACTTCGGTATCCAGCTCAACGAGAAGCAGAAGTTGTCGTTCATCTACAACGTGCGTGAGTCACAGCTTCGCCGCTACTTCAACCGTGCGCGCCGGATGCCGGGCAACACCGGTAACAACCTGATCCTGCTGCTGGAGCGTCGCCTGGACAACATGGTCTATCGCGCCGGTTTCGCGGCCACGATCTGGGCTGCGCGCCAGTTGGTCAAGCATGGTCACGTCACCGTCAACGGCGAACGCGTCGACCTGCCGTCGTTCCAGCTCAAGCCGGGCATGACGATTGCCGTCAGCGAGCGCATGCGCAAGAACGTGCACGTCATCGAATCGATGGAGAGCACGGCTCACAACCTGTCGTACCTGATGGTCGACAAGGACAACATCAGCGCCCGCTTCTCGCACATTCCGGAACGTGGCGAAGTCCCCGTGCCGGTGCAGGAAAGCTTCGTGGTCGAGTTCTACAACCGCCTGGTCTAGTCCTCGCCAACGCTCAGAAATGCAAAAGACCCGTCAACGCCGACGGGTCTTTTTGTTTGCCCCACTGTGTGCACAGGCGCACTAGTAAGCGCCGATCAGCCGCAGAGCTTCAATCACCACCAAGCTGAGGACTCCCACACAGACCGCCGTGCCGAAGCCGACGTAGAACGGGCGCAGTCCCAGCGCGCGCAGTTGGCGCAGCCCGGTCGAAAGGCCGACGGCAGCCATCGCCATCGCCAGCAGCGCTTCGGAAAGCGACTGAATATTCCTGGTGAAGCTGCTCCAGTCCGCCTCGTTGAGCAGGCCGAAGGCGAGCCCGTTGCTGAGCGTCAAGTCGCCGATCGTGCGCAGCGCCGCCATGACGACGAAGCCGATGATGAACAGCGGGAACAGGCTGAAGAACGACTGGTGTTTGCGCTCTTCGTCCGAGAGATTCTGGCGGTGATAGTAGATCGTCATCAGCGGCACGACGACGGCGATGAAGACGTTGCGGATCAGCTTGGTCACTGTCGCCGTGTCCAGCGCTTGCGGCGCGTTGAAGATCTGCGAGTAGATCAGGCCGCTCCCGGCCACCTGCGCCGTCTCGTGGATCGAGGTGCCGAGAAAAAGACCGGCGGCCGTATGATCGGTGCTGAACAACAGGTGCGCCAGATAGGGATAGAGAAGCATCGCCAGCACGCCGAAGACTGTGATGTTGGCGACGGCGTAGGCGACTTCTTCCTCTTTCGCGTCGATAGCGGGCCCGGTGGCGACGATGGCCGTCGCGCCACAGATGCTGGTGCCAACGGCGACCAGTGTGCTCATGCGCGGTGAGAGATGCAGCCGCTCCCCCAGCCAGCGCGTGAAGATCAGCGCGCCGCTGATGCAAACGATGATGACCGGCAGCGCCAGCGATCCCAGACGAAAAACGTCGCTCAGGCTCAGGCGGATGCCGAGCAGGATGATCCCCAGCCGCAGGACGAATTTGAGACTGAACTGAATACCCGGCTTGAAGCTGGCGGGCAGCGCCACGGTATTGCTGACGAGAATGCCGATGATGATCGCCATCATGATGCCGGAGATCGGTGTCCTGCTGAAGCCGAGCAGATTGACGCCGATGATCTCACTCGCCTGGATACCCAGGAAAGCGACCAGTCCCGCCAGCAGGACACCGGGCAGCAGGGTGGGAATGGCGCGTAAGGAGAATGACTTCGGCATGAAGGTCTCTTTTCCAGGCGATGGGGCCAATTTGGAATTATTTTAGAAAGTTAATTAATTAAAGCGTCTTTCTTGCGGGCTGTCAATGAGCGCCGCCAACCGCTGTATGAATTGCCCAAATCGCTTGCACACGGCCGCGGATTTCTCTATACTCGAATTAATTAATCAATTTGATTAAAGAATTCAGTGACGAACTTTGTTCAAGAGCCATTTCTGAGGCAGCTATGAGGCCCACCGCCGCCGTTGGTATCCACAGCAGTGAAATCAAGCAGCGCAACGTGAGCGCCATCCTGCTCAACCTGCTCCACTATGGTGCTATCTCGCGCGTACTGCTGGCTCAGGAAATTGGCGTTTCCACCGCCACCATCACCAACCTCGTCGCCGAACTGGTCGATCAGGGCTTGATCGCAGAAGACAGCCGTGCGCGCGCCAACGGCACCCCCAATCAAGTCGGGCGCCCGCAGCGCTCGCTGACGCTGATTCCCGATGCGCGCTACAGCGCCGGCATTCATATCGACGTCGGCAAGCTCCACGTCACCTTTACGGATGTGTGCGGCGAAGTCGTCGCTTGCAAGAGCCTCGATCATCAGGTCGAGATGGATTGGCGGGCCGTCCTCGATCAGGCCTGTGAGGCGCTGGGAGCGCTGCAAACCACCCACGGGCTTGCTTCCGAGCGCATCGTCGGCGTCGGTGTCGCCGCGTCCGGCCTCGTCGATCCGACGACCGGCATCAACGTCGTCGCGCCCAACCTGGATTGGCACAACGTCCCCGTCGGCGATTACATCAGCGCCAGGCTGGGGCTGCCCGTCACCGTCGAGAACAACGCCCGCGCTATGGCACTCGGCGAGGCGATGTTCGGCAGCGGGCGCGATATCCGCGCGATGGCCTTCATCTATGCGCGCATCGGCGTTGGTGCCGGGCTGGTCGTCAACGGCCAGATTTACCGGGGCGCGGATGCAGGCGCGGGCGAAATCGGCCACTCGCATCTGATCTTCGATCGTGACGGTTCGCCGCAGATGCGCTCGCTCGAATCGATCATTTCGCGCCCGGCGCTGCTGGAAAGCGCGCAAAGCATCCTCCGGCAAAAAGGGCCGCTCACGCTCGAAGACGTGATCGACCGGGCGCTGGCCGGGGACGAAGCCCTGCGCGCGATGCTCGACGAGCGCGCCTTCTATTTCGGCATCGTGCTGGCCAATCTCGTCAATCTGTTCAACCCGGAACTGATCGTGCTCGGCGGGTTGTTCCTGTCCGAGCGCGGCCTGCTGCTGCCGACCATCGAGAAGACCATGCGCCAGTATGCCTTTGCCACGCTCGGCAAACGCGTGCGTCTGGAAACAACCGGGCTTGGTAACCAGGTTGGCATGATCGGCGCCGCAGCTCTGGCGCTCGACCGCTTCTTTTACCGTCCACAAAACCAGCTTCTGATGAAAGGGTAGCCGCCGTGCAATCGCCATCGCCGCGCATCGGCTTTATCGCCATCGCCCGCCCCACCTTCGATGTTCCGCTGGCTCAGGAACTGGCTGCGCAGGTGTTTGCTGCCCTATCCGCCGAGGGCTACCAGTTGATCGGCGATGCTGAACTGGTGATGGATGCCGAAGCGGCGGCCAGGAGCATCGACCGCCTGCACAATGAGACACCGGTCGGCGTCATTGCGCTGCAAGCCTCCTTCGCCGATAGCACCATGATTGTCGAGTTGGCGCGCCGCGTGCACGCTCCGCTGCTGCTGTGGGCGCTGCCGGAAGCGCGCGCAGGCGGCAGACTGCGCCTCAACTCGTTCTGCGGCATCAATCTGGCCGCGCACGGCCTGCGTCGCGCCGGGCTGCGCTACGAATATGTCTACGGCGCGCCCGACGACGTTCGCAGCCTGGAGTCGGTGCGCTCGTTCGTCAAAGCCGCCGCCATCCGGCGCAAACTGCGCGGCGCGCGGGTTGGGCGCATCGGCGAAAATCCGGCGGGCTTCGATACCTGCCGCGTTAACCGGCCGGCGCTGCGCGAGCGCCTGGGCGTCGAAGTCGAGCAGATCGAACTGGCGGATGTCTTCGCCCACGTCCGCAACGGTGCGCAGGAAAAGGTCGCCGCCGTCGCCGAACGGGTGCGGACGCAGATCGTCGGCATGGACGATATGGATGCAGATGCGACGGCGGGCACGCTCGGCACCTACGTGACCATGCGCGAGCTGATCGAGACCCAGCATCTGGATGGCCTGGCGGTGCGCTGCTGGCCGGAGTTCTTCACCGAACTCGGCTGCGCCGCTTGCGGTGCCATGTCGATGACGAGTGAAGACATGATCCCGTGCAGTTGCGAGGTCGACGTCAACGGGACGATCACGCAGATCATCCTGCAGGGATGCAGCGGCGAGCCCGCCTTCGGCAGCGATCTGGTCGCGTTCGACGCCGACGAGGATGTTGCTGTGCTCTGGCACTGTGGCCTGGCGCCGCTGTCGATGGCCGATCCGTCCGTGCAGCCGGAGGCGACCATCCATTCGAATCGCAAGCTGCCCTTGCTGATGCAGTTCCCGCTTAAGCCGGGGCGCATCAGCCTGGCGCGCCTGAGCGAGGCGACCGGCGAATTCCGGCTCGTGATCGCGTCCGGCGAGATGCTGCAAGCACCGCCCGCCTTCACTGGCACGACCGGCACACTCCGCTTTGACAGCGGTGCGGGCCAGGTCATGGATACGCTCATGCGCGAAGGTCTGGAGCATCATCTTTCAATTACTTACGGCGATCATGTTGAGGCTCTGGAAATGCTCGCGCGAATGTTGGAAATACCCATTTTGCGTCTCTGACCACCACGGCATAGACGCTGGGAACCCGTCTTTTTCTGAAAGGCTCGAAAGGAGTGCTGACAAACGAAGAACAATCATGCCCGTGAACGACGTGGATGAGCCAAAGATAAGGAGTTCGACGATGACTAAACGCTTTTTGACTTTTGTTGCTGTTCTCGCCCTGCTCGCGCTGACCACGATCGCGGTTTCCGCACAGGACCCGGTTGAAATTCGTTTTATGTGGTACAGCGACGGCGTAGAAGGCGACGTCATGCGCGATCTGCTCGATCGCTTCGAGGCCGATAATCCCGGCATCACCGTCACCCTGGATGTGGTCCCCTACGCCACCGTGCGCGATAACCTGCCCACTCTGGCACAGGCCGGTGAAGCCCCCGACATGGCGCGCATCACGAACTTTGGCGGCATGCGCGGTCTTTATCTTGACTTGCGTCCTCTGATGTCCGACCCGTCGCTGCTGGAAGATAACTTCGCCGGTGCCGTGCTGGAAGCCTTCCGCCTGCCCGACGACACCGAAGGTCTCTACGGCTTCCCGGACAGCCTGTCGGTCACTGCGCCCTACATCAACCGCACGCTCTTCGAGCAGGCCGGTGTGGACGTGCCCAGTGATTCGATGGACGAGGTTTCGTGGGCTGAATGGACGGATGCGCTCAAGCAGGTGGCCGAGGCGACCGGCACGCCCTACGCCGTGGCCATCGACAACAAGGGCCACCGCTTTGCTGGCCCCGCGATGAGCATGGGCGCCAACTTCTTCGACGCCGATGGCAATTTCGCCTTGGCGAATGACGAGGGCTTCCGCGCCTTCGCCGAAATCGTCAAGGGCTGGCACGATGAGAGCTTGATCCCGCGCGAAGTGTGGTTGGGTTCCGGCGGCCAGTACACTGCAGCCAACGAGTTCTTCGAGAGCGGCCAGGTCGTCATGTACTTCAGCGGTAGCTGGCAGATCGGGCGCTTCGACAGCGTGATCGGCGACGCGTTCGATTGGGCCGTCGTGCCGAACCCGACCGGCCCTGGCGGCAGCACCGGTGTGGCTGGTGGCGCGGGCATCGTCGCCTTCGCCCAGACTGAGCACCCCGCAGAAGTCGCCAAGGTCATGGAATACATGCTGCAGCCGGAAGTTTACAAGGAATACGTCGAGCGCTCGCTGTTCATCCCCGCGGACAAAGCGGTGATCGACCTGGGCGTGGAATACACGGCGGAAAACCCGCTGGTGAATGCGGCGCTGGCACAGTTCGCGGTCGAGGCGGGCAAGCTTCAGGATCAGGCCATTCGCCTGAATCTGCATCCGTTTGCCTTCGCTTACTACGATGCGTCGAACACGCGCCTGGCGCAGTACTTCGCTGGTGAGCTGACCCTGGATGAAGCGATGACACGGTTACAGGAAGATATCGACGCAGCAGTTGCCAACGCTGGCAGCTAAGGCGATCGATCCATCCTGATGGGCTATGGGTGGGGACGCGCATCAATGGCGTCCCCTACCTCCAGCATCTGAGCTATCCCCACAGGACGCGTAGCCTGGAAAGCAGACTCATGTCGAGCGCAACCGTTCCTCACACCCATCACGTCTCGGTTTGGCGAAGAGTCCAGAAGCAGTTGGGCGCTGCGTTCAACGCCGTTCTGAATTTCTTTATCGACCTGATGGATTACATCATGCACCCGCTGCAGCGATTGGTCGGCATTCGCGGCATGGGGTACGTCTTCGTGCTGCCAAACCTGTTGATCTTCGGCGTCTTCATCCTCTTGCCGATGATCACGAACTTTTTCTATACCTTTACCGGCGGGGCCAATCTTTTTCTTGACCAGCGGCCTTACGTGGGCGCACAAAATCTGGAACGCTTATTTGATTGCCAGAATTTCCTGGCGCCCAACACCTGTCGCGAAGACCTGTTCGCGCGCGCCGTCACCAATACGGCGCTGTTTGTCATCACCCAGGTCGCCTTGATGATCGGCATTTCGCTGCTGACGGCGCTCGTACTCAATCGCAAAATTATTGCGCGCGGGTTCTTCCGCAGCGTTTATTTCTACCCGGTGCTCTTGTCGCCAATCGTCGTCGGGTTGATCTGGAAATGGATTTTGCAGGAAAACGGCCTGCTGAACGCGCTGTTGGTCGCTTTCGGCGGCGATAAGGTCGGCTTCCTGACCGATGCCAACTGGGCGCGCTTCTGGGTCGTCATGATCAGCGTCTGGTCCCTGATGGGCTTCTATACGTTGATTCTGCTGGCCGGGCTGCAATCGATCCCGAGCGACCTCTATGAAGCGGCGGACATCGACGGCGCCAATGTCTTCCAATCCTTTCGCTCGATCACGCTGCCGTTGCTGATGCCGACGATGCTCGTGGTGCTGATCTTGTCTCTGATCCGCGCCGTACAGGTCTTTGACGTCGTCTTCGCGTTTACGGGAGGAGGCCCAGGCTCGGCGACGATCTACATCGTCCAGTACATCTACAACAACGGGTTTGCCAGCGCGACCAAGGAGTATGGGTTGGCGTCGGCAGCTTCACTCGTCATGGCCGGATCGTTGATCGTGCTGACGCTGGCGCAACTGCGTCTGCGTGGCACGAATAACGTCACTTGAGACAGGAAGGAACCGCGGTGACGACACAAACCGCAGCCGGCGCTGGGCGAACCGGCGTCGTCGGTTACCTGACGCGCACCAAGAAGCGCGGGCGCATCGGAACCGCCGATGTCCTGACGTATATCTATCTGCTGGTTGGCATCGTCCTGATGTTTGGCCCGGTGATCTGGATCTTGATGTCGTCATTCAAGACGCCCGCCGAGGTGACGAAATTTCCACCGCGCTTCCTGCCCTACCAGCAAGAGACGGCGGTGGTCGAAGGCTACGACGAGCCGCTGCCGCTGTTCGACGTCACGCTGGAAGACGGCAGCGTCGCCCGGCTGGCCCAGGTGCGCCGCGTTGGCCTGGAAGCGCAGATGATCGACCCGGCCAGCCCGGAAGAGATCATTCGCGTCAACATCAATGCGCGCCAGCCAGTCGAGGAAGTCAAGTTCAGTCTCGACAACTACACTGAAGGCATGGAGAGTTTCAATTTCTGGCGCTACTTCCTCAACAGTGTGGTCGTCACCTTCGTCGCGACGATACTGACCCTGCTGGTCAACAGCATGGCGGCCTTTTCGCTGAGCAAGTATGAGTATCGCGGGCGCAACGCCATCTTCCTGATCATCCTGAGCACGCTGATGGTGCCGCTGTCGGTCATCCTGGTGCCCGCCTTCCTGCTCATCACGCAGATTGGCTGGAACAACAATCTGCTCGGCGTGATCGTGCCGGGCGCGGCGACGCCGACCGGCGTCTTCCTGCTGCGCCAGTACATGCTGACGATCCCGGACGAGTTGATCGACTCCGCACGCATCGACGGCGCGAGCGAGTGGCGCATCTACTTGCAGATCGTGCTGCCGCTGGCGCGCCCGGCTCTGGCTGTGCTGGCGATCTTCTCGGTCATGTGGCGCTGGAATGACTTCCTGTGGCCGAAAATCGTGCTCACGCAGAACCAGGTGTTCACCTTGCAGGTGGGACTGGAGGCGTTCCAGGGCGATTTACAGGTGCAGTGGAATTTGATCCTGGCGATGACGGTGCTGACGCTGCTGCCGATCACGTTCGTGTTCGGCATTCTGCAGAAGTACATCACGACCGGCATCGCGACGACCGGCATGAAATAATGCTTAATCGGGAGCGGGCGCACGAGCGGCGCGCGTTCATGTGACTGATGGAAGGAGTTTGGGTGTGAAGTTTTTTCTCGACAGCGCGCTCGTCGACGAGATTCGCCACGCGCTGACCATGTGGGACATCGACGGGGTGACGACTAACCCGCGCCACGTCCAGGCATCTGGCAAGCCATTTCTCGCCGTGATCCAGGAAATCGGCAGCATGTTCGAAGGCACGGATAAAACGGTCTCCGTGCAGACTAACCCTGCCAGCCATGGTGATTACCAGGCCATCGTCGAGGAAGCGCGCCGTCTGGCCAAGCTATCGCCGACGTTCGTCATCAAGATGCCGTCGACCGAGCACGGCTTCAAGGCCTGCCGCGTTCTCAGCGACGAGGGCATTCGCTGCAACCTGACGTTGTGTTTTTCGGCGGCGCAGGGGCTGCAAGCCATGCGTATGGGTGCGTATTATGTGTCGCCGTTCATCGGCTGGAAAGAAGGCAACGGGGAAGAAGTCCAGTCGTTTATCGAAGATCTCGTCGCTATTCGGGACAACTACAATTTTGGCACCGAGGTGCTGGTCGCGGCGGTGCGCAATGGCCGTCAGATCGCCGATGCGGCTGTCAGCGGCGCGGATATCGTCACGGCGGGCTTTTCCGTGTTCGAAGAGGCGTTCAAGCATCCCTACACCGATATGGGCATTGGCAAGTTCCAGGAGTTCTGGGACGAAACACCTTACGAATAGCCGCGAGCTTTTGCGTCTGCCGTCATCGTTCGACCTGTACAGGTTTTATTGAAAGGCGTAGTC
This sequence comes from Anaerolineae bacterium, assembly GCA_020849765.1. Classification (GTDB taxonomy): domain Bacteria; phylum Chloroflexota; class Anaerolineae; order Aggregatilineales; family Phototrophicaceae; genus Flexifilum. The sequence continues at coordinate 370,465 of JADLAY010000069.1, forward strand.
TGAGCGTCTATGAGCATTCGACCCCCTAAAATAGTGATTGTCGGCGCGGGCAGCGCGATCTTCGGGCTGGGCGCGCTTTCGACCATGATGCAGAGCCGCCAACTGCGCGGCGCCCACATCGCCCTCTGCGACACCAACGAAGACGGCCTGCGCACGATGACCCGGCTGGCCGAGATCATGAACGAGGCGTGGGGAACCGAGGCCACCATCACCTCCAGCACTGAACGGCGCGATCTGCTGCCGGGTGCGGATTTCGTGGTCGTCTCGATCCAGGTTGGGCAGCGCGAGGACGTCTGGGAGAAGGACTGGCAGATCCCATTGCAGCACGGCGTGCGCCAGCCCTACGCCGAAAACGGCGGCCCCGGCTCGTTCGCCCATGCCGCGCGCAACCTGCCGGTGATCCTCGCGATTGCCCACGATATGGAAGAACTGTGCCCGAATGCGTGGTATCTCAACCTCGTCAACCCGCTGATCCGGCTGACGACGGCCATCCACCGCTACACCAAGATCAAGACGATCGGCCTGTGCCATCAACTGCTGTGGGGCTATGCCATGGCCGGGGCAGTGCTGGCGGATCGCTTTGGCATCGAGGTGCCGGAGCATTTCCACGTCCACACCGACGCGGATAACATGCCGAGCTTCATCCCGGTCGCGCGCGCTGCCGTCGAGAATATTGAAATCAAGGCGGCGGGCATCAATCATTTCTCGTGGGTCTACGACATCCGCGACAAGAAGACGGGCGAAGATCTCTACCCCGAACTGCGCGATACATGGCTGAATCGTTACCGCAAGGACTTCGAGCCGCTCTCGCGTGAGGTATTCGAGATCTACGGCATGATGCCGACGGCGGGCGACAGCCACATGTGCGAGTACCTGCCATTCGTCAGCGAGCCGACGACCAGGCCGTGGGAGAAATATGACCTCAAGCTGCAAAGCTGGGATGGCAACCGCCGCCGCCGCGCCCGCCGCTGGGAACTGGCGCACGCGATTGTCGACGGCAAGCAGCAGGTGGACGAGCTGCGCAATGTCTGGCGGCTGGACATGTTGGACGAGGGCATCCCGGAGATGATCGGCGCGCTGCACTACAACGAGCAGCATTATCACCAGCAGTTGAATATCCCTAACGAGGGCTATATCCCCAATCTGCCGAATGATGCCATCGTCGAGGTGCCGGGGATCATGTCCGCCTTTGGCGCGCAGGGTCTGAGCTTTCCGCCGCTGCCGGATGCCATCGCCGAGTTGTGCCGCCGCGAGCTGGCGCTCAGCTCGCTGGTGGTCGATGCGTGCGTGACCGGCGACCGCAAGCTGGCGCTGCAAGCCCTTACGCTCGACCCGATGGTGCACGATCTCGATAAGGCCAGGGCAATTCTGGATAGTCTGCTGCGGGAATTTGAGCCGTATCTCCCACAGTTTGCATAACGCACAGGAGTAAAGCTGTATGAAGAAGGTTTTTGTGATCGAGTCCATCGACAACGTGGGCACGAACGTTTTCGAACCGATCGAAAAGGGCGATACGGTCGGCACGCACGGCGTCACCAGCGAAATTACCGTCACGGCCAACGATGCCGTCCCTTACGGACACAAGGTCGCCATCCGCGAGATCAAGAAGGGCGAGACGGTCTACAAGTATGGGCTGAGCATCGGCAGCGCCCTGGTCGACATCCAGCCGGGCGATCACGTGCACGTCCATAACATCGAGAGCAATCGCGGTCGCGGCGACAAGGCGCAGAAGGACGCGACGGTCAGCTAGCACATGAGCGGATTAGCAGATTGGCAGGTTAGCGCGGTCAGATGCTGATCACCAATCTACTGCTCCGCCCTTCGACATGATGAAACGATCAAGGCGCAATGACGAGGAGTAAGGCGCATGTCTGAATGGCTTGGTTATGTTCGCCCAGATGGCACGGTTGGCGCGCGCAATCTGGTTTTGATTCTGTCCGGCACACTCTATGCAAACAATCTGTGCCGCCACGTTTCCGAAATGATCTACGGCTCGGTCTCGATCGAGCATCCCCTGGGACGCACGCAGGTGGCGCCCGATCTGCGGCTGACGCGCAAGTTCCTGAGCGGCACCGGCGCCAACCCGAACGTCGGCGCGGTTGTCATCATCGACCACTTCCGCGAGGAAAATTGCACTGCCGAAGACATCGCGAATGACATCAGCCCGACCGGCAAGCTGATCGCGACGGTCAACATCCGTTACGACGGCGGCTACGTCAACGCGCTGGATAAGGCGCTGCACTACGCGGCGGACTTCACGCGCCAGTTGAGCAATCAGCGGCGCGAGCCGGTGCCCGTCTCCAAGCTGCTGTTCGGCGTCAACTGCGGCACGTCGGATACGACGTCGGGCCTGTCGAGCAACGTCGCCACCGGCATGACCTCGGACAAGATCATCGCCCAGGGCGGGCGCACGATCCTGGCCGAGACGACCGAATGGATGGGCGCGGAACCCTGGTTCATGGAGCGCGCCGAGAACGACGAGATCCGCAAGCAGATCACGGATGCCATCGCGCACATGGAAGCGCGCGCTCTCGCCAGCGGCGAGGACATCCGCGGCTCGCAGCCGACCGGCGATAACATCCTCGGCGGCCTGAGCAGCATCGAGGAAAAGTCGATGGGTGCGACCAAGAAGGCGGGCACCAAGTCGAAGATCGTCGGCTACCTGGATATCTGTGATCGGCCCGGCGACAAGTCCGGTCTGTATGTGATGTACGGGCCAGGCCACGGCGGCGAGTCGATCAGCAGCATCGCGGCGGCGGGCTCCCAGGTGCTCGTCTTCAGCACGGGCGGCGGCCACACGATCTCGCACCCGATCATGCCGACGATCAAGGTGACCGGCAACCGCAACAGCTACGAAGCGATGAAGGACACGGTCGACCTGGACGTGAGCGGCATCCTGCACGACGAGATCACGATGGAGCAGGGCGGCGAGATGGTCTACGACGAGGTGATGGCGACGGCCAGTGGTCGTCTGACGAAATCCGAGGTATTCATGGATCACAACGGGTTCGCCATCCACCGCATCGGCGTCAGTATTTAAAAGGCAACGTGTGTACGGGCGGGATATATCCCGCCCCTACGATGCATCATAGTGGCGGGTTGTGATGGTGGACGTGCGTATCCCCTATGGCAAGGGCTATCTGACGGCGGCGCTGCCGGACGATCGGCGGGTCGAGCTGATCGCACCCGCGCAGGTGGCAGCGGCGAGCGACCCGGCGGCGGAGGTCGCGCTGGCGCTGGTGCAGCCGGTCGGCGGGCGGCGGCTGGAGGATTTCGCCGGGGCACGCAGTGTCGCGATCGCCATCAACGACAAGACGCGGCCTGTGCCTCATGCGCATCTGCTGCCGCCGCTGCTGGCGTCGCTGGAGCGGATGGGCCTCGCGCCGGAGCAGATCACGTTCGTGATCGCGACCGGGACGCACCCGGTCATGCCGCCGGAAGAATACCCGCAGATCGTGCCGGAGGCGATCGCCGCACGCTACCGCATCCTCTGCCACGACTGCGAGGACGACGCTAACCTTGTCGACCTGGGCGAGACCTCGCGCGGGACGCCGGTGCGCATCAACCGGCACTACATGGAGGCCGACCTGCGTATCGTCGTCGGCAACGTCGAGCCGCACCAGTTCGTCGGCTTTTCCGGCGGTGTCAAGACGGCGGCCATCGGCCTGGCGAGCAAGGCGACGATCAACCGTAACCACGCCTGGATGAGCGCGCCCGGCGCCGCGCTGGGCACTTACGAGGGCAACCCCGCACGTGAGGATGTCGAGGAGATTGGGCGGCGGCTGCGGGTGGATTTCGCGCTCAATGCGCTGCTCAACGGCGACAAGCAGATCGTCGAGACGCTGGCGGGCGATCCGGTGGCGGTGATGGCGGCGGCGATCCCGCGCGTGCGCCGCGGCTTCCAGGTGGCGGTCGCGCAGCCGTTCGACCTGATGATCGTCGCGCCGGGCGGACATCCGAAGGACATCAACCTCTATCAGGCGCAGAAGGCGCTGGCCCACGCGACGCTGGTCATGCGCGAGGGCGGCACGGTCATCCTGTGCGCGGCTTGCCCGGAAGGCACCGGCAGCGCGACCTACGAGCATTGGATCGCGCGCGAGGACATGACGTCGAACGAGGCGGTGATCGCGCGCTTCAACGCCGAGGGCTTCCACATCGGCGCGCACAAAGCCTTCCAGATCGCGCGCGACGCCTCCCACGTGCATCTGCGCCTGATCTCCGACATGCCGCCAGCGTTTGTGCGCAAGCTGCTGATCGAACCGGCGGACGATCTGCAAAGCGCGCTCGATGCGGCACTGGCCGACCTGCCCGCAGACGCGCACATCGGCGTGCTGCCGGTCGCCAACGCGACGATCCCGATGCTGGGGTAAGGCGCTTTTACCCTCATCCCCGGCCCTTCTCCCTGTAACCGAAGGTCGCCGAAGGCTGGGAGAAGGGAGTCAAAACGGTTTCTGAAAATCCCTCGCCCTTAGGGAAAGGGATTTAGGGTGAGGGCTTTCGCCTGTGCTATGATGGCGGGCGGCTCCCCATCCCCCCACACGGAGATCGTCCCCTATGGCGCAGACCAGCCTCACCAGCCACGAAGCCTATGCCGGCGTCACCTTCAAGCGGCTCAGCCTGACGCACGAATTCGTGCTCAACAGCGAGTTTTCGGAGTGCAAGTTCGTCCGCTGCGATTTCTCCGAGACGCACTTCCAGAACTGCCGCTTCATCGAGTGCGCATTCGAAGACTGCACGATGAAGATGACGACCGTCGGCGGCACGACGTTTGCTCGCGTCCGTTTCAGCCGCTGCAATCTGCTCGGCGTCAATTGGACGGATGCCAACTGGTCGGAATGGGCGACCAAGATCAGCGCGCTGGCGTTTGATGGCTGCGATCTGAAGTATGCGGTGTTCCTGGGCCTGAAGCTCAAGGGCCTGACGATGACGGCCTGCAACGCGACGGAAGCCAACTTCGCCGAGGCCGACCTGACCGAAGCGAACTTCGACGGCACGGACTTTGCGGGCGCGATCTTCCTGCACACCGACCTGACGCGCGCCAACTTCGCCGGGGCCAGGCACTACACGATCAACCTGAACGACAACCGCAGCCAGGGGGCGCGCTTCGCCCTGCCGGAGGCGCTGCGCCTGCTCTTCGCGCTGGACATCGTGATCGTCGACCCGGAGACGAATGAAGATATTGGGGAGGATCGGATGGATGATTATGTGGGGTGAGGATGGGGGCGCTGAGAGTAGTTGGCGCAAGTTTGTCAGTCTGCGCCAAATCTTAGGTGCGCTCTGGTAGGCGGATGCGCTCAACGCTCAACCGCTTCTTCCAGGAAGCGATTTGCCGTCCACAGTTTGATGCCCTGGTACTCACCCAGGTCGAGCAGATGATGATCACCTGAGATAATGTAGTCCGCTGCCCCACCAAGCGCACACGCAATCAGGGCATTGTCATCCGGATCGTCAGCGATAATAGGCTCAGTTTGTGCGGGATCGACTACCTCGACGAGCGCGTGGTAGTCGGTTTCGAGAAGCGAGTCGACGGTATCACCGACTTGTGCCAGTCTTTCAGCGAATTTCGGACGTGAGATCACATCCCTCAATTCATCAATCAGTTCTTTAGACGTGATCATCTGAAAACGCTTTGCTCTGGCTGCATTCAGCACAGCGCGAGGTGCGCCTCCCCAGAATAACGCCGACACGATGATGTTGGTGTCGATGACCGCACGAATCACTCAGCATTGTCCAGTTTGCGCTGCCGCTTCTCCTGGCGATATGCCTCAATCTCGGCGTTAATCTCGTCCTCGGTCAGCGGCGGTTCAAGGGCCGCCAGGCGATCCAGTTTGCCGAACAATCGATCGAGCTTGCGCTGACGGTCAAGTTCGTCCGTCAGCCAGCGCTCGATTTGCTCGTCGGTCAGTAATCCGGCGGATTTTGCCTCATCGACCAGGTCTTGTGGCAAGTTTAGGGTCAGTGTGATGTCTACGCGGTCCATATTTCGCTCCTCGTTCTCATCATTATAGTCGTATTTCTTGAGCCAGGGCCTCTCTTTCGCATTGCCCCATCCCCACCCCCGCGCTACACTCTGCCCACACCAACCTCACACGCAGCAACACAGCACACGGGAGCAAGCGACATGCGAATCGCGATCTTGGGCATCGGCGGAGTCGGCGGCTACTTCGGCGGACGGTTAGCCGCGGAAAGCGCGCACGAGGTCGCCTTCATCGCGCGCGGCGCCCACCTGGCGGCCATCCGCGAGCACGGGATAGAGGTGCACAGCGACATCGGCGATTTCGTCGCCCACCCGGCGCTGGCCACGGATCAACCGGCGGAGGTCGGCGCGGTCGACGTTGTGCTGGTCGCGATCAAGACGTGGCAGGTGCCGGAGACGGTCGACGCCATGCGCCCGCTGATCGGCCCGGAGACGGTCGTCATTCCGCTGCTCAACGGAGTCGAGGCGCCCGCTCAACTGGCGGATGCCTTCGGCGCTGAGCACGTGCTCGGCGGCTTTTGCCGCGTGCAGAGCGCCATCGATGCGCCGGGGCGTATCCGCCAGGGCGGGGCGGCGGCGTTCATCGTCTTCGGCGAGATGAACGGCGAGCGCAGCCCACGGCTCGAACGCCTGCGCGAAGCCCTTGACGTGCCGGGCATCACCGTCCAGATCTCGGATCGCATCCAGGCGGATATGTGGCAGAAGCTGCTCTTCGTCGCCGCTCTGGGCAGCGTTGGCGCCGTCACGCGGATGCCCGCCGGCATCATGCGCGGCCAGCCGGAGACGCGGGCCATGCTCGAAGATGCTATGAGCGAGACGCTGGCCGTCGCCCGCGGGCTTGGCCTGCCGATGGCGGATGACGCGGTCGCGCGCGGGATGAAGCAGGTCGACGATCTGCTGCCGGGGGCCACCGCTTCGATGCAGCGCGACATCATGGACGGGCGCCCGTCCGAGTTGGAGGCGCAGAACGGCGCTATCGTGCGCTTCGGCGAGGCCGCGGGCGTCGCCACGCCGGTCAACCGCTTCCTCTATCATGCGCTGCTGCCGACCGAGCGCCGCGCGCGCGGTATCATATAGCGAGACGGTCTGTGGAGGTGTGCGCCACCACTGAATCATAAAGGAGACACGGATGGAGTATCGTTATCTTGGCCGGACGGGGATGAAGGTCAGCGAGTTGTGCCTGGGCGCGATGACGTTCGGGCGCGAGTCGGAAGAGGCGCTCAGCTTCCAGATGATGGATGCCTTCGCTGAGGCGGGCGGCAATTTCATCGACACCGCGGATGTCTACACGCGTGGCGCCAGCGAGACGATTGTCGGTAAGTGGCTCGAGGAGCAAAACCGCGAGCAGTTCGTCATCGCGACCAAGGCGCGCTTTGGCATGGGCGAAGGCCCCAACGATATTGGCCTCAGCCGCAAGCACATCATGGATGCGGTCGAAAACAGTCTGAGCCGCCTGGACATCGACTATATCGATCTGTATCAGGTGCACTGCTGGGACCCCGGCACGCCGCTGGAAGAAACGCTCAGCGCGCTCAACCGGCTGGTCGAGCAGGGCAAGGTGCGCTACATCGGCGTCAGCAACTACAAGGGCTACCAGATCCAGAAGGCAGTCGACATCAGCAAATCGCACGGCTGGGAGCCGTTCTCGTGCCTGCAGCCGCTCTACAACCTGCTGGATCGCCAGATCGAGTGGGAGCTGGTCGAAGTCTGCCAGGAAGAAGGCCTGGGCATCATCCCCTGGAGTCCGCTGCGCGGTGGCTGGCTGACCGGTAAGTTCCACCGCGGCATGGAGGCGCCGCCGGAAGGCACGCGCATCGCCGTGGCCGCCAAGAACAACTGGACGGAAGCCTGGGAGCGCTACGGCAATGAGCGCACCTGGACGATCGTTGACGTGCTGGGCGAAATCGCCAATGAGCTTGGCAAGTCGCCCGCGCAGATCGCTCTGAGCTGGGTCAAGGATCAGCCGGGCGTGACGGCGCCGATCATCGGCGCGCGCAACATGCAGCAGCTTGAAGACAACCTGGGTGCCGTCGGCTGGTCGCTGACCGCCGAGCAGCGCGCCCGCCTGAACGACATCAGCGCGATCGAGGCGCCCTACCCGCACGATTTCATCGGGCGCAACCTGGCCTCGCGCGCACGCTAGGACTTATGCGGGCACGCACGCGTCGTGCCCGCTTATTCTCCATCTTTCTCCGCTTGCGTTACAACTCGCCGAGCACGATCAGCGCGGCATTGCGCCCGTTGACGCCCATCACGCTGCCGCCGGGGTACGTGCCCGCGCCGCACAGGTAGATGCCGTCCATCGGCGTTTCCGGCGTCAGGCGCTTGCTCCACATGTAGTCCGGCAGGCATTCGCCCTGGAAGATGTGGCCGCCCGTCAGTCCGACGCGCTCCTCGATGTCTGGCGGGCCTAGCACCTCCATGTCGACGATCGCGTCAGGGAGGTTGCTGCAGAAGCGCCCGATCGATTTGACCACCAGTTGCCCGACCTCGTCGCGCCGCGAGTCCCAATCGCCCTCGGCAAAGTGATACGGCACGTACTGCGAAAAGATGCTCAGCACGTGCTTGCCCTCCGGCGCAATCGACGAGTCGAAGGCCGTTTGCAGATAATCCTCCGTCCACAGCAAGTCCGGCAGTTCGCCGCACCGGGCGGCATCGTAGCCCGCTCGCCACTGCGCCTTCGTCAGCGGCGTGTTGATCTGCGCGCGGTGATGCGGCTCGTCGGTGCCGGGGCGGGCAAGGAAGTTCGGCGGCTCGTGCAGCGCCAGGTTGACCTTGACCGTGCAGCCCTCGATCGGCACACGTTCGACCTGCCCGCGCCACGCCGGATCGGCAGCCTCGCCCAGCAGGCGCAGCGTGATCTGCGGGTCGGCGTTCGAAATGACGGCCGGCGCATGGATCTGTTCGCCGCCTTCGAGCATGACGCCCTCGCCGGGGATGATCTGCGCAACCGGCACGCCCGTGGCGACCGTCGCCCCGGCTTCCTGCGCGGCGTCGCACATCAGGAACGAGACCATGCCCATGCCGCCCTCGACGAAGCCCCACAGCCCCGGTCGATCCGGGTCGATGCGCCCGCTCGAATGGTGGTAGTAGATCGACGCCGTGCCCCTGTCGAACGGGCTGGCGTTGGTGCCGATCACGCCCTGGCCGAGCAGCGCCATCTGCAAGCGTTCGTCGGTCAGGTAGCGCTCGACCAGATCGGCCATCGACCACTCGAAGATCAGGTTGATCATGTCCTCGTCGCCGCCGAGCCGGTCTTCGATCTGCTCGCGCGTCGGCGCGCGTCCCAGCCACAGATCGCGCTCATCGCCGGGCCGCAGCAGTTCGACCGCGCGGTCGACCAGCGCGTTGAGCGCGAGATAGCCCTCGGCATCCTGCGGCGCAAAGCGGCACAGTTCCTCGTAGCGTCTGTCGGCATCCTCCCACAGCAGGATGCTGCTGCCATCCTCGAACGGCACGAAGTAACCACCGACCGCCGGGTGCCAGGTGAAGCCCCGGCGCGGCAGTTCCATGTCGTCGATCACGGTGCGATGCAGCAGCCCGGCCAGATATGCGCACGGCGAGACGTGGTAGCCGGGGAACGGCTCTTCCAGCGTGCACGCGCCGCCGACGCGCTCACGCGCTTCGAGCACGAGCACGCGTTTGCCCGCCCGCGCGAGATAGAAAGCACACGCCAGGCCGTTATGGCCCGCGCCGACGACGATCGCGTCCCAGGTCGCCGCCGCCAGTTCGCGCACGGGTACCGGCAGTCCGACCAGCCCGCGCGCCTGCGCCGTCGGGCTGCCTGCTTGATTTGAACGGTTTTGCATCGACAAGAGTCCTTGCTGAGGAGAGCGTTTGCACAAGTTATAGCGTCTCCGTCCGCGGGCGGCAAACGTCTGATCGCCGCCTGCCCCACGTTCGCCCGACGCCGCCCGCTGCCGTCGTAATCTCGCTTATAATTTAGGTATTGGTCACACCCAAGGGAGATTCCCTATGCGTCGTTCGTTGTTGTTCATGCTGTTCCTGGTTTTGATTCTAGGTGGCGCCGTCAGCGCGCAGGATGCGAGCGAACCACCCGCCCTGGACATCGTCGAAACCTTGCCCAGCGCTGGCAGCGTCGATATCGCGCCGGACGGTGTGATCACCGTCATCTTCAATCACCCCGTTGTCCCGCTGACGGCGGTCGAATCGATGGAAAACCTGCCCGATCCGCTGCAGATCACGCCCGCGGTCGCGGGCGAGGGCGAATGGCTCAACACAGCCATCTATGTCTTCCGCCCGCAGCCCGCGCTGGAGAGCGGTGTCACCTACACCGTCAGCCTGGATACCGGCCTGACTGCGCAGGATGCTTCACAGATGGAAGCGCCCTACTCGTGGTCGTTCACGACGACCGCACCGGCGCTGACCGAAGTCGTCCCGGAGCCGGGCACGACCGGCGTGCGGCTGGATGACAGCCTGCAAGTGCGCTTCAACATGCCGATGGATCGCGCGGCCACCGAAGACGCCTTTTACGTGCGCAATGCGGATTCGACCGGCAGCGGTGAGATCGCCGGTTCGTTCGAGTGGAGCGATGACGGCGCGGGCTTCCGTTTCACGCCAAACGACAATCTCGCGCTGGATACGACCTACGAGGTCGGCTTCTCCAGCGGGGCGGTGGGCGCGGGCGGCGGCACACCGCTGGCCGCCGATCCGTGGACATTCACGACCGTACCCGAACCGGCCATCGTGCGCACCGATCCGTTTGATGGCGAAACGGATGCCAGCAATCTGTATGCCTTCACCCTCTACTTCGCCTCGCCGATGAACCCCGAAACGCTCGAAGGCAAAGTCACCTTCGACCCGGAACCCTGGCGCGAGCCGGATACCTATTACAACGATTACGACAACAGCTACACGCTGTCATTCCCCGTCGAGCCGAGCACCGATTACACCGTGACTATCGCGGCAGGCGCAGAAGACATTTACGGCAACGCGATCCAACAGCCGCTGACCATTCATTACACGACGCAGCCCTTCAGCCCGGATCTGACACTGCAAGCGCCTTATGGCGTCGGCTTCTACAACGCCTACAACGAACAGACGCAGGTTTATCTGACGCATCGCAACATCAGCCAGGTCGATCTATCGCTCTATGTGGTTGACACGGCGGACTTCCTGCCGCTGCTCGTCGGCGAAAATGCCTACGATCCTTCGCAGAGCTATGCGCCGTCGTCGGATCAACTGCTGCGCAGCTGGACGATTGACAACGTCGCGCCGGAGAATGCGCGTCGCTACGAACTGCTCGACCTGAGCGCGGCCAGCGGTGTCGAATGCCCCGGCTCACCGGCCAGCCAGTTGAGCGTCGGCGCCAACGCGCGCGTCATCTCGTCGCCTGATCCGGTGCGCGCGCGCGCGACGCCCGGCGATGGCGAGATCGTGACGCTGCTGTATCGCGATTACGCGCTGCGCGTCACCGGCGGTCCTGAATGCATCGACAACATCCTCTGGTGGCAGGTGGCGCTCCGTGATGGCGAGCAGGCCTGGGTCGCCGAGGGCGTCGGTGACGAGTATTTCCTCGAATCGACCTCGCCGCAGGTGACACCCGTCGACGTGACCAGTGAAACAGGGGCCCTCGCGCCGGGCATTTACTACCTGCAGGCGACCACGCCAGAAACCGAAGCCAACGGTTGGCAGCCGCTCAAGCACTTCCTGGTCGTCGGCACGGCCAATCTCACGCTCAAGCAGTCGGTCGATCAAGCGCTGATTTGGGCGACCGACGTGCAGTCGGGCGAACCGATCGCCGGCGCGCCGATCCGCGTCTACGGCACGGGCTATGAGCTGATCGGCGAAGGTGTCACGGATGCCGACGGCCTCGTCCGCATCGATCTGCCGCGCACAGTCGATCTTTACCAGCCGCGCATGGCCGTCCTCGACGATGGCCAGCAGTTCGGCATCGGTCTGGCGCAGTGGTCGAACGGCATCGAAGGCTACGATTTCGCCCAGCCGACCGAGTACTACGTCGATCAGTACCGTGCATACGTCTACACCGATCGGCCGATCTACCGGCCAGGGCAGCCGGTTTACTTCCGCGGTGTCGTCCGCGAGCGCGACGACGTGACCTACACGCTGGCCGCGCTGACGGAGATTCCGGTGCGCATCTACGGCGGCGACGACGGCTCGCTGCTCTACGACGAAACCCTGCCGCTGACGCCTTATGGCACCTTCAGCGGCCAGTTCGACGTGGCGGACGATGCGCCGCTCGGCTACTACCGCATCGAGGTCGAACTGCCACGGCAGGACCCCGAGCAGCCCTATTACGGCAGCGAAGGACGCGTTGCCTTCCAGGTCGCCCAGTACCGCGCGCCGGAGTTCCAGGTCGACGTCACACCCGAACAGGACGAGGTTGTCCAGGGTGATACGATCCGTGTGCTGGTCGACAGCCGCTATTTCTTCGGCGGTGTCGTCTCGAACGCCACGGTCGATTACAGCGTGGTCGCCCAACCCTATTACTTCAGCGCGCCGGGCGCACCCAACTACAGCTACACCGACTTCAACTATGACGCCGGGCCGAGCGAGATCTACGGCGGGTTTGCCGGAGAGGTCGCCAGCGGCAGCGGCACGACCGATGCGCAGGGCCAGTTCATGATCGAAGTGCCCGCGGATCTGAAAGACGCGACCCAGAGCCAGACGTTTACGATTGAGGCGGTCGTCAGCGATGAGAGCGGCCAGGCTGTGGCCGGGCGCACCGACGTCGTCGTGCACAAGGGGCTGCTCTACGTCGGCGTCAAGCCGCAGGAATACGTCGGGACGGCGGGCCAGGAGTCCGTCGTCGACTTGATCGCCATCGACTGGGCGGGTGATCGTCTGTTGGGCGTCGCCGACCAGACGATTGACGTCGAAGTCGTCGAACGGCGTTGGTCGAGCGTGCTCGAAGAAGATGAAAACGGTCGCACGAACTGGACTTGGGAGGTCGAGGACATCCCCGTCACCAGCGGCAGCGTCACCACCGGCGATGACGGTAAAGCGACCTTCAGCTTCGTCCCACCCGCGGGCGGTGTCTATCAAGTCAAGGCGACGACCCGCGATGACCGGGGCAATACCATCGTCGCGTCGACCACGCTCTGGGTCTCCAGCGGCGATTACATCGTCTGGCGCCAGCAGAACAGCAACCGCATCGACCTGATCGCCGATCGCGATGAGTACGAAGTCGGCGACACCGCCGAAATCCTGATCGCTTCGCCATTCCAGGGCGACGCCGAGGCATTGATCACCGTCGAGCGAGGCGACGTCCTGAAGGTAGAACGCGTCACGTTGACGAGCAATTCCTACGTCTATCATCTGCCGATCACGGCGGACTTTGCGCCGAACGCGTTCGTCAGTGTCATGATCGTCAAGGGCGTCGATGAGAACAACCCGGTGGCGGCCTTCCGCATGGGCATGGTGCAGATCGGCGTCGATAACAGCCAGAAGGAACTGACGCTCGACATCACCCCGGACACCGATCAGGCCGGGCCGGGCGACGAAGTGACCTACACCCTGCGCGTGACCGATTACGCGGGTAACCCGGTGCAGGCGGAGATCGGCGTCGGCCTGACCGATCTGGCCTCGCTCACCATCGCCGATCCGAACACGATCCCGATCCTGGATTACTTCTACGGACGCCAGAACCTGGGCGTGCGCACGTCGACCGCGCTGACGATCAACACCGATCAGCTAACGCAGGAAGTGCTGGATACGATCAAGGGCGGCGGCGGCGGCTTTGGCGAGGGCGGTATCTTCGACATCCGCGAGGAATTCGTCGATACGGCCTACTGGAATGCCGCGCTCGTGACCGACGCCAACGGCGAAGCGCAGTTCACCATCACACTGCCGGATAACCTGACGACGTGGCGGCTGGATGCCCGTGCGGTCACCCGTGGCACGGATGGCGACCTGCTCGTCGGCCAGGACACGTTCGACCTGCTGAGCACCAAGCCACTGCTCATTCGCCCGGTGACACCGCGCTTCTTCGTCAATGGCGATAGCGCGGTTGTGGCGGCGCTCGTCAATAACAATACCGATCAAGAGGCCGTGGTCGACGTCAAGCTCGAGGTCGGCGGGCCGAGCATGGCTGAGTTGAACAGCCCGGACACGCAGACCGTCACTATCCCGGCGGGTGGTCGCCAGCGTGTCGAGTGGTCGCTCGACGTGGGCGACGCCGAGGGCATGTCGCTCCTGTTCTACGCTATCGGCCAGAATCTCGATTACAACGATGCCAGCGTGCCGCCGCTCGGCCAGGGGCCGGATCATCTACTGCCGATCTACAGCTACAGCGCGCCGGAGATCGTCGCGACCGGCGGCGTGCTCGAAGCACCGGAGACGCGCCAGGAGACCGTCAGCCTGCCGGCAGATCTTCACGCCACCGGCGCCGATTTGACACTGGATGTGCAGCCATCGCTGGCGGCAGCTGCCCTCAGCGATCTCAAAGCGCTCGACTTCCCGGCTCGCCCGTCGGCGGAGGCGGTCGTCAGCGCTTTCCTGCCCAACCTGATGACCAACAAAGCGATTGAGACCATCGGCCTGTCCGCCGACGATTTGCAGGGTGAGCTGCGCGACAACATCTCGCGGGCGCTGCAATATCTGTACAGCGCGCAGAAGGTCGATGGCGGTTGGGGTTGGTACACGCGCGAGCAGAGCGACATCGTCGTGACGGCCTACGCGCTGATTGGCCTCTCGGAGGCGCAGGCGCAGGGCTTCGATGTCGACGCGCAGACCATCAGCAGTGCGCAGCGCTTCCTGAGCAGCCGGATGATCGTCCCCAGCCTCAACATCGAGCAGTGGCGGCTCAACCGGCAGGCGTTCATGCTCTACGCACTGGCGCGCTCCGGTGCGCCGGATGTGGCCCGCTCGGCGACGCTCTACGAATCGCGCGGTTCGCTCGGCTACTATGCGCGCGCGTTGCTGGCGCGGACGCTCGCCATCATCGATCCGGATGATCCGCGCGTGCAAAGCCTGCTCGATGGACTGGCGCAGGACGCGATCACGAGCGCCAACGGTGTCCATTGGGAAGAAGAACAGCGCGATACCTACAACTGGAACACCGACACGCGCACGACAGCCATTGCGCTGGAAACCTACGCGACGCTGCGCCCGCAGAGCGATCTGCTGCCGGGCATGGTGCGCTGGCTCATGATCGCGCGGCAGTCCGAGGGCTGGGAGACGCGCCAGGAGACCGCCTGGGCGTTGATGGGCCTGAGCGCAGCCGCGGAGGCGCTCGACGAGCAGGCAGGCCAGACGGCGGATGTTTGCGCCGCCGTCGACGACCAACACGTCATCGACTGCCAGACGATTGACGATGGCCTGAGCGTGACCACCGGCGACATCGCGCTCGACGGCGAAACGACCGTCGCTCTCGAGGCGCAGGCGGGCACTGTCTACTACACGGCACAGCTTCACGCTTATCTGCCGGTGGCCGAGGTCGAGCCGCTCAACCGCGGCATCGTCATCGAACGGCGCTACACAATGGGCGATGGCGACGCCATGCAGACGGTCACGGGCGCGCAGGTCGGCGATACGGTCACCGTGCGGCTGACCATCATTGCGCCCAACGACCTGCACTACGTCGTCGTCGAAGATCCGATCCCGGCGGGCACGGATGCCGTCAACCCGGATCTCGCCATCAGCCAGCAGGTCGGCACACGCCCCGAACTCAGCCGCGAAGATCCGCTTAGCCAGGGATGGGGCTGGTGGTGGTTCGGCAACATCGAATTCCGCGACGAGAAGGTCGTCCTGAACGCGACCTATCTCCCGGCGGGGACGTATGAATTCGTCTACACCATCCGCGCAGGACTGCCCGGCGAGTACAACGTCATCCCGGCGTCGGCGCGTGAGGCGTACTTCCCGGAGGTGTTTGGGCGCAGTGCCGGAGCACTGTTCACCATCACCGACGCGGAGTAAGCCTATCTCCCGGAAGGTAAAAGGGCGAGCTAGAGCGTTCTGGCTCGCCTTTTTTCTTTGCGCCGACCGGGGGTTTGCGGTTGAATCTGCCCCATGAGTTTCGGCCTCTGTATAAGGAGTGAACAATGTCCACCAAATACGTCGCCGCTGTGGATCAGGGGACGACCAGCACGCGCTGCATGATCTTCGACCACGCCAGTCACGTCATCGCCGCCGAACAAATGGAGCACCGCCAGATCCTGCCGCGCGCGGGCTGGGTCGAACACGACCCGTTGGAGATCTGGCAGCGCGCGCAAGAAGTCATCGCCTCTGCCCTATCACAGGCGCAATTGACGCCGGGGGACATCGTCGCGCTGGGCATCACCAACCAGCGTGAGACGACCGTCGTCTGGGACAAACACACAGGCCAGCCGCTGCACCCGGCCATCGTCTGGCAGGATACGCGCACCAACGACATCGTCGCGCGTCTCTCGGCAGAAGGCGGCGCGGATCGCTTCCGCGATAAGACCGGCCTGCCCGTCTCGACCTATTTTTCCGGCACCAAGCTGATCTGGCTGCTCGAAAACGTCGACGGCCTGCGCGCAGCCGCGCAGCGTGGCGATGCCCTCTTCGGCACGATTGACAGCTGGCTCGTCTGGAACATGACCGGCGGCCAGGTCCACATCACCGACGTAACCAATGCCAGCCGCACGCTGCTGATGAACCTGCAAACGCTCGATTGGGACGACGATCTGCTCAAGACGCTCGACATCCCACGCGCGATGCTGCCGCAGATCCGCCCATCGAGTGACCCGACGCCCTACGGCAGCTACCGCATGCACGGCGGCGCCATCCCGATCACTGGCATCCTCGGCGATCAGCAGGCCGCCCTCTATGGGCAAACCTGCTTCTCCGTTGGCGAGGCCAAGAACACCTATGGCACCGGCAATTTCATGCTCATCAACACCGGCACCGAAGCCGTGCCGAGCAAAAGCGGCCTGCTGACGACTGTCGGCTACAAGATCGGCGATCAGGCAGCTGTCTACGCGCTCGAAGGCAGCATCGCCGTGACCGGTTCGCTCGTGCAGTGGCTGCGCGATAACCTGGGCCTGATCCGCAACGCGAAAGAAGTCGAAGATCTGGCGCACACGGTGCAGGATAACGGCGGTATTTACTTCGTGCCCGCTTTCTCCGGCCTGTTCGCACCCTATTGGCGTCCAGATGCGCGCGGCGTCATCGTCGGCATGACGCGCTACGTCAACAAGGGGCACATCGCCCGCGCCGCGTTGGAGGCGACCGCCTACCAGACGCGCGAGGTGGTCGAGGCCATGCGCCAGGACTCCGGCGTCGAGGTCACCACGCTCAAGGTCGACGGCGGCATGACGCGCAACAACCTACTCATGCAGTTCCAGGCGGATATTCTCGGCGTGCCGGTCGTACGCCCGACCATCAGCGAGACGACCGCGCTCGGCGCGGCCTATGCTGCCGGGCTGGCGGTCGGCTTCTGGGCCGGTGAGGATGATCTGCGTAAGAACTGGGGTGTTGACCAGGAGTGGACGCCGCAAATGGATGGCGGTGTGCGCGAGGAACTGTTCAAGAACTGGAAGAAAGCTGTCCAGCGCACACTCGACTGGGTGGAATAGCCACTTTGCATGCTCTAGCGGGTGCGTAAATTCGCCACGGGCACGGGGTTGCCACCTTCCTAATGCTCTGTCCGCCAACTGACCTATGCGAGATCGCGCCATCACGCCCATGTGACCTGATGGCATCTCGCATAGACTGGTAGCAACGTGAGAGAGCAGCAAAGAAGGAGACAGTCTCATGTTGAGTTGGGCAATTCTTTTCCTGGTCGTCGCAATCGTGGCAGCAATCTTTGGTTTCGGCGGTATCGCCGGTACCGCGGCGGGCATCGCGCAGCTTCTGTTCGTCGTGTTCGTCGTGCTCTTTATTGCGTCACTGATCTTCGGTCGCCGTTCGAGCGTCTGATCGACCAGGCACGAACTGAGCCGGTTGCTTTCGAGCACCGGCTCTTTCTGTCCCCCCAAGAGGAGGCATCATCATGTCTATGGAACGCAAGGAACATGTCGAGGTCGTCCGCGATGGCGGCTACGAACGCAAGCAGCAGGTCAGTGAGTTGGCGCCGTCCACCCAGACGGTCATCGTTTCGCGCGTCATTCAAGTCCTGTGGTTACTGACAGCGATCGTCATCGCTTTGCTGGGGCTGCGCTTTGTGTTGCAGCTGCTGGCAGCCAATGAGGGCAATGCCTTCGCCAACTTCATCTTCCAGATCACGAACGTGCTCGTCTCGCCGTTTGCCAGTCTGTTTGCACCGGCAGCCGCGACCAATGGCAGCGTGATCGAGTGGTCGACGTTGGTGGCCGGGGTGGCCTATCTCCTGCTCGGCTGGCTGTTGACGACGCTCGTGCGCATCCTGTTCGGCGGCACAGGCTCCGTGCGCCGTGTCCGTACGATTGAGCGCGCCCGCAATTAAGCAGAGACTGTTCTCTCCACTTCTGGAGATACCGAAATGAACGTTGATCCACTCCGCATCTGTGTGATTGTCAACCCTGTGTCCGGGGTCAACCGTGCGGCGCTGGATGTCATCGAGGATTTCTTCGCCGCGCAGCCGGGGCTTGATTACCGGCTGCTGCTCACGCAGGGCAGCGGCGATGGGCGGCGTTTCGCCGAGCAGGCGGTCAGCGATGGCTATAACCTCGTGGCCGCCTATGGCGGTGATGGCACCATGATGGAAGTGGCCGACGGGCTGCGCGGCAGCGGAGTCCCGTTTGCTCTGCTGCCCGGTGGTACCGCCAACGTTATGTCGATCGACCTGGGCATCCCGCAGGATCTGCCCGGTGCTCTGGCGCTCGCCATCGACCCCGAACGACGCGTGCGCATGGTCGACATGGGCTGCATCGATAATCAGTACTTCCTGCTCCGCGCGGGCATCGGCTACGAGGCCGAGATCTCCGCCAGCGCCGCCCGGTCGGATAAATCCAGGCTGGGCCGCCTGGCCTACGTCGAAAATGCGCTGCGCAAGCTGCGTCACTTGCTGCCGTCTCAATACGTGATTACCATCGACGGCGAGACGCACATCCGGCATGGCATCACCTGCATGATCTGTAATTCGAGCAGCATCGGCATCCCCAACCTGCGCCTGATTCAGAATGGCCGCGTCGACGATGGCCTGCTCGACGTGCTTGTGATCCGCAACCTGCGGCCCGGCACCATCCTGCGCACGCTGTTTCAGATCATACGCAGTCTCCTGCCCGCCAATCCTTCCAGCGACGCTCCTAATGGCGATAACGATCACTGGCAGGGACGCGAGGTGACGGTCATCGCCAAACGCCGCCAACTGGTCGCCGTCGATGGCGAGCCGCTCAAACGCTCCAAACGCGTTTCTGCTTATATTGTTCCGAGTGCCCTCGCCGTCGTCGTCCCGCCGGAGCAAGTCCCCGACGCCCCACCGGAGCCCGTGCATGAAGCTGTGGCTCGAAATTAGGCGCCTGTTGGCGCAGCTGCGCTCTCACGGTCTCTATCTCACCTTGCTGGCCGCTATCGACAAAGTGGTCCGTTGGCGCACAGGGCACTCCGCCTGGCGTTTCGGTTGGATCACACCCAATCTTCTGCTCGGCGGTCAACCCGCACGCAACGTCTGGGCCAAGCTCGGCCTGCGCGGCGTGACCGGCGTCATCAACCTGCGCCACGAGTACGACTATCACAACGAGATCGGCGACCTGCCGATCCGCTACCTCTACCTGCCGACCGTCGACAACACGGCACCGTCACAGGAGCATCTGTGGGCGGGCGTCAAGTTCATTGAAGAAGAAGTGAAAAAGGGCGGTAAGGTCTACATCCACTGCTGGGAGGGCCTCGGACGCAGCCCAACCATGGTGGCGGCCTACCTCGTCTACACCGGCAGCACCCCCGCCGAAGCCTGGGCCAAGATCCGGCTGGTGCGCCCGTTCATCCGCCCGACCGAGACGCAGCTCATGCGCCTGGATGAGTTCGCAGTCGTCGTTGCCGAGCGCGGCGGTATGAAGGAAGCTGCAGAAAAAGAAGTCGCCGAGACGGTCGCGCAGGCGGCCTCGACCTCGCCATCATGAGGTCGTGCGCTTAGCCGCGCAGCAGCGACTGCGCCCCGTCGATCCAGATCTCAGTGCCCGTGATGTGGCTGGAGAGATCCGACGCCAGGAAGAGGACGAGTTGGGCGACCTGCTCGGCAGTCCCCGGTTGGCCGTCGGTCAGAGGGATGTCGCCGTCCGGGAAATTCGCCGGTTCGCGGATATCATCCAGGTGTTTGCGCTCCGTGTTGTCATCAATCTCGGTGCCGATCGCGCCGGGGCAAATGACGTTGACCCGGATGCGATGTTTCGCCAGTTCGAGCGCGGTCATCTTGGCGAAAGCGACCTGAGCGGCCTTCGAGCTGGCATAGGCCGTCGCGCCGGTGTTGCTGAACATGCGCGTGCCGTTGACCGACGCCGTGATGATGACCGAGCCACCCTGTTTCTTCAGATAGGGGACGGCATATTTGACGGTCAGGAAGGTGCCGCGCAGGTTGACATTGAGCGTCTTGTCCCAGTCTTCCGGCGTCAGCGTCTCCAACGAGGCCCACACGCCGTTAATGCCCGCATTGGCGAAGACGATGTCGAGGCGGCCATAGGTTTGCACTAGCCGGTCGGTTGCGAGCTGCATCGCCTCCGCGTCGGCGACGTCCGCCACGAGCGGCACAGCCTTGCCGCCCTGCTCGAGGATGGAAGCCACCGTCGCGTCGACCTCTTCTTCCGTGTGACCGAGGACGCCGACGCGCGCGCCCGCGCTTGCCAGCAACTTGGCTGCCGCCTCGCCGATGCCGGAACTACCCGTGATGAGTGCGACCTTGTTGTCCAGCAGCATGGATGTCTCCTCAGGGCTAGAGCCAGCCGCGCCGGCGCAAGAACAGATACATGCCGCCCGCCGAGGCGATCATGAGCGACAGCACGAGCGCGAACATGATGCGGCCAGGAAATGGCAGCGTGAGTGGCTCCGGCGTCGTCACGAAGTTCAGCTCGAACAGGCCAGAGAAGAACGTCAGCGGCAGGAAGATCATCGAGAAGATCGTCAGCCGGTTGACGGCGTCGACCATCCGCTTCGACTCGTGATTCTCCATCATATCGAGCACATCGCTTGACAGATCGCGCTGCGCGTCGATCAGGTCATAGACGCGCAGCAAGCGTTCGTAGAGATGGCGGAACAGGTCACGAATGTCGTCACTCGCGAGACGTGATTCACCGATCAGATTCGAGAGCACCTCACGCTGCGGCGCAATCATCTGGCGCACGTTGATCAACTGCTGTTTGACGTTGTAGATCGCCTGGCGCGGGTTGTTCTGTTTGACCCCGCCGGTCATCAACTGCTCTTCCATCAGGCTGAGCTGGTTGCTCATGCGGTCGAGCAGTGGATAGTAGGCGTCAATGGCGTTCTGGCACGTCAGGTAGAGAAAGTATTCCAGACCCCGCGCCCAGATCGTCGGATCTTGCGCCGCTCGATCGTAAGCATCGTCGACGGCTGCGGTGTCGTCCGCACGCACCGTCAGGAAGTAGCGGTCGCCAATGATGCAGTGGATCTCTTCGCCTGACGCTTTGCGTTGATGCACGCGTGGCTCGAACAGCGACAGGAAGATGTAAGCCGGGTAGACCAGCAGCGAAGGCCGCCGATCCACGCGGTAGAGATCTTCCATCACCGAAGGGCTGAGATTGAAGAAGCGACCGATCCAGTCGATTTCATCACCGCTGGGATTGACCACGTCAATCCACATGATGTCGCCGTCGTTGTAGGCGGCTTCCAGCTTTTCCTGCTGGAGGTTCCGGCGCAAGACAAAATCGGGCGTCTGCGTGCAGGATGCTGGCGCGATGAGTGAACGTATCATACCCATGGGCAATTTCGGTTATATGCCATCACAATGAGGTCCGGGCGGTGACCCGCGGGCGGCGGCGCTCGCCTAACCAGGTTGTCAGCACCAGGGCGACCATAATCACGCGCCGAACGCGCCATATCCACTTTGATTTCACGGTCAGCAGATCCAGCGCGAAGCCGGTCAGAATACCGACGAGCGAGAACTTAGCCGCGCGCATTCTGCACCCGCTCCTCGACGTCGCGGCGCACCTGATCGGCCAGATGACGGCCACTGTCGAAAGCCTCGTCGAGATGGCCTTCCAGGACGCGACGCGTCTTCTCGCCGGTTTGCGGCGCCAGCAGCAGCGCGATCAATGCGCCGACGCCCAGGCTGATAGCGGTCGCGGCGAGTACGAGCGCGACCTGCTGTTGTTGTGCGCGTGCTTGTGCCTCACGGCTGTAGTAAATGCGATCGGTCATGATTTTATCTCCTTATTGCTCTCGTGTTATCCGGGCAAGCGATTACTGCTGCTCGACAATGCGCATCGCCTTGACGTAATCATGCGCTTTTTGGAGGGTCTCAAACTGCTCACGAAGAACTTTGCTGATGTTTTCAGGCAGCGGAGTCTGTAAAGCGCTTTCGTAAACCTGGAGCACGACACTCTCTCCAACTTCACATTCTTTCAGGATCGCTTCGCGGTCGCCTTCGTCGGCGAGGGTGCCAATCGTGATCCACGCGCGGTTCGGCTGTCCCGTCGCCGTGCGCTCGCTGGCCGGTTCGCCGCTCAGTGAGATGACGAGCGTGCTCAGGTCGGTGATGCAGGTGTCGTGCTGGCGAGCGAACTGCTTCAATTGTGAAGTCAAAGCAGCCGACTCAATCGCCTCTGCCGCGCGCATGTAGCCCGTCACGGCATCGCGATTCACCTCGATCAAGTCATTAACCAAATCGATGAGCGTTTGACGCCCGCTGTAGAATTCTACGGCCATGTCTGGCTCCTCCACTTAACACTAGTTCGTATTCTAGTGGGATGCGGCACAGGCCAAATCGAAATAGCGGCGCATTTTGGATTAGGCATCCTGGGTGAGATCGATCTAGGCCAGGTGGATAATGAGAACGAGCGAGGCAGGGGAACCTCGCTCGTCTCAACAGGGGAAGCCTGGAAGTCTGCTTGTCTGGCGCTTACCGATCCGGATGAACGGTCGCTCGAATGAACAACCTACCCTCCATCCATGACCTGTAAACTGCGCTTAGCTTACGCCCACCTTGCATGGACAACATCGCCCACCATGGCCATTGTTGAGTAGGTCATCTGGCGGATGCACGAGGATTCAGGCGCGAAAAAGGGCGGGGAATACCCGCCCTTATCTCTGCTCGTTTTTGTCAGGCTGACCGGTGCTAGCCGCTGACCTCAGCCTTCTTGTACTGGCTGATGATGGTCTGCATCACGTGTGTTGGGACGGTGTCGTAATGGCTGTACTGCATCTCGTAAATGCCGCGGCCACCCGTCATCGAACGCAGGTCGTTGCCGTAGCGCATCATCTCGGCCAGGGGTACCTGAGCCGTAATCACACTGCGCGGGCCTTCGGTTTCCATGCCCTGGACGCGGGCGCGGCGCGTATTGAAATCGCCAAGGATGTCACCCATCATCGATTCCGGCACGGTGACCTTGACGTTCATGATCGGCTCCATCAGCACCGCGCCAGCACCTTCGAAGGCTTCCTTGAAGGCCTCGCGCCCGGCGATCTGGAAGGCGATATCCTTCGAGTCGACCGGGTGCATCTTTCCGTCGTAGACGATAGCCTTGACGTCGACGATTGGGAAGCCGGCGATGACGCCTTCGTCCAGCACCGAGTTGATCCCCTTCTCGATCGAGGGGAAGAACGAGTTGCTGATGGCACCGCCGAAGACCTCGGACGAGAAAGCGAAGCCCTCGCCCGTGTTCGGCTCCAGACGCAGCGCGACCTCCCCGAACTGCCCGGCGCCGCCCGTCTGCTTCTTGTGGCGGTAGGTGGCGCTGTTGCTGCGGGTGATGGTTTCCTTGTAAGGAACTTTGGGTGTCTCCGTTTCCAGGTTGACGCCCAGCTTAGCCGCACGGCTCATGGCGACGTTGATGTGCATCTCGCCCATGCCTTCGAGGACGGTCTGCTTGATGTCGCCGTCCTGCCGCCAGCGCAGCGTCGGGTCGGCATCGCACAGGCTGGTCAGGACCGCGCCCATCTTGGCGCTGTCCGCCTGTGTCTTCGGCGTCACGGCCACGGTGTAGAGCGGATCGGGGAACTGCGGCTTGACGATGGTGAAGCCCTGTTCTTTCGTGCCCAGCGTATCGCCCGTGCGGGTGTTGTTCAGCTTGGCGACGACGCCGATATCACCGCAGTGCAGCTTCTGGACGGCGATCTGCTCTTTGCCGCGCAGCACCATCAGCGCATTGAACCGTTCGTCAGACTCGCGCGTCGTATTCCAGACGTGATCGTTCGTGTTGATGCTGCCGCAGAAGATGCGGAAATAGTTGAGCATCCCGACGAAGCGATCGTTGTTCGTCTTGAACACGTAAGCCGCCAGCGGATCGTCGTTACTCTGCGGCGCCGTCTTGTATTCCGGTTCGCCGTCCGGTTTGATGACCTGGATGCGACGGGCACTCGGCGGGGATACGTAAACCAGCAGCGCTTCCATCAGAGGATAGGTGCCGACATTCTTTGCGCCCGACGTCACGAAGACCGGCACTGTCTTCAGATACGCATCGCGCGCGGCCTTGCGCATGCCTTCGCGGATTTCCTCCGGCGAGAGGTCGTTGGTCTCGAAGTATTTCTCGATCAGCTCCGTGTCGGCTTCGGCAGCCGCCTCGACCAAGGCGACGTGTGCTTCTTCGGCCCATTCACGCATCTCTTCCGGCAGATCGCTGCGATCCTTGCCTTCATTGTAATAGGCCTTCATCGTCACCAGGTTGACGACACCCTTGAAATCGGCTTCGGCGCCAATCGGGATCATCACCGGGATGAACTTGTAGTCCGGGAAGCTGGAGCGCAGTTGTTCCAGCGTGCGCTCGTAGTTGGCGTTCTCACGATCCATCTTGTTGATCGTGACGATGATCGGCTGCTGGTAGACCTGCGCATACTGCCAGGCCAGCTCCGTGCCCACCTCCACGCCGGACACCGCATCGACGACGACGATCACCGAATCCGCGACGCGGATGGCATTCTTCATCTCGCCCTGAAAATCGGTGTAGCCGGGCGCATCCAGTACGTTAATCTTGTGATCGTTAAATTCCAGCGGCACGAGGGAAGTTGATAACGATAAACCGCGATCCTTTTCTTCATCGTCCCAGTCAGAGACGGTGTTCTTATCTTCGATACGTCCCATACGATTCAACGCGCCGGTATTAAAGAGCATCGCTTCCACTAAAGTTGTCTTTCCAGAACTTTGATGCCCGACCAGCGCTACGTTGCGTAGCTTATCGGTGGTGTACTCTTTCATGAGAGAAACAGACTCCTGACATTATTAAACGAACAGACATACTGAATGATCCAGATTTTAAGTATCGGCAGGTGGAATGTCAAAAAAAATAAGCATGAAGGTGACAACCGACATATGACGTGAAGTTCGTGAATATTCCATTGCCGAAGGCAATTTGCACAATTCTTTATTAATTTGCCAATTGACAATGATTTGAAATTCATGATAGATTTGAATCGTCAGCAGAGTTCAACAAAGGGAGAAAACAGAATGTTGTATCAGCCGCGTGAAGAGGGCCAGGGCCTCGTTGAGTATGCTCTGATTCTCGTGCTCGTCGCCGTCGTCGTTATCGTCATCCTGGCGCTCATCGGCCCGGCCGTCGGTAACATCTTCTCCAACATCGTCACCGCTCTCTAAATCATCATTCCCATCATCTTTCGGGTATTTTTGAAGACCCCTGCATCACGCAGGGGTTTTCATTTTGACAGGTATGCACAATTTGTGTTGACTTTCTTTAAGACACTTCATATAATCACCCCAACTTTTTGCGAAAGGGGATGTCTTGAGCAACGCCGCTTGCTCAGGACAGAATAACGCCAGGTGACATCACCAAGCAGTGTAATTCAAAAGCTCGACTACGGGTGTCGGTTGGCACACGCATGTCGAGCTTTCATATTTTCCCCTGACCGCAGGAGCCGATCGCATACTATTCAGGGGTTGGGGGAAACGAATGGAACTCACCACTACACACCTTGGCGGTGATATGGATTTTGCCGCCTTGCTCGAAGAGTCGTTTGCGCAAGAGCAGCCGGAACGTGGCGATATCGTCACCGGTATCATCCTTGCCGCCGACAGCCAGGGCTTGATTGTCGGCATCGACGGTCTCAAACGTGACGGCGTTGTGCAAAGGCGCGACCTGGATCGTATGGGCGTGCTGGTCTCACAGTTCAACGTCGGTGACGAACTGGACGTGATGATCGTTCGCATGGAAGATGAAGATGGCAATCTTGTTCTTTCGGTGTCGCAGGTGCAGCAGACCGAGGACTGGAAAAAAGCCGAAGAATTACTTGAAAACGAGACGATTTGGGAAGGTGTTGTCACCGACGCGAATAAAGGCGGCCTGATCGTACCTTTTGGTAATTTGCGCGGCTTCGTCCCGGCGAGTCACGTGGTCGACCTGCCCCGCGGCCTGAACGAAGAAGAGCGCAAGATGCGCATGATGCGTCTCATCGGCGAGACGATTTCGCTCAAGGTCATCGAAGTCAACCGCAAACGTCGTCGTCTGGTCTTCAGCCAGCGCGATGCGCAGCGTGGCAACCGCGAAGCTCGCAAGGAACTGCTGCTGGATCAGCTGCAGGAAGGCGAGGTTCGTAAGGGCATCGTCAGCGGCCTGCGTGACTTTGGCGCGTTCGTCGACCTTGGCGGCGCTGACGGTCTCATCCACATCTCCGAGCTGGCCTGGCACCGCGTCAATCATCCACGCGAAGTGCTCAAGGTTGGTGATGAGGTCGAAGTCTACATTCTGCGTCTGGATGCCGAAGGCAAGCGCATCGGCTTGAGCCTTAAGCGCCTGCAGGAGAATCCCTGGTCGCAGGTGGAAGACCTCTATCACGTCGGCCAGTTGGTCGAGGGCATCATCTCGCGCGTCGCTCAGTTCGGCGCGTTCGTCAGCCTCGATCCGGGCATCGAAGCCCTGCTCCACACCAGCCAGATGTCCGACCCGGCCCCGGCAGATCCGTCGCTCGTGGTGCACGAAGGCCAGCGCCTGCTCATGCGCATCATCAGCATCGAAGCGGATAAACAACGCCTCGGCCTGAGCCTGAAGGACGTCTCGCAGGAAGACCTGCCGCCGCTGCCGGTTGCCGAAGAAGAGGCGCCGGAAGTCGAATCTGAGCTCGAACTAGAGCCGGAACTCGAAGCTGAAGTTGCCGTAATCAACCATGGCGAACCGGCAGTCGATCCTGTAGAATGATCTTTCCATAAACAAAATGGGCGCGCGGATGCAGACTGTGCGCCCTCAAAAAACTACTGCGGGAAGGAGGTGAATGCGAACGCATGGCGCACGTAACCCTAAAGCCGAATGAAACACAAGAATCGCTGCTGCGGCGTTTCCGTAAGAAGGTGACCAACAGCGGTGTGTTGAGCACAGTGCGGCGCAAACGCTGGCATATTTCAAAAAGCGAGCTACGTCGTATCGAGAAGAAAAAGGCAATCCGCCGTTCTCGTCGCCGCCAGCGCAAGGCGATGACGCGCTGAACCAGCGCCTCGATCGCAGCGTATAGATAATCATACGGAAACCGCTGTCAAGTCAGACAGCGGGTTTTTCTGTTCATAGGCAAGTGCAATTTTCAATGGGTCGCAGGGCGACCGCAAATACATCGAAAGCAAAGACCACAGAAGGGTTTGTATGGCCAAGAGTGAAGATAAGATTGAAGTCGACGGTACGGTGATCGAGGCGCTGCCGAATACGCAGTTTCTCGTCGAGTTGGAGAATGGTCACCGGATTCTCTCCTACTTATCCGGCAAGATGCGCAAGTTCTACATTCGCATTCTCCTGGGCGACCGGGTGCGTGTTGAAATGAGCATGTACGATCCGAGCCGGGGACGTATTATTTACCGTTATCGCGACGGTCAAACCCGCACGGACGACGACTCCTCCTCGAGCAGTTAAGCCTCCGTGACGATCGAGACCAGATGCGATGCGCAGCCCTGAGCTGCACGCACTCCACTGAATCTGGTTCTCAAGAGAGATATACCCTCGATGCGGTATTTCCGCCGATGGCTCCATGCGCGTTCAAAGTCGATACAGGTGCTCAACTCGCTCGACGCTTATGCGCTGTGGGCCGCGGCTTATCCCCCGCACGCGCATAATGCATTGATGCGCGCCGAACAAGCGGCGCTGCTGTCGCTGCTGCCCGCGCTCGCTGGACGCACCATGCTCGATCTCGCCTGTGGCAGCGGGCGCTATGCGCAGATTGCAGCGGCGCACGGCGCGGCACACGTGATCGGGGTCGATAACAGCCCGGAGATGCTCGCTCAAGCGCAGTTGTCAAAGCGCATTCTGGCAAGCAGTGATGCGATCCCGCTGACAATCGGCTCGGTCGACGTCGTCATCAGCGGGTTGGCGCTGGGGCACATGCCCGATCTCGGCCCAACTCTGGCGGAGATCGCCCGCGTGCTCGTTACGGGTGGCGTCGCGTTAATCAGCGACGTGCATCCCTGCCTGTTCCTGGGCGGCGCACAGCGCACCTTCACCGTCGATGGCAAAACACTGGCTGTCGAACATCACGTCCATCTCACCAGCGACTACTACGCTGGGGCCAGCGCTGCCGGGCTGCGCATCGATCACCTGCTCGAACCGCGTCTGCTGCCGGAGGACGCCTCCGCCGGGATGCGTGCTCCCGTCGCCATCATCTACCGCATGATCAAAGCTTAATCATTCCTCGCTGGCGCGTCGCGACCACGGCGCGGTACATTGTGCCGTCCGATACGACCAAACGGAGCCAGGGCATGAGTACGTCGCAGCCGCCGTCATTGATGGAACTCGCGCGCATCTTCATCCGGCTGGGATTCACCGCTTTCGGTGGACCGGCCGCGCACATCGCCATGTTCCACGATGAGTTCGTCACCCGCCGCCAGTGGCTGACCGACCAGCATTTCCTCGATCTGCTCGGTGCGACCAACCTGATCCCCGGCCCCAACTCGACTGAGATGGCGATGCACATCGGCCACGTGCGCGCGGGGCTGCGCGGCCTGATCGTCGCGGGCCTGAGCTTCATCATCCCGGCGGCGTCAATCGTCTTGCTGCTGGCCTGGGTCTACGTCAACTACGGCACCCTACCGGCGCTGGCCGGTGTGCTCTACGGCATCAAGCCGGTGATCATCGCCGTCATCTCGCAGGCGATCTTCAACCTGGGCAAGAAGGCGGTCAAATCGTGGGGCTACGTTGTCCTGATCGCCGCTGTCTTCGTCCTCTATCTCGCCGGGATCAACGAGCTTCTGCTCCTGTTCGTGGGTACGCTGCTGGCGCTGGTCATCGTCAATGCGCGCCGCCTGATCGCCAGCACGAGCGTGCTCGCGCCGCTGCTCTTGCTCGCCCAAACGAGCGCCGCCAACACCGAAGCCACCCGCTCACTATCCGAGTTGTTCCTGACCTTTCTCAAGATCGGCAGCGTCGTCTACGGCAGCGGCTACGTACTGCTCGCCTTCCTGCAATCCGATTTCGTCGAACGGCTGCACTGGTTGACCGAGAAGCAGTTGATCGATGCCGTCGCCATCGGGCAGTTCACACCGGGGCCGTTGTTCACGACTTCGACCTTCGTCGGCTACCTGATCGGCGGTGTGCCAGGCGCCGTCCTGAGTACACTCGGCATCTTCTTGCCGGGCTTCATCTTCGTCGCCATCGTCAGTCCGTGGGTGCCGCGCATCCGCCAGAACGTCTGGTTGAGTGCCCTGCTCGACGGCGTCAATGCGGCGGCGCTGGGGTTGATGGCAGGGGTGACGGTAGAACTGGCGCGGGCTGCGCTGGTCGACTGGGTGACGATTCTGCTGACTGTCGGGGCGGCAGTGTTGTTGATCCGCTACAAGGTGAGTTCCACCTGGCTGATCGTCGGTGGCGGCCTGATTGGCGGGTTGTACCAAGCGCTGCTCGGCGCCGGATGAGGTTGTGCGGTAAGTGATGCGGACGCCGACACACGTAGGCGCCCGCATCTCGATCAAATCCCCTGGGATGCCTAATATTCGACCACGCGCTCCAGGACTTTCGCCTGTTCGACCCAACCGGCGACCTGCTTTTCGGACGGAAGCTGGCGCACGAGCTTCTTGGCGCTGTTGACCTCAGTCATCTTCTTGTGCAGATTGGCGGGCACGCGCTTGGATAGCTCGACGACCGTATCCACGCCCGCCGCTTCAAGAAGATTGGAATATTCCTCGCCGACACCACGAACACGGAATAAATCTGCCATATTCACCCAACCGAGAACGTCTTTTTCGCTCAGACCCGTCGCTGCAGCCAGCTCTTTGCGGCCTTTCTTCGTTTTGCCGCGCTTGAGCAGCGCCTCGACAGAGCGTATGCCTGCCCCATTTAGTTTTTTCGCGTTCGCCGACCCAATCCCCTCGATATCCGTGATCCTTGCCATGGGCTTCCTCCCTGAGTAGATGGCAAATGGCGAAAACGGGCGTCTCCGCCTGGAGTAATGTATTTTATTGTTAGGAATAATAAATGCAAATTCATGTGGTAAGCAGGCTTCAAAATCCTGTTGTGGCGCATTAGAATGGTGGCGGCACACCTCATGAGCAGCAAACCACACCACAT
This sequence comes from Anaerolineae bacterium, assembly GCA_020849765.1. GTDB lineage: Bacteria > Chloroflexota > Anaerolineae > Aggregatilineales > Phototrophicaceae > Flexifilum. Next base: position 400,957 of record JADLAY010000069.1, read on the forward strand.
GACTGACGGGACGCACTGGATAAATTACGATCTGATCTTCTTTGACTGCGATAGCACGCTCTCGACGATCGAAGGTATCGACGAACTGGCGCGTTTCAAAGGCAAGGAATGGCGCGTGAGCGTCTTGACCCAGAAGGCGATGGACGGCGAGCTTGACCTGGGCGACGTTTACGGCAAGCGCCTCCAGGCGATTCGCCCGACGCGCGGCCAGCTCAAGGCGATTGAAGAGCGTTACTGGGAGACGATGGTGCCAGATGCGCAGGCTGTCATCGACGCCTTGAAGTTCCTCGGCAAGCAGATCTTCATCATCAGTGGTGGCTTGGCCGAGCCTGTGCGCGGCTTCGGCACGCGCCTCGGTGTGCCGCCGGATCACATCCGCGCGGTGCAGCTCGAATACAACGAGCTTTCCGGCAACTGGTGGCGTTACTATGAGCCGTCTGAGCAGGCGTCGCAGTCGTATCTGGATTTCGACGACGGCCCGCTGACCGTTTCCAGTGGCAAACCGGCCATCATCCGCGAGTTGATGCGCGAGCACCACGGCCGCGTCATGATGATTGGTGACGGCAATTCCGACCTGGCGACGCGCCCGGTGGTCGATCTGTTCGTCGGCTTCGGCGGCGTGGTCGTGCGCCAGAGCGTGAAAGACAAGGCTGACGTCTTCGTCCAGGTCAATTCGCTGGCGCCGATACTGCCGCTGGCCTGTGGTGTGCAGGGTTATCGCAAGGTACGCGGGACGCCGCATCAGACGGTGTTCGATCGGGGTTTAACTTATATTCGTGAGGCAGGCGTCCTCATGCGTGATGATTTCAAGCGGGCGTTTGAAAGGGCATTCCAGACCGATGAAGAATAAGTTCGCAGGCATCATTTTCGATCTGGACGGCACGCTGGTCGATTCCGAGCGTGTCTGGCATATGGCGGAGACTCGGCTGGTCGAATCGCGCGGCCACACGTATCGGCTGGAAGATCGGGCGCTCGTGCTCGGCCTGCGCATCGACGAGGCGATGCTGGCATTGCGCGATCATTTCGACTTTGGCGATGACATCCCGGCGCTGGTCAGTGAATTGAACCTGAGCATGGTCGACCTGGTCGCGGAAAACGTCGTCGCGCGGCCCGGCGCGGGCGAACTGATCGAGTACGTCGTTCAGCGCGGCATTCCGCATGCGATTGCCTCGGCTTCGCCGCAGATCGTGATCGACGCCATTGTCGAGCACATGGGCTGGCTGCCGTATTTCCCTGTACGCTGCTCGGCGGACGATGAGGCGCACGGTAAGCCCGCGCCGGATGTCTACCTGACGGCGGCGCGCCGTGTCAACGTGGCACCGAACGCATGCCTCGCCATCGAAGATACACCCGCTGGGGCGCGGGCGGCGGTCAGCGCGGGCATGACGTGCTTCGTCGTCCCCGATCACATGTACTCCAAGCCGCACATGTTCGATGGTGTCACTCCCCACGTCTATTCGGGGCTGCCGGAGATTTTGCGCACGCTGCATGACCAGTTCTAGCCTGTTCAATCGTCCATGACTGCCAGCGGAGTGACGATTCTTGACTGCCTATAACATCCTGATTGCTGCCGACCTGACCGCCGAAGGCCTGCGCGTCCTCCACGACGAGCCGCAGGCCATGCTCGATATCATCGCGCCCAATTCGCCCGCCCTGCGCGAGAAATTCAAGACGGCCCACGCCGTCATCTCGCGCGACGACGTGACCATTGATGCGGACCTGCTCAACGATGCCGACAACCTGCGCGTGATCGGGCGTTTGGGCACCAACGTCGCTGGTATCGATCTCGACACGGCGACCAAGCGCGGCGTGATCGTGACGCATACCCCGGGCGCGAACGCCGTCGCGGCAGCCGAACACACGCTGACGCTGATGCTGGCGCTCAACCGGCGCCTGGTGCAGGCGCATCAAAGCGTGCGCGAGGGCTACTGGCTGCACGATCGCAAACGCAACCTGGGCACACAGCTGCGCGGCAAAACGTTGGGGCTGGTCGGCTTTGGTCGGGTTGGGCATCTGGTCGGCAATCTGGCGCTGGCCTTCGGCATGCAAGTGCTCGCCTACGACCCGTACGTGGGCGAAAGCCAGCACGACGACGAGCGCATTACGCTCGTCACCCTGCCCGAACTGCTGGCGCGCGCGGACATCATCTCGCTGCACGTCCCGCCGACCCGTGAAACCCGCGGCCTGTTCAACGAAACCCTCATCCGGCAGATGAAGCCGGGCGCCAAGCTGATCAACACCTCGCACGGCAGCATCGTCGACGAGCGCGCGCTGGCGAAAGCCCTGCGGGATGAGCATCTGGCGGGAGCAGCGGTCGATGTCTATATGGAAGAACCGCCCATCGGCAGCCCGCTGATCGGTCTGGAGAACGTCATCCACACGCCGCACATCGGCGATCACACGGTTGAGGCGCGCCAGGATGTCTCGATGCTGATTGCCACTCAAGTGCTTGACGCTTTGCGCGGTGAGGATTATCGTAATGTCGTGAATATGCCGTTTGTGCCGGGTGTCGATTACGAACGCATCTATCCGCAGCTTCAACTTGCGGAGAGTCTGGGCGTTCTGCAGCAGATGCTGGCGCAGCATCCGATCAGCCGGGTCGCCGTCGAATATCGTGGTGAAGAGATGGCGGGGTTAGTCAAACCGCTGACCGTGGCGCTGCTTCGTGGCATGCTGAAACCAGCGCTGGGTGAGAAAGTCAACTACATCAATGCCCCCATCCTGGCCCAGGAGCGGGGTATTCAGGTGACGCGCACGAAGGGATTGAAGACCGGCGACTACACCAATCTCGTTTCATGTGAAGTGACCTGGGCGAATGGTTCCACGGTCGTGATGTCGGGGACGCTGCTCGACCAGCGCGAACCGCACATCGTGCAAATGGATCAGTATCGCATGAACTTCGTGCCGAGCGGCATCATGCTGTTCATGGGGAGCTATGACCAGCCGGGTGTGATCGGGCGCGTGGGCACGTTCATGGCGGATAACAGTGTCAATATTGCAAGTTGGCAAACAGGCCGCGCAGAACCGGGTGGGCACACGCTGACCGTCATGACGCTCGACGCGCCCATATCAGATGAGCTGCTTGATGAACTCCGGCAGCAGAATTTCGTGCGACATGCCGTGCAGGTTCAAATATAGGACATTTGCCGCATGTCTTAACGCTTAAGACGTGGTATTAAGGGTAAAGTCTCACGGGTTGAATTATACTGAAAGCTGAATGCCACCCCGGTGTCAGATGAGTGCAGCCGTATCCGTGATACAAAGGTCACATGACGAAGGTAATCGGATCAGATGGCACGATATGCATTAGTCGTAGATGATGATACGCCATCCCGGAAAATCTACGGCGGTATGCTGTCAAAACTTGGCTTCGATGTTACAGAAGCAGTGGATGGTGAACAGGCGATTGCATTGCTCAAGGGCAGCCGTCCCGAGGTGATCCTGCTTGATTTGTTGCTGCCTAAAATTAATGGCGTACAGGTCCTTGACTTTATTTACTCGACCCCGCATTTGAACGCAACCCACGTCATAATCATCACGGCGCACACGTCTTATAAGCACACGCTTCAGCTTCGCGAGGGGGATCGCTACTATACCAAGCCGGTCCCGGCCAGCGAAATCCGCGAATATCTCATCGAAATCCTCGAAGTCAGCCCCTACTAGCTCGCAGCACCTAACTCACCCGCTTCTGGATGCATAAGGTTGTATCCGCCAGCCAACGATGTAGAATCGAGACTGTAGCTGGCAGATGATAATACTGTGAAATGACATGGCGTTTGAACTCGAAGCCCTGGTAGGGCATTTATTCATCGTCGGTGGGCGGACGATCAAGACGCCGCCACCAGGCGCGTTTATCGAAGTCGCACCGCGCAGAGCGGCACGCGGGCGCGAGGCGGACACGTTCTTTACGCTCGTGCTGCCGGGCGGTGAAGATCCCGCGCCTGCGGCGTTCTATGAGCAGTTAGCGGAGTTTGCCGCCGAAAAATACTTCTCGACCGCGGGCAGCGTCACGGCGGCGCTGCGCACCGTCTTCCACTCGGTCAACGAAAACCTGTACGAACACAATGCCAGCGAGAGCCGCCATTACGAGGCAAGCATCGTCATCGGCGTGCTGCGCAGCATGGATCTTTATCTTGCGCGCGCGGGTTCGGGTGTTGCTCTGCTCAAAAACGATGGGCAGTTGCAGACGTTCCCTGGCGCTTTCGACAATGACGAAACGCTGTTTGCGCCGCCTCTCGGCGTGCAGCCCGTCCCGGTCGTCAAGATGTCGAACTACCAGGTCACGAGCGGCTGCCGCCTGCTCATCTCCGATGCGCATCTTGCCGACCTGGGCTTGCCACAACTCGAAACGACGCTCGCCGCCGATGACATCGCCGCGGTACTGGACGCGATCAAAGGGCTGGTGCCGATCCAGATGACGCTGATGGTGCTCGAATTTGTGCCGCCGGAGATGACGACGACGGTGCCCGTGCGCACAGCGGAGTCATCACGCGCAGTGACCAGCCCGGCCACCACCGCCGCGACGACGACAGCCGCCGGTGCGGCTGAGGGCGACAGCGATCCTACACGGCGCGAGCGCCAGCGTGGATTGCCGCTGCCTGCTCTGGAAGTGGCGGGCGCCGGAGCGCGCGCGCTTGCCGGAGGTGCGGATGGCGCCGTCAAGCTGATCGACCGGCTGCTGCCGACTCCGCCACCGGAGAAGCGCCGCTGGTTCGCCTCGCCCGCTGCCGCCGGTACCGCCGTCGTCATCCCAATTCTGGTTGTGTTGCTGGTTGTCATCATGTGGATCAGTGGCACGGGCGCTAGCGAGTTCGACCAGTGCGTGCGCCGGGTGGAAGACGCCGCCGAGATCGCGCGCAACGTGGCATCGAGCGACGTGCAGGGCACGATCAGCGCCTGGTCGGGGGCCTCCGCCCTGGCCGCGGACTGCCAGGGGCTGCGCCCGGATGTGCCCGACGAGTCCTTGACTGCCGTCCGCGCTGAATCCCAGACGATTATCGACCGGCTGATGGTCATCTCCCGGCGTAATACGGCGATTGTCGCGTCGTTCCCACAGGCCGGGCTGACGCGCGCCGTCCTGCAGGGGCAGGATCTGTTCGTGCTTGACGACGGCAACGATCAGGTCTACCGGATCACGCTGACACCCGACGGCATGGGCATGGAACCGAATACGCGCCAGGCGCTCGCCTACATGCGCCGCAACGTCCAGCTTGACGAGTACCAGGTCGGCGATCTGATCGACATCGCCTGGGCGGCGGATGGCAGCGGCTTCAGCCAGAGCAACGTCATCATTACGGTCGACCGCAATGGCCTCGTGATCGACTGCGCGCCGCGCTTCGCCGATACCTGTCGCCCGCAGCAGCTCCAATTGGTCGAGAACTGGATCGACCCGGTCGCCATCGCCGTCTGGAATGGCCGCCTCTACGTGCTCGATCCGGGCGCCAACCAGCTCTGGCGTTACGATCCGAATGCGGGCGCTTTCGCCAACGCGCCGATCGAATACTTCTCCGGCGAAGGACGCCCGGACATTCGCCAGGCTGTCGATTTTTCCATCGACTCGGAAGGCGTCGTCTACATCTTGCTCTCGTACGGTGAGGTCTTGAAGTTCCGCGGTGGTGACCGGCTGGACTTCGCTTTTGCCGGGTTCCCGCAGGGGCAGGCGCTGACGTCGGTCGATGCCTTTTACCTGAACACGAACCCGCTGCAACCGGGCTTATACATCGTGAGCCGCGAATTGCAGGCCGTCTACGAGACGCTGCTCGGTGGCACCTTCGTCCACAATTTCCGCGCGACCAACGAGACCTATTTCGAATCGATCGCGGATGTGGTCTATAACAACGATCAGAAAGTCGTCTACGCCCTGTCCGGCAATTCAATCTTCGCCTTCAAGCGCGACGAAACGAATTGACCGCCGCGCTGGCCTACGGATCGTAGATGATGTCGACTGATCGGTCTCCTGCGAGTTCGACACGGAATTCCACGATTGGTCGGTCGAGGTTGTAGCTGGCGGCCGCTTCCGGTTGCGTCTGAATGACGGATGCTCCCGGCGGCAGGCTGACCTGGACGCTGACCAGTTCCGCCGGTGTGCCCGGCTGTTTCTGCAGGAGCAGCCGGTAATGACGGTACTCCCCAAGATTCTGAATTAAAGCGGGCGTATTGTATGAGAACTGGATGCGCTCGCCGCTGTTGTAGTCCACGTCGATCTGGGTCACGAAGGCGTAATGCAGCGGATCGTCGATCGGTTCCACGTCGAAGGTCGCGCCGGTCGTCTCTCTCAGCACGCTGCCGAGAGGCGTGAAGACCTGGAGCAGACTTCTGTAGTCGAGCGGGCCGTGATACGCCGGATCGACGGCAGGATCTTGCTCCGCGATGCTGCTCGGATAGTCGTAATCAATCGTCGCCCGCGCATCGAGCAGCCCATTCTCGTCGATGGCGACGTCGTAGGTCAGTTGGCGAATCACCGACCGGTTCGACTTGTTGCCCAGGTTGGCGTCAGCGACCATCAGATAGTCCTGATCGAGCGCCGGGAACTGCCGCCCCGACCAGCCGAGGCTATCCACAATCTGATTCATGCGCTCGTCGCGGAAGTAGAGCATGACGTGCTTTTCCTGGAGCGCTTGCAGCAGCACCCCCAGAATGCGCGTGCTGACTTCCTGGCTCCGGCCCGCCGTTTGCCACTGGTTGAAGATCTGCCGGTACAAGTCGCCCAGGAACTGCTTGTGCTGGTTTTCGCCGCGCGTGCGGATGTCGTAGACGAGTTCGCGGAAATTGTCCGCCGTTACGACCACGTTGTACTGCGCGACCGGCACGCTGCCGATGGCGGACAGCAGCGCTTCGATGGCATACGTGTCGATACCGATAGCACCGGATACCGGCGACTCCGGGTTATTGCCCGTGTCGTAATACCAGACAGCCATTTCGGCAGTCTTCTGGAAGTCGGCATACCAACTGCCGTCCCAGGCGGCGTAGACCGAATCGCTGTCGCCATAGGGAATCCACCAGCGCGGTGGATGGTAGGGATTTTCGACGCTCGGCGGATTGGGGCTGGTCGCCGTGGTGGCGCTGTAATCGTAGTCGATGATGCGCCCGTTGCGCACTGTGATCCAGCCATATGTGCTGAGATAGCCGCCTGATGGGCGCAGTTCATCGCTGTTCTGCGACAGGACGAGATACGACTGCTGCTGGGTCAGACCGAGGGCGATTTCGAGCGCATCCGGCAGCAGAATCAGCGAGTTGTTGATCTCGCGAAACTGCTTCTCGTAGTTGTCGAGCGTGACCAGGTTGAGCAGCGTTTGCGGCGAGACGCCGTCAAAGTTCATCTGGTCGAGCTGTGTGCGCGCGTTGTCGAGATGCTCGGTGGCGGTGAAGAAGCGTGAGCGCCCCAACCGCAGCAGTTCGGTGATGCGCTCGCCCGCCGAGATCTGGCGTACGACTGTATCCTCTTCGTCACCGGCAACCATGAAGAACAGGGTCGGTTCCAGCGCCGTCAACAGATCGTTGACTGAGAGCGCAAGCTCATTCGTGATGTCCAGCGACAGATACGTAGCGTTCAGGTCGGCGTTGGCGGCGGCGAATGGACGCAAGAATCCTGCCTGGCCGCGCACCTGGCCCAGCGTGTTCAACAGGTCGTCGACGCTCGCTTTCAGCCGCTGGAAGTCGTCCAGCGTCAGCTCGGTTCCGGGCCGGTTCTGAAGCGTGGTCAGCACGTGATTCAGGTTCGAGATCGACGTGTTCATTCGCTTGGTCGCGTCGGTCGCGAGCACCAGGCCGCCGATCAGCGCAATCGACGCCAGCGTGATCACCGTGATCAACAGCGAACGCCAGGGCACCAGCCGTGCGATGCGTTTCCGGAGACGCTTGAATCTTGAGCGTGAGTGTCTGCGCCGGATAGGTTTGACGACTTCAACGGGTTGAGTCATGCAGAGGTTTCCCGATTCTGCGGCCCATACCCATTGTTATAATGAGGAACGGTTTCTGATTCAAGTTTGAGCAGCAGGTTCATTTCTTCCAGAGCCTGCGCGCCACGCAGGGGCGCATTTTCCACCAGAGACCTCAAACTGGTGACCAGAGCCTCGCCACCACGCGCGCCATTGCTGCCTTCCCCTTTGATCTTGACGATGTAGGGATGGATCGTCTCCATGACCTGTTCGTCGTCGTTGTAGAGTTCTTCATTCATCTTCTCGCCCGGACGAATGCCCGTGTAGACGATCTTGATGTCGGCGCCGGGACGCATCCCGCGCAGGCGGATCATCCGCTCGGCCAGGTCGAGGATGCGGACGCTTTCGCCCATCTTGAGCAAGAACGTATCGCCGCCATTGGTCAGGCAGGCCGCCGCAATGACGAGATTGGTCGCCTCCAGAATGCTGAGGAAGTAACGCGTCATCTCGGGATGGGTCACCGTGACCGGCCCGCCCGCCTCGATCTGGCGCGTGAACAGCGGCACGACGCTGCCGCGGCTGCCGAGCACATTGCCAAAGCGGACAGACGCGAACAGCGTCTTGTGGCTGCCGATTTGTGATTGCGCCAGGGTCTGCAGCGCCATCTCACACAGCCGTTTGCTGGCGCCCATCACGCTGACAGGGTTAATGGCTTTGTCGGTCGAAATCAGGATGAAGCGGCATACCTTGTATTCGATGGCGAGCGTCGCCAGGTTGATGGTGCCGCCGATGTTGACGCGCAGCCCTTCAGCCGGGTATTGCTCCAGCATCGGCACGTGTTTGTAGGCGGCGGCGTGGAAGATCACCTGCGGGCGGTGCTGCAAGAACACCCGCCGCAGCGAATTCTCGTGCGTGATGTCCGCCAGGATTGACGTGATCGGAATCTCGGGGTGACGCGCCCGCAGATCCGCCTCGATGTCGTAGAGGCCGCTCTCGTTGTTGTCGAGCAGCAGCAGATGCGACGGATTGTACTTGACCAGCTGGCGGCACAACTCGGAGCCGATCGACCCCGCCGCGCCCGTGACGAGGATCACCTTGCGCTCGATGTGTTCGTAATTGATGTTCTCGGCCCTGCTCACCGGATTACGACCGATCAAGTCTTCTAGCTGAACGTCGCGGAGGACACTGCCCAGCCGCGGCGTCGTCATCGCGTCCAGCACGTCCGGCATGACCATGATCCGGGCCGAGGTCTTCTCACACTGGTTCAGGATGTCGCGGAAGTCCGCGCTGGAAATCTTGTGGATGGCGATGGCGATCAGATCGATATTGTGGCTTTCGACCAGGCTCGCAATGTCCTTGCGCACCCCCAGAACCCGGTAGCCTTCGATGTAAAGGCCCTGCTTCTTCGGGTCGTCGTCGACGAAGCCGACGATCATATACTGCGTGCCGTGCGTGTTCGGATGGCGCTTCAGACTCACTGCCAGAAGCTGGCCGGATTCGCCCGCGCCCATGATCAGCACGCGCGTCAACTGCTTGGGGAACTCCTGCGTCCAGATTACCTTCCAGCGCCACGAAAAGCCAACCAGCACGCGCTGGCGATAACGCACGACGATCGCGCCGCACGTGATCGGGATAAAGCTGAAGAGGACGACGCTCAACGGGATGGGCCGTGGGATGGTCACCGCACAATAGACGAATACGACCGCCGTCATGGTCAGGGTCGCTCGTACGATGCGCTCCACCTCCGCCCCGCTCGAATACTCCCAGATGCAGTGATAGATGCGCAGCGCGTAGAAAATGAACGGCGTCACGAGCGCAGCAATCGCGATCCCATGAAGCCCGATAGCCACCTCAAGCGAGGTGTTCAGGACTCTCACGGTGAGCGTTGCGGCATAGGAAATGACGACAATCAAGACATCGAGGCTGACGGCCCCAAAGTTCTGCTTGATTGTGGACACAAAATCCACCACCATTGCCCGCGAGCGGCTCACGGCCATACAGGTAGACTCCTCACTTAGAGTGACGATAGTTACGGATTCGGCGTTTCAGTCGGTTGCGCGTGTTTGGTACTGTTGGATCGTTCGGTTCCGTTGTTGCCGTTCGCGTTTGAACGATAGTAGTAACTGTCGTAACCGTAGCCATAGTAGTAACTTTCGTCGCGTAGGCTCACGCCATTGAGAATGGCGCCTGTGATGTGGCAGCCGGTGTGCGCGAACATCTCCTTCACACGCTGCGCGGCGGCCCGGCGCGTCCGCCCCGCTTCGACGATCAGCACCACTTCCGCGTTGGTCGACGCGGACAAGACAACACTATCCGAGAGCAAGAGCGCGGGCGGCGTATCCAGCAGGATGACGTCGAAGTCCGGCGATTCTTGCAGCGTGCGCATCCAGTGCTGCATCAACGCCGAGCCGAGGATCTCGTTCGGGTTCTGCGGGATGAAGCCGCTGGTGATGGCATAGAGCTTGTCGACGTGCGTCTTCTGCACGCACTGGCTCAACTGCGCGCCGTGCGCCGAACTGCCATTCTGATGCGATGACAGCAGCAGCGTCGTCAGGCCGATCTCGTTCTTGAGACCGAAGATCTCGTGCAGGCGCGGGCGGCGCAGGTCGCAGTCGATCAAGAGGACGCGCTGCCCGGCGAGTGCCATCGAGATCGCCAGGTTGGCCGACGTCAAGCTCTTGCCCTCCTGCGGCCCGGCGCTCGTGATCAGGTAGACCTTGTGTCGTTCGTTCTGCGCCGAAAACATCAGGTTCGTGCGGACGGTGCGATAGCCCTCCGCCGCTTGAGACAGCATCAGCGGCAAGTGCGAGATCAAGCGCGAGGCGTAGTTATCGCTCGGCTTGCCGAAGCGTGCGATCGCTCCCAGCACCGGCAGACCGAGCACCTGGGCCACCTGCTCCGTCGAGCGCAAGGTGTCGTCGAGGTATTCGATCAGCATGGCGAAGCCGAAGCCGAGGCCTGCGCCCGCCAGGATCGAGAGGAAGGTCGCGATCACGATGCTGCTGCCTAGTGGCTCCGTCGGGATGTTGGCCGGTTCGACGATATCGAGCGAGTTGGTGCGCTGCTGCAGGCTCGAAATCGTGCTGTTGAACTGCGCAATCGTGGCCGACGCCAGGTTGATCTGCTCGGTCAGCGCCGTGTACTGCGAATCGATCTGCGCCAGCTCGTCCGCGTCGCTGGTCGCCGCCCGCCGCTGATCCAGAAGCTGCTGCTGCAAGCCCGCACTTTCGAGCTGGTCGCGCAGACGAGCGATCTGATCGTTGGCGATGTCGATCTGCTGCTGCTGCTCCGGCGTCAGGTTGGTCGGGCTGTTCAGGATGAGCTGGTTGGCGACCGCGTTCGCAAGATCGGCGGCCTGCGTCGGGTTGGTATCTTTGACGGTGATGACGAGCAGCGACGTGTTCTGGATCGTGCGCACGCCGATGCGTTCGCGCAGCAGATCCAGACTCGTATCGAGGTCGAGCGTCCGTAGTGCACCCTCCAGCACTTCGGAGGTCGTCACCAACTCGGCGTACGTCTCCGCAAGCTGAAGACCGGTATAGATTTCAGACGTGTTCGGGTTTGGCGACTGAATGAAGCCACCAATCGCGATCTTCGTCTCCGCCTGATAGACGGCGGGCTGCCCGCTGCGAATGATGAAGGTGATGCCGCCGAGGATGATGGCCCCGATCAGCATCAACCAACCCCATTTGCGGACCAGGCGTATGATTTGCGCGACGTCCATAAGTTAACCTGGGATCTTCCTTTGTGCCCTAGGGTACAGATCGTACAAGTTCACAGATCGGCCCCGATATAGAACCTTCGTCACACAAATCGCGCACGAGGCTCCGTGTGTCGCTGTCATTGATCGACACCACGCACGACGTTGCACCCACGCCCGACGGGCAAAGGATCTCCGGCAGAACGACGGGCTGGTTGAGGATGTTCGACGGCAGGTTTTCGAGCAGACTCCAATCTTCCAGTTCGGCGTTGGTCATCAAGCGCAAGTTTTGCCAGTCACAGGTTGGGCTTGAGCTGTGGAAAAGCCGATCCGCAATTTGCACATCGGGTGGGGTGTTCAGCGGCAGTTCGATGACAAAGCCCTCCGGCACGATGAATTCGTTCGGCGTATTCGGGCACAGCACGGCCAGCCCATCGAGCACGCGCAGTTCCATGAAGTTGGGTTCGCGGATGCTGAGCGCGACGGACGACGTGATCACCATGTCCGCGTCGTTGACGGTGAAGGCTGTGCCGATACCCTGTGGCGATTGCACCAGCACGGCGCCGCCCGGTGTGCCTGGGCACGGCGAGTCGCCGAACGCGTTGTTGAAATAGAACTTCTGCATCGGCGTCAGGTTGCCCTGTGAGGCGAACGGCAGCAGATCCGTGTCCACGTCTTCCAGGTCAGCACGGTTGATCCAGGCCGAGACATTGGTCGCGTAATCGCCCGGATATTCGTAGTAGACGCGCAGCCACATTTGATCCGGCGTCGTGCCATCGGCGATGAACACCGTCCCGGACGGCACCGTTCCGGCAACCGGGCTGGATGTCGACGGGCTTTCATAGAGCGTGGCCGGGCCCGCCGTGACGACCTGGAGCGCCTCGGCATCCTCAGGCAGGAGCAGCGCCGCGTTATACGGTACGCCGTTGCCAATCTCGACGCCGCCCATCGGGATGATGACCAGATCGCGCGCGGGATAGCCGACCGGTAGGTTGGCGCGTGTGCGGATCACGGCGACGCCGTAGGTTTGCGAGGTCAGGTCGAGCGGGCTGGTGTCGATGATCTGGGTGCCCGCCAGCCAGGAGGTCGTGCCGAGTTCGGTGTTTTCGTCGATGGGATCGCTGTGGCCGTCAGTGACGGTGCGCACGCTCTCGTAGCCATAGCAGACTTCCTCAGCGCCCATGCTGGCACAATGACTGCCGACGTCGGAGAGGACGCGACCGTCAAAGGCCGTACACAGGTCCTCCTGTGCATGAATGGCTTGAGGAACAGCCAACATAAGTGTTATCAAGAATAGGGCCGGGATAAAGCGTGGTGAAACTCGCATAGGCCTTTTCTCCGGTTGATGGGAACTTGCTGGACAATATAAGTATATCAGCATAAGACCGACTGGGCGGACTAAATAGTAAGATTAATCACCCGCTGCGGGGATTTTTTACGTGCCCAACAGAACCTCACGCCTGACTCGGCACAAGGGCGGCGATAGAGCGCCGATCATCCTGACTATAGGCTCGAAAACCTAACAGTGAACTAACATTCGGTCGATTTATGAAACATCGTCCTGTTGGGAACCCATGGTAGCCCAGCCCGCGTCGGCCAGCACCTGCTGCGTATGCTCGCCGAAGCCGGGCGGCGGAGTCATGGGGACGGGCGACGCCCCCAGGCGCAACGGGCTGGCGATCCACGGCTGATCGTGCCCAGCCAGGCCCATGGCCGCTCGCGCCTTCACCTGAGGATCGTCGGTGACGGCTGCCGGCGAAGTGATGGCTGTGAAGCAGCAATCGGCATCCGCCAGTTGCTCCAGCCAGGCCTCGCGCGTCTTCTGGGCGAAGATCTGGCGCAGTTCCTGAATCAGATAGGATTGCTTGTCCGCTTCCATGTGATAGGGGATCAAATCCGGGCGCTCGACAGCAAGGCAGAAATTGGCCCAGAACTTGGGTTCGAGCGCAGCCAGCGCGCAGGGCTGCTGATCCGCAGTCTGATAGACAGCGTAACAGGCATAGCGCCCGGTCAGGGTTGTGCTGCCGTTGTAGAGCATTTCCATCCATTGGATCGTCACGAAGGGCAGCGCGCTCTCGAACAGCGACAGATCGAGGATGCTGCCTTCGTTCGTGCGCACGCGCTGCAGCAGCGCCGCCAGGATCGCTGCGACTGCGCAGTAAGCGCCGCCGATGTCCGCGATCTGCCCGCCGAGCGGCTGCGGTTCCAACATCGAACCCAGCAGCCCGGCGAGGCTGACATAATTCAAATCGTGCCCTGGTCGATCGACGTAGGGGCCGGTCTGGCCCCAGCCGGACAGCGAGCAGACCACAAGGCGCGGATTGAGGCGGCGCAACGTGTCGGCATCGCAGTTGAGGCGCGCCAGCACGCCGGGGCGGAAACTCTCAATGATCACGTCAGCGCTGTGCACGAGATGATGGAAGGCGGCCTGCCCCTGCGCATCTTTGAGATCGAGGATCGCGCTGCGTTTGTTTCGATTGAGCAGGCGGAACATGGCGCCCATGCCATCGACCAGCGGCGGCATCCAGCGGGCATAGTCGCCGCCATCGGGCGCCTCGATCTTGATCACGTCGGCGCCGAGATCAGCAAGCATGAGCGTCGCTAGGCCGCCGGGCAGCAAGCGCGTCAGGTCGAGGATGCGGATGCCTTCGAGCGGGAGGGTCATCGTGGGAGAGCTTTCAGGAAGGCCAGGACGTGCCGGTTGAATTCTTCCGGGCGCTCCATCGGCAGCAGATGTGCCGCTCCTGCGATCATCGCCTTGCTGCCGTTTTCGACGGCAAAGGCGACCATCCCGGCGATGTTGACGAAGTCGGGCACGTCGTATTCGCCGACCAGCACCAACGTCGGCGCCTGGATCGTCGACAGCCGGTCGACGATGGCGAGTTCCGGCGGCTGCTCCGGGACATCGACCGAGGCCGTATGGTAGACGAGTTCCACCAACGGTCTTGCTCGCTGCCGAAAGTCCGCGTCGACCATCTCCTCGCGGCGGCGCGGGCCATCGACCCACATTCGCATGTCAAGATCGGTCGCCAGGGCGATATCCCCGGCTTCCCAGGCGGCATCGTTGGCCTCGGCATAGTTGGCGACCGCATCGGAGAAATCATAGCCGCGCATTCCCGGCGCGCTCAGGACGAGCGCCGCAGTCCGCTCCGGATGCAGCAGCGCGAACTCCAGCGCCACGCGCCCGCCCTGCGACGCGCCGATCAGGATTGGTCGCTCGATGCCGAGGTGATCGAGCAGCGCAACCAGATCGGCGACATGAGCATAGGGCGCCGTCGGCGTGGATGAGCGTCCAAAGCCGCGCATGTCGTAACGTACGACGTGGTAGTCCGCCGAAAAGGCGTCAAATTGAGCATCCCACATGCGGCAGTCGGCGATCCCGGCATGCAAAAAGACGACTGCCTGGCCACTGCCTGCTTCTTCATAATAGAACTGTCCATCATTCAGCGTGATTGTGTCGCTTCCGCGTTGCCCCATGTGCTCATCCTCTCGCTTCCAATGATCAGGAGCTTAACGCAAAACGATCGATTTTTCTTTCCGGCAGAATCGAAGGAAACCGGCGAGTTGAACGTGGCGTTTGGCGTCCAGGTGGGCTATGCTCGCTTTGTCGCGGGAGTATGTGGACAGAATCGAGACGCGGACGATGAGGGCGTTGGTCACAGGAGGCACGGGTTTTGTCGGGTCGCACGTCGTGCGGACGCTGGCGCAGGCTGAGCACGAGGTGCGCGTGCTTCATCGCTCGACCTCGCGGCTTGACGCGCTGGCTGGCGTCACCTATGAGTCCGTCCTCGGCGACATTCTCGATGCGGAGGCACTGCGGGTAGCCTGTGACGGATGTGACTGGGTCTTTCACGTCGCCGCTGTCGCCGACTACTGGCGCGCCGACGTGGATAAGCTGTTTGACGCCAACGTGCGCGGGACGCAGCTCGTCCTCCAGGCCGCGCGTGATGCCGGGGTACGGCGTGTCGTCTTCACATCGAGCGCTGCGGCCATCGGTCCGGGTGCCTACGGCCAGCCTGCCGGCGAGGATGACACGTTCAACCGGTCGCCCAAGCAGTTTCCCTATGGCTACAGCAAAGTCCTGGCCGAGCGCGCCGTCGCCGAGGCGGTGGCTGCGGGCCAGGATGTGGTGACGGTCAATCCCGTCGTCGTCGTTGGCCCTGGCGATCTCAACCTGATCTCTGGCGATTTCGTCGTCAAGACGCGCCGTCTGAGCTGGTTGATCCCCGTCCCGCCTGGCGGTGTGGCCGTGACCGATGTGCGCGACATCGCCCGCTGGCAGGTGCGCGCCGCCGAAGTCGGCGAAACGGGCCAACGCTACATCCTGGGCACGGCCAATTATCCGTATCACTTCTGGTTCGCTACCATCGCCGATGTCGTCGGCGTGCCGCGCCCGGCGCTGCCCATCCCGGCCAGCCTCCTGCCCTTGATGGCCTCCGTCATCGATCTTGCCCGCCAAATGGGCATCCGGATGCCGGTAGATGCCAATCAGACGCGGCTGGGGGCGGAATTCATCTACTTTCAGTTCGATAAAGCATGGCAGCGCCTGGGTGAACCGCAGATCTCCATGCGTAATAGCCTGGAAGATACTTATGTCTGGTACAGAGATCACGGTTATATTCGTGAGGATTGGGTGGCGCGTCTTGTCGGGGCGTTCAACAAGCGGCGCTGAATCCAGTTTTGATGCTTGTGGAGCTTGCTCAAAAAGGAGGAATCAATTACATTAAACGTTTAATCAACCGCGGGGATGAAGGCCTGGTTGCGAAAACCTTAAACTGGTTTTCATGATCTTCATTCATAATACCCATATCTGTTGAGTGCCATCTTATGTCTTACTGACAATTGATCCGACAATGTGTGACTGATAAAATGATCGGAGAATACGCGAGCCGTTGTTTTGTGGAAAAGTGGTTCTTGCGAAAACTTTCGATGGCTAAATTGAGACGCCAGCAGAACAAGCTGTCATCGAAGCAGCAAGTATCAAACCACCGTCCATCAGGTTCAGGTGGTTTATCTTTTTTAGGTAAGGGTGTATGGCTGCCTACTTAATCGTCGATGTCGACGATCTTCAAGAGCACTTTCGTAAACACGGGATTGCCCTGGATCTGCAAGAACTTGCTGTGGGACTGCGCGGCGGCGCGGCATTGGCTGCCGGTTTGGTGAGCCCGGATAAGCTGCGCTCGGTCGCCGTCGCGGATTGGACGGCGCAGAAAGCCCGGCGCAAGACGAGCAACGCGCTTGACCCGCAGATCATCTTTCGGACGGCGGGCTACGACACCTTCCAGGTGCCGGAGCGCGCTAATCTTGCCGACGCCTTGATCATGCACTATTTCTCGTTCGATCCCGAACCGGTCGACGAGTTGATCCTGGCGACAACCAACAACGACTTGATCCCGCTGGTGCGCCGCATTCGCACGACGCGCAACGCACGCGTGCGTATGTGGGGTTCCGAGGACGTGCTGACGGGCACGGAATTTGCTGACGAGGTCATTTTCCAGCCGCTGGAGTCCTTGCTCGGCATTCAGCAGACCAAGAACGTGGCCGTTTACATCGACTTCGAGAACATCGCCATCAGCCTCAACGAGGCGGGCTTCACCGTCAACCTCGACGAGTTGATCAACGGCATGGTGGCGCAGGCCAAGGCTCATGGGCAGGTCGTCAAGATGGCGGCTTATGCGCCGTGGGGCCAGCGTGGCAGCCTGCCGCCGCTGGTCGATCATCTGGGGCGCGAGGTGGCCGACGAGGCGCCAAGCCGCCTGATGATGGCGAACATCTACCCGATGTTCAACCTGCCGGGCAAGAACAGCGCCGACATGTTGATCGCCAAGGACATCATCACTGACTCCAGCCACGATGACGCCGCGGATATCTATATCGTCGCCAGTGGCGACCGCGATTTCAACGAGATCATCAAGTCCCTGCGCCAGCGTGGCAAGCAGGTCATCCTGTGGAGCGTGCGCAGCAGTCTCAGCCGCCAGCTCGAGTCGAATCCCAACATGCTGATCGAGTACGTGGAAGACTTCACGCCGCTGCAAATGCATCGTAATTTCGGTGCGCCGCCGGTGACCACATTCGAGCCGGATGACGAAGAAGAGCCGGTGATCGCCTTCACGCCATCGCAGTGGTCGAGCGTGATCATCCAGTTCGACCGCCTGGCGCAAATCAAAGGCCGCAAGCAGATCAGCCGCAAGGCGCTGATCGGGCAGCTCCTGCACGTGAATGCCGTCGTCTCGGCGGCGCGCGGTGAGGATCTGGTCGCGCAGGCGATTGCGGTCGGCATTCTGGAGACCGGCGCCAATGGCTCGGTCAAGCTGGACGTCACGCATCCCGTCGTCGAAAAGACGCGGCTGGTGCGCGACCGCATCACGCTGCGCGTGGCCAACACGCTGCGGCTGCGCGGTTGGGAGTACGTCAACTACGGCTTCTTGCTCAAGGGCCTGGCGACCGACCGCGAACTCGATCTGCCCGGCATGAACTACGGCGACGAGTGGCGCTCGAACTGGATCGACTGCCTCGTCCGCGAAGAGGTGCTGGCGCGCGAACTGGTGCCCCACCGCCACAACCCCGACGACCTCGTGCCCGTGATCAAGCTGCGCGCGGATTATCAGATTCAGCCGGACATTCAAATGGGCGGCGACGAGCTGACCCAGATCGCGGAGCAAAACTGGGAAGGCGTCTCGCTCTCCGAATTGGAGCGCCAGGAGCCGGACACCGCCGACATGGTGCGCCGCATCATCGTCAGCATCGAGCAGTTCACCAGCTTTCGTGGCTTCACCTGGTGCCCGCTTGGCAGCCTGCACAAACGCCTCCGCAACTTCGACCGCATGATGAGTTTCCAGCGCGCGGTCGAATATCTGCTCGCGAACGACGCGGCGGCGGTGCAGGAATACGACAACCCGATGAGCGATTTTCGCACCAAGGGCATCTCGCTCGAACTCGACGCGCCGATTTGCTGCAAGGTGCTGGCAGAGCGCGATGCGTTTGTGCGCACGCTGCTCTCGCTCTACGAGAAGAACATCCTTATCTCTGAACAGAGCATCCGTGCCAGCGACCCGACGACGCACTGGGATATGCCGCTCTGGTTGTCGGTTATGCAGACGGAAAACGTGCTCAACGAAATTCCGGGCAGGCCGGGACAGTACAGCCTGTTCCGCACCCATCACACGGTGACGCTCATCGCCGACACCAAACGCACCGAGCCGGAAATGCCCGGCTGCGAGTGAATCGCCATAACGCTGAACCAACGCCAATCGCATCACTGGTCAAACTGTGCGCCAGAAGGCTGTGACAAGCTCGCTTTCTGGCGCATTTTTGTGAGATTGGGGTCAGAAATGCCCCCTTTGGCTGCTAGCTGACGCTTCCCCTCCGCTGAATGCCTGATTACGAACCCGATTACGCCCTCGCGAGTTTCGGGTTATAGTTAGAGCGAATTAGACGCGAGTCGTCGCTTATCTACTCATAGAGAGCCGAGGGGGACCATGAAATACATCCTGCGCGCTATTGTCCTGATCCTACTCATCGCGCTGGCTATTTCGGTCGCGGCGCCCGCTGCGGCGCAGTGCCAGGTGCGCACCGATTGGGGAACCTACGTGGTTCAGCGCGGCGACAGCCTGAGCCGGATCGCCCGCGCCAACAACGTCAGCCTGGATGAACTCGTCCGCGGAAATTGTCTATCAAGCACCACCATCTACGTTGGGCAAACGCTGCGTGTACCGGGCGCTCCGCAGAGCGGCCCGACGGGCGCGGTTCAAAATCCGAATGGCACTTACTTCACCTCCGCGACGTACCGCACTTTTGAAAACGGCTTCATGATCTGGGCCTCGAACAGCGGCACCATCTACGTCTTCCGCAACGATGGCCACGTAACCAGCTATCTTCTGAGCCAGTACGGCAACTTACCGATTCCTGATACGAGCACGGAAATCCCGCCAGCGGGGCGTTATGTGCCTTGGTTCGGCATGGCGCGCGTCTGGTACAACTTCTCGGACGTGCGCACGGCTCTGGGTTGGGCCACCAGTCCCGAAGAGGGTCGTTACGACATCTTTTTCCAGCAGCCTTCGTTCGGCACCTTCTTCACGATGACACTCTGGGACAACCGTCTGCTGCGCGTCAACCTCGACGGCACGTGGCTCGGAATCGACGCGACGCCGACTTCCACCTCGACCGGCAACCCGGGACTGTCGACCGGTGCAACGTTCCAGCCGTTCGAACACGGTTTCATGGTCTGGCGCGCCGATAACGGTGAAGTCCGTGTCTACATCGGGGGCGACAGCGGCGAGTTGACCATCTACAACAACGCGCAGTATGCCAATCTCCCACTGATCCGTGGTTTCACCGCGCCCTCCGGGCGCCTCGTGCCCGAGGGCGGCTTTGGCCGCATCTGGCGCAACCTCGAGGACGTTCGCAGTCGCATCGGCTATGCCATTGGCAGCGAACAAGGCTATACGATGGGGCTGGTCGAAAGCGGCGGCAATATCGTCGGCTTCAGCCTGCCGGATCGGCGCTACGTCTACGGCAGTGGTAACCAATGGCGCATCGCACCGGATTACTACCCGCCGACGCCGGTCAACACGTTCACGCCCACGCCAACCGGCCCGACGCCGACCTACACCGCCACCTACACACCGTCGCCGACTCTGACCGTGTCGCCGTCCGCGACCTTCACCGGCAGCGAGCCCAGCATCGGGTCCACCATCCAGATGTTCGACGGCGGCTTCATGCTCTGGCGCGCCGATACGAGCGACATCTGGGTCTACTTCAGCCTCGGTGGTGAGGCGGGTGAGATCGCCGTCATCCCGAACCTGATCTACGGCTTGCTCCCGATCAACCGCACCGACACGCCGCCGCCGGGACACCTCCGCCCCGATAACGGCTTTGGGCGTGTCTGGAGCAATTTCGCAGAAGTGCGCCAGCGTTTGGGTTGGGCCACGACCGCCGAGGACGGCTATCTGATGGTCGCCCGCCAGCTCCCGAACGGCGATACGTGGTCGTTCCAATTGCCGGATGGCCGCTTTGTCACGCAGACGAATGGCCGCCAGTGGACACTGCCGGGCGGACTCACGCCGGTGGCGACGCCGACCTTCACGCCGACCGCGACCTTGAGCGGGCCGGTCACCTTTGCTGCTACGGGGTCATTCCAGTGGTTTGATGGCGGCTTCATGCTCTGGCGCGGTGATATTGGCGACATCTACGTCTACATCGGCAACTCGACCGGCGAGATGCTGCGCTATCCTGTGTCGTCCTACGGCGCGCTGCAGGAAACTTATCCGGGCACTGCGCCCGCGGGGCGCCGCTTCCCGATCATGGGCTTCAACAAGGTCTGGAACGGCTTCGGACTGAGTGGACGCCTGGGTTTTGCCTACACGCAGGAGCTCGGCCACCAGATGCAGATCACGATCAATCCGGATGGCACGGTGATCGCTTTCACGCTGCCTGGCGGTGGCAACGTCACGCGGCAGCCGGACGGCCGCTGGACGGTCGACATCGCCTTCCCGACGCCGTACCCCGCGACGCTGCAGGCGCCTGTCTCGACGTCGCTGCCTGCCACCGCGACGCCCGAAGCACCCACAGCCACACCCGAATCGCCGACAACGGTGCCCGCGGTGCCGACTACAGTGCCGGAAGAACCAACGGCCACCGTCGAGACGCTGCCGGAGACGGTAGGGGCCTCGCTGCAGTGCTTCCAGACGGGTTATATGGTCTGGCGCTCGGACACTCAGCAGATCTACGTCCTGTTCGGGCGGGATAGCGGCAGCGTAAAGACCGTCGCACAGGCCGATTATGATGCGCTGCCCGAAGCCACAGGCACGCCGCCGGATGCTTCGTTGATCTTGCCGGTGCTCGGCTTTGGCAAGGTCTGGGCCAACGACCCGATCGTGCACGATGGTCTCGGCTGGGCGACTACCGCTGAGAACTACTACGACGCTGTCATCAGCGAGCCGGGCGCGGGCACGGTCCGCATCGGCATTCCGGGCGGTGGCGCGGTCGATATTTCATCGAGCAGTTGGGCCTTCCCCTCCTTGGGTAACACGCTCACCTGTCCGTAAATGAAAAACGGAGGGCAAGACGCCCTCCGTTTTCTTTAGCCTGCGGCTACCGGTTCAACCCAGTAGTCAGTCGCATTGCCTTCGGCTGTCCAGCCGATGACGCCGTTGTAATTGACCAGCCACCAGGTGAAACCATCGCCGCATTCCGGCCCGCCATCGACCTGGAACTGCGCTCCACCTGGGATGATGCCAAGGACGCGCCCGGCCAGACTGGGCACACTGCGCAGATTGTTCGGCTCACCGGGCAGCACCTGTGCCAGATCGCCCACACGTAAGCGCGTCGGCAGCGCATTGCACGAGGTGGGGACTTCCACGTCGCCCGCTCGCGAGACGAGCCAGGCAGTCGGCCCCCAGACGACCTGCGCCACGTTGTAACCGCCGCGCTCACCAATCGGGTAGCCGCTGATATCGCCATCGCGGCGGTAAATGAAAACCGTATCCGGCAGCACACCCGCATTGAGATTTGATGGTACCACGGCAGCGCTAGTGCCATCCGGCGAAACGCTGAACGAGTCAGGGTTGAAGACATTCTGCGAGAAGCGTCCGATTTCCCGCTCATTCGCCGTATAAATGCCCCACGTGTAATCGGATTCCGACCACTCGATCAGGCGGATGCGCATCGACGCGCCACCGGCCAGCAGGCTGTAGAGTTCCGGAGCGCCGTCCAGCGCCTGGATCGTACCCGTTATCGGCTCGATCGTGATCCAGCGCAGATCGTTGAAGAGCACGCCGATCACCGGCGTGTTGACGTCGTAGAGCCAGATGTACGTCAGCGGGAACTGGCTCTGCGTGCCGATCGGGATGGTCGAAAGCGGCGTGCCATCGGGCGCATAGAGCAGCAGTTGATCTTGCATGAAACTGCCGCCGTTGATGAATTGCGTCGAACGCACGAGGATGCCCGGCTCGCCCCAGCGCACATCCGGCGGCGAAGGCACGCCGACCGATGGCGGGATGCTATCCGTGACGACCGCGCTTTCGCCCGTCGTCAAATCGTAGACGATCAACTGGTTCGTGCCTTCGGGGAGGAGAAGCTCCGTCCATGCCATGGCCATGCCGTCGGGCGACCAGGTCGGCAGCGAGCGCGAGACGCCCTTATCGGGCACACCGTCGACCAGGAACGAGGCATCATCCGGCTGCGTGGCCACCGGCGAAGCGATGCCTGACGCGATGTCGATCTGCCAGATGTCGACCGGCAAGGCCCCACCGCCGACACCGCCCACGCGCTGGAGCGTCTCGACCACATTCGGCGGAATGACCGTGTAGACGATCGACGTCCCATCCGGCGAGATGGCGGCCAGTCCGGCGGCAGCGGGCGGCACAAAGTCCGTCAGTGAGGTCGTGTCGCCGCTGGTCGCGTCGAGGGCGAGCAGGTTATTGGTGGATTGGACGATGACAGGCGCGTCGTCTTGCGCAAGGGCTGTCCCCACGATTGGAAGCAGCAAGAGCACGAGAGCCAGTAGTAAGAAACGGGATCGCGAGCACATATTGCCCCCCAGGGTGATGCGGAGATCTCAGTCAAGATCATACTCGGATTCGAATGCGCGGCGAAAGCCCCTCAGCTTTGCCACAGGAATCAAAACGGGGCAGATCGTCGACCTGCCCCGTTCGTGCATGAACTTGTGAACGCCTACCCGATCACTTCGCGCGGCGTACTGCCGCTTTGTGCCGGGCCGATGACGCCATTCTCTTCCATCAGGTCGATCAGGCGGGCGGCGCGCGTGTAACCGATGCGCAGACGCCGCTGCAGCAGCGAGACAGAGGCCTTCTTGAGCGTACGCACCAGCTTGACGGCTTCGTCGTACATCTCATCTTCGCCTTCGCCCAGGTCCTCATCGTCATCCGGCTCGCGGCTGGAGACGAACGAACTGGGGCCGGATTCGCGATCCCAGAACGCCTGCTGGCGCATCTGGCCGTTGCCGAAGCCGCCGCCACTGCTGCGCGTGTTCTCTTTCGCCATCTCGTCGAGCGCGAACTGCGATAGGTTCAAACGGCCCGCCGCCGCGCGATCGGTGTCGTCCATCTGCTGGCGCCAGAAGCGCGTGATGTTGCTGATCTCGGTATCCGAGACGAACACACCCTGCAAACGCTGCGGGGCTGGCGAGTCGCTGCTCATGTAGAGCATGTCACCACGACCGAGCAGGCGTTCTGCGCCCGGCTGGTCGAGGATGACGCGGCTGTCGACGCTGCCCGCCACCGCGAAGGCGATACGAGTCGGGAAGTTGGCCTTGATCAGACCGGTGACGACGTCGACCGACGGGCGCTGCGTAGCGATGACCAGGTGGATGCCGGTCGCGCGGGCCAGCGCGGCCAGACGGGTGATGACGCGCTCGGTTTCTTCCGGTGCGAGCATCATCAGGTCGGCCAACTCGTCGATGATGACGACGATGTAGGGCATCTGAGTTTCGCCGCCTGGCAGATGCTTGTTGAAGTCGTCGATGTTGCGCGCGCCCGCGGCACTGAAGCGGCGGTAGCGCTCGTCCATCTCGCGCGTCACCCACTTGAGCACACCCACGATGCGCTCCAACTCGACGACCACCGGCGCCACCAGATGCGGGATGCCGTTGTAGGCCGTCAATTCGACGCGCTTGGGGTCGACCATGATGAACTTGAGCCGGTCGGGCGTGTTCGTCAGCAGCAAGCTGGCAATGATCGAGTTGACGCAGACCGATTTACCGGAACCGGTCGTACCTGCGATCAGCAAGTGCGGCATCGACGACAGATCGGCGGCGACGGGCGTGCCGTCCACGCCCTGGCCGAGCGCGATGCTGAGCGACGACTTGATTCGCTTGAACTGTTCGCTCTCCATCACGTCGCGCAAACGCACGATGCTGGCCTGCTCGTTCGGCACTTCGATACCGACGTAACCCTTGCCCGGCACCGGCGCTTCGATACGGATCGATTTCGCACCCAGTGCCAGCTGCAAGTCTTTATCGAGCTGCGCGATCGTGCCGACCTTGACGCGCACTTTCTTGCCGCCGCGCACGGTCAGATAGTCCGGCTCGACGCCGAACTGCGTGATGACCGGGCCGGTGCGGACTTCGACCACGCGCCCTGGCGCACCGAACGCGTCGAGTGTTTCCTCGATCGTCTTGGCGCGCTGCAAGAGCAGGGCATGATCGAGCTCCTGATCCATGCCGGTCGCCAGCAGCGTGCCGGGATCAGGATCGCGCCATTCGCTGCGCTTGCGTACAGGCGGCGCAGGCGGTTCGCTGCTGGCCGCGGTCACGCCGGTCGTCGTCGCTGCCGAGGCCGCAGGCGCACTGGGCGTGGCGGGCGTCGGTCGTGGCGGCGCGACAGGGGCTGACGGCGTTGTTTGCTGCGGTGTGGTCACCGCCGGACGGCTGATCACAGGCGGCGCATTATCCGGTTTGCCGAAGACAGTCGACTGCGTGATCGGCTTGCGCGGCGCAAACGGCGTCGGCGATGGCCCGGCAGTGCTGCCCATCGTCGGCTTCACATCGTCTTCGTCGTCCTCATCCTCGTCATTTTCGTCCATTGGCACGATACGCGGCGGTTTGCGCTCTTCTTCCGTGAACTTGGTCGGCTCGAACGGACGCGGGCGCACACTCGACGGCGTGCTCTGGGCACTGGCGGCTGCTGGCTTATCCAGGCTGGCCGCCGGTTCATCTTTCTTCTCCTGGTCCGCATCCGAACCCGGCAGTGTGCCGCGCAGGGCCGCCATGCGATCCTGCCAGCTTGTCGGCCCCGCCGCCGCAGGCCGATCCGTTTTCGCCTCGTCCGGCTTGGCGGAGGCGGCAGTGCCCTCCGGGCGCGGCTGCATGACGCGCGGCGCGAATGGGCTTTCCGGCGTGTTCGCGGGCGTGTTGGTGACACCCTTCGGCTGAGCGGGCGGCAGTTTGGACCA
>JADLAY010000070.1 GCA_020849765.1 Anaerolineae bacterium
TCTTCTGGGCGTTGTACCGGCTGGCAGGCTCGCTCGGCGCCTATTTCATCCACGTGGCCGAAAACACCACCTCGCGCCTTGACGAGACGATCACACGCTTTTCGAGCCAGGTGATTCGCGTGATCATCGTGGCTTTTGCCGTGGTCGTCATCGCGCAGCAGTTGGGCTACGACCTCGGCGGGGTGCTGGCCGGGCTTGGCCTCGGCGGCCTGGCGGTCGCGCTGGCGGCGCAAGATTCGCTCGCCAACATGATCGCCTACGTCGCCATCATCAGCGACTCGACCTACAAGGTCGGCGACCTGATACAGGTCGAAGACATCGAGGGATTCATCGAGGATATCAACCTGCGCAGCACCCGCGTGCGCAAGCGCGATCGTTCGTTGGTGCTGCTGCCGAATCAGTTCATGGCCAATCACCCGATCACGAACTGGTCACGACTGCGCCGCCGCCAACTGCGCATGACGATCGGCGTCACCTATAGCACGACTGCCGATCAAATGGAGGCGCTGTTGGCCGCGCTGCGCGAAATGCTGCAAGGGCACGAGAAAGTCGTGCCCGAAACCGTCCTGGTTGAGTTTGTCGAGTTCGGCGCCAGCTCGCTCGACATCCTGGCGCTGGGACTGGTCAAGGTCGTGCGCTGGGAAGACTTGCAGACGCTCAAGTCCGAAATCAACATTCGCATCATGCGCATGCTGGCCGAACACGGCCTGGAGATTGCCTTCCCGACGCGCACCGTCTGGCTCGAAGCGCCGGAGGCTGGCGCGCAGCCGGATTAATTGAGCCGTTCGATGATCGTGCCCGTGCCCATGCCGCCGCCGCAGCACATCGTCTGCAGGCCGTAGCGCTTGTCGTGCGTTTCGAGTGCATGGATCAGCGTCGTCATCAGGCGAGCGCCGCTCGCGCCGAGAGGATGGCCGAGCGCAATGGCGCCGCCGTGTATATTCACGCGGCTCATGTCGGCGCCGATCTCGCGCTGCCACATGCCGATGACCGCGGCGAACGCCTCGTTAACCTCGAACAGATCGATCTGTTCGAGCGACATCCCGGCGCGGGCCAGGACTTTGCGCGTTGCCTCGATCGGGCCGGTCAGCATCAGGTGCGGATCGCTGCCGACGGTGACCGTGCTGACGAGGCGCGCCTTCGGCTTCAGGCCAAGTTGCGCAGCTTTCTCGCGGCTCATCAAGACCAGCGCAGCCGCGCCGTCACTGATCTGGCTGCTGTTGCCGGCAGTGGTCACACCCTCAGTGCTGAAAGCCGGTTGCAGAGTCGCCATTTTTTCCAGGGAGGCGTTGGCCCGGAAGCCCTGATCCTGCGTCACAAGGAGCGGCTTGCCCTCGTCGTCGACGCCGTCCAGCGGTGCGATTTCCGCCGAGAGCCAGCCTTCGGCGGTGGCTTTCGCCGCTTTGACGTGGCTTTCGTAGCCGATCTGGTCGACTTCCGCGCGTGAGACGCCCCACTTCTGCGCGATTTCGTCGGCAGCCAGCCCCTGGGGGATCATGTTGTAGGCATCCATGATGCGGTCGGTGAACGGTTGACCGTTGACCAGGCTCGATCCCATCGGCACACGAGACATACTCTCGACGCCGCCCGCCAGCACGATCTCCGCCTGCCCGGAAGCGATCATCGCCGCTGCCAGATGGACACTCTGCTGGCTGCTGCCGCATTGGAAATCGACCGTGGTTGCCGGGACTTCGATCGGTAGACCGGCGTCGAGCGTCACGTTGCGCGCCAGATTGAAAGTTTGCTCGCTCACCTGGCTGACGCAGCCCATGATCACGTGCTCGATCAGCGACGGATCGAGATTCGCCCGTGCCAGCGCTTCGCAGAGCGCGCTCGCTCCCAGGCGTACCGGGTGGATATCGCGCAGCCAGCCATTGCGTTTGCCGACCGGCGTTCGCGCCGCCGAAACGATTACTACGTCCATCGTAAACCTCGTTTATGACTCTGAATGAATGTCTCTTTACCCCTGATGATACCTGATTTCGGCATCTCCAAGGAATAATTATGATTCTGCCTCTGGCGCGCGATGAGCGCTTTCGCTAGGCTTGAATCATTGCGAAAGGACAGGCGTGTGAAAACCCGGCAGAAGGTTCAGTGGCTCAAAATCACATCCGAGGTGCTTCTGATTGGGCTGGGCACTCTGGTCTCGGCGATCGCCGTGATCGTTTTCGAGGTGCCGTTCAATATTGCGCCTGGCGGCGTTTCCGGCCTTGCCATCATCATCAGTCACCTGGTTGGCGGCGCGCCGATCGGCCTGCTCGTGCTGCTCGGCAACATCCCGATCCAACTGTTCGCATACCGCGTGCTGGGCGGCTGGCGCTCGATCATCGCCACGTTGTTCGCGGTGGCGCTCTATTCGGTGTTGATCGACGTGCTCATGCCTGTGCTTGCCGGGCACGCATTGAGTGACGATGTCTTCCTCAATGCGCTGTATGCGGGCGTGGTCGGTGGCATCGGCGGTGGGCTGGTTTTCCGCGCGGGTGGTACTCTCGGCGGCACGTCGACACTGGGCCGTATCCTGCAGGTGAAGTACGGCATTCCGCTGAGCAGCAGCACGTTGTACACGGATAGCGGTGTGGTGGTGCTGGCGGGCATCGTCTTTGGCTGGGAAGGCGCGTTGTACGCCATCGTCGCGCTGTTCGTGGGTGGGGCGGTCTCCGATTACGTGCTCGAAGGCCCCAGCGTCATTCGCACAGCCACGGTCATTACCGACTATCCGGATGTCGTCGCACAGGCGATTATTCAGGAGATGGGACGCGGCGTTACGTCGTGGCACGGGCAGGGGATGTTTACGCACAAGGATCGCGGCGTGCTGTTCGTGACCGTCGGGCGGCAGCAGGTCGGGGCGCTGCGCCGCGTCGTGCGCCAGGCGGATGAGAAGGCCTTCCTCGTCATCGGCCAGGGGCATGCCGCTTACGGCCAGGGCTTCCGCGAAATCAGCGGCGACGAGATCGTCTGAGAATACAAAACGCCCGGTGGAATGCCGGGCGCTTCATTTGCGAGCGTATTTTGATTACAGCCGCTGTTCGATCAGGCTGTAGAGATTGCGCGTCTCCAGTGACGGCTCGATGTTGAGCGTGTCCTTGAGATGCTTCACCAAACGCTGGTAATGGGCACGTGCGTCTTCAACCATACCGATCTGCAGGTACAGGGCCATCACTTCGCGGTGAATATCTTCGCGATCCGGAATCTCTTTGAGCGCGCGCAGGAACAGGCCAAGAGCCTTTTCTTGCTCGTCACGACGCTTGGCAATACGACCGATGCTGATCAATGCCTGGCCGTAGAGCGTACGCAGCCGGGCGCGGCGCTCGACCATCCACGGCATCTCTAGCCCCTGCAGGAACGGCCCCTGATAGAGGTCGATGGCACGGCTGAGCAGCATGACTTCTTCGCGGTCATCCATCGTCAGGAGCGCACGTTCGACAGCGGTTTCGAAATCGTTTACATCGTAATGGCGGACAAGTTTCTCGCTCGGTGTGTAGAAGCCGCTGCCGTATTGAGTCAACTCGTAGCTGCCGGGATCGTCCACCTTCATACCAATGCGTTCGCTGATCTTGCGTTTGGTCACGTGGAACACATTGGTGGCATCTTTGACCGGCAATTCGGGCCAGAAAGTCGAGAAAATCTCGTCACGAGTGACGAGCGGGTTATCCATGAAATAAAAGAACAAGTTTCTCGGCAGCGCGCCGTCCCAGTTCGTGATTGGCACACCGTTGACGAGGACGTGACCTCTGCCAAGCGCGTAGACTTCGAGCTGAGGCTTGACCGACTCCTCGACGCGGAAGATCAAATCGTCCTTGCGACGTTCGGTACCGAGGACCAGGGCATCACCTTGTTCAACGAAACTGTACCAAGGTTGGTGAGTCAACAACCGGGAACTCAGCGCAATCTGGACGTTCGCGGGCAGGCTGCCGATCAGTTCGGTGAAGAACGTACTCATCGCATCGTCAAACGGAATGCGATCAAATTCGTCGATGTAGAAGATGAGGGGTGATTTTTTGCTGTGGGCTTTCAGGTCTTCCGCAAGGGCCTGACCCAGTCGTTTCGGATCAATCCCTTCGAGGGCTGTATCAAGATTCTTACCAAAACCCTTGATTGTCGATCCGAATTCACTGACGACACCTTGTAACCACAGATGGAGGGTGTTTTGCTCGGCGGTGATTCGATAATAGAGCAGGTCCTGGCCATTGGTCTGAAGATAGTAATTCAAAAATACATTACGATAATTTGTCCAGGGATACAGGAGGACTAGTTTCTTACCCTTAGTCCGCTCGCGAAAAGAATCTAACGATACATGGGTGACTTCACGAACGATCATCATTTACCCCAGACAAAGCTTCCACGGCCTAAGTGCGAAAGAGTATAGCAATGGCTTACAGAATTTCGCAATAGCCCCATTTCCGATAATCGGAATGAATAGTAGCTATGAATGGAGGGCTTGTCAAGTTCTTATTCCGAGCCAACTGACGGGTTGAATCAGCCCAGTCTTATTGCAGGAGTATTAAGCAAGTTAAAACTTAATATGCCTATTCAATAAAAATAACCGCAATTTGAGACAGAAATATATCGTTATATGGTTAGGAAAATCGAACGGCAGAAACCCTCGCGACCTACTATCATTTGCCGCGTGAGGAATTCGAAACTTCGTGAAGAAAACTTTGTGATTGTCATGAACAAAAGATAAATGTATAATTTATTATGAGCCTTATTTCGATTGTAAATCAATCTTACGACACTGATGACGCAGGAATATAACGCCTCCAAACCCGCCATTCATCTTCATTTACCACCTGCCGCGGCTGTATCTCAACTCACCACGTACTTGGGCGCTGCGCTGGCATTGTTGACGCTTGTCTATGTGCTACTCGCGTACGCTCATATGACGATCACGGTGCCTGCGCTGCTGGCCTGGGCCTTGAGCCTGCTCTTGATCAGCGGCTTGCTGAGCGGCACGGATCGCGATCGGCGCGTCTTGTGGGCGGGTCTGACCGCGCCTGTCATTCTGATCGTGGCGCTGGCTTTCGGCGAGGCCGCCGCGCTGGTGGTCGCGCTTTTGAGCGCGCCGCTCGCGTTTGTGATACAGCGTGCGCAGGCATCCGCGCCGGATTTCAATGCAGCGCTTCGGCAGATTAGTTTCTACTGGCTCATGCTGCTGCCGGGAATTCTCGGTGCGTTGCTGATCCTCCGCCTATTGTCAATCTCCTTGCCGGTCGAGATGCTTGACGCAGGCACGCTTCTCACGCTCTTGATCGCTGTCCTCGTCGGGCTGGTCGTACGCCTGGCTTCGTGGCACTGGCTGCTGCCGCCCGAAGCGCAAGATACGTTCGTCCTGGGCTACTCGCCTCAGCTCTTGGCGGCAGATAGCGCTCTCACCATCGTATTGCCGTTGGCAGCCCTCGCGCTGAGTCGTGAATTCGGCTGGCTGCTCGTCTGCGGATTGGCCGTCGTGGCGCTCTATCTGCATCGCAGCGCTGAGGATGCGCTGGCGCAGAAAAAGCTCCAGGCCGAAATTGCCGAGCTCAAGCAGCTCCTGCACGGCGCGCAGACCCTGCAAGCCGCCAGCCGCCAGATCCTGGAATCGCTCGAAAAAGAGCAGGCGCTTGAAATTGCGTTGGAGACGGCCACCAGCCTGAGTCCTGCGGATGGCGCGGCGATCTTTCTGGTCGAACCCGATCAGTCGAGTCTCAAGCTGGCGCGCGCATCGGGCAGTGCGGCGCAATACGCGCCTCAGTGGCCTCAGTTACCGTATACAGCCAGCGTCAATCCGCCGCCTTTTCGGCTCATCCGGCCCGGCGACGCGCCAGATGCCGAAACGCCGGAGCTGGCCGTTGGCGGCCCCTACGCGACCCTGACCGAGCTTGGCCTGCATCTCGCCAACCGTGCGCTGGGTGTGTTACGCCTCTACTTTGCGCAGGATCATACGCCTAACGAAGCAGAACGCAGTCTCTTAGGACAATTGGCGTCCAACACCGCCAATCTATATGAAACGCTCGACTGGTTCGCCGTGATGGAGAATTACGCGTTCGAGATGGCTCAATTGACGCATCTTGCGCACATCTCGACGTCCAACCTGTCGATGGACAGCGTTTTGCAGGACATGATCCGAGTCCTGCGCCAGATGGCGAACATGAGCAAGGTTACGCTGGCGCTGGCGCACACCCAGGTGGGCACAGGCGAGCCGCAGCCGCTCGATCTATACGGCGACGTTGCGAACAGCGGCACGCTGATCCTCGATAGCGTGCCGGAACTCGCGCAGATGCGACAGCCGGAATACCAGCGCTTGCGCCACTTCAAACGCACAGACATTGGTCTGTCCGAACCGATGCAGGCGCTGATCGGCGACCATGGCGAACTATTGTCCGTGATCCCGCTGCTCTCCCACTACGATCTGCTGGGTTTGATCCTGCTCAGCGACTCGAATTCGGTGCGCCTGTCCGATCATCAGTGGCAGGTACTCGAAATGGCGAGCAACCAGGTCGCCTGGCACATCCTGGATACGCGCCTGTTCGTGCTGACGCAGGAAGCGCTCAGCGCGCGCATGGAGCAGTTGTCCATTCTCTCGACCATCGCCCAGCAGATCTCCAGCGCTCTCGATCCTGATACGATTGTCTCGACCATGCTGGAAATGGCGGTGCGCTCAACCGAGGCCAACCGGGGCACAGTCTCGCTGCTGCTGGAGGATGAGGAAGTCTGGAAGGTCTTCCAGTTCCAGCAAGATGGCACGCTCCAACGGTCACGGCGCGCCCAGACACGCGACGAAGGCGTGATCGGCCAGGTGGTGCGGACGAAAGAAACGCTGACGATCCCGGATACGCGCCAGGTGTCCGCGTACCTGACCGGCTCCAGCCCCGCCATCTATCTTTCCGCCGTGGCCGTCCCGCTGATCAGCGAAGGCCGGGTCATCGGCGTGCTCCATATGGAAAGCGTGCGCCCGGACTTCTTCGCCAAGGAGCAGACCAGCTTCCTGACCAATCTGGCGCGTCACGCCGTCATCAGCATCGAGAATGCGCGCCTGCTGGCCGAACGCCAGCGCCAGATCGTGATTCTGCAGGAACTGCAAAACCTTTCGATCAAGCTCTCCAGCGTGACTGAGACCAGGGTGGTCGCCAACCAAGTGCTGCTGACGGCGCTCGAATTGTTGGACGGAAGCGCAGCCATCCTGTTCCGCATTGTCGATAATGAAGGCAAGCGGCGCCTCGACATCCTGGCCGAACACACGCATCATCCCCAGGGTGTTCAGCTCAACGGACTGTTCAGAACGACCAGCCATGCCCTGCGCGCTGCGCAGACTGGCGAAACGCAAATCGTCCAGGACTTGCATTCGCTCGACAAAGACAATCATCAGTCATTCAAGGCGCTGTTTGTGCCGATCATGCGCGGCGAGCGCCCGCGTGAAATCCTTTGCCTGGGCTTCGACGGCAAACGTACGCTTGGCAAACGCGAACTGGATATTGTGGCGCTCCTGGCGAGCCAGGCGGGAGGCCATCTTGAAAATGCCACCCTGCACGAATACATCCACTCCGGCAATGACAGAATGCACGCCATCCTCAATTCCACGCGTGACGGCGTGATCCTGGTCGATAAGAGTGGGCGGTTGGTGGAGGTTAATCCCTCGGCTCAGCGGCTGCTGGGCATCAACCTTGAAGATCACATCGGGCAGAGTCTGGTTGAAGCGCTGCTGCAATATGCTGGCACCGACGAGTTCCCGAATGCTGGTTACAGCCATGAAGAGGTCACAGTGCTGGCGCGCCAGCTTCGTCTGGAGCCTGAACGGATCTCGCGGCGGCAGTTTTCGCGAACCGGCCCCAAGCAAACAACTTATATCGAAGAGATCGGCTCGCCGGTCATCGATTCCGAGGGCCAGATCTCCGGTCGGCTGCTCGTGCTGCGTGACGTGACCGAACAGAAGCAGCTCGCTGATTATCGCGACGAAATCACGCACATGGCCGTGCACGATCTGCGCGGGCCGCTGGCTTCGATCATCAGCAGCCTGAGCTTCACGCTCGACGATCCAGAAATCGTGAGCGACGAGCCGACGCTGCGGAAAACGCTCGGCTTCTCACTCGAGAGCGCGAACAACCTGCTGCGACTGGTCGAAAGTCTGCTCGACATCGCACGTCTCGAAAAGCGCCAGATGCCGCTCAAGCTGGCATCGACCAGCATCGAATTGCTCGTCTCTGAAACGGTCGTTGCGCTGACGAGTTCTATGCAGAGCGCGAATGTGACGCTTGTCCAGGAGATTGGGTCGGATATTCACCCCTTGAACGTCGATCACGACGTCATCCGCCGGGTGCTGATCAATCTCGTCGACAATGCGCTTCGCTTCACCCCTGCGGACAGCAAGATTCTGATTGAAGCGACTCATCATGTTGACCACATCCTGATTCGCATTGCCGACAGCGGCACGGGCATCCCGCCGGAAGAGCGCGAGCGCATCTTCGAACGCTTCCGCCAGATCAAGGCCAATCAGCCGCTGCGCGGCTCTCGTGGAGCTGGCCTGGGCCTGACCTTCTGCAAGCTGGCCGTCGAAGCGCATGGCGGGCGCATCTGGGTGGATGATAACAGCCCGCTGCCCGGCGCCTGTTTCGCCATCACACTGCCCTACAGGCCACCAGTCCGTTAGAGACCATTTCTGTGCATTTCTTGCGCGAATAAGGCACAATCGGCAGCATAGTCGTCGGAGTACTGCAAACAGGAGTCGACCATGCTGCCACCTTATCGTAATGAGCCGTTCACGGATTTCTCCAAACCTGAAAACGAGGCGGCGTTCCGGGCTGCGCTTGACCAGGTCAAAGCCGAAATCGGACGCCACTATCCCATCGTCATAGGCGACGAACAGATCTCGCTCGATGATACGTTCCCGTCGCTCAATCCGTCGCGCCCGGCGGAAATCCTGGCGACCTTCTCCAAAGGTGCCGTCGAGCACGGCGAGAAGGCGATTACGACCGCGGCACAGGCCTTCAAGTCGTGGCAATACGTGCCCGTCGCCGACCGTGCCCGTTATCTCCTGCGCGCTGCCGCAGAAATGCGACGGCGCAAGCACGAATTCAGCGCGACGATGGTGCTCGAAGTCGGCAAGAGTTGGGCCGAGGCCGACGCCGATACGGCGGAGGCGATCGACTTCATGGAGTATTACGCCCGCCAGGCCGTCCGCCTGGCCGATAGCAGCCATCTCCTCTACCCGAATGCCGGTGAGCAGCTCGGCCTCTATTACATCCCGCTGGGCGTCGGCATCGTCATCCCGCCGTGGAACTTCCCGCTCGCGATTCCTACCGGCATGATGGTCGCCGCGCTGGTCGCCGGGAACACGGTCATCCTCAAGCCCGCCGAGCCGAGTCCATGGATTGCCTGGAAACTGTGCCAACTGTTCTGGGATCTGGGCTTGCCGCCCGGCGTGCTCAACTTCGTGTCCGGGCCGGGTAGAACCACCGGCGCGCACATGGTTGCACATCCGCAGACGCGCTTCATCGCTTTCACCGGCTCGCGCGAAGTCGGCATCAACATCTTCGAGCAGGCATCGAAGGTGCCGCCGGGCCAGATCTGGCTCAAGCGGACAATCCTGGAGATGGGCGGCAAGGATGCCGTGGTCGTCGACGAAACCGCCGACCTCGAAGCCGCCGCGCAGGGGATCGTCGTCAGCGCGTTTGGCTTCCAGGGGCAGAAATGCTCGGCGGGTTCGCGGGCGATCATCACCGGCACCGTCTATGACGAAGTGGCGGAGCGCGTGGTCGATCTGTCGCGCAAGCTGCAGCTTGGCGCGCCGGATCTCGGTCGCGACATCGACATGGGCCCGGTCGTCAATCTCGACTCGATGCAGAAGATCATGAGCTACGTCGAGGTCGGCACGCAGGAAGGCGAACTGCTGCTCGGCGGCAGCCCGGTCGAGACAGCGGACAACGGCTATTTCATCCCGCCGACGATCTTTGGCGACGTGCCGTCGAACGCGCGCATTGCTCAGGAAGAGATCTTCGGCCCTGTGCTGGCGATGATCCGCGCCAGCGATTACGACGACGCACTCGCCATCGCCAACGGCACCGAGTACGGCCTGACCGGCGCGCTCTTCAGCCAGGATCGGGCCCGTCTGGAACGAGCACGCCACGAATTCCACGTCGGCAATCTCTATCTCAACCGCAAGTGCACGGGCGCGCTCGTTGGCGTGCATCCCTTCGGTGGGTTCAACATGAGCGGTACGGATAGCAAGACCGGTGGTCCGGATTATTTGTTGCTCTACAGCCAGGCGAAGAGCGTGGCGGAGCGGCTCTAGGAGCGTCATCTATTCCGTTGCAAGACTGGAGAACAATCCCACTCCGGATCGGGCGGAGCGGCATCTCGTTCATGTTGACGCATGGGATACTGGCGTCTTATAATCCGCTCATATTGCCCGTGAAAGTCCAGACACAACGCGAAATGCATGGGGGCGCTCATTGCGCCCCTGTGTTTAATCTCATTCATGAATTAGCGGAAGGCATCGACCATGCGTGGCAGCGAGGGCGGACCCATTCGTCACGAAGTGTTGACATGGGCAGACGTCGACAAGTTGATCGACGTGCTTGTCCCACAAATTCGGAGCGTCGGCTCATTTGACGGTATGGTGATGATCACGCGTGGCGGCGTCATTCCCGGTGGCATGCTCTCGGAAGCGTTGGGCGTCTACCATCTGTTGACGGCCGCCGTCGATTTCCCAGCCAAAGAGGCCGCTGTCGGTTTGATGGCGCTGCCAACCTTCATTCAGTTCCCAGAGCCTGCTCAACTTGCCACGCGCCGCTTATTGCTGGTTGATGATGTGTGGGGCAGTGGACGTACGAGCATTTCGGTGCGCGAACGAGTCATCGCTGCCGGTGGCAAGCCGATGACGTGCGTGCTCCATTTCAATCCACATCGCTCGCTCTTCACCAAGGAACAGCCGAGCTTCTACGGCGCGGTCACCGATGCCTACATCGTCTATCCGTGGGAGGTCGACCGCGGCATGCGCAACATCGGCATGGGGGTGCCTGAAGCGAACTAGAGCGAGTGACTGGCTCATCCGTCAATCGAACGAGCCAGTCGCGGTCAATCTGTTTAGTACGGGAAGGTGTAGCGTACGGTGTAGGTGATGACCGTCTCACCGCCCGGCTCGACCTGGGGCCGGAACTCAATCGTCGATGCGTCGACCTTGGTGTACTCCATGTTGGCGTTGAGGATTTCCCAGTTGCTCCAACGATAGAGATGTTCAGGCACGCGAATCTCGACGGTGTCGGCGTCTTTGCGATTGCGCAGACGGATCTCGAACGTCTCTTCAACCACATTGCGCGAGATGATCTGGAAATTGGTTTGCGTGCGCTCGCCGACGAGATCGAAGGCGTTGCCCAGGTAGATCTGGATGTTCTCGCCTGACGGCGTGTGATCGATGCTGTTTTCACCGATCAAGAGGGCCGCGCCGTCGACATCTTCCTGGTAGACGCGCACGCGCCCGGCCGGGAGATCGGCGTCCAGACCGCTGTCTTCGCCGGTGCTAAACTCCAGATAATTCTGAACGTCGGTGATGCCCATCTGGCCGTAATACTGGTCGCTGATCGGCCCGTAATAGCCGTAAAAGGGGCCGCCGCCTTCGTAGACGAAGAAGGTATTCGCCGCGACGTTGGCGCCATTGACGAATTCCACCTGCTTGGTCTCGTTATTGCCGACCGTCACCGGGCGTGCGATCTCGTAGAGCTGATACTCGTAGAACTCACGTTGTTCGACTGCCTGCGTTGGCGCGGGGGCAGCCATCGCTTCCATCACCATGTCGGAGCGCACCTGCGGCTGCGGCACCCGGTTGACGTCGCCCGCCACGAGCTTGACCTGTGCATCGCGGTAGGCGGTGCCGCTGGTATTGCTGAGCGTGATCCAGCCGTTGAGGTCGAGCGACTGGTTGTCGGTCGCCAGCAGCAGGTTGTAATCCGCCGTCCACGAAACGCCGCCGGTCAGGTAGGTCAGTTCGACCTGCTGATCGCCACCGGTCGCGCTTTCGAGCAGCCAGCGCAGCGTCGGTCGCGTGATCAGCCCGCCCGGTAGATCCGGGAAGCGGATGTCACGCACCTCGTTCATGCGCACGACGAACACCTGCCCATCCTCAGCTCGGATGATCAGTTCGCCGCGCCCGCTCAGGAGCTGTCCCTCGTAGACGGTGCCGTCGGTGGTCACGATCTCGATGTTTTGGTCCAGGTAGCGGTTGAGCAAGGCGGAGCTATCGACCAGGTCATAAATGTAGTTCTGTTCCAAAACGACAGTGCCCTGCGGATCGGTCAGCGAGGTGAAATTGACCGAGGTCGCATCAATTGACGAAGCGACGTCGGTGAAATCGACGGTGTTCAGCCCGCTGTCGAGCGCAAACGTACGCCGGTCGCGCACAAGCGCCGTCCCCTGGTTGTAGACGGTCAGGCTGACCGCGTCGCTGCCGAGTTCGCCCGCATCCTGCGCCTGCACCGGCGTGCTCGTCCCGGCGAAGCTCAGTCCCAACAGCACCAGCGCGAGCAGCGCGGACGTCATCAAAACTGCTTTCCCTTTTTTCATCGTCTGTACTCCTTCCGAGTCCTACGATCGATTGTAGTCGCATACTGATGACGTTTGGGTGGCTGATTTTGTTCCCAGGGGGAGGCGATGGGTCTGTCTAGCCCTTGATCGCGCTGACGCCGAAGGCTTCCGGGCGGCGTGTCACACGGGTGAAGCCCGCCGCTTCCAGGCGGCGGATGACGCCGGGGGTATATTTCGCGCCGTGACTGCTGTCGGGATCGCCGATGTAGTGAAACAGCCGCCCGCCGCGCTCCAGGACGCGGTAGAGTTCGCGATAGAACTCGGCGCTGTACAGGTCGCCCGCCAGTTGGATCGTCGGCGGATCGTGGACGATGCGCGCGAACGAGCCTGGCTCCATCCCTTCCACCTCGTCGAAGCTGTCGCCGACGATGCGCGTGATCCGGGGATTGCTGAACAATTCATGCGACCATGGATTCTGTCCCGCGACCTCGACCACCGCCGGGTCGAGTTCGATGGTGACGACTTCCTGCGCCGTCCGCGCCGCGGCGATCGCCGTGTAGCCGAGTCCCATGTTGGTATCGAGCACGCGGCCTGTCATCGGCGCAATCGTCTTGATCTTGGCCTGCGTGTCTCGCATCGGATCGGTGTGCTTGATGCGATGCATCGGGAAGCCCGCGATCAGCATGGTCGGCGCGCCCTGCGTCGGCATCAGGCTGACGTGCAGATTCGTCACGTCGCTGAAGGCCTGAATCTTGCGTATTTCGCCCTCGTCAAGCGTGTAGCAGCCGACCTCATCTGCCCGAATCGTCTCGGCATCCTGCCACGAGAGCGCCGTGTCGCCGGGGAAATGCAGGCCATCACCATCGAGCGTGACGTCGACGGTTGTGAGGCCGAGATTGGGGGAGATGGTTGCTTGCTCGTGCCCCTGCTGGCGGGCGTCAAAAGCGGGCGCGAGGCTGAACGACGAGAGCACGATCGATTGTTGCACGCTGTCACTCATTTCTGTACATTATGTCGCGCTCGCGCTTCGACCCACTAGCGGATGTTCAGGGGATAACTCTACCATGGAATTCTTACCGCCCGCATCCAACCTCTCGTTGTTTCTGGCTGCGTCGTTCATCCTGCTCATCACGCCGGGGCCGAACGTAATGTACGTCATTACGCGCAGCATCGACCAGGGGCGCTCAGCGGGGTTGACCTCGGTGCTCGGCGTCGAAGTCGGCGATGCGGTGCACGTCATGGGCGCGATCCTTGGCGTCTCCACGATCCTGCTGGCATCCGCGCTCGCCTTCGACATCGTCAAGTATCTCGGCGCCGCCTACCTGATCTTCATCGGCCTGCGCACCCTGCTCAGCCGACCCAACGAAGACATGTCGGGTGCGGTTTCACAGGCGTCCACGCGCCACATCTTCACCAACGCCGTTGTCGTCGCTATCTTCAACCCGAAGACGGCGCTCTTCTTCATCGCTTTCTTGCCGCAGTTCGTGGAACCCATGCGTGGGAACGTACCACTGCAGATGCTGGTGCTGGGCGTCATCTTTTTGCTGATGGCGACGACGACCAACAGCCTGTATGCGCTGGCCGCAGGCGCCGCCGGGCGCTGGCTGCGTGGCAACCGGCTGTTCACGCGCGTGCAGCGCTACGTTGCCGGGACGGTCTACGTCGCTTTGGGAGTGACGGCGGCGCTCGTCAGCGGTCGCCAGCGCTAAATCAGCATCCGCAGCAGGCCGGGCCGGATCGAAAAGGCGAGTTCGTGCCCGTTGAAGACTTCGCCGTCGAGTTCGAAGCCGAGCGGCATCTGTGACTCGATGCGGACTTCGCGCGCCTGTTGATAGCCGACCTTCGGGTGCGTCAAATGCACGCCGCGGTAAACCTGCTCGAACGCCATCATAATGCGCGGGCGGGACATGCCTTTGACGAGCACCACGTCGAGCAGTCCGTCGTTTGTCTTCGCTTTGGGCGCGATCTTCATGCCACGCCCGAACGTCGTGCCATTGGCGACCGCCAGCAGATAGGCCGCGCCGTCATACCAGGCTGATCCGTCGAGGGCGATGCGCACGGTCTTGGGGCGGTATTGCAGCATCGTTTCGACGGTCGCTTGCAGGAACGTCCACGTGCGCCGCTCCGGCTCTTTGTTGACGCGCTGCGCCACCTCGCCGCTGATGCCCGCGCTGGCGATGTTGAGGAAGAAGCGCTGCTGCCCGTCGTAGTC
This sequence comes from Anaerolineae bacterium, assembly GCA_020849765.1. Lineage (GTDB taxonomy): Bacteria > Chloroflexota > Anaerolineae > Aggregatilineales > Phototrophicaceae > Flexifilum. Next base: position 14,705 of record JADLAY010000070.1, read on the forward strand.
GACCGCGCCGATGTCGACCGGCGTTGGTTTAGCCTCGGCGATCCAGCGTGCGGCTTCGCCGATGTCGCGGAAGGGGATGCCCACACCGCGCGCCCAGTCGCGCCCTGTGCCGATCGGCAGGTTGCCATAGATCATCTGCGGGCCGTCGGGGTGGCGCGCGTTGAGATGCACCAGCGCATTGATCAGCGCGTGGTTGGTGCCATCGCCGCCAATTGCGATCACGCGGGTCAGGCCGCTGGCATAGGCTTTGTCCAGGTGCTCGGCGACTTCTTCCGGGTGCTGGGTCACGGCGATCACAAGCTCGCCCAGATTTTGCCACAGCAGCGGTTCAAGATCCGTCCACACGGCACCAGCTTTGCCTCCGGCGGCGTGCGGATTAAGAATGATCAGCGTTTTAGTCATCGCTGCTGTGTCGTTTCCCGCAGGTGTCGAGGTGCGCTCGAAGTTCACCGATGTTAAAAGGTTTGCCGACGTAGGCGTCCGCACCGTGCTCGATGGCCGGGCCGCGGTCATCTTTCGTGCCGCTGGAGGCGATCAGGCACAGGTTGGCCCAATCCGGGTTCTCGCGCACGCGTGAGAGGAACGTGAGGCCATCCATATCGGGCATCCGAATGTCGCAGATAATGACATCCGGCAACGTTTCGTGTGTCTGTAAGTATTCAAGTCCTGAAAGTCCGTTGTCTAGCGCTTCGACCTGATAACCGAGGGCTTCCAGAAGCTCCTTTAAGACATCGCGAAAATCAAGATTGTCATCCAGCAGCAGCACTGACCGCATGATATCTCCTCAAGACGGGCGGCGCGATCATCGCTCCCCTCATGTGCGGATTCTAGAAGGGCGCGCGAATGAAAAAAGCGCTCACCTTAGGGTAAGCGCAAATTATCATTTTGATCCTAAACGCGGATTTGACCGTCACCCACTATGACCCACTTATACGTAGTAAGCTCATCCAAACCCATCGGGCCGCGCGCATGGAGCTTCTGCGTGCTGACGGCGATTTCTGCGCCGAGGCCCAATTGACCGCCATCATTGAAACGCGTACTGGCATTGACGAACACCGCTGACGAATCGACCTCGTTCAGAAAGCGTTCGGCGTCGGCCATGTTGTGCGTGACGATGCAATCGCTGTGGTTCTGGCTGTGTGTGTTGATGTGCTCAATCGCCTCGTCGAGCGAATCGACCACCTTCAACCCCAGCACCAGCGACATCCACTCGGTATCGAAATCCTCAGGGCCAGCCGGCTGCACGAGCCCATCCCCGGCGCCGTTCAATGCACCCAGCGCGCGCGGCTCGGCGCGGAAACCGACTCCGCCGGTGGCCAGATGCTCGACCACCCGCGGCAAGAATTCCGCGGCGATCTTCTCATTGACGAGCACCGTATCGAGCGAATTACAGACCGATGGGCGCGAGGTTTTGGCGTTATAGATGATATTGAGCGCGCTGTCCTGGTCGCCCGTTTCATCGACGTAGACGTGGCAGACGCCGACGCCGCCCGTGATGACCGGGATCATGCTGTTTTCGCGGCAGAGCTTGTGCAGCGCTGCGCCGCCACGCGGGATGATCATGTCCACGTACTCGTACAGGCGCAGCATGCCCAGGATCAGGTCGCGGTCGGTGCTCTCGATCAGTTGGATCGCATCTGCGGGTACGTCGGTATCCGCCAACGCCGCTTTCATGATGCGCACGAGCACCGTATTGCTGTGGATCGTCTCGGATCCGCCGCGCAGCAAGACGGCATTTCCGCTCTTCATGCACAACGTTACAACGTCGACGGTGACGTTGGGGCGCGCCTCGTAGATGACGCCGATGACGCCGATCGGTGTCTTGCGCCGGGCGATCTTCAGGCCATTGTCCAGCACACGCTGATCGAAATCGCAGCCGATCGGGTCGGGCAGCGGGACGACCTTACGTACATCGGCGATGATGCCCGGCAGACGCCCTTGCAGGTTGAGCCGGTCGATCAAAGCGGCATTCAAACCTTTGGCACGGGCGGCTTCGACGTCTTTAGCATTCGCCGCCAGGATCTCATCGGTGTGCGCTTCGAGTGCATCGGCAATCGCGTGTAAGGCGTCGTTACGCTGTTGGGTGTTCAGGCGCGCGAGGCCGGGCGCGGCCTTTTTTGCACTGCGCCCCAGTGCCTGCAAGTCGATGGACATCGCTCCCCCCTACGTCAGGACGACCATGTTGTTCCGATGAATCACGGCGTCGCCATAACTATACCCTAGAATGTCGATGATCTGAACGGACTTGACGCCGCAGATCTTACGCAAGTCTTTGCTGTCATAGTTGGTCAGGCCGTGGGCAATGCTGCGTCCGGTCGGCGCGACCACGGAGACGACCGCGCCGCGCTCGAATTCCCGTGCGATGCGGGTGATGCCGACCGGGAGCAAACTGGCGCCGCCGGTCATGAGCTTCTTGGCGGCCCCCTCGTCGACCTGGAGCGTGCCGCGCGGCTTCTCCATCATCAGCCAGCGTTTACGGCTCTCCATGTGCGTGGTCGAGGGCGGGAAGCGCGTGCCCAGTTGTTCCCCCGCCAGCAAGCGCGTGATCACGTCCGGCAGGCTGCCACCGGAGATGACCGTCATAACGCCGCTGCGCCCGGCCAGCTGTGCCGCCTGCAGTTTGGTCGTCATGCCGCCGGTGCCGAGCGTCGTATGTGTGCCGGAGGCCGAGGCCCACGTGCTCTCGTCAATCGTGGCGACCTCACCGATCAACTGCGCATCGGCATGGGTGCGCGGGTCGGCGGTATACAGGCCTGGCTGGTCGGTCAGCATGATCAGGAGGTCGGCCTCGACCAGCGACGCCACCAGCGCCGAGAGATTGTCGTTATCACCGACGCGGATCTCGTGGGTGGCCGTCGTATCATTTTCGTTGATGATAGGGATGATGCGATGTTCGAGCAGTGTGGCAATGGTATCGCGGGCGTTCAAGTGGCGGCGGCGGTCGCTCAGGTCTTCGCGCGTGAGCAGCACCTGCGCGACTGCCACCTGAAAGATGTCGAAAAACTCGTTGTAAAGCTGCATCAGGCGGCTCTGGCCGACCGCGCTGAACATCTGCTTGAGCGGCAGCGAGCGGCCCAATTCGGGAAAGCCCAGGCGCTCACGCCCCGCGGCCACCGCGCCGGAGGTCACGATGATCAGTTCGTGGCCCTGCTGATGCGCGTGCGCGATTTGCTGGATGATCTCCAACATGCGCTGGCGATTCAGACTCGGCGTGCCCGCAGTGAGGACGCTGGTGCCCAGTTTGACGACGATACGCGAGGCGGTCATGCATTGTCCCTACGTTATACAAGATCAAAAGTTCCCATGCTCTCACGCATGAACTCTTCCTGCGACACAATCGACCGCTCGCCTTCGCCCGGCTGCAAATGGACGTACGTGCCATCGACCTGCAGTTCCCATGCCTGCGTGTTATCCGCCAGGCAGGTGGCCAGCGTCCGTATCGCCTGCTCCTGGAGACGAACGTCGAGAACGGGGAAGACGACTTCGACGCGATTGTATAAGTTACGCCGCATCATGTCCGCGCTGCCCATGTAGACGCGCTGCTCGGTCGGCGCATTCTGGAAATAGAAGATACGGCTGTGTTCCAGGTAGCGCCCGATGATGCTGCGCACGTGGATGTTCTCGCTCATGCCGGGCAGGCCTGGACGCAGGCAGCACAGCCCGCGCACGATCAGGTCGACGTGGACGCCCGCCTGCGATGCTTGATAGAGCTTGCGGATCGTCTTGTCCTCCTCAAGCTGGTTCATCTTGAAGACGATGCGCGCGGGCAGGCCCGCTTTCGCCGCGGCAATCTCGTTATCAATCAGGTCGAACAGCTTGTGGCGCAGATACTCCGGCGCGACCAGCAGCCGGGAGTACGTCGTGCCCGGCGCAAACCCCGTCAGACGATTGAACAGGCGCGAGGCATCGTCGCCGATTTCCGAGTGGCAGGTGAACATACCGAGATCGCTGTAGAGCCGTGCCGTGCTCGCGTTGTAATTGCCGGTGCCCAGATGGACGTAACGGCGCACGCCGTCTTCATCGCGCCGGACGACCAACGCGACCTTGGCGTGGGTTTTGATAGGCAGTTCTTCCACACCGTAAAGCACGTGGACGCCCGTTTCTTCGAGCGCGCGTGCCCATTCGAGATTGTTCTCCTCGTCAAAGCGCGCCTTGAGTTCGACCAGCGCTGTCACCTGCTTGCCGTTCTCGCGCGCGGCCATCAGCGACTGGACGACCGGTGAGCGCTGCCCGACGCGGTACAGGGTCGCCTTGATAGCGAGGACGTTTTCGTCGCGGGCAGCCTGCTCGAAGAAGGCCTCGACCGGCGAGAACGAGTCATAAGGATGGTGCACCAGCCAGTCATGATCGCGAATAGCAGAGAAGATGTCCGGGTAGGCGGTGATCATGGGCGAAACGCGCGGGACGTAGACCGGGTACTTGAGGTCCGGGCGCTGCACGGACAGTAGCTCGAAGAAACTGCTCCCGCCGAGCGCGCCATTCACATGATAGACATCGCGCTCGCCGTCGACTTCAAATTCCGCGATCAGCTTGTCGAGCGCCGTCTGGCTGGTGCCCTCCATCACGGCCAGGCGCACAATCGAGCCGAACTGGCGCTCTTTGATGCTCTCCTCGATGAAATGGCTGATGTCCAGGTCGCGATACTCGCGCTCGTTCTCGTAGTCGATGTCGGCATTGCGCGTGACGCGGAACGGCGTCCGTTCGATCACTTCCATGCCGGGGAACAGCAGATCCAGGTTGCTGCTGACGATATCCTCCAGCCAGACGAATGTGTCGCGCACTTCGATGCCCGCATAGCGCTTGAGCACGGGCTCCAGGTTGACCAGCCGTGGCAGCGAATCCGGGATCTTGAGGCGCACGAACTCATCTTCGCCGCCGCTCAGGTCGCTGCGGCGCAGGCGGATGGCGAGATTCAGACTCAGGTTGGAAATGAACGGGAACGGGCGTGTGTAATCGACGGCCAGCGGCGTCAGCACGGGGAAGACTTCGCCTTCGAAGTAAGCGCGCAGCGCCGCGCGCCACGACGCCGGAATGTCATGGATGGCCTTGATGGCAACGCCTTCGTCGGCCAGCTTGTTGAGCAGTTCGTGCATGAGCGAGCGCTGCTCTCGCATCAGCACGGTGATTCGGCTCCGAATCTCAGCCAGCAGTTCGTCGGGTTGGAAGCCATCGGGTCGTGTCGCCTGACGGTGGATCTTGAGCTTGGTGTGCACGGACGCGACGCGCACCATGAAGAACTCGTCGGTATTGGTGCTGACAATCGCCAGGAACTTGATCCGTTCCAGTAAGGGAGTGCTGGCATCTTTTGCCTGAGCCAGAACTCGATAGTTGAAATCGATCCAGCTCAATTCACGATTGATGTAATTTTCACTGTTTAGCTCAGGGAGCTTTGAGTCATGCTGACTATGCATGGCGACCGCCGTCTGTTGATAAAGTCATTTCGGTGAGTGCAATCAGTATGCCCGAAATGTGACAAATGCCCAAAGACCTTGAGCAGGGTGTGTCTATTTAAAGCAACCTGACCCCAAAATGCAATGGGGTGATCAAGCGCTTAACCTGATCTTTGCACAACCCCGCACTGTTGGCTATGCGGATGACACCCGGCTGCGCGTCCAGGTCACGGCGGTGAACCCGATCAAGAGCAGCCAGGGCACACCCATGAGCGGCAGCCAGTCCAGCCAATCGGGATGATAGTCGAACACGACTGTGCTGTGTCCCTGCGGGATAGCGACCGCGCGGAACATCACGTCGGCGCGGTGGATGAGCGCTTCAACACCGTTGACGGTCGCGCGCCAGCCTGGGTAGTAGGCATCGGTCAGCAGCAGATAGCCCGGCTCCGACGCGTCGACCTCGATCGTAACCTGTTCCGGCGTGTAGCTCGCGATCGTGGCGGGTTGGATCGGCAGGCTGGATGGCGCCGTGTCGTCTGCTGGCAGGCCCATGACGAGCGCCGTGCGCGCCGGGTCGTAATCCGCCTCGCGCATGATCTTGAGCGCGTCCTCTGTGCCATAAATGTCGTCGATCATGGCGACGATGTCATAGGCGACGAAGGCGCGCGGCAGCACCGACTGATTCTCGTAGAGCTTGATGTCGCTCGAAAGCACGCGCGACCAGGGCGCAAACGTCAACTGCTGAAAGTCGCCGCTCCGTTCATCGACCAGCGTCACCGCACGAATGCTGAGCGGAGCACTCGCTTCGATAGTCACCGCGGTCACGGCATTGGCGTCGGGGGCGCGGAAGATCGCCAGCCGGTCGTCGCCCAGAGGTTCATTTGTGGCGGGTGTTAGCGTCGCCTCGCTGCCATCTTCATCGGTGAAGCGGACGTCCGCCGCGCAGTCCGCCGAGTCCGCGCATAGCAGGTAGAGCGCAGTCGCGTCGAACAGGGGTTCCGGCGTTAGCGTCAGGCGCTCACCCGTGGCGAGCGTTCGGGTGAAGGTCGTGTCGTAGGCGATGTCTTCGTGCCAGATGTCGTAGATCTTATCCAGCAGCAGATAACGTGTGTTCGTCAGGTCAAGCCAGCGCTGATCGGGAATGCAGGCGCCATCACACTCCGGGCGCGCCAGCATCTCGCGCAGGCGCCCGTCGATCGTGCGCAGCTCGTCCGGCGGCAGCAGCAGCGACGTGAAAGCGGTGTAATAGCCGGTCGGCAGCACGCCGCCGTCGAACCCGTCGAGGGTCGGGATGCCCCAGTACAGTGGCAGATTCGCCGCCAACGTCTCCTGGTGCTTGATTGCGATCAGCGCGATCTCGATCTCTTCGTCGCTCATGCCCAGGCGGCGATAGCGAGCCGTCAGCGCGGCCTTGTCACCCGGATCGAACAGCAGATCGGTGATGCTGAGCAGGCGACCCGGCGGGGTCTCGCGCGCATCGTAGACCTGCATCTGGCTGGCTGTGAAGCGCTGCCCGCTGAAGGTGTCCGGCGGGGTCAGCCGGTTGTAGGGCAGGGTGCGCGCGGCCAGGAACAACTCGACGATCACGAGCGCGAAAGCGGCGACCGGTGCATAGCGAGAAACACGTTGATCGCGGCCTCCGATCAACAGCGCAACTGTGATCAGGAGGGAGATTCCCCAACCGATCAGAGTCGGCAGTTGGGGCGGCGAGAATGGGATCGGCTCCGGGTTGTACGCCGTGACCGTGAGCGCGCCGAGCGCGAGCACCGCCGTGAGCGCGATCAGGGCGGCACTGGCCCAGCCGCGCTTGCCCTGGACACGTCGCGACAGCGCCTGCAAGCCCAACCCGGCCAGCATGGCGCCGCCCAATGCAAACAGCACCAGCCAGCGCGCGGGCACCCGAAACAGATTGAAGCCCGGCAGCGCCGCGAGCTGCCAGTAAACCGGGCTGTACTGACCGAAGGCGAACAGCAGGCCGATCAATGCCAGAACGAGCCAGGGGAACTGCGGCGCACGCACGAATGCGCGCAATCGTGTGCGGGCGCGCTCCTGGGGCAGCGACAAAAGGCCGAGCAGCGCCAGCCCCAGCGCAACGATGCCGGGGTAGGTGATGTATTCGGCGAAGATCGGCTGGTCGTAATTCGGCAGCAGGGCGCGCGCTGCCAGGAATGGATTGAACGAAAAGGCGGTCGCTTCGTTCTGATTGAGACCGCCGCGCCGGTTGGAGACGCTCGTCAGTTCGAAGGTGGGGATCAGCTGCGGCAGCGCCAGCACCAAGGCGCCGACGCCAGCCAGGGCGAACCACAGCAGTCGCCGCCAGCGATGCGGCAGCATCAGGATGTAGAGGCCCATGCCCACACCGCCAATAAAGACCGTTTGCGTGTGGCCGGTGAAGAACTGGAGCGCCAGCGCGCCCGCCAGCAGCGGCGCATAGCGCGCAGGACGGCTGTCGAGCCGGTGCGTGAGCCAGAACAGCCAGGGCAGCCAGGCCAATCCTTGAAGCTGGTTGATCTGCTCGACACGCCCGCCCATGTAGCCGCCAAAAGTGAAGATGACGGCAGCCAGCAGCGCGGGCAATCGGTCGATGCCGAGCGCCGCACGCGCCAGCATGTAGGCGCCCGCCGCCATCCAGGCGATGTGCAGCAGCAAGCTGATGCGAATACCATCCGGGGGTGAGAGCGGCGCCATCAGCCAGTTCGGCGGGTAGAAGGTGCCGATCTGACTGTTGGCCAGCAGTGGTACGCCCGCGAACAGATCGGGCGTCCACAGCGGCAGGCGCCCTGCCATCAACGCCGCGTTGCGTGCGTACCAGTAGGGATAGAAATAGGCGAAGGTATCGCCGCGCGCCATGATGAAATCGCTGAAGGCGTGGCGATAGAAGAACAGCAGCGTGAGCGCGAGGCACGCCAGGAGCGGCCAGTTGCGTCGGATCATCTTCATCAAATGGTTCAGGTTCTGGCGCTGCGGGCCGCTTCCATACAGACTGGGCCACAAGCGCCGCAAATGGTCAGCCTAAGAAAAATCGTCTTCGGATAACAAGGGGAGCAGATAAATCATCGGTTCTTCATACGGGTGCGCGGCGCGGATCGCAGTGACGACCTGCTTGACCTTGTCACGAGGGCAAATCGTCTCGACCCGCACCTCCGGCACTTCGTTGATGGTCTCCTTGGCGCCCAGGGTCGGATTGGCCGCCGCGCTGGGTTTGAAGCGCCCGATGCCGTCGCTGCTATAACTACAGTGGGTGTATTCGCCGAGTTCGCCCGCGCCCGCGCTCGCCATGGCTTCAAGCAGCGTATAAAGATGCGTATGGGGCACGCCGACGACGATCTGCACGCGTGTGGGATTCATAGCTGAAGGCCCTGCTTGCTGTAATGCTGATGCCAGGCGAACAGCTTAACGCAAACCGGACATGGCGCAAGGGGTGGCTTCGACCGCTTCACAGCGGGCGGTGCGCTCTTTTTGAGGATTTATCCGTCCGAACACATATAATCGCATAAGAATTGTGCTGTCCCGCCGCCTGATTTGATAAGATTGACAGTCTGGTCACACGCCGTACAACACGGCGCGCTTTCTTGCGTATAGGGAAATGAGAACCACAGGCCACCTTTAGGAAGACGAAATGACGCAGCTGGTCTTTTACTTACGCTATGCCGCCCGTAATTTGAGCCGCAACTTGCGCTGGACGCTGTTTGCCGTCTTCAGTATCGGCGCCGGGGTGGCGGCCATCGTCGCGCTCCGCAGCCTGGGGCTGGCCATTGGCGATTCACTGGTCGATAACGCCCGCATCAGCAATCGCGGCGACATCACAATTTCGACATCCGGCTTCGACGCCGGATTTGGCAGTTTTGGCGGTGGGCGCGCAGACGACGGTTTCACGCAGGCGACGCTCGATGCTCTTCGCCAGCGCACGACGGACATGGGCGGCCGGTCGACGTCTTACATCACCGCCGATAACATGCAAATCACCGCTGTCAATGCGGTCAGCGTCGGGCGCCCGCAGTTCGTCAGCGTGCTGCTGGTGGACCCGGCCACATTCCCCGTGACGGGCGAACTTCTTATCCAGGACCCGGCGGGCGTCAGCCTGCCCGATTTGCTGGGCGAGGGCAAGGTCATCATCAGCCGCAACCTGGCGCAAGACCAGGGTCTGGCTGTCGGCGATACCGTGCGCGTCAGCGGCACGGAAGATGTCTTCACTGTGAGCGGCATCGTCGCGACGGAGCAAGAAGCCAGCCTGCGCAATCTGTTCGCCTCGTTCTTCGGCTTTGCCTATCTCGATATCAGCCTGGCCGAGAAGTTGCAGATCAACCCCCAGCCGAACGCCATCAGCATCGTGCTGCCGGAAGGCACCGACGTCGAGGCGGCTGCGAGCGCATTCCGCGATATCGCTCCCAATATGAATTTCAGCAACGTCAACAACATCCTGCGCCAGAACCAGCAGTTTGCGGACATCATCGGGCGCTTCATAGTCATCATGGGCCTGGGCGCGCTCCTGATCGGCGGCGTCGGCATTATCAACACGATGCTCGTCATGGTCGGGCGGCGGACGATGGAGATCGCATCCTTCAAGACCTTTGGCCTCAAGGGCCGTCAAATCGCGGGGCTTTTCCTCGCCGAGGCCTTCTTGCTCGGCATCATGGGCAGTCTGGTCGGCTGCGGGTTGGGCGTCCTGCTCAGCGGGGCCGTGAACGCGTACGGCGAAGCCTTCCTGCAGCAGCATCTGGTCTGGCGCGTCTATCCTGAAGCCATTCTTTATGGCGTCGTCCTCGGCATGGTCGTGACCATGGTCTTCGCGATACTGCCCGTCTTGACCGCCAATCGTGTGCGCCCGGCGATCATCCTGCGCCCCAACGAAATGTCGATCCCCGGCACCAGCATCTTCCATTCGGGGCTGGTGCTCATGCTGGTCGTCGTCATCATTGGCGGTGTGGCCGGGCGCATTCTCGGCAATGTCTGGATCGGCATGGTCGGCGTCGCCTTGACGCTGCTCTTCATGGGCATTCTCGTCGGCCTGCTGTGGCTGCTCGTCTGGCTGATCGGCCACCTGCCCGCCTTCGGCAATGTCGATCTCAAACTGGCGCTGCGCAACCTGTCCTCGCGTCGCATCCGCACGGCGACGACGCTGCTGGCCTTGAGCGGCGGCATGTTCGCGCTCAGCAGCATCACGTTCGCCGGTGTCGGCGCGCGCGAAGTGCTCAATTTCCAGCTTGCCAACCAGCTTGGCGGCAACGTGCTGATCTTCCCGCTGACCAGCGTCGTTTCGCCGCAGATCGCGCGCGGGTTGCTCAACGCGCAGCTCGATCAGATCGACGGCATCCTCTACCGGACGGAGCTGCAGAACTACGCGGCGCGGATTGTCGCCGTCAATGGGGAAGAGCCAAACTACGTCATGCCGATTCCGGATTTTGTCCTCAACAGTATGCCGGAAGGTGCGCGCCGTGAGGTCATGGAAGAGTCGCGTGTGATCAACATCGCCGTTCAGGGGCGCGATACGGACAATCCCAACCCGACTTCCGGGATTGTCGCCGGGCGCGGCCTGACGCCGGAAGATCGCGGGCGCGCCTTGATCGTCGTCCCGGAAGGCGACATCACCGATCAATTGGGCGTGACCGTCGGCACGATCCTGACGCTCCAGGAAGACTCACGTCGCCAGGACTTCGAAGTCGTCGGCATCAGCGCCGCACCGACGCTCGGATTCAGCACCGGCGCCTATTACGTGCCTGCGGATGCTTTCAACGCGCCGGCGGATTTCAGCTTCTACGTCCTGCAGACCGAGCAGGATAAGCTGAATGAAGTGCTGCTGGCACTGACGGCGAATCCACTCAACTTCACGATCGATATCAGCTTCATCGACGGGCTGCTCAAGCGCTTCATCGACCAATTCAGCGCGATCCCGACGGTCGTCGGGCTGCTGTCGCTGCTGGCGGCCGCAGTGACGATGGCGAACACCGTCTCGCTGGCGACGCTTGAGCGCCGCCGCCAGATCGGCATCCTCAAGACAGTTGGTCTGAAGGGCAACCGCGTGCTCGGCGTCATGCTGCTGGAGAACACCCTGATCGGCCTGCTCGGCGGCTTGCTTGGCATCGGCCTGAGTGCGCTCGGCGTGGCGATTGCGACGCAGCTTGGCGTCGGTTCCGCCATCCCGATCCCGCGCGATGCGCTGCCCGTCGCCATTGCCTTGATCGTCGCCTCGGTCGTGATCGCCTGGGTGGCGACCTTCCTCAGCGCGCGCCCGGCCATCGCCGAGCGCGTGACGCATATCCTCCGCTACGAATGATGGCATCGGGATGGCGAGTGGCAAACGTTCTGCCGCTCGTCATCCCCGCTTGTACTTCGCTGCTGCTTGCCAGTCGTCCGCGTCCAGGTCGAGCAGACGGTTGATGATGCCGCGCCTGGCTTTCCGCTGGGACATCGCCATCTGCTGGCCGTCCATGCTCAGCCTCGCTTCCGTTTGACGTCATCGGCCCAGGCTTCAGCGTCGAAGTCGATCAGTTCACCGTCCGGGGCATCAGACATGCGCATCAATCGCTCGCGCGCATAAGGTTCATACACATCGACGGCTTCCAGGCGTTCAAGCAGCCGCCATTTGCGTTCACGCTCGATTTCCCGGCGAATCGAACGGTCACGCAGCTCTGCAATCACCGCCCACATCAGATGAAAGCCCAACACAATGACCCAGAACGTGTTCCAGCTTCCTGCGTACCAGGTAGAGTGTGCCAGGATCGTGAAGTACGTGACCAGGAAGGCAAACACGTGTGCCATTGCCAGGAGTCTGCGCCGCCAGCGCCCGCGAACGGCTCTCGCTACGGTTTCGTAAGAGGGATCGGTGTCTTTCATAATTGATGTTTCCGCCTATTCACCCTGTCACTGAGTACGCAGCTTTCCGAGCCAGCGTTGCAGGTTTGGGGGGTGATTTGGCGGCGCCCCACATGGTCACGCCCGAACTGCCTCGCCCGGTTCGGCATTGATTGACCCTCTTCGTCTGTTATAATGCCTGTCATGGATTTAGACCTGTACGCCATTGTCCGGTGTGCAAGGTGTCATAGCAATTGTCGTAAGGGCAACAACACATCATGGGTCTCACTAAAAACGAGAAGAACACTATTATCAGCCAGTACGGGCGTCATGAGGGTGATACCGGCTCGCCGGAAGTCCAAATCGCGCTGCTCACGACCCGTATCCACCAGTTGACTGAGCATCTGAAACAGCATCCGCAGGATCAGCACTCCAAGGTCGGCCTTCTCAAGCTGGTCGGCTCGCGTCGGCGTCATCTGCGCTATCTGGCCAAGACGAACGCGGACAGCTATCGTCAAATCCTGCAAGAGCTTGGTCTACGCAAGTAAGTCGGACATACAAGGGTGTCGCATGAGACACCCGTTTGTGTGTTTATGAGGTATCGCCCGGCAGCGCAGAGATTGGCAAGCCGCGCTAAACACGTATTTGGCGCTGCTTGCCAGTCGCTGGTTGTCGGGCGTTGACGTTTTCGCCAAATGTATGACAACAAGGAGACGAATATGGACGTGACGACGAATATGGGCACTGTCCACCGGTATGTCACAGAGCTTGGCGGCAAAGAATTGACGATCGAGACGGGTAAGTTTGCCGAACAGGCGGGCGGTGCAGTCACCGTCCAGGTCGGGCAAACCATCGTCTTCGCGACGGCCACGATGAGTAAATCGGCTCGCGAAGGCATCGACTTTTTCCCGCTCAGCGTCGATTACGAAGAAAAGCTCTACGCCGCCGGGCGTATCCCCGGCAGCTACTTCCGCCGCGAAGGCCGGCCTTCCGAAAGCGCGATCCTGATTTCGCGCGTGGTCGACCGCCCGCTGCGCCCGCTGTTCCCTGAATATATGCGCAACGAAGTGCAGATCATCTTCTCAGCGCTCAGCCACGACCAGGAAAACCAGGTCGACATGATCGGCATCATCGCCGCGAGTACCGCGCTCATGATCAGCGACATTCCCTGGGAAGGGCCGGTTGCTGCCGTGCGCATCGGTTTGATCGACGGCGAGTTCGTGATCAACCCGACCATCCCGCAGATGGAGGATAGCATCCTCGACCTGCGCGTGGCCGGTACGGGCGATGCCATCAACATGGTCGAGTGCGCCTCGGTCGAAATCGACGAAGAAACCATGATCCGCGCGCTGATGCTCGCCCACGAGACGATGCAGCCGATCATCGAGCTGCAAAAGCAGATTGCGGCAGAGATCGGCAAGCCGAAGTCGGAGTTCATCAGCAGCAAGATCGACGAGGCGGTTGAGGCCCAGGTGGCCGAACGCGCGCGCGCGGCTGTGCGCCAGGCGTTGGTCGAGACGACCGACCGCACGGAGCGCAACACACGCCTCGACGGCATCCGCGACGAACTGATCGCCGCCTACGAGGCCCAGAATGCGACGCTCGCTGAGGGCGAGACGCCGGTCTTGGCCAAAGCGGTCAAGCAGGCCTTCGAAGACGTGATCTACGAAGAAGTGCGCCGCCGCATCGTCATCGATGGCGTGCGCCCCGATGGCCGCGACTACACGACCATTCGTCCGCTGGCGGCGGAAGTCGGCATCATCCCGCGTGTGCACGGCTCCGGCCTGTTCAAGCGTGGGCAGACGCAGGTCATGACGATTGCAACGCTCGGCACGCCGCGCGATGCGCAGTCGATTGAGACCGTCAGCCCCGAAGAATCGCGCCGCTACATGCATCACTACAACGTCCCGCCCTACAGCACCGGCGAAACGTCGCCGCTCCGTGGCCCCAAGCGCCGCGAGATCGGCCACGGTGCGTTGGCAGAGGCTGCGCTGCGCGCCATGATCCCGTCGGAAGATAAGTTCCCGTACACGATCCGCCTCGTCAGCGAAGTGCTCAGCTCCAACGGCAGCACGTCGATGGCGAGCGTCTGCGGCAGCACGCTGGCGCTGATGGATGCGGGCGTGCCGATTTTGCGCCCGGTCGCCGGTATCGCCATGGGCCTGGTCAAAGAGGGCGACCAAGTGGCCGTCCTGACCGACATCCAGGGGCTCGAAGATCACCTGGGTGACATGGACTTCAAGGTCGCCGGGACCGAGCAGGGCATCAACGCGCTGCAGATGGACATCAAGATCAAGGGTGTGAGCGAAGACGTCCTGCGTAAGGCGCTCGCCCAGGCGAAGGATGCGCGTATGCAAATCCTCGACCTGATCCTGAAGACTATCGCGGAACCGCGCGAGGAAATCAGCGAATTTGCCCCGCGTATGACCACCATCAAGATCAACCCGGAGAAGATTGGTGCGGTGATCGGCCCTGGTGGCAAGGTCATTCGTGGCATTCAGGATCGTACCGGCGTCAAGATCGACATCCAGGAAGACGGCACCGTCTTCGTGGCGGGCGTGGACGGCGCGACCGTCGGTCTCGCCATCGACGAGATCCGCGGCCTGACGGAAGATCTTGAAGTCGGCCGCATCTACACTGGCAAGGTGACGCGCATCGAAAATTACGGCGCGTTCGTTGAGCTCATGCCCGGCAAAGAAGGCATGGTGCACATCTCGCAGCTGGCGGATTACCGTGTCAATCGCGTCGAGGACGAAGTCCAGGTCGGCGACGAGGTCATGGTCATGGTCACCGACGTCGATCCCGGTGGACGCGTGCGCCTCAGCCGCCAGGCCGTGCTGGCTGGTTGGACGGCCGAAGAAGCGCGTGAGCGCGATCGTCGTCCGCCGAGCGGCGACCGTCGCGGGGGCGGAGATCGTCGCGGGGGTGGTGGCTACGGCGGTCGCCGCTAAGACACAACCCTCCTGTGAAAGCAAAAACGGGCGCTCATGTGGCGCCCGTTTTGATTCCTTTTGGCGACAATCTAACGGTAGAACAGCAGGCTCAGGATCAGCCCCAGGAGCGATAGGGGAATGGCCGGGATGCAGAACTTCTCCATGTGCTGTTCCAGCATCGTCAGCTGGCGGTCGAGATGCCCAGGCTGCTCATCCCCGGCGCGATGACGATAGATCCATTTGACCGGCAGCGACATGATCGGCATGACGAACAGCGACCAGATAGTAAAGCTGACGCCCAGCAGTAGGAAGGTCGGCAGCTTTTCGTGCTGCAAGAACGGGATGATCGCGAACGAGACGACCGTCGTCCAGATCACCATCAGCAACGCTTTGACGTAACGCAAGACGAGTCGGCGCAGGTAGAGCACGTGGCGGACGACCGACGACTCGGCGTTGGCGACCTCCGCCACCAGGTCGCGATCGAGCGTGCGCGCCAGCCCGAAGGCGGCGTTGAAGTGATCGATGGTCTGGCGGTCGGCATCCGGGGGAAGGACGCCCAAGTCGCTCAGCGATTGCCACTGGCGCGACTGGGGGATGACATCGCCGTGGGTGCTGGCGATCGTATCTGTGAAATACAGCTCTCGTTTTTCGGCACTGAACGGGATCATGAAGTTGACGGCGTTGGGATCGTACTGCGCGGCGTAGACTCGTTTCTTCATCTCAGGGGCTTCATCCGGCGAGAAGGTGATGCCGGAGAGTGCGAACGACGGCGTCAGCAGCGACGACGGGTAGCCGGGCGTATAGATCGTGTAATAGAAGTGGACGATGTCTTTCAGCACCAGGTAGAGTGCGTAGATCGGGATCAGCGCCGACAAGATGAACGGATAGGCCAGGGCAGTCACCATTAGCGCGGCCACGAGCTGCTGGCTCGCCGCCAGCGCGGGCAACTGATCGACAGCAAAATCGATGAATACTCTCAGAAGGGTACCGAATTCGTCTTTGAGCAGCAGCGGGAACAACAAGAGCAGCCCGGCACCACTCACGAAGGCGACGGCGATGCGATGAAGGGTTGAAAGGCGCACTTCTGTCCGCTGCAGATAAGCGCGCATGGCATTTCGTTCGCTTTCGCTGGCTTCGCGCGCAGCAGTCTGCGCGCCGTTAGGGTACCCTGGCGTGGTTTGGTGGTTGTGATTCATGTTGATTTCTGGATTGGGTGGCGTGTGACGCGCCTGCCGCTCAAATCGAGTGATGCATAGACTCTATGCCCACTCCGCAAGCGCGTCAATTGGCAGCTTTCTTTATGCTCCGTGAAGGCTAGAAGCGCACGACGGCGACCGGCGGCGTGGTTGGGAAATCACTGCCCGCCGCAGGTTCGACGCTGATGCCAAAGGCCGTGTACTGCTCGAACGGCTGGCTGGCGTGGAAGACGAGCCTGCCCGTCCCGTCATTGCTGATCTGGAATACGCCTGCGCTCTCGCGATCTTCACCTTGCAGCAGCCACAACTGGTAAGCCTGATCTGGCGTCAGTTCCGGCAGATGATCGGTATAGAGCACGGCGTAGCGTGTTTGCGGATCATAGACGACGGTCGCGTTGGGATAATCGCCGCCGTAATCCGGCGAGAACATCTCGACACGCACGGCATTGCCGCCGCTCAGGGTGAACAGCAGATCATTTTGCTGCTGCAGCGCGGCCACGACCTGCGCCTGATCCTGACGTACGCCGTTCACCTGCGCGAACCAGAAGACGTTGCTCACGAGCAAGATGGCCGCTGCGGCCACCGCTGCCAGCCAGCCAGGCGGCAGTCCGAGTATGCGCCGATCTTTCGCCCGGCTCGGTTTGACGGCTGGGGTTTCCTCAATCGCGCGCAGTATTCGCTCGCGCAATGAGAGCGGCGGCGTTTCTGGCGGGGCGCTGTGGAGGATGGCCTTGTTGACCGAACGATAGAGGCGGATCTCCGCCAGGACGCTCGGGCAGCGGAACAGCGCCATCTCGACCAGACGCGTCTCGTCGGCGTCGGTCGCACCGATGGTATAGGCCGGGACGAGCGTCAGGGCGCGCGCACAGTCCACCTCACCCGCCGCGGGCGATGGCTGTGCGTTTTCGTCGGAAGGGGGAAGCTGTGTGTTCATATCCTCGTCGTCTGTCGGCGGATCGTTTGCGATCCACACCATCTTATCTACTATAACGTTGAATTACGGGCCTTTGGATGTTGGTTTGCTCAATACTCATGAATCATTACCCTGGGACATCTGCTCCGCGTTCCACATCTGCCGAAGCCGCTGCATCGCCAGGCGCAAGCGAGTCTTGACCGTGCCGAGCGGGATCGCCGTCTGATCGGCAATTTCGCTGTGTGACATCCCCTGGAAGAAAGCCAGCCGCAGCATCTCTTGCTGTTCGTCCGGCAGCGCGGACATCATGTTTTGCAGCGCTGTGCTGTTCAGGTGTAGATTTTCGTCCGCGAGGTGTGTATCGGGCAGCAGATCGTAGAGGCTCTCAATTGACGACGAACTGCGCAGCGGACGGCGCTGTTCCTTGCGCAGGCGGTCAATCGCCGTGTAGCGTGTCATCGTCAACAGCCAGCTGATCAGCTTGCCGCGCTGTTCGTCCCAGGTGATCGCCTGCTGCCAGACCTTGAGGAACACATCCTGGACGACTTCCTCGGCCATGCCGTTGTCCTGGAGGACGTGACGCGCCAGGCTGTAGACCAGCCCGCCGTAACGGTCATAAAGCGACGCAAACGCAGATTGATCACGCTTGAGAATGCGCGACATGAGTTCGCTGTCGGCCATGGGGATGGGTTCGGGCATCGAATCGAGTGTCTGTGGCATCAGAATATCTGGCCAGAAGTGTATCACAGACTCTGATCGGGGCGCAGCGGGCCTCGAAGGCTATATTCCCGAAGTCCGGCGCGTGCTAAACTAGAAAGTCGCCCTGGTTTGGATCACAGAAGGAAGATCGACATGGCAAATTTCGATCTCATGCGCCGCCTGGTGACTGCAACCGGCGGCGGCAGCGAGATGCGCTTGCTCGTGATGTGTCGCCTGGGCGGGCCCCGTCGCGAGCAGGGCGGCGCGTAAGCGCGTACTACCGATGGCGGATGTCGTTGTCATAGGCGGTGGATTATCCGGTCTATCTGCTGCCTGGGAACTCGAACGACTGGGCGTGACCTACACCCTGATCGAGGTCAAGCCGCGCCTGGGTGGCAGCATCTACACCGAACGCGTCGATAGTTTCGTCATCGACCATGGGCCGTTCGTGTTGGAGAAGTATGGCGACTGGCCGTTCCTGGCGGAGCTTGGCCTGCAAGATGCGCTGGCTTCGATCGGGCGCTATCGCGACGGCGAACTCGTGATCTTTCGCGAGGGGACGCAAACGCTGGTCGACGCGCTGGCAAGCCGCCTGAACGCGCCACGCATGCACCGCATGGCCGTCAGCAGCCTGGGCGCCATCGACGATGGGCGCTACGGCGTCTGTCTGGAGAACGGCGTCTTGCTTGAGGCGCGCGGCCTCGTCGTCGCTATCCCCGCCCGCTACGCCGATCACATGCTGTATACGATTGCGCCGGATGCCGCTTTGCTCCTGAGCGATTACCACTACGATCCTGTCGTGCGTGTGCATCTGGCGTTTCGTCAGACGGACGTCCCACGCGAGCTGCCGATCCCAACCGGCGGCCTGTTCAAGTTCGCTGAAAGCTATGCGCTGCCGGAGCGCGTGCCCGCGAATCATGTGCTGGTGCGCGTCGGTGTGCGCCTGGATGTCGATCCGGCAGTGGCGACGCCCGAACAGGCGTTGGCCGCCGTGCGCGCGGGCTTCCATGTCGAGCCGCGGTTGGCGCGCGCGCACTACTGGCCGGAAGCCGATCCGCTGACGCGCTATCTGCCGGAGCACAGCGACACCATGGACGCGATCGAGGCGGCGCTGCCGCCCGCCGTGGCGCTTGTGGGCAGCGATTATCGCGCCCGCCGCTTGCCGGATCAGGTCGAGCAGGGGCGTGCCGCGGCGCGCCAGGTGGTGGATGCGCTGTGAAGGCGATCTTGCTCACAGGCAGGCCGGGCGTCGGCAAGACCACGGCCATCCGCACGTTCGTCACGCAGTTGGAGCTGCCTGCGGGCGGCTTCTACTCCGAGGAGATCGTCGAGGCGGGTGAGCGCGTCGGCTTTCGCATCGTCACGCTCGATGGGCGCAGTGGCTTGCTCGCGCGGTTCACGCTGCCGGGCGCCAGGATTTGCATTGGCAAATACGGTATCACATTGGAGGCACTCGAAACCATCGGCATCGACAGCATTCACCTGGGGATCGCCTCCGGGCTGGTCGTCATCGACGAGATCGGGCCGATGGAGATCAAATCCGCGGCTTTTTGCGCGGCGGTCGAGTCGGCGCTGGCCAGTCCGGCGCGCATCCTGGGGGCAGTGGTTAAGCGCAGCACGCCGTTTACCGATGCCATCAAAGCGCGCGACGACGTCGAAGTGATCGAGATCACGATGCACAACCGGGATGGATTGACGCGAACTCTGTTGCAAAGATTTTCAAGTTGACCACAGGAACACAGACGAGGACACCATGACCAACCCCCGTTGGCTGGATTGGGCGCAGCGCTTGCAGATGATTGCCCAGGACGGCCTGAGCTACGACCCGCGCCCGTTTGACAAAGTGCGCTTCGACCAGGTGCGCGAGATCGCCGCTGAGATCATGGCCGCCTATGGCGGCGACGACTTTGAAGCGATTCGTTCGCTGCTCAACGGCGAGGTCGGCCACGCGACACCCAAGGTCGATTCGCGCGGGGTCGTCTTCCGCGGCGATGAGATTCTGCTCGTGCAGGAGAAGGCCGATAACAACCGCTGGACGCTGCCGGGCGGCTGGGTCGACATCAACGAGCCGCCAAGCCTGGCTGTCGAACGCGAGGTCTGGGAGGAAAGCGGTTACCGCGTGCGGGCGACCAAGCTGCTCGCGCTCTACGACCGCAACAAACACGATCATCCGCCGCACATCTATCACATCTATAAGGTGTTCTTTCTGTGTGAACTGTTGAGTGATGAGCGCGCCGAAGGCGATAATCTGGAGACGGCAAGCGTCGGCTTTTTCAAACGTGATGCCATTCCGGAACTCTCCATCGGGCGTGTGACACCCGCGCAGATTGAACGATTTTTCGAACACCGTTCACATCCTGAATGGCCGACGGATTTCGATTAATTGAGACTCAACATCTGCGAAAACAGTTGTAAAATCGTCCTTGTTGTTCTTTAGCAATGCACGCTCGTGCAGAAGGCGCCCCGGTCAAGATGATGCATGTTCCTCTGTGCCATCTCGCTCCGATTTGATACCCGGATCTTTGTGCTCTCGCGCTGATTCAGGCGTATCGTCTTTCGCTTCTCACTCTTGCTGGCGCTGGTAACATTCGATATTTGAGGACACATGCATATCGATATCACAGAAGCGACCGCTGCCGAGGCGGCCATCGTCCATCATGTCATGCAGGAAGCTTTTTCGCAGTATGCCCACGATTGCATCCCTGCTTTCGCGGCGCACTTCGAAACGGTTGAGGACGTTGCCGCGGCCATGCATGAGGGCGGCGCGGTGCTGGCCTGGCTCTGGGATGATGCCGCAGGCTCGGCCCGTTATCGCTTGCTACCAGAACATTTCATCATCGAGCGCGTCTCCGTGCTGCCGGAATATCAGGGGCGCGGCATCGCCGGCGCGATGATGTCGTATCTTGAAGCCGTCGCCGTCGGCTATGGCTACGATCAGGTTGAACTTACCACTCGCCTCTCCCTGACCAAGAACATCGCGCTCTACCAGAAACTGGGCTACGAAATCGTCGATACCGAGCCTAAGAGCGGGCGCGTATGGAT
Source organism: Anaerolineae bacterium (assembly GCA_020849765.1). Classification (GTDB taxonomy): domain Bacteria; phylum Chloroflexota; class Anaerolineae; order Aggregatilineales; family Phototrophicaceae; genus Flexifilum. The sequence continues at coordinate 35,670 of JADLAY010000070.1, forward strand.
GACGAAGCGGCTCGAAATGGATACACTCGTCCTGGCCTAATCTGACCGCCATTTGAACGGTCGTCCCCAGGAGTGTTACTCGATGCCCCGCCTTGCCCTCTGTGAAGATCTGCTGCCCGGCCAGAGCCTGCTCGAACGCTTCCAGCAGGCTGCCGATCTTGGCGCTGCCGGGATCGAGCTGGTGGCCGACGACCTCGACGCGCGCATGGAGCAGATCGTCGAGGCGATGGCGGCGACCGGCCTGGAGATCGCGACCGTCGATCACGGGCGGCGCGACGGCATCCTCGACAATGACCCGGACGTGCGCGAACGCGCGCTGGCCGAACTGCGCCAGTCAGTTTGCGATGCCGCCGACTTTGGCGCGAGCGGGGTCGTCTTCACCCCGCAGTTTGGCCCGCTTCGGCTGCCCGATCTGACGCCGTTTCTGAGCGCGGATGGGGTGGCGGCGGAACTGCTGCTCTCGCATCTGCGCACGCTCGAAGATTACGCGGCGGCGATGGGCGTCAAGTTGTTCATCCGTTCACGGCGGCGCGAGGAATGCGCCTTTCTCCATCGCCTGACTGAAGCAGCAGCCGTCGCGCGCAAGCGCAATCATCCGGCCATCCGCATCGCCGCCAGCACCTACGATCTGCTCGATGAAGGCGGTGACGTGCCCGTGGCTATTGGCGATACCGGAGACATGCTCGGCCACCTGTACGTCGCGGATAGGTTCGATCTTGCTGGTATATCTACGGCGCTTGAGGCGACGGGCTACGACGGCTGGATCACGCTCGAACGCCGCACCCCGAACGCGGACCACGATCTGCCTGCGTGGGTTGCCAGCCTACGAGCCTCCGGCCTGATTTAGCCTGAAGCTACGATTTCTTGAACTGAGTGTGCTGCCAATCGGCGAACTGCTCGCGCAAACGCAAGCGCTGGTATTTGCCCGTGCTCGTGACCGGGATCTCGGTGCCGAAGATCACCGCCTTCGGACTCTTCTCGAACGTCATCCGCGCCCGGCAGTGCTCGAGGATGTCCGCCTCGGTCATCTGCGCACCCTCGTTGAGGACGATGTAGGCACCGACCTCTTCGCCGTAGTAATCGTTCGGGAAGGCGATCGCCAGTCCGACCTTGACACCTGGCACTTCGAGCAGCACTTCCTCGATATCGAACGGGCTGAACTTGACGCCGCCGCGGTTGATCAGTTCCTTGATGCGCCCGGTGATGAAGAAGAACTTGCGCCCGCGCTCATCCACCTCGTAGAAACCCTCGTCGCCGCTGCGAAACCAGCCGAACTTGAACGTCTCTTGATTGGCGTCCGGGCGATGGTAGTAGTAGCGCATCACGTTGTGGCCGCGGATGCAGATCTCGCCGCGTTCGCCCGGCGGGAGTTCGCGTCCTTCGCCCAGCGGATCGAAGATCGCCATCTCGTTCGGTTCGATCGGGCAGCCGATGCTGGGATAGCCGTAGTCGAGCAGCCAGTGCCGGTGCTCCTCCCACGACAGATCGATGGGCAGGAAGCAACTATAGCAGGTCGTTTCGCTCAGGCCGTAGCCATGCAGCACCGGGATGTCGAAGCGCTCCTCGAACGCCTTGACCAACGACATCGCCAGCGTGCCGGCGCCACAAACGAAATGGCGGAAGTGGCGCAGCTGCTGCTTCCCGATGCCCTCGCCCCAGATCGATTCATTCTGCGCGGCCTGCGCATCGGCGTAATCGAGGCAGAACTGGAGCAGCGTCGGCACCACGCTGACGACGTGCACCTGCTCGTCGGCGATGCGCTTCCAGAAGGTCGACGATGAATAGGCTCGGTTGAGCACCGTGGAAGCACCGACGAACAGCGGCGTGATGATGGTGACGACGATGCCATTGACGTGATGGATCGGCAGCACGCACATCATGCGCTGGTTGCCGGTGATCGCCTGCCACTGCGAGATGCCCTGCGCATCGACCAGCAGGTTGTACTGCGTCAGCACGACACCCTTGGGTGCGCCGGTCGTGCCGCTCGTGTAGACGAGCAGGGCTTCGTCGTCCAGGGTGGGGCGTTCGTCCGTGCTGATGAACGTGTTCGGGCGTGAGGCCGTCTCCGCCGCGAAGTCGGGGTACTTGCCCGTGCCATCGCCGCCCATGACGACGATCTGGCGGATGTTGGGCGCACCCAGCTCTTCGTCCTGGCTGGTGATGATCCGCTCGGCGCGCTCCAGGTATTCAGCGCGGGCGAAACAGACAACGGCTTCACTGTTGCGGAGGATGTAGGCGATGCGCCGGTCGTCCTCGGCGACGTTCTGCGGCGCGACCGCCGCGCCGATCAACCAGCAGGCGAAATAGAGGATGACGGTTTCCGCGTGATTGTAGGCGATGGTCGCGACACGGTCGCCGCGGCGCACGCCCAGATCATCATAGAGATAACCGGCGACCTGATGCACGCGTGCGTTGAAATCGGCGTAGGTATATTCTTCCCGCGCGCCATCGGCATCGTAATGCACCAGGAACACCTTCTCTGGCGTCGCCGTGGCATGGAGCGAGAGCAAATGGCGCAGGTTGCGAAACGGAACGCGGTGTGCTTCTGGCGGAATATGGTTTACGGTGCGCGCCGCGTGAATATTGTTGAGCGTTTGCGCATCGACAGATTGTGTCATAACCGTAATTCTGGTGTGCTAAAGGCTAATTTCGTTTGAAACCAAATTTCACGAATGGGTCGGTCGTTTCCTGATTCTTGCCGCTTTGCAGGACGTAAATGCGCGTGTCGATGCTCTTGAGCTTATCGATCCGCTCCTTTTCGGACAGAGGCTGCCAGCGCGAAAAGATGGCGACAAAGGTGCCGTCCTTGTTGGGGATGACGTCGCGCGCATTGATGTCGCCATAGGAGAGCATGCGGATCACTTCATCGAGCGGAATCTTCTCGAATTCCAGTTCCGGTAACCGGCCTGTACCACCCTGGTTGGGCTGACCGGGCCGCGCTGGCAGTGTTTCGGTACCGCCCGATTCACTGGAGGTTTCGCTGGGCATCCCTTTCAGGATGTTCGCCAGTTCGACTGCCGATTTATAATAGCCCTCGGCCAAGCCGCGCAGATACTCAGCTTCGGCGTCGCCCGCCGGTTTTCGTTTGGCCTCGGAGGCATGATCGCGCGCTTTGAGGGTCAGGCGGTTCGCCAGGGAGCGCAGCCGCGACAATTGATCCTTATTGAGGGAGTTTGTGTCCATCGCCTGGTTCTCGTAACCTTGAATGTAGTCATATTATTGACCCAGTTTGATATTCTGTGCAAACAAGTTGGCGGCGCGACTGAGAAATGAGTACCAGCGAGCTAAGCGCCGTCCAACCGAAAGCGACCTGGAACGAAAGACGGATTCCATGCAAGAAAACATCACTCTCTTGACGGGCAAGCGCATCCTCCTGGGCGTGACGGGCAGCATCGCCTGCTACAAAGCCGTCGATCTCGCCAGCAAGCTGACCCAGGCGGGCGCGCAGGTGGACGTCATCATGACGCGTGCGGCGCAGCAGTTCGTCACGCCGCTGACGTTTCAGGCGGTCACCGGGCGCGCGGTCTACACGGATATGTGGCAAACGGACGCTGCCGGAAGCCTGCCGACGCACATCGCGCACGTCGGGCTGGCCGAAGGCGCCGATCTGCTGGCCGTCATCCCGGCGACGGCGGATACATTGGCTCGCCTGGCGCACGGCTTGGCCAACGATCTGCTCGCGGTGACGGCGCTCGCGGTGCGTTGTCCCTTGCTCGTCGCTCCGGCCATGGATGGCACCATGTACAGCCATCCCGCGGTGCAGGCCAATCTAGCTACGCTGCGTTCGCGCGGCGCCTGGATCGTCGAGCCGGAAGAGGGGCGCTTTGCCTCCGGTCTCACTGGCAGGGGGCGTCTGCCGGAGACGCCGACGCTGATGGGGGCCATTCGACAGGCATTGGGGGCGCAGGGGGTGCTTGCCGGTCGGCGCATGGTGGTCACAGCGGGCGGCACGCGTGAGCCGCTCGACCCGGTGCGCTACCTGACCAATCGATCCAGCGGCAAGCAGGGCTATGCCGTAGCGCAGGCCGCGCTCGATGCCGGGGCCGCCGTCACACTGATCACCTCGGCGCGCGGGCTGCCTGCGCCGGTTGGCGCCGAGATCGTGGACGTCGAAACGGCGGCGGAGATGCACGACGCGGTGCTCGAACAGGTCGATCGTGCCGATGCGTTGGTGATGGTGGCGGCGATTGCCGACTTTCGACCGCGTACGAAAGCGGCGAACAAGATCAAGAAGAGCGAACTGGATCAGAATGCGCCGACGATCGAACTTGAGCGAACGGCGGACATCCTGGCGGCGGTCAAAGATCAGCGCGCGCGGACGGGCTATCCGTTGGTCGCGGTCGGCTTCGCCGCCGAAAGCCAGGAACTGCTCAGCTATGCGCGCGACAAGATCGCCCGCAAAGGCGTCGATCTGCTGGTTGCTAACGACATCAGCGCGACGGACGCCGGGTTCGACGTCGACACCAACCGCGTCATCCTGCTGCGCGCGGATGGGACGCAGGAAACACTGCCGTTGACGAGCAAGGCGCTCGTCGGCGAGGCGATTGTGGAGCGTGTGGCTGGGCTGCTGGATTCGCGCTAGCTCGACATCTCCAGCAGATGGTTGGCGTCCATCCAGTCGGCGATCCGTTCGCAGGCGGCGTCAAATTGGCCGTCGGTGACGTCGATCTCCATCCACGGCAGCATCGAGTCTTGCACGACGCGGCGGAAATCGGCCTGCTCGTTGATGAAGATGTCGAGATTGTCGTACTGCGAGGGATTGCCGGAGACTTTCAGGCGCTCCTCACGCGCGGCGTAGAATGACTCCGGCGCGCGTGTGCATAGAATGACACAGAAGTTGAGCGGTTTGAGCCGCTGCTCCAGCCAGCGAAAGCGATACTCGCGTCCTTCGTGGGCCTGATAGACCTGGGTCGAGATGTGGAAGCGGTCGATGATCCACGAATAGTAGCGCTGGAGTTCGAACAGCCGCGCCCACGTCTGGTACGTCTCCATCGCCAGCCACTCTTCTTCCGCCTCGAAGTTGATCGGCCCGCGTCCCCATGGCTGGTTGGAGAAGGTACACCACTCGCCGGAGATTAAGGGCGAATGATATTGATACTTGCGCGGGCCGACGATGCGCGGGTGCTCGTTGAGGGCGAAGGCCAGGTCGGTCTTGTGCGTCAGGCGCGTGCCCTCAAGGATAATCTTCGGGGTCAGTTTGCTCATGCATTATCCATCTGCCAGGATCTTATCCACGGCTGCGGCCAGTTCACGTAGGTTGCTCACCCGGAAGACACCGTCGGAGAGCGGGGCGTATTCGAGCATGTCGCTGTCACCGGTGCCCCACTGGCTCGGATGCTCCGGGTTGAACCAGAGCAGACGGCGGCTTTTGCGCTGCATCTCCTGAATGATGTCGCAGCGCGGGTTGTTGTAGTTATTGCGCCCGTCGCCCAGGATGATCACGGTCGTCTTGCTTGTCACCGTGCTCATGTGATCGCGGCGGAAGGTCGCCAGGCTGTTGCCGAGGTCGGTGTTGTAGTAACCCGGTCGATTGGCGCTCAACACGCGTGAGACCGCTTCCTGCGGCTCGTTCTCCTCGAAATCCATGCTGATGTCGACGATATCGCTGATGAAGATGAAGCTGTTCGTCCGCGCGACCTGATCCTGCAGCTCATAGATCAATGTCAGCAAGAACTCGGCGCAGTAACGCATCGACGTGCTCACGTCGCAAATCACGACCAGACACGGTTTCACGTGGCGCGTCTTGTAGCGCAGTTCGAGCGGGACACTGTCGTAGCGCATGTTTGCGCGCATCATCTTGCGCGGGTCGAGCGTGCCGCTGTGCGAGCGGCGCTGGCGCAGTGAGGCGCGACTGCGCAGCCGTGCCGCCAGGCGGCGGATTTCGTCGCGGATATGCTCGACGTCTGCGTCGTCCAGCCGCGTGAAAGGCACGTCGAGCAAATCTGGCTTCGGGTCAGGTTCGCGCTGAGCCATCTGTTCGGCCAGCGTTGCGCCCACGTACTGCGAGATCTGCTCCGCCAGCCCTTCGGCGTTCTGCTGCATCATCTGGCGCAGTTCTTCACGCGCCTCGCCGTCCATGCCCATCTGTTCCAGCATCTGCATGATCTGGTCGATCAACTCCTGGAGTTGGTGCATGTTGAGCTGGCGGTTCATGCGCCGTTCCATCCAGTTGCGCATGTTCATGTCACTGGCCTGATTCAGCCCGGACTGCTGCGCTGCCTGATCGAGCTGCTCCTGGCTGAAGCCCTGGCCCTGCATCATCTGCTGGAGCAGGTCGCGCAGGGCGTCCAGGTTGCCCATCAGTGATTGCAGCGCCTGGCGCAGCATGTCCTGCTCTTCCGGCGAGAGGTTGTCCGGGATGTTCTGCATCGGTGGCTGGCCACTGCCGAAGAACAGTGGGAAGAAATACTCGAAGGTGTCCTGGTCTTTCGCCTCTTTGACCAGCGTCGTCTTCATGGTCGCGCGGAACAGATCGCGTTCCGTGGTGCCGATGGCGTCGACGCCTTTCATCGCGTCCACGCTCTCCGCCAGCGAAATCCGCACGCCCGCCGCTCGCAGTGCACGAATGAATTGCACCATTCGACTATCCATCGCTCATTCCTCGCTTTGTCGTCTATGGACGACCTCGGCGACTCTCAGCCGCCGCGTGCGTTTGCAGAGGCGTGCCCCTGCGCTCATTATATGCCGCAAGAGGGCAATTAGCCTCGTTTCTAGGGTTCGGTTTCCGAAAGCGCCTCCACACTGATCTTGAAGCGTTCGAGTGCCGCCGCGATATCGCCCTCAAGCTGCTGCTCCAACGCCGGGCGATGCGTCATGCTGCCGAGCAGCGCGCCGGGCAGTGAATAATCCGCCGTCACCGTCAGATGCGTGACGTTGCCCTCGGCTTCGAACGCCAGCTCGATCAGCGCCTGGATGCCCGCGGTTGCACGGATGAGCAGGTAATGTGGCGGCTGGTACTGATAGACCTCCGCTTCGCCCTTGATACCGATGCCCATCAATTGGTAGGTGTAGTGGATGTGTGGGCGCTCGTCTTCCGCCGTCGCTGCGACAATCTCACATTGTTCAAGCTGCGGCCACCATGCGTACAGTTCATGCAGATGGCGGCTGGCATGCTGGAACAGGATCGTCGAGTTGGCCTGGATCGGAAGATACTGGATGAGACGCGGCACAGCCTGTCTACCTTCGCAAGCACACAGAGGCGGGTGTTATAACCCGCCTCCACGCTGCTCGCTAGTGCTCTTTCGAGGATGTGTTCGCGACCGCCTGGGTCGGCGTGCTGCTCGGCGGCGTCATGATCTCATCTGGCAAGAGACGGACTTCCTCGCCATCCTTGATCAAAGTCGGGTCAGGCGTGACCATACCATAGTGGTCGAAGAACTCGCGCACGTCATCGGCGAGCAGTTCTTCGCGCTCCATTAGCAGTGCCACCAGATCGTGAACGACCTGCTTATTTTCGCGCAGCGCCTTACGCGTCTTGAGCAGGATCTCCTGGAAAGCCTCTTCCATCGCCTGCGCCATGTCCTGCGGGATCTCCTGCGAGATGCCGAACATGCTGAAGCGTAAGGAAGCCGCGCCACCCAACGGGCCGAGCATCCCCGCCAGCGCCATCTGGCGCAGGAGCATGCGGATGTTGAAGAAATCGCCGCCGACGCCCAGTGTTTGATTATGCAGGCCGCAGAATTCTATCTCTGCCGCTTTACCCGCCACGGAGACGCACAGCCGGTTGCGATACTGCTCGCTGGTATTCAGGCCCTGATAGGATTCGCGCGCCGGATAGTGATAGACGTGCCCGAAGGCCGCACCCTGGCGGACGATGGTGATGCGCGAGATGCGATGGTAGGGCATGAAGATGCGTACGGCGACCGCGTGCCCGGCCTCGTGATAGGCCAGTCGCTCTTTCGCCTCTTTCGACAGATTCTTGATCGGCGAGCGCAGCCCCATCTCGTGTTCCGGCTTGGCGATCTGGAAATCGCGATAGGTGATGTAACGGCGGCCATCGAACAGGGCATAGCGCAGCGACTCGTTGAGCAGGTATTTGATGTCGGCGGGCGTGTAGCCGGGTGTCTCGCTCGCCAGAACCGCCGAGATCATCGTTTCGTCGTGCGACATCTTAGACAGGTAGTATTCGAAGATGTCGCGCCGACCATCCATATCCGGCGCATCGACGCGCAGCTTCTTATCAAAACGGCCGGGACGCAGCAGCGCCGGGTCAAGCGCGGAAATGCGGTTGGTCGCGCCGATGGTGAGCAGGCGTTTCGTGATGGGGGGCGGATTGCGACGCAGCAACGTCTTGTAGAACCACGTGCGCAGCTTGGCGCGCCAGCCATGCTCCAGGCTGAAGCCGCTCATTTCGATCAGCATCGTGCTCAAGAGACCCATATCGCCGCCACCAAAGAGGCCGCCCATCCCGTTGTTGTCGTTGCCGCCCGTCTGGGCGACACCACCGCGCGCGCCTAATGCGTCGATTTCATCCAGGAAGATGACCGCCGCGCCATACTCTTTGGCCGCTTTGCGCGCCTTCGAGTACAGGTTCATCACCTTCATCGGCCCGACGCCCATGAACATCGCCTGCAGTGATGACGTATCCAGGTAGAAGAACGGCACGCCCGCCTCAGTGCTGATAGCCTGCGCCAGCCAGGTCTTGCCGGTGCCGGGCGGCCCTTCCAGCAGCAGGCCGTTGAGCGGCTCGCCGCCGGAATTCTCGAAGGCTTTGACGCCGCGCAGTAGGGTCACGATCTGCTCAGCCTGTTCGAGGATTTCCGGTTGTCCGCGGTAGTCCTTGAAGCCAATGCCTTCGGTGCCCTGGCCCGGCATGATCGTGTACGTGCGCGTCCGCGACAGGAACCAGAACAGGATCACGAACTGGAAGACGATGTAACCGATGGCGAACAGAAGCCGGAACAGGTAGCCGAGCACGTTGAGAATGCTCGTCATGACTTCCGCGTCGAGCATTGCCACGAGCACGATCCCAAGGATCAGCGCGGGCAGCCACAGCCGCCGGATCAGACGGGCGATGCGATAGGGCAGCCGTCGTCGGCGGTCGACCAGGGTTTCTTCTTGCTCCCAGTCAAACCGATTGTTGGGTTGCAGATAGGGCTGACCCGGAGCTTGTTTGACAGTCGTCATAAGATTGATTCCCGCAAGCGCTACTGCGTCTGATCAGTCTCGGGGTTGACCGTGACGACGTCGTCGCCGGGCGGCCCGATCTGAACTTTCGGCGTGAAGAACCCGTACTGGTCGAAAAATGCCTCAACTTCGTCGGCGAGCAGCTCGTTCTTGACCATCAGCTGTTGGATCAGCGCTTCGCCCATTTCCTTGTGCGTCCGCAGGGCAAGGCGTACTTCATCAAGCACCATGCGGAAGGTTTCTTCCATGGCCTGGCGCATGTCGAAGGTTGGGGCCATGTTGGACATGTCGGTGCCCATGTTGGCGCCCAACGGCCCGAACATGCCCGCGTTGGCCATCTGCCAGAGCACGCTGCGGATGTAGGCAAAGTCGCCGCCGACGCCCAACGTTTGCTCGTGGATGCCGCAGAACTCCATCTCACCGGCTTTACCCGCGACCGCGCCGCGCAGCGCGTTCATCATGTTGTCGTAGGTGTTCATGTAATCATATTCTTCGAGCGCCGGGTAGTGCATGACGTGCCCCAGCGCGCCGCCCTGGCGGACGACGGTGATACGCGAAATGCGATGATGCGGCAGATACAGGCGGATGGCGATGGCGTGACCGGTTTCGTGCGCACACAGGCGATACTTGTCCTCACGCGCCAGGTTCTTGATCGGCGAGCGCAGGCCCATCTCGTGTTCCGGCTGGGCCATACGAATGTCGCGGGTGGTCATGTAAGTGCGGTCGTCGAACAGGGCGTAACGCAGCGCCTCGTTGAGCAAATATTTCAGATCGGCCGGGGTGTAGAACGGCGTCTCGCTTGCCAGCACCAGCGGATCAATCGTTTCGTCGTGCGAGATCTTGGACAGGTAGTAGGCGATGATGTCGCGCCTCCCTTCGAGATCCGGCGCGTCGACGCGGATCTTTTTGTCGAAGCGTCCCGGACGCAGCAGCGCGGGGTCAAGCGCCTGGATGCGGTTGGTTGCACCAATCGTGAGCACGCGCTTTTGCGGTTTGGGTGGGTTGCGGCGGCGGATGCGCTTGTACCACCAGGCGCGACGGCGCGCGCCCGCGCCATATTCCTGGCTGAAGCCGCTCATCTCGGTCAGCAGGGTGCTGAGCAGGCCCATGTTGCCGCCGCCGCCCATACCGCCCATCATCATGCGTTCGACGAAACGCGGCGAGATCGGCGGCTCCATGGCGCCGTTCTCTTTGGTCGCCACGCCGGGCCGCGCACCGATGGCGTCGATCTCATCGATGAAGATGATCGCCGCGCCATATTCCTTGGCCGCACGGCGCGCACGCCGGTAGAGATTCATGACTTTGAGCGGCGCGATGCCGAAGAACATCGACGACATGCCGGACGCATCAACGTAGAAAAATGGCACACCGGCCTCGGTGCTGATCGCCTGCGCGAGCCAGGTCTTGCCGGTGCCGGGCGGTCCTTCCAGCAGCAGACCGTTGAGCGGCTCGCCGCCCGCCTGCTCGAACGCCTTGACGCCGCGCAGCAGCTTGACGATCTGGCGTGCCTGTTCGAGCAGTTCCGGCTGGCCGCGATAATCGTCGAAGCTGATGCCTTCCGCGCCGGGCCAGATTGTGTACATGCGCGCGCGTCCCAGGAAGTAGAACAGCGCGATGAACTGGATCATGATGAAGGCGGCGGCGAAGGCAAATTGGAAGATGACGGCTAAGACGGAGGCAATTGCCATCATCACGTCGGGATTGAGCAATGCCGTGAGGATGATCAGAAGAATGACGACTTTGAACCACCAGAAGCGGATGAAGCGCCAGATGCGGCGGGACAGCCTGTTGCGCTCCTCAACCAGCGTCGTCTCGCTTTCCCACGAGTATTTACGACGCGGTTGATCTGGCAACGGGGCGTTCGTCTTGACCAGACTCATACGCGGTATCCTGAATAACTCGCTTTACGATGTGGGCTGAAGCTGCTAACCCGCTTCATCAGGTGGCGCTACAAACATGGGATGGTTGGGCGTGCCGGTGTAAAACTCCAGCGAGTCGGGCTGCACATCCTGCATCTTGCCTTCGGCCAGCAGATCCAGAAACGTCTCCAGCGAACGATTGCCCTGGAGATAGTTGACGGCATCCAGACGGCCAATTTCGAAGCTGCGGTCGACGATCCCGACGAAGCTCGGCCCGTTGTCGAGCGTGTTGATTTCCGCCGGGGCGACAAAGGTGATGCGTAATACGTCGGAGTTTTCGCTTTCGGGGATGACGGCGCGCCAGGTGAGTTCGACCGCCTGCCGCAGGGCATCGGCCCAATCACGCTGGCCCTGGGGCGTATTCTGCGGCGAGGCCAGGAACAGCATCGTCACGTCGAAAATGTGGGCTTCAATGTCTTCGCGAATCTCGATGATGTCGACCAGGTTATCCGCCGCTTCGATGCGATAGGCGGCGTTCAGCAGCGACGAATCCGTATCGCCAGATTTATCACCCATGACGAGGTCGATGTTCTGAACAGTGCGTTCTGCCTGTGAGGAACCGCCACCTTCGCCCGTCAACACACGCAAGCCGGGGAACACGCTGCAGCCTGAAACTGCGAGCGCAGCCATTACACCAAGGAGGAACCAACGGGGGCGCATAACGGTTTCCTTAACGACTCAACCAGTGGCTCAGGGTGTCAGGATAACAAGTCAACAATTCCCCTTCACTTAGCTTAACATAGTATTGCACTTCTGCCTGCATCGCACACATCCCTGAACAAGTCTCATCAAACTCTATTGTTGCCGTGTTTCAGTCTATACGTCTGGCGCAGCGCCACGGTTCAATAGGCGCCGTTTGATCTACGATACGTCTATTTGTGCCCGATCGGTTTGCTATAATGTGTGCCCAGATTTTGCGGCTCAAGCAAGGCGCCAATGTGGCAACCCGTTCGACGACACAAGCGGATGAATCTCGGCCGATCAACGCGATCGTTCTGCTGATTGGCGCGATGATCCTGGCGCTGGCGCTGCGCTTAGTGCTGCTGCCCATGATCGTGCATCCCGGCATTGCCGATCCCAATCATTACTTCAACATGGGGCTGCGCCTGCTCGATGGGCAGGGCTTCACCATCGATTACATCTGGCAGTACAACGTACCCCCGGCGTCTATCGTCCATCCTGAGGAGCACTGGATGCCGCTGGTGGCGTTGATCGCGGCGGGGTCGATGGCGCTGTTTGGGACGGGCGTCCATGCGGCGCTGCTGCCGTTCCTGCTGCTGGGCGTGCTGCTCGTGCCACTCGGCTACGCCGCGGCGCGCCAGTTCGGCTGCCAGCCGCTGACGAGCGTCTTCATCGGCGCCTGTGCCGGGCTGCTGCCGGAACTAACCCTGGCCTCACTGCGCACCGATACGACCATCGTCGCGACCATCCTCGTCGGTATCAGCCTGATGCTGATGACGCATGGCATTCGCCGCGGCCATGCGTTGGCGTTTGTCGGCAGCGGCATCGCGGCGGGCCTGGCCTATCTGACACGCAATGATGGCGCGCTGCTGCTGCCCGCGTTTGCCGTGACGCTCGTCGTCTACGCGCTCTGGGGCAAAGGTGAGCGGCACTCTGGATGGCTCCGCTATCTGCTCTTGCCGCTCTTGTTTGCCATCGTCATCGCGCCCTGGATCGCGCGCAATCTTGAGGTGATCGGCACGGCGACCACGCCGGAAGCCGACGATATGTTCTTCTTCACCGATCACAGCGATCACTATGCCTACGGGCGCCACTTCACGCTCGAAACGATGCTGGCAGCGCAGACGCCGTCGCAGATCATCAACAAGCGCGTCTTCGAAGCGGCAGCAGCCGTGCAGGTCGCTTACACAGCCTTCGATCAACTGCTGCCGGTGGCGGTCATCGGCGGCCTCCTGCTCCTGATCGCGGCGCGCGACCGCCAGCGCTGGCTGACCCTCGCGCCCGTTCTGATCATGCTTCTCGGCTTGTTCGTCGCCTACCCGCTGCTGATCCCGTACAAAAGCCAGGCGGGCAGCTTCAAGAAGGCTTATCTCGCGCTTGTGCCGCTGTTATTGCCGCTGGCGGGTTATGCGCTCGAACGTGCCATCACCGACCGGAGCCTGCGCACCGGCGCGATGCTGCTGACGCTCGCCTTCCTGGCGGCCAATGCCTTCCAGATGGTGCGCCTGGATGCCCGCGCCACGAGCGACTACCTGAACAGCATCGAACAGGTCGCCGCCGTCGCCCGCAGCCTGCCGGATCGTACCGGCGACGGCGACATCGTCCTCATGACCCAAGATCCGTACATGCTGCGCTTCGTCGGCGTGCGCTCGGTCATGTTCCCGTCGGAGTCGCGCGATGTCGTGATCGAGGTCGCGCGGCGCTACGGGATCGACTATCTACTCATGCCCGCGGCGCGTCCATCGCTCGATCCGCTGCTGCTGGATGACGATCTCGACCCGCGCTTCATCCGCGTGGCCGAGCTGCCCGGCACGACCTACGCCTTCTACGCCATCGCCGAGGATGCCGGGGCATGATGACACACCGCCGTTGGCTGCTCCTGCTGCTGGCGCTGGGGTTGATCCTGCGCCTCGCGTACGGCCTCTCGCAGCCGCCGTTCACCGCCTACACAGGTACTGGCGGCGACAGCGGCTGGTATCTGCTCAATGGCCTGGCGTTGGTCGGGGGCAGGTTGCCGGAGGGGATGCAGGTCGACATCTCGACGCTGCAGCCGCCGCCGGGCTACTTGATCTTCGTCGGCATCCCGCAGTTGTTTTTGCCGCTGACGGATGCCGTGCGAGCCATCCTGGTGCTTCAGGCGTTGTTGAGCACGGCCACCTGCTATCTCGCCTATCTGATCGCCGAGAAGGTTGCCGGGGAGCGCGCCGGGCTGTTCGCGCTGGCGGTGCTGGCGTTCTCGCCCGCCTTCATCCTCGAAAGCGGGCAGGTCGTCACCGAGACGCTCTACCTGTTCCTGCTGGCCGCCGCCTTCGTGGTTTACCTGAGCGCCATCGAGCGGACGGCTGCGATGTCCAGGCCGGATCTCGCCCGGCTGGCCGGGGCAGGGGCGCTGTTCGGGCTGGCGACGCTCACGCGCGCCGTCCTGCTGCTGTTCCCGCTCGGCCTGATGATCCACTTTGTGCTCGTGCATCGCTCGTCGCGCACGATCCACGCGCTGCTGGCGCTGGGACTTTCGTTTGCACTCGTCGTCTCGACCTGGACGATCTACAACCTGGCGCGCTGGGATCGTTTCGTCCTGGCGGGTGAAGGCTTCGGCGGTCTCATTTATGCGGGCACCGTCGGTTGGGAAGGGCCGAACGAACTTGACGCGCAGTTGGAGCAGGATGCCTCTCCGGATGCTGAGGGCGATATCTACCTCGATGCCGCTGCCAACGTCATCCGCCGGGATCTGCCCGCCTACTTGCGGCGACGCCTGGGCGAGCTGGTCGGCGCTTATCTACAGCCGCACAATACGCCGCTGTTCCCCGGCGAGAGCCTGCGCGTGCTGGCGCAGGACTGGTGGACGCAGGATCGCAGCCTGGGTGGGGTAGGGCGCATCATCCAGGGCGATGCCTTCTGGCCCAAGCTGATGCTCTACGTCGCGCACTTTGGGGCGCTGCTGTTCGGCACGCTCGGCATGTGGACGACGCGCCGCCAATGGCGCCTGACGCTGCCACTGATCGGCTTCGTCGCCTACGTCACACTGATTCATTTAGCCCTCTATGCGCTGCCGCGCTACCTGTTTCCGGCGCTCATGATCGGACACATTTTCGCCGCGTTGTGGTTCGCTTCACGATTCCATGGCAAAACTCGGCTAAAATCTTAATATAGGCGAAGAACATCGTGCGGGAGAACCATGAACCAGCAGCAAGTTATTGCCGGTCGGTTTCGCATCGAGACATTGATTCAGCGCGGCGGCATGGGTGATGTCTATCGCGGCACGGATCTTGAAACAGAGCAGACGATCGCCGTCAAGACGTTGAACCGCGACATGCTCCAGGAAGATCCGCTGCTGCTCGAACGCTTTCGACGTGAAGCGGATGTCCTGCGCCGTCTCAATCACCCCAACATCGTCCGCATCCTGGCGACCGTGGACGAGGACAGCGGGCATCACATTGTCATGGAATACATGCCGGGCGGCTCACTTGGCGATCTGATTGACCGCGACGGCAAGCTGCCGCTCGACCGCAGCGTCCACATCGCGCTCGATCTGTCGGATGCGCTGACGCGCGCCCACCGCCTGCAGATCATCCACCGCGACGTCAAACCGGCCCACGTCCTGCTGGCGGCGGACGGTACGCCGCGGCTGACCGACTTCGGCGTCGCCCAGATGGCCGACCGGCAAACGCGCCTCACGCGCCAGGGGGCGCTGCTGGGCACCGTCGCCTATCTGGCGCCAGAACTGTGCACGGGCGAGCCTTACAGCGAGAAGAGCGACATCTGGGCGTTTGGCGTCGTGCTCTACGAGATGCTCGCCGGGCGGCGTCCGTTCGGCGGTGAGCGCCCGGCAGAGGTCGTCGGCGCGATCATGAATGATCCGGTGTCGGATCTCGATCGTTACCGTGGGGATGTGCCCACGCGCCTGAATGCGCTCATCCTGCGCATGCTCGCCAAACAACCGGCAGAACGTTGGGACAGTGTGCGCGCCGTCGGCACCGAGTTGGAGGAGATCTCGCGCGATTTGAACGCCGCGCCGGTCGAAAAAGCGCCGGAAACGCCGCGCCCGAAAGTCGTAGCCCCGCCGCTCTCGCCGTCCGTCACGCTGGAAGCCGCCCGCCCCCGTACGACGTCGGAGCCGCGCATCTACCTGTCCTACCGGCGCAGCGATGCGGATGCGTTCGTTGCCGAGCTTGCGCCACGCCTGGAGAATCTGTTCGGGCATGAGAATGTCGTCCGCGATGTCGACCGGCTCAATCTGCGGACAGCGTCGCGGCTGGTGCTGATCAACGAAGTGCTCGGCACGTGCACGCACGCCGTGATCGTGATCGGGCCAAAGTGGCGCGGCAACGAGCAGCTCAACCTCGACAGCGCCCGTGACCCCGTGCGCATCGAACTCGAAGCCGCCCTGAAGATGAGCGGACTCACGCTGCTGCCGCTGTTGGTTGATGGCGCGACGATGCCGCGCGCGCAAGAGCTGCCCACGTCACTGGTCGCGCTTGCTGGTCTATCCCCGGCTTTCTCCGGCGGGGATTTCGAGGCGGGTCTGCGCCAACTGGCCGCGATCATTCGTGGCAGCCCGGCGCAGCGGCGCGCCTGGTTGTGGCCTGCGCTGGCCGCCGCGAGCGTGATCCTGATCGTGCTGCTGCTCGTGCTCACCCGCGCCTGAAGCTCATTCGTCGGCGACGACGTCGCGCACGGCCCGCGCCAGGGCGATCAAATCCGCCTCATCCATATTGTCCGTGTCGATAATCGTCACACGCACGACCGCCGAGCCTTGCACCCACCAGGCATCCAGCCCATCGCTGCCCGGCCCGAAGATATTCGGCTCCGGGAAATCCGCCGGGACGTCGTCGAACCGTTCGATCTGAAGGTCGGTCTCGGCGGTGTTGACAATCGCGGCCAGCGTCTGCGTGTCCGTGGCGTAGATGACGATGACGCCTGCGCGGGCGCCGCTGTCCGCATCGGTCAGGCGGTAAGCGACCGATGCGACCTGCTGCTCGCTCAAATCCAGGCTCGGTTCGCTCTGGACACGCCAGGTGCCGCTGTCGGTCTCGAATTCTGAAGGGAATCGGCTGATGAGGGCATCACGCTCGATGCGGCTGTCCAACGGCTGTGGCGTGGCGGTTGCGTTCGCGGCGGGTGCTCCCAACGCCCAGGCGCGCAGGTTGTCGAGGTGGACGTTGGCATTACTGTCGGCGACCAGCGTGAAGCCAATCGCGCCCTCGGTCTGCGCCGAATCGCTGATCGTCCCCAGCCGCTCACCATCAAGATAGGCGGTCAGCGTATCCGCGCGCGCCTCGACGCTCAATACGTGCGGCCCGGCGGGATCGAGGTTCGTCAATTCAATCGGCTGCGTCACCAGCCGTTCGATCTGCCCGCCGCTGCGCTTGAAAACGCCCCATACGTCGTAGGTGCAGTTGACGCCGACCGCGTAGCCATTGCTGCCATCCTGATCGTCGCGAATTTCGAGCAGCAGCAGACTGCGCTCGGAGCAATCCGCCGATGCAATGTCGATCTCGACCAGCGCATCGCTGATGGTGGATTCGGTCAGCAGTGTGAGTTCGCGCTGCGGCTGCTCGATGGTCGTCAGGACGAGCTGCCCATCTTCGAGACGGCTCGACCCCGCACCGGCTATATCCTGCCCTACGAAGCTGCTGTCGGCGTCGAAGCCATCGGCGTACAGGAGCGCCCCGATGGCGACCTGCGCCGTCGGGCGGGCCGAACTGGCGGACGTGGATGCCGCAGCGGTCGGGCGCGGCGTCGGCGGGTTGGTCGCCATCTCGGCCAGTTGAGTTTCCAGCGCGTTGACCTCGGCTTCCAGCGTCGATGCCAGCGCCTGTTGAGTCGCCATGCTGGCGGCGGTGGCGACGGCCTCGGTCGCGGCTTCGGCAATCGTGTTCTGCGCGTCGGCCAGCTGATCCGCCTGAGCCGTCCCGGCGGCTGCGAACGCCGCCTGCGCGGCCTGCGCGTCAGCATCGGCTGTGGCTGCTGTCATAGCGCCCTGTGTGGCGGTCTCGGCGACCCCGGCCAGCGAATCTTCGAGCTGCTCTCGCGTCGCCAGTGAACCTGCCTGCAAGGTCGAAGCCGCGTTGCGCACGCCGCCGAGCATCTCCGCCGCTTGTGTGGCGTCGACCAACCGGGTCGCGGCTGCCTGTGTCGCGCCGTCGTCCAGCGCCTGATTCGCGATCTCGACGCGCTCGGTGGCGAAGATCAGGCGTTCCTGGTCGAGGCTGTTATTGCGGTCGTAGGCGATGAGCGCGAAGAAGAGGGCGATCAAGACGAGCAGGACGGCGAAGATCACGATGGGGCGCAGATTCATCAGCACGGCCTTTCATCAGCCAGGTTTGCCGCCCAGTATAGCATTGGATCCGGTTCTTCCTCAGCCGGGCAGGCAGTTTTGCCCTGTCACCTGGCTGATGATGCTGCCATCGAGCGCCAGCAGCGAGAGAAACCCGGCGCCCACCAGGATGCGATCCGACGTGTCGACCTGCAGCAGCCGCGCGCTCGGATGCCGGTTGGAGACGCCGCCCGCATACAACACGATCTGATGCAGCAGGCTGCCGTCGACGGTGTTGATGATGTTGAGCGTGCCATCCGCATCCAGCGCGTAGAGGAGACAGCCACCGCCCGTATCCAGGAGCGGTGCCTGCGCGAATAGACCGGTCGGGTAGCGTGTCCGCCAGCGCGGCTTACCATCCGCATCGATCGCGATCAGTGTCGCCTCGCGGTCGCCGGCGAAGATATAGGCGTTGCCCATCACGTCGCTCGTCAACTGCGCGGTGCGCCCCATCTGCACGCCGGTGCTGGCGAAGACGCTGGCGCTGCTGCTCTGCGTATGCAGGACGTTCAGACCATCCAGCAGCATCCAGCCACCCTTGGAGGCGGCGAACACGGGCGCATCGGCAAAGTGCTGATCGTTGAGCAGGCTGCCGTCGACGTCGATCACGCGCCATGTCGAGCCTTCGCTGCTGCGGGCAACCAGCGCGATCTGGTTGTTCGCCACCTGAAAATCGATCAGGCGTGCGTCATCCGCTGGGGGCGGCAGCGACCACAATGATTCGCCGCTTGCGCTGAAAGCTTCGACTCCGCCCTGACGCGTCGGAAAGAGGAGTGTTTCGCCGACGGCAGCGAACGGCGCCTCACCGCTTTCGATCTGCCAGACGGCCTCGAAACGGCCATTCTGGACGATGATCGCCTGCCCATCGCGCGTGCGCGCCGCGATGCGGCCACCGGGCAGCCCGGCGATGCCCGTGACGGCGCTCTGCAATTCGATCTGCCACAGGCGTGTGCCCGGCGGCTGGTAGCTGACCAGACTCGTGCCGCTGGCGTATGCGATCTGGCCGGTGTCGAGCAGCAGCGGCGGCAGGGTCGGTAGATCGACGAACGTCGCGTAGCCGTTCGTCGCCGGGTCGAGACGGGCGCGCCACAACAGGGTGAAATCGAGCGGGTGATACCAGCCGGAAAACATTGGATTGTCTTCGACGTAGCCGGGGCCGCCATCGTTTGGCAAGAAGCTGCGCAGTTCGTAGTGCAGATGTGGCAGTCCGCGCGACGGCCAGCCGATGGTGCCGACGATGTCGCCGCGCGCGACGCAGTTCCCTACGGTGGGGAAGAAGAGCGAATCGGTCTGTTCCATATGGCCGTAGAGGGAGTAGACAGTGCTTCCGTCGGGGAATTGATGCTCGACGATGACGACACCTTTTTCGGTGTCCCAGCCGTTGACATCGGAATAGGTGACGCGCCCCCGCGCGACCGCGTGCACCGGCTCGCCGCGCCGGTTGAAGCCGATATCGAGGCCGGTGTGCATGCCGCCGAAGCGCGCACGAAACAGCCCGAAGTCGTCGTAGCCCTCGGACAGCGTCTCGCCGATGTCGATCGGGTAGTCGATGGCGTCGACGGTGCCGCAGTCCGCTTGCGGCTGTGCCACCGTTTGTTCCAGGCCGAACAGCAGTGATGCCAGACACAGCAGACAAATGATAAGTGCGCTTAATTTCATTGTGTAAGTTGCATGGCGGTGCGTCGCCGTGTCGCTTACAGGCCGAGCTTGCTCTCGTACATGGCGCGGTGTTTGACCGCTTCGCCGAAGATGGCGATGCCCGAATTGAAAATGATCAGGCTGATCGTGCCCATGATGAACCACTGCCAGAACGGCTTGCGGCGCGTCTTCAGGCTGGACGAATGCGCCAGCAGCGTCGCGCCCAGGCCGATAATCATCAACCCGCGGGGAGCCAGGGTGCTCCATTGTTCGTAATGTTGATCCATACGGTGCTATCTCACGCCATGACTATGCCATTGGTGCCGAGGATCATAGCGTACTGGCGGGCCGCCGCCAACCTCACGACATCAGTTCGGCGGGCAGATGATCGATGCGGTTGATGTAGCGCACCAGCAGTCGCTTCTCGTCCAGAAAGTCGAGCCGCGTGATCGACGTGTTGTAGAGCATGTAGAAAAAGCTGTAGACGTCGCTCTGGCCCAGCAGCACTTTGAGCAGCCGGTCGCTGAAGGTGCCATGCGTGACCAGGGCGACAACGTCGTCACTGGTGGCGCGCTGGCGCAAGTTATCGGCCACCAACTGCGCGCGCACGAGCGCTTGTTCGCGCTCTTCGTAGGCGCGCTTCAAACCCCACCAGCCATCCGGTGTGAACGCCTCCGGGATGGTGAAGCCCGCGAACTCGGTCTCGATCTCCAGGCGCGTCTTACCAGGCTGGCTGTTGCGCCCATTGTTAACGTCGAGGTATACGCCGCCGACTTCGTGGAGTTCGAGCCAGATCTCCGGCGTCACGCCGATGGCCCGGCCCACGGGCTGTGCCGTTTGCAGCGCGCGATGCATGGCGCTGCAATACAGGTGCGTGATGCCGAAGCTGGTCACACCGCGGCGCGTCGAGTAGCCGCTGCGGAAGTCGGCATCCAGGTCGCGCGAGTCGCCTTTGCCCAGGTAGGCCGCAAGGTGCTGCGTCTGTTCCCGACCGAGTTCAGTCAGCGGCGGATCAGCCAGCCGATCGGTTTGATCGGCCATGGCATTGTTGGCGGATTGTGCGTGCCGGATGAGGTAGATGGTGAGCATAGGGCCTTATTCGTCGTAGGTTTTGCTGCTAAGCGGCCACATGGGCAGTGCGTCGAAATCGAGCGATGAGCGCAGGCCAGCCAGGAAGCGGTGATGACCCGCCGCCGCGATCATGGCGGCGTTATCGGTGCACAGGCTGAGCGGCGGGTAACGCACCGGCAGGTCGGTCGCCTCGTGCATGGCCTGGCGCAGCATCGTGTTGGCGCTGACGCCGCCTGCGATCAGAATTTCCGAAACACCATAAGCAGTGGCCGCCTTGGCGGTCTTATCGACCAGCGCGTCGACCAGCGCATGTTGAAAGCTGGCAGCGATGTCGTTGACGGAGATATCCGAGCGCAGCATCGGCTTCTTGCGCCGCGCGCCGGGCGTGCCGCCGCGTTCGGCTGCGGAAGGCGCGACCGTCGCTTCGCGCATGACGGCCGTCTTCAGCCCGGAGAAGCTGAAATCGAATGGCGCTTCGGTCTTGGCGCGCGGGAAGCTGAATGCATCGGCGCTGCCCTCGCTGGCCGCGCGCTCGATGTTCGGCCCGCCGGGGAAGGGCAGATCGAGCAGCCGCCCAACCTTGTCGAAGGCTTCGCCCGCTGCGTCGTCGGTTGTGCCGCCGAGCCGCTCGTAGTCGCCGTGCCCCCGCATCAGGAGTAGTTCCGTATGCCCGCCGGAGACGATCAGGATCAGCACCGGGAACTGCGGTTCCTGCTCCGCCTCGGTCAGCCACAGCGAGTAGATGTGCCCTTCGAGATGATTGATGCCTAGCAGGGGTTTATCGGTTGCCAGCGCCAGCCCTTTGGCGAAATTGATGCCCACCAGCAGCGAGCCGACCAGCCCCGGCCCACGCGTCACGGCGATGGCGTCGAGCGCATCGTAGCTGATGTCCGCTTCGCTCATGGCCTGAGCAACGACCGTGCTGATCGCCTCCGCATGGGCGCGCGAGGCAATCTCTGGAAACACACCGCCATAGCGCGCGTGAAGATCGATCTGTGAGGCGACGACGCTGGAAGCGATCGTCTGGCCGTCGATGACAACCGCAGCCGCCGTCTCGTCGCACGACGACTCGATGCCGAGGATGTGGGTCATGGATGTGTCTCAACCTAGGACGTCGAAATCTATGGTCATTATCGAGCAGCGTCGGAGGACTGTCAACGGAAGACGCGCTGCCCGCCGCTAACCGACGGCGTCCGTGTTGGCGGCCAGCACCGGCGCGGGGTTGGCGCTGGTGCTGGTGATCGTCAGCATGTATTCGACGTAGCTCTGCGGGCTGTTCGCCTCGAAGACGACCGACAGCGGTTGCTGGCTGATCTCGTAGAGGAAGGGCAGTTCTACCGTGTCGCCGCAGCCCAGCAGCGGTTCGTAGGGTGGCCCCCAGCGCAGATGCTCGGCACCGATGCCCGTGCAGTTGAGCGTGACCGAGAAGACGCGGTAGTTGTTCGGCGCCTGGTTGTAGAGGTTGATCGCACGCAGCCAGATCAGGTCGCTGGCATCGCCGTTCGGCAGCGAGATGGCGTCGCGCATCTGGCTGCTGCCGTCGCGGTCGACTTCGAGCAAGAAGATGTCATTATCGGTGCTAGCCGTAGGGATGACGGGGTTGAGCAGGCGCGGAATCTGATCGCACTGGCCGACCAGCGTCGTCACGTTCTCGATCAGCCAGCCCAGGCGCTCGCCATGATTGACCGCCAGCCAGCCGTCGTCCGTGCGACCCAGGACGGGCAGATAAGCCCCTGGCTGCAGCGTGCCGATGATTTCGTAGTCCGGGCTGGGGGCACCGCGCACCAGCGCTGCGGCGCTGCCACTCGTCGTCATCTGGCAGGGCGGTGCGGCCTTGTTGAGGATCGATGCGGGCGGGCTGGAACGAGCCGCCGCTGCCGCGCCTATCGCCACCACGACGGTGCCCGTGGCAGTGGCATCCGCGGCTTCCACGGTGAGTTGGTAGCTGCCGCTGCTCGGTGGCAGGGCCAGCGCCGCCACCTGTAGCGGCTGAGTGAATTGGGCGACCAGCGCACCTTTGTCGTCCTTGATCTGAGCTGCGAAGGCGAAGGTGGGCGCTGTCGACTGCAGGGTGAGCAGCGTCGGCTGCGAAGGACGCGCGTCAAAGGCGTACAGGCGCGTGGGCGTGCTCGGCCGCAGACTGACGGAGACCTCGCTGTCGTCGGCCATCCAGTTGAGCGGCAGCGTCACCGTCGGCGCAGGTTGCGGGCGCAGCAGCATCAGCCCGGTGAAGACGACCAGGGCGAATAACCCGAGCAGGACAGGCAGCACCAGCAACATCACCCGGTTTGGGCTTTGTGGGCGGGAGAGGGTTGTCATGGTGCCGCCTCCTTACGCATCGGTTACAAAGTCTGTTATGGCTGAACTTATGGTTTGCTTGTGACCTAACCATACCCCTCTGAACCATGGTGTGGTTGACGCCAGCCCACTGCTAACCTGACTACAACGCAACGCACTTTTGTGCTAGGATCGGCGCCATTCTGTTTGACTGTTGCCTGAGGTGGGAAGGATCGAGAATGGCACAAGATCGGGCTGCCGCGCTGGCAGAAATCGCCGCACAAGTACGGCCATGCACCAAATGTGAGTTGCACCTCAGTCGCACGCGCGCCGTCCCCGGCGCGGGAAACCCGAATTCCGAGATCATGTTTATTGGCGAAGGCCCTGGTTATCATGAAGATCAGCAAGGGCTGCCGTTTGTCGGCCGCTCTGGTGATTACCTCGTCAGCTTGCTCAAGCTGATCGGCCTGACGCGCGACCAGGTCTTTATCACCAACGTCGTCAAATGTCGCCCGCCGGGCAACCGTGACCCGCTGCCGGATGAAATCCTCACCTGCAAGCCGTACCTCGATAGCCAGGTCGACATCATCGATCCGCTGGTGATTGTGACGCTGGGGCGCTTCAGCATGGCGCGCTACTTTCCTGGCGCCAAGATCACGCAGATCCACGGCAAGCCGAAGTACGAGAATGGGCGCGCTTACTACCCGATGTTCCATCCTGCGGCGGCACTGCGCGCACAGGCGCTGATGCCGCAAATGGAGGCGGACATCAAGCGCCTGCAAGAAGTGATCGCGAAAGTCAAAGACATGCGCGCAGCCGGCGCCGCCCCCGCCGAAGCGCCCAAGGACGAGCCGCCGCCGACGCAGCTTTTGTTGTTCTAGCTCATAACGCGCCGACGCTGAGATGCGTCGTCAGCCAGTTGAGGATGAGCGGTATCACGGGCGCGCCGGGCTCGCGCAGCAAATTGGTGCCATGCGCGCTGCCTGGATAAATCTGTAGGCCCAGTTCACCTTCGGCCTCCGCCGTCAGAGTCTTGACGCTGTCGGCGCTGTAGGTATCTCGCTGCGAGGCCACCAGCAGCGCTGAGCGATCGACCAATCCCTCGGCAATGGCCGTCTCCGTCACGACGCCGCGATAATCCAACCCTGGCGACAGTGCGACCGCCGTTACGCAGCGTGCGTCGTAGGCGCAGCCGTTCAGTGCCAGATTGGCGCCGATGCTGGCGCCGACGATCGCGATCTGGTCGGGAATGACCGAGGGCTGCTCGCCCAGCCAATCCAGCCACGTTTCGACGTCGCGTTCGGCAGCGGGCCAATCCTGTCCGCCGCCGGTATCGCCATGCCCGCGGATGTCGATGGCCAGCACGTTGTAGCCCGCGTCGGTCAGCCACGGGATCAGCGGCTGCCAGGCGCTGCGCTGGCTGCCGAGCATGTGCAGCAGCAGGATCGCCGGTGCCGGTTGATCTGCCGCGTAAAACTCACCGGCCAAGGTCAGGCCGTCGCTGGCGTCCACGGTCACGATCTCCGCGTCGGCATCTCGTTGAGCGCTGGCGGCGCTCGCCCAGGCGAGAACCAGCCCGATCAGCATCAATATTCGTAGGCGCATGAAAAAATCTCCTGACCTGGTATCCGGGATGAGTCTCGATTCTGACGATCATTCGCCTGCCATTTTTACGCCCGTCAGCAGCGAACGATCGAACTGATCCATGCCCTGAGCGCCGACGCGTTCGAGTTCGGCGCGCACAGCGGCGGCATCTGCGCGCAGTTGCGCCACGTCTACCCCGCGGCAGACGTCCGGTAGCATCGCCAGCCATTGGATACTGCGCAGCAGCATCTTGAGCGCACCGCGGTGATTGCCGCGCTTGATCTGGTAGTAAGCGATGCCGACCTGCAGGATCGCGCGGTAGAGATCGCGCACCGGGCCGGTCTCCGCCATCCACATCGCCTCGAACTGATCGTGCTGCTTGTAGTATTCCCCCGCGTTGAAGAGCGCGATCGACTCCAGCCCTTCCGGCGGCATCGGTTCCTGACACTGGCAGTCGAGCGCTTCCACCTGCGCAGGGGTGAGCATGCGTGCCACGTCTTCGAGCAGCGTGGGCAGCTGCTCAAGCAGGCCATCCGGCGCCAACGCCAGATCGGCGCCGTTGACGGTGGCATTCGCGCGCCGTTCGGCATCGCTGCTCACCAGCACGATTGGGATGCGCCGCGTCGCCGGGCTGGCCTTCGGCGTCGCCGTCCAGAAGATCCACTCGGCCGAGTCGCCGTCGGCCAGGATCAAGGCCGCGCGCTCATCCGCCAGCCGTGTGACGTAGCTGCCGATCTCCGGCTGCGCGAGGACGGTGTAGCCCGCCGCTTCGATCAACGTGCTGGCGGACTGGGCCCAGGCTGGGTGCCCGGTAATCACGACTACCGCATTCGACATAAGGTTGCGCCTTCCTTCTCAACGGCGTGGCTCGACGGCGATGTGCCGGAGCCAGAGGGTTTGCTCATTCTCAAGCGGGATGATCCCGCTGCCGAAACGCCCTTGCGGCGTCACGACGGCATACTGATTGTCCACCCAGGCGATGAATCCGCAGGGCCCACGCGGTGTGGCGGTCGTCTCCAGCACCGTTTGTTCGTCGATGGCGAAGGTCGCGCCATCCTGGCGCCAGTCAATCGTGTAGGTGTGGCTGTGCGCGAGCAGAGCGTCATCCAGTCGATACTCGCCGATCGCCAGCGCGCGCTGGATACCCGGATAGACGCGGTCATAGATCGCCGGGCTGCGCAGGAGCAGCAGCGCGGGCAGCGCCAGCGGGATCAAGGCCAGGGCGCTGCGGCGGCCCGCATCGATCTGCGCGGCCTTCCAGCCGTAGCCAGGCACGCCGTGTGCAAGCCGCATGTCGTTCGGCGGCGAGCCGAAGAAGAACCAGATCGCCTGGGGCAAGCGCGGCAGCCGGTGCGCGCTCACGTCGGGCGAAAACGGGTGATTCCAGAAGCCGAAGCCCGCCGTCCCGCGCAGTTGATCGCCCGGCAGCGAGGCATGCGCCGTCACTGTCAGGCGCACGGGCGGCCGCCACAGAAACTGGAAAGACTGGTAGTTGTAATCGCTGATCTGTGCGTTAGAGTACGTGTGACCGCTGCTCGGCGTGACGGTCAATTGCAGCCCGTCGTCGCCCGTCTGGACGCGTCCCGTGCCGACTTCGGTCTTGATCCAGGCGGGTTGCATGGCTGTTTGGAACTCGTCTACGATGCCCATCTTTGTAGACCATGCGTTCTAAATTCGAATTGAAGCCCAGGGCATTGTGGAGTATAATTCGAACCTGAACATGAGAGTGATGGACCGAAGGAACAAAATCTGTGGATATCACCTGGTACGGACATAGCTGCTTCCGTATAACTGACCGTGGGCAGATAACGATTGTAACTGATCCGTTTGCAGAGGACATTGGACTGCCAGCGCTCAAGGTCAAAGGCGATGTAGTGACGGTAAGCCATGACGTGCCTGGCCACAACTTTGTCGAAGGGGTGCGCGGCTATCAATACGTCATCTATCGCGCCGGCGAATACGAAATTGGCGATGTCTTCATTACGGGGATCGCCCTCGATTATGTCGCTGAGAATGTGGCGCGGCCCAACGTGGGCTTTCTTTTCGATTATGGCTCGCTGAACGTGCTGCATCTGGGCGATCTCAACCACGTTCCGGATCAGTCGTCCATCGAGAAGATGGGCCAGGTCAATGTGTTGCTGATCCCGGTGGGCGGAGGCAACAGCCTCAAAGCCGCCGAAGCTGCTGAAGTCGTGGCGTTGTTCGAGCCGAATTACGTCGTCCCGATGCATTATGGGCTGCCCGGCCTTCAGTTCGATCTTGAGAGCGTCGAGAAGTTCCTCAAAGCGATGGGTGTCAGCAAACCGCACGAAGCCGAAACGCTGAAGGTGAGCACATCCGATTTGCCGGAGCAAACCCAGGTGGTTGTCATGACCCCTATGGCACTAAGTCGAAATACGGAGAATGGTGGATGACGGTCAAACTGTTGATGAACTGGGATATCAAGCCCGGGCGCGATCAAGAGTATTTCGAGTTTGTCGTGCGCGAATGGGTGCCGGGCATTCAACGGTTGGGGCTCAAGCCGACCGGCGCTTGGTATACCGTCTACAGCCGCGAGAAAGATCTGCCGCAAATCATGACCGAAGGGATCGCCGACGATCTCGATTCGATGCAGGACATTCTCCAGAGCGACGAATGGCATTCCTTATTCGACAAGCTGTCAGAATATGTGAGCAACTACCAACAGAAAATCGTCCGCGCCAGTGGGGGATTTCAGGTCTAGGCAGACACAAAAACGCCCATCACGACGATGGGCGTTTTTCTTATTCAGTGGATTTGTCAGTCGGCGGCTGCTGCGCTCGGAGTCGTCGAGGGCTTGGCCGTCTCTTTGCTGGTCGTGGTCGTGGCGGCCGTTTCGCTCTTCTCGCTGGTCTCGGACTTCGGCGTGCTTGTCAGTGTCGAGCGCGTCTTGCCCTTGTTATCGTTGACGTAAAAACCCGACCCCTTGAAGATAATCGATGCGGCGTGGACGACCCGGACGACGGCTTGGCCGGTTTCTGGATCGACTTTCAGTGGGGCGTCAGAGAAACTCTGGCGTAGATCAAAGGTTGTTCCGTCTTCGCGACGATATGTATAGAGCGGCATTCTGCCTACCTCGAGCCAACAATTGCTATGCTATTGATTAGACGCATTTGCCAACGATATATTACAGCAAATCTCATTATTTTGTCGAGACGCAGCGTTAATTTCTGACAGAGGTCTTATACATAGCTCGTGTTGCATGCCGCTTGGGGGCGCACACCTAATCAGTGTGTGCCCCCACTCTAGTTTCGCTTATGGACGCCGTTCTCCGGCCAGGTCGACCGCTGAACGGAGCTTCTCCAGACCTGCCTGGATGTCGCCGCTCAGGTGCAGGCGGATCGCGCGGCGGTTCTTGCCGACCAGCGCTTCCATATCGCCCGCAGCCTGCGCTGCCTTCAGCACGCCGAAGGTGTAGGTCTCGCCGGGGATCGCCAGATCCTGCGGATCGTCGCACGTGATCTGGATGAAGACGCCGTTGTTCGGACCACCTTTGTGAAGCTGCCCGGTGCTGTGCAGGAAACGCGGGCCGAAGCCAATCGTCGTCGCCCGGCGCGTCACGTGGCGGATGCGGCGGCGGATGTCACTCAGCGTCGTCTCGATTTCCTTCTCCATCGGCAGGTAAGCCAGCAGCGCGAAGTAATCGCCCGCGTGCGTGTTGTTGATCAGTGTCGCCAACATGCCGTTGAGATCGGGATCGTAGTGCTGCTGCTGGGCCGTCTCGCGCAGCATAGTGCTGGTGGCCGTGTCGGCGTACAGGCTGACGCCATCCACGCTCAGGATTGGTTCCGTGGCGGGCAGGGCGCCGTGCTCTTTGTAATGTGCGAGCAGGCGGGCGGTGTTTTCTTTGCTTTCGGTCACGTTCGGCTCGTCGAATGGGTTAATGCCCAACAGCTGACCGGCAATCGCCGTCGCGTACTCCCAGCGCATGAATTCGCCGCCGACCGCCGCCTTGTTCGGCAGCTTGATCGTGACACACGGCTGCCCGGCCTGGAGGAGCATCTTGACGCCCTCGTCGAGTGAGGCATTGTCGTCTTCGTCCACGCGCAGCATGATGAACAGGCGATCGGTCGCGTAGTCGTGCGGCATGCCAATCGTCGCGCCGACCACCGGCAGCAAACCGCGGCCTTCCTTGCCTGTGCTCTCCGCGATCAACTGCTCGATCCAGTTGCCGAGCGTTTCAATCGACGGGCTGGTGAAGATGCTCACCTTGTCGCGTCCATCCATACCGAGCACGCCCATAACTGCCCCGAGCGTAATCCCTGGATGATCGCTGCCGGAGATCTTCTTGCCGCAGGCCTTCGCCATCTGCGTGGCGCTCGACCACAGCGCGTCGAGATCGAGACCAATGAGCGCTGCCGGGACCATGCCGAAGTAGCTCAGGGCGCTGTACCGGCCACCGATGTCCGTTGGATTGACGAACACGTCACGGAAACCCTTGTCGCGCGCTTCCGCTTCGAGCTGCGTCCCGCCGTCGGTGATGGCAATGAACTGCGCGCCGCTCTGGCCCGTCTTCTCGTAGAAGTACTTGAAGAACGACGCCGTCTCAATCGTCCCGCCGGACTTGCTGGAGACGATGAAGAGCGACCGCTGCAAGTCGATGGCATCCTCAAGCTCGCGGATGTAAGTTGGGTCGGTGCTGTCGAGCATGTGCAGGCGCGGGTAGCCCTCCTGCAAGCCGAACGTCTGGCTCAGGACTTCCGGCGCCAGGCTGCTGCCGCCCATGCCGAGCAGCACGACATGATCGAAGACGCCGTTCTTGGCGCTTTCCTGGAGCAGTTTCAGGCGGGCCAGGTCGATGGTCTCGAACACGTCGAGCCAACCGAGCCGGTTCTGAATCTTGCTCACGATGGCCGGATGATCTTTCCAGACGGTGCCGTCATGTTCCCAGATGCGCGTGTTGATGTGATGCGCTTCAAGTTCCTGGATGACGCGCTGGACTTCCTGTTGGTAGGGGCCAATGGCGATCGACTGGCGCTTGATCACGCCGGTCGCGAGCACATTGCGCTTGGCATCCACCTGGTCGAGCAGGTTGTGGAACGCCTCGGAGAAGGCCTCAACGCCGTCGACCTGAAGCTGGTAGGTGATCTGGTCGATGTCGACGCCGACCTCGGCCAGCATGTCCATCGTCTGCAGCGCATCTTCGACGTCCATCTCCAGCGATGCCGTCACAGTGCCATGATCCTTGAACGCTTGCAGCGTCGCCGGGGGCACGGTGTTCACCGTGTGGGGGCCGATCAGACTGTCGACGTAGACCGTGTCCGAGAGGCTGGCGCTCTTGGTGCCGGTCGATGCCCACAGCGGGCGCTGGACGCGCGCACCTGCTTCACGCAGCGGCTCGAAGCGCGGGCTGTTGAAGATTTCTTTGAAGCGTTTGTAGGCGAGCTTCGCGTTGGCGATGGCCGCCTTACCCTTGAGCCGGTTGTTCAGCGAGACGCGTCCAAGGTCGCGCCCCTGCGCTGCACGGATGTTGTTATCCAGAATGCGGTCGACCGCGGAGTCGATGCGGCTGACGAAAAAGCTGGCGACTGACGAGATGTGGCTGATGTCTTCGCCGTTGGCCTTGCGCCGTTCCAACCCGCGGATGTACGCCTCCATCACCTGTTCGTAGTTCTGGATGCTGAAGATCAACGTCACGTTGATGTTCAGCCCGGAGGCGATGGCTTCTTCGATGGCGGGGATACCTGCTTCCGTAGCCGGGATCTTGATCATCGCGTTCGGGCGTCCCAGTGTCGCGAACAGGCGGCGCGCTTCGGCGATGGTTGAGGCGGTGTCGTTGGCGATCAGCGGCGAGACTTCGAGGCTGACGTAACCATCACGCCCGCCGGTGCTGTCATAAACGGGGCGCAGGATGTCCAGCGCATGCTGAATATCCTGGATGGCAAGACGCTCGTAAATATCATACGGGTCTAGTTCCAGCATCTGCATCATGCCATCGTCGTAGTCTTCCGAGCCGCCGATGGCTCTCTGGAAGATGGAGGGGTTCGAAGTGACACCCAGGACGCCATCTTCGTTGATCATCCGCTGAAGTTCACCGTTCTCGATGAGGTTGCGTCGGATGTTGTCGTACCAGATGCTCTGACCGTATTGTTGAACATCCACTGGGGGATTCGCAGACATAATATCCTCTCAAATGTGATGGATTATCTACAAGCCGAAATGATGGACTTTTACTTTAACTTGACCATTCACTAGCCACCTAATTTTCGTGGCATTTTTCACAAAGACGAGGTACTGCCGATCGCCGTGTTCTCGTTTTCAATGGCGACGATCTTGCCAAATCTGCGTTGGTGGCGTTCTTCTTCGCTTGGGTGGGCTCCCAGGAAGGCCGTCACCAGTTCTTCCGCCAGTGATTCGCCGATGATGCGCGCGCCCATGCACAGCACATTCATCCGATCGTGTTCGACACCTTGATGCGCGCTGTAGGAATCATGGCACACACACGCATATATACCATGGTATTTGTTCGCGGCGATGCTGGCACCAACGCCGCTGCCGCAGATGAGAACACCGCGTTCAGCCTGGCCCTCAAGGAGCGCGTGGGCGATGGCGGTCGCGGAATCGGGGTAATCGGAGGGCACCGCAGCCGTATCGACGCCAAGGTCGATCGCCTCGTGTCCCTGAGCTTTCAGAAAGGCGACGATATGTTGTTTAAGAGGGTAACCGGCATGGTCAGCGGCGAGGGCAATCTTCATGCGTGCGCATCTCCATGTTCGCCTGGACGTGTCTTTGTCAGTGTACCACACATGCGCTCAAAACTAACATGCCATGTCTGCACATTCGCCACTGAGCCTCACGGTTGTGATTAACCGATTGTACACTTTGTGCTATATATGCGGTATAATTTACTGCATTCTGCACAACTAAGGGGAGTTGAGCATGCAGTTCATTCGCAGACGTAAACTAACCGAGGGCGAAAGCGTCAAAGCGCACGCTTGCGTCCACGTCGCCAATTATCGCCGCGCCCCGGCCACGATTGCGCCGATCGTCCGCCCGCTCGCCAAAGGCGAACTTCTGACGCTGCGCGGTCGCAGCCCGGATGCGCAGTGGGTGACACCGGTCGCCGACGGCCATCTCTGGGTGCACGTGTCGCAGCTCGACGTCGACGGCGTGATCGAAGATCTGCCCGTCATCACCTACTCGTTGTCGTAAAAATGAATCTGCCCGCGCCGATCAAACCGGCGCGGGCATTCGAATCTTTTCTGATCACCTGCGCTTTCGCGCGAAAACTCATTTCCCGAACGGCCACAACCGGCGCAGCCAGCGGCGAACGATGCTGCCGCGTACCTCTTGCCAGGCGTGGTTAGCGACATCATGCCGCGACTCTTCTAGCTCCTGGGCAACTGGCGGGGCGTACTTCTCGGTCACATACAGCCGCGTGATCGCGTTGATCGGCGGTTCGGCAGCCGGCAGGTCGCGAATGATGCGATTGCGCCGTTCTTCTGGCGTCTCCTCCGGGCCGAGGTTGATGCCGATCAGGCGCAGGTAGCGTTCGATTCGGGCGTAGGCGCGCACAATCGGGTTCATGCCGCGCATGCCGCGCCATTCCCAGTACCAGTAGACAAACAGCAGAATCGCCGCGACGAGCGCTATCAGGAGCAGCCCCAGCAGCGCCACGCCGATCGCCGAGACGATGAAGCCGAGCGGATCGCGCGGTTGCGGACGCAGCGGCGGCGGCATCGTCGGGACGATGACCGGGGTTGGCGTGGGCGTTGGCGCGTTGGTCGGCTGCGAGGTCGCGGTCAACTGCGTTTGCTGCTGCGGCGTCTCTAAAGGTGAGCCGGGCGTCGGCGTCGAAGTCGGCGTGGGCGTCGGTGTCGAGGTCGGCGTCGGACTCGGCAGCGCCTGCGTCGGCGTCGGCTGCTGCTCGACGTAGTCGGCATCGCCGCGGTTGATCTCCGCTTGCGCGGAGGTCGGCTCGAACTCGATCCAGCCATAGCCGGGGAAATAGACTTCGACCCAGGTATGCGCGTCGTGTTCGCGCACGATGAAGGCGTTCTCCGTCGCGTCCCATTCACCTTGAGCGAACCCGGCCACCATGCGCGCGGGCACGCCCAGATGGCGCAGCATCATGACCATGGCCGAGGCGTAGTAGTTGCAGTAGCCCTGGCGCAGATCGAACAGCACCCAGTCGACCGAGTCCTGGCCGGTCGGCGGCGCCGGGATCGTCTCGTTATAGGTGATGTTCTGGCGCAGCCACTTCTCGATGGCGCGCGCCTTGTCATAGGGCGTGGTCGCGTTGGCATCCGCCACGATCTGTTCAGCCAGCGCCAGCGTGCGCGCGGTCGCGCTCGACGGCACGTGCAGATAGAAGGTGCTGACCTCCTCCGGATAGGTGTCCGGCGCCGTGCGCAGCTGATCCGCGGTCGCGTTGTTCATCATGCTGACGACTGTGTAGCTATCGCCGCGATACAACACGTGATAGGGGCGGATCACCGAGATGTTCATCGTGTCTTTGAGATCGCCCGCTAATCCGTAGCGCAAGTCCGTTCGCGTCGCCAGATCGACGCGTTCGGGTTGTGGCGCGGTGTAGACGAGACGCGATACGCTCAGGCCGACGGTGAACGTCTGCTGCACGGGCACGCGCGCCCCGGCGACGTAGGGTTCGTTGATGATGTCGAGCGGCGCTTCAGGGTCAGTCAGCCGCGTGGTGGCAGCGGATGTCCAGGTGCCACTCTCATAGTTGTCGAACACGCGCGAGCGCCAGTAATAACGCCGGTTGTGCGGCGCCGATACCAGCATGACGGTCTGATCGCCGAGGCGGATCGCGCCGCTGAGCTGCAGCGAGTCGCCGCCGTAATAATCGGTCGTCGCCGGGCCTTGCAGGTCGCCCGTCACGAACAGGCGACTCCACATCTCGGCCAGCTCGCGCATCGAATCTTGCTGTAAGAACTGCTGGAAACTGGTCAGCCGATCCTGCAAATCGCCGGTCGGAATCAACCAGGCAAAGATCAACGTGAGCAGGGCCAGCACACCGCCGACGCGCAAGAACTCGCGCCGCAGCCGCTTGGGCACGCGAATACCGTTGACGTACCAGTCCCACTCGCGCGCCTCAAGATGTGAGCGCACCAGCAGCAGCAGCGACAGGAAGACGAAGGCCAGCAAGTAGATGTTGACGTTCGCCTCGCCCTGGTAATAGATGTTGTTGGCGACCAGGATTAAACCCGGCGGCAGCACTGCGCGCCAGACGCGGTCAATGCGGAAGACGTGCCACGAAATGTTGTAGCCGAGGAACCAGAACAGGCTCGCGACCAGCAGCGTGAAGACCAGATCGTCCGGGTTGACGCCGCCGGAGAAGATGTCAACCACCCACTGGTAGAAGCGCTCGAAGATCGACGACAGGCCCTGGGCAAAGCTGCCCGGTTGGTTCAGCGCGGCGACCAGCAGCACCGTGCCAAAGCCGTACAACCCGCCGATCAGCAGTGAGAAGAACTCGTTGTACTGGCTGCGCGCCAGCAGAAAGCCGAACAGTACGCTCAGCGCCGAGACCGGCAGCATGATCCGGATCGAGAGATTCCAGCCGGTCGCGTCGAGCGCGAGCGCGGGCACGATCAGGAGGGCGACGCAGGCGATCAACGTCGTCAGGTCGCCGGGCGCGAACAGGGTGCGCCAGTAATTCAGTAGCCGTTGTCGCCAGCCTGGGGCGGAGTTTCCAGCGCGTTTGCTGATGGTTGCCATGCATACCTCGCATAAAAGCGGGACGGGGCGCTTGCTGCGCCCTGTCCCCTATTCGTCATTGTAAAAGCGAACCAGAGTGCTGACAACCCACGCTCAGCTTACGTTTATATTCCGGGATGGGCGGCATTTCGCACCGTAACTCGCCCGAACATCCGGTCAATTCTGCTATAATGATGAGGCGTCCAAGCAGACCGGGTGATCGCGGTTCGGCATTGACCGGGCTGAGGAAAGTCCGCTCTCCACAGGGCAACGGTGCCGGCTAACAGCCGGGCGGGGCGACCCGACGGACAGTGCAACAGAGAAGTGCATTGCCTCGCGCAAGCGGGGCGAGGGTGAAACGGTGGTGTAAGAGACCACCAGCGTCGGCAGTAATGTCGGCGGCTTGGCAAACCCCACCGGGAGCAAGGCAAAGCAGGCGCATTGGGGCGGCCCGTCCCGCAAAAAGCGCCGGGTATGCTGCATGACCGCCGGAGCAATCCGCGCGGCTAGAGAGATGATTACCGCCTCGCAAGGGGCACAGAAAGCGGCTTACA
>JADLAY010000071.1 GCA_020849765.1 Anaerolineae bacterium
CAAATCCAGCTGAACATTTCGACGAGGTAATCTTACTCACCTTGATACAGGAATTTGGAGCACTGTCATATGAATTTAGCCTAGTCAACAATATGGGTGATAAGTTATTTCGGGCTCACTGTTACTTTGGCTCTAAATCTTCTAGCTCGTCCAGGAATTCACCCGACTCATTTCCTCACATGCGTCTCTACAAATCTTGGGGGTCTGATATTCAGCAAATGGTGTTTTTGCTGGATCATCGTACTGGAACTATGAATAATGATGGTGAATCTGAGCAACTTCCCATGTTTTAGAAATAGTCGTGCGCTGGAACGTCTAAATGACTTGATCCAGATTAGGCACGACGTGATGGCACATGATCTTGGGATTGCAACTGGATGTTCATTCTTGGACGCCACTTCACTACTTTTACATCTCTACAATTTGCGTCTTGCTGAACTCTTTCTTGTGGTCTATCACACTCACGATGAGCCTATATTGATACGTCCCTTTCTAGAAGGATTTCCCAAATTGCCTTTGAATTGCGAACAGTGTGAGGAAGAAATAAAAACCTTTGACGCCATTTCCTTTGATTTCATGTTTCGATTAAATCATCAAATTGAATTCACGATCTGAAGATGCACAAAAAAGACGAAATATCGGAAATTCTTGCGGAAGCTATTGGTCACGCACTAGAAGCGACCCACGGAGATATGGGGCCAGTTGTTGACAATTTTCTAGAGATTGTTGACACCTATGATCTCACGAAAAAACTCTATCAACCTACAGATTCACTCAAATCGCGACTCCAAGATTACTCACGCTGGCGTCAAGGGAGCCACGAGGAAAATGCAGGCGAAATAATGGAGGAAATTGCAGCATTGGTTTTTGCATCAATACGCGGATTTTCTTTAGTCAAAGCGTATCGTTCTTATGATGGACAACATGACTTGGTAGTCTCTGGCGACAAGGGAAGTTGGCTAACATTTCTACATTACATAGGCATCAAGCGATCACAAGATGGAGAACACGAAACAATCCTTGTTGAAGCTAAAAATACCGATGACCCAATAGATAATTCAATATTCACCTATCTATGCTACTTTCTTCAAAATAAGTTCAGGAACACCAGCCAATTAGGTGTGTTCTTTACACGTTCCGGAGCAACAGGCTTTGCGATAGAGGGTCAACGTCGCGTGTCATTAAGCGACGCACGAGCAACACAGATCATCTTCTATGCAACTAGCCACAAATTCGTTGTGGTTCTTGACGAGGATGATATTGCTCAGTTAAATTTGGATGGCGCATTTCCAAGTCTACTGCGGGCCAAAATCCAAGATATTGAATTGGGAACCGGATTGCGAATTTCTTTCGATCCCAACAACGCTATAGAGAAAGACTTGCCGCCCTATCTGGCACGACATTTTGCCACAGACTAGGTCGACGTTTCGTTGTACAGAAGTACTTTCCTACAGCTCACTCCTATCTTGTTGCGAGGTTCTGTACCATCTCATAATTTGACAACTCATGTAACTCCGCGTTACATTCTATGCAACTCGGCGTTACATCAAGCAAGCAGCGGTTTCTATGGCGACACCCCGATCAAAACTGGACACGGCGCGGCAAAACGGGGCGCATCAGGTCGATGAGCAGCGGGGCAGCATCCTCGATGCCGCCGAAGCGTTGTTCCTGCAGAACGGCATCGACGGCACCCGCATGATCGACATCGCCGCGCAGGCCGGGATCACGAAGGTCACGCTCTACCGCTACTTCCCCAATCGCGACGTCATTGCGCTGGAGATCCACGCGCGCATGATGGAAAAGATCGTGTCTTCGATCCAGTTCGAGGACGATGATTTCTCCTCTGGCCCGATGAAGCAGCTCGCCCGGTCGATGATCCGCAATTTTGATACGCTGCGCGATGCCTATCGCTACATGGGCATGTTCGACGCGCTCTATCTGGATCAGCCGTCGGGCTCGCCTTTGGCAAGCTGGACGAAGACCGAACTGCTCAACGTCATCTCGACCGATACCCTGCGCCTGAGCAAAATGCGCGACCTGCCGCAGGCCAACCGGTTGATCATGACCCTGAGCACGGTCATCTGGTTTCTGGAAAAGCTGGCCTTGCGCGGCGAAGTGACGTGGACGGATGAAACCGTGCCGCTAAGCGAACACCTGCGCCTGTTCGAAGAAATGATTACCGGCTATCTGGATGGGTTCACAGACACCACCTGACGGCGTCGACCCACTTATTCTCCTGGAGTACTTAATGATGAATGCAGATATAGAGACGCCCGTTTCGATCAAGAATCTTCGTACCGAAAACCTCGTCAATCCACTGGGGATCGATACGCGCAAGCCGAAGCTGAGCTGGCAGATCGCGTCCGAGCGGCGCAACGTCACGCAGCGCGCCTACCAGATCCAGGTGGCTGCAAGCGGCGATGCACTCGCCGAGGCCCACGATCTGATGTGGGATTCAGGCAGGGCCGACTCCGACAACACGATCGCCATCCGCTACGACGGGCCCGACGTCCAGTCCGGCCAGCGCTGCGTCTGGCGCGTGCGCGTCTGGGATCAGGACGATCGCGCCTCTGAATGGAGCGAGCCTGCCTGGTGGGAGATGGGACTGCTGGCGGAGTCCGAATGGACTGCCGACTGGATCGAGGTCGATTGGGACGACGATCCCAAGGCGTTCAAGCCGTGCCCGTTCTTCCGGCGCGCCTTCACGGTCGATCAGCCTGTCACGTCCGCTCGGCTGTACATCACGGCGCACGGGTTGTACGAGGCTTGGCTGAACGACCAGCGTGTCGGCGACCAAGTGTTCACGCCCGGCTACACGCCCTATGACAAACAGCTTCAGTATCAGGTCTACGACGTCACGGCGCTGCTGCAACAAGGCGAGAACGCGCTGGGCGCCATCCTGGGCGATGGCTGGTATCGGGGCAAGGTCTACGGCACCAATGCGCGTAACGTCTACGGCGAGCGGCTTGGCCTGCTGGCGCTCCTGCGCATCGAGATGGCGGCTGGTCAGGTGATCGTCGCCAGCGATGGCGATTGGAAAGCGACGACCGGGCCGATCCTGAAGTCGGACATGAAGGACGGCGAGACCTACGACGCGCGGCTGGAACTGCCCCGCTGGTCGTCCGCAGGGTATGACGACGGCACCTGGAAGCCGGTGCGCACGGCGAGCCATGCCAAGCATCATCTGATCGCCTCGATGGGCGTGCCCGTCCGCCGCAAGGAGATATTCGCCCCGCAAGCGATCCTGAAGACGCCGAAGGGCGAGACGGTGCTCGATTTCGGGCAGAATCTGGCGGGCGTCGTGCGCATGAAAGCCCGCGGGCCGCGCGGGACGATCATCCGTCTGCGCCACGGCGAGACACTCAGCAAAGACGGCAACTTCACGATCGCGCATCTGCTCATCCCGGCGCCGAATGACGACAAGCCGCCCGTCTTTCAGGAAGTCCATTACACGCTCAAGGGCGACGGTGAGGAAGAGTACGAGCCGCGCTTCACCGTGCATGGATTCCGCTACGTCAAGGTCGAGGGCTATCCCGGCGAACCGACCATCGACGATTTTGCCGCGGTCGCCCTCTACAGCGACATGCCGCCGACGGGCACCTTCACCTGCTCCGACCCGCAGATCAATCAACTGCACAAGAATGTCGAGTGGAGCATGAAGGGCAACTTCCTCGACCTGCCGACCGACTGCCCCCAGCGCGAGCGGGCCGGCTGGACGGGTGACGCGCAGGTCTTCGCGCCGTCGGCCTCCTTCCTGATGGATACGCAGGCTTTCTTGCGCCGCTGGCTGAGGGAACTGGCGCTGGAACAAGCCCCCGATGGCAAGGTCGGTAATTTCGTGCCCGATCCGTATCGTGTGGAAGGGGGATTGGTCTCGCGCATCTTCAAGTGGCTGGATGGCGCCGCCGGGTGGTCGGACGTGGCCGTGATGATGCCATGGGACATCTACCGGGCCTTTGGCGACGTCGGCGTGCTGGAAGATCAGTACGAGAGCATGAAGGCGTGGGTGGAATTTGAGCGGGCGCGCGCCAAACGCGTCAACTGGTCGAAAAAGTTGAACCCGCGCTACTGGCTCGACCGCGCCTACCGCGAACGCCAGCAGTACATCATCGACACCGGCTATCACTGGGGCGAATGGCTGGAGCCGGGGCGGGGCACGCCGACGATTTTGATCACGGA
This sequence comes from Anaerolineae bacterium, assembly GCA_020849765.1. Lineage (GTDB taxonomy): Bacteria > Chloroflexota > Anaerolineae > Aggregatilineales > Phototrophicaceae > Flexifilum. The sequence goes on from JADLAY010000071.1 coordinate 4,180, forward strand.
CACGCTCAAGCGCATCTTGTTCGGCGCGGAGGTGGTCGCGACGGCCTACTTCGCGCACTCGGCGCGGCTGCTCGCTAAGGCGGCGGAACTGTTGGGTAAGGGCCCGGATGCGCAGCACTACAACGCGCTGGCCGACAAGATCACTGCCGTCTACGTCGAGCAGATGATCGGCAGCGACGGGCGCATGGAACCGGACATGCAGGCCTCGTATGCGCGCGCGCTGGCCTTCGACCTGGCGCCCGAAGCGCTGCGACCGGCCATGGTCGAGCATCTGGTGCGCCTGGTGCGCGCATCCGGCAACCACATCGGCACGGGCTTCCTGTCGACCGTGTTTCTGTGTGATGTGCTGGCTGATGGCGGGCATCCGGACGTCGCCTACGACCTGCTCACGCAGAAGACGATCCCGTCGTGGCTGTACGCCGTGACCAGGGGCGCGACGACGATCTGGGAGACGTGGGAGGGCATCCGCGAGGATGGCACGGCGCAGATGTCGCTCAATCACTACAGCCCTGGCGCGGTGATCGGCTTTCTGCATCGCAGAGTCGGGGGCATCGCGCCTGCCGAGCCGGGCTACCGCCGGATCACGATTGCGCCGCTGCCGGGCGACGGCCTGACCAGCGCCTGCGCAGAATACGAATCCGTCCGCGGCCTGATCCGCTGCGAATGGGCGCGCGAGGGCGATCGGATGACGGTCAACGTCACCCTACCGGCTAACACGCGCGCGACCGTCCGTCTACCGGGCGCAGAGGCCGGTCAGGTGACGGAAAGCGGCGTGCCGCTCGCGCAGGCCGAGGGGCTGGGTGAGGCGTCGAAGTTGGGGAAGGATACGCAGCTTGAACTGGGATCGGGGATCTACCGGTTCGAATATCCAGTTTCGTGAGAGACGTTCACCCGCGGGTGAAATGAAGATGGCGGACGGGCGGACGCCAAGAATGGAGTCCCTACGGATCGTAACGTATCTGTAGGGGCGCGCTTCTGCGCGTCCGCCCTCAAGTGACCCATCACAGGCCACCGGTACCAGGTCACCCCAGCTCAATCGCCTTGTCGTTGATGACGCGCTGCGCCAGGGCGATGAAGTCATCGAGCGGCATCTGGCCCAGGTCTTCGTCCGTGCGCAGACGCACACTGACCGCCCCCGCCGCCTGATCGCGGTCGCCCATCACCAACAGCCAGGGGATGCTGCGCTCGCGCGCGGCGGCGATCTTCGCCTGCATCCGGTTCTTGCTGTCGTCGATCTCGGAGCGGATGCCCGCCGCCTTGAGCTTGGCCGCCACCTCTTCGGCGTACGGCACGTGCCGATCCGTGATCGGGATCAGCAGCGCCTGCACCGGCGAGAGCCAGGCCGGGAAAGCACCGTCGAAGTGCTCGATCAGGATGCCGACAAAGCGTTCCAGACTGCCGAACGGCGCACGGTGGATCATGATCGGGCGCTGGCGTGAGCCATCCGCCGCCACGTATTCCAGCTCGAAGCGCGCCGGCAGGTTGTAATCGACCTGGACCGTGCCGAGCTGCCAGTTGCGCTTGAGCGCATCACGGAAGATGAAGTCGAGCTTCGGCCCATAGAAAGCCGCCTCGCCCTCTTCGACCGTGTGCGGCAAGTCCATATCCTGGCAAGCCTGGATGATGGCCGCCGTCGCCTGTTCCCAGGCGGCGTCCTCGCCGACATACTTGTCGCTCTGGGGGTCGCGAATGCCGACGCGCGCGCGAAAGTCCGTCAGGCCGAGCGTGTTGAACACGTACTGAATCAGGCGGACGACGTCCTTGAACTCTTCCAGCAATTGTTCCGGCGTCACGAACAGATGCGCATCGTCGACCGTGAAGCCGCGCACGCGCGTCAGGCCGTGCAATTCGCCACTCTGCTCGTAACGGTAGACCGTGCCGAACTCGGCATAGCGCACCGGCAGATCGCGGTAGGAGCGCATCTCGCTCTTGTAGATCATGATGTGGTGCGGGCAGTTCATCGGCTTGAGCAGGAACTGCTCGTCGTCCACGTCGATCGGCGCGTACTGGCTATCCTTGTAGTAGGGATAGTGGCCGCTCGTCTTGTAGAGTTCGATGTTGCCGATGTGCGGCGTCACGACCGGCTCGTAGCCATTGTCGATCTGCACGTCGCGCAGCCAGCGCTCCAGCGTATCGCGCAGCGTCGCCCCGGCGGGCTTCCACAGCGGCAGGCCCTTGCCGACGATCTGCGAGAACGTGAACAGGCCGAGGCGCTCGCCGACGAGGCGATGATCGCGCCGCTTGGCCTCTTCGAGACGGAACAGGTAGTCCTTGAGATCTTCCGGCGTCTCGAAGGCCGTGCCGTAGACGCGCGTCAACTGCTGGCGCTTTTCGTCGCCGCGCCAGTAGGCGCCCGCGGGCATCTTGTACGTGATGCTGATCGCGTCCGGGTTGATCTGATTCGTGTTCTCGACGTGCGGCCCACGGCACAAGTCCGTGAACGTGTCCTGCGTCCAGAACGTCATCCGGTCTGCCGGTTCGGCGATGCGGTTGCCGTTGTCGTCGACACGGCCATTCTGCAGATCGTCGATCAGTTCCAGCTTGTAGGGCTGGTCTTTGAAGTAGGCGCGCGCTTCGTCTGGCGTGACGTCGCGCACCGTGTAGGGATGATTCTCGCGCATGATCGCTTTCATGCGGTTCTCAATCCACTGTAGATCTTCCTCCGTCAGCGGGCGGGGAAGATCGAAGTCGTAGTAGAAGCCGTCCTCAATCGGCGGGCCAATCGCGATCTTGGCTTCCGGGATGCGTTCCAGCATCGCCTCGGCCAGGATGTGTGCCGTCGAGTGACGAATCCGATAGAGGCGGCTGTCCTCATAGCGTTCAGACATGGATCTATCGCTCCAGTGTTCAAGGTGCGAGTAAATTATAGCAAATGGTGATCGGCTTGTGGCCGCAGATCCGCAACCTGTTCAGATGCATTCAGACGCGCAAACAGCGCCTGAACTGAAAGGTCCGGCCAATAGACGTTGCTGTACCAAGCGTGGAGGGGAAAATAACCGTCGCCTAGGCGACGGTGGTGTCTTCGACTTCCGGTTCGACCAGCAAGACTTCGGCGACGACGACGGCGGCGATCTCCTGCGTGGCACGTTTACCGTTGCCATTGCGGCTGCGATCGGCCAACGTCTCGGCCTCGTCTTCCGTCACCAACGTGAAGACAGACTCGAATGTCTCCAGTCCGAGCAGGTTATCAATGCTATCCTCAATCGTATCGCGGTCGAGGTGCATGACCAGGACATGCGGCGTATCGATGACTGCATGATAGACGGCGGGCGTATCCGGCAATTGCTGGCTGGCTTCGTAGCTGAGCAGCATCTGGCGTTCCAGATAGTCAAACGTGACGTAGAGCGCCGTGTACATGGCGCCGTCTTCCATTTCGACAATGACGTCACGAGCATCCGGCTCGTTCAGATCGTGCCACTCGATCCAGATGTGTTTAGGGATGAAAGCGTTCATGATGTTATGCTTTCGCACGCCCGCATGAGGGCCGCGAACGATACCGATGGATTGATCAATTTAGTCTGTTGAGCAGCATAGGACAAAATGAGTGAGGTTGTCAAGCAGCGCCACGTGAGAATATTGTTACGATTTGGCGAAATGCGTGTAATATTGCATCAGGCCGCTTGAGACGGCCCTTTCGGCGCTCGATGCGCCGCGCGATCCTGCGTGACGCTCACCCAACGCTCCCTCCCAGGGCCGCAGATCGCAGTGTACAATGCGCGCCATGATGCAACACAAACCCACCCGACTGTTCCTGGCCGCGTTGATGCTCGTGTTGATGGCGGGCTGCAATGCGCAGTCCCCGATCACCGTTTTTGTCACACCCACCCTACCACCGACAGACACGCCGACCGCTGCCGCAACCGCGACGGCAACCTTCACCCTCGTGCCGACGATGGAGCCGCAAGCGCAGCCTTCGCCGACGGTGAGCGAGACGCCCGTGCCAACAGCGACATTGACGCCGGTGGGCAGCCCGGTCTTCGTCGGCCCGATCATCGGCCCCGGCTATGTGGTGCCGCCCTCGGCCACGCCCGTGCCGACCGCGACGCCGGAAGGCGCAGAACTGACGCCAACGCAGACGCCACCGCCAGCCGCGACGACCGCCCCCGAAGCGACCGCACCGCCACCAACCGAGGCCCAGACTCAAGTGGTGCCCGTGCTGCCCAACCTCGACCCGAATCAGCTCGGCATCCAGTTGGACATCAACCTGGACGATCAGGACTGGAACGAGGCGATGGGGCGCATCGAACAGCTCGGCTTCAAGTGGGTCAAGGTGCAGCTCCCGTGGCGCGACATGCAGCCGAACGGGCCGGATGAACGCGACAACGAGTTCTTCCGCCGCATCGAGCAGCACCTGGAAGATGCCAACAATCGCGGGCTGAACATGCTCGTCAGCGTGGTCAAAGCCCCGGCATGGGCGCGCAGCGTGCAGGCCGAAGACGGCCCGCCGGACGATCCGGCTACGCTGGCGCGTTTCATCACCATCATCTTCGAGGAGTTCAACGCCGGGTTGAATGCCCAGATGGTCGGCGATTACATCGACGCGATCGAGATCTGGAACGAGCCCAACCTTCAGCGCGAATGGCAGGGGACGCTGCCGTTCAGCGGCGCGGGTTACATGCAGTTGTTCGGCCCCGCCTACCAGGCCGTGCGCGCTTCCTCACCGACCGTGACCATCGTCACCGCCGGGCTGGCGCCGACGAGCACCCAGTCGTTCTCGATTGACGACCGCGACTACCTGAACCAGATGTACGCCGCGGGGCTGGGCCAGTATGCCGACGTCGTCGTCGGTGTGCACCCGTATGGCTGGGGCAATGCGCCGGACGCGCGCTGCTGCGGCTCGCGCGGCTGGGACGAAGACCCACACTTCTACTACCTGGAGACGCTCGACGCCTACCGTGCGATCATGAACCAGAACGGGCACAGTGGCGCGCCGATGTGGATCACCGAGTTCGGCTATGCGAGTTGGGATGGCTTCCCGCTCGACCCGCCGCAGGAATGGATGAAGTTCAACGACCGTTGGGCACAGGGCGGCTACACCATTCGCGCCATCCAGATCGCGCAGGAACGCGGCGACGTGGGCATCAAGGTGCTCTGGAATCTCAACTTCGCTGTACTTAGCGGGCTGATCGGCGGGCGCGACGAGCGCGCAGCGTACAGCATGCTGGTGCCGGGCGATGCCTGCCAGATCAACCCGGACAGCCCGAATCACACCGAGCGCCCGATCTTCTGGATGCTGTTCGACGCCGTGCACCCGGATCAAGCGCTGCCGGATTGGTGCGGCGTGCCACCGAACGGAATCCCGGGTTTGGGGTAGTAGAGTCGGGCGACGCCGGGTGCGCCCGCCATTGCGTTCCTTTCGAACACTTGCGACCAGGCAGAGCTTTGCCCTGCCTGTGGAGGCAGCATGACCACAACCACAGCCAGCGCCCGCTTGAGCGGGATGCGCGGGTTCACGCTCGTCTGGGTGGGCCAGTTCGTCTCGCTGCTCGGCACGGCGATGACGCAGTTCGGCCTGACGATCTGGGCCTACCAACTGACCGGTCAGGCAACGGCGCTGGCGCTGGTCGGCTTCTTCAACTTCGCGCCGACGATCATCCTCAGTCCGATCGCAGGGGTGCTGGTCGACCGCTGGAATCGCAAGCTGACGATGATGCTGAGCGACATCGGCGCGGGCGCGGCGACGATCGCGGTCTTCCTGCTCTATAGTTCCGGCAACCTGCAAATCTGGCATCTATACGCCGCCGGTCTGGTGACCGGGGCGTTCCAGGCCTTTCAGTTCCCGGCCTACTCGGCGTCAATCTCGCTCATGATCAGCGAGAAGGACTATGGACGTGCCAACGGCATGCTGGGGTTGGCCGAGTCCGCCTCGTCGATCATCGCGCCGCCGCTGGCGGGTTTCCTGCTGGCTGCGATCGGCTTGAGCAGCATCATGCTGATCGACATCGTCACGTTCATTTTCGCAGTCGGCGCGCTGGCCCTGGTCTTCATCCCGCAGCCGACCGCCACCTCAGAAGGCGCGGAAAGCCGCGGTCATCTGCTGCGCGAATCGATCTACGGCTTCCGCTACATCGTCGCCCGGCCCAGCCTGCTCGGGTTGCAACTCGTCTTCCTGTGCATCAACCTGCTGGCAACGCTGGCGATGGCCGTCTTCGCGCCGATGATCCTGGCGCGGACGAATCAGCAGGCGGATGCGCTGGCGCTCACACAGGCGGCGACCGGCGCGGGCGGCGTCGTGGGTGGCCTGCTGATGAGCGTCTGGGGCGGCCCGCGCCCCCGCGTTCACGGCGTGTTGTTAGGCATGGCGGCCAGCAGCCTGTTGGGGATGGCGGTGCTCGGTACGCAGGGTGGCTTGCTGGTGTGGACGGTCAGCGCCTTCGTGATGACGTTCTTCATCCCGATGATCAACGGCTCGAACCAGGCCATCTGGCAGGCCAAGGTCGCGCCGGATGTGCAGGGGCGCGTCTTTGCCGCCCGCCGCATGATCGCGCAGCTGACGATACCGATCTCCTTCCTGGCAGCAGGCCCGCTGGCCGATCAACTGCTGGAACCGGCCATGATGCCCGGCGGCTCGCTGGCGGGCGCCTTCGGTGGCCTGGTCGGCGTCGGCCCTGGCGCGGGCATGGGCCTGATGTTCGTCATCATGGGTGTGCTCGGCGGGCTGGTCGGGCTGGTCGGCTATCTGATCCCGGCGGTGCGCGACGCGGAAAAGCTGCTGCCGGATCACGGCGCACGCTGACCCTCAGGTCGGATGTATAATAGATTGAGGCACGCATTTGAGGAGATGCCAGTAATGGCGGTTGTGCAACCCCCAGCGGTATTGGACGAAATTCTGGAATTTCTTGCTGAAGGCCCCTCGCCGCAGGCCATTGTGGCCTATAAGCCCTCCGAGATCCTTGAACAACGGCTGGAATACTTGCTCGAACGCAACCGGCAAGATTTGATTACCCACGAAGAACAAGCGGAACTCGAAGAATTCTTGCGCATGAATCACTTCATAAGCATGCTGCAAATCCGCACGCGCAAGAAATTGATGGATTACTGATAAGCCTGCAAAAGCACCTGAATATGTCATCTCGCTGGAGTATGGACGGGCCCCTATCTCTGACGTGTGCCAACTGAGAACCTAATTCGAATGAGTAATTTGAGCCACATGACACAAATCGTAGGGGCGACCCGGCGGGTCGCCCTGGGCAATGCGGGCGAGGCATCGCCTCGCCCCTACAAAATAACGGTTTGTGCTGTTCTGCAAGCGTGTCAGGTCGTCGGGAACGCACCATCTGAACTGCCATGAATCGCACCGACCGCCTCCTTGGCATCGTCCTTGAATTGCAAGCAAAAGGCTGGCTGCGCGCCGAAGACCTCGCCGCCACCTTCGAGGTGAGCAAGCGCACCATCTACCGCGATATGGATGCGCTGGCGGAGACCGGCATCCCGATCATGTCGCAGGCGGGGCAGGGTTATGGCCTGGTGCCGGGGTTCTTCCTGCCGCCGGTCAATTTCGGCGTCGACGAGGCGGTCGTCCTGCTGCTCGGCGCGGATTACATCGCCAAGCACTTCGATTCGAGCTATGCGCAGGCGGCGCATCATGCCAGCAGCAAGATCGAAGCGGTGCTGCCGGAGCGGCTGCGCGCGGAAGCCCAGGCTCAGCGCGGCATCATGTACTTCGTCAACTGGACGGGCGATCTGGCGCAGACGGACATGCTGCGCAAACTGCGCCAGGCGCTGCTGCTGCGCCGCCAGATCGAGTTCGGCTACTACGCCCGCTATGGCGAGGGACGCGGCGAAACGCGCGTCGTCGATCCGTACGCGCTGGTCAACGTGTTTAATCACTGGTATCTGACCGGTTACGATCACGCGCGGCAGGATTGGCGCAACTTCCGGCTCGAACGGATGGAGCAGGTGGCGGTGCTGCCGCGGACGTTCGTGCGCGATTTGCAGTTCAAGCTCGGCCCGCGCCCGTCGGACGACCGCGACTTGATCGTGAAGGTGCTGTTCAGCCACGAGGTGGCGCGCTGGGTGCAGGAAGAGCACAACTTCTTCACGCTGGAAGAGGAGTTCCGCGACGACGGCCTGCTGGTCACGTTTGCCGTCCGGCGCGAGGATGATCTGTTCACATGGCTGCTGAGTTGGGGCGCGCAGGCCCGCGTGCTCGAACCGGAAGGCTTGATCGAGCGCCTGCGGACGGCGGCAAGCGAAATACTGGCTTTATACCAATGATCCGGCGCAGCGCTGCGCCCTTCTTGCGAATAGTGAAGGCTCCATCGTTCTTTGTGATGCTGAATTCGTCGCACAAACAAACCGAGGATTACTGAATGCGACCGCTGATCTTGATTACAAATGACGATGGGGTACGTTCGCCAGGATTGCACGCGCTGGCCGAAGTCGCGCTCACGCTGGGCGACGTGGTGATCTCCGCGCCTGCCATGCAGCAGACGAGCATGAGCCGCGGCTTCAAGCACGGCGGCGATGCCGGGCGCATCACCGCGATCGAGGTGGCGCTCGACGGGCGGCTGCATCCGGCCTACGGCGTCGATGGCTCACCGGCGATGGCAGCTGCTCACGGCGTGCTTGAACTGTCGCCGCGCCGCCCCGATCTGTGCCTGAGCGGCATCAACTATGGCGAAAATCTCGGCTTCAGCCTGACGCGCAGCGGCACGCTCGGCGCAGCCATGGAGGCGGCGGCCTTCGGCATCCCCGGCATCGCCATCTCGCTCGAAACGCATCCGAGTGCGCACTTCTCCGATAATTTCAGCAAGCTCGATTGGAGCGTCGCCCAGGACGTGGCCAAGCGGATCGCCGTGCGCGTGCTCGAACAGGGGCTGCCGGAGGGGACGCACGTCCTCAACATCAACGTGCCGGACAGCGCAACGACCGAGACCCCGCTGCGCTGGACGCGCCAGAGCCTGCACAATTACTACACCTATCTGGAGCAGCCGACGCGCGACCACGCCCTGCCATACCGGCTCAAAGAAGACCGGATCATCCCGCCGGATGTCGAGCGGGATAGCGATGTCTACGCCTTCTCGGTCGAGCGCGCCATCTCGATCACACCGCTGACTGCCGATCTGACGGCGTGCGGCTTCCATAACGGCTGGCTGGATCACCAGGGCTGACGCCGGGCAACTGCTGTTGCCATCTCCATAACCGCCGTCTGCTATCTTCGAGATGGCTCTCTGAAATTCGCCAAGCCCGGCCGTTCGAAGGTCGGGCACTTCACCAGCAGCCAGGCACGTCCAGGCCCTGTTTGATTCTTCTAACGAAGCTTTGTGACACTAATTTGTCGAAGAATCATGCCGGATAGACATTATTGTGTAGTTTATAACGAACAGCATAGACAAGAGACCGATACAATGCCTGATAACGACCCGCTACACGACGCCTATCACCTGCTGGCTTCCGGGAAAGTCCCCAACCGGCGTGATGAAGGGCGTGCGCACCAACCGGCGTTCGACCGTGCCGACCCGCGCTTCGTCGTGCGTACGCGCAGAATGACATTCACATTGATACCAGCCGGCTTCGTCGCCCGCATTCTGTCGATATTCATTGCTTGATCCCTCTCTTTGTGGCAAATGCATTGAAATCGACCTCATACGCACAAGTTACTTGTGGTAGATTGCTTGAACTACCACATGGTCCGCTACATCGATCTCACGTATGATTTTGCTATCGAGGAATAGTCTCTATGGCTCGGGAGGATTAACTGTATGGGTTAGCCCATACAGTTAATCCTGCAATTTGCGTACTATAGTGCTAAACTTATTAATGATTTCTCTCGCTCTGTATTGCCACCCTCACTCAGAGAAGAATCCATGACTTGGGGCGCGTTCTTAACTTACGACAATTTCTCACTAGCGTGGAGAAGAATCAGAAATTCTCCAATAACGACGACAAAAGACAGACTAGGACTCAAAATATTCTCTCAATCCTTGAATATTCATATTGAAAGACTGATCCGAGATCTAGCTGCTGGTTACTATGAGCCCGAATTACCTTCGCTATTGTATTTGCCTAAAAAGTCCGGGCGATTACGTCCGTTCACGCTGTTACATATGCGAGATAGGTTAGTTTATCAAGCAATTGGTAATATTCTAATACGCAATGTCTATGAAGAGTTGAAAGCAACAGCAGACATCAAGGTATTCTCACCGGTATTGGCAGGAGTAAATGGAGACTATGTTTTCTATCCGTCCTTAAGGAAGGGCGATGACTTCGAGGGACAGTTCCTCAAATTCACCCGTCGGCAAGCAGAGCTAATCGACTCAGGAAATTTCACTTGGGTAGTACAAGCCGATATTGCCTCTTTCTACCCATCAATTGACCACTCACTACTCATACAAAAACTTGCTTCCGACGGTTGGCTCGACGAGAGATCTTGCGATCTTTTACGAAGGTGTCTCAGAATCTGGTCTTCAGATGATCTATTGTCTCAGGTGAACAAAGGGTTGCCAATCGGCTACGAAACATCAGATTTGCTAGCGAATCTGTTTCTACAAGAACTCAATCTAGCAATGATAGATCAAGAGTACTTGCGTTATGTTGATGACGTTAGAGTTTTTACGACATCAGAAATGGAGGGGGAGAAGATACTCAACCAATTAGATGTATTTTTACAGAAACAGGGCTTGACGCTACAGGAAGCGAAGACGGGTGTAAAGAAGCTAGCCGAGTTTCACACAGAAACTCGGCTGCAAGACCTTGAGGGCCAGCAAATATTGCTTTCTAGCATCGATCGCGACATCAATTCTCCTATTCAATTGATTCAGGAGGAGACCGATACAAGATTAAGAAAATTACTTATGGAAGTCTTGGGAATCCAAGAATGGGATGGCTTGAACCTCGACGAGAGAATAGAACCGTCCGATGAAATGTCACTTTTTTTTGCACTATATCGCATTCGTGAGAAAAATATCCAATTGAGGGATATTGCTCTTGATTTGCTGATTTCGCACCCACACAGATCATACGCAATAGTCCAGTATCTGACTCTGTTCCAGGAGGATGAACTGGTGGTTGAAAGACTGTGGACTATTGTCGATGATGAAAGTAAGCACGGACAAGTCAGAGCGAACTGCCTGAGAGCTTTACACAATTTGTCTGATGATGCTCCAAGAATTAGGACGACGATTGGGAATTGGCTCTATGATAGCGATTTGTCATTATCTCTATGTGCAATCGAGGTACTACAGCAATATCCAGATGCCATATACTTATTCAATTTGCTGGATTCCTCCAATGCTAGATTGGATCGACATCTTCTGTATTCTTTCATATCTACCGAGTTTGTCCTACTCAACTCAGATGATGAAAAGAGAAAGACGATTTCATGGTGTCTTGATCAAGGCGATTACATACTCAATACATTGGCGGTTTATTTCCTATCGACCAATATCCATCTTCTGAATTACTTCTCAAACAATCTTCCTGATTTAGTTCAGGATCTAATCCAAGATTTCAAAAACAGGGTGTCGACTGATGAAGTCACTCAGAATATTCGTAAGCTCTTTGGTATCCCACATGAGTTCGATTTGAGTGCGGCAATCCTCCCTGTTTTGTCGGGCCTAAATCAACAAGTCATCAACATGTTTCTTTCAAGAGAGACAAACCGCGATGAATATTTGAGAAACTTGACCGAATTCCTCGTAGAATTCTCTCAACTATATCAGAGAATGACTGCTAAGGAATTCTCGTCGTTAATTAAAACTTCAGAAATCCAAGACGCCTTTAACTATAGCCAAAATGGTCTGACGAATCTATCGGATTTCCGATCCAGCGTGACTTTCCTCGGTACAAAACCAGCATTAGGCTACATAGATACTGAGAAGATCCATAAGGGCATATCGCTGATTGTATTCCATGCGTTGCAAGAAATTGACGCATTGCTGAAGGATGTTCCACGGACTTTGCTGAAAGAAGAGATCCTCAGTGATCCATCGCCCATACCGATGATCTTCTTTTCATATTCTCACTACGATGAAAGACAGCGCAAAAAGCTGGAAATGAAATTGAAACATCTCGAAATTCGAGGGCTTGCAAAGTTGTGGTCTGACCGGGAGATTCCTGCCGGGCAAGTTTGGAACGAGGAGTTAAATGAAAAGCTTGATGAGGCGATTATAGTACTCTTCTTGATAACGAGTAACTTCATGGCGTCAAGCTTCATCGAACGAGAAGAGATGCCACGTGCTATAAGCAACTATAATCAAGAACGAACTGTATGTATACCAATCTTGCTTGAGGCTTGTGACTGGAAATACTATCCTTACGAACATCTTCAAGCACTTCCCAAAGATGCGAAACCTGTTACACATTGGACACGCCCTGACTCTGCATATGAAGATATTCAGCTGAAAGTTCGTTCGACTCTTGAAAGCATAAGTAGCGGGACGTACAAGTGGATATCCCTTCCTCCAAAGTCATGATTCAATCTTTGAATTGCTTTCGCGTGTTCAATTCCCACGAAGGCAAGTAGGGTTTATACACCGTAAACCAAAGGGCCTGGTAAGAACCAGGCCCTTTGCATGATTGAGATTGACTGACAGCCTACTCGGAGTCGCGCTCCTCGCGGTCGTCGCTGTCGTCGTCGAGCATCTCGCTGGCGTCATCCTGCGCGCCCTGTTCGATCAGGGACATGTTTGGCGCCACCAGCTCGCGATCCTGATAGGTGTGGAAGCCCGTCCCGGACGGGATCAGCTTACCGATAATCACGTTCTCCTTCAGGCCGTAGAGCTTGTCGATCTTACCCTCGATGGCCGCGCCCGCCAGCACGCGAATGGTGTGCTGGAAGCTCGACGCCGAGAGGAAGCTATCCGTCGCCAGCGCCGCCTTGGTCACACCGAGCAGCACGGGCACGCCCGCCGCCGGTTCCTTGTCCACGGCCATCATGCGCGAGTTCATGTCGATCAGTTGCAGGCGGTCTTCCAACTCGCCGGGCAGCAGGTGGCTATCACCGCTGCGGGTGATCTGAACGCGCGAGAGCATCTTGCGGATCATGATCTCGAAGTGCTTGTCGCTGATGTTCACACCCTGGCTGCGGTAAACCTTCTGGACTTCCGACAGCAGGTAGAGCGCGCAGGCATGTTCGCCGAGCACGCGCAGGATGCGGTGCGGGTTCTTCGACCCTTCGGTGAACGGCTGGCCGGGCACGACGGTTGCCCCATCCACGATTTCCGGCAGGAGACGCGCATTCGACGGAATGTCGTATTCCGCTTCCTCACGCCTCTCGTAGCGGATGAAGATCTTCTTCTTCTTCTCGACGTGGATGATGCCCTGCATCTTGGCGACCAGTTTTTCGTCGCTGTCTTCGTTCTGCGCCAGGATGTAGCCCGCCGGGATCTCCTGATCCTCTTCGACGTTGATCGTCCAGCCAGCCGGAACGTCGTATTCCTCGTTGAAGACCTCGCTGTTGATGACGGTCGCAATGCGGACGCCATCGCGCTTGGTCAGGCGGACGATACCGGCGATGTCGGTGATGACCGCCTCGCCCTTCGGCTTCTTGCGCGCCTCGAACAATTCTTCGACGCGCGGCAGACCGCTGGTGATGTCACCGGAGGCCTGCGCCGTACCGCCGGTGTGGAAGGTACGCAGCGTCAACTGCGTGCCCGGCTCACCGATGGACTGGGCGGCGATGATGCCGACTGCCGTGCCGATTTCGACCATCTCACCGCGGCCCAGGTCACGCCCGTAGCAGAGCGCGCAGATGCCGTGAATGAGCGAGCAGGTCATCGGGCTACGCACCGGCACTTCTTCGATCGAAGTCGTGTTCTGGATGCGCTCGGCGATGTCCTCGTCGATCATGCTGTTGCGCGCGACGATCAGCTCGCCTGTCTCCGGGTCGTAGATGTCGCGAGCCGCGCAGCGCCCGACGATACGTTCCTGGACGGTCTCACCGGCGATGTCCTCGCTGCGGCGAATCCACCAGGCCTGTTCCGTGCCGCAGTCGACACGGTTGATGATGATGTCCTGTGCCACGTCGACCAGACGACGGGTCAGATAACCAGCGTCGGCCGTACGGAGCGCAGTATCGGCCAGACCTTTACGCGCACCGTGCGTCGAGATGAAGTATTCGAGTGCCGTCAGCCCTTCGCGGAAGTGGCTGCGGATCGGCAGGTCGATGATGCGGCCAGACGGGTCAGCCATCAAGCCGCGCATACCGGCCAACTGCGTGATCGGGCCGAAACCACCCTTGGTCGAGCCGGACAGCGCCATGACCGCGATTGGCCCGTAGGGGTTGAGCGTGTCACGGATCTTGTCCTGGAGCGTATCCTTGGCGCGGTTCCAAACCTCAATCGTGAGCTGGTAGCGCTCTTCTTCCGTCAGCAGACCACGGCGGAAGTTGCGATCCGCACGGTCGACGGTGTCCTCGGCGCTGCGCAGGATGTCCGTGCGCTCGGTCGGGATCGTCAGGTCGGTGACGGCAATGGTCGTGCCGGAAATGGTCGCGAAGTGGAAGCCGAGATCCTTAATCTTGTCCACGATCTCGGTCGTGCGGTCGCTGCCGAGCTTGCGGTAGCAACGATCGACCAGATCCTGAAGCTGCTTCTTGCCCAGCGTCTTCTGCTCGAAACGCATCTCGTCCGGCAGGATTCGGTTGAAGATGGCGCGGCCCACGGTCGCGATCTCCGGCTCATCCTGCGCCTCATGATGATCGTTGTAGTTCTGCAGCAGGATCGGCGTGTGCAGCTTGACGTGGCCGAGGTTGTACAGCAGTTCGACCTCGTCCATGTCGATCACCAACTGGCGTTCGTGCAGGTTGGTGATTTCGACTTCGTCCTGCAGCTTCAGCTTCGCCAACAGCTTCTTGGCTTCGTAACCGTTGGCGATGATGCAGTCGACTTCGCCTTCACGCAGTGCGCGCAGAGTGCGGTCGAACGCCGATTCGGTCACCTTACGGCGGCCCCCGTCGGCCTCTTCGATCACATCGTCGTAGAACACGGCGCCGGGAATGTCGTGGTTGATGGCGTAGTAGTAGCCGTTCTTACGCATGGCGATACCGACGCGCACGTTCGGGTCTTCCGTGACCGACATGCTGCGGAATTCATCCGCGCGCTTCTTGAGCGCCAGCAGGTCGACCGTCGGGTCCATCGTCAGATAGTAGATGCCGAGCACCATGTCCTTGGCCGGGCCGACGATTGGCTGGCCGTCGGCGGGCTTGAGCAGGTTCTTGGTGCTGAGCATCAGCTCGCGCGCTTCCTGAACAGCCTTGTCGCTCAGCGGCACGTGAACGGCCATCTGGTCACCGTCGAAGTCGGCGTTGAAGGCCGAGCAGACGAGCGGGTGGATCTGGATCGCCTTACCTTCGACCAACTGCGGCTCGAAGGCCTGAATACCGAGGCGGTGCAGCGTCGGCGCGCGGTTGAGCAGCACCGGACGTTCCTTGATCACCTCTTCCAGCGCTTCCCAGACTTCCGGCTTCTCGCGCTCGATGATGCGCTTGGCGCCCTTGACGTTGCTGGCGTAGTTCTGCTTGACCAGGCGGCTGATGACGAACGGACGATAGAGTTCGAGCGCCATCGTCTTGGGCAGACCGCACTGATGCAGCTTGAGCTTCGGACCGATGACGATGACCGAACGCCCGGAGTAGTCGACGCGCTTACCGAGCAGGTTGCGGCGGAAGCGCCCCTTCTTGCCCTTGAGCATATCGCTGAGCGACTTCAGTTCGCGGCGGCCCCGGCGGCTGAGCGCCTTGCCACGCTGGCTGTTGTCGATCAGGCTGTCGACCGCTTCCTGGAGCATACGCTTCTCGTTGCGGACAATCACGTCCGGCGCGCCCAGGTCGAGCAGGTGCTTGAGACGGTTGTTGCGGTTGATGACGCGGCGATACAGGTCGTTGAGATCGCTGGTGGCGAAACGACCGCCGTCCAACTGCACCATCGGGCGCAGGTCGGGCGGGATGACCGGCAGAATGGTCAGGATCATCCACTCCGGACGGTTGTTGCTCTTGCGCAGCGATTCGACGATGCGCAGGCGCTTGGTCGCCTTCTTCTTGCGCTGCTTGCTGCGGGTGGTGCGCACTTCCTGCCACAGTTCGACCGCCAGCTTGTCCAGCTCGATGGCGGAGAGAATCTTGTAGAAGGCTTCCGCGCCCATATCGGCCTGGAAGACGTTGCCGTAGCGCGCCTTCAGCTCGCGATAGCGATTTTCCGACAGGAACTGGAGCACGTGCAGCTCTTGCAGTTCGCTGCGCGCCTTTTCCGCGCTGGAGCGAATGCTGCTCAGGCGGGTTTCCAGTTCGGCGTTGTGGACGTCGAGCGCCTGAGAGGCGCCGCTGGTCGCGCTGCTCGCCTCGTCGTTGAGGCGATCCAGCTCGGCCTTGCGCATCTGGTCGGTTTCTTCTTGCAGGCGGCTGATCTGCCCGCTGACGATATTCTGCACGCGGGTGACGAGTTCGATCTCGACCGGCTCGCCCTTGGCGACGATGACGGTGTTGGCGATCTCGAAATTGATGTCCGACGGGGCGGGCTGGCCGCGCAGCGCTTCGATACGCTGCTGGATGACCTGCGCCTCACGCACGACGGCGTCGGTCAGGCGCGAAAGTTCCTCGTCGAAATGCTTGTTGATCTGCTCTGCGCGCTCTTCGAACTCGGCGAGCATGACGTCACGCTGGTCGCGCACTTCACGCACCTGGTCTTCCAGGTCGCCGCCGAGCAGTTGTTCCTTCTGCGTCAGTTCACGATCGATGCGCTGCAGCGCACGCAGACGGGCATCTTCATCGACGTTGGTGACGACGTACTGCGCGAAATAGAGTACGCGGTCGAGATTGCGGCGGCTGACGTCGAGCAGCATACCCAGGTAGCTGGGCACACGGCGCGTATACCAGACATGCGCCACCGGCGCCGCCAGTTCGATGTGGCCCATGCGTTCACGCCGCACGGATGCGCGGGTGACTTCAACGCCGCACTTATCGCAGATCAAGCCGCGATAACGGACGTTCTTGTACTTGCCGCAGTAACACTGCCAATCACGGGTGGGCCCGAAAATGGCTTCACAGAACAAGCCATCTTTCTCTGGGCGCAAGCGACGATAGTTGATCGTCTCCGGCTTCGTCACTTCACCATAGGACCAGGAGCGAATCTGTTCCGGTGAAGCCAGACTGATACGCAGTGCGCTGAAATCCTTCGCCTCCAAGGCGTATCCTCCTCTGTGACTCGTCTGTCTCGCGACGGGTGCTTTAACGATAAGTTGTCAGGGACTGCACTACTTTTGAATGCGGGCGGAGTACTGGAGAATGCCGTCGATGCCCAGCGACGACAAAAAAGCGAAAAGGAACCATTTCCCTTCGCTTGCGATTAGGTGACAAGATCAATGCATAATCATACGTACCGAGTATTATAAACAACTCGGTCGGGCGCTGTCAATATGTGGGGGATATTTATGAGGCATTTCTAACGGGGCAAAATGCCGCTCACAAATCACTCGCATCGTACCGACTTTTTGCGATTGAGTCAATAACCCCACCACCCGCGTAGGAACATCACTATCAAGACGGAATCCGTCATATAAGGATGCTACAGCTAGTGTTGGAGCCTCTTGCGCTCCCCTCTCACGAAGGAGTTGGTCATCATGACCACTTATCAGCTATCCCCCATCGGCCACATCCGCCACCTCGAGGGTATGTACGCCGTCGAGATCCTGCCGGAATTCCGCCCGGCACTCAAGGCGCTGGAACAGTTCAGCCATGTGCACGTGTTCTGGTGGATGAGCGAAAGCGACACCCCCGCCAGGCGAGCCAATCTCGACGATGAGCTGCCTTACGCACCCGGCCAGATCGCCGGGGTCTTCGCCAGCCGATCCAACGAGCGCCCAAACCCAATTGGCGTGACGACGTGCTTCATGCTCGACGTCGACGCGGATGCGGGTCTGATCTACGTCGCATGGATCGACGCGCACGATGGCACGCCGGTGCTTGACCTCAAGCCCTACCTGCCGCACTCGGATCGCGTGCTCAACGTGAACGTGGCACCCTGGTTTACCGGCTGGCCGCAGTCGATGGAAGACGCCGCCGACTTCGATTTTGCCGCTGTCGGCCTGGGCGAAGAATAATCCTATCCCATCATCTGGGGGGCGCATTGACTGCGCCCCCTCACACGCTCAGACGACCGGCGCATCCTTGACCATCTCGATGTAGTGACGGTGAATGATGTCTTCCGGCTGAATGTCGAGCAGCGCCAGCATCTCCTGTAGACGCCCCGCCTTGATCTCAGCATCCTTCATGGAGTAAGTGCGACTCTTCAATTCGATGAAGAGGCCGTCGACCTTGGGCTGCAGCAGATGATCGAGATTGAGGTAGTAGAGCACGCCCTGGTAGAGGATATGCCAGCGGCGGCGATCCTTCTCCAACTGGCGCTCGTGCAGCGGCTGGAAGTATTCGCGGTAGAAGCGCAGCGGACGCGTGGCATCGGCGATGAAGCGCGAGCGGAACAGCAGCACGGCCTGGTCGAATTCGCGCTCCGTCGTCGGCACGCTGTAGGTCAGACGGCTGCGCACACTTTCGACCTCGCCCTGCTCGTCGATCTTGTCGTCCTCACGATAGCGGACGCGTTCTTTGCCCTCGTTATCGAACAGGAAGTAGCTATCGTACTGGCGATAATGATTAAAGTGGATGATCTGCACGTCGGGATGTTTGAGCAGCTTGTCGATGACGACTTCGTCGGCGATGCGAGCTTTGACCTGCACCTCGTAGCTCTCCGCCCGTTCGAGTTCGCTGACGGCGACCAGCTTGCTGAGGACGCTTTCCTCGCGGGCGCGCATGAACGTATCGACCTGCACGGCGTAGTCGCGCGCTTCCTCGATCAGCGTCGCTTCGTCCAGCGTCAGGAGTTCGCGGTCGCGCATCAACCACTGTCCATTACATATGACGTGGCGAACATCCGTGCTCTTACTCGCGTAGACGATGCGCGAGTAGACGGCATCGGCGTCGCGGTCGAACTGGGGGATGTTGTGGATGACATTGGCGTCGAGCACGATGACGTCCGCCAGCTTGCCCGTCTCCAGGCTGCCGGTCTTATCGCCCATGAAGAGCGCCTCGGCACCCTGGCGCGTCGCCATCAGCAGCGCCTGACGTGCGGGCAGTGTGGTCGGGTCATTGGCCTGGGTCTTGGCGAGGATGGCGGCCAGGTGAATCTCGGTGAACATGTCGAGATCGTTATTGCTGGAGGGGCCATCGGTGCCGATGCCGACCGTCACGTCGTGCTTGAGCATCTGCGCGACCGGCGCGATGCCGCTCGCCAGCTTGAGATTGCTCGACGGGCAGTGGGCGACGGTCGCCCCGCGGTCGTGGATGATGCGCATCTCGAACGGCTTGATGTGGACGCAGTGCGCGCACAGCGTTTTGGCGCGGAACATCTGCACGCCGCTGCCATCGACGCGCTCGACCACGCGCAGGCCGAACTCCTCGATGCTGTCGTCGACCTCCGAGCCTGTTTCGGCGATGTGGGTCAGCAGTGGCACGTCGTACTCGACGGCGAGATCGGTGCACAGGCGCATCGTCTCGTCGGTGTTGGTGTAAGGCGCGTGCGGCGCGACCGCCGGTGTGATCAGCGGGTGGCCCTTCCAGCGCTCGATGAAGCGGCGCGTGTAGGCGAGGCTGTCTTCATAAGTATCGGCGTCCGGCGAGGGAAACTTGAGGATGCTCTGCCCCAGCACGCCGCGCAGCCCGGCATCCGCCGTCGCCTGGGCGATCTCGCTCTCGAAGTAGTACATATCGGCGAAGCTGGTGATGCCGCTGCGGATCATCTCGGCACAGGCGATCTGCGTGCCCAGGCGGCAGAACTCCGGCGTGACGAACTGACGCTCGACCGGCATGACATAGCCGATCAGCCAGACGTCGAGGCGCAGGTCGTCGGCCAGGCCGCGCAGCAACGTCATCGGCACGTGCGTGTGCGCGTTGACCAGGCCCGGCATGACGTACTTGCCCGCGCAATCGACGACGTTATCGGAGGCGTAGGCGGCCAGCACATCCTCTTTGCTGCCGACCGCGACGATTTTGTCGCCTTTGATGGCGACAGCCCCGTCATGGATGATTTCGAACTGCTTGTCCATAGTGACGACGACGCCACCGCTGAGAATGGTATCGACGGTTTGCATAAAGGCCTCCTTTGCGTGGTTTCGATCTTCCGGATTCGCGCCAGGAGAATCTCGGCAAAATACCCGGATGAGGCGTGCGCTGCGGCACCGGCTTCGGGGTAAATTGGCGGAATTATAGCGGGGAAACGGGGTTTGTCGAGATCGTTACGGTTAACAAACTGTTATTTCTTCAGGCGGAAACGGCGATGGATGAGCGTCGGTCGAGCTAGGGATGCTCAATGTGGTAGACGGCCATGATCGTGTCGTAATAGCGATCTGTCTCCCCGGCGTAGGTCATACCCAGGCGTTCGAGCACACGCCGGGAGGCGGTGTTCTCCGGCTGAGCGATGGCGACGATCGCCTTAAGCTGGAGCACGTCGAAGCCGTAAGCGAGCACGGCCCGCGCGGCCTCGGTCGCGTAGCCCTTGCCCCAGAAGGCGCTGCCGAGCGTGTAGCCGATGGCGACCTGATCGTCCAGATGATCCAGCCCGACGTCGCCGACGAAAGCGCCGGTCGCGCGCTCGATCAGCGCCTCGAAGCCGTAGCCGTGCAGGGCGCAGTGGTCGATGTAGCCCTGAAGCTCGGCGGCGGTTTCATTGCGGGGTTTGGTCACGCCGCCGGGCAAGTAGCGCATGACCGCCGGGTCACTGTGCAAGACCCGCTGATAATCATCGACATCCGCCAGCGTGAACGGGCGGATGAGCAGGCGTTCCGTCGTCAGCGTGGGCGCGGTATTCACCCCAACATGCCTTCGCCGTAAATCTGTCCTGGTTGGATCACAATCGGCGTGCTGGTGTCGACGGTGCCGATCAGATCGTAGAGCGTGGCGCCCGTGATGCGCACGGGGACGATCTCGCCGACCGGCAGTTCGCCCTCGACGATCACGTAGCCATCGATCTCCGGAGCATCGCGGTAGCTGCGCCCCAGGCTGATGGTGCCCTCGACCGGGTTGCCGTCTTCATCCTCGCCTTCGCCCTGTCCCTCGACCAGAATGTCCATCGTCTTGCCGACGAAGGTCTGGTTCTTGGCCAGACTGATGCCCTGCTGCAGCTCCATCAGGCGTTCCCAACGTTCTTCCTTGACGTCATCATCGACAGGATTGGGCAGCGTCGCGCTCGGCGTGCCGATCTCGTGGCTGTATTTGAAGGCGCCGACGCGGTCGAACTGGAGATCTTTGACGAACTGGAGCAAGCCGTCGAACTCGGCCTCGGTCTCGCCGGGATAACCGACGATGAAGGTCGTGCGCACGGCCAGATCCGGCATCACGCGGCGCATGTTGGCGAGCGTCTCGTAAACCCATTCGATCTTGGCCGGGCGCTTCATACGCAGCAGCGTGTCACGATGGCCGTGCTGGAGCGGGATGTCGAGATAGTGCAGCACCTGTGGATGCTTGGCCATCGTCTCGATCAGGCGCGGCGTGACGTAGCCCGGATAGGCGTACATGACGCGAATCCAGCGCAGATCCGGCGCGGCGTCGCAAATAGCGTCGAGTAGATGGGCCAGGCCGTCTTTCAGGCCGAGGTCGTGGCCGTAGTCGGTGCTGTCCTGCGCGATCAGCATGACTTCCTTGATACCCATCTCCTGCAACTGCACCGCTTCGCGGACGACGCTCTCAATCGGGCGGCTGACGGCGGTGCCCTTGATCTTGGGGATGGCGCAGAAGGCGCATGGGCGGCGGCAGCCATCGGCGATCTTGAGATACGCGCTGGCGCCCTGAATGCTGGCGCGCAGCACGCCGCGCTCGTCCAGGCCGACGGTCGGTGCATCGGTCGGCAGGTGATAGAGCGGCTGCGGATGCTTGCGCTCGCGCAGGCGGCTGATGAAGTCGAAGATGTCCATCCAGCGGCGCGTGCCGATCACGCCATCCAGCCCCGGTACCTCCTGCACCAGCAGATCGCCGTAGCGCTGGGCCAGGCAGCCCGCCGCGACGACCATCTGGTCTTTACGGCGGCCATCGACCAGCTCGCGCAGCGCGTCGATGCTCTCCTGCTTGGCCGCGTCGATGAAGCCACAGGTGTTGACGATCAGGACTTCGGCTTTGCTCGGATCGCCGACGCCGCGCATGCCGTTGTGATCGAGCACCTGGGCGATGCTCTCGCTGTCGACGGTGTTCTTCGAACAGCCGAGGCTGAGCAGGTAGTAGTTGTTCTTGCGGGCTGCCACCAGGGGGATACTCCGGTTGTCTGTCTGGACTGGGAATGGCGGGCATTATAGACGATGGGTCGCAAGATGTGTATGATGAGGCTGAATCGAGGGTGAAGGCCTACCAACATGACCGATCAACCAAAAGAGCGCCTCAGCGCTGCCGAGTTCCTCAGTCTCCCGGAGACAAACCGCCCCTTACAACTGATCGACGGAGCAATCATCGACATGGGATCGCCAACACCCGATCATCAAACGGTCGTGTTTCAAACTGCGTCGACCTTGAATGCGGCGGTCAAGTCCTTTGGTGGGCGGGTATTTGTCGCGCCACTCGACGTCCATCTGGATGAGGACAATGTGCCGCAGCCGGATGTCATGGTCATCCTGCAGGGCGGCAGATGCGCGGTCGGTGAAAAGTACCTGACCGGCGCCCCTGATTTGATCGTTGAGGTAATGTCTCCTGGCTCGGTCAAGCTCGATAGGCGCGAGAAGTTTCGCCTATACGAGCGGCACGGTGTGCGTGAATACTGGATTGCCGATCCACAGGAGCGTTTGATTGACGTGTGGACACTCCAGAATGACCGATTTGTGCTGCTGAATGTCTACGAAACGGGCGAGACGTTTCAATCGCCCCTGCTGGGCGACATCCACGTCAGCGATCTGTTCTCGATCTAGCTACCACCGGATCTGAAGCCCCGCGCAGCCGCCGAGACGTCGTCTCGATTGTCTTTATATTGTTTGAAATGCTCAACTGATACAACTCACGATTATAACTTAACGTATTAAGTAAAGACGTCAGGGGAAGCATTATGAACCAGGATATTGATTATCGAGCTGTGCGCCGCGAAGTGGAGGCGGAAGTTGTCCGCCGCAAACGTGCCACGCGCTGGATCTTTTTCGCCGTCAACTTTCTGATGTTCGTCATCTTTTCGAGCATCACCTGGGGTGTGTTCGCCAAGAACATGATTATGAGCGACGATGCGGCGGCGGCGCTGATCGTTATGAGCGTCGGCTGGCTCATCGGCTTGATGTTCCAGTTCATTTCGGCGATGCTCGATTCGAAGTCCTCCGAAGAACGCATTCGTGAGGCGGCGATGGGGCAGGCCGTCGGCAAGCATCTGCTGCAGATGAGCCGCGACGCAGACGCATTCGGGGACAAGCACAAACGCGAATACAGCCTGAGCGACGATGGCGAACTGGACCCGCTGCCGATCGAGGGACGGGACGACACCGAAGACATTACGCTCGAACTGCGCGACGTCCTGCGCCAACAGAGCGAGCGCAAACAGCAGCAGGAGTAATTCCAACCTACCCTCTCATATGCGCTAAACTTACGTCTGAACAACAAGTCGCAGGGGACGCGCCATGAGCCAGGATATCGATTATCGAGCTGTGCGCCGCGAGGTCGAGGCAGAGGTCGTCCGCCGCAAGCGGGCAGCACGCTGGATCTTCTTCGGCGTCAATCTGATGATGTTTGGCGTCTTCCTGATCATTGCCGCGAGCATCATCTCCGGCAGCGGCGCGTCCGACGGGGCCATGGGGGCGCTCGCCATGATGAGCGCGGGCTGGTTCATCGGCCTCGTCTTCCAGTTCATCTCGGCCATGCTCGATACGAAGTCGTTTGAGGATCGCATTCGAACGGAAGTGATGAGCCAGGCGCTGGGCAAGCATCTGCTGGGTATGAGCCGCGAGGAAGAGCCGCCCGACGAGAAGCCCAAGCGCACCTACAGCCTGAGCACCGATGGTGAATTGGACACGACGCCTGTCGACGACACGGACGCCACAGAAGCCAGGACGCTCATACTGCGCCGGCGTCGGTGACAGGTGTAAGGGCATCAACATGTCAGACATGACTGATCCCGCTCAAATACGCATTGACCGCGCGCGCGAGTCGCTCGAAGGGCTGTCCGTCGGCGATGCCTTCGGCGAGTTGTTCATTCGTCTCGACCCGCAGCGCGCCGCATCCTCCATCTACTATCGCCAAACGCCGTTCATGTCCAATTGGGCCTGGACGGACGACACGAATATGGCGTTGTCGATCTATGCGGAACTGCGCGAGCACGGCGAGATCGATCAGGATCGGTTGGCGCGGAGCTTCGCCGAGCATTTCGATCCGTCGCGCGGGTATGGGGCGGGCGCGATGCGTCTCATGACGAGCATTCGCCTGCGCAAACCCTGGCGAGAAGCCGCGCGAACGATGTTTGGTGGGCAGGGATCGTACGGAAATGGCGGGGCCATGCGCGCCGCGCCGCTGGGCGCCTATTTTGCGGATGATCTGGAACGTTGTGTCGAGCAGGCGCGGCTGGCGTCCGAGATCACCCACGCCCATCCCGAAGGCATCGCCGGGGGCATCGCGGTCGCCGTGGCGGCGGCCATCGCTATTCGGCTGCGCGGTGAACCGACGCCGGATCGGCGCGCGTTTCTCGACCTGATCCTGCCGCACGTGCCGGAGAGCATCGTTCGCGAGCAGATCCACGCCGCGCGCGAGCTTGCGCCGGATGCGACCGTGCCGTTGGCGGCATCCGTGCTCGGCAATGGCAGCCAGATCAGCGCACAGGACACGGTCGGCTACTGCCTGTGGTGCGCGGGCGAGCAGCTCGCTCACTACGAGGAGGCCATGTGGCTGACGGCGAGCGCGGGTGGCGACGTCGATACCAACTGCGCCATCGTCGGCGGCATCAT
The DNA here is from genome assembly GCA_020849765.1 of Anaerolineae bacterium. GTDB lineage: Bacteria > Chloroflexota > Anaerolineae > Aggregatilineales > Phototrophicaceae > Flexifilum. Next base: position 29,062 of record JADLAY010000071.1, read on the forward strand.
CGCTGCCTACATCGGGATAGAAGCCATTCCCCAGGCATGGCGTCAGGCGCGCGAACCACTGCCCGCCTGGGCGCTGTGACGTCTATCCCCAGTCGCGGGCGTCCTTGACCATGCGCTGCGCCGTGTCGATGACGCCGGGGCTGACGATCTGTACGCTGTCGACGCGCAGACGCGCCATCGCCTGCACATACGCCTTGACCGCCTCTTCCACATCCGCGTCCGCCGCATCAGGGTGCAACTCGACGTTGAGTGTCAGTACGTCGCGGTTGGCCTCGCGCGTGACGACGGCCTGCGCATGTTTGATCTGCGGCACGCGCCCGACCGCCGCCAGGATCTGATTCGGGTGCAGGAACATCCCGCGCACTTTGATGGCATCGCCGCTGCGCCCGAACAGGCCGAGCAGCTGCTGCCCACCGCCGCAGCGAGGATCAGGCTCCGGCGCGAGCGCGCCCAGGTCGCCGGTGCCGAAGCGGATCAACGGGTAGCGCGTGTTGAAGGTCGTGACGACAATCTCGCCGACGTTGCCCGGCTCGACCGGCTGCCCCGTCTCCGGGTCGCAGCATTCGACGTAGAGGTGCCCCAGCAGGCAGAAGCCCTGGACGCCCTCCCTCGTGAAACCGAGCAGGCCGAGATCGGCGGTGCCGTAGGCGGAGGTCGTCTTCATGCCATACTCGCCCTCGAAGCGGGCGCGCTGGGCTGGCGTGTACGGCTCGGCGGAGAACAACGCCTTCTTGATGCTGACCAGTTCCTTCGGGATGCCCATTTCCGGCGCCTTGTCGAGCAGCGTCATCAGGTAGCTCGGCTGGCCGACGAAGCCCGTCACCTGAAGCGCCGCCATCATCATCAATTGCAATTCGGTGTTGCCGGGGCCGGTCGGGATGACTGTTGCGCCGCAGGCACGCAGCGCCTCATCGAGCAGCAGGCCCGCGGGCGTCAGGTGATACATGAAGGTGTTGAGCACGCGGTCGCCCGGCCCGAAGCCGACGTAATGGAACGGCGCGAGCTGCGCTTCCGGGTCGTCCACCGGCGGCTGCGGATCGTAGATCGGGCCAGGGGAGATGTAGATGCGCGGCAGATCTTCGATCGGGATGGTCAGGAAGCCGCCGAACGGCGGGTTGGCCTGGTGGATTTCGACCAAGCGATCTTTGCCGGTGACGGGGATGCGGGCGAGATCGGCGGCGGAGCGGATGTCATCTGGCGTGACGCCCGCGCTATCCATGATCTGGCGGATGGCGGGCGCATACTCGTAGGCGGTCGCCACAAGCTCGTGGAGTCGTCGGTCAAGCTGGTCGGTCACAACGCGATCCCTTCTTTTTGGCGGTTGGGTATTGGCAGTTGGCTTTTGGCTTTTAGCCAGCAGCCGGATGGGAAAAGAGCTTCTGGCGATCGGCTGTCGGCCAATCCGTCCATCGTCTCATGGCAGTTGGTGACCCTATCAGAACAACGTGGCGGGAGGAGTGACAGCAGTCATGAAGCCCACGCCGAAAAGGCCGAAGAACATCAACAGGAACAACGCGACCGGCAGTGGGATCGCGCCCGTCAAAACAAGCAGCAATAAGAAGAGTAGAACAAGCATAAGTTGTCCTTCATCATGTGATTTTGAGGGCAGACTATAGCCAATCTACGGGTCGAATCCCAGAAATTGAGTCAGCGCAGAATCCCCAGGATCAGGATAGCGCCGGTCAAGATCATGCCCAGGATGAGGACGCCCCAGGCCTGGTTGCTCAATCGTGCAATGGTGCCCTTGGGTGGCACCGGCACGCGCTCGATCTGCCGCGGGACGTAGAGCAGGCCGACCACGGTGCCGACCAGCAAGCCGCCGAAGTGCCCGCCGAAATCGATCAGCTTCATGCCGGCCAGCTGGTCGATCAAAGTGTCGGCGCTGATCAGCACGACGATGACCATGATGTTGAAGAACAGGCCTTTGGGCAGCACGGTGCGCGCCCGCCAGCGCAGAATCGCCAGGAAGCCGATCAGGCCGAAGATACCGCCCGAAATGCCGACGGAGGTCTGCTCCAACAGCAGCGTGCTGGCGATGCTGCCGCCGAGAATCGACGCGAGCAGCACCAACGCCATCATCGCCGAAGACGTCAGGCGCTCGACCTCCCGCCCGATGGTGAACAACACCACAGCATTCAGCCCCAGGTGAAACAGGTTGATGTGCATCAGCCCGCCCGTCAGCAGGCGCCAGACCTGCCCCTCGCGGACGGCGTGTTTGACCAGGGCGGTTTCCAGCAGCGAGAACGGATAATTGACCAGGCTGATCAGGTAAATGACGATGATGCCGATGACGACGCTTCTCGTCGCCAGGTTGGCGCCGGTGCGTATCCAGTATTTGTAGCGTGTGCGCCCTGCCGCATCCGCAACCGGTTCTCGCTTGCGACGTCGATGCAGCCAGAGAGCATAAGCCAGCCCGAACCCCAGGACCGCCAGCAGAATGAAATACGACCGCGCGCCGGAATCCAGCAGTTCCCGGCGGACTGAAGGATCGCTCCAGACGGTGATCACCGAGCAGAAGAAGAGCGCGGTGAACAAGGCCAGGGTCACCCCCAGGAGAATGACGGTCGAACGCAACCGATTGCGCACGAACGGTTCCAGTTCCGGCACTTCGATCGGCGGCACCAGATAAGGAGTCTCCGGTGTCCACACGGCGCTGACCTCGCGATTCCTGCACAGGCGGCGCAGCTTCTTTTCGCTGCAATGAATGCGTCGCTGGCCTCTCAGATAGCCGTAATCGCTGGTCGACGGGCGGTCGGGGTAAAGATCGGGCAGTTCCCAGAATTGCAGGAACGCCGGTTCGGGCGCCTCGTCAGATAGAATCGCCTGGACTTGCGTGTCAGCGTCCAGCCTGACCAGATCGGGAAAGTCATGCGGCGAAGAATCGGGGCTGTCCATGCGCGCCTGCTTGATCTCAGCGAACGAACGGGCACTTATAAGGTGCTCATAGTTCAATTATAAGAGCGTGAGGGATGCGTAACCCTACAGGTTGCAGGAACACGGGCTGAATCATCGCCCGAAGTGGACTATCCCAGCCAGCGTTTGCGCCGCTTATAGTGCTTGACGTCGCGGTAGCTCTTGCGCTCGCCAAGCTGGTTGAGGCCCAGGTAGAACTCTTTGATGTCCTCGTTCTCGGCCAGTTGATCGGCAGGGCCGTCGAGCACGATGCGCCCATTCTCCATGACGTAGCCATAATCGACGATGCTGAGCGCCGCGCGCGCATTCTGCTCGACCAGCAAGACGGACATACCCTCTTTCTGATTGATGTCACGCACGATATGGAAGATCTCCTGCACGAGCAGCGGCGCCAGGCCGAGCGACGGCTCGTCGAGCATCATCAGCTTCGGGTGGCCCATCAGCGCGCGCCCGATGACGAGCATCTGCTGCTCGCCGCCGCTCAGATAGCCCGCCGTGCGCCCGCGCATATCACGTAGTCGCGGGAAATACTCGTAGACGCGCTCCAGATCTTTGCGCATCAAGCGACCGCCCTCGAAGACCTGCGCACCGAGGCGCAAGTTCTCCTCGACCGAGAGATGGCCGAACAGTGGACGGCCCTCGATCACCTGGATGATGCCGTTGCGCACGATGTCTTCGGTGTTGAGCCTGTCGATGCGCGTCCCGTCCCAGTCGATGCTGCCGCGCGTGACCTCGCCCAGTTCCGCGCTCAGCAGCCCGCTGATCGCTTTGAGCGTGGTCGATTTGCCCGCGCCGTTAGCGCCGAGCAGCGCGACAACCTGCCCCGGCTCGACCTTGAACGAGACGCCGCGCAGAACGAGGATGACGCTGTTGTAAATCACTTCGATATTGTTGACGGATAACATAATAAACCCTCATCTAATCACTATTCGTCATTTGGCCAGGCGATCGGCGTCAGCTTTCGTTTCATGAAGACGACCACGTCGCCCTTCTCGATATCCTCGTTGCTGTAGAACGAGAGATCGATGCTGTCGATGCTGAAGCCGACACGCCGGTAAAAGCGGATCGCCGGGACGTTGGTCGTGCTCGTCTCGACGCTGATCACGCGCAGCCCGGCCCCGGCGGCCCGCTCGGCCAGCGCTTCCATCAGCCGCCGCCCCAGACCGCGACCACGATAGGCCGCCTCCAGGTGAAACTCCCAGACCAGCAGCGTGCCATTCCACGCCTGCACGTCGGTGATGGCGACGCCGACCAGCCGATCCCCTGCCTCGTCGTCATAGGCGCCGAGCGAGAGGCCCTGACGCAGCACGTCCTGATAATAGTCGACCACGTCCGGCGTACGCCGGAATGGCAGTGTCAGCGGCACATCCAGCTCGCGCAGCGTAAGCGCAATGGTCGCCTGCGCCTCGCTCTCTTCGCGCGTCACGTCGTAAATGTGCGTCGACGTGTAGCCAGGCGCGATGCGCTCCAGGTCGGCGATCTCGACGTGTTCGAGCGGGCGAATCGCGATCATCGCCCCGCCCGTCGCCGGTCAAACATCGTCCGCATCAGCCATCGCGCCCGTTACCTCTTGCTCCAAGCTCTCAAGCGGGCGGCTCCAGACGGAACCAGAAGAACGTGTGCGGCCCCAGCGTGATGAAGTAAGGCAGTTCACCGATGGCCGGGAAGCGCGTATCGCCGAACATCTCGATCGGCGTGAAACCGTCGTAGGCGCGCAGATCGAGCTCGACCGGCTGCGCGTAACGGCTCAGGTTGTTCACGCACAGGATGGTCGTGTTCTCATAGCTGCGCAAGAAGGCCAGCACCTTGTTGTTGCTGCCGTTCAGGAATTCGAGCGAGCCGCGCCCGAAAGCCGAGTAGCGGCGGCGCAGATTGATGATGCGGCGCATCCAATGCAGCAGCGAAGTGGGCAGCCGTTCCTGCGCCTCGACGTTGATCGTCATGTAACTGAAGATGGGATCGTTGACGACCGGCGCGTACAGACGCGCGCTATCTGCTTTCGAGAAGCCTGCGTTACGATCCATCGTCCACTGCATTGGCGTACGCACACCGTTGCGATCCGGCAGGTAGATGTTGTCGCCCATGCCGATCTCGTCGCCGTAGTAAATGATCGGCGTACCCGGCAGCGAAAGCAGCAGCGCATTGAGCAGTTCGATGCGGCGGCGGCTGTTTTCAAGCAGCGGCGCCAGGCGGCGGCGAATGCCCAGGTTGATCTTCATGCGCGGGTCTTTGGCGTACTCCGAGTACATGTAGTCGCGCTCGGCGTCCGTGACCATCTCCAGCGTCAGTTCGTCGTGATTGCGCAGGAACATGCACCACTGGCAGTTATCCGGGATCGTCGGCAGCAGGTTCATGATCTCGACGATTGGCTCGCGGTCTTCGCGGCGCACAGCCATGTAGACGCGCGGCATGACCGGGAAGTTGAAGGCCATGTGGAACTCATCGCCCTGGCCGAAATATTCGACCACGTCTTCCGGCCACTGGTTGGCTTCGGCCAGCAGGATGCGACCGGGGAAGTGCTCTTCGATGTAAGCGCGCAGCTTCTTCAGGAACTTGTGCGTCTCCGGCAGATTCTCGCAGTTGGTGCCCTCGCGCTCGTAGAGATAGGGCACGGCATCCGCGCGGAAGCCATCCAGGCCCATGCTCAGCCAGTGACGCGCGATGCGCAGCATCTCGGCATGAACGCGCGGCTCGTCATAGTTCAGATCCGGCTGGTGGGAATAAAACCGGTGCCAGAAGTAGGCGTCGGCATCGTCATCGAAGGTCCAGTTCGACCGTTCGGTATCGATGAAGATGATGCGCGCATCTTTGTACTTCTGCTCGGTATCGCTCCAGACGTAATAATTGCGATACGGCGAGTCCGGGTTGCTGCGCGCGGCCTGGAACCACGCGTGTTGATCCGACGTGTGATTCATGACCAGGTCGGCCACCACGCGCAGGCCGAGCCGATGCGCCTTGCGCAGGAAGCGCTTGAAGTCGGACAGGGTGCCATAGTCAGGATGGACATTGCGATAATCGGCAATGTCGTAGCCATCGTCGCGCAGGGGCGATGGGTAGAACGGGAGCAGCCAGATGCAATCCACCCCCAGGCTTTTGATGTGATCGAGCTTTTCCGTCAGGCCCGGAAAATCGCCGATGCCATCACCGTTACTATCGTAGAACGTGCGAACGTGGACTTGATAGAAAACCGCGTCTTTGTACCAGAGATCGCTCATAGACTCTTCGCGCCGTCATGATGAAGTAGGCCGTTAACAATTCGAAGGCATGAGCCAGAGGCGTGCTGCACGGTACCAAAATCCGTGCAGCATACCCCGTATCTCATGCCTGTGAATGTCACTATGTTAGCGATTGTACAACGCCAACACAATGTACAGGGCTAAGGATTACATGCCAGGTGCGTCGGCGCCGCCTGGGCGGAGATCCGGCGTCAGTTCGAAGTCGGTCAGCGGCACGACGACCGGCAGATAGGCCTCGGTGCCGTCGGGCAGCGCCAGCTTGAGCGCATCGTCGCCGCTGGTGGCCACACCGCTCATGTCGGCGTTGGCGAACATCATCGTGGCCAGACGATTCATGGTGTCGTCGCGCCCCTCACCGCCCTTGAAGTCGAGCGTGTACAGGCCGAGCGGCGAGTAGACCAGGCTGTCCAGTGTTTCCTTGATCGCCGCGCCATCGACGGCGTCCAGGCTGCCGACGCGGTTGACCGTCTGTGCGTACAGTTCGATGTAGGTATCGACCGTCGCCCAGCCGAGCAGGTAGGCGATGTTGCGATTCTGCGCGGCGACTTCCTTCTCGTCCGCAATCGACGAGATCAACTGGATGGCGGGTTGGTCGGTCTCCGTCCACCAGCGGAAGGGCATCGAGCCGATGATGCCGTTGACCGCGGGCAGGCCATCCGAGCCGAGGGCCGTGCGGCTGAGCAAGCCGACCGACGTATCGAGCGTCCAGTTGACACCTGCCAGCCGGACGTCGTCTTCCAGGCCGAGATCGACCAGCGTGCGCGCGACGGCGACCGGGCCGCTGGCGAGCGTGTTGGTGTAGAGGATGTTGGCACCGGCATCGACCAGGTTCTGGACGTTGGTCGTGATGTCGGTGGCGGTCGGCAGGAAGTATTCCGGCGTCTCGAGGACGGTCACACCCTGCTCGGCGCAGTAGGCGATCGATTCCGGCGTGAAGGCGGCTTCACCGAAGGCGCCCGGCCAGCTAATGTAGCCGATGACGGGATCGGGGAACTGGTCACTGTTCTGGCCCAGATAGCGGCAGAACATGCCGAATTGATCGACGTAGAGCGGGTTGGTGGCGTAAATCCAGCCGGGCGTCTGGCCGTCTTCGCCATAGAGACCTTCGACCGACCCGGCGGAGATCATGACCGGGATCTCGTCTTCCGCGACCTGGTCACGCAGCAGCTCGGCATCCGGCGAGGCATAGAGCACGAGCAGATCCGGCTTGGGATCGAGCGTCGAGTAGTAATCATAATGGGCCTGCGTCTGGGCCAGGTCACCGCCGGTATCGCGGTTATCCTGCGCCAGTTGCGCACCGCAAGCCCCACCGCGCGCGTTGAAATATTCGATGGCGTCCCCGATGCCTGCCAGCAGCGGCTGCGTGATGAAGGCGTAGGACGCGCTGATATCGCCAAAGTGATAGATGGTGATCGTTTCGCCGGTCAAATCGACGTCGCAGGCGGTGTGCTCGATCCAATCGGGCAGGCTTTCCTGAGCGCTGGCGGGCAGGGCCAGCAGCGCAGCCAGGACAAACAAGAGCAGCATAAGTGATAGTTTGCGCATGGTTTTGTGTTCCTCTCCATAAACAAGGTCATTCAATTCTGATGGCTTTGATCAGCCCCAATAAGATCCGTGCGATCACGCTCCTTTCACTGCTTCAATCCGGCGGTGTCCCTCAGGGAGGCGAGGGCGCAAACGGAAGCTTCCCCCTACGATTAATGCGAGTAGGGGCGAAGCTTCCAGGCGATTTTCAAGATCTCCCAGCGATGCGCCAGGCCACGCGGCGCAATGATGAGGAAGAACATCAACGCCAGGCCGAAGAGCGTCGGGCCGAGCGCGGCGTCGATGTTGATCGGGTTGATGAAGGGCAGCATCCCCGGCAGCACCTGTTTCAACTGCGGGATGACCGACGGGATGATGTTCTGCGTCAGCAGGTTGACGAAAGAGACGCCGAACAACGGCCCCAGCGGAAAGCCCGCCCCGCCGATGACGAGCATCGCCAGCATTTCAATCGAGCGGTCGAGCAGGAACTTGTCGAGCGACAGGCTGTTGCTCTCGAAGGCGAGCAAGCAGCCCGCCACACCCGCATACAACGCGCTCAGGAAGAAGGCTTGCAGCTTGTAGCTGAAGACGTTGATGCCGAGCAGCTCCGCCGCCAGGTCGTTATCGCGCACGCTGATGAAAGCGCGCCCGACGCGCGTGCGCACGATGTTGCGCGCCGCCAACGACAGCAGCACGGCCAGCGGAATGATGATGTAGAACATCGCGTTTTCGTGGGCGAAGCTGAGGCCGAACAGCGTCGGCTCCGGCACACTGAGCGGGCGTGAGCCACCCGTCAGCCCTTCGAGCGGGTAGCGCAGCAGCCACGGGATGATGAATTGCGCGGCCAGCGTCGCCATCGCCAGATAGAAGCCCTTCACCCGCAGCGAAGGCAGCCCGAAGATCAGCCCGACGACGCCCGTGAACAGCGCCGAAATCGGCAGTGCCAGCCAGAAGCTCATGCCAAGTTCGCGCGCGAGCACGGCGCTGCAATAAGCGCCGACGGCCATGAAGGCCGCGTGGCCGAGCGAGATCTGGCCGGTGTAGCCGATCAGGATGTTCAACCCCTGGACGGCGATGACGAAGATGGCGATGCGGTTGAGCACACCGATCCACGACTGTGGCAGGATGCCCGCCGCGAACGGGCCTTCAATCGTGAGCAGGGGCACGAGCAGCAAGAGCAGGAACAGGCCGTTCGACAACCATTTGTCGAAGCGCGTGCGATTGATCGATATATCTTGCGCGTAGGTGGTGTCGAAAACGCCTGACGGACGGATATTAGCGGACATTCAGGCTCCTATTGCTGCACAGCAGATGTATCAGATCAGGTGATGAGGTGACGAGAAATGAGGTGATGAGAAATGCTAAGTTCGCCACGATTCGGATAAATCCATTCACGTATTTGAATCGTTACGGCGGCGCTGCACAGATGCGCGTAACCCGCCAATGATACGGCTCAACTCGATTGTGTCGTCTCGAAGTTGCTGGAACTCTGCTGCCGTCAAATATCCAATGTCATAAGCCACGTAGATTTGAGAACGAAGCTCGGCACACGAGCCTTTGGCGATGCTCAAGAATCTGAAATAATCTCCCAGACTGCCACGATCATAACCTTCCGCGATATTGGACATGATGGATACCGCGCTTCGCTGCATCTGTCGCGACAATCCAAAATCGCGTGCAAAGCGCCCTTGAGTGGTGATGCCATAGATCCTGCGTGCCAGATCGCGCGCTTTCTGCCAGGCAATCAATTCTTCGAACGATTGCACTTTAGCCATGCGCCTTCCTCATGCCTCATCACCTTTCCCCTCATCACCTAGATTCTTTCAATCCGCTTCTGGCCGAACAGCCCGTCGGGACGGATGACGAGCACGACCATCAGCACGAGATAGGGCGCCAGCTCGGTGCCCGCCTGGGTGCCGGGGAAGAGTAAGTTGGCGTACTCCTGGACCAGCCCGATGATCAGACCGCCGATCAGCGCGCCGGGTACGCTCTCCAGGCCGCCGAGCAGCACCGCCGGGAACGCGCGCAGCGCCAGCAGCGGCATGTTGAGTGACAGACTGGTCGCGCCACCTTGCAGCACCCCGGCGACCGTCGCCAGCAGCGCGGCGATCGCCCAGGCGACGCCCAGGATCACGCGCACGCGCAGGCCGACCGACTGTGCCAGCTTCTGATTCTCCGCCGTCGCGCGCATGGCCAGGCCGACGCTGGTGAACTGGAAGAAGGCGACGAAGGCGACGAAGGCCAACAGCGACAGCGCGAACGCGATCAGGAGTTCCGTGCGCACTATCACGCTGCTGTCGAACATCTCGAAGCGGATTGGCACCGGCAGGCCGAGGTCTTTGATCCCGGCAAACAACGACAGCGGGATCTCGACGCTGCCCCAGATCATCTGCTCGATGCCGTGCAGCACTTCGCTCAAGGCGAGCGTCATCAGCACCATGGCAAACAGCGGCTGGCCGATCAGCGGGCGAATGGCGAAACGCTCCGCCGCCAGCCCGATGAGGACGCTGCCGCAGACCGCGCCGACGATCCCGCGCAGCAGCGGGATCTCGACCAGCAGCAGCATGGTGATGATGATGGCAGCGAGCGCCCCGGCGCCGAGCACACGCAGGTCGCGCAAACTGCTCCAGCCGATCACCGTGAGCGCCATTAGCACGGTCAGCAACGCCAGCGCCGCGGAAGCGACCGGCGAAATCTGCACGACCGTGAAGAAGCTGTAGAAGAGGAAGCCGCCGAGCAGCATCATCCAGCCGTGGGCGAAGTTGAAGACGCCAGACGCCTTGTTGATGATGACGATGCCAAGCGCGATCAGGGCGTAGATGCCGCCGACGAGCAGGCCGGTGATGCCGCTCTGCACCAGGCGGGCCGGGCGCTGTGCCCCCACGACCGGCGCGAACAAGGCGAGCAGCACGACCACGGCGACGACGTAGAGGGTGATGGTGAGATAGCGGCGGTTATCTTTCAATAAGGCAGTCAATGGAAGAACCCTTTTGTGTTTTTGCGTTACAGCGTGCACACGCGAACAGCCGTCTGTACCGTGCCCATGCGCCCGTCGCGATACTTGACCTCGGCGCTGACCGTGACCGAGTCGAGGTTGTTGTACATGGCGTTGAGCATGTCGCCGTATTTTTGTTCCAGCGTGCGGCGGCGCAGCTTGCGCGTGCGCGTCAGTTCGTTTTCATCAGCGTCGAAGGCTTTGTGGAGGATGACGAACTTCTTGACGCGGGCGGCGGGTGGCAGCGTCTCGTTGACCGCCTCGACATCGCGCCTGATCAGGTCGTAGATCTCCTGCTTCTGCGAGAGATCGACGAAGGTCGTGAAGGCGACGCGGTTTTTCTCCGCCCAGCGGGCGACGTTTTCGAAGTCAATGTTGATGATGGTCGTCACGTAGTGCATGTCGAAGCCGCCGACGGCCATCACGTCCTGAATGAACGGGCTGAACTTGAGTCGCCCCTCGATGTACTGCGGGCTGAAGCGCTCGCCATTCGCCAGCTCGATCATGTCGCTGACGCGATCTAGATAGATGATGTGGCCGTCCTTGTCGACGTAGCCCGCGTCGCCGGTGTGGAACCAGCCTTCGCTGTCGAGCGCGTCCGCCGTTTTGTGCTCGTCTTTGTAGTAGCCGGCGAAGACCGCCCGGCTGCGAATCCACATCTCGCCGTCGTCGTTGATGCGGACCTCGACGCCGGGCGCGGGTGCACCGACCGTCGCCAGCTTGATGTTGCCGTCATAATGGAGCGTGTGCGCCTGGCACTCGGTCGAGCCGTAGAGATTCTTGAGTTCGACACCGACCGCACGGAAGAAGCGCAGCACGTCCGGCGAGAGCGCCGCGCCGCTGGTGAAGGCGTTGCGCATGCGCGTCATGCCGATCTTGTCGCGCAGCGGGGCGAACACGGCCAGATCTGCCAGCCAGCCGAGCGCGCGCCAGCCCGGATTGACCGTCTGCCGCGCATCTTCCAGGTCGATGATCTTGTAGCGGATGGGCAGAAACAGGTTGTAGAGCGACCGGTTGAGCCTCGTGCTGTCGTTGATGCGCACGCGCATGACGCTGGCGAGCTGCTCCCAGACGCGACTGGGGAAGAGCAGCGCGCTCGGCGCGATCTCGCGGATGTCAGTCTGCACCGTCTCCGGGCTTTCCGGGAAGTTGACCTGAAAGCCGTTGATCAGGTGGCCGGTCACGCCCAGGCTCTGCTCGGTGATCCAGGCCAGCGGGCTGAACGAGACGTAGTTATCGCCGGGGAAGGATGGCGCCAGCTTATCGACGTGGCGGTTGCCGAAGAGCAGGTTGCGATGGCGGATCATGGCGCCCTTGGGCAGGCTGGTCGTGCCGGAAGTGTAGCTGAGCAGGGCGACGTCTTCGCCTTTGCCCACCGCGATCGCCTTCTCAAAAGCATTCGGGTGCTGCTCGCCATAGTGACGACCGAGCGCCTGGACTTCGTCAAAGCCGATCAGCCAGTCGTCGTCGTAATTCCACAGGCCGCGCTCTTCCCAGTAGATGACCTTGCGCACCTGTGGCAGTTGATCGCGCAGGGCGAGGGCTTTATCGCACTGCTCCTGATCGTGCGCGAACAGGTAGACGGCGTCCGAGTTGTCGATGACGTAGCCAAGTTCCTGCAGGTTGGCGTCGGTGAAGATCGCGATGGTCGCGCCGCCCACGCTCCAGACGGCGAACTGAGCCCAATAGAACTCCGGGTCGTTCTCGCCGATGATGGCGACCTTCTCGCCGCGCTGGAGTCCGAGGCTCATCAGGCCCAGGCACAGATCGCGGACGTTGGCGAAGCTCTCCTGCCACGAGTATTCCTGCCAGATGCCGTAGCGCTTCTTGCGCATCGCCACGCGCTCGCCCAGTTTGTCCACCGTGCGTAAGAAGACCTTGGGCAGCGTGTCCGCCTCCGCCGCCAGCGGTTCAATCGGAATGTCCTCTCTGGAAATAACAATCTTTGGCGCGGTGTCGATGTGTTCCTGTAAAGCCGCCATAACTCCCTCTTTTACGTGCGCCGCGCACGTCTCACATCACACAAGCAATTTAGACTTCCTGTCCCAGGTAGGCCTTGATGACAGCCTCGTTGCGTTTGATCTCGTCGGGCGTGCCCTCGGCGATCTTCCTGCCGAAGTCGAGCGCGACGACGCGCTGCGAAATATCCATCACCAACCCCATGTCGTGCTCGATCAACACGATGGTCGTGCCCTGGCGCTCGTGGATGTCGAGGATGAAGCGCGCCATGTCCTCTTTTTCCTCGACGTTCATGCCCGCCATCGGCTCGTCAAGCAGAAGCAGCGTCGGCTCCAGGGCTAGCGCCCGGCCGAGTTCGACGCGCTTGCGCAGGCCATAGCTCAGGTTGCCGACGACCGTCTTGCGGATGCCTTCCATCTCCAGGAAGTCGATGATCTCCTCCACCCGCTCGCGATGGGCGATCTCCTCCGCGCGTGCGCTGCCCCAGAAGAGCGCGCCGGTCAGCATGTTCGACTTCATGTGGATGTGGCGCGCCGCCATCAGGTTGTCGAGCGCCGTCATGTTGGTGTAAAGGGCGATGTTCTGGAAGGTGCGCGAGATGCCGAGCTTGGCGCGTTGGTAGGGCGGCTTGCTCGTGATGTCCTGGTCTTCGAACAGGATGCTGCCTTCCTGGGGGCTGTAAAAGCCGTTGATGCTGTTGATCAGGCTGGTTTTGCCCGCGCCGTTGGGGCCGATGATGGCGAAGATGGCGCCTTCCTGCACGCGAAACGAGACGCCGGTCAACGCGCGGATGCCGCCAAAACTCAGGGAGATCGCTTTTACTTCGAGCTTAACCTTCGATTGATCCATCCAATAGCCTTATTTCAAGAACAAAACAATATTGAGCTTATGTACCTGGATTGTAACGGTGGCTTAAATACTGGTCAAGCGGGCAAGGCGCCGAAAGCGAATTTCTCACCGGATGCTCGGATTCGCGCGGCACAAGACGTAGATTTCTGTAGATTTCCGCGCTTTAAGCAACACCTTTGCAACTTCACGACGCCCACTTCGGAGCATGCATGGCTGTCAAATCAACCCAAATCGGCGTGCTGGTCGCGCAATTCGGCACGCCGGATGCACCCACGCCAGCCGGTCTCCGCAAATATCTGCGCCAGTGTCTGCGCGCCCTGCCTCAACGACGATCCGGCCTGGCTGGACGCGATGGCGCAGTTGGTCAGGACGAATGCGCAGGGCTTCTCACCTGGCGATTGACGAGGTGCGCATCCAACCAGGCGGCGATGTCGCCGAGCACCTCGTACTTCTCCGGCTCGTTCATGATCTCGTGACGCAGATTCGGGTAGAGCTTGAGCGTCTTATCGCTTGAGCCCGCGCGTTCGTAGGCCAGTTGGCTGCCGGACGGATTGACGTAGGGATCTGCCGCGCCGTGCAGGATCAGAAGCGGCATTTTGAGCGTGCCGAGATTCTCGCGGGCGCGCCCGGCGGCGCGGTTGATCTCGGTGCCGAGCCGGATGCGCATCGGCTGCGTCCACGTCAACGGATCGGCTTCAAAAGCGCGCCCAACTTCCGGATCGCGCGAGAGCACGCTGTAATCATCGCCCTTGAGGAAGGGATACTTGGGGATGATCTGCGTGAGCACAGTGCCCAGCGCCACGAGATAGCCCGGCACGTTGGCATCAGCATTGACGGGCGCGCCACTGATGATCAAGCCGCTGATGCCGTCGGGATAGCGGATGCAGTAGCTCAAGCTGATGAGCGCACCCATGCTGTGCCCCAGCATAAAGAGCTGCTGGCCTGACTGCTCCTTCTTCACCCCCTCGACAAACAGGTGCAGATCTTCGACAAACTGGTCGAAATTATCGACGTACGCGCGTAAGCCTTCGCTTTGCCCGTGGCCGCGATGATCGATGGCGTAGACGGCGTAGCCCTGCTTGACGAAATATTCGGCGACGTGACGATAGCGCCCAAGGTGCTCCCCGTAGCCGTGGACGAGGACGAGCGCGGCGCACGGCTCGCCTTCCGGCAGCCAGCTTTCGGAATGGAGAGTCAGATTGTCGGTGGTGCGCAAAGAACCCGTTTGGTGAGACATCAAAGCACTTGCTTTCAGAATGAAGCGCGTGAGTGCAGGACTCGCGCATTTTTCGACTATTTTACAAGCAAGCAATCATTTCCAAACATATCGTGTTTACGATCAAGTTGTATGATCGAACCACATAGACGAGGAGAGATGCGATGTTCCGCTGGTTACGCCGCCCCTTGTTCCCCTTCCGCCGCCGTCTGATCCGCCGCCAGCAGCGCCGCATGATCCGGCGCGGCTTCCGCCGTCGCTTGTAGGCGTCTCACATCGAGAGCGGCACGTCAAGGCGGAGCCAGGTGCGCCCGATGCGGAAAAATGAGCCGGGACGCAACGCAACGCGCCCGTTGATGGGCTGTTTGTCGCGCTCGACGAACGTCCCGTTGCGGCTGCCGCCATCTTCCAGGTAGAACGAGAGCAGAAATGGATCGGTGACCGACTCGGTCGCCGTGACCGCGATGTTGTTGATGATCAGGCGGGCGTGCAGGCGCGAGACCTGGTTGTCGAACGGCAGGTAGATTTCGCAGCCTTCACGGCGGCCAATGTTGATGACCAGTTCCCTGCCGATATCCGGCTGGTCGAAGGTGAGCGTTTGCCCATCCAACGGGCCGCTCATAAACGTTATCGAGATTTCTTGTTCGACCATCCTATTCCTCATTGTCCAGGTGTTGGCCAAGGTGTTCGACCGCTTTGGCGAGCTTCTCGCGGCTTGGCTCGTGATTCGGATCAAGCTGAAGCGCGCGGCGGAACTTCTCGGCGGCGCTCTCGTAGTCGCCCAGCCGCATAAGCGCATCGCCATGGTTGTGCCAGAACCAGGCATCATCGCTGTTGCTCTGGATGGCGCGCTCGAAGCAGACGGTCGCATCGACGTAGGCTTCCAACGCGTTGTAAGCCAGGCCCATGCCGTTCCAGGCCCAGGCATAGGTCGGGTCAAGATCGAGCGCCTTGCGGTAGCTGTCGACGGCGTCCTGAAAACGCTTCAAACGGCGCAGCACCTGCGCGCGCCGCGCCCAGCCGGTCGAGTTCTCCGGCAGCCGGTCGAGCGCGCGGTCGATGATGGCGAGTGCCTCGTTGTACTGCTGGAGCTTGATCAGCAGGTCGACAGCGTTGGTGTAATACCAGACGACGTTCTTTTCAATCGCCATCGCCTTTTCGTAGCTGGCGAGCGCTTCTTCGCCCTTGTCGAGCATCTCCAGGGCCAGCCCGCGGCCGTTCCAGGCCCAGGCATACTGCGGGTTGAGCGACAGGGCCTGATCGTAGGCGACCAGCGCTTCGGCGTTGCGATCCAGGCGGCGTAACGCCTGCCCCAGCTTGGCCCAGCTCTCGATGTGATTGGGGTCGATCTTGAGCGCGCTTTCAAGCGCTTCAATCGCCTCGCGGAAACGGCCCTGCCCGACCAGCCCATCACCCAGGTTGTACCAGTACCAGGCATCGCTGCGGTCGAGTTCAGTCGCCTTGCGGAAGCAGAAGATGGCGTCGTCGTGCTGGCCGAGCGCCGCCAGAGTCAGCCCGCGCCCGTTCCAGGCCCAGGCGTAATTCGGATCGAGTTCGACCGCCTGCGTATAGCTGCGCAGCGCCATCTCCAGCTTGTGCAAGCGGCGCAGCACCTGGCCGTGTTTGGCCCAGGCGCGGGCGTTGCGCGCGTCGAGCTTGAGCGCCTGTTCGAGCAGCAGCTGCGCCTGCTCCGCCTGATCGAGCGCGATCAGCATGTCGACCTGCTGGTGCAGATAAAGCGGGTCGCTCGGCGCGGCGCTGCTGGCATGGCGGTAGGCTTCCAACGCATCGTCGATCCGGTTCACCTGTTCGAGCGCCATGCCCATCTCGTTCCAGGCCCAGGCGTAGTTGGGGTCGATCTGGGTCGCCCGCTCATAGCTTTTGATCGCCTCGTCGATGTGGCCGATCTGGCGCAGCGAGTTACCGAGGCGCGCCCAACTGCGCGCATGCCGCGGGTCGAGTTCGGTCGCTTTGCGGAGCGCAGCAATCGCCTCGTCAAAGCGGTTCATCAGGCTGAGGACGTTGCCCTGGTTGTACCAGTGCCAGACGTCTTCGTCGGCGATCTCCGTCGCGCGTTTGTAGCATTCCAACGCTTCTTCATAGCGATCCATGTGCTCGTAGACGATGCCCTTGCCATTGATGGCCCAGGCATAATCCGGCTGCAAAGCGATGGCCTGGCTGTAAGCCTTGAGCGCGTCTTCGTAGCGTTTGACGTAGCGCATCACCTGGCCGAGCTTGGCCCAACTGTAGACGTGCTTGGGGTCGACGCGCGTCGCCTCGTGCGCGGGTTCGATCGCCTCCGTATACTGGCGCAGATCGACCAGCGTCTCCGTCAGGTTGTACCAGTTCCAGACCTCGTCCGGCTGGTGCTTGACGGCGCGCTTGAAGCTCGGCAGCGCCTCGCGGTACTGTTTGAGCATGCGCTGAGTCAACCCTAAGCCATTCCAGGCCCAGCCGTAATCCGGCTGCAAGCGCACGGCCTGCTCGTAGGCGTTGAGCGCGTCCGGGAAGTGGCGCAGCGCCCGCTGCACCTGGCCCAGCTTGCCCCAGCTTTGCGCGTGATTCGGATCGATTTGCAGCGCGCGCTGTAAGAGCGACAGCGCCTGCTCCGTCTCGCCCAGGTTGAACTGCGCATCGGCCTGGTTGTACCAGTTCCAGACATCGTTCGGGTCGATTTCGGTCGCCACTTTGTAGCAGTCGAGCGCCGTCTCCATCTTGCCCATGCGCTCGAGGACGATGCCCTTGCCCTTCCAGGCCCAGGCATAGCGCGGCTGGATGCGCAGCGCCTCGTCGTAGCAGTTGAGCGCTTCGTCGTAGCGTTCGAGCAGGCGCAGGGTGCGACCCTTGCGCGCCCAGGCCCAGGCATAATCCGGCTGGAGTTCGATGGCGCGGTTGTAGGCTTCGATCGCTTCCGGGAAGCGGCGCAGCTCGGTCAGCGAGTAGCCCTTGTCCATCAGCTCGCGCGCTTCGAGGGCTGGGCCGGTGATCTCCATCGTCGCGGATGCGCCGGTGATCGACTGGTAGATGCCCGCCAGCGAGTCGACGATCAGGCCCCAGGTGGCAGGACGGTCTTCGGGCTTCTTCTCCAGGCAGCCGAGGATCACCTGCTTGAGATCTGGCGGCAGCGTCGTGTCGTACAGGTCGTCGAAGGTCGGCGTCTCGTAGACGTGCGCGTGCAGCCAGGCATCGAACTTACGCACCTGGAAGACAGGGCGCCCGCAGATCATCTCGTAGAGCACGCAGCCGAAGGCGTAGATGTCGGCACGCTGATCGACGTCCTGCGCCTGGCATTGTTCGGGCGACATGTACGGTGCTGTGCCGACAACAGCGCCGACGCGCGTCAGGCGGTCTTCCGGGCGCAGCGCCTGCTCGCGTTCGATCTCCGGCAGCGTTTGATCACTGAAGTCAATCGAGCGCACGAGGCCGAAATCCGTCACTTTGGCGATGCCGTCGTGCGTGACCAGGATGTTGGCCGGTTTGAGATCGCGATGCACCAGGCCGGGCACGCGCTGGGCAGCATGCTGCAAGCCGAGCGCGATGTGGAGGCCAAATTCGAGCGACTGCGCCAGCGTCATCCGCTTGTGGTCAATCCAACTGCGCAGATCCGGCTCCAGCCCTTCCGGGCCGCTGATGTGCTCCAGGATGATGTGCGGGCGACCGGCGATATTCTGCACCAGCTTGGCCTGGACGATGTGGCGGTGCTTCTCCAACTGAATCCAGGTGACCGCCTCCTGAACGAAGCGGGCGACGGCGCGCTCGTTATCGAGGAAGCGCCCCTGGAAGCTCTTGATGGCGACCGGCAGCTTCTGCTCGTGGTCGTAGCACAGGTAGACGACGCCCATGCCGCCGCGGCGTACATCGGCGACTTCGTAGCGGCCATCGAGACGGTCGCCGACGCCGAATTCGCCCGGCTCGCCCTGTGACGGTGGGCGCGCGCTGGGCGCAGGTCGCTGCATTGGCGCGGAGAGCGGCTCTTTGGGCTGCGCTTCGAACTGCGTCAGGGCGCTGGCATCCGGCACCAGCGAGTCGCCAGAGAGCCAGGCACCATCTTCGTCCTCGGCGAGCACGGTGGCACTGACGTCGCTCAGCGCGACGGCGGCCTCATCCGCGCGCACGACGGTGAAGTCCTCGGACGCGCTCTTGCCGATGGCGACGAACTCGCCCGTCAGCAGCGCATCAATCGTCAGGCCGGTCGGGTCGTCAACCAGTTCGTCCTGACCTTCAGCAGCCGCCCACAAGGCGACGGCCAGATTGCGTCGTGTCGGGTTGGCCTTGGCCTGTTCGAGCAGCCAGTCGTTGAAATCGTCGATGATGCGGCGCACCAGCGTATGATCGCGCAGTTCGGTCGCCAGGCTCTCGGCGCGCTGGTAGGCGAGCAGCACCTTGCCGACGTAGAAGATCAGCAGGCGCCCGTCATCGGTGCAGACGCGGCGCGCGCACATGTCGCCGAGAGCGAAATAATCGTTCGCTTCTTCGCGGCGCAGAGCAATCTGCCCCAGATCGCGAATTTCGGTATTCGGATCGTTGGCAAACTGGTCGCGCTGTTGTTCGGGATGGCGTTTCTTAAGCAGTGCCGCCCGCGCTGCGGTATCCAGCGGTGTTGGGCGGCGTCCGGTCTGCGGAGGAGGTGTCATGGCGATGATTTTGCCTCTGCTTCAAAGCTCAGACGGTCGCTTTCGGCATGGACAACGATGGTATCACCGGGATCGAAGGTGTCGTCCACAATCCGTGCGCTCAGCGGGCGTGTCAACAGGCGTTCGATGGCACGGCGCAGCGGGCGCGCACCGTTGACCGGATCGAAACCCGTGCGCAGCAGAAGATCGCGCGCGTCATCTTCCAGCTTGAGCGAGAGCTTCTGGCTGTTGAGCCGTTCGCGCAGGTCGGCCAGCTGGAGATCGAGAATTTGACCCAGGATGCCAGTGTCAAGCGAACGGAACTTGATCACCTCGTCGACACGGTTGAGGAATTCCGGGCGGAAATAGCGCGAAAGATAGGCCGAATAATCCGGCTCGTGATCGGCGGAATTGACGAAGCCCAGCCCGCGCCCGACTTCTTCCGTGCCGATGTTGCTCGTCATGATGAAGACTGAGTGGCGCGCATCGACGGTGCCACCCTGCGCATCACTCAGGCGGCCCTCGTCGAAGACCTGCAAGAAGATGTCGTAGACTTCCGGCGCGGCCTTCTCGATCTCGTCCAGCAGCACCACACTGTAGGGGCGGCGGCGCAGGCCATCGGTCAACTGCCCGCCGCGCTGCGAATCTTTGTAGCCGGGCGGCGAGCCGATCAGACGGGCGACCGTGTGCGCATCGTGAAACTCGGACATGTCGAGGCGCAAGATGGCCTCGTCGCTGCCGAACAGGAAGTCCGCCAGCGCGCGGGCGAGCTCGGTCTTGCCGACGCCGGATGGCCCGACGAACAGGAAGACGCCGAGCGGACGATTGGGGTCGCCGAGACCCGCGCGCGCCATCTTGATCGTCTCGGCGACGGTGCGCACCGCCGTCTCCTGGCCGATGACGCGCTGGAGCAGCAGATCTTCCAGATTATGCAGACGCCGCTTCTCTTCCTTGGTCAGATCGCTGACCGGGATACCCGTCCACTCGGACAAGACCGCGGCGATGTTTTCGACCTGGACGTCGTGATTCGGCTCGCCTTCGTCGTCCGGCCCGATCGTGCGGATGATGACGCGAGCACAGGCTTCGTCGAGCAGATCGAGCGCCTTATCGGGCAGGCGCCGGTCGGGCATGAAGCGGATCGAGAGATCGACCGCCGCCGCCAGCGCATCCGGCAGGATGGTGACGCCGTGATGATTCTCCAGGCGTTCGCGCTGCCCGTAGAGCACCGCCAGCGCATCGTCACGCGTCGGCTCGCTGATGTCGATCGGGCGGAAGCGCCGCGCCAAGGCCGGATCTTGGGCGATGGCGCGCCGGTATTCTTCGTGGGTGGTCGCGCCGATGCAGGTGATTTCGCCGCGGGCCAGCGCCGGTTTGAGGATGTTGGCGGCGTCGAGGTTGCTGTCAATCGTATCGCCCGCGCCGACGATGGTGTGGATCTCGTCGATGAAGAGGATGACGTTGCCGCTCTGCTTGGCCTCCTCGACGATGCCGATCAGGCGCTCTTCGAACGGCCCGCGCAGGCTGGTGCCCGCGACCAGCGTGCCGATCTCGATCTGGACGATGCGATGATCGAGCAGCGTGTGCGGCGCGGTCTTCTGGTAGATGGCGTAGGCCAGGCCTTCGACAACTGCCGTCTTGCCGACACCGGCATCGCCGAGCAGCAGCGGGTTGTTCTTCTTGCTGCGCAGGAGCGTGCGCGCCAGGGCGCGAATCTCGCGTTCGCGGGCGATGGCCGGGCCAACTCTGCCATCCGCCGCCTGGGCGGTCAGGTCGCGCCCGTATTTATCGAGCAGCGGTGTCGGGAAGTGGCGCGTGGCACCGGTCGCATGCACATCGCTGGCGTCGAGCACGACTTCGTCGCTGGGGTAATCGTCGTTCAGTTCGGAGAAGCGCAGCAGTTCGCTGTCGAGGTCAGGGCCGACGCCCAGCTCGTCCTGATAGGCTTCGGAGAGCAGCTTGTTGAGCCAGACGTTGACGTCGAAGCCAAGCTCGATCAGCTTGCGCACGGGGACGCTTTCGCCCTCCTGCATGATCGCGAGCAGGACGTGGGCCTCGTCGATGTCTTCTTCCTCGCGCTCTGCCAGCAGCAGCGCCAGCGAGAGCACCATGCTCAGGCGTGGCGTCAGCGGCAGCGTCTCTTCGAGCGTGCCTTCGCCCGTGCCGATCTCCTTGCGCAGGGCGTGGCGAGCGGTGCGCGGGCTGATCCCGGCGCGACGCAGCAGATTCGACGTCGGGCCGTCGTCAATTTTCGTCATCGCAATGAAACAATGTTCGACGCCGATGTAACTATGTTCCAGCCTGCGCGCTTCTTCGGCGGCAGCCGAGAGTAACCATGCGCAACGCCTGCGCATCTCTTTTTCAGGGAAATTGGGTTGCGGATTCATTGAGCCTGTAAACGCCGTTTGAACTTCTCCGAATCAGTATAGCGCAAAGGCGCGTTTTTCGTCAGCAATGGCTCTGCCAGACAAAGGGGGAGCATGGAGGCGAGACAACAGGGATCAGGCTTCGCAAGATTGCGATCGAGAGGTAAAAGCTGAATTCACATTTGGCAGTCCAGGCGTCATGAGGTAGCAGCACACATGAACGGAGAGCTGTGGCTATGGACCCTACCTTATTCAGTCTGGCACACAAGCTGCGAGCAGAGATGCTGGCAGAAGCGGCCCAGCAGCGAGAACAAAGACCGGAACAGCGCGAGAGACTGCTTCATCGATTGGGCGGCCTGCTGGTGACGCTTGGACAGAAAATGCAAGCAAAGGCAGTGAGCGCACAACAAGTCTATGACGATGGCGGATACTCCTCGCTAGAGAATGAAATATGTGTCTGCATCGTCGATTGATCCAGGATGAAAAGTCCTTACACCACACACGGGTCTGTACACAGGGTGGCCCATACACGCTGCTGACACTCCCTGCAAAGAGCCGCAGCCAGCGTGAAACTCGCACGCGATCTTACGCTTGACGCCATACATTGGCTCACGGTTAAATTAAGATCGGCTGCCTGACGTGACCCGCACCATTGTGAGCCATCATGCTGCATCGACTCAACCGGTTTCTGCGCCGCATCTCCAGCGACCTCCTCAAAGGCCACAACCTTGATGCGTACGTGATCGCTCTCTTCGGCCTGGCGCTGATCGTGGTCGATCTTGCTGGCAACGTCGAGCAAAGCACGCAGTTGACGTTGATCGTCGCCGCGCTGACGTTTCTCGTCCTGCGCGCGACCGTGCCGGAGTCGGGCATCTTCAACCTGGACGACGTGCTCAAAGACCGGCAAGCGTTCGGGCCGTTTAAGGAGTTCATCCACGGGCGGCGTTCGCTGTGGATGTGGGCGCCGAGTGCGGTCAACATCTTCAACGATGCCTCGTCGATCAAGGCGGAGATCCTCGACCCCGGCGGCGAAGTCTGCGTCCTGCTGCTTGACCCGGCGGCGGAGGCGATCACACCGCACGTGCAGAAACAGCTCGACAGCACCGGCGATGAACTGCTGGGCGACATCCGGCGCACGGCGCGCATGCTCGAGACGCTCAAGCAGTCCGGCAACGTTAGCTACGGCTACCTGCCCTACAGCCCCGGCTTCAGCCTGACGATTGTCGACCACGACAAGCCGGGCGGTAAGCTGCTGGTGGAATATCACGGCTTTCGCAACGAATTCACCGGCAACCGGATGCACATCGTGATCGAGCGCGCGCAGTCGGAATACTGGTTCAATTATTGGGTCAACCAGTTCGAAGAAATGCGCAAGGTCGCGGCGTTCGCGTCAGGGTCGTCCGGCTCATGAATAAGAATCAGACGCAATACGTAGGGGCGACCCGATGGGTCGCCCAGGGCAAGCCACCGGCTTGCCCCTACATCATCAGAACGAGATGTGCAGCATTCATGCAGATGATGGGTTGTCATCTCTCATGAATCGCCGCTTGTCGCTCTTCTTCCTCTGCCTGTGCATCGTCGGCGCGCTGAGCGCTGCCCACGCCCCGGTGCAGGCGCAGCCCGGCGATGGCTACCTGCGCATGAACCGGCTCGGCATCACCTTCATCAGCTCGGCGGATCATCCGGCCAGCGAGGCGCGTTACCGGCAGGCGCTCCTGATCGGCGCGGGCTGGAATCGCTTCCCGCTCTACTGGAACACAGTCGAGCGCGCGCCGGGCGACTTCGATTGGACGCCCTACGACCGTGTCATCGCCGGTGACGCGCACTTCGGCCTGCAAGATAACGTGATCCTGCTCGGCATCCCCGGCTTTCACCGCGAGGGCGCGATCCCGCGCGGACTCTACGAGCCGGTCTTCGCCGATGGCAGCAGCACGACCGCGCCCGGAAAAGCGCCCAACCCGGCCAACCCCTACGCCTCGTTCGTCTACCAGACGGTCGCGCGCTACAAGCCCGGCGGCGACCTGGCGCGCGCGCTCGGCTGGTTTCCGGATCAGGGTGTCCGCGTCTGGGAAGCGTGGAACGAACCCGATCTGCGGCAGTTCTGGGAGGGCAGCGTCGAGGATTATGCCCGGCTGCTCCAGGTGACGTACCTGGCGGTCAAGGCGGCGGACCCGGATGCGCGCGTCATGGTCGGCGGGCTGGCTTACATCAACCCGGAGCAAAACGACTGGCTGGAGAGAATACTCGCTGCCCTGGTGGGCGACCCGGCGCGGTCGGCCAACAACTGGTATTTCGACATCGCCGCCGTCCACAGCTACAGCAGCGCCCCGCGCAGCGGCTACGTCGTCGCCCGCGCACGCACAACATTGGCACGCTACGGGCTGGATAAGCCGGTCTGGCTCAACGAGAGCGGCGTGCCCGTCTGGGATGATTACCCCGGCGCGACGTGGACGGCCAACGATCCGGGGGCGCGCCAGTATCGCAGCACCATGCAGCAGCAGGCGGCCTACGTCGTCCAATCGACGGCGTTCGCCTGGGCTGCCGGGGCCGACGTGGTCTTCATCCACCAGTTGTACGATGACTGCGGCAATCAAGCCGGGGGCACCGATTTCACGCCGGACAGCGGCCAGAGCGGCGATGCCTATGGCCTGTTCCGCAACACCGGCGCCGAGGGCTGCTTCACGCATCATCCGCAGCCCGGCACGGCGCGACCGGCGGCGGCGGCCTTCACGCTGATGGCGCGCATCTTCGACGCCGGGCCGTTCACGACCGGCAGCGTGCTCGACCTGGCAGGCAAGGCGACGGTGATCGCTTTCGAGCGGACGGCGACGGCCGACCGGCTCTACGTGCTCTGGAATCGCACCATCGACCAGCAAATCCTGGACATTCCCGCCAGCGCGCCGGATGGCATGCTCTACGCGCTCGACAATCGCGACTACACCATCTTCCCCAACGACGGCATCTTCCAGATTGGCACGCAGCCCGCGCGCCCCGGCGACGAATTGACCTTCGGCGGCAGCCCGTTCGTGCTCGTCCAGCGGATCGATCCGGCGCTGGCGGGCGTCGATCCCTTAGTGGTGGCGCTCGAAGGTGAGGGCGGCGAGACAGAAGCGATCGCCCGCTCGGCCACGCTGGCGCCGATCCCTGGCGTCGCCGGATCGGTGCTCGGCGAAGTGCAGGCGACCCCGGTGCCGCCGACGCCCGACCTGCGCCCGACGGTCGATCCGGCGCTGGGCGACATCAGCCCACCGACGGCGTTCGTGCAGGCGCTGCCGGTCATCAGCCCGCCGGATTTCACCGTACACTGGGCCGGGCAGGATGACGGGCAGATCGCGCTCTACCTGATCTGGGTGCGAGTCGACGGCGGCGAGTGGCAGCCGTGGATGGAGACGACGGAGACGCAGGCGCTTTACAACGGCGCGCCGGGCAGCACCTACGAATTTGCCGCCTGGGCGCAGGACGCGGCGGGCAACTGGTCGACCAACACCGATCTGGTCGCGCAGGCGGTCACCGCGGTGCCGGGCTGAGAGGCTGTCGATGGCGACCGAAACGGCCCAGGTTTACGATGCGGTGCTCGTGCCGGGCGGCGGTCTGCTGGCGGATGGCACGCCGCCGCCGTGGGTGATCGCGCGGCTGGAGCTTGCGCGGGCGCGGGCGGGCGAGGCGTTCATCATCACGCTGAGCGCCGGGACAACGCATAAGCCGCCGCCGCTGGATGCGCGTGGCTTTCCACGCTTCGAGTCGGTCGAATCGGCGCGTTATCTGGCGGCGCAGGGCGTCGCGCCGGAGCGCATCCTGACGGAGACGGCCTCCTACGACACGATTGGCAATGCTTACTTCGCGCGCGTCATCCACACCGAGCCGCGCGGCTGGCGGCGGCTGCTCGTGATCACGTCGGAATTTCACATGGCGCGGACGCGCGCCATCTTCGAGTGGGTTTACGGCCTGGCGCCGAAGGCTGGCTGTTCGTTGGCCTTCGAGGCGACGCCGGACATCGGCATCGACCCCGCTGCCTTGAGCGAACGGCAGACGCGCGAAGCCCAGGGGCTGAAGGCTGTGCACGATCTGGCCGGGCAGATCACGAGTCTGGCGCAGCTTCATGGCTGGATGTTTAGCGAACATCGCGCTTATGCGACGGCGGGCCAGATCGCGCGCTCGGATGACGCGGATGAGCTCGGCGCGGCGCGAGGGACGTATTGAACGGCGCCGGTTCAGACAGGTGCGAAAGGTCATCGGTTGAAAACGGCGGACGCCCCATGGGGCGTCCCTACGAACACAATGAATGTAGGGACGAGGCAGGCCTCGTCCGAGATCTCCTGGACATCCTTTACGCCTCGCTCACGTTCTGCGACGCGATCAATTCCCAGGTGTCGTCTTCGGGATGATAGAGATACGAGAGCAGCGTCTGCTGGCTTTCGGTCGGCGAGACGAGGTTGTAGTCGAACTGCGCCATCGTGATGACGAGCTGGCTCGCGCCCTGGAAGGTGATCGCCTGCGCATGGAGATCCGGCGACGTGCCCAGGTCGTCGAGCGAGAACTCCAGTTGGACGTCGTCCGTGAAGGCGCCGCTCGCATCGAGCGCGACCGAGTAGATCTCCGGCGAGCGCGCCAGCCCGTAATAGAGGCGCTTGCCCTGCGAACCGTTGAAGACGCCGATGCCAAAGGCGTCAACGTGCTCGAAGGTGGATTTGACCTCCGCGCTGCGCGGATCGACCTGATAGATGGCCCCGGCGACGTCCTCGTAGGTCGAGCCGAAGACGGACGAGGCGTAGAGCGTGTGCGTATCGCAGTCGTAGGTGATGTCGAGCAGGCCAAACGGATTCGACTGGCTGACAGGAGCGAGCGCGGGCAGGTCGATGAACGGTGTCATCTCGCCGGTTTCGCCGTCGATGCGATAGATGATGTTGGCTTTTTCCGGCGGGTTATCCAGGATGTTGATGAACGGCGTCGGGATGATGAAGATGTTGCCGAACTCGTCGCGCTGGAAGGCGCTCATGGTGCCTGCGCTCGTCCACGACGGGTGCTGGTAAGTGCGGGCGATGTTGCCGTTCTCGTCGATTTCGCGCAGGGCGACACCATCGACGTATTTGGCGCGCGTATCGAGCGCGCTGCGCTGGCCGAAGCCGATCGCCTGGACGAAGTCCGAATTGCCCGCGCAGTCCTGCGTGCCGCCGATGACGGAACCGCCTCCGCCATTCGGGTTGAGCAGATCCGTCTGTGTCAGGACGAGTGCGGCGACGACGATGATGGCCATGACGACCACGCCGCCGATGATCCACGTGCGCGACCGACCCGGCCTGGCACCCGCGGATGACGAGCGCTTGCCCTGATCGCTGCGGGCCTTTGGCGAGGCTTTGCTGGTGGCAGGGCGTGAACCCCGGCTGCGCTTGCTCAAGACTGAATCCTCGTCATTATTCACCCGGCTCAGAATGATCGTTTGTGAAGGCGGCGGACGCGCAATTGCGCGTCCCTACGATAGCCCTCAATGCGACCCGTTCTCATGGCGTGGTATCCGCCGCCAGCGGCACGAACATCGGGCCGGACGGGCACGGGTATTGCTTCGAGACGTAGACGCCGTCTTCGAGCACCGATTCGGCCCAGCAGTATTCCGAGCCGGGCGTGTCGTCGTTGTGGACTTGCGCCACGTACCAGACGACCAGCGGGCTATCGGTGATGTCCTCCGGCGTCGCGTCGATGAAACGCTCCGGCCCCTGCTGGTAATCCGCGTTGCAGCACGGCCCAATCGTCGGCATGTCGGAATCGCCCTCGTCGACGTCGGTGTGATGGCGCGTGACGTAGACGTAAGGGTTATCGCCGCGCCCGCCGTCGCCGAACTGGCCGGTCGACGGCTCGATGCTGAAGCCGCCCGCCGCGCTGCGGATCTGGAATGGGAAACCGTCGTCATTGGCCGGGACTTCCGATACAAGCTGCCAGCCCTCTTGCGTCCAGGGCTGCCAATCCGTCCCGTTCCACTGGCTGAAGGTCGAGTCGGCGGCGAGGGCGATGCGCGTCACCGGGCGATAGGTGCCGTCGTCACCGCAGCCGCGCCCGTTGTTGATCGCGACCGGGCGGAAGCGGCCATCCTTATAGAACTCGTAGCGCTGGGCATAGAAGTAGTTGCACGGCAGCGGCCACAATTCACTCCAGAAATCCTGTGCCAGCGCGAAGCCGACGACTTCGCCCGCCTCGACAATCGGCTCGACTGTCGGCGGCTCGACGGCGATGACCGCCGCCTGACTGAAGACCGGGCAGCCGACCGCATCGCTGTAGCCGAAGCCGTCCTCGGCTGAATAGCTGACGTGCCAATCGACCAGCTTGACGCTGTCGAAGATCGGCTGTCCCTGGTAGGTGACTTCGGAGATGCGCAGGCCGTCCGAACTCGTCAGCGTGTAGTTCAGGCTCCAGCCGTCCTGCTCGAGCGCCGTGTTCTGCTGGCAGTAGTGGCGCATGATGGCTTCGTTTTGCAGCTCTTTCTCGGTGATCTCGCGCAGGCTGCCGACTTCCGTCCAGCGCACGCCGACGAGCGAGCCGTCGGTCAGGTCGACGATCGCCCACAGCGCCCACATGCCGACGACGAAGGTCGGCGCGACGCACAGATGGCGCGAGCGTTCGCAGACGGTGTTATTGAGGGCGGTCTTGGTGTTGGCCATGACCGCCTCGCTCGTCTCCGGCGTGTAGCCGAGCGCTTCTTGCACTTCCGGCGCGTGGACGGCGATCTCAAGCGCGATGTCGGTCAGGCTCTGCGGGATGTCCGGCTGGGCGTTCTCGTAGCCGATCACGTCGAGCACCTTGCCCTGGCGCAAATCGACCACGGCGGCGAGGTAGAAGTTGAGCGCGTAGTTGTACATCTCGACGCGGTAGCACGGGTTGGTCGAGCAGGCCGACGATTTGTCGGTGATGTCGCTCGCGCGCATGGGGTAGACACCCATGATCTCGGTGCGGAACGGCGCGTCCGTCTGCGGGTCGCGCGCGTAGCGCCAGAACGACTGATCGGACAGGGCGATGCTCTGCGCCTGACGCTGCTCGTCGTCCAGCCCTTCGAGTTGGAGCACCGGGATCGAATCTTGCAGCGATTCATCCACGCGCGCCAGGTGGGCGGCCAGCAGCGGCAGTTCATCCAGGTTGGGCGTCGCGCGGGCCACGACCACCGCTTCTTCAGAGATGGTCGGCGGCAGCGTCGACGATGGCGTGTTCCCCGGCGGAGGCGTGGTGGCGGTGGCAGCGCTCTGCTGCGCCGGCCTTTGTTGGCAAGCCGCCAGCAAGAGTGTCAGGCCAAGGAAGATCGTGAACATGCGTCGCTGTGTCATGATGATGCCGACCCACGGGACGAGGTTGATACGCAGGCAACCATCTTACCAGATCGCGCCGCGTTTTACGCGTTGAGAGCGAACGCCTCCCAGTTACGTCTTCGGGACGGCGGCGGCCAGGGCTTCGCCGATGTTGCGTGCCTCGACCAGCTTGAGATCGCGCGGCAGGTCGGGAATCTTGCGCCGCATCTTCGGGATCAGCGCACGGGTGAAGCCGAGCTTGTGCGCCTCGTACAGCCGAGCGGGCAGATGGGCCACCGTGCGCAGCTCGCCGGTCAGGCCGATCTCACCGATCAGCGCCAGGTCGGGCGGGATCGGCGTGTCGAAATAGCTGCTGGCAATCGCCGCCGCCATCGCCATGTCCGAGGCCGGTTCGTCGATGCGCATCCCGCCGATCACGTTGACGAACAGATCCTGCTCGAACAGGCGCAGACCCATGCGCTTGTTGAGCACCGCGCTCACGAGCAGCAGCCGGTTCATGTCGACGCCGTTGGGCGTGCGCCGCGGGTTGCTGAACGGCGTCGGGCTGGCGAGCGCCTGGACTTCGACCAGCAGCGGGCGCGTGCCCTCCATTGTGACGGCGATGGCCGTCCCGGCGGCATTCATCGAGCGCTCGGCCAGGAACGCCTCGGACGGATTGGGCACCTCGACCATGCCGCTGCTGACCATCTCGAACACGCCAACCTCGCTCGTCGCGCCGAAGCGATTCTTGACGCTGCGCAGCAAGCGGTAGACCTGGAACGGGTCGCCTTCCAGATAGAGCACCGTATCGACGATATGCTCCAACACGCGCGGCCCGGCGATAGCGCCCTCTTTGGTGACGTGGCCGATTAGCACGACGCTGACGCCGGTCGTCTTGGCCAGCATTTGCAGGCGTGAGGCGCACTCGCGCACCTGCGACACGCTGCCGGGCGACGACTCACTCTCTTCGCTGTAGATGGTCTGGATCGAGTCGATGATCAGCAGGGCGGGGTCGAGGCGGCTGACGTGATGGAGAATGTCGCTCAGGTTGGTCTCCGTCAGCAGGTAGAGATCCTCCGCATGCAGGCCCATGCGGTCAGCGCGCATCTTGATCTGGTGCGTGCTCTCCTCGCCGCTGACGTAGAGCACACGCCCGGCATTCTGCGCCAGCCCGGCGGACGATTGCAGCAGGAGCGTCGACTTGCCGATGCCGGGGTCGCCGCCGATCAGGACGATGCTGCCCGGCACGATGCCGCCGCCGAGCACGCGATTGAACTCGTCGCTCGGCGTGCGCAGCCGTTCGATCTGCTCGATGCGCACGTCGCCCAGGCGTTGCGGCGCGGTCGCGGGCAGCGATCCGCGGTGGGTGGCGATGCCCTTGGTCGTCGTCGGGCGCGCGGCCTCGATCTTCTCTTCGACCATCGTGTTGAATTCGTTGCAGTTGGGGCAGCGCCCAAAGTATTGCGCCGTTTGCTTGCCGCAGTTCTGGCAGACGTAACGCGTGCGAGTCTTCGCCATCTTACCACCCAGGATTAGAACGGATGTTTGATACGCGGATTATACACCATTGTCGAGCAAGGAACAGATGGGGGGTGTAACTAGACCCTCATCCCCAGCCCTTCTCCCTTAGGGCGAAGGGAGCAAGAACGACTCATAAAAGTCTCCATGACGACCAAAGAGAGCACCGCAGGTCGGGAGAAGGATTTAGGATGAGGGTTTCAGTCTGCCGGCGGCGCCTGCGCGGCGAGCCAGGCGCGCGCCTGGGCGACCCAATCCGGCGCATTGGAGTCAAGCTGTGCGCTGAACGAGAGCAGCCGCTTGCCGATCTGCGCTTCGGGGTCGTGAGGGTCGTGTGCGTAGAGGGCGATCAGCTTGTCAGCGTGGCGCACGTCGCCGAGCGCGGCCAGCAGCGCCGCCCCGACGGCGATCCGCAGCTCTGCGTTGGCCTTTTCCTCGGCGATGGCGAGGAATTCCGCCGTCGTCTCCCAGCCAGGGATTCGATCCATGCCGGTCGTGAGCGCTTGCTCGAAGGTGAGATTCCAGCGCGCGAGCACGGCCTCGCTCTCCGCCACGGCAGCAACAAGGGCGACGCGCAGGTTCGCTCGTGAGGGCGTCTCTGGCGCGCGCGTGCTGATGTCCGCCGCCAGCGAGTCGATGTCGGCGTCGGAGAGTTCGACGCCGTGTGAAGCCAGCGGGCGCCGGTACTGCCGCAGCAGGATCTTGAGCAGGTCGTCGAGCGGCGCGTTGGCGAGCGCCCCCTCGCGGTCGGGCAGCATCAGGGCTGCAGCCCCTGAGCATCGAGATACGGCTGAAGCGGCTGCATCCGCGAGGTCTCGTCGATGGCGGCGCGCGCCTCGTCGAGATCGGCGACGAAGCGGACGTCGGTCGCGAGCTGCGGATAGACGCGGTTGAAAGTCGTCACGCAGGCTTGCCAGTAGGCGCTCGCGTTGATGTAGATGTGCAGGCCGCCGAGGTTATTCGGCGCATTGACGGCGAAATGGCGCAGGTGCAGCATCGGGTTCTTGAACATCGTCGTGCTGTGCGGCAGTTCGTAGATGATGTGCACGAGCGTCCCCGCCTCACGCATCAAGCGGTGCGCGTGATCGCTTGCGTCGTAAAAGTCCTGCCACGTCCAGTTTCCGTCGAAGCTGATGATGAGGGCGTTCTTGATCGTCTGGTCCCAACGCAGAGAAAGAGCCATATTGACACCTGGGATTACAAGATTCACACCTAATCCCATTATAGCGTAACACCTCTGAAGCTTGCGTAAGCGATTTGGCCCTTCGTGCGGAGGTTCACAACATCGGCACGTAGGTGTAGGGCAGGTGCAGGATCTCTTTGACGACCTGCCAGTGCAGCGCGACGATCTCGCGCGCGACCGACGTGAAATAGGTGCTCAGGCGCGGGCGGGTCGGCGCCGGGCTGGTCACCATGTCGATGCCCTCGATTGTGAAGATCCACTGCGCGCGCAGCATGTGATAACCATCGCTGACGATGACGGCCGTCTGCCAGCCGCGTTCGTTCATGATCTGATGCGAATAGAGCGCGTTCTCCTCGGTGCTGCGGCTCTGCTCTTCCATAATGATGGCGCTGGTGGGCACGCCGCTGCGCTCCAGGATTTCGCGGCAGGCGTCGGCCTCGCTGCGTGTCCGCCCGATGGCATAGCCGCCGGAACAGATGATGGAGGACGCGATGCCTTCGTGATAGAGTTCGGCGCCCTGCTCGCTGCGGCGGATCAGGGCCAGATTGGGCTGGTTATCCCGGCGCAGACCGGCACCGAGCACGATGATCACGTCCGACGGACGGCGGTTATCGACATGGCCGTAGAGGATGACCCCCAGCGCCAACCCGGCGATCACCAGCAGCCAGATGGCGAACGTGACGAGCAAAATGCGCAGGACGACCCTGCGTGACGGGCGAAATCGGCGCATAGATGAAACTGACTACTGAGTGAAGCGATCACTACGGAATGGCGGTTCGAAGTCGCCATCCATACGGTCGATGACGTTGACACGGCCAGGCAGCCAGCCATCGACTTCGGTCAAGCGCAAGCGCAGGATCGGCAGTGGGCTTTCGGTAAACGACATCGCCGCGCCCGGATAGAGGATATAAGGATCGCGCAGGTGCAGGTAGCGGATCGGCGGGAAGGACATGTCGTCACTGGCGTTCTTGTCCGCCTCGACGTCTTCATCTTCGTCTTCGTTGACTTCGTCGCGCGGGTAGATGTCCTCGGCCATGTCTTCGAAACCGAAGGCTTCTTCGAGCGCGTTCAGGTCTTCGTCGCTGGGGTCCATCAGCGAACTGCGGGCGATGGTCTTAAACAATTCGTTCATACGCCCCAGGTAAGCGCGTTCGCCGACGAGCGTGCCGGTCATGACCGTGCCGCGCACCATCAACGTGATGCCGAATTCGGCATTGAGCTTGTTGGCGAGGAACGAGACGAGTAAGCCGAGCAGGAAATCGGGTTCATTCCAATACTGCGCGTCATCCAGTCCGAGAAAGTCATCCACGTAAAGCGTTTCCTTAACGCGGCAGCGATTGGGCCACCACTGATCAGAGGGACGCTCGAATTTTAGCAAGGTTACCCAGGTCGTCAACCGGGATACGGGCGTTATCGGTGCGCAGATAGAATTTGCCGTCCGTCTCGATCAGATGGACATCGCCGCCAAAATGCCAACTGCCGCGTTCCTGATAGGCGGTGACGAAGCGCTTGCCGTTATCCAGCGCACGGATGAGCTGGTCGCGCGTGTAGAGGCGCATCCCATCGACCGTGCGGTCGGCGTTATCCGGCGGAAGACCGACGAACACATAGACCAGGCGCTGTCGCGCTTCGTCGAACTGCACAGCCGTGATGATCAGTTTTTCCATCATAGAAGACGCTCGCCAACGGCGACAGAGTCGCCCTTCCCTAACCCGACACAACTCTCGACGTTACATCTGGCTAAAGCGTAATGGCACTACCTTAAAGCATAATAAAATGCTCATGATCGCCTGGCAACATGCGGCGAACCTGCGATTGATGTCTGGCGCAGGCTGAGCGCGTCATCCAGCGAAGGCTACAAACGGCGACTTCACCAAAATCTTACACAGCTTTCGCCTAAACTTAATGCACCCATAATGGGGCTTATAAGTTGGCGCTTGACGGTTATGATAAACTTATCACACGTTGCCCGATTCTTACCAACGGGCACTGACTCGCAAGTGAATTTGCTGATCGAGGCGCCCTTATTGGCTGCAACTTACAGGAAATCATTTACGAATCATCGAAGCAACACACGATACGGATGGCAATTATGATGAATGAGCGACCGCTGATTCTCTTCACAAATGATGATGGCTTTCAATCGCCCGGCTTGTGGGCGGCGGTCGAAGCGTTTGCAGATTTAGGCGATGTGCTCGTCTGCGCGCCGCGCGAACAGCAGAGCGGTATGTCGCGCAGCCTGCCCGTCTTCAGCACCGGGCGCATCCAGGCAGAGACGCGCACGATCAACGGCGTCGAGACGACCGTCTACGCCGTCGACGGCACCCCGGCCCAGGCGGTGCAGCATGGCATTCTCGAACTGGCGCAGCGGCCCGTCAACCTGGTCGTCAGCGGCATCAATTACGGCGAGAACTGCGGCAACGGCGTGACCATCTCCGGCACGGTCGGTGCGGCGCTGGAAGCGTCCAGCTTCGGCATCCCGGCCATCGCCGCGTCACAGCAGACGCGTCACGATCTGCACCTGACCTACTCGCAGGAAGTCGATTTCAGCGCCGCGGCGCATTTCACGCGCATGTTCGGCGAGTGGCTGATCAACAACCGCCGCCCGGACGACTGCGAAGTGCTCAAGCTCGACGTGCCGCTCAAGGCGACGACCGATACGCCGTGGAAGGTCACGCGGCTGTCGCGCCGCCGCGTATACTGGCCGACGCGCCCGGAGCGCGTCGCGCTTAACGAGATCGGCAAGCTGGGCTACCACTTCGATGGCGACCCGTCGAAGGCGGAGCCGAACTCGGATATTTACGTCCTGCTGCACGAGGGGCTGGTCTCGGTCACACCGCTGAGCCTCGATCTGACGTCGCGCACGGATCTCTATCGCCTGGAGCAGCTGCTCGAAGGCGAGGATAAGATCGTCGAGCCGGTCAAGCGCGTGCGCGCTCAAGAAGCGCCGGTCGCAGCCACAACGAACGGGCGCCACTGATTCCCACCATGCGATGAGCGGCCACCAATGTTCTCATTTGGTTTGGCCGCTCATTCTTATCCCAAATTTATCCCAAGATATCCCAAATATATCACCAGACGGGCCGTCTGCGTCGTTCCGACGCCGGATCGCACCGTGCTCCCTTGCGCCTATCCGGGTCGAAAACCCGGCTTTTCGTTTAGCGTTTGGAATCCGTAACCTGGTATATACTAGGTCAGTGAAGATTCGTCGCGAGTCGCTCGTTAAAGGTCGAAAGTTGCCGCCCCGTGCCGCGTTATGATCGCGACTTTCACTTTCGCCTTTAACCGCCATTTATCGAGTTCAAGAGGCAGTCATGAGCAAAGGTCGCATTCTGGTTGTCGAGGACGATTTCGATATCTCGAACATGCTGCGCATCTACTTTGGCGCGCAAGGCTATGAAGTGCAGGTTGCCCAACGGGGGACGGAAGCGTTGTCGATGACCCGCAAGCAGCTTCCCAATCTGATCATGCTCGACATCATGCTGCCGGACATGAACGGTTACGACGTCTGCCGTGAACTGCGCACGACGACGCGCACCAGCCACATCCCGATCATCTTCCTGACTCAGCGCGACGAACGCAGCGACAAGATCCAGGGGCTGGAACTGGGCGCCG
The DNA here is from genome assembly GCA_020849765.1 of Anaerolineae bacterium. Lineage (GTDB taxonomy): Bacteria > Chloroflexota > Anaerolineae > Aggregatilineales > Phototrophicaceae > Flexifilum. The sequence continues at coordinate 64,314 of JADLAY010000071.1, forward strand.
ACGACTACATCACCAAGCCTTTCGACATCGAAGAACTCAAACTGCGCGTGCAAAACGCCATTTCCGCCGCCCAGCGGCAAACGCAAATCGACTCGCGCTCGAATTTGCCGACGGGCCGCCTGATCGAAGACCAACTGCGCGTGCTCATGCGCGGGGATGGTCAGTGGGCGTATCTCGACCTCAAGGTCAACGACTTCGACACCTTCACCGATATTTACGGTTTCGTCGCCGGCGATGAAGTCGTGCGCTTCATGGCCCTGCTGATCGGCGAGGTCATCGACGAGGTCGGCACGTCGGACGACTACGCCGGGCATCCGGGGCGCGATAACTTCGTCATCATCACCCACATCACGGACGCCGAGGTGATGCGCCAGCGCTTGATCGCACGCTTCAACAGCGACGTGTTGCAGCACTATTCGTTCATCGACCGCGAACGCGGCTACGTCCTCGTGCCGGACCCGATCTACGGCGAGCGCCAGGTGCCGCTGATGACCCTGGCGGTCGGCATGGTCTCGACGCGCACGCACCAGTTCTCCGACATCCGCGAGATCACAGAGCTAGCGGCGGACGACCGGCGGCGCGGCGCGGCGGGCGAAGACGGCGACAGCACAGGCATATTGACGTCCTGGTAGAAGCGAAGATGACGCGCACACCGCTGCTGAAGCCCGACCTGAGACGAAGCGACGGCCCACGCGGCGTACCGGCATCGCACTGTTCGCAATTGGGTGAGAATCAAACAAGATGAGTCCGCTGCTTACCTTATTTCTGCTCATTGGGGCGCTGGCCTTGCTCGGCTGGCTCTATGCCATGCTGCGGCAGCGCGGCCCCATGTCGCGCCCGTCCGACGACGAGGCGTTGATCGAGATTTTGGGGCTGAACAGCGCCAACGAAGCGCTGCTCGTCGCCAGTGAGCACGGCAGACTGCTGCACATCAATGAAACGGCGCGCCGCTGGCTCAACGTCAGCGAGGGCGAGCCGAACATCGAATTCCTGGCCGGGCTGGCCCAGCCGAGCGATAGCTTCCTCGATCTGCTCAGCCGCGAGAGCCAGGCATCGTTCCAGATCGCCGGGCGTTGGGTCGAGGCGACTTCGCATCGCATCCCCGCAGGCGGCGAAGTGCGCATGGTCATCGTCATGCGCCCGCTGAGCGACGCCGGGGCAAGCGAGAACTACGATCTCTCCAGTGCCCTCAACATCGTTTCCGCCGCGGGCGAGACGGTGCAGGTCGGCATGAGCGTCGAGGAAGTGCTGCAAACGCTGCTGACGATCGTCACGCGTTATCTCCCGGCCAGCGCAGGCGAAATCTGCCTCTACGACGCCGCAAGCGAACAACTGACCCCGCGCGGCTGGCTGGGCGGCTCGAATTATGTGCTGGCGCTGGCCGAGACGGGCGGCGTCTACAACCTGGGCGAAGGCATCACCGGCTGGATGGCCAAACATCGCAAGCCCGTCCTGATCACAGACATCTCCGATCCGCAATCGCTGCGACCGCGGCTGGCGGATCAGCCCTTCCACAGCTTCGTCGGCGTGCCGCTGCTGGTCGGTGACCAGTTGATCGGCACCTTCGAACTGGCGCAAACGCAAACGAACGGCTTCAATCAGGGACACCTGGCTCTGCTGCAGACGATTGCGCGCCCGTTGGCGACGACCATCTACACGGCGCAGCAGTATGCCGAGCAGGTGCAGCGCATCGAGACGCTGGCGATCCTGCCGGAGCAGGCGCTCGGCGTGACCGATCAGGCGGCAATGTTCCAGGCGCTGACGGAGCGCATCGCCCAGTTGATCGGCGTCGACATCGCCGGTGTGCTGCTTTACGACGAGCAGGTGGGCGCGCTGGTCGCGCAGGAGCCGTTCTACGGGCTGCCGACGCCGGTCGTGCGCAACTTCAGCATTCCGCTGCCGCCGAACAGCGAATCGCGCGCCATCTTCGAGCGGGCGATGTTCTGGAAGTCGGCTGATCTGGTCGACGAGCCACTCGCGGAAGCGATGCGGCTGGACACGCTCGTCAACGCTGCCGGTGTGCGCGACATCATGCTGATGCCGATGCAGCTCGGCAGCCGCCGTATCGGCATGCTCCAGGTCAGCAATCGACGCGCGCCGGGCGGCTTCAACGTCCGCGACGAGCAGAATCTGCGCTTGTTAGCAGCACAGGCGGCGATCGTCGTCGAAGAGCTGCGCCTGTTCGAGCAGGACGTGCTGCGCGAAAGCGAAATGATGAGCCTGCAGGAGATCACGCAGGCGTTTGGCGCGCTGGCGCACGACGGCGATGCCCTCGAAGATGCCAATGCGCGCATTGCCCGGCTGATGAACGTCGAGAAGTGCGGCGTGCTGCTCTACGATGCCAACGAATCCGCCCTGAGAGCGCAGCTCCCGATCTTCGGCCTGGACGACGAACTGGCCCGCCACTACCGGATTCCGTTGGAACCCAACAGCGTCGTCTGGCATATGTGGCAGCAGCAGGATTTCTGGCACACCAACGACGTGAGCGTGGATAAGATCGCGGTCGGCGCCGGGCTGGCGGATTTTGCCGAGCTGGTCGGCGTGCAGAAGACGATGGTGGTGCCGCTGCTCTCCGGTGGGCGTCGCTTCGGCGTCCTGCAGATCTCGAACAAGATCAACGGCGACGATTTCAACGATAAAGACGCGCGCGTGCTGACGATCTTCGCCGCGCAGGTGGCCGCGCATCTCGAAAACACGCGCTTGTTCCGCGAGGCACGCCAGCGCGCCAACGAGGCGGACACGCTGCGCCGCATCTCGGACCTGGCGGGCAAGGTTCTGACCGTCGACGATTCGTTCGCGTCCGCGCTGGCCGAAGTGGCGAAACTGCTGGATAGCCCGGTCGCCTTCATCACGATCATCGACAACCAGACGGGCAATCTCGTCACCTACCCGCGCAACGTCTACGGCGATCACAAGCTGACCGAGCCGGTCGTGCAGGACGCCTTCAGCCACGGTTACGAGCACAGCGTGTTCATGTCGCGGCAGCCGTTCTTAAGCAACGACACCTCGAACGACTCGCGCGTGCTGCCCGTCTACCGCGAAGGCATCGAAAAAGGCGGCGTCGAGCGCGTCATGCTCGTCCCGCTGGCGGTCGGCAAGACCGGCCTGGGCGAGTTGGGCGTCGCCAACCGCGCGAGCGCCTACGAACCGTCCGACCTGCAGCTGCTGGAGACAATCGCGCCCCAAATTGCGGCGGCGCTGGATCGGCAGCGGCTGTACGACGTGACCGGCCAGAATCTGAGCCGTCGCATCCGCGAGCTGGATGCGATCAGCCGCGTGACCAACGAACTGACACAGACGCTCGACGTCGAACGCGTGCTCGAAATCGTCTGCCTGGAAACACAGCGGGTGACCGAGGCCGACGGCGTGACGGTCGTCCTGTTTGAAGCGACGGATGACGCGACCCCGGTCTTCAAGCTGGCGCGTCGCGTCGGCCAGGAACTGGGCACGGACGTGGCGTCGATCGAGCAGGAGGCGGCCCTGCGTGGGGCGGACTCGGTCGTGATCGCCGATTACGCGGAGCCGGGCGATCTGCTGCTGGTGCCGCGCCCGGAAAATGCGCACTCAGCAGCTGCGGCGGCCATCCTCTACGAGGAGCGCGTGGTCGGTGTGCTGCACATCTTCCACGAGCAGCCGCGCCGGTTCGATTCGCAGGTCGGCAGCTTCTTGCAGACGATGGCGACGAAGGCCGCCCTCGGTTACGGCAACAACCTGCGCTACCTGGAAAATCAGGAACGCAGCACCAATCTGCGGCGGCGCGTCGACCAGTTGAATCGGATCTTCGAGATCGGCCAGATCTTCCAGCACAATGCGGACGTCAGCACACTGCTGGAAGCGATCGCTTTCAGCATCCAGCAGAGCGTCGGCTTCGATGTCGTGCTGCTGGCGCTGCGCGAACCCGGCACCGACATTCTGCGCCGGGCGGCCCAGGCCGGGATGCCGATTGAGGCGTTCGAGCGTTCGGTCGACTATGAGATCACGGTGCAGGCGCTCGAAGCCCATCTGCAGAGCAAGTATCAGGTCGGCGAATCGTACTTCCTGCCGTTCGAGCGGGTCGGCGATTGGGGCTTCCGCGAACTGACGGCGCTGAGCATGACCTACGACGGCAAGCGCACCATGCACCCGCGCGCGAAAGATGACTGGCGCGATGGCGACATGCTGCTCGTCCCGCTGCGCGGGGTCGCCGGTGAGATGGTCGGCATGATCAGTCTGGATCGCCCGTTCAGTGGCAAGCGCCCCGACCGCTCGACGATCGACATCCTGGAGATCTTCGCCCACCAGACGACGACCTCGCTCGAAAATGCGCGTCTGTTTGCGGATAGCGAGCAGAATGCGCAGCAGCAGGGCTGGCTGAACGAGATCCTGGAAGCGATCGCCGGTTCGCTCAACCCGAACGAGATCCTGCACGCGATTGCGCAGGGTGTGCATCGCCTGCTGCCGTTCCAGCGCATGACGTTCGCCATGCAAGACCCGGACACAGGCGGCTTCATGATCGCCCGCTTCAGCCCGGACGAAGATGGCGAATTGGCGCTCAAACGCGAACGCCGCGCCGATCTGGCGCGGACGGCCCTGGGACGCGCCTTCCAGACCCGCCAGGACGCCCTCTACAAGGTATCCGCCGAAGAAACCAGTGAATTCGAAGATGTGCGCACGTGGCGCGCCGAACTCGAGGCAGCCTCGCTGATCGTACCGCTCATGTCTGCCGGGCAAGCATTGGGCGTGCTGCATCTGGGCAGCGACGCGCGCCAGGCGAACACGCTGGAAACGCTGCGCCCGGTCATCCGGCGCGTCGCCAATCTGGCGGCGGTCGCCTTGCAGAACGCACGCCTTTTCACCCAGGCGGTCAACCTGCGCTCGTACAACGAGTCGATCGTGCAGTCAATCCAGCAGGGTATCGTCGTGCTGGATAAGTCCGGCCTGATCATGACCGTCAACGAGTACATGCGCCGTCGCTACGGCTGGGACAACAACGCCCTGCGCCAGGACTTGTTCGCCTTCCGACCGGAACTCAAGGCGATCCTGGCCGAGCCGGTTCGCCGGGTGATCGAAGCCGCCGAGCCGCAAGAACTGCTGGAACAGCGGATTCCCGAAGGTGCTGAATCGCGAATTGAGAATCTCTACCTGTATCCGCTGTTGGTCGGCGACGGCGTGCGCGGTGTCGTGCTGCTGGTCGAAGACATCACCGAGCACTACCAGCTTGAGCGCGACCTGGAAACGCGCGCAAGCCAACTGGCCGCGCTGACCGATGCGTCGAGCCAACTGGTGGCATCGCTCGACCGCGAGGCGGTCATCAACGTGATGTTCGACGCCATGCAGCGCGTGCTGCCGTACGACACGATGGCGCTGTGGCGGCGCGACGGAGATGCGCTCTACCTGGAGGCCGCACGCGGCGGCACGCCGCAGGCGCCGGGTACGCGCGTCGACATCGGCGGCGACGAGCATTTGCAGCAGATCATGGACACACACCGCACGCTTTCGGTCACTGTCAACAATGGCACGCAGCCGCCGCTGAACGCGGCGAGTGGGCAGAGTTGGCTCGGCGTGCCGTTGATGCAGCAAGGCTCGGTCACGGGCGTAATCGCCCTGGCCAAAGATCAGCCGGATTACTACGACGCGATCGCCGAGCAGGCCGGGCTGGCCTTCGCCAATCAGGTCGTCGTCGCGCTGCAGAATGCGACGCTGTTCGACGAGACGACGACGCAGATGGAGCGCCTGAGCCTGATCAACCGCGTGTCGATGGCGCTGGCACAGTCGCTCGACACCGAAAACATCCTTGAAATCGCCCTGCGCGAGATCGCGCTGCTGCTGGGCGGCAGCAAGGGTCACGCTTACGTCTTCGAGCGCGAGCTGCATCTGGCGCGCGTAATCGTCGACTATCCGCGCGGCGAGGAACAACCGTCGCAGACGTACCATGTCAACGACAATGCGGCGCTGCGCCACGCCTTCAGCAGCCCCGCGCCGCTGATCATCAACGACGTGCACGAACTACCGCACGATCACCCGCTGTTCGCCGAGATGACCGAGCGCGGTCTGGCGGCCTACATGCTGGTGCCGCTGCTCGTCGGCGGGCAAACCGGCGGCATGTTCGAGATCGAGTATTACAAGCTGCCGGGCGGCGTCGATGCGGCCAAGGTCGACCTGGCGCTGCTGATCGCCAATCAGGCGTCGTTCGCGCTCCTGAACGCCAACCTGCTCGAACAGACGATGATCCGCACGCGCGAATTGGAGACACTGCTCGAAGCCGCGCACGCGACCTCGTTCACGCTCGACCTGGACGAGGTGTTCCAGAGCGTCGTCCGCCTGACGGTGCAGGCGCTCGACATGGACGACTGCCTGCTGCTGCTCTACGACAACATCGAAGAAGAACTCGAAGTCATGGTCGACTTCAATCGCAGCGGCACGCGCGAAGAAATGACCGAGCCGAAGACGACCTTCAGCCTGTTCGAGTACCCGACCAAGCGGCGGGCGATGCAGGACTTGCAGGTCATCATCATCCGCTACGATGCGACGTCCGACCTCGTGGAGACCGAGGATATGCGGGCGAAGGGCGTCGTGACGCGCATCTTTGTGCCGCTCAAAGCGCGCGACGAAGGCATCGGCCTGCTTCAGATCGACAGCCTGACGCCGCATCGCCTGTTCACGCATCGCGAGAGCCGCATGGCCCAGGCTCTGGGCGCCCAGGCCGCCATCGCCATCGAGAACGCGCGCCTGTCGACCGAGACGGCCAATCAGGTCGCGCAGTCGCTCGTGATCAACGATCTCAGCCGCGCCATCTCGTCGACGATGGACATCGACGTGATGATCCGCATCATCCGCGAGCAGGTGCCGTACCTGACCGATGCGCAGGACGTCTACGTCGCGCTGTACGACACCAGGACGAACACGATCTCGTTCCCGATGGCCGCGCGCCGCGGTGTCGAATACGTGATCGAGCCGCGCAGGCTCGGTTCCGACGAGGTATCGTTCATCATCAAGAATCGCCGTCCGCTGCCGCTCGGTGGTGAGCACCCCAGCATCGACGAGGTGCGGCGCAATCTGGGCATCGTCAACGGCGAGGGCGAGGCCAAGCGCTACCTGGGCGTGCCGCTGATCGCCGGCGATCAGGTCGTGGGTGTGCTGGCCGTGCGCGATGAGATTGAGTCGCGCCCGTTCGGCCTCAACGATCAACGTATTCTGACCACCATCGGCACGCAGCTCGGCGCGACCATCCAGAACGCGCAGTTGTTCGCCGAGATCAACGAGCGCGTCCGCGAGCGCACGTTCGAACTCCAGCTCGAGCGCGACCGGCTGGATACGCTCTATCGCGTCACGTCCGAGCTGGTCAGCACGCAGCAAGACATGAACGCCGCGCTCAACCGCGCGTTGGCGCTCACCACGGAGACGGTCGGCGCGGACGAGGGGCTGCTGCTGCTCTACGACGTCGGCATCGAGCGCCTCTACTGTGACGCCTCCACCAGCGAAGCGGTCGACCCGGCGGCGAAGGCGAAGCATCCCGCCGACATGTTCGGCGACTGGGTGATGCAGCAGCGCCAGGCCGTCATGGTCGACGATCTGCACCGCGTGCCCTACTGGAACGAGAACCTGTCGGTCGACGCCGACTGGCGCAGCGCGGTCGGTGCGCCGCTGGGCGCGCCGGAAGATGAAAAGGGCGTCGCCATCTTCCTCAGCCGCAAACCGGCTATCTTTGGCGAAGCGCAGCTCAAGCTGGTGAGCGCCGCCGCCTACCAGATCGGCTCCGCCTTGAAGGACGCCGAACTGGTCACGCTGATCAAAGATCAGAACGAACAATTGAACCTGCTGCTCCGCTCCGAGCGTGAGGAGCGCGGCAAGAGCGCGGCCATCCTGCAAAGTATTGCCGACGGCGTGGTCGTGGTCGATGCCAACGACCGCATCATGCTGCTCAACGAGGCCGCCGAGCGCATCCTCGAAACAGCCCGCCAGCAGGTGGAGCATAAAACGCTGCCGCGCGTGGCGAAGGCCATCATCAAGACGAATGCCGAGTGGGCGGCGGCGCTGGATCGCTGGGTGGCGGAAGCGCGCTTACACGGTGGCAAGCTCTCGATTGAACGCTTCAACCTGGGCGAGCGCGTCATCAACGTGCAGCTTTCGCCGGTGATGATCGGCGAGTCGTTGGGGACGGTGGCCGTCTTCCGCGACATCACGCGCGACGTCGAGGTCGAACGGATGAAGGGCCAATTCATCGCCAACGTGTCGCACGAACTGCGCACGCCGCTGACGAGCATCAAGGGCTACGCCGACCTGATGACGATGGGTGTCGGCGGCTCGATGAACGATCAGCAGTCGCGCTTCGTGACGACGATCCGCGAGAATACCGAGCGCATGGTCGGCCTGGTCAACGACCTGCTGCTGATCTCGACCATCGATTCCGGCGGCGAAACGCTGGCGCTCGAAACGATCCCGCTGGCGGCCATCATCACCGAGGTGCTGGAGACGGCGGCGGCGACATCGGACTATGCCGTCAAGCAGATCGACGTCAAGACGCAGATCGACCCGGCGCTGCCGGAGATCCGCGCCGACCGCGACAAGCTGCGCCAGATCCTCGCCAACGTGGTCGAAAACGCCTACAGTTATACGCCCAGCCAGGGCAAGATCGAGGTCGTCGCCGGTGTGCAGCCGGACAACGAGCACGTGCTGATCAGCGTCAAGGATACCGGCATCGGCATCCCGGAGGAGTTCCAGGAACGCGTCTGGAACCGCTTCGAGCGCTACGAGCAGAACGCCCTGGTGATGGCCGTCTCCGGCACGGGCCTGGGGCTGCCGATCGCGCGCCAGTACGTCGAAATGCACGGCGGGCGCATCTGGTTCGAGTCGGTGCCCAACAAGGGGACGACCTTCTACATCGAGCTGCCGATCCACTTTGGCGGACAGGGGCAGCCGGAACGTATTGAGACGCAAACAACGGAAAGTTAGACGATGGCGAACATCCTGGTAGCTGAAGACGAACGTGACATCCGCGAGCTGATCCAATTCACCCTCTCCTACGCCGGGCACACCGTGACTACCGTCGGCGATGGCGCGGCGGCTATCGACGAGGCGCAGAAGGTGCAGCCCGATCTGATCCTTATGGACGTGCGTATGCCGCGCCTGACCGGTTACCAGGCCTGTGAGCAGATGAAACAAATCGACGCGCTCAAATCCGTGCCGATCGTCTTCCTTTCGGCCAAAGGCCAGGATGAAGAGATCCAGCAAGGGATCAACGTCGGCGCTGCCGCCTACATCCTGAAGCCTTTCGCGCCTCAGGATCTGATCGAGCGCGTGAGTGAAATCCTCAAGAACGGCGTCAAGTAACGGGCGGCCAGAGCAGAACCGGGAACGTGGTCACGCGGGTGATGCACGTTGCCGGGCGCAGTCTTTCGGCGGTGGCACAGGATAGGCGATGAGTGCAATCACGGTTGACGATGAGTTAGTGCACTATGAGGTGCTCGGACACGGGCGACCGGTTGTGCTCGTGCATAGCTGGCTCGGCAGTTGGCGTTACTGGGTGCCCACGATGCAGTTCCTGCAATCGAAATTCCGTGTTTACGCGCTCGATCTGTTCGGCTTCGGCGACTCCGGCAAAAACCCCACCCGCTACTCGATCGAGCATCAAATCGAGATGCTGGCCGACTTCACCAAGTCGCTCGGCTTGACCAAGACCGCCATCATCGGCCATGGCCTGGGCGCCATCGTCTCGGCGGAATTCGCCCGCCGCTATCCCACGCGGGTGCCGCGCATGGTGCTGGTCAGCGCGCCGCTTTACGACACGGGCGATCTGGAGCAGCGGTCGCCAGTTGCGCGCAAGATCATGCAGCAGACGGAGAATCGCCCTTCGCGCGATGGCATGGAGCCGGATGCGCCGACCATCCTCAGCCCCAGTTCGGCCATGCGCGCCGCCCTGGCCGCCTATGCTGCGCAGGGGCAGGGACGCGTGGCCGAGGAAACGCCGAGCGCGCCGACGCTGCGCCGCTACGAAGCACCGGTCTTCAACCCGCTGGCCGAACTGCTGGAGACGACGCCACCCGACGTCCTGTTGAGCCGCTGTTTCCGCCGTGGCGAACCGAGCTACGACAAGCTCAGCCTGGACATCGCCAAGACCGACCTGCGTGCCCTGCGAGGCTCCGTCTCGACCTTCGACGCCGGGCCGATGCTGGATACGATCTGGCTGCTGACGATGCCGACGCTGATCCTGCACGGCGGCGCAGACAAGGTGATCGAACCGCCGAACGAGGAGATCTTGCGCTACGTGACGCAGAGTAAAGACAACCTGCTGATGCCGCCGCCGCTGCCCAACGTCGGCCACTACCCGATGCTGGAAGATGAGCGCTTCCCCCGCCTGGTGACGGATTTCCTCGAAGCGACCGACATCTCCGGCGAGGCCATCTCGATTAAAGAGCGCTGGCGCCGCCGCACGCGGTGAATCGGGCGGCATACCTACACGAGATCGCACAAGCCTCGTATACTATCCCCACGATGTCTGAGCATATTGGTGATTGATGGCTCGAATCTGGTGCATGTCCGCCCCATTGTATTCGCATACCGACTGGGGTGGCTTCTTGAAGACCGCGCAGGCCCTGCAAGCGCGCGGGCACGCCGTGACCTGGGTCAGCCAGGAAGGGCTGCGTGGGGCGGTCGAACGGGCGGGTCTCCCCTTCATGTCCGTCGACAAGACGGGCTGGCTGTGGCCGCCACCGCCCGCGCCCGACCTGAGCACCCTGGCACCCGCCGACGCCGTCATGCTGCGCTACCGGCGTGCGCTCGACACCTGGCTGAGTGAAGATCTCGTTGGCGCGGCGGTCGAGGCGATCCTGGCGCTGGCGCAGGAAGTCGGCCAGCCCGATCTGATCGTGACCGATCCGTTCCTGACGGCTGCCGCGCTGGCCGCCGAAGCGCTCGATCTGCCGCTTGTCGTCTGCGGCTGGATCGCTCAGCAAGACCTCGACGATGAATTCCTGTTCCCGGTGCAGAAGTCGCTCGGCAGCGAGAGCCGCGATCGTCTGGATCGGTTGTGCCGCCGCTTCGGCCTGATCGGGCGCTCCTTCTCGCCCGGCCCAACGCCGTCGATCCTGAGTCCGCATCTGCACGTCAGCTATTTCTCACGCCGCTGGTACGCCGCCGAAGAGGAACACCTGCTGCCTCAAACGTTGTTCGTCGGCGGCAGCCCGGAGATTCTGCAGGATGATGCGCCCGCGTGGCTGAGCGCGATCCCGGCAGAGGCACCGCTGGCGCTGGTCACACTCGGCACGACGTTCGCGGGCGAACTCGGCTTCTTCAGTTGGGCGGCGCAGGCCGCGGCGCGCGCGGGCTGTATTCCGGTCGTCGTCATCGGTTATCACCCGTACACGGCGGATGAGAAAGCGCAGCTCAAGGCCGCGCTCCCGCCGGGGACGCGCCTGCTCAACTGGGCGCCGTTCGATCATTTGCTACCGCGCACGAGCCTGATCTTCCATCACGGCGGCATGGGCACGACGCACGCGGCGCTGCTGCACGGCGTCCCGCAGATCGTCGTCCCGCACGCCGCCGATCAACGTGGACAGGCGCGGCGCGCCGCCCAGGCCAAGGTCGGACTCAACCTGAGCGCGCATGACGTGCGCCAGGGCATGCTGCTGCAAGCGGCGCTCGCCCTGCGCGCCGACGATCAGGTGGCGCAGACGTGCCGCGAGTTCGCACGCGAGCTGGCCGCGCTCGGCGGGCCAGAGCGCGCCGCCGACGCGGTCGAAGGTTTGCTCGCCGGTGCATAAGTATTGTCTATGAAATCCGCGAACGGCTTCAACAGTGCGAGCAGATATGCTAGAATATGAAACGTACGGGGGTGAATGAGTTTCGACGTAGGAGGCTGGTGCAGCGTGGCAGGTCGTGGCGCTCAACCACGGTAAAATGAGCACAACAATAGCTGCCAATAACAGCAAACCTGCTCTGGCTTTCGCCGCC
>JADLAY010000072.1 GCA_020849765.1 Anaerolineae bacterium
CAGCCTCGCCAATAGCGACGTTGTCCGCGCCGATGAACATCGAGTAGTTCGGGTCGACCAGGTTGCGATCGAGCACGATCACCGGAATACAGCTATCCCACGCCTCTTTCACGACGGCGTTGAGCGGCGCTGCTTCGTTCGGCGAGATGATCAGCAGGTCGATGCCCTGCGTCAGCAGGTTCTCGACGTCGCTGACCTGATCGGCGTTGTCCTGGGCCGCATCCTGGAAGATCACCTCGAACTCCGGATAGGCCGCTGCGGCTGCCGCGATCTGGCTGTCCATCGCCTCGCGCCAGGGCTCCGCGCGGTTCGCCTGTGACATGCCGATCACGTAGTGATCCTTCGCCTCTGGCAGCGGGCAGCCTGCCGGGAGCGGGCCATCAGCGCGCGCTGCTTCTTTGACCGTCCCACCACCCAGAATATCGTCGGTGTAGGCTGTCCATCCGTCCTGGGCCGAAACAACAGTGAAACTTACGAGCAAAATAGCGATCATGAGCAACAGTATATGGACGAGAATACGCTTGTTCATACTAATCCTTACTTCAAATATCCGGCGAAGAGTTCGCACTTGTTTATTTCCGTCGCACCTCCTTGCTCAACTTGTCGAAACAAGCAGAACCGTATTCATGCGATGAAGACTACGATGTTGACCCGGAGGGATAATCCGTTGTTATTCAGCCGTGCGCGGCTGCAACCGCTGCAGACCGACCGCCGCGACCACCAGCAACCCTTTCGTCACCAGTTGGACGTTGCTATTCACGTTGTTCAGGCTGAGCATGTTGTCGAGGATGCCGAGGATGAAGGCACCGGCCACAGCCCCGATGATGGTGCCCTTGCCGCCGGAAAGACTGGCCCCGCCGATGACAACCGCAGCGATGGCATTGAGTTCATAACCGACCGCCTCGTTCGGGCTGCCCTGGTTGAGCTGAGCCGCATGCAGGATGCCCGCCATCGACGCGAAAAAGCCGCACAGCATGAACGCGAAAATCTTGATGCGCGTCACGGCCACGCCGGACAGCCGCGCAGCCGTCTGATTGCCGCCGATGGCGTAGAGATGTCTTCCGAAGCCTGTGTAGTGCAAGATCAGCGCCATGATCGCGGCGACGACGAACATGATGATGGCGGGGACGGGAAACACCCCATTGATTCGTTCGCCGATGATCTCGAACAGCGGGTCGGCACCGCCGGGGCCGTAGGAGATGGGCACCGCGATGTCGCTCGACCAGATATGCGCGATACCGCGGGCGATACTCAGCATCGCTAACGTGGTGACGAACGACGGAATCTTGAAGCGCTCCGACGTCCAGCCGTTCCACCAGCCAATGAAAAGCCCCAGCCCCAGGATCAGCAGGATGGCGGGCGCTGCCGCGACCTGATCGCGCATGACGAGGAAGGCGACGCCGGTTGCCGTCAGCGCGACGACCGAGCCGACGGATAGGTCGATGCCGGCGATGATGATAACGAGGATCTGCCCGACGGCGAGGATGCCCGTCTCCGCCACATCGCGCGAGACGTTGCTCAGGTTGCGCGTGCTCAAGAAGATGTTGGCGTCATTGCGAATCGGCGAAAAGATGACGGCCAGCGCAAAGACGATGATCAGGCCGAAAAAGCTCTGGAAGCGAAAGATGAAGGCGATGGCAGCGGACAGGCGCGGGCTCTCGCTCACGCGATCCCACTGTTGGCGCAGCCAGCTCCGCCCGCCCAGCGCACGCGTCGGCGAAGCGATGGCAGCCTCGGCGGGCTTGTAACTGAAGGCGATGAACAGCAACGCGGCGGATACAAAGAAGACCAACCAGAACCCGAAGCCGCTCGCCTGAGCCAACGGCGCGTCGACATATTGCCGATCCCGCGCCCAGAACAGGATGAAGTAAGCCATTGGCAGCAGGCTGGCGATCCGGATCACCCACGTCGTGCCGGGGATGTGACCGGTGACACGCCACCAGACCGCGCCACCCGCCAGGATGGCGCCGAGCGGAATCAGGGCCAGCGCCCAACGCAGATCCGTCAAGCCGTTCTGGAATGCCGCCGTCAATGGCGACGTCGCCGAAACCAGCAGCCCCAGGCCGGTGACCGCGTTGCCGGACTCGCTCATCCAGGGCAGCGCCACAAAGGTGATCAGGATCAAAGCCGCGCTTGCCAGCGCCAGAACGTCAGTCAACTCGAGTTGAAGGCGGGTCCTGGACTGAACGCTCGTGACTGTCGTACTCATAGTTTCACTTCCTCGTGCGTTGATGAGGGCTGATCGACCTGATCGTTAAAGCGGGTAGCGGCCTCCATGATCGCTTCCTGGTTGAATTCATCGCGCGGAAACTCGCCCGTCAGGCGGCCATCGCATAAGACATAAATGCGGTCGCAAACAGCGAGCAGCTCTGGCATCTCGCTGGAGACGAGCAGGAAGGCGATCCCTTGTTTGGCCAGTTCGCTGACCAGGGCGTAGATTTCGGCTTTGGCGCCGACGTCGATGCCGCGCGTCGGCTCGTCGAGCAGGAACAACACGATCTCCGTCAGCAGGAATTTGCCCAGCACGACTTTCTGCTGGTTGCCGCCGCTCAGGTTCGCCACTTCCGTCTCGATGGTCGGCGTCTTGATGTTCAGTTCGCGGACGACCTCCTGCACCGCCTGCCGTTCGGCCCGCTGGTTGATGACCGCCAGGCGATTCATGAACCGGCGCAAAGCCGCCAGGCTCGCGTTCTCCGCCACCGATCGCTCCAGCACCAGGCTCTGCTGCTTGCGATCTTCCGCAATCAGGCCGACGCCGCTGGCAATCGCCTCATTGGGCGAATGGAAATGCACCGGCTGGCCGTTCAGGAAGATGCCACCTGTCACCGACTCCGGCGGATACACGCCGAACAGCGCTTCCAGAAGCTGGGTCCGCCCGGCGCCCATCAGCCCGGAGATGCCGACGATCTCCCCCCGGCGCACCTGGATCGAGATGTCTTTCAGGATGTGATGGCGTCCCTGCACGTATGACAGGTTCTCGACGCGCAGCAGGACATCGCCGATGTCGACCGTCTCCTTCGGGTAGAGCACCTCGAGGTCGCGCCCGACCATCAGGTTGATCAGCTTGCGCCGGGTCAGCTTCTGCGTCAGTTCGGAACCGATCATGCGCCCATCGCGCAGCACGGTGATCCGGTCGGCCACGGCGAAGACTTCGTCCAGCCGGTGCGAGATGTAGATGACCGCGACGTTACGCTGTCGCAGCCCGCGAATGACCTGGAACAGATAGCCGACTTCAGACTCGGTCAGCGCGGAGGTTGGCTCATCCATGATGATGATGCGTGAGTTCAGGCTGAGCGCCTTAGCGATTTCGACCAACTGCTGCTGGCCCACGCGCAACTGCCCCACCATGCGATTGGTGTCGATATCCAGCCCCAGGTCGCTCATCAGTTTTTCCGCCGCCTGGCGCATGGCACGCCGGTCGATCACACCAAAGCGCGTCTTGAATTCGCGCCCCAGGAAGATGTTCTCGTAGACCGTCAGCTCCGAGACCAGATTTAGCTCCTGATGAATCATGGCGATGCCCGCGTTCTGCGCATCGCGGGTATCGTGGAAGGCGACGACCTGATCCTCCATCAGCATCTGGCCGCCATAGTCCGTGTAGGTGCCGCTCATGATCTTCATGAGCGTCGATTTGCCCGCGCCATTCTCGCCGACGAGGCCATGGACCTCGCCCGCGTGCAGGTCAAAAGACACGTTATCGAGCGCGGTCACGCCGGGAAAGCGCTTGGTGATCTCGCGCATGCTCAGGATGACAGGCACATCCTGAGCGGCACCATCTGTTGACGACGATATGTTCACCATTTTCTCTACCCTAGTTCCTCAACTGTGCGCCGCACGACTCGCGCACCACCAGGCGCGTCTGCAAGGTCATGGTGCGATACGGCGCTTCCGGATCGGCCAGGCGTCGCAGCAGCAGGTGCACCGCTTCTTGCCCCAGCTCATAGGTGGGCTGTGAGACAGCCGTCAGCGGCGAATACAGATCGCCCGACCACGGCATGTCGTCGAAGCCGACCAGTGCGATGTCTTCGGGCACGCGAATGCGCAGCTCACGCAGGGCACGCAGCGTTCCCAGCGTCATCAGGTTGTTGGCGACGAAGATCGCATCCGGCGGATCGCCGTTGGTCACCAGATCACTGGTCAACCGGTAGCCACTCTCCATCTTGAAATCGCCGCTTCGAATCAGGTGCTCGTCAATCGGTAAGCCCGCAGCCATCAGCGCATTGCGATAGCCCTGGTTACGATCGCGGCCTGTTTGCACGTAGGCCGGGCCGCCGATCAGGGCGATGCGCCGGTGACCGAGTTCGATCAGGTGCGTGACCGCCTCCTGTGCCCCACGCACGTTATCGACCAGCACGGCGTCCATGTTGCCACTGACGAGGACGCGGTCGAGCAAAATGATCGGGATGCCGGTCTTGCTCAGTTGCAGGATGTCGTCGGCCTGATTGCAGTGGCAGGGCACAATGATAAGTCCCGCCACGCGCTCCGCTTCCATGACGCGCAAATACATGGCCTGTTTGGACAGATCCTCGTTGGAATTGCAGAGGATGACGTTCATCTGGCGCGCGTAGGCCGCATCTTCTACACCGCCGATGACCGAGATGAAATAGGGGTTCTGGATGTCCGAGATGATCAGGCCGATCACATTGCTCGACTGCGCGCGCAACCGACGCGCATCCCGGTTGGGCTGGTAGCCAAGCGTGCTGACGGCTTCCATGACACGCGAGCGCAGATTGTCATCGACGTGAGGATTGTTGTTCAAAACGCGCGAAACCGTGGCATTGGATACCCCGGCACGCTCCGCGACGTCCTTAATCGTGGGTCTCGTCATAAGTAATAGTCCGTAGTAATCGTTTTCTTGCAGCAGCCTGATAGGATCGCAATATTGCTACGAATGCGCCAGAAACGAGACGTGAAACGCCAGTAAATATGTCACCACGGCCCGATTTTCAGACTTCAGAGGGGGTGCGGAGAAAAATCGGGGGAGAAATCGTTTTCTTCAAAATCAATGTAGTGCAAAATGTAATGCTTGTCAAGCAGTCGTAGGGCAGGCTTTCAACGAACGCCGTGGCCTGTTCAAAGCGTAAAAACGGCGCAGTTACCGAGAGCGTGAGATGCTCCGGTCGACTGCACCGTCTGCGCCATACTTGCCGGTTGTAGAGCGCTCAGTCGATGTGAAAAACCTCTTCCATCTGGATCAACATCTGATCCGGATGCGCGCCCGGCGGTAGCTCAAAGAAGGACGACATCATCGCCTGCCAGCGCGCATTGACTTCCCTCTTGCGCATGGCCGCCTGGGCCGCCTCCAGCGACTCTGGCGTTTCAAAGTAGCCGAACAGCAGCCCGTCATCGCGCATGAAGAGCGAGTAATTGTGCCAGCCCGTCGCTTTGAGCGCTTCCTGCATCTCAGGCCACACGTTGCGATGATGGTGCTTGTACTCTTCGATGACTTCCTGCTTGACCTTCAGAATGAAGCCAATCCGTTTCATGATTCCCTCTAGCCGATCGTGTCCACATGGCGCGCCGTCTTTGGCGCGCATTCCCGATGCTTAAACGTTGACAGGATCACCGCTAATTTTCAAGCGTGAATCGGCAGCAGCGATCCGGCATACGACTTCCAGAGCCATGGCAGCCGCTTTCATGAGCATCTCAGATCGCTGAAAACTGTTTCCACTGAGCGGAAAAACCGGTTTACAGCCGCGCGCGCCCTATAGTATCTTTCATTCAAAACATTGTGGTTGCTATGGTCGTGTTTTTATGAACACCATTATTCGTCGTTCCTTCGCCCTGTTGGAAACGATGGCCACCGCCGATACAAGCCTCGGTATCACCGAGCTTGCCGCGGCCAATAATCTGCCGCTGAGCACCAGCCATCGCCTGCTCAAGACGCTGCAAGAGCTGGGCTACGTCGAGCAAGACCCGGACACGCATAAATACACGCTCGGCGTTCGCTTTCTCAATCTGCGCGGCGCGGTCATTCGCCAGATCAACCTGGCAGCCATCGCCATGCCGATCATGAAAGCGCTGATGCAGCGCGTCAACGAGACGGTTCACCTGGCCGTCATGAGTGAGGGCGAGATCGTCTACATCGAGCGCGTCGAGGGCCTGCAAACCCAGGGCATGTACACCCGCATCGGCAAGCGCGCGCCTGCGCATTCAACCGCGCTGGGCAAAGTCATGCTCGCCTACATGCCGGAAGAAGTGCGTCAGGAAGTCGTCACCAAACGCGGACTGCCTCGCTTTTCACCGACGACCATCACGACCGCCGAAGAGCTTGAGCGCGAAGTCGAGCGTATTCGCGCACGCGGCTACGCTACGGATAACGGCGAGACTGGCGAGCGCGTGCGCTGCCTGGCCGCGGCCCTGCGCGATTTCACCGGGCAGACGGTCGCAGCGCTCAGCATCTCCGCGCCTGAGGAGCGCATGCCCGCCAAGCGCGACGCGGAGCTGAGCGAAGCCGTGTGTAAGGCCGCGCGCATGATTTCACAGAAGTTAGGGTACATCGACGATTAGCGTCGTTCGAAGTCCTTCTTCCCGCTTGCAGTTCGAACAAAGCGAAGGAGGTGAAACGGGATATTCGCGAATGGGAGATTGCATTCGGTATTGCTGATCACGTTGAAGGAGACAAAGATAAGATGGCAAAGAAGTTTCTCGTATTCTTGTTCTTACTGGCGATTTTCACCCTCACAATCGCGCCCGTGAGTGCTCAGGGCGGCGGCGGTGGCACGCTGATCGGCGCCTTCGATGTCGGGCCGGGTGGCGCGCCCAAGGTCATCCCGTTCATGGACACTGCCGGTCGTACCTGGCTGTCGAAGATCTGGTCACCGCTGACGACCCTGTCCCCCGATACGAGCGGTGTCGCGCCGTCGCTGGCGACGAGCTGGTCGGCCAATGACGACTACACCGTGTGGACGTTCAACCTTCGCGAAGGCGTCCTCTGGCACGATGGCGAACCCTTCACCGCGAGTGATGTGGTGTTCTCACTCAATCTCGCGCTCAATCCCGACGCTGCGACCCAGTTCTCATCATTCTCATCGCTGTCGGCTGAGAACGTTGCCAGCGTCACCGCCATCGACGATCTAACAGTCGAAATCGCGCTGACCGAGCCGAATCCGCGCCTGCCGTTCTTCACGATCTTCCTCTGGGTGCTGCCTGAACACGCGCTCAGCGACATGAATCCGGCAGACTACCAGAACACCGACTGGTTCTTCACCAACCCGATCGGCACCGGCCCGTTCATGCACGATGAATACGTCGCCGATCAGTTCTGGGCACTGGTGCCGAATCCCAACTACTGGGACGGCGCGCCCAAGCTTGACCGCCTGATCAACCGCTACTTCGAAGACGAGACCTCGGCCATCCTGGCCCTGGAAAGCGGCGAGATTCAGTTCACCTATGCCAGCGGCGACGTGGCCCTGCGCCTCGGTGAAGATGAGAACTTCGATCTGTATCAGGGCCCGTCGGGCGTGACCAACTACTTCATCTTCAACTATCGCGACCCGATCTTCCAGGATGTGCGCGTGCGCCAGGCGTTCCTGTATGCCATCGACCGCCAGGCGATTGCGGAAACCGTGCTGCAGGGCACCGCGCAGGTCGTGCCGTGCCTGGCTGGCTTCCCAAGCATGTGGCCGGATGCCTCTGAACTGAACGACTACGCCTACAATCCCGACATGGCGCGCCAACTGCTGGATGAGGCCGGTTGGGATTACTCGCGCAACGTCGAAATCGCGACCTACTACAACAACCAGTTCCACAACGATGCCATGGCGGCGCAGCAGGCGTTCCTGGCCGATGTGGGCGTGCAGGTCACCCCGCTGCCGCAGGACGTCCCCACCTACAACTCGTACTTCTACACCGGCGAAGGCTGGGACATCTCCTATCGTGGCATCGGCGTCACCTTGGGCAACTTCCCGTTCAACTTCTACGTGGCGGGCGGTTTTGATACGACCGATGGCGAGCCGCTCATGGGTATGGCCTTCCCCGAGCTTGACGACCTGATCGCCAAGGCGCGCGTCGAAAGCGATCCCGATACCTACGTCGGGCTGCTGCAGGACATCTGCAAGTTCCAGAACCAGAACGCCACCGAGGGTTACATGTGGACGGCGGTTCGTTTTGGTGTGGGTTCCAGCAGCCTCCAGGACTTCTACTGGTTCCCGGCTGGCGGCGGTGGCCCCTATGAAGATCATCCAGAACTCTGGAGTGTGAGCAGCTAACTGCTCGCGATCCTGGGGCAAGGCGCTATCCTTGCCCCAGACTGATGCCTCGTCGATCAGAGTTAGGGATGCACTGCAGGAGCAACGCCCATGGCTAAGTACCTGTTGCGCCGCTTGTTACTGACCATTCCGGTTTTGATTGCCATCACCATGATCGTGTTTGGCTTGATGGAATTGGCTCCAGGTGACGTCGCAGATTACTTCGTGAGTCCGGAAGTTCAGATGTCGCCGGAAGCGCTCGACCAATTGCGCGCGCGTTTCGGGCTGGATCAACCGCTTCCGGTTCGCTATCTGAACTGGGTCGGCAACGTCATCCAGGGCGATCTGGGTTACCGGTTCACCGATGGCGAAGCGGTCGCCACCGTCGTGGGTCGCCGCCTATCGGCCAGTCTGCCCTTGATCGGGCTGGCAATCGTCATTGGCATCGCGGTCGGTGTGCCGCTCGGCGTCTTCACCGGCCTGCGCCAATATTCATTCTGGGACTTTTCGTTGACGGGCCTCTCGTTTCTCGGCATTTCGATGCCCGCATTCGTCACCGGAATTGTCGCGCTGTTCATCTTTTCGATTCAACTGCACTGGTTCCCGACCGGTGGCATGCGCCCGGTCGACCGACCGGCGACGTTTGGCGACTCGCTCTACTATCTGATTTTGCCGGCGACAGTGCTGAGCCTCAACTACGTGGCGACCTACATGCGCTACACACGATTCAGCATGCTCGAAGTCATCCACTCAGATTACGTGCGTACAGCCCGCGCCAAGGGACTCAGCGAGCGCGCCGTCACCTGGGCGCACACGGTGCCAAATGCCCTGCTGCCGGTCGTGACCGTCATCGGCCTGAGCCTGCCCAATCTGGTGGTCGGCGCAGTCTTCACGGAAACCATCTTCAGCTGGCCCGGCATGGGGACGCTCTATCTGGAAGCGGTCAACGGGCGTGATGTGCCCTTGCTGATGGGGATGAACCTCGTCATCGCCATCGTCGTGCTGGTGGGCAACATCGTCACGGATATGGCCTACGCGGTGGTAGACCCACGGATTCGTTATGACTAGTATTGCGCAACCCGCGATTGCCCAGATCAAAGCGCCCAAGCGCGATTCCATCAGTGCTCGCATCTTGCGCCGGTTCCTGCGCAACCGGATGGCGGTCATCGCCACCGCGATTCTGATCGTGCTCTCAATCGCAGCCATTTTCGCGCCCGTCATCGAACGTTACGAATACGACCAGGTCGATTTGCGCAACCGATCCGCAGCGCCCAGTGCGGAGCACTGGTTCGGCACCGACCGCGTCGGGCGTGACGTATGGAGCCGCACCGTGCATGGCGCGCGCGTCTCACTGGTCGTCGGTCTCGGCGCCACGGCGATCGCAACCGTCATCGGCACGGTGGTCGGCGCGTTCTCCGGCTATTTTGGCGGCTGGGTCGACATGATCTTGATGCGGCTGACGGATGTCGTCATGACGTTTCCGAGCATCGTCATCATGCTCACACTGGCGGCGCTGCTGCCGCGTAACGTGTGGAGCATCTTGCTGATCATTGGCGGTCTCAGTTGGCCGCCAGTTGCGCGATTGATCCGCGGCCAGTTCCTGTCCTACAAACAGCAGGAATTCGTGCTGGCGGCGCATACGCTGGGCATTCCGGCCCGGCGCATCATGTTTGCTCATATTCTGCCGAACACCTTTGCGCCGTTGGTGGCGCTGATCACCTTTAGCGTGGGTTCTGCCATCCTGACCGAGGCCGGGTTGAGCTTCCTGGGACTGGGCGTTCCGCCGCCCGCACCGAGCTGGGGCAACATGCTGGAAACCGCACGCAACCTTGATATTTTGCGCAATCTGCCGTGGATGTGGATTCCGCCGGCATTCATGACCGTGCTGACCGTGATGTGTGTGAATTTCATCGGCGACGGGTTACGAGACGCGGTAGATCCGCACCTTGTCCTCTAGCACAACGAAAGACGACGACGATGCGAGGAAAAAAACTTCGACAAGCCTTAACCAGTGGGAAGCGCGTTTATGGCATTGCGCTAGAGGGGTTTGGGCACCCACGTTGGCCCCGTTTCTTTGCCAACCGCGGGCTGGATTTCATCTGGGTGGAGAGCGAGCACGCCCCCAACGATCGCGAGACTATCTCGTGGGCGACACAGCTCTATGCCGCCTACAATATTTGCCCGCTGCTGCGCATCCCGGAGCCTTCGGCCGCGCTGGCGGCGATGGGCGTCGATGCGGGTGCGCAGGGCATCATCGCCCCTTACATCGAGACGGTGGAGCAGGTCAAGCAATTGAAAGGTGCGGTCAAGTATCGCCCGCTCAAGGGTGAGGCGCTGCAAACTGCGCTGAACACCGGCAAGTTCCCCAGCGCCGAAAGCGAAGCCTACCTGCCCATGTATAACGAAGATGCTGTCCTCGTCATCATGATCGAAAGCCCGGCGGGCGTGCGCAATCTGCCGGATCTGCTGGCTGTTGGCGGCGTCGACGCGGTGCTCATGGGCCCACACGACCTGTCGATCTCGCACGGCGTGCCGGAGCAATACGATCACCCGATCTTCGTCGAAGCCCTGCAGAAGGTCATCAGCATTTGCCAGCAGCATTCGGTCGGTGTCGGCATTCACTACATCAACGGCACCGTCGAACGCGCCGTCTCGTGGGCAAATTGGGGCTTCAACCTGATCAGTCACCGCGGCGATACCCTGTTCATCGCGGAAGGCGCGCAGCGTGAAATCGGCGAACTGCGCGCGCAACTTGGCGACAATACCGTGACCAGCGCCTCAAGTTCGATGCTTGAGTCCGGGCACTCAATGTGATCGTGTGGAGTAACATGCAATGAGCAATCCATATACCGGAGTCTGGCCTGCGCTGGTCACCCCCAACGTGCCTGAGGGCGGACTCAACGAGTCTGTTTTGCGTGAACTAACCGAGTATCTGATCGGGAAGGGCGTCAGCGGCTTCTACGTCGGCGGCACGACCGGCGAGGGCATCTTCATGCCCGCAACCGATCGCAAGCGGCTGGTCGAAATCGTCCTGGAACAGGTCGCGGAACGCGTGCCAATCCTCGTCCACGTGGGCGCGATTGCGGCAGGCGACGCCATCGACCTGGCGCGGCACGCGCGCGATCACGGTGCGGCGGGCATCAGCAGCATCATTCCGCCGCTCTACGAGAGTATCGACATCATCACGCGCTATTTCGAGACGCTGGCGAGCGCCGTGCCGGATGTCTCGCTCTATTCCTACCTGCTCAACCCCAGCCTCGATGCGGTCGCATTGATGGAGCGTCTGAAGCAGATTCCGTCGATCAACGGCACAAAATACACCGGCTCGAACATGTTCGAACTGCAGCAGATCATCGAACTAAGCGATGACGACTGGACGATCTTCTCCGGCATGGACGAGCAGTGCGCCTACGCGGCGATGATGGGCGCCACCGGCTGTGTGGGATCGACGCTCAACTTCATGCCCGGCGTCTACAAAGCCATCCGCAACAACGTCGAGCAGGGCAACTACGTCAAAGCCCAGGAACTCCAGGTCAGCGCCAATCACGTCACGGCGGCGATGTCCAAAGTCGGTTTCCAGGGCGCGCTCTACGAAATCCTGGGCATCCTGGGCTTCGAATGCGCGTCGCCACGGCTGCCCCGCATCCCGCTGACCGAGGCGCTGCGTACGCAACTGCGCGAAATGCTCAATGCGACGGACTTCCGCGCCCTGGTCGATATGTAGCAGGCCGCATCCGTCGCTTCACGAATCTGATGCCCGCCGCTGCACGAGACGAGCCTCGACGGCGGGCAGCCCCTCGATTTCCGCACGAATCGTCGTCCCGTCCGCGCCGTCTGCCGCCAGGCTCAGTTGATGGCCGGGCGACCCCAGCGTGACCACGTCGCCAGGAAACAGCGTGATGAACTGCGAGATGAAGGCGATGACCTGGGCCGCATCCAGACGGTAATCGCCGGTGCTTCCCTGCGCCGATCCGACGTCCGAGACGGAGAGCGAGAACGCATGCGCCAGCGGATCATCCAGCGGCGATAACGCACCGATCACGTTGAAGCCGTCGGCCCAACGGGCGTAGACCTGCGGTAAGTTGCGCTCTTGCGGCGTTGCCGGTTCGAGGATGACGTCGGCAAACGAGCTATCATGCAGGCCGATCATCGCCGCGTAACCCGCGATGGAGTCCGCCGCTTCCTCGGCAGTGACGCCGTGCGTCAGACGGTTGATGACACAAGCCAGCTCGCAACTCACACTCAGATTCGCCGCCCTGGCCGGGATTTCGACCTCGCTGCCGCTGGCGGCCAGCGCGCGGGCGGGCGCATTCAAGAAGCGTGGATACGGGCGCACTTGCAGCCCTTCGGCGTCCGCTGCCGCCGTATTCTTGAAGACGATCCAGAAGTGACGCGCATGCTCCGGCTGCCAGGCTGACGGATCGGCAAGCGACGACCTGTCCAGATCGATCAGGTCACGCACGACCGGCGACGGGTGGACGCGCCCTTCAGAGCGAGTGCTGCGCCACTCGTCCTCCGCGGACATGACGACGAGCGGATTGCGCAAGACGCCGACTCGCTCGATCTCGCTCTCGATCACTTCGCCTTCGCCGGGCGCCCAGGTGTCGATCGTGGGCGAACCATCGTAGCCCATCGTCCCCATGTGGATGACGTCGCCGGGGTACAGCGTCATGACCGATGATAACCAGTGTACCGTCCGCTCGATACCCAGGTGCATCGCCCCGGTGTGCGAACGGTCGCGCAGGAAGCCATTTTGCCGGGTGTAGATGAGCAGGTCGTAGGGATTGCCAATCTCGTCCATCGTGACGAGGTATGGCCCCATCGGCGAGCGCGCGTCGGACTTCTTGTCGCCCCACGAACTCATGGCGTCTTCGAACCAATCGTAAGGCTCCGGCTGGTCGAACATGAGGCGGCGGAAATAATCGAATGTGACGTCGGAGACGACCGTCAGCCCGGCGATGTGACGCATCGCCTCGCCAACCGGGATATCGCGTCCACCACGCCCAATGATCACCCCCAGCTCCGGATTCCAACCGCCGACGAGCAGATCTGCCTGCGGCAGGCTGACCGGATCGCCCTGCCCCAACACCGATCCTTGCGGGCGTTGATGCCCCTGCGGGAATAGGTTCAGATGATAGCGTTCCGGGATGTGCCGCCAGACGGTCGGGCTGTTCTGCACCAGGCCGAAGAACAGACGCGGTCGCGGAACCGGCGCGCGCAGCCGCACCTGGCTGACCGGTGCGCCCGCCACTTGAAGGATGTAGGCGTCGCTCTGTTCCAGGAAGCGCAGCAAGAAGTCATGCATCCGCCGCAGCGCGCTCATGCCCGCCTCGCCAAGCGACAACAGCTCGACCATATCGTCCGGCGCTGCGCCCGCGAAGAAGCGGGGCTTCGATACAAAGTACGGTGCTGTCCCCCGCGAGGCATACAGCTCCAGCCGTTCTTGCACCAACGCCGGAACAAAGACCCAATCGCCACCCGCATGCGGATGCGGCAGAACCAATCCCAGATGTTCGCGTCCATCCCAGACAAACGTCGCCAGGCGCATATCAGCATGTCCCTTCTTGGTGGCGCAGCGAGTCCTGCCCATCCGTCAACCAATCAAGCGTGAAACTCACGTACCAGATGCCGCCCTGATTGCCGCGCTCATACAGCAGCCCGATCTGCCCGTCCGCCTGCACGACCAGATCCGAATAAGCCGCGGGCCCAGGATCGACGACCTTCGAAAACGCCCACGTTTGCCCTTCGTCCTCGCTCAGGCGCACGGTCATCCGTTTGCGGGCGCGTGGGTGGCTGGGATTCGCGAACACGATCCGGCTCTTGCTGGCATCCTGCAGGTCATGACGCCAGGTGTAGCGCAGGATGCTGGCCTGCACCGCGGAGTCGATCAAGGCGGCGTCGTAGCGCGTCTCGCCAAACAGGGCCGCGCCAGAGTCGTCAAATTCGGCCAGCGTGACTGCGCGCCTGCCGGTGGGCTGCTCATCGTGATAGCTGCGGCTGTTGATCATGACCGCGCCGTCTTGGAGTTCGACCGCGCTTGCTTCGTTCAGCCCAGGCTGAGGTGCGACACCGCCGATCTGCCACGTCTGGCCGAGATCGGCGCTCCAGAAGACATAATTTTGCGAGTTGAAGACACTGCGATCGCCGCATGTGATCGTGCCCGCGTGGAACAGCCGCCCACGGTGCGTGCCGGATTGAAGCTGAATCGCATGGCCGAGCGCCGGGCGCTGAATCCGCCAGTCGGACTCGGCGTTCATGACTGCCGGTCGATGCACCTGGGCGGTGATGTCGCGCGGCGGCGACCAGGTCTGCCCGTGATCGTCGCTGACGACACACCATGCGCGGCTCGTGCCGGTACCGCGCGCCAGATCCCACTCAGAATGCTCCGCCGCCGTCATCACCAGGACGATACGCCCCGTGCCGTGGACGGTATCGACGACTGGCGAGCAGTTCTGCACCGTGTACTCTTGGCCGGCGATCACGTCCTGCGCGACGATCTGAACCGGCGTCCACGTGCGGCCATTGTCGCTGCTTCGCTTGCAAACGATCCGGATCGGCTGGCCGGAGTCGCTGCACGTGTGCAAGCGTCCCTCGGCAAAAGCGACCAGATCGCCAGTGGCGGCGCGCACGATGCTCGGAATGCGATAGCAGGCGTGACCCTCCGTCCCATTGACGAAGACCGGCCGCGAGCGCAGCGGATTCTCCGGCCCCGCCAGTGTCAGCCTTTGTTCAACCGACGCCTCGACATGCTGATCGCTCAGGACGGTGAGCCGCACCGGGTAGTCGCCCGCGTAGCGATACTCGTGCTCGACAAGCGCGCCATAATCCGCATAGCCGTCGCCAAAGTCCCACCAGTAAGCGCGAATCTGGCCGTCGTCCGCGTGAGAATCGCGTCCATCAAAGCGCAGCACACACGGCGCCCGATCGACGTTCGATGACAGCTTGATCTCTGCAATGGGCGGACGCGCATCAGCGGGCCGAAAGGCGGCGATCTCCGCGCGGCTGAGCGCTCGTGTATAGATGCGGAAGTCATCGAGTGTGCCTCCCCGCTGACGGCCAAAAGTGTGATCGAAGTGACCACCGGCGGGGTCGGTGTAGCCGCCGATGTTGAGATCGGCTGACGTCTGGATCGGCCCGCAGGCGAGCGCCACCGAGGCGGTCGCTATCGGCTCATCCTCGTCCGTCGTCTGAAGATAGCTTTCCAGGCGATTCCGCTCCCGGTCGATGATGCAGGTCACATGGCGCCACTCGGACGACGATGCGCACGCCAGCATGACCTCCGCCGCGCAACCCGCGCCATCGCGCACCCGGAAGTGCAGCTGCCCATCGTCCAGCCAGATCTCGCAGCCGGACTCGGCTTCATCACGGCAGCCCAGGTTGGCGATCACCTGCGTGCGCGCCGTGTCCGCTGCCTGAAACCAGAAGGCAATCGTAACCGAGCCATCGCCCGGAGGCGGCACGGACGCCGCGAACGAGAACTCGTCGATGACGCGCAGTTGATCGATGTCCCAGTGTGCGATGGGCTGCACGGATGCGCCGAGCTCGCTCATCCTGCGGCTTCCGAGAGTGCGATCTCGCGGCCCGCGGCGGACGACTGCTGCGCGGCCAGGATCACGGCGATGATATGGCGCGCGTAATCGCCGGGGACGGCGGACGGCGCACCATGCTCGACGGAATTCAAGAAAGCGCGCCATTCGCGCACCAGCGCATTGTGCATCCAGTTGTCATCGGAGGTCTCCGCCACGATCTGCCAGCGCTCATCGCGCCCGATGCTGATGCCGCTCACGTAGTCGATGTTCATCATGCCTTTCGTGCACGTGAGTTCCGTCAGATGCTTGGGCGCGCCCTGCGCATAACCCGTACTGACGATTGTGCCCGCCGCGCCGCTGGCATAACGCAAGAAGAGCATCCCGGCGTCATCCGCCTGCTGGTCGTGGAAGCGCGTCATCAACTGCGCGCTGACGCTTGTCACCGGGCTGTTCATCAGCCACGTCATCCGGTCAAGGCAGTGAATGCCCGCCGTCAGCAGCATGCCGCCACCGGTGTCCGCCTGCAGATGCCACCAGCGCCGGTTCGGTTCGTACCAGAACTTCGACATGGTACTGATGCCCATCACGACCTCGCCCAACTCCCCCGATTCGAGGATCTGTTTGGCGCGTTCGTAGGCGAGCACGAAATGATTGACGTGGCCGACCATCAGCGTGACGCCGTGTTCAGCGCAGGCGTTGATGATCTGGTCGCATTCCGCCAGCGTGGGCGCCATCGGCTTTTCCAGCAGGATGTGCTTCCCGGCGCGCGCTGCGGCCAGCACGATCTCCGTGTGCAGGTGATGCGGCGTCGCGATGACGACCGCGTCGACCTGCGGGTCGGCCAGCAGATCGTGATAATCGGTGTAGGCTGATCCGCCATACTTGCCGACGAAGCCGCTCAATGCCTCGGCGTTCGTGCGCGAGGCAGCGACCAGCTTAACATCCGAGACTTCGCGCATGGCCTGCGCGTGCGACTCGCCGTACGAGCCCGCGCCGATGATGCCTACTTTGATCATGCCGTGCCTCCCGCCGTGCTCTCGTCATCCATCCGATCCAATAGGCGCATGATCAGCCACAACGCCCTGGGCAAATGGAAGAAGCCCTTCCACATCCCACCCTTGAGCGGCGTCGACACACTGCCATCGCGATGCAAATAGCCGTACCATTCGCCGTATTCGGGATCGGCAAAGTGCCCGAACGACCACTCGTGCAGCTTGGCGAACCAGTCCGCAAAGCGCTGCTCACCGGTCAGGTGATGCGCCAGCAGCGTCGCATAGAGCGCTTCTGTGTGCGGCCACCACAGCTTCATATCCCATTCAAGCTGAGTCGGCGGCTTGCCCTCGACGTCGACGAAGTAGTACAGCCCGCCATACTCCCGATCCCAGCCGCGTTCGAGCGACCAGTCGATGATCTGTGCCGCGCGCGCGACCAGACTCCGATCCCCCCGGTGCTGGGCTTCATGCATGAGGAACCAGGCGGACTCAATGGCGTGTCCCGGTGTCACAACGCGTCCTTCGACCGTGTTCAGGTACTCACCATTCGGGCCAATCGTCTCCAACAGCGCCTGCATTTCCGGCTTCATGAATTGGTTGACGATCTGATGGACCGCTTCGCCGGCGATCTCGTCGTAGAGTGGATCGGAGTCGAGCAGGCGCATTTCCTGCGACGTCGCCAGCAGAATCATGGGGATGGCGTGGGACTTTGCCTGCCGTGTTTGCGGGATGACCTTGGGCGGCAGTTTATCCGGATGGCGATAGAGATCGACGATCAGCCGGTAGACAGACTTCGCGCGTTCCGCCGCTTCGTCGCTGCCGGTCGCCTGTGCATACTCGGCGAAGGCGATGGCGGCGAACGTCTCTGAGAAGTAGTAGCGCCGTTTGCGCAGCGGCTTGCCCTCGCGCGTGAGCGAGAAGAACATGCGGCCATCGCTGTCGAAGGCATGGCGCACGAGGAAGTCATAACCCAGGCGAGCCGCATCCAGCCATGATTGGCGCCGGTCGACCGTGTTGTAGAGCTTCGAGAACATCCAGACGGCGCGGCCTTGCAGCCAGACGGCTTTGTCGCCATCGTAGACTGCCCCCGCCCGATCCAGCGAATTGAAGTAGCCGCCGTATTCGCGGTCGAGCGAATGTCGCTCCCAGAATGGGACGACGTCGTCCAGCAAATGACGTCGATAGGCCGACCTTAAGTCACTAAGTGGTTGTGGCAACATCTCGATCAACTCTCATCAAGCGTATTCTTGCCACAACTTTAGCCTGCTGACTTCCGGCTCACAACAGCGTTTTCCGTGGGTTGGAATCACTTTTCGCGGCCAAACATTTGCATAATTCGAATCGCTCGCTATAACTATAGAGAACTAGTGAATTGAACGATCTGATGTATTGGAGTCTCTCTTGCCTGTACAACAAGCGCTGGTCATCCCGGTCGATAAGAGCAGCCCGGTGCCGCTCTATTATCAGTTGCAGCAGGGCATCATCCGGCTGATTGAAGCGGGCTCGCTCCTACCGGGCGATCTGCTGCCGTCGGAGAACGAACTGGCACGACGCTACAGCATCAGCCCGATGACCGTGCGCCAGGCGATGGCCGAGCTGGTCAACGCCGGGTACGTCCGCCGCGAGCGCGGGCGTGGCACTTACGTGGCCAAGCGGCAAATGCAGCACCGGCTCGATCAGCTCGTCGGCTTCTCCGAAGACATGACCGCGCGCGATCTGCAGCCGGGCGGCAAGGTCCTCCTGCTCGAACAAACACCCGCCCCGCCGGAAGTCGTGGCGCGGGTTGGCCTATCGCCGGACACGATGATGACGCGGCTCAAGCGCGTTCGTTACGCCAACGAGCAGCCGGTCGGCATCCACGATTCGTATCTGCACCAGGTGACGTTTACGTCCGCTGAACTGGAACGCGCCGGGTCGCTTTATCGCTTGCTGGAACAAAAAAGCGTCGTCCTAAACGAGGGCGATGACATGATCGGTGCGGTTGCCGCCACGCGTGAAGCCGCCGACCTCTTGCAGGTCAAGCCTGGCGCACCGCTGCTGCGCACGATCCGCTTCGCCTGGGATGCGCGCGGGCAGTTCGTCGAATACGTCACCGCGCTCTACCGCGCCGACCTGTATGAATACCAGATTCACCTGAAACGGGAATAAGCCGAATGGAGGTGCCCGATTCCATAGACAGTCCGTACACGCACAACCCGATCACGAGCCATGGGGCGTACATTTTCAGGAGGAGAAGATGTCCAAACGTACACTGGTAGGCATCACACTGTTGCTGATCGCGCTTTTGGGCGCCAGCATTGGCCATGCGCAGGACAGCGGTAAACGCGTTGCCCTGATCATCGCGCAGGGTGGATTGGGTGACCGATCCTACAACGACTCCGCATTCGCGGGCCTGACGTTGGCGGCGCAGGATTTCGGCGTCGAAGTTGTCCCGGTCGAGTCGTCCGACCCGGTGGGAGAGGCCGAACAGCTCCTCCGTGGCGCGGCAGAAGCGGGCTTTGATCTGGTGATCACGCTCGAATTCAGCCATTTCGACCCGCTCGCACGTATCGCGCCGGATTACCCGGATACGCTGTTTGCCATCGTCAACGTCGAAGTCGATCAGCCCAACGTGATTTCGGTGCTGTTCCAGGAACAGCAAGGCTCTTTCCTGGCGGGCGCGCTGGCCGCTCTGGTCACAACCGACGGTGACATCCCGCACACCAATCCTGAAGCCGTGATCGGCGTGCTCGGCGGCGTGCAGTCGACGGGTATCGACGTCTTCCTCGATGGCTATCTCCAGGGCGCCTGCGCCGTCAACCCGGATATTCAGGTGCTGTTCACCTACTCGAACGACTTCGGCGACCCGACCATCGGGCGTGAAATCGCCGTGGCGCAGCACGAGCAGGGCGCTGACGTCGTCTTCCAGGTGGCCGGTGGCACCGGC
Source organism: Anaerolineae bacterium (assembly GCA_020849765.1). Classification (GTDB taxonomy): domain Bacteria; phylum Chloroflexota; class Anaerolineae; order Aggregatilineales; family Phototrophicaceae; genus Flexifilum. The sequence goes on from JADLAY010000072.1 coordinate 19,637, forward strand.
GCCGGCGTGATCGACGCGGCCAAGGATAACGACTTCTGGGCCGTCGGTGTCGATAGCGACCAGGACTACCTGGCGCCGGGTTACGTGCTGACGAGCATGCTCAAGCGCGTCGATATCGCCGTCTACGACCTGATTCGCCAGTTGGTCAATGACGAACTGGAAGGCGGCGCGGTGACTTACTACGGTCTGGCGGAAAACGGCGTCGGCCTGAGCGACATGGTCTACAGCCGCCACCTGATCCCGCGCGACTACATGGATCAGATCAACACGATGCGCGAGGGCATTCTGTCCGGCGACATCGACGTGATCGATACCCGCCAACTGACCGAAGATCAGCGCACGGCGCTGTATGCGGATCGCACCTGCGCGGGCATCGACGCCCTGCACGCAGAGATGATGGGATCGTAATTTCGAAGATCCGTGCACGATTTTGGGGCGGACGCCAACAATGGCGTCCCTACGGAACCGATCGGTAGGGACAGGGCGTGCCCTGTCCGCCCCCTTCTGAGCAGAGGATGACATGGCTTATCTGGAGATGCGCGGCATCACCAAGACGTTTCCCGGCGGCGTGCTGGCGAATTCGAACGTCGACCTGAGCGTCGAACAGGGCGAAATCCACGCGCTTGTCGGCGAAAATGGCGCGGGCAAATCCACACTGATGAAGATCCTCTACGGGATGGAACACCCGGACGCGGGCACGATCAAGCTGAACGGTCAACCCGTCCACATCGCCAGCCCGCAAACGGCCATCCAGCTTGGCATTGGCATGGTGCACCAGCACTTCCAACTGATCCCGTCGCTGACCGTGGCCGAAAACGTCGCGCTGGGCTACGAACCGCAGCGGGGGCTGCTCGTGGACGAAGCCGCCATGCGTGAACGCGTGGCACAGCTGTCGGAGACGTTCGGGCTGCGCGCCGATCCGAGCGCCCGCGTGGCCGATCTCTCGGTCGGCATTCAGCAGCGCGTCGAGATCCTCAAGCTGCTCTATCGCGATGCGAAACTCTTGATCCTGGACGAACCGACCGCCGTTCTGACGCCGCAAGAGGTCGACGACCTGTTCGCGGTGCTGCGCCGTCTGGTCGGCGAGGGGCGCACGGCCATCTTCATCACGCACAAGCTCTACGAAGTGATGAACATCTGCCAGCGGGCGACCGTGCTTCGACGCGGACAGGTCGCCGGGGATGTGAACGTCGCCGAAAGCTCGGCAGCGGAACTCGCCCACATGATGGTCGGACGCGAGGTGCAAGCCTCATTCCTGCCGGAGGAAGTGCCGGAACAAACGGAAGAACGGCTCGTCGTGCGCGCGCTCGACGTCGCGGACGAGCGCGGCCTCCCGGCACTGAAGCAAATCAGCTTCACGTTGTTCGCCGGGGAGATCCTCGGCATCGCCGGCGTCGAGGGAAACGGCCAACACGAATTGATCGAAACGCTGATCGGCAACCGCAAAGCCGCGGCGGGCGACATCCTGCTCAATGGGCAGGCGCTGACGAACCTGAGCGTGCGCGAGCGCCGTACGCGTGGGATGGCGATCATCCCGGAAGACCGCAACCGTGAAGGTCTGAGCAAGAACATGCTGATCTGGGAGAATCTGGTCGCGGATAGCTACCATCAGCCGTCGGCATCGCGCCAGGGCTTCCTGCGCATCGGCAGCATCCGCCGCACAGCCCAGCAGTTGATCCGGCAGTACGACATCCGCACACCGAGCGAGAACGTCGAAGTCGGCACCCTCTCCGGCGGCAACGCGCAGAAAATCATCATCGCCCGCGAGCTGGAACACACGCCCGCCATCCTGATCGCCGCGCAGCCAACGCGCGGGCTCGATATCGGCGCGGCGCGTTTCGTCCACGAGCAGATGATCGCCCTGCGGGCAGCGGGCGTCGGCGTGCTGCTGATCTCCGCCGACCTGGACGAGCTGCTCGCCCTCAGCGACCGCATCGCCGTCCTGTTCGAGGGACGCATCCTCAAAACCTTCGGCCATAAGGCGTTCACCCGCGAACTCGTTGGCATGACCATGGCCGGGAAAACAGAAAGCGAAAACGCGCAATGAAGGAGCAACTGCGCACCCTGGGCCGTACCCTCATCACGCTTGCCCTGGCCTTTGGCGCAGGTTACGTCATCATGCAGCTTTCCGGCAAAGATGCGCTGGAAGCCTATAGAGTCATCTTCGAGTCGGCCTTCGGCACCCCGCGCGCGCTTGCAAACACCCTCCTCGCCGCCACACCGCTCATCTTCACCGGGCTGGCGACGCTGATCGCTTTCCGGGCCGGTATCTTCAACATCGGCGTCGAAGGGTCGCTCTACATCGGCGCTTTCACCGCCGCCTGGGTCGGATTCACCTTCACTGATCTGCCGGGCGTGCTGGTCGTGGCGCTGGCGTTTGCGGCCGGCGCACTGACCGGCGGCTTGTGGGGGCTGATACCGGGCTATCTCAAGGCGCGGCTGCGCGTCGACGAGATCGTGACGACGATCATGCTCAACTATGTCGCGATCCGCTTCACTGACTACCTGGTGACAGGGCCGTTCCTCGTCCCTGGCATGGCCAACGCCATGTCCGAGCAGGTCGCCCCGCAGGCGGAACTGCCGCGGCTGGTCGAACGGTCGCAGCTCAACTTCAGCTTCATCCTCGCGCTGATCGTCTTTGCCCTCGTCTGGCTGTTGATGAGCCGCACGTCACTCGGCTACGAGATCAAAGCCATCGGCAGCAACCCGACCTTCGCCCGCTGGAGCGGCATGCCGGTCGGGCGCATCATCCTGAGCGTGATGTTCATCAGCGGCCTGATCGGCGGGCTGGCGGGCGCGGGACAGGTGCTTGGCGTCCATTACCGGTTCGTGTCCGGCTTCTCGCGCGGCTACGGTTTCGATGGCATCGTTATCGCGCTGGTCGGGCGCAATCATCCGCTCGGCGTGCTGCTGACCGCCCTGCTGTTCGGCGCACTGCGCAACGGCTCGTCGACGATGGAGATGTTCACCCAGATCCCGCGCGATCTGGTCGATGTCGTCATCTCATTGATCATCTTCTTCGTGGCCGTCGACATCAGCTTCGGCTGGCTGCGCAGGCGCTTCGGCAAGCAGCAGACGACACAGCCCCAGGCGGCGGGAGACTAGCTTCGATGGATGTCCTGGACTTTGCCGTCAACCTCACTGCTTCCTCGCTGCGTCTGGCGACGCCCCTGATGCTGGCGGCGATGGCCGGTCTGCTCAGCTATCAGGTCGGCCTGATCAACATCGCGCTCGAAGGGCTGATGCTGGCGGGCGCGTTTGCCGCCGTCGCTTTTGGCTTCGTCCTCGGCTCGACCTGGGGCGGCGTGCTGGCCGCCTGTATTGTCGGCGCGTTGGTCGCCGCATTGTTCGCGCTGTTCGTGACCGATCTGCGCGCCAACCTGGTCGTGACCGGCCTGGCGATCAACTTCCTGGTGCTCGGCGCGACGGCCTATCTCCTGCAGATCCTGTTCGATTCGCGCGGCACGTTCGCGCCGGAAACGCTCAACAGTCTGACGCCGCTGCAAATCCCGGTCCTGAGCGATCTGCCTGTGCTTGGCCCGATCCTGTTCCGCCATTCGCCGCTCGTCTACGTCTCCTGGCTGGTGATCCCGCTGACGGCCCTGTTCCTCTACCGCACACGGGCGGGCATCCACATCCGCGCCATCGGCGAGAATGCCGAGGCGGCACGGACGGCAGGCATTCGCCTGCGCGCGATGCAATATCTCGCGCTCATGCTCGGCGGCGTCCTCTGCGGGCTGGCCGGGGCGCATCTGGCCGTTGGCGAACTGGCGCTCTTCCGCGAGAATATGACGGCAGGGCGCGGCTTCATCGCGCTGGCTGCGGTCTATTTCGCCGCCGGGCGTCCGTGGCGTTCGGCGCTGGCCTGTCTGCTCTTCGGCCTGTTCGAAGCGCTGCAATTCCGCCTGCAAACGATGAGCAACACGCCGCCGCAGTTCTTCCAGATGCTGCCGTATATCATGGTCGTGATCATGCTGACGCTGATCTCATTCCGTAAAGAGTGGCACAAGGGTTGGTAGCTATGAACTCAGCCGTACTGGTCATCGATATGGTGCGCGACTTCACCGACATGGAGCACGGGCGCGTGCCCAACGTCAATGCCGGGCGCATCGTGCCCGCGATTGCGTCGTTCGTCGACGAAGCGCGCGCGGCGGGGGCCGTCATCATCTGGGTGATCGACAGCCACCGCTCCGGCAAGCCCGATTGGGAACTTGAGAACGTGCGCGGGCACTGCGACGACAGCACGCCGGGTGTCGAACTCGCGCCGGGGCTGGAACCCTCCGACGACGACTACGTCATCACCAAACGGCGCTACAGCGCCTTCGTCGGCACCGATCTCGACCTGATCCTGCGCGACCGGCACATCGAGCGCCTTTTCCTGTGCGGCACCAAGACCAACGTCTGCATCCGGGCGACGGCGCAGGACGGCTTCGAGCACAATTATCGCGTCGTCGTGCCGCTTGAATGCGTAGCGACCGATAAGCAGCACCTGCACGAAGCCAACCTCGAAGACATCGGCAAGTACATGGGCCGCGTGCTGCCGGTCGATGAAGCGCTCGTGCTGCTCAAAGAAGAAGCCCGATCCAATGCTTGATCTACTCGCCACCGGCTACCCCAGCATGGATCACATCGTCGCGGTGTCGCGCAGCCCCGCGATCGGCGAGACCGCCCTGCTGGAGACGCCGATCGATGACACGCAGGCGACTTTCGGCGGCTGTGGCGCAAATGTGGCCGTCGCGCTGGCTAAGCTCGGCTTTCGCGCGGGCGTGGCGATGGTGCTCGGCGACGACGACGTCGGGGCACGCTACCTGGCCTATCTCGATGGAGTCGGCGTGGATACCTGCAACATCGCACGCCTGCCGGGGACGCTGAGTTCGCGCAGCTACCTGTTCCGCAATCCCGACGGCGAGTATCAGAACTTCTTCCTGGCGGGCGCTGCCGATCAGTGGCAGGGCGAACTGGCGCTGCAGGGGCTGGATGAAGTGCGCTATGGCCTGGTGACGGTCGGTTACTATCCTTACAATCGCGCTTTCGTGCAGCGACTGGCGGAGCGTGACATCCCGATCATATGGCAGCTCAAGCCGGATATCGCCGCCTACCCCGCCGACGCGCTGGCGGACTTCACGCGGCAGAGCAAGATCATCTTCTGCAACCAGATGGAGCTGGAATATCTATCCATCGTTCTCGAGATGTCCGCGGCGGAGATCCTGAAGGCGCATGACCTGGAAACCATTGTCATCACGCGCGGCAGGCATGGCAGCCGCGTGCTGACCGCCGAGGCACAGATCGATATTCCATCCGTGCCATGCGAGGCGATTGACACGACCGGCGCGGGTGACGCCTTCACGGCAGGCTTCCTGGCGGGCTATTTCAAAGGCTACCCACCGATCGACTGCGGCCGACTGGGCGCTGTCCTGGCCGCCTTCTGCGTCGAACGGGTCGGCTGCCAAACGCATTTGCCGGATTGGACGGCGCTGCAAACTCGTTATGCAGAGCACTTTGGAGACCTATGACGAAATCGCTTTATCTACGATGTGAAGCGGGCGACATCCACGAACGCATCCTGTTGACGGGCGACCCGGCGCGCGTCGATCGCATCGCGGGCATGCTCAGCGGTGCGCACCAGGTGGCGCAGAATCGCGAGTTCTACGTCATCAGCGGCGACTGGCACGGGACGCCGGTTTCGGTCGTCTCGTCCGGCATCGGCGCACCATCGGCGGCGATTGCCCTGGAAGAACTGGCGCAGCTTGGCGCACGGGCCGTCGTCCGCGTCGGCACGATGATGGGTGTCGATTTGCCGATGGGCAGCTTCGTCCTGTCGACGGGCGCGGCGCGCTTCGAAGGCACGTCGCCCGCATATCTTGGCCTGGAATACCCCGCGATCCCGGATTGGGATCTCGTTCAATATCTGCTTGAAATCGCACGGGCGCGCGACCTTGACATCCGGCTCGGTCTGACGGCCAGCTTCGACGCCTTTTATCCGCAGATGGCGCCGACCCTGGCCGGGCGCAAGCCGCTCGATGTCGAGCTGTTCAAGCGCGCCAACGTCCTCGCGCTGGATATGGAAACGTCGCTTCTGTACGTCATCGGCACCACCCTGCATCTGGCGACCGCGTCGATGTGTCTGATCACCAACAATGCCGAACCCTTCACCATCATCGACCAGGCGGCGCGCGAGATGGGCGAGGATGCGCTGATCACGACCGTGCTGTACGGTCTAGCGAACTGGAGCGCTTCGTGAGCAGGACACTTCTCATCAACGGACAGTGGCGTGCGGCGGTCAATGGTGCCACGCTGCCCGTCCTCAACCCCGCCTACGGGCGCGAGATGGGGCGCATCGCCGTCGCGACGCCGACGGAGATTGATGCAGCGGTGCAATCTGCCGCGGCGGCTTTCCCACGCTGGGCGGCGGCGTCCGGGCGCGAACGTGCTCGCATCATGCACAAGGCGATGGACATCTTTCGCACGCAGTATCTGGACGAGGCGGCGCGCCTGCTGACGCAGGAAAACGGCAAACCGCTCAACGATTCGATCAAGGAATGCAGCTACACGGCGGACGTGATCGATTTCTACGCCGACGAGAGCCGCCGCATCACCGGCAGCCATTTCGCGGGTGACCTGGGCGCGACGCACAGCTTCGTCTGGAAGCAGCCCGTCGGCGTGGTCGCCGCCATCATTCCGTGGAATTTTCCGGTCGACCTATTGGCGTGGAAGCTGGGACCGGGCCTGGCCGCGGGCTGCACCTTCGTCGTCAAGCCGTCGGAAGAAGCGTCGTTCGCCGCACTCAAGCTGATCCAGGCTTTCCTCGACGCCGGGCTGCCCGACGGCGTCATCAACGTCGTGACGGGCGCGGGCGCCGTTGGTGCGCAGCTCGTCCAGCACCCTGACGTGCAAAAGATCGCCTTCACGGGTTCGGTGGCGACCGGCATTCGCATCGGTGAGCAGGCCGCGCGCCAGATGAAACGGGTCACGCTCGAACTCGGTGGCAGCGCGCCCTGCATCGTCTGCGAGGATGCCGACCTGGACGCGGCGGTGAATGGCGCCCTGCGGCGCGCCTTCTCTCACACCGGCCAGATCTGCATCAGCGTCAACCGCATCTTCGTCCACGAGCGCCTGTTCGATGCTTACGCCGAACGCTTCGCCGCCGCCGCACGAGCACTGCACGTCACGCCCGACGGCCTCAAAGAGCCGAATGCGGATATGGGGCCGATGATCAATGAAGCGGGCGCCGCCAAGACGCGCCAGCACGTCGAAGATGCCGTCGCTCACGGGGCCCGCTTGCTGGCCGGGGGCGATGCCCCATCGGGCGAGGAATACGACGCGGGCGGCTACTTCTACAACGCGACGGTGCTGACGGATGTGACGCCAGACATGCTCGTCATGTGTGAGGAGACGTTCGGCCCGGTCGCGCCGATCGCCCCCTTCAGCACGCTCGAACAGGCGATCGCGCTTGCCAACGGCACGCCCTATGGGCTGGCTTCCTACGTCTACACCGCGGATCTCAACAGTGCGTTCTACCTGGCACGGTCGCTGCGTTCGGGTGGCGTCGGCATCAACGTCAACGACATCACGGACATCCGCGGGCCGTTCGGTGGCATGCACATGTCCGGCATTGGCCGTGAACTGGGCGAGCCGGGCCTGGACGCCTACCTGGAGACCAAGCACATCCGCATGGGTTACAAACTGCCGGGCGGCTAGGGCAACCGGCCGCCTGACAGGCGAAATCGACAGGCTATTCTCTCGATCTGGCGTCATAATGGAAGCAGCACGTGAATGCAGCGCCGTGAGAGAAGTCGATGCCCGATCCCAAACGCATTCTCATTTTCGTCGCCGACCTCGGCTTCGGCCACCGCAGCGCCTCGAACGCGATCAAGCAGGCGCTAATCGACCAGTATGGTGACGAATGCACGGTCGAGATCGTCAACCCGATGGACAGCCGCCTGACACCGTCGTTCTTCCGCAACAGCCAGGAAGAATACGATCACTGGGTGCGCGAACTGCCCGATCTCTACCAGATCAACTACGAAATCAGTGACACGCGCATGGTGTCCTCGCTGTTCGAGAGCGCCTACGTGCTCATGCTGCTGCGCGCGATCCTGGATCTGATCGGGCGTTTCCAGCCGGACATCATCGTCGTGACACAGCAGACCTTCCTGGCGCCGCTCGACGCGGTCTTCAGCCTGCGCAATGAGCGCATGCCCGTCGTCACGGTCGTGACCGATCTGACGACGATCCACCGCATGTGGTTTCACCCGGTCAGCACCTGCTGCGTCGTCCCGACCGATCGCGCACGGGCCGAAGCGTTGGATGCCGGGCTGACCAAGCATCAGGTCAAGGAGATCGGCATCCCGGTCAATCCGGCGCTGGCGCTCGAACGACGCAAGCCAGCGACGATCCGCGCCGAACTCGGTTGGCGGGAAGACATCACGACCATCCTGGCCGTCGGCAGCAAGCGCACACGGCAACTGCCGGACATGCTCAACGTGCTGAATCACTCCGGGCTACCGATCCAACTGGTCGCCATCGCCGGGGGTGACGAAGATCTGTTCAAAACGCTCGAACGGACGGAATGGCACCTGCCGACGCGCATCTACAACTATGCGGACGATATGCCGGCGATGATGCGCGCCGCCGACATCGTCATGTGCAAGGCGGGCGGGCTGATCGTGTCCGAGGCGCTGGCCGCCGGGCTGCCAATCCTGCTCTTCGACGCGATCGAGGGCCAGGAGACCGGCAATGCCGATTATGTCGTCGAGCAAGGCGCGGGCGTGCTCGCCGACGATCCGATCCGCGTGCTGGAGACCGTCTTCCACTGGCTGCAGCATGACGGCACGGAATTGCGCCAGGTCGCCGCGCAGAGCAGCAAGGCCGGGCGACCGAAGGCGGCCTATGAGATTGCGAAATTGATCTGGAAGACCATGGCCTGACACAGGACGTCAAATTATGCCGACATTGATCAAAGTTCTGACCCCGGACGGCTTGCAGCCGGTCGACTACACGGCCGACTCGCTGGCCGATGCGGCGCGCTACGAACCGCACGACGGCGTCTACACGATTACGAACACGTACGCACGCACCAAAGTGCTCAAGATCGACGCGCATCTCGACCGCATGGAAGATTCGGCGCGGCGTGCGGGTATGTCCCTAACGCTCGACCGGGCGCGCCTGCGCGCAGCGCTACGCGAGATGATCCTGGCCGCGGATTTCGGCGACGTGCGCTTCCGCGTGACCGCCGCCAGAGAACATCCCGAACGGCTGATCCTGAGCATCGAGCCATTCAAGCCGCCGTCGGACGCGTTGATCCAGACGGGCGTGCGCGTGATCACCGTGGCCAACAGCGCCCGCGTCAACCCCGGCGCCAAGACGACCGGCTGGATGCACGACCGTGGCAAGATCGAGAGTTCGCTGCCGCCGGGCGTCTACACCGCCCTGCTGTTGGATGCGGATGGCACCATTCTGGAAGGGGTCTCCAGCAACTTCTACGCGATCCTGGATGGCGAACTGCGCACGGCCGGGTCGGGTGTACTGCTCGGCATCGCCCAGCAGATCGTGTTCGAGGTGGCGTCCAACGTCCTGCCACTGCGCAAGGATGCGATCCGCGTGCGCGACGTGCCGCAGATCGGCGAGGCGTTTATCACCAGCAGCAGCCGCGGCATCATCCCGATCATCCAGATCGATGCGCAGACGATCAGCGGCGGCGCGCCGGGGCCGACGACGATGGCCCTGCGCAGCGCCTACAATGCCTGTGCGCAGGCGCATCTGGAAGAGCTGTAGGCTTTAGCTGTCGATCGTCGCTTTGAAGTCGTAGATGCCATCGCGGATGGCCCAGCGCAGGTCATCCTTCGGGCAGTAGATCGTCTCGCCCTCGTGAACGAGATCGCCGCCGCATTCGGGACAGGCAAAGATCGAGTCCGCCTCCAGGTTGTTGGGGCCGGGGCCGGTGGCGACCGTGCGCATGAAGACGCTCGGCGCATAGAGTAGACCGGTCAACTGGAACAGGCCGTCGAGACCGACGAGCAGATCGAGCGGCAGTGCCCGCTTGACGGCATCCAGGCGGAAGAGCGAGACCGGCAGCTGCTTTTGCAGCTTAAAGCCGACGTCGACCAGCGACCGGCGGATGTATTCCGGGTGGAAATCGAAGTTCAACTCGACAAACTCGACCGGCTCCAGGCTGTAGGGGCTCCACGTCTGGCGCTTCATGGCATAGCGCACCATCGCCTTGAGGTTGCGCTTGTTGGCGTGTTCCAGGATGAAGACACCGTCGCGCACGAGCACGTTACGCACCTGAGCCAGCACAGACGGCGCATCCGAAATGTGATGGATGACGCGGATCATGGTCGCGCCGTCGAAGACGCCGGGTCGAAACGGCAGGTGATAAGCATCGGCGGCCACGTAGACGTAGCGATCGTCAGTGCCCAGGTGCTCCTGCGCATACTGAAGCTGCGACAGAGAATAGTCGAGCAGGACGACCTGCTCGTAAGCGTGATACTCGTCGGTCAGTCGCCCAAAACCCGCGCCGACTTCGAGCAAGCGTCGCCCACGCGCGGGGAGCAGCCGCCGCAGCGCCACCCGCTCGACACGATCTTCGTAGTCGCGTCCCTTGCCATCCCAGAAGCGGATGCGATAGTCAGAGCCTTCATAATCACAGATATTCGGGCGTGGCTCGCGGTCGGGCATCTCGTTGGCTTATCCTTCGGGCTAGCGCTCGCGGTCGGATTTGGTCTGATTCTATCATTGTATACCCGCTGAGCAATACGCCGTGTGAGCTGCCTGGGCGACAGAACCCGATATTGCCCAAGCGCGGTGCCCGTGGTAATTTCAGACAGCATACACTCGATTTGTGAACAAGCGGGGATCCTGACCGGATGAGTCAAATCCCATCCGCACCACCATGGCGCGATTGGTACGTATTCGGAATTCGCTGGTTGATCATCGCGAGCTTTGCGCTGCTCACGATGATGGCGCGCAGCGTGACCAGCATCCCCACCGATCTTAATAACGCCCTGCTCGTCTCGGCAGCCGCGAATTGTCTGCTCGCCCTCGCACTGCTGCTCCGTTTCGGCGGCGCGACGACGGCGGTCGCGATGATCACCGATTGGGTGATCGTGGGCGCGCTCGCCTGGATCAATGCCGAGTTCCCGCTGCTGGTAATCGGCCTCGCGGCCAGCGTGATCATGCTGGCGCTGCTGCACGCCAACGCGACCTACAGCCTGATCCACGCGCTCGGCACCTTGATTCTGGCCGGAGAAGGCATGCTCAACGTCGGCTCGCCGATCGACCCCGTCGGTTACATCGTCGGCCCCTTGCGCGTGCCGCTGCTGGTGATCGCGATCGTGGGCGCTGTGGCTGTCATCAGCGCGCAGCTGCTTGAGCGCATGATCTGGCAGCAGAAACGCACGTTCAAGGCGCTGGAAGAGGCGCGCTCGGCGCAAATCGACGACATCCGCGAGCGGACGCGCGCCATCTACGAGATGACGACGACCTTTCGCGAAACGCTGAGCTTCGAGCGCATCCTGAACGCCGCGCTCAATGCGGGCCAGCTTGGCCTGGCCGGTCAAAGACGACGCACGCTCGTCGCAGGGGTGCTGCTGTTCCAGGCGGATGATCCCGGCCTGTGCGTGGTGGCGGCGCGGCGCCTGACGCGCGTCGACATGAACGAGATCGTCCAGGGTAAGAGCGGCATCATCGGCGAGGCGCTGTCCGAAGGCCTGCCGATCATCGGCGAGCGCGCGCGCACTGACCCGGAGCTGCAGCGCTTCGTCGGCTTCCAGACGGCGCGTTCGACGCTGTGTGTGCCGCTGCGAGCGGGCTACGACAATTTCGGCGTGCTCATCTATGGCGCTGACGGCGCGAATGCTTTCACCAACGAGCACATCGAACTGCTGGCCGCCATCGGCGTCCAGGTGACCATCGCCCTGCAAAATTACGTCCTCTACCAGTCGCTGCTTGAAGAGAAGAACCGCATCGCGCGGGTGGCGGACGACGAGCGCAAACAACTGGCGCGCCAACTGCACGATGGTCCAACGCAGAGCATTTCCGCCATCGCCATGATGACCAACGTCATGCACAAGATGCTGGAACGCACGCCGGATCGCGTGCCGGAGGAGCTGCGCAAGATGGAAGAGATCGCGCGCAACACCACGCGCGAGATGCGCCACATGCTGTTCACGCTGCGCCCGCTAGTGCTGGAAAGCCAGGGCTTGACCGCGGCGCTCGATCAACTGGCCGAGAAAATGCGCGAAACCCACAACCAGAAGGTGTCCGTCTACATGCAGCCTGGTCTGGATCGCATGCTGGACGCGCACAAGCAGGGCGTCATTTTCTACCTGGTCGAAGAAGCCATCAACAATGCGCGCAAGCACGCCAAAGCCTCGCTGATCAGCGTCGACATCACCAAGCAGGGCAACGATCTGGTGGTGACCATTGCCGACAATGGCGCGGGCTTTGACACGGAGATCATCTCTCAGGGTTACGAAAAGCGCGGCAGCCTGGGCATGGTCAACATGCGCGAGCGCGCGGCTATGCTCAATGGCACGCTCAACATCGCCAGCACGCCGGGCACGGGCACGACCATCACCATGATCGCGCCGCTGTATTCCGAGCCGAAACCCAAACTGAAACTTGACGACGACACGATCATCGAGATCCCGCTCGAAAAGCTGAAACTCGGTAACGTGCAAGGCTCCGGCACACCGTCGCGCTACCGGGGCAACGGGAGCTTCATTCATCAATGAGTCATGACGAACTTGCGGCGCTGCGCGGCGTGCCCAGCCTGGTCTGGCGCGCCGGTCAAGAGCGCCGTCTGCAGATGATTGCGCGCTGGATCAAGCTGGAGAATGCCGTCATCCTGGAACATGGCTGCGGCGTCGGCATGTATTCGGCGCAGTTGCGCCAGCGCTACACGCCGCACGTCGAAGCCTTCGACATCGAGGCGCAACGCGTGCGCGAAGCCCAGACGATGACACCGCACGCCCTGGTCGCGGCGGCTGAGTCTCTGCCCTATCGCTCGAACAGCTTCGACTCGATCATCACCCAGGACGTGCTGGAGCACGTGGCCGACGACCGGCGTTCGGCGCAGGAGATCGTTCGCGTGCTCAAGCCGGGTGGGCGCGCCTTTGTGCTGGTGCCCAATCGCTGGTATCCGTTCGAGACGCACGGGCACTACTGGCGCGGGGAATATCACTTCGGCAATACGCCGCTGATCAACTACCTGCCGGATGCCCTGCGGAACCGGCTGGCACCGCACGTCCGCGCATACACCGCGCAGGGGTTACGGAGTCTGTTCGACGGAACGCCAGTGCGCATCCTCACGCATCATCGCGTCTACGGTGGCTATGACAACATCATCGCCCGTTTTGGCGCGGCAGGACGCGCACTGCGCTCCGCGCTGCAGGCGATGGAAGGGTCATTGATGGATACGTGGGGACTGGCACACGTGCTGGTGATCGAAAAGCTCGCAGCCCACGAGTGAGCCAGCGCAACAGGAACGATTAGTTCTTGTCGACAAAGACAGGCAAGTGCCCCAGAGCGATGATATTTTCCCACTGCGCGCGGTCGCCCTCGGTGAAGATAGCCGCCTCGGCAATCACGTCCGCCCCGGCCTTGTCCATGATCAGGCGCAGGCCCTGCAGCGTGCTGCCGGTCGAAATGACGTCGTCCAGCAGGATGACACGCTTGCCCTTGACCGCTTCGCGATCTTTCTCATCCAGATACAGCGTCTGCGGCTCGCCCGTGGTGATGCTCAGCGTCTCGGACTTGAGGGCGAAACCCATGTACGGCTTGTAGACCTTGCGCAGGATTACGTAGGGCGTCTTCAGCTCCAGCGACAGCGCATACGCCAGCGGGATAGCTTTCGCTTCCGGCGCGACGATGATGTCAGCGCGATACGCCTTGAGCCGCTCAGCCAACACGCGCGCCGCAGCCTGCACCAGTTCCGTATCGCCAAGGATATTGAGAATGGCGATGCGCAAACCGGGCTTGATCGCAAACAGGCGCAGATCACGGTGCACACCGGCAACGTCTACCGGATGGGTTTCAAAATCGGACACACGGGCCTCCTCGATTGGGTCTGCTGAATGCCTTACGGCATCGCTCTCTGTCACAGATTCGGGACGACGCGCCCATCGACCAGCGTGATGATCCGATCGGTGCGTTTCGCCAGATCCGGATCGTGAGTGACGATGACGACGGTCGTGCCGGTCTCGCTGCGTACTTGTTCCAGCGCTTCCAGCACCATCTCGCCCGATTCGGTGTCGAGATTACCCGTTGGTTCGTCTGCAAGCAAGAGCGGCGGGTTGTTTGCCAGGGCACGCGCGATGGCAACACGCTGCTGCTGGCCGCCGGAAAGTTCCGACGGGCGATGATGCATGCGATCTTTCATGCCGAGGAGCGTCAGCAGTTCCTTGGCGCGCTTGTCGCTGGAAAAGCGAGCTTTGCGCGCGAACTGGATCGGCAGGGCGACGTTTTCTTGCGCCGTCAGCGTCGGGATCAGATTGAAGAACTGGAAGATGAAACCGATCTTCTCGTTGCGGATCTCGGTCAGCTTGTCTTCGCCCAGCTTGCTGATCTCGACACCGTCGATCTCGATTGTGCCGCGTGTGGGCTTATCCAGGCCGCCGATCAGGCCGAGCAGCGTGCTCTTGCCGCTGCCGGACGGGCCGACGATGCCGACCATTTCGCCCGCGTCGATATCCAGGTCGACGCCGCGCAGGGCGTGGACGACGGTCTTGCCCAGCGGCAGATCCTTGGTGAGATCGCGCGTCGTGATTACGGGGCGACTCGTTTGCGCCATGAAATTCAACTCCCTCGAAGGTGCGTCAGGGTTCTAGGGGTCTATACGCAAGGCAACGCGGCGGGTTGCGCCGAGCGCTTTATCCCCCGCCAGGCGTCGGCATAATGCCCAAGTCCTGCGGCGATTGCTCCTGACCCGGCTCCGGCGGATTCGACGTGATCACCGTCGAGTCCGGTTGGCCCGGCGGCTGCTCGTTCGCGGCGGACGGTGCAGATCCCTGATACGTCGACGGCGGCAGCCCGCGCGACTCCATATTGACGACCGCCTGCTGGTTGACCGCGTCCGGCCCGCCCTGTGCATAGACATCCGGGCGCATCTGCGCATCGAGCGACGGGATACCGCCAACGGGCACGATCCCGGTGTCGATCGCCTGGCTGCTGGGCGGCACCGGCTCTCCGCCGAGCGTGTAGCCAACGCCCGCAGTCTGCGAGAAACCGGGCCACGGGTGATCGTTGTATGGCGTCTGCGCCAGCAGATCGACCCCATTGCTGTCGAACGCGTCAGCCACAAAACCGGGCACGTCGCCGAAGCCATCCGGCAGATTGAACAGAATCCGTGTCAGCGGGTCGAACATCAGTTGCAGATTGGCGAGCGGATCGTGAAGCTGCGTTTGGTCCAACGGGATGACGGCGCGCACGTCGAGCGCAATCGGCAGCGTATCGCGCACGGGCACGTTGAGATCGAGCGCGACGGGCAGGCGTGTCCCGGCGGGCAGCGTCAGCGAGACGCTGGCGTTATTGAGATTGCCGACGCCAGGCAGGATGATATTCGCGCTGACGTTGAGCGGCACCGATTCCGTCAGAATGACGGTCGTGTTCTGCTGCAAGGCGATGTCGAGATTGACGGGCACGTCCGCGCGCACAGGGATCGTCCAGTCAATCGTCGCCTCGTCAAGACCGACGAAGCTGCTGTGCAGGCCAGAAACCAGCGGCGTCGCAATATTGTTCTTGATCTCGAACAGCATCAACCCCAGGACGACGAGGACGACGACGAGAATGAGATTGACGATGAACGAGAACAGGATCATGAAGTTCTTGATCGAACCGCCGATGGCTTTGAGCGTGCGCATGTCCGCTTCTCCCGGTCGTTAGAATTCTCACACGTTCTCACTATACAGCGAGATCATGGTCAGCAAAACAATCAAGATGGGTCGAAATCGGCTGGAAAAAGAAAACGAGGTGATCGGTCTGACCACCTCGTCGTCTGCTCAGGCAAGCCCGGCTGCCTGACGCAAGATATCGGCTTTGTCCGTCTGTTCCCAGGGCACGTTGACGTCCTCACGCCCGAAGTGACCGTAGGCGGCCACCTGCTTGTAGATCGGGCGGCGCAGGTTGAGGTCGCGGATGATGGCGGCGGGACGCATGTCGAAGTTGGCGCGGATCAGCGCTTCGATCTGATCGTCGGGAATGACGCCCGTGCCGAAGGTCTCGACAGCGAGCGACGTCGGCTGCGCGACGCCGATGGCATAGGAGACCTGGACTTCGAAGCGGGTCGCCAGGCCAGCCGCGACGACGTTCTTGGCCACGTAGCGAGCCATATAAGCCGCGCTGCGGTCGACCTTCGTCGGATCTTTACCGCTGAAGGCGCCGCCGCCGTGACGAGCTACGCCGCCATAGGTATCGACGATGATCTTGCGACCGGTCAGACCGGCATCGCCGAGCGGGCCGCCGGTGACGAAACGACCGGTCGGGTTGATGAAGATCCGAGTGCGCTCGTCGATCATGTTGGCCGGTACGACGCGGTTGATGATGGCGTCGATGACAGTCGCACGCACCTCTTCCTGGGTGACTTCCGGTGCGTGCTGGGTCGAAATGACGATCGTGTCAATCCGCTTGGGCTTGCCGTACTCATATTCGACCGTGACCTGGCTCTTCGAGTCCGGGCGCAGCCAGGCAATTTCGCCGTTCTTGCGCGCCTCGGCCAGCCGCTGGGTCAGCTTGTGTGCCAGCGAAATCGTGAGCGGCATCAGTTCGGGCGTCTCGTCGCAAGCAAACCCGATCATCATGCCCTGGTCGCCGGCGCCGATGGCTTCGATCTGCGCGTCCGTCATTTTGCCTTCGCGTGCTTCCAACGCATGATCGACGCCCATGGCAATGTCCGCCGACTGCTCCTTGAGCGAGACGATCACACCGCAGGTATCCGCGTCGAAGCCAAATTTGCCACGCGTATAGCCGATATCGCGCACGGTATCGCGCACGAGCTTCTCGATATCGACGTACGTGTTGGTCGTGATTTCACCGATAACGACAACAAGGCCGGTCGTGGTCGCGACTTCGCAAGCGACGCGGGCGTTGGCGTCGTTGGCAAGGATCGCATCCAGAACCGCATCCGAAATTTGATCGCACATCTTGTCTGGATGGCCTTCCGAGACCGATTCCGAGGTGAAGAAATAGCTCGGTGAGGTCATGAAGGTCGTGTTGGCCGTGCGGGGCTGCACTTCTATCACATTCGCCTCCTTAGTAGAGAACACAAAAACGCCTCTCGGTTGATGAGAGGCGTTTTCTGATCGGAAAACCACCGCTCATCTATCAGAACCGCTGGGGTTCTGTCGGACTTGGCACCGTCCCGGGGCTCCGGGGGTTGCCGCGGTTTCAAAGGGCCGTTCCCTCCACCGCTCTCGATGAGTGCTGGACTTAGCACTGCTTTATGGTTGTGGCCTCAGAATAGCACGATCCGGGTCTCGTTGCAAGATGCGGCATCGGCGGCCCGGTTGGTGCTACACGCTCATCGCCGCCTATTTCGCCGATGGTGAGACGGCTCTCCCGTCCGCCTTACGCGTCGCATGCAGGTCGATGGCACGCGGATCGCGGCCAAAGGCCAGACGCTTCGCCCAGGTCGTCGGCAGCGCCTTGAGATCACGCGCTGACAGCATGACCGGCGGGCGCAGATCGTAGCCGTTGAGCGCGAGGACCTCGCACACTCGCTCCGCGCCGCTCTCCAGCGACCATCCGGCTTCGGCGAGCGCCCCACCGTTCAGGCGCACATGCAGTTCAACACCGGGTCGCGAAATCGCCGCCAGCCCGTCCAGAAGCGCAAGATCGTGCGTCAGCAGGCCGTTGAGCAGGCTGCCCCACGGAAAGTTGATCGTGATCTGCGCGGCCAGGCCGAACAATTCCGGCGGCAGCGTCTGCGCATTGGCGATGACGAACAAGGCGTTATCCGGCGCACGCCGCGAGATCGCGTGCAAGTTCTCGCGGCAGGCGTCGATGCCAATCACGAAGCAGTCCGGGCAGGTCTGCGCGACGTGCTGCACGTAGCGACCATCGCCGGTGCCGATGTCGACGTGAACCAATTCGCATCCGCTCAGCCGATCAGCCAGCGCGGACGCATCCATGAACGAGGCGTGCTTGCCTCGAATGATCTCCATAATCTCCTCCTGTTTTGTCGTGTCGATCGGGGTTGGACAGAGACAAAACAGGTAGGAGGCGCGCGGGCAGGCGCGATGAATGATCGGTCGCTGCGTCAGGCACCGTCGAGATCGTCAGGTGTGGGTTTTCGTCGAACTAGAGGGAACGCAAAGCAGGCCCAGAGGGCCAGTGGTTTCGCGTCACTTAAGGCTGCGGATGAGGATCAGCAGGGAGGACGCGCGAGGAACTTCCGATTGTGCATGAGACGGTCACTTTCTAGGCGATTCAATTCGCCAGCGCCAGTATAGCATGAAATAGAAGGCCAAATCGCATGGATGTGAGGCCGCTGGCGACGTCGTGCGCCTGCCCACCGATTGCCCGACTACGCCCATGGTATGAAAATTACAGCCTACGCCAACGCCGAGGATGCGGTAAAATGCGGTGTCGCGTTTCCCTATTAGGAATGCTGCATGTCACTCATCGATTACGGACAAATACTCGTGCGGCGCGGCTGGATCATCCTCCTGCTCGCCTTGATCGCCGCCGTCAGTGCCTATCTGCTCAGCCGCGTGCAAACGCCGATCTACCGGGCCACACAGACGGTGCTCATCCAACCGGCGCGCGCCGACCTCAGCCTGACCGAATCCGCCTCGCGCCTGGTCAACAACTACGCCCTGTATCTCGATAGCGACACTACCGCCGCGCGCGTCATCGACGCCTTGCAGCTCGACATGACGCCCGGCGACCTGAATGGCGACGTGGTCGTCAACCCGGATGCGCTGCGCTTTTCGATCCGGATCGAGGTCGAGCTGCCCGATCAGGAGACGGCCTATCAGGTGGCGCAGGAATACGGCAACCAGCTCGTCCAATTCCGCTTCCAGGAAAATCAGAAGAATCAGATTCAGGATCGCATCGACGCGCAGATGGTCGACGTACCGCGCGTGGCGCTGGATCGGCCAAAGCCGTTGCTCAATACCGCCGCGGGCGCTGTTCTGGGCGCGCTGCTCGGCATCATCATTATTTTCGTTCTGGAATACCTCGAAAGCGCCATCGTGCGCCGTCGCGAAGACGTCGAACGGGCATTGGCGCTGCCTGTGCTGGCGAGTATCCCCGACCTAGATCGATAGGAGCGACTGTGGCGACTGTGAATCTCATCACGCTGACGGAGCCTCGCTCGTCGGCGGCAGAGGCTTACCGCACCCTGCGCACGAACCTGATGTTCGCGAACGTCGAACGTCCGGTGAACACCCTGCTGGTGACGGCGCCGACCGACACGCCGGACAAGAGCATTGCCCTGGCGAATCTGGCGGTGACGTTCGCGCAGGCGGGCAACGACACGATCCTGGTCGATAGCAATCTGCGCCAGCCGGTGCAGCACGAGTTGTGGGGACTGCCAAACGAGCGCGGCCTGACGACCCTGATGACCGAAGACGCGTCGCTGGCCTCACCGCCGCTGCAAACGACCGCCATCCCACATCTCTCGGTGCTGACGAGCGGCCCCGGCCCGAACATCCCGGCGGACGTGCTGAGCAGCCCGCGCATCAACGACGTGATCGGCCTGCTCAAGGCGCGCGCGCACTTCGTCCTGTTCGATAGCCCGCCCGTGCTCACTTACACGGATGCCTCGCTGCTGAGTGCCAAGCTCGACGGCGTGCTCATGATCGCTCGCGCGGGCAGCACCCGCCGCGATCACTTGCAGCGGGCACAGCAAGCCCTGGAGCGCGTCCACGCGCATCTGCTGGGCGTCGTCCTGACGAATGCGCCGCGCAATACGGTTGGGAACTGATAAGTATGGGCCTGACTCAGCACCAGTACGCCTACGGCGGCGCGCGCATCGGCTATTTGCTGTTCACGCCCGGCAGCAGCGAGGACACGCGGCGGAAACAGCCACTGATACTGTTTTTGCATGGCGCGGGTGAGCGCGGCAGCGACCCGGAGCTGTTGAAGCGCGCCGGGCTGCCCAAAATCGTGGCTGATGATCCGGACAGCTTCCCGTACATGATGCTGGCGCCACAGTGCCCGGATAACGAGTGGTGGGTCTATGACGAGCAGTTGCTGCTGGCGCTGCTCGACCACGTAATTCTGCACTATCTGGCGGATGCCCGGCGCATCTACCTGACCGGCTGCAGCATGGGCGGTTACGGCGCGTGGATGCTCGGCGCCGCGCATCCGCAGCGCTTCGCGGCGATTGCGCCGGTCAGCGCACCGGCCTTGCACAGGCCGGAGGATGTTTGTGCGCTCAAGGATACGCCGGTGTGGGCCTTCCACGGTCTGGCGGATTTCACCGTGCCCGCACAGCAGACCGAGGTCATGATCGGCGCGCTGTGCGATTGCGGCGGCAAGCCGGAAGTCACCTACGTCGAAGGCGCGGGGCACGAACTGACCACGAGCGCCTATGCCGATCAGAGGTTATTCGCCTGGATGAGAAAACAGGTGTTGTCTGGCTAGTCGAGTCATTTGTCAGATCAGTTGAGGACGACAGATGCCACGCGAAGTCTTACCCCCCGACCCGGATGCGGAAGCGCAATGGCGCAAGCTAGAGCAAAACGCGCCGTCGAAAAAGGCGACGCCGCCGATCATGGGTGGCAATCGCTTGCTGTGGGGAATTCTGGTCATCGGGTTTATCCTGGCTGTGGTGAGCATTGTCGCGCGGCTGTTTGGCGGAGCGTAAGTGTGAGTGGATATGCATGAACAGGAGTGACCGGACTTGAAAGGTTTGATTCTGAGCGGCGGCAAGGGCAAGCGGTTGTACCCGCTGACCTACACGCGCGCCAAACAGTTGATCCCCGTGGCGAATAAACCGGTGCTCGTCCACGCGATTGAATCGATCCGCAATGCGGGCGTCGAGGAGATCGGCATCGTCATCGGCCAGACAGGCCCGGAAATTCGCGAGGCCATCGGCGATGGCGCTCGACTGGGCGTGCGCGTCACCTACATCGAGCAGCCCAGCCCGGATGGCCTGGCCCACGCGGTCAAGATCTCGCAGGAGTTCCTCGGCGATGACTCGTTCGTCATGTTCCTGGGCGATAACGTCATTGAGGGTGGCATCAGCAAGCTGATCGGGGACTTCACCCACAGCGGCTGGAACAGCCAGATCGTGCTTAAGGAAGTCAAGAATCCGTCGTCGTTCGGCGTCGCCAAGCTGCGCCCGGATGGCAGCATCGAGCAGTTGATCGAGAAGCCAAAAGATCCGCCGAGCAACCTGGCGCTGGTCGGCATTTACATGTTCGACGCCAGCGTGTTCAAGGCCGTCAACGCGATTCAGCCCTCCGCGCGCAACGAGCTGGAGATCACGGACGCGATCCAGTGGCTGATCGACCATGGCTACTCGGTCATGCCACACGTGCACGAAGGCTGGTGGATCGACACCGGCAAGGCGACCGACATGCTGGAAGCAAACGCCAACTTGCTCGACGAACTCAAGCCGTCGATTGCGCCGGACGCCCACCTGGAGAATTCCGACATCGACCGGCGCGTGACGATCGAGGCGGGCGCGCACGTCGTCAACAGCATCATTCATGGGCCTACCATCATCGGCGAACACACCATCATCGAGAATGCCTACATCGGCCCGTACACGAGCATTTATCATCACGTGACCGTGCAGAACTGCGAAATCGAGCGCTGCATCGTGCTTGAACATGCGGAGATCATGGATCTGGACGAGCGGCTCGATAGCAGTCTGATCGGGCGCAACGTCTCGCTCAAGCGCAAGCAGCGCAAGCCGCGCACAATCACCATGAATCTGGCCGATCACAGCAGTGTCTGGTTAGTGTGAAGGATCGAATATCTGTGAGTAACGAGAAACCCACCGCGATTAAGCTCATCGTCACCGACGTCGACGGCACGCTCCTCAACAGCGAACACAAGCTGAGCGAACGCAATGCGAAGGCGCTCAAAGATGCCGCCGCGCAGGGCATCCACATCGTCCTGGCGACGGGCAAATCGCAGGCGTCCTGCGCCGCCCTGCTGGAAGAGTTGAAGATCCCGGCCTACGGCATCTACCTGCAAGGGCTGACGACCGTCAATGCCGAGGGCAAGGTGATGAGCCAGCGGACGCTCGACCCCGACGTCTCGCGCCAGGTGATCACCTACGCCGACGAGCGCGGCTTCTCGCTGGTCGCCTACAGTGGGCAGCGGCTGCTGGCGCGGGCGACCAACCCGCAGATCGAAGAGTACACCGTGCGCTATCACGACCCGATGCCGGAAGCGGTTGGACCGCTGCAAAACGTGCTGTGGACGACGCCCATCCACAAGCTGACGGCCATCGGCGAGCCGCGCGCGATCATGGCGCTGCGCTGGCAGCTCAACACGCAGCTTGGCGGCACCGCCCGGCTGATGCAGGCCGGTGTGCCGAACATGCTGGAGATCCTGCCGCCCAGCGGTGGCAAAGGCGCGGCGCTGAAAGCGCTCTTGAAGGAGCTGCAAGTGCCATCCGAGCAGGCGATGGCGATTGGCGACGCCGAAAACGACATCGAGATGCTCGAAATCGCGGGTGTCAGCATCGCGGTCGGCAATGCCGATCAGAAGGTCAAGGACGCTGCCGGTCACGTCGTCGCCAGCAATGACGAAGACGGCGTCGCGGAGGCGATCGAGCGCTACGCACTGCCGCAACCCGCCAGTGATGCGACAGCCAGCACGAGCGAACCGTCGAAAACTGAGGAACCCAAAGTATGAAGAATATCCTCGTCACCGGCGGCGCAGGCTTTATCGGCAGCGAGTTCGTGCGCTACATGGTGGAACGCTACCCGGATTACCACATCATTTGTTTCGACAAGCTGACCTACGCGGGCAATCTGGATAATCTGCTGCCCGTGAGCGACGAGCCGAATTATCGCTTCGAGCGCGGCGACATCGCCGACCGCGAGGCCGTGCGCCAGGCGTTAGAGACGCATAACATCGACACGATCGTCAACTTCGCGGCGGAGAGCCACGTCGACCGCAGCATCCTGGCAGCGGATGCCTTCGTGCACACGGACGTGGTCGGCGTTTACATCCTGCTCGACGAGAGCAAGAACCACGGCATCGAGCGCTTCCTGCACGTGTCGACTGACGAAGTCTACGGCGACATCCCGCAGGGTTTCTCGGCCGAGGGCGACGCCTTCGCGCCCAACAGCCCCTACGCGGCGAGCAAGGCCGGTGGCGAACTGATGGTGCGCGCCTATCACGTGACGCACGGGCTGAACACGGTTGTCACGCGCGGCAGCAACACCTACGGGCCTTATCAGTATCCGGAGAAGGTGCTGCCGTTGTTCATCACCGAGGCGATTGACGACCGCCCGCTGCCCGTCTATGGCGATGGCAAGCAGGTGCGCGACTGGCTGTTCGTTCACGATCACGTGACCGGCATCGACACGGCGCTGCACAAGGGCGAAGCAGGCGAGGCTTACAACATCGCCGGCGAAGATCTGCGCCACAACATCGACGTAACGCACATGCTGCTCGCAGGTCTGGGCAAACCGGCCGATCTGATCAAGCACGTGCCGGATCGCGAAGGCCATGACCGGCGCTACGCTATGCAAGCCGATAAGCTGCGCGCGCTCGGCTGGCAGCGCGAATACACTTTCGAGCGCGGGGTGGCACTGACAATCGATTGGTATCGTGATAACGAGTGGTGGTGGCGCAAAATCAAGACGGGCGAATACATGGATTACTACAAACGCCAGTACATGGCCCGGCTGGCGGCGGCAGAAGGCAGCAGCGAGAGCTAGGCCGATGTCGTCTTCGCATGTTCAACGTTATAAGCCGGTGCGCCGCCGGTCACCCGCCTCACCCATCGTCACCTGCGGTGTCGTCGGCTTTGGCCTGCTGCTGATCTGCGGCCTGAGCGCACTCCTCGTCCTGCCACGCATCGGCGGGATTGCCGCGGGCGTCGCCGGGCTGCGCGAGGCCGGGCAGACCGAGTCGGTCTTCTCCAATGTGCCGACGCCTGCACCCATCCAGATCAACAACGGCGTGCTCGAATCGCAGGTGCTCGTCACCGTGCCGGATTACGGCCAGAGCATGGTCGACGTCCAGCCGGAGTTGCTGCAGATCGTGAGCGGCACTGATGACTCCGGCCAACCGGCGACGGTCGTCACCGTCAGCGAGCACAATGCCATTACCCTCTGTGCTCGGTACACCCCGCTGTGCCAGAACGCCGATCCACGTTTCCAGAATCTGACCATCGACCTGCGCCCCGGCGGCGCCATCGTCTATGCCGACGTGACCGTGCCAGAACTGGGCGGCGTCTCGCAGCGCGTCGGCGCCATCATGCGCGTGGATGCAAGCGGACGACAGGTCGAATTCGAGGGCGTCGACATCGGCGGCACGCGTTACACCGCCCCGCCGGGAACGCTCGCCAATCAGATCACCCAGTACGAGCAGGTTGCCAATGACGTACTCCAGCAGGTGATCGTCCAGGCAGGCGGCGGCAGCTACCGGCTGAGCGATATCCTGATCAACGATTCGTCGATGACGCTGGTCATGCGCTGAGTGCTAAGGAGTGAAGCGATGTCCTTTGGCAGAGCAAAAGTCAAGGTGACGGAAGCGGAACGCAGCACCATCAAGGATGAGATGCGCGCCATCCTGCACGAGCAGGCGCGCGCCCGCCGGACGATCACCTACGGCGAGCTGGCCGGGCAGCTCATGAGCGTGACGCTGCATCCCCATTCGTTCGTCTTCACCCGGCTGCTGCAGGAGGTCTGCAACGAAGAAGAGCGCGCGGGGCACGGCCAGCTATGCGCGCTGGTCGTCAGCAAGGCGACCGGGATGCCGAGCGGCGGCTATTTCGGCATGGCGGCCAAGCAGGGTTTGCCGGTGAGCGATCTCGAAGCGCGCTGGCACGAAGACTTGCAGATCCTGTATGACCTGTGGGCGGACAGGTGACCGCGCAGGCATGGCCGGATTTGCGTTGAGCCGGGGCATCTGGCACACTTAGCGCGCTATCCGGTCAAATGTTCGCCATGCCTATGCAACCCGGTTTCGATCTCGACTCGCTGCTCCGCTTCACGCCGCCACACTACGTGTGTGAGCGTTGCTTCGCGCTGCTGACGGACGTCCCGGCCAACGGAGGCTACCGCTGCCCGGTCTGCGACCTGGCCTACGTGCCAACCGAGGAGTATCCCTCGGCGTGCGCTTATCTGGCGGCCTCCGGCCTGGCGCTCGGCTACGACGATCTGATGGCGCACGCCCAGCGGATGGCGAACATCGCGCGGCGCGCACGCGGCGGGCTGGCGGGACAGACGCCGGATACCACGCCGATGAGCGCCCTGCTGGAAGCGATGGGCAGCGCGCGGCACTGCATCCACTTCACGACCTTTGGCATCAGCGCCTGGTTCGTCGGCGCGCTCAAGATGGCCGCCCAGCGCATCGACGTGCGCGGGGTCATCAGCGGAATCAAGCGCGACGAGGTCTACCGCGAACTGACGACCTATGCCAATGATGCGCCGCGCTTGCAAACGCGCTTGTTCGGCCAGGACAGCCAGTGGTACCCGCACCAGAAGATCGTCGTCATCGACGGGCTGATCGCCTTCAAAGGCTCGGCCAACCTGACCGACATCGGCTGGCGCAAGGCGGCGCATGGCCGCGAAGTGGTCGAAGTCATCACCGACGTGGCCGAGGTTGTGGAGTTGAACAATCGCTTCTTCAGCCCGGTCTGGGTCGGTTTTGACCAGCGCGCCCAGCACGAGGCCCATTCTACGGCATCATCGAACGGACGATAATTCGAATGCGCATCTTGATCACCGGCGCGGCGGGCCGCCTGGGCAGCCTGCTGGCAACCTCCCTGCACAGCGCTCATGACATCATCACGGCGGACTACGACGAATTCGACATCACCGACTTTCAGGCGACGCGCGCCTTCATCACGCAGGCCGCACCCGAACTGATCATCCACGCTGCCGCCTGGACAGATGTCGACGGCTGCGCACGCGAGCCGGACAAAGCTGTGTTGATCAACGGCTATGGCACGCAGCACGTGGCACTCAGCGCGGCTGCGCTCGGCGCGGCCATGGTCTACGTCAGCAGCAACGAAGTCTTCGATGGCAAGGCGGCCAAATCGTATCGCGAGTATGACCCAACCGCCCCGGCCAACCCGTATGGCTACAGCAAGTGGGTCGGCGAGCAGGTCGTCGCGCGCCACGTGCCGCGCCATTACATCGTGCGCACGGCCTGGTTGTTCGCGCACGGCGGCAAGAACTTCATCCAGGCGATCCTGAACGCCGCGGGAGCGGGCAAAACGATTCGCGTCGTCGTCGACGAGGTAGCGAACCCGACGTATACGAACGATCTGGCGGATGCGCTCACGGCGCTGATCGCGACCGAGCGTTATGGCACCTATCACTTCGTCAACGAGGGCGTGACCTCGCGCTATGCGTTCGCCCGCTACATCCTGGATCGCGCGGGCTATGCAGACACGCCGATCGCGCGCATCGCCAGCGCCGAGTGGCAGCGTGCCTCGACGCCGCCGCCGTATTCGCCGCTGGAGAACAGCGCCGGGCGCGCGCTTGGCATCACCTTACGTCCGTGGCATGCGGCAGTCGATGCGTTTCTCGACAAAGAAGGCCTGATCACACAAGGCTGATGGCTGCGGATACGCACCGCGGTGGACGAAAGCTGCGTATAGGGAGGTAGAAAGCGCTTCTTGGGGAGGATCATCGTGAGCAGCCAACCATCCGCCAGCGCACGGGCGCGTCTGCGCGCTTCGCTCCTGATCGCGATTGCCATGGTCGCCCTGGTCGGGACGACCGTGATCGCGTTCTTCGGCACCAACACCGCTGTGTTACTCGGTCTGTTCACGATTGGGATCGTTATCATTGGCGGCGCGCTGCTGATCCACCGGGTGGCACAGCAGCAGACGGCACCGGAGAAAGACAAACGTGGACTCGGCGATCTCGATATGTACTCGCTGATCAACCGGTTGGTGGATGACCTGGACGACGACGAACTGGCTTACCTGGAGCGCAAGCTGGACGAACGCAGGCAGCGCCTGGATGGCGATCTGCCGCAGGACATCGGGCTGCTGCTCGAACAGCGCCAGGAGGCGCGGCAGGCGCGAAAACGCTCGTAATCAGCGCCGAAGAGCCGGGCTATTGACAGGGGATTTATACTGAATGTCGCGTAGAAATGAACGGTAATCTGGTCGGCCACCTCTCCGGCGAACACCCATGATCCAGCAGTCCGAAACCCGCACTCAACCCGGCTTGCTCTCGGTCGTCATCCCGCACTGGAACGCCGTGCGCTTCCTGCCGACCTGCCTCGACGCCCTGGCGGCGCAAACCTATGCGCCGATCGAGGTCATCATCGCCGACAACAACTCGACCGACGGCTCGAAAGAACTGGTGCGCGAGCAGTATCCGTGGGTCAAGCTGGTCGAGCTTGATAAGAACTACGGCTTCACCGGCGGCTGCAACGCGGGCATCCGCGCGGCCAATGGTGAGTACGTCGCGCTTCTCAACAACGACACCGAGGTCGATCCGGGCTGGGCCGCGGCCATCGTCGATGCCTTCGCAGGGCATGACGACGTGGGTAGCGTGGCCAGTAAGATGATGCTGTTCGACCAGCGCGATCGCATCCACGCGACAGGTGATTTCTACACCATCGACGGCCTGCCGGGAAACCGCGGCGTCTGGGAGGTCGATCAGGGCCAGTACGCGCAGGAAGACTACGTCTTCAGCGCCTGTGCCGGATCATCGAGCTACCGCCGGGCGATGCTGGATCAGATCGGTCTGCTCGACGACGATTTCTTCTTCTCGTGCGAAGATGTGGACCTGGGCTGGCGCGCCCAGTGCGCCGGGTGGCGCTGCCTTTACACACCCCACGCCATCGTGTACCATCATCTTTCAGCCAGTGGCGGCGGCGTGACCGCCAGCTATTACACCGGGCGCAACACCATTTACGTGTTGGTGAAGAATTACCCGGCAGAACTCTGGGGTAAATACGGCGCAGCAGTGCTGCGTGCACAGGGGCAAATCGTCTGGGAGGCGCTGCGCGCCTGGCGTGGTGAAGCGGCGCGCGCACGGCTGCGAGGCGTCTTAGCCGGCATCATCGACATTCCACGCATGTGGAAAAAACGCCGGGCCATACAGGCTGCACGCCGTGTATCCATAGAGTATCTTGAGAGCATACTTTCACAACCGAAGCGCTGAATGAGACAACAAGCCGTGACCGAGCAGCTAACCCCCGTTGACGGGTCGCAGTCGGTGCCAGATCAGTCCACACCTCTGTTATCCATCGTCATTCCAGCCTACAACGAAGGCGCACCTGACCGCCTCCGCAAGAGCCTGCAAGATATCATCGCGTTTGCGGATCAGCAGGCGTTTTCGATTGAAGTGATCGTGGTCGATAACAACAGCCGCGACAACACGCGCGCGATTGCCGAGGAAGCCGCACAAGCGCAGCCCTACATCCGCGCGCTGGTGGAACCCACGCAGGGCAAAGGCGCGGCGGTCAGAACGGGCATGTTGGCCGCGCGCGGCGCCTATCTCTTCATCTGCGATGCCGACCTCTCGATGCCGATTGATGAGGTGCTCAAATTCCTGCCGCCACAACTCGATGGCTACGACATCGCGATTGCCTCGCGGGAAGCACCGGGTTCGCAGCGCATTGGCGAGCCGGAGATGCGCCACATCATGGGCCGCGTGTTCAACTTCATCGTGCGCAGCCTGGCCGTGCATGGGTTGAGCGATACACAGTGCGGCTTCAAATGCTTCCGGCGCGAGGTCGCGCTTGCTCTGTTCCCCCTACAAACGATTGATGGCTGGGCCTTCGACGTCGAACTGTTGTTCATCGCCCAGCGGCGCGGTTACAGCATTGTCGAAGTCCCGATCACGTGGATCTATAAGCCACAGTCGAAGATCAGCCCGATCCGGGACTCGATCAACATGGTTCTCGAAACGCTGCGCATTCGGATGAAGGGTTGGCAGGGACAATATGACGCGAAACAGCGCCCGCAAGACCGCCAATCTGCTTCATGAGCGGCAGTATTATGCCTATGGCTGCCGCTTCATCGTCGGGCTGGATGAGGCGGGGCGCGGCGCCTGGGCCGGGCCGGTGGCGGCGGGCGCCGTCTGCCTGCCCATCGACCGGCAGGACTTGAGCAAACTGATGCGCGGCGTCAACGACAGCAAGCAGTTGACCGCCCTCCAGCGCCAGCACCTGGTCGAAACGATCAAGACCCACGCGCTCGCCTGGGGCATCGGCAGCGCCAGCAACACCGAGATCGATGCGCATGGCATCGTCCCGGCGACGATGATGGCGATGGAGCGCGCGCTCAACGACGCGCTGGCCCGTAACCCGGACTTTCAGCCAGATACGCTGTTCATCGATGCGATGTTACTCCCGGCCCTGCGCCAATACGATCAGGTGAGCATCATCGGTGGCGATGCGCGCTCGCTCACGATCGCGGCGGCCAGCATCCTGGCCAAGGTCTGGCGCGACGATCTGATGAGCCAGCTCGACGCCGATTACCCCGGCTACGGCTTCGCGGTGCATAAGGGCTACGGTGTGCCGCAGCATCAGGTCGCGCTGGGCATGGCAGGCCCGTCGCCGATCCACCGGCTGACGTTCAGGCCGGTGCGCGCCACCATCGCCGACGGAGACGACGCATGAAGCTGGCCCTCGTCCACGATTGGCTCAATCAGCGCGGCGGCGCGGAAGACGTGCTCGAAACCCTGGTCGCGCACTACCCTGACAGCCCGCTCTACACGAGCATCTACGCACCGGATCTGATGCCGGATAGCTACCGCGCCTGGGATATTCACACACTGTGGATCGACCGGCTGCCGGGCATCCACCGCCATCACCAGCCGTATCTGCCGGTCTATCCTCTAGCCTGGGGCGGCCTGCACCTGGACGACACCGATGTCGTGTTGAGCAACAAGAGCGGCTTCTGCCATGGTCTGCACAAGGGCGATCAGACGCTGCACGTCTGCTACTGCCTGGCGCCGACGCGTTACGTCTGGCAGTTGGACGCCTACGTTGCGCGTGAGGGCCTGGGCGGCGCAGCGCGGGCGGTGCTGGGGCCGCTGATCAACTACCTGAAGCGCTGGGATTACGAGGCGGCGCAGCGCGTCGATCACTTCATCGCTATTTCGTCGGAGATCCAGCAGCGCATCAGGGCGTACTACGACCGCGACTCGGTCATCATTTACCCGCCGGTGGATACGAGCCGCTTCCAACCGTCGGCGGTGGTCGAGGATTACTACCTGATCGTCTCGCGGCTGATCCCGTACAAGCGCATCGACCTGGCGGTGCAGGCAGCAACGCGCCTCGGCCTGCCGCTCAAGATCGGCGGCAAGGGCCGTGACATGGAACGCCTGAAGGAGATGGCGGGGCCGACGGTCGAGTTCCTCGGTTACGTGCCGGACGATCAACTGCCGGACTTGATGGCGCGCTGTAAAGCCTTCCTTTTCCCCGGCCTGGAAGACTTCGGCATCACGCCGGTGCAGGCGCAGGCGGCAGGGCGCCCTGTCATCGCCTACGCGGGCGGCGGCGCCCTGGATACGGTCATCCCCGGCCAGACGGGCGCCTTATTCGACGAGATGACCGTCGAGAGCCTGATAGCGGCGCTGGCGACCTTCGACGCGAGCAGCTACGACGTGCGCGCATTGCGAGCACACGCGGAGCGCTTCGATACGACCGTCTTCAACCGTCAGATCGGCGCCTACGTCGAGGGCGCATGGGATGCGTTCCAGCACAAGCAGCCGTTTGCGTGGCGCGATCCAATTGATGCCTAAGCCAGCAGATGGCGCAGGTAGGCCTCGGGGTTGGTCAGGAAGTCGCGCATGATGGTGACGTGCTCCAGGTCGGCATAGGCGACGGGCTGGATCGTCCCGTCGTCGAAGCTGAGGATGGTCGCGTCCGGGTAGGCCATCAGGATCGGCGAATGCGTAGCGATGACGAACTGCGCGCCCTGGTCGATCATCCCCTTCAAGAGCGTGATCAGCGTCAACTGGCGCATCGGTGACAACGGCGCTTCCGGCTCGTCCAGCAGATAGAGACCGGGGCCGGTGAAACGGGCGCGAAACAGCTTGAAGAAGCTCTCACCGTGCGAACTCGTATCCAACCCATCGCCGTAAGACAGCTGCTGCGCGGCCAGCTCGCGCGCATACGGCATTCCCGCCAGGGCCTTCGCCAACGCCGACCGCCCCTCGTATTCCTGGTCGATGGCGGCGGCTTCCTCGCTCAACTCCTGGCGCAACTGACTCATCCGCTTGGCAAAACCGAAGAAATCCTCCGCCCGCATGAAGAACCCGCGCCGTGTGCGCTTCGTCCAGGTCAAGCGCAGGAAATGGGCAAAGCGACGCACATCCGCCAGCGTCGGATCGGTCTCAACGCTCTCCGCGCCGACGGTGATCGAGCGGGCAGCGCAGGCCAGCGCCTCGAGAAAGGTTGACTTGCCAGAGCCATTCTCGCCGACGAGAAACGTCAGCGGCCCGTGAAACTCCAGCGCGGAAAAGGATTCGAGCACCGGCACGTTGAACGGAAAGCCATTTGGCAGCGATTTGTGGCTGGAAGCTTGCTTTTCAACCCTGGTCAGATGCAGCATGAGGCGCCCCGCTCACTCACTTGACGGCGATACCCGCGACGTGTGGCGCGGCGACGAAGTACGGCAGGCTGAAGCGCTCGATGGCGACGTGTGAGAAACCCGCGCTTTCGATCACGGCTCCGGTGTCGCGGCTCAGATGGCAGCCATCGCCGACGAAGCGCCACGGGGGCTCGACCAGGCGCTGGATGAGGCGCAGATTGCTCTCCTCCGGCGCGGCCACGTGCTCGACGAAGGCGAACTTGCCACCGGGCTTGAGCACGCGCAAAACCTCGCTCAGCACCTGCGCCTGATCGTCAACCGAGCACAGCACGTGCGACGCGACCACGACATCCATGCTGGCGTCGTCGACGGGCAGATGCTCGCCCGGCACTGAGCGAATGTCCGGCGCGTGGCCGTGTGTTTCGGCGGCGCGGCGCAGATGATCGTGCATGAAGACATTCGGCTCGACGCCAATCCAGCGCACGTCCGGCGCGAAATAGGGAAAATTGCCGCCAGTGCCCGCGCCGATCTCCAGCAGCGCACCGTGCAGATCGCTCAGATATTTGTGCTTGATCGCGGCCAGTCCGGGATCATCCGGCACGACATCGGAACGCGCGTAAAACCAGGCGAACCAGCGCTGGCGCAGCCCTCTGCGCGATGCTCCGTTGGACGTCGACATGGGCCTCTCTTCGTGTCTCTTCTCGTAGCCTGACATGTCGAAGTCGATTATAATGCGGAACGGTAATCCTCCCAGATGTGGAAGTGCGTTGATGGATCTCGTACAACTCGTTCGCATCCTCGTGCGCCGCTGGTGGCTGGTCTTGATCCCGACCGTGATCGCCGCCGCGCTGACCCTGCCCGCCCTACTCGACCGGACTCCGGCAGCCTCGGGCGGCTTTTCGACGGGCTTCAGTTACAGCGCCGCGCAAAACCTGGAGGCGATCCCGCGCACGGAAGGCGACTACCAGGATATCTGGCTGTCGTCCGAGCTGACGGTCAACGCGCTGACCGACTGGGTCAAGAGCAGCAGCTTCGCCGACGAGGTCGCCGCGGCAGCAGCAGCCCACGGCATCGAGATCTCGCAGGGCGCGCTCTATGGCCGCTTCGGCAGCGATAACGAGCGCAGCGTCGGCACGGTCGGCATCGGTTGGGGCGACGCCCAGGAGCTTGAAGTCATCGCCAACGCGGCGATCGAGGTACTGGAGACGCGCAACGCCATCTACTTCGCGCAGCTTGGCGGCACGCCCGCGACCGTCACCATCCTCGACGAGCCGCGCATCAACGCCGCGCCACCGCCGCTGACAGATCGCTTCGGGCCGATCATCCGCATCGGTCTGGGATTGGTGTCGGGTATCGCACTGGCGATCCTGGCCCATGCGCTCGACCCGGCACTGCGCCGCCGCGAAGATATCGAAGCACTCGGTTTACCCGTGATCAGCAGCATTCCGAAACAATGATGAAATGCCGAATCACCGCACTCATCCTGACGCTCGCTTGCGCCTTGGGCATGATGAATTTTGCGCGTGCGCAGGCGGATTCCTACACACCCTTCTCGTGGATGGAGGGCGACATCGCCCTGGCTTATCCGGCGGATTGGCCCGCCCCTATTCGCACCACGATGGAGATGGGCGCAGTCGTGCAATTGCAGCCCGCCGGCGAAAATGCCAACCTGCAAATCAGCCTCGAGATTATTGAAACCCCGGTCGGACGCCTATTCGATCTGCTGTATGAACGCATGCGCCGCGCAGGTGTGACCGTGAGCGTGCCGGTCAATTCGACGCTGATGGGATTGGCCGCCACTGAAGTACGCGGCGAGGCGAGCACTATCGGGATTGGGCGAGGCACCCTGCGCGCCGATGGCAACGCCCTGCTCATCTACGGCAGTGCCGACGCGGCGGCGAGCGATGCGCTTGCAGCCATCTTCGAAGATGTAGCCGGGAGCCTGACGTCCGGCGCGCGCCAGATGCCACTCATCCCCGGCGGCGACGGCGTCCGCTTCGACCGCATCGGCGGCGAGCGGCTCGAACTCAATCGCACGGCACTCGGCAGCCTGGAGACGAGCACAGCAGCGCAGTCATGGACGTATGCGGGCATGGCGGGCGAGGAGATCAGCGTCTTCACGACCGACATCAACCGGCTCGAATCGCTCAACCTGCGCCTGCGCATGACCAGCCCGGATGGCGCGCTCGTGGCGGAGAACGACTCGCACAACGGCGGCGTCTTCTATGGCCTGTTCAGCCTCTATGACGCGGCGCTCTCGAACGTCGTCCTGCCTGCTGATGGCGTCTACACAATCGCGGTCGACAGCGTCTTTGGCACGGGTGTCTACGGTATTGGCGTCGAGCGGACGCAATCGCTGGAACTCGATCCCGCCAACGCGACGCGCGTGCAGGGCGTCATCGACGACGTGTTCGCCGCGGAAACGTGGAGCTTCGCCGGACGCGCGGGTGAGGTCTACACGTTCACGATGTTCGCCGCCGAAGGGACGACGCTCGACCCGGCGCTGCGCCTGTTCGCGCCCGATGGATCGACGCTGGCGCAGAACGACGACGCCCGCGACGTCTCCCTCGGTTTGAATGCGCAGTTGGTACGAATCGTGCTCCCGGCGGATGGCATCTATCGACTGGAAGCGACGCGCTATGCCGGAGAAGGCGAAGGCGCCTACGAGATCGTGATCGTGGCGACCGCCTGAGCCGCGTTAGCCACCGCTGTCACCAGAGTGCGGCTGCACCTGGCGCGCATACCCCTGCTTGAGGTTGAAGTAGCGAGCCACGGCGATGGTCGCGCCAGTGAAGAGCACGCCGAGCACAATGCCGACGACGATCGCATGCAGCGCAACATTGCCCTGTGAGACCGACATCAAGAGCATACTGATCACGGTGCCAATGATGCCGACCGCCGCGACAAAGCCCGGCGCGGCCCACTGGCGGCGGATCGCCATGTACACCCAGATCAGGATCAGGCAAAAGATCAGGAAAAAGACGACAGAGAATCCGCTCGTCATGATTCTCACTCCTCGTTCAACGTTCGCAAGACCGCGCGTACCGGCGAACCGCAGGCCACGTCCAGCTTGAGCGGCAGCGCGATCAATTCGTAATCACCGTCGGGAACTCCGCGCAGATACAGGCATTCCAGATTCACGATCCTATGCCGCTTCAGCGCGTGATGACATGGCAAATCTTTGCTATCGAAAGCGTCGACGGACGGCGAATCCAGCCCGATCAGACGTGTGCCCTGCCCGGCCAGAAAGGCGATCAGCTCTTCGCTCAGGTAAGGGAAG
The DNA here is from genome assembly GCA_020849765.1 of Anaerolineae bacterium. Taxonomy (GTDB): domain Bacteria; phylum Chloroflexota; class Anaerolineae; order Aggregatilineales; family Phototrophicaceae; genus Flexifilum. The sequence goes on from JADLAY010000072.1 coordinate 54,562, forward strand.
GGCTGCGCGAACTGCTCGTCCGGCAGATCGCTGACGTGGCTGTGGATGAGCAGCCGCTCGACATGGGTTAGCGCGCCGGGCGGAAAATCGGCGGGCAGCAGCGGGCCATCGCTCTTGGTCACCGTCACGACCCGCGCCGGGCCGAGATAGGCTTCCAGCGGCATCGTCGCCGGGTGATCGCCGTCCAACTCGTAGTGGTAATAAGCATCGGCATGAGCGCCGGTGTGCGGGCTGAGCGTCAGCGTGGTCAAATTGACCGGCGCGCCCGCGGCAATACTCCAATCCAGAGGCGCCTTGAAAGACGCATCGCCGGGCCAGACGGCCAGGTGGGGTGTCACCGTTCGTGTGATGTCATAGAGCACAATCGCAACTCCATTCGCCGCGTTTTTCAGTGTAGCAGACATGGCCGCCACTATCCGTAAAGGGCGGTGCTAGAAACGCAAAACGCTCCCCGAAAGGAGCGTTTTCGCACAAGCCACGGACATCACGTTCTAGACGAACCAGTGATACTCGTCGCTGCTGACTGTCTTGCTCAGGTGGCTGCGATAGCGTTTGGCCGCCCATCCGGCTGCCAACAGGCTCGTGCCCACGAGGACAAAGCCGAGCGCCACCATCAGCGCCAACAATTCAGGGAAGGCTGCCACCAGCAATCCAAAGACCAAGAGTGCCGCACCCGGCAGCCACCAGGGGAAATCTAAGCGGTACATCATACCTTCCTCACCGACTTTTACTCATGAGTCTAGCCCACGAAGATATACGGCGCGTCAGTCGTGCGTAAGAAGCGCGCAAGAAGAGCGCATTTGACGCAAACTGCCCCATTGCGCATAATCTAACCACAATTAGGGAGCCGGCGGCCTTCGGCTGTTCTTTTCTGACAAGTATTCATCGCAACGGAGCAAACACATGACCGCGTCGTTCGACATCAGAGGCAAAGTCGCAGTCGTGACGGGCGCATCGCGCGGCATCGGCCAGGCCATCGCCGAGCAGCTCGCGGCGGCGGGCGCTAAAGTCGTGCTCAGCAGCCGCAAGCAGGAGGGCCTCGCCGAAACGGCGGAAGCGATCAAGGCGAACGGCGGCGAGGCCATTGCGGTCACAGCGCATAACGGCGACAAGAGCGCGCTGCAGGCGCTGGCGCAGACGACCATCGAGACCTACGGCGGCATCGACATCCTGGTCAACAACGCGGCGACCAACCCGCACTTCGGGCCGCTGCTGGATGCCGAAGACAGCCTGTGGCAGAAGACGATCGAGGTCAACCTGATGGGCAACGTGTGGTTGACGCAGTTGGCCGTCGCGTCGATGCGCGAGCGCGGCGGCGGTAAGATCATCAACGTCGCGTCGATCAACGCCCTGCGTCCGGGCCGCATGCAGGGCATCTACAGCATGACCAAGGCGGCCATCGTCAGCCTGACGCAAACGCTGGCGATGGAACTGGCGGAGTTCAACATCACGGTTAACGCGGTCGCGCCGGGCCTGGTGCAAACCAAGTTCGCGCGGGCTATCTGGGATAACGATTACCTGCTCGACCCGATCCTGGAGCGCACGCCGCTCAAGCGGATGGGTCAGCCGGACGACATCGCCGGGATCGTGCTCTATCTCGCCTCGCCCGCCTCGAATTTTGCCACCGGGCAGGTGTTCGTGGTCGATGGCGGTGTGACGATTCCGACGATTTAGCAGACGGATTGGAGTAAGCAGGGGTGCGTGTTGTCTTTTTCACGGATAAAACGGTGGCGCAGTGCATGACGGCGCTGCACGAACGTCTGCAATCGCGCAGCAGCCGCAGCCTGGAAGGCTGGGTGGAGAAAAATGGTAATTTCGAGCTGAGCATCGCCTCGCCGGTCATCGGCAAGGTGACGCGGCGCACGTATCTGCGCGGCAAGGTCGAGCGCGAAGGCGGGCTGACGCAGGTCAAGGTCGACGTGTCGAGCGGTGCCGATCGGCGCGGGCAGATCATCATCTTCATCGCCTGCGCGCTGGTCGCGGTCGCCCTGATGGCGAACGGTGCGATCACGGTCGCGCTGCTGGCCGTGGCCGCGGGTGGCGCGCTCTACATCCCCCTGGCGGGCGATAACAAGAACAGCCCGCTGCTGATCAACGAAGTGCAGCGGACATTGAAAGCGACGACGAAGCGACCGAAGAAAGCCTCGGACACGAGAACGACCTCGCGGCGCACGAGTAGTGCTGCATCCAAGGAAACAAGCTCATGAGTGAGATTCTGCTGGTTGACCGCCATGACGCGGTGACGATCCTGACCATCAATCGCCCGGAAGTGCGCAATGCCCTCAACGCGGACGTTGTCGACCGGCTGCGCGAGGCGCTGACCATCTGTGAGACGGACGGCACGCGCTGCATCGTGATTACCGGCGCGGGCGGCGCCTTTTCGTCGGGCGCGGATCTGAAACAAGCCATCGGCGGCACGCCGGATGACGTATACAGCATCCTGACCGAGCATTACGCCCCGGCGCTTAAAGCGATCCGCGGCTCGTCGTGGCCGGTAATCGCGGCGGTCGATGGCTATGCCGCCGGAATCGGCTGCGACCTGGCCTGCGCCTGCGACATCCGGCTGGTGAGCGCACGTGGCAAGTTCGCGGAATTGTTCATCCGCGTCGGGCTGGTGCCGGATGGTGGCGGAACCTACCTGCTGCCGCGTATCGTCGGCATCGGGCGCGCGCTGGAGATGATGTTCAGCGGGCGCGACGTCGAAGCCGAAGAAGCACTCCGCATCGGGCTGGCGAATCACATCCTGCCGATTGAGGATTTCCTGAGCCACGTCGTCGCCTTCGCGGACGAGATCAGCCGCAAGTCGCCCAACGCGCTCCGTCGTGGCAAAGCAGCCATGCTGGCCGCCATGGACAGCAACTACAGCGACTCGATGGCACGCGAGGCCGAAAATCAGCGCGCGATCCTGATGAGCGAGGATGGCATGGAAGGCTTCCAGGCTTTCCTGGAAAAACGCGCGCCGGTCTGGTCAGGGCGCTGACTCGGCGAGCGCCGGGTCAGCCTTCGCAGCACACGCCATGTCTTTACCTCACGCCATTCTCGGCCTGCTCGACATCGCCCCAATGACGGGCTACGACCTCAAGCATGAGGCGTTCGACAGCACCATCGCCCATTTCTGGCAGGCCGATCAGGCCCAGATCTATCGCACGCTCGAAAAAATGGAACAGGATGGCTGGCTCGAGAGCGTCATCGAAGTACAGACGGAGCGACCGAACAAGCGGCGCTATCACATCACCGAAGCGGGACGCGCGGAACTCCGGCGCTGGCTGCACACGCCGCTGCCGTTGCCCATCCATCGCGAGGCCTTCCTCGTGCGGATGTTCTTTGCCGGGCAGCTTGATAACGCCACGATCCTCGACCAGATCGCGCACCAGCGCGCGGCGCATCAAGCCCTGCTCGACCGCTACCAGCAGATCCCGATGCCGCCGCTCAACGATCCCGAACTCGACCGCCAGCACACCTTCTGGCGACTGACGTTGGAGATGGGGATCGCGATGGAGCAGATGTATCTGAATTGGCTGGCGCAGAGTGAGGCGGTCATCCGCTTGATGAGCGATGCGTCAGACGAGAGCGACGCATCGTCGGGAGCATGACCTGGTAGAAAAGCAGGTGACGGCTTGATGCTCCGCCACCTGTGACTGGTCGAGCTAATTGAGGTTGTGTTCCGCGCGGATGTGCTCCAGCAGCGCTTCGCAGCCTGCCCGCACCAGCGTGTAGACCTCGTCGAAATTGCCGACGTAATACGGATCGGGCACTTCGTCCGTGCGCACCGTACCTGCATCATAAGCATAAGCGAGCAGCAGTCCCACCTGCGCGCCCCGGCTGTGATCGATGACGCGGCGGACGTAGCTCAGATTCTCGCGATCCGCCGTCAGGATGTAGTCGAAGTGATCGAGATCGGCCTGGGTGATGCGGCGTGCGCGGCCACTGTAGCTGATGTCGTGCTGGCGCAGCGCCGCCATCGTCCCGCGATGCGGCGGCTCGCCGACATGCCAGGAACCGGTTCCGGCGGAATCGACCTCGATCCGGTCACTCAGGCCCGCTTGTTCGACCAGATGCGCGAAGATGCCCTCCGCCATCGGTGATCGGCAGATATTGCCCGCGCAGACGAATAGAACCGAAATCATGCCTTATTCCGCCGTCTCGTCGTCGTCGATCAGATCGCCATCCACGACCTCGTCGTCGAATTCATCGACGGGCTCGCCAATGTAGATTTCCGGTTCATCCTCTTCGGCGTATTCGTCGGCAGGCACGTCGATCACGTCTGCGGACTGTTCAAACGAAGCAATCGGCGGCTCATCGACCACTTCAGGTGATTGTTCAAATGAGGCGACCGGCGGCTCGTCTGCCAGCTCGACCGGTTCTTCTTCGACCTGTGGCTGCTCGTAGCCGACCATGGCGATCTTGCCGTCGATGAATGCGCCCTCTTCCGTCGTCAGCGCGGTGGCATGAATGTCGCCCCAGATGCGGCCCGTGCGCAAAAGCTGCACCTTCTTGCCGGTGACGTTGCCGCGCACCGCGCCTGCAATCGAGATGTTCTTGGCGTTAACATCCGCATTGATACGCGCTGTTTCGCCGATCAGCACGTTGCCCGTGATTTCGAGGGTGCCGGTGAATGTGCCGTCCAGGCGCACGTTGGCATTGCTGCGCAGCACGCCTTCCATAACGCTGTTCGCGCCGAGCACGGTCTCGAAACCGACGGGCGCTTGCGGGGCTTGCGGCACAGGTGGTGGAGTCTCTGAACGCGGCTCAGGAGGCGGCGTTTCGATCTGTCTACGACTGCCAAAAAATGACATGGTGACCTCTCAACCCACGATTGATCTACGACGTTGACTATAGCAAAAACCCACTAGATCGCAATCGAGGGATTTCTGCTATGCTTGTTGTCGGAGGATGCAGCAACAACGAAACCGAAACCTCAGCCTGCATTTTGATCACAGCACATGACAACCGTATCGAACGCCTCTACGCTGGCGGTGGAAAATGCCAATTTCCGCCATCTGGTCGCTGATATTGCCTGGTATGGACTGGCATTTACAGCCACCAATCGCTTTCTTTCGGTCTTTGCATTACGCCTCGGCGCCTCGGAAGCCGACCTCGGCTGGATGACCTCACTTCCCGCTCTTTTACTCGCGTTTTCGACCACATTTGCCCTGTCGTGGCGCATGCGCCGCCGTAACACGATCGATGCGCTAGGGCTGCCCGGCTTCGTCGTGCGACTGACGTTCCTGCTGCCCGCGCTGACCCCGCTGATGCCATCCCCGTGGCAGGTTCCGTGGCTGATTATGTCGGCGTCGATCCCGGCGCTGGGACAGGGCATCGCGGCGGTGCTCTTCTTCACCGGGATTCAGGAATCGGTCTCGCAGGCGCGCACGACGGATTTGTTTAGCAAGCGGTCGTTCTTCTTCAACATCACGCTGGCGCTGTCGGCGATCGCGTTTGGCGCACTGCTCCAGCACGTGCCCTTCCCGACGAACTACCAGTTGATGTTCGTGGCCTCGTTCGCCTTTGCCCTGCTCAGCCTGTGGCACTGCACCCGCCTCGAACCGATCTTCGGCACCAGCCAGCCGCACTTTCAACGGCATGCGGTGCTGGCAGCCTGGCGCGCGCGCGAGTTTCGCTCGCTGATCGCGACGATGGTGGTCGCGTTTGGCGGCTTCTATTCCGTCTACGCCCTGGTCAATTACCGGTTGGTGCAACAGCTTGGTGCGGATGAGAGCTACATGGCGCTCTACGCCCTGATTGAACTGGCGGCGGGCGCCTCCATCTCGCATTATGCGCCGCGCATCGTGGCACGGATGGGGCATCGCGCGGCGATGGCTGTGGCCATGATCCTGACCGCCGTGCCGCTGGTCATGCTGGCGCTGACCTCCAGCCTGTGGGTGGCCGCGATCGCTGCCATCATCTCCGGCGCCGCCTGGACGTACGTGGCGATGGTCGGCATCGTCGGCCTCTACGTCGAGGCGATCCCCGTCACCGAGGCGACCGCCTACGGTGTCGCCTATCATCAGGTCTACGGCCTGGCGATCTTCGCCGCGCCGTTCATCGGGACGTTCATGGTCACTTCGGGGATCAGTACGGAGAATGCACTGATCGTCGGCGCGGTGTTGAGAGTGCTGGCGGGTGTCGCCGTCGGCGTCTCCTGGTGGCGTCGCAGCCACCGCCCCGCCGCGCTGCAGCACCCGATCTAGCCGGACGACGGCGGCATCGTCGGCTGGGCGGAATCAGGCGTCTGGGCGAGGATTGTAGCGGCGAGCGTTTCGTCCATCGGCGTCGGCGTGATCGTCGGCGGTGACGTTGGTGTGATCGAGGGCGTCGGCGTTGGATTGAGCGGCACCAGCACGCTCTCGTGCATGTAGGCAATTTCCTGGCGGCGGGTTTCGATGTTGGCGTCGATCGCGTAGAACTCGCCGTCCGGCTCGAGCCAGAGCACGCAAACGAGCGTCCCTGTTGGGAAGGCGTCGATCACGTTGGCGGTGAGATTCGGCAGCTCGCGCACGAGCGCATTCGGCGCATCGACCACTTCGACGCGAAATTCCTGGCATTCCGGCAGCGAGGTCGGGGTCGGCATGGGCGTGCGCGTGACGATGACGCGCTCCTCAGCGCGCTCGGCGGTGGCCGTTTCCTGGACTTCGGCGCGCTGCGTTGATTCGGTCACACCGAAGCCGCCAGTGCGCAGAAAACGCTGCATCCCATCCCACAGGTAGAAGCCGCCCATGACCAGGGCAATGACGACCACCACCACGACCCAGGCGGGCGGCCCTCCCCCTCGACGCAGCGGCGGACGACGATAACTGCGCAGAATCACACTCTCCCGGAACGATAGTGTTCCATTTCAATCAGATTATGCGCAAAGAGGTCGGCTGCGGAGCGAACGTTGCTTGAACGTGGGTCATTCGTCATGTTGGCAGGTCGAGGAGCTCACGAATACTCGCCACGACGTGCGCGAGATTGACTGTCTTGGTGATAAACGTGACGGCGCCCGCATCGGCGGAGCGTTCACGCGCTTCAGCGGAGTTGTAGGCGCTGAGCATGACGACCGGGATCTGGCCGGTGTGCACGTCAGCTTTCAAATCGCGGCAGATGTCATAGCCATCGGTTTCGCCCATCTGAACGTCCAGCATGATCAGATCCGGCTGCTCGTCGCGCGCCGTGGCCAGCGTCGACGCCGCATCATGCGCCAACACCACCCGAAAGCCCGTGCGCTCCAGATAAGCCTTCATCATGTCCCGATTCAGCCAGTCGTCGTCCACGACCAGGATGAGTGGAACTGCATTGTTCGAGATGTCGCTCATGGCATCACTCTGAGGGAGGAGAGGCGGCGTGGCTGCCGTCTCTCCTGAGAACACAAATTAGGCATCCATGTTGCGGATGACTGCCGTGGCGAATTCGCTCGTACGCACCTCGACCGCGCCGTCCATCTGGCGGGCGAAGTCGTAGGTAACGATCTTCTGATCGAGCGTGCGTTCGTAGGCGCTGGTGATCAGATCGGCAGCTTCCTGCCAGCCAATGTGCTCCAGCATCATGACGCCGCTGAACAGCAGCGAGCCGGGATTGACCTTGTCGAGGTTCGAGTACTTCGGTGCGGTGCCGTGCGTCGCTTCGAAGAGCGCAACGGCGTCGCCGATGTTGGCACCGGGTGCGATGCCGACACCACCGACCTCGGCAGCCACGGCGTCGCTCAGGTAGTCGCCGTTGAGGTTGGGGGTCGCCAGCACGTCGAATTCGCTGGGGCGCAGGATCATCTTCTGGAAGATGATGTCGGCGATCACGTCCTGGATCAGGATCTTGCCCGACGGCACCTTGCCACCGTGATTCGCGGCGACGTCATCCCAGGAAATCGTCTCATCCGGGAATTCGGCGGCCGCGACTTCGTAGCCCCACTTCATGAACGCGCCTTCGGTGAACTTCTGGATGTTGCCCTTGTGGACGAGCGTGACGCTCTTGCGATCGTGCTGGATGGCATACTTGATGGCCGCGCGGACGTGACGCTTGGTGCCGAACTCGCTGATCGGCTTGATGCCGATGCCTGCACCTTCGAAGAAATTCGCGCCGAGATCTTCGCGCAAGAAGCGCGCCAGCCGCTCGTTTTCCGGCGAGCCCGCTTCGTACTCGATACCGGCGTAGACGTCTTCGGTGTTCTCGCGGTAGATGACGACGTCGACTTCGTCCGGGCGCTTCAACGGGCTGGGGACGCCTTTGTACCAGCGCACCGGGCGCACGCAGCTATACAAATCGAGCACCTGGCGCAGTGTGACGTTGAGGCTGCGGAACCCACCGCCGATCGGGGTCGTCAGCGGCCCCTTAATGCCGATCAGATACTCGCGCAGAGCGTCGAACGTCTCTTCCGGCATATAGTTGCCGTCGTAGACGGAAGCGGCTTTTTCGCCACTGTAGACTTCCATCCAGGCGATCTTACGCGACTTGTTGTAGGCTTTTTCGACCGCCGCATCCCAGATGCGCTTGCTGGCAGTCATGATGTCAGGCCCGATACCATCGCCTTCGATGAAGCAGAGGATTGGATTATCGGGTACGCGTAGTTCTCCGTTCTCGACCGTAATCTTCTCGCCCTCGGAGGGTACCGTAATTTTATCGAACGACATGGGTTGCTATCCTCAATGTGCACATCTGAACCTGTACTTCCGCAAGTATACCAGCTTGCAGACTGAACGCGTATTTTGATGCTAAACTTGAATGTGTATCCGGAGGCATGACATATGCTCGACTCAGCGATCATCGAGGTCATCATCGGGATGATCTTCATCTTCAGTCTGCTCAGTATCCTGGTGACGCAAATCAACACGCTGATTACCAATCTTCTGAACACCCGCGCCAAGCACCTGAAGGCGGGTATCACAGACATGATCACGGACCCGGTGGTGCTGGCGAAGTTCATGTCGCACCCCCTGATTCGTCTCGTGCCGCCCGACCAGCGGGCGATGCCGAGTGAGCAGCTCTCTGCCCAAACGGCCGACGTCGTGACCGCGAAAGAACCGCACCCGGTCAACTGGATTCCAGCGCCGCTCTTCTCGCAGGCGCTGCTGGATATCGTCTCCGCCGAGGCCGAGCGCACGCTGTACAAGCCACTCTACGATGCCGTCGAACGCAGCCTCAACGGGCCAGACGAAGCGCGCGCACGCGAAATGGTGCGTCGCCTTCAGGGGTCGAGCATCACGATTGATGAACTGGGCACTTATTTTGAAACACTGGCCGCCCCGGCGCGGCAGACCCTGACGCTGACGCTCGACCGCGTCCGCAAGACACAGCAAGCGCTGGCGCAGGACGACTCCAACAGCAAGCTGATCCCCCTGCTGGAGGGCATCCGCAATATCGAAGATCCGTTCTTCCAGAAGGCGATGGATACGCTGCTGACAACGGCGCGCTCCGTCGAAGAGGCGGGCGCCAAGCTCGAATTCTGGTTCAACACGCGCATGGAGCAGTTGACCGATACCTACAAGCGCAACATCCAGTACCTATCGCTGATCATCGGCCTGCTGCTGGCGATCTTCCTGAATGCGGACAGCCTGCACGTTGCGCGCACGCTGTGGGAAGATCCCACGCTGCGGGCGGCGGTGGCAGCAACCGCGCGTGAGGATGTGGCCAGCGGTGCGCTGGGCACGGAGATCGACCAGTCGCAGCAGAACAACGACGCCTTCCAGACGCCCGATCAGACCGAGCCGACGACGCCCAGCAACGCCGATCTTGCGCAGGACGTGCGCGGCACAGTCGAGCAGTTGCTGAGCTTGCGCTTACCGATTGGTTGGGAGTTCACCGCAGTGACCCAGGGCTGTTTCCAGGCCGACGCCAATGCCGTCGCCTGTGATAACAGTCGCAACTTGTGGAGCCTGGGGCCTGCCAACAATCCGGGCTGGCTGGGGTTGGTCGTGCGCAAGCTGATCGGCTACCTGATCACGATGATCGCCGTGGCGCAGGGCGCCCCCTTCTGGTTCGACTTACTCAACCGGTTGGCGCGCGGCAACAATAACTGATGGACGCGTCCCGGCTTTCTCGCCGGGACGTCTGCGTTCTGATCAGCGGACGGGTTCCCCCGCCCCGTTGAGGCCCGTCGTCGCGAGCAGATCGGCGACACGTTCCGACGTCAGATCGAGATCATGGACGATACTGTACGGCAGATCGTGCTTGCGCACGTAGGCTGGCAGCGTGCGGATCGTGTCCGAGATGTCGTCCGGGCGCAGCTGATCCAGCCGCACGCCTGCCGAGATCAGCGTCGAGCGCAGCGGCTGAATGTCCTGACCATGCAGCGCCGCGGCGATCAGCAGCCCTGGCCCGACCAGGTCAGCGTAGGGCATCGGCTGCCCACCACCAGCACGTGGCTCGATGGCATAGGCGAAGAACTGCTCGCTGCCCTCCTGCGGGCGATTGTGGCCGAGCTGGTTGGTCAACTGCACTTCGACGCAGACCAGATCGAGCAGATTGCGCAGCGATTCCTCGCTGCCCTGCCCGACGCCCGCCGCGATCTTGAAGGCTTGCTGGGCGATGCCTGCCGCCAGGCCCGCGGCCCAGGGGACAAAACGCGTTTCCGGGGTCGTCCTGTTGTTTTCCGCCGCATAGCGCCAATCGAGCAAGCCAGTCACCATCGTCAGCAGTTCCAGCACAGCGGAACCGCGCACGTAACGCGGCGCATTGCGGATCACGTCCCAATCGATGATGATCTTGCTGGCAGGCCCGGTCGTCACGTAGTGAACTGTCCCCTCGCTGCGGACGGCGGCCAGCGCGGTGAAGAAGCCATCCACGCTCAGCGCGGTTGGCACGACGACGGTCGGCAGTTTGCGCGCCCAGCCCAGATACTTGGCGACATCCGAGACCAACCCGCCCCCAACACCATAGACAACTTCGACTTCCGGCGGCAGGCTGGCGGCCATGTTATCCAGATAGGAGACGTCGGCGCGCGTCGGCTCTGCCTGCACGACCAGCGGCAGATCGAGGATGCCCCTCACGGCACCCCATGACCGAACGCCCGTGACCAACGCGGTTGGCCGCGATTCTTTCACGTCACTCAAAGGCATGATGTCAATCGGTGGCAGCGAGAAAATCGTTTCCATGCAGCGCGCTCCATCTGGGGGACAGGCCGGGCACATTCACACTCTAGGCCTCAATAATAGAGCGAAACGCCATTCTTTTCCAGCGACCCACCTTTCCGTCCAAAAGGCGCCGTATTGCGCCTTGCCTTGATCAAGGGCATCAGTCACAATACACAGGACATTCAACACCCGAACGCCCATTCATAAATGATGATGACGTTACTCCCTACGAACGAAACTCTACTCGCCTATAGTCAAGATGCTTCGTGGCAAGAAATCGAGCGGCAGCGGCGGCAATTTAACCAATCGCTGGCCGATCTGGTTGAGCAAGATCAGCTCCAGACTCTCCCGCTCGAGCAGTTTTCGGAGGCGGTCGGCCAGGAAGTCACCAGCTTCTACGCCCCGCACGATTCAGACAGCGGCAACGTGATCCTGACCCAGAAGAATGGGCGCGATTATCTGCTCGGCAGCGTCGTCAGCAAGCGTTATCGCAGCGGATACGGGCTGATGGAAAGCATCGTCCCTTACAATCTCAACCCCAGCGTCAACCACACCAACATCCACGAGACCGAAGACGCGACCACGCGCATGCGCGTCATCGGGGCGGAGATCGAGCTGGGCGTGGCGACCACCGATGGCGGCTCGCCGAGTGAAGATCACGTCCAGCAGTACATCGAGGCCTACAGCCGCTATGCGCAGCAGATCGGCATCTACCCCCGCCTCGACCGCGAAGCATGCCAGTATCAGGTTGAGGCGCACATCGCACCGAGCGTCGGTTACCAGAAGACGCGTAACGCGCTCAATGGCATGATGACGGCGCTGGTGCTGGCGGGCGAAGACACCAGCCTGATCACGACGCTGCTCTCGTGTTACCCGCTCGAATCCGACTTCAAGATGACGGATCATCCGAAGGTGCATACCGCCGTCGATTTGATGCTCGAAGTCAACGACCTGTTCCCCGAATACCGCCAGCGGCTGGCGGACGCGCAGGCTCGCTACCAGATCGACCCGGCCACGTCGCATCACGTCAACGTCTTCCGCAACCAGGGCTGCCACATCCACATCGATCTGGCCGGTCGCTCGGAAGCGCTGGGCATGTTGACGTTCTACACCATCCTGCGCAGTGCGACGGCGGTCGCCAACGCGGCGGTGCTCAAGGGCTGCCCGTTCGTCAACGGCACCTGCGACGCCGAGCTGCTGTGCGTGCGCGAATACCTGCGCAGCACGACGGTCACCGGGCGCTATCTCGACCTGCCGCTCAGCCCGCACTTCTCCGAAGATGGCATCGGCAAGTACGCCAGTCTGATCAAGCTGGAGCGCGCGAACGCCGTGGGCCGCGCCATGCTCTACGACGACAGCCTGGGCACGCCGGTCTCGCTCATGCACAACCCGGTCGGGCGCATCCGTTCGGATCTGGTGACGCAGAAGCGCGTCTGCACCGTCGAAAGCACCGGTATGCCGACCAACGTGAGCGCGTCGCGCATGGCCGCCGTGCTGACCGATTTCGAGTTCAGCCACGCAGTGATCGAAAGCTACTTCCGCCAGCATGGCTGCGACCTGGGGCCGATGTTCGACGACAAGACGATGTGGTCGGTGCTTGGCCCGCTCGAACGCGAGAGCCTGATCGCCCAAAGTGACGAATCCGACCGGATGTGCACGGACATGACGGTCGTGACGGCCAACGGCGAGCGCATGACACTGGGCGAATTCTACGAGCTCAAGCGCCGCTTCATGCACCGTGCCCTCGCCCACATCGACGAAGTGACGCCGCGCGACATTGACGATGTTTACATGAGCCTGCGCCGCATGCTGGAACCGCCCAGCGGCCAATCGGCGCAGACAATTGACGAGTACATCTGCGACGCGAAGAAGCGCAGCACCGGCAATTGGGGTCAGATCCTCAAGAATGCCTTCATCGAGGCCGGCGGCGTGCCCGGCACCAACGATCCGAATGCGGTGCTCGCGGTCACGCGTGAAATTCACGAAGCGCTGCGCAGGCGCTATCTGGAATAGCATTGAACACACAGCGTGCTCCGGCTGCAACGACGACACTTTCCATCATCATCCCCTGCTACAGAAGCGGCGAAGGGCTTCCCAGGCTGATCGAGCGTCTGGAAGCCGTGCTGCCGAGTCTGGCGAGCGCGTACGAAGTCCTGCTCGTCGACGACGCGAGCCCGGATGACACCTGGCAGGCGGTGGAAGATCTGGCGCATCGCTATGCCTGGGTGCGGGGCATCCAACTGATGCGCAACTACGGGCAGCACAATGCGCTGCTGTGTGGCATTCGCGCCGCGGCCTATGAGATCGTGGTCACGATGGACGACGATCTGCAGCATCCGCCCGACCAGATTCACCTGCTGCTGGACAAACTGGCCGAAGGCTACGACGTCGTCTACGGCGCGCCGGAACGCGAACAGCACGGCATCTGGCGCGATCTGGCGTCTCAGATCACCAAGATCATGCTCCAGAGCAGCATGGGCGTCGACAACGCGCGCCACGTAAGCGCATTCCGCGCCTTTCGGACAAAGGTGCGCAACGCGTTCGTCCAGTATCAGAATCCCTACGTGTCGATCGACGTGCTGTTGACCTGGGGCACAACGCGCTTCGCCGCCATCACCGTGCGCCATGATACGCGCCAGTACGGCGTTTCGCACTACACCGTGCGCAAGCTGATCCGCCACGCCATCAATATGATCACGGGCTTCAGCACGATGCCACTGCGCGTCGCCAGCATCGTCGGCTTTGCGATGACGTTATTCGGCCTGCTCGTGCTCATTTACGTCGTCGGGCGCGCGCTGTTCTTTGGCATTGTCGTGCCCGGTTTCGCGTTCCTCGCTTCGGTGATCGCGATCTTCGCCGGTGCGCAGTTGTTCGCCCTCGGTGTGATCGGCGAGTATTTGGCGCGCATCTACTTCCGCAGCATGGATCGTCCGGCTTACACCATGCGCACGACTTCAGACGAGAGCAACACGGATGACACTCTCTGATCGCGACATTTGCGCGTTTCTGCCCTGGGACTCGGACTTCTTCGGCGTCCGCATCGCACGCGCGCGCGATCACCGGCTGACGGCGGCGTTGGCGACAGAAATATCGGGCTGGTGTGCGCGTGAGAGCATCGATTGCCTCTACTTCCTGGCCGACGCCGACGATGCGCAGACGATCGCGCTGGCCGAACAGCACGGTTTCCAACTGGTCGACATCCGCCTGACGCTGCGGCTCGACAGTTGGGCGGAGCACTCAGGCGGCAGTCCGTCGCCGCACGTGCGCAACGCCAGCGCGAACGACGTCGAAGCCCTGAAAGCGATCGCCCGCCTGAGTCACGAAGACTCGCGCTTCTTCTACGATGCCCATTTTTCGCGCGAACGTTGTGCGGAGCTCTACGCCGTCTGGATCGAGAAGAGCTGCGCCGGCTACGCCGACGCGGCACTCGTGTTCGACGATGGCAGCGGCGCGGCGGGCTACATCACCTGCCATCTCGACGCGGACAACGGCGGCAGCATCGGTCTGGTCGGTGTGGCGCAGGATCAGCAGGGCAAAGGTGCGGGCAGCGCCCTGGTCAGCGCCGCCGTCGACTGGCTCGTGCAGGCGGGCGCAGCGCCGATCACGGTCGTGACACAGGGGCGCAACGCCCGCGCCCAGCGCTTGTACCAACGCCATGGTTTTGTCACCGAGTCACTCCAACTCTGGTATCATCGCTGGTTTACCGGGTCGTGAATCGCTGATGCAAATATGAGCCCATATCGCATTCCTTTCAACAAGCCTTATCTGGTCGGCACCGAATTAGGGTATATCGAAGATTCTGTACGCTCAGGGCACATTTCCGGCGATGGCGATTACACGCGCAAGTGCCACGCCTTCCTGGAAGCGGCGCTCGGCGCGCCGAAAGCCCTGTTGACGACCTCGTGCACGCACGCGCTGGAGATGGCGGCCCTGATCCTGGACATCGCGCCGGGCGACGAGGTGATCGTGCCGTCGTTCACCTTCGTCTCGACGGTCAACGCCTTTGTGCTGCGCGGCGCCACGCCTGTCTTCGTCGACATTCGCCCCGATACGCTCAATCTGGACGAAGCCGCACTGGAACGCGCCATCACGCCACGCACGCGGGCGATCCTGCCGGTGCACTACGCCGGTGTCGGCTGCGAGATGGAGACGATCATGCGCGTCGCCGATGCGCACGGCATCCCGGTCGTGGAAGATAATGCGCACGGCCTGTTCGGGCGTTACCATGGGCGCAATCTGGGCACCTTCGGCGTCATGGCGACGCAGAGCTTTCACGAGACGAAGAACTTCACCTGCGGCGAAGGCGGCGCGCTGATCATCAACGACGAGTCATGGATCGAGCGGGCAGAGATCATCCGCGAGAAGGGCACCAATCGCAGCCGCTTCTTCCGCGGCATGGTCGACAAGTACACCTGGGTCGATACCGGCTCCAGCTACCTGCCGTCCGACGTGCTGGCAGCCTATCTCTACGTGCAGCTCGAGCAGCGCGATGCGATTCAGACGAAACGGCGCTGGATCTGGGAGACGTACGGGCAGGCATTGGGAAACTGGGCAGAAGCGCACGGGGTGCGGCTGCCGGTCGTCCCGGATGGCTGCGAGCAGACCTATCACATGTTCTATCTGCTGCTGCCGTCACTGAGCGTGCGCACGGCCTTGATCGACCACTTGAAATCGCGCGGGATACTGGCTGTCTTTCACTATTTGCCGCTGCATCTGTCCGCGATGGGCATGAAGTACGGCGGCAAAGCGGGCGACTGCCCCGTCACCGAAGACGTCAGCGACCGGCTGCTGCGACTGCCTTTCTACAACGATCTGACCGAAGACGACGTCAGCGACGTGATCCAGGCGCTGCACGACTTCGATGGTTGGGGCTAAGAGATGACCAGTTGAACCTGGGAAAGATGAGTGTTAAATCAAGATAATCGGCTGGCTGCTTGACCAGTGCATACATTCTCGTAAGATTCATGGTAAAATAGCGTTCTAAAGGTTTGAAGATTGAGAGAAGTTTATTTTTAGGCTTTACTTTAGTTGTATAGGATGAGAAAGGAAAGCCCGTGTACAGCGCGTACATCGGGCATGTTGTGCTATGGCAAAGAAACTCCGCATCGTTCCCCTTGGCGGTCTCGGTGAAATCGGCAAGAACATGACAGTCTTCGAACTCGGCAATGAAGCGATCGTTGTCGATACGGGCATCATGTTCCCCGCCAACGATATGTTTGGCGTCGATTACATCATTCCTGATTTCCGCTACCTGCTGGAACGACAGGACCTGACCGTTCACGGTATTTTCTACACACACGGACATGAAGATCACACGGGAGCAGCGGCCCACGTCGCCGCGGCGCTGCCCGGCGTACCCCTCTACGCGACGCCGCTGACGGCGGCGCTGCTCGAAGTCAAACTGCGTGAAGGCGGCCTGCTCGGCAAATCGCCGGTCAACGTTTTCCGCGCAGGCGATATCATTCAGGCCGGGCCGTTCAAGATCGAAAGCTATCACGTCAGCCACAGCATCCCGGACTGCGTCGGCTTCGGCATACACACACCATTCGGGATCGTCGTCCACAGCGGCGACTACAAGTTCGATAACACGCCGATTGACGGCCGTAAGCCCGATTACGCCAAGCTGGCGGAATTCTCGCGCAAGGGCGTGCTTCTGTTGATGGGCGACAGCACCAATGCCGAGCACCCCGGCTGGACGCCTTCCGAAGCGCTGGTGCAGGATGCGCTGGCGGACATCTTCCGCGAAGCGACGCACGGACGCATCATCGTCGCCACCTTCGCCTCGCACATCTCGCGCATCCAGCAGATCGCGACGCTGGCCAAGCGCTATGGGCGTAAGCTGGCGATTGCCGGCCACAGCATGACGGAGAACGTCAAGACGGCGCGCAAGATGGAGATCCTGGACATCGACGACGATTTGCTGGTCGATCCGGGTCGTATCAACAGCATCCAACCGCACCAACTGGTGATCATGGCGACCGGGTCGCAAGGCGAGCCGAGCGCCGTCCTCGGACGGCTGGCGACCGGCCAGCATCGCTTCCTGGACGTGCTGCCGGGCGACACAATTGTGCTGTCCGCGCATACGATTCCGGGCAACGAAGAACTGGTCAGCCGCACGATCAACCGGCTGTTCCAGCGCGGCGCCAACGTCATCTATGACCCGATTGCGCCTGTGCACGTCTCCGGTCACGCCTGCCAGGAAGAGATGAAGCTGCTGATCAACCTGACCAACCCGAAGTACTTCCTGCCGATCCACGGCGAGCTTCGGCATCTGAAGGCGCACCAGCGGCTGGCGATTGCCTCCGGCATCCCCGAAGATCACACCTTCTGCGTCGAGAACGGCACCGTGATCGAAGCGGATAAGCACGGCATCCGCCTGGGCAAGCGCGTTCCGGGTGGTTACGTGTTCGTCGACGGCAGCACTATCGGCGGCGACATCGGCAAAGCTGTGCTGCGCGACCGCGAGATTCTCTCGCGCGATGGCATGGTGATCGTGATCGTCAACGTCGACCAGCGCACCGGGCAGATTGTCGGCGAGCCGGAGGTGATCTCACGCGGGTTCGTCTACATGCGCAGCGATGCCGCGCAGTTGACCCAGCAGATCAAGTCGACGGCGCGTGACGTGCTGGAATCCTCCCGCAACGGGCGGCGGCGCGAACGTCTGCAGGAGAGCATCAGCCGCGCGGTCTATAACGAGACCAAGCGGCGACCGATGGTCTTCAGCATCATCAACGAGCAGTAAACAAAGCGGGGCGTCACATGGACGCCCCGTTTGATTCAGATACGGTCGTGAAGTTTTAGCGCTGGCGCTGGCCGACGACGAAGACAGCAGTCGTGCGCGCGGGCACGGTGAAGATGCCCGATTCCTCGCTCGCCTCGCGCACCACAGGATCGACCGACTCAGCCAGCACCGGGTGCAGATCCCACTCGTAAGCGCCCAACTCCTGGATCGTGATCGTCTGCGTCTCCGGAGTGGCGTTGAAGATGACCATGACCAGGCCGTAGTTCGCATCGAGATCCTGGCCGGTGGTGTCATCCAGCATCATCGCGATCACGCCGGGCGTCTGGTTCAAGCCGGTGTTGAAGAAGCGCACGCGCGCCTGCACATCCTCCGCCGTACGCAGGCGGAACAACGGCGAGTCGCGCCGGACTTGCAGCCATTCACGGAAGACACCGTTGGCAAATGCGATGTCGTCCGCCGTCGCCTGCAGATCCGGGTTGGCCAGCAGCGGCGCATCGATCTCCCAGTTGCCCTCGTTATCACCCGCCGGTGGCAGCCCGGCGCCGTAGTTGTTGGTCTGGTAGCTCCAATCGAGCCGGTTGAACCAATCGCCGGAGTCATAGCTGTTGCGGTCGAACGACTTCGAGCGCAGGATGTCATCGCCCGCGTGGAAGAACGGAATCCCCTGGCTGAACGCGACCACGCTCAGCGCAAGGTTGTTCATGCGGATGCGATCAGCCAGCGTCCACGACTCCGGCGCTTTGGCCATCAGTGCGTCGAAGATCGTCTCGTTATCGTGGGCGGAGATGTAGACGATGTTCTCCTGCGGATCGAGCGTGTAGCCCGCGGGCTGCCCGTTGTAATCGACCTCCGCGCCGGTGATCTGCCCGCCGAGCGAGTCGAAGAAGGTGTAATCGCGCAGGTTGCCCGCCAGCCCGACGCGGATTTGATCCATGTAGGCCGCCAGCCGCGCGGATTGAGCCGCTTCGTCGCCTTCGGTCGCGCCATTCGGCTCCATCCACAAGCCGCTGGCAAAGCCCTGGTCGCGCAGCGGGCTGAAGGGGCCGCCGCCGCGCACGGCATCGCGCAGGCGGTCGTTGAAGGTACCGATGCCGGTGCCCGCCAGATTCAACTGCGTGGCATTGACGCCGCGCGCGTTATCGGCAACCTCGCCGAAGTTCCAGCCCTCGCCATAGACATAGACCGCGCGCCCATCGACGCCGTCATCCTCCACGGTCAGCGTGTCGAGCGCGCTGCGCACGGCCTCCATGTTCGAGACCATATGATGCCCCATCAGGTCGAAGCGAAAGCCATCGACTTTGTAGGCGGTCGCCCACATAACGACCGAGTCGACCATGAAGCGCTCCATCATGGCGTGCTCGGTGGCCGTGTTCTGACAGCAGGTGCTGGTCTCGACGCCGCCGTCGGCATTCAGGCGATGGTAGTAGCCGGGCACAATGCGGTCGAAGACCGATTTATCCGCTTGTCCGCTGTCGTTCGTGTGGTTGTAGACCACATCCATGACCACGCGCAGCCCGGCCTGATTGAGCGACTGCACCATCGAGCGAAACTCACGGATGCGCGCGGCGCCGTCCGGCTCGGTGCTATAGCTGCCTTCCGGTGTATTGAAGTGATACGGATCGTAGCCCCAGTTGAAGCCGTCAAGATCGCGAATCGGCGCGATCAGTGCCTGCTGTTCCGGTGAGTCGGGGCCGAATTGAGCCAGCTCGTTCATATTCGGCTCGGTGCGTTCGGCAGCGTTCTCGTTGATGGTGGCGATGTCGAACGACGGCAGCAGATGAATGTGCGTCAGGCCGGCTTCAGCCAGCGCGCGCAGATGCTTCATGCCATTGGAGTCGGCCTCGGTGAAGGCCATGAAGGTGCCGCGATAAGCCGGGCGCACGCTCTCGTCGGTGATGCTGAAGTCACGGACGTGCAGCTCGTAGACGACGATGTCTTCCGGCGCCTCCAGCGGCGGCTTTTGCGTCTCCAGCCAGCCATCCGGCATCAGCGCCGGGTCGTCCAGGTTGACGATCTGGCTGCGCGTGCTGTTGGTCGACAGGCTGAGCGAATACGGATCGGTCACCAGGTTGGTGACGATCGCGTTCTCGCCGCGCGTGTAGACTTCGACCTCGTACAGATAATACTGATAGTTCCAGTCCGGCTCGCCGCTGATGCTCCAGACGCCGTGTTCCGCGTCGTGCGTCATGTCGAGCACGGTCGCCTGCGTATCGGGCTCGTTATCGGCGAACAGGTGCAGCCGCACCGAGCGCGCCGTCGGCGCCCACACGCTCAAGCTCGGCACGTCACCATCCCAATTCAGGCCGAGCGGCCCATCGTAGGTATACAGATCGTCGAGCACGCCGGGGAACTGGATCAGCGTCGCGCCGAGCAGCAACCCTTGCTGCGTCACGCCGTCGATGGCGATCTGACCCTGGAGGATGTCCGGCACCTTGCTCAGGTCGTCCGCGTTCAGCTTGAAGGCGGAGAAGCGCGCAAGCTGCGGGAATTTCTCGGCGATGGCCTCGGTCACGCCCTCGCGATCCGGCGATAGCTCGACGAAGTCGCCGCCGGTGATGCCGTTCTCGGTCAGTTCGAGCGCGCCAACGGGGCTGTAGTGCAGCCGGTAGCTGGCGCCGGGCACGCGGCCCGTGTTCCAGAGGATGGTATCCGCCGTCACCCAGTGCGCCTGGGCCGTGAAGAGATTGCCCACAAGCGAAGATGCGGCCTCGCCGCCGATGTTGATCGTCATCACGTGATCATTGCTGTTGAACAGGAACTCGACAAGTGTATTGTCCTCCGGGACGACAAAGGCGATATTAGCGCCATTTTGAGCGCCGTTCGCGCCCCAGTTGAGCGTCCAACTCTGATCGGCGGCGACTTTGGCCTCGTAGGCGCCCGCCGGGATCGCGCTCGTGCGGAAGGCGAAGATGCCATCGCCATCCGGGTCTTGCAGCCACGTGCGCAAACAGGTCGGCGCCCAGTCGTCGCTGCAGCCGATCTCGCTCTGGTAGCTGCCCGGCACGTTGACGATCTGAGTGTTGACGTCATCCGTGATCCAGCCGCTGGCGGCATCGAAGAAGAAGGTGACGGTGCGATCCTCTTCGAGTGTGAGCGTGACGTTGGGGCCATCCTGCGCCGCGCCCGCGCCGTAGTTCAAGTCCCACGAACCATTGAGCGCGGCCTTGTACTCGTAGTCCCCTGCCGGGAGATCGAAGCTGGCCTCCCACAGTTGATCCTCTTCGTCAAAGGCGAGATTGGTCAGCGCGCATTCGGGCTGCCAATCGCCCGGACAGCCGAGCACGGACTGGATCGTCCCGGCGATGGTGACACTCTCAACCGGCGCATCCTGCGCAACGGCCAGCGAAGTGGAGAAAAACAGGGTCAACAACAGTAATAGCACATGAAGCGATTTTCTCATTATCGAGGTTCCTCATCCATCCTGATGTCGCATCTTTTGGAGACGCGCAGACTGCCCTAAGTATAAAAATGGCGACCATGTTCACGCCAGTGGCTTAATCTTCCCAACGGGTGAATCAAAAAGGCGCACCTTTGACAGGCACGCCTTATTTCAGAGCGATGTTCGGCGACTAACGGGCGCGTTCGCGGAACTTGCCGTTGCGCGGACGCTCCTCATGATCGTGTGAGCGGCGCGGCGGACGCGAGTCCTCGTCGGCGACGCGCACGCGTGCGGGCACACCACGCAGGGTGATGCGACTGGCGCTGTGCAGCACGCGATCCGCATGTTCCTCGCGCACGTCGAAGAACGAGCGGCGCGCTTCCAGGTCGATGGCACCGATGCTCTTGCCCGGAATGTTGGCCTCGCTGGCGACTGCGCCGACGATATCGCCGGGCTGAACGCCGTCTGCACGCCCGGCATCGACCATCATGCGTACCATACCCGCCTCGCGACCAGTACGGCGACGCGCCGGGCGATCGTCGTAGCGATCGAACCGTTCAAAACGGTCGCCGCCGCCGCGACGCTCGCGCCGATCACGGCGTTCATCGTGCGGACGTTCGACGACTTCGTTGATGTCATCCAGCGGGCGCAGCGCCTCGACCGAACGCGCCATCTGCATCAGGATAGCCGCAACTTCGGCGGCTTCAAACCCGGTGTCGGCGAGCTGAGCGATCAATTCGCGCTCGTGCGTCAAATCTTCGCTGCCCATCATCGTCCGAAGACGGTCGACAAAACGCGTATCGCGCACGGCGAGGATGTCCTCGCGGGTCGGCATATTGCCGCGCTCGATCGGCTGGCGGGTGTAACGTTCGATCGTCTTGAGCAGACGGTGCTCACGCGGTGTCACCAGGGTGATGGCGACGCCTTCGCGCCCCGCCCGCCCCGTGCGACCAATGCGATGGACGTAATCTTCCGGGTCGAACGGAATGTCGTAGTTGAAGACGTGTGACACGCTTTCAATGTCCAGGCCGCGCGCCATGACGTCGGTGGCGACGAGTGTCGTCACCCAGCCCTGACGGAAACGACGCATGATCGTCTCGCGCACATCCTGCGCCAGATCGCCATGGATCGCTTCGACGGGATAACCACGGCCAATCAGCCGTTCCGCCAACTCCGCCGCGCCCAGCTTCGTGCGCGTGAAAATCAGCGCACTCTTGACGTCTTCGGCTTCGAGCAGCCGCATCAAGGCCGATTCTTTGTCATTCTGGCGCACCAGGTAATAGCGCTGCTCGGTCTGTTCGACCGTGAGCGTCTTGTGCTCGATGCGCACCGTGACAGGATCGTGCATGAAGCTGCGCGCCAGCCGCTTCACCTCCGTCGGAAACGTCGCCGAAAAGAGCGCCGTCTGCCGCTCGGCAGGTGTTTGATTGACGATTGTTTCAACATCTTCCGCGAAGCCCAGGTCGAGCATCCGGTCGGCTTCATCGAGCACGACCATTTCGACGTGGCTGAGGTCGAGCACCCCACGATTCAGCAGGTCGAGCACGCGCCCAGGCGTCCCGACAACGATCTGCGCGCCTTCGCGCAACTTCTTGATTTGCCTGGCATATGATGAGCCACCGTAGATCGGCGCGACACGCGCGTTCCGATGTTTGCCGTACAGTTCGACGGCCTCGGCAAGCTGCAAAGCCAGTTCTCTTGTTGGCGTGAGTACAATGGCCCGCACGCCGTTCCCACTCAGGTCGAGCCGCTGGAGCACGGGCAGCCCAAATGCTGCCGTCTTGCCCGTCCCGGTCTGCGCCTGCCCCAACACGTCCCGCCCATCTAGTAGCGGCGGAATCGCGCCCCGCTGAATCTCAGTAGGCTGTTCGAACCCCAACTCCTCGACCGCGCGGACCAACTCCTCGCGCAGGCCGAGGGCCTCAAACGGATTGATCATTAGTCTCCTCAAGTGAACATTGAAAACCCTGCCGAAGGTGACAGGGCACGTTGGCAGTCTTTGCTGCAACGTCGTTCAGTATATCATGTTTTGGGGCGGACGTGAATAGCGGTTCAGCGCATCAGCCGCATGTGCGCGACCTTGATGCAGACGTTCATGACGATCGGCGTGCAGGCGTCTTCGGCTTTGCGCTCGGCCTCCGGATGAACGACGCCAAGCTGCGCCCAGACCGCCTTCGCGCCGATGCCGATAGCGTCATCGACCACACCCGGCAGATACTCCGGGCGGCGAAAGACGTTGACGATATCGACCGGCTCCGGCACGTCGGCGAGCGACGGATAGCTCGGCTGGCCGTCGACCTCGGCCACGGTCGGGTTGACGGCGTAGACCGTGTAGCCCGCCCGCTTGAGATAGTTCGCGATCTGGTAGCTGGTGCGGAACTGGTCGGGCGAATAGCCGACGACCGCGATCACCTTGCTCTCTTGCAGCAGTTTGCGCTGCGCATCGGTATCAGCGGAAATGTTCATCGCCATGATCACATCCTCCTTAATCACCGACTGCGCGAGCCCGCACGATCTTTCGTCCCTGGCGCGGCAGCGGGTCCTGAAGGCGTACAAAAGCCACGATCAGACCGAGCAGCCCGCCGACGACCGACAACAGGAAAGCCGCCTCAAAGCCCGATTGCTCCACCAGCCAACCGGCCAGCACGGGGATGACCAGCGTCGTCGGTGCAATCAAAGTATTGGCAAGGCCAATGTAATAAGGCCGTTCCGATGGTTTGCCGAACTCCGCCGTCATGGCGAGCACGGTCGTCCACAAGGCAGCGTTGGCGACGCCATTGAGCGCGAAGGCGACGTAGAAGCTGCCCGCGCCAGTCGCAAAGAGAGCGGCGGCGGCGCTGCCGGTGGCGGCCAACACGCCGATCATCACGGCGTAGCGATGGCCGAAGCGGTCGCCCAGCCAGCCGAGCAGCGGATTGCTCAGTGACTGCGCCACCAGCAGCACCGTGGTCATCACGCCCGCGATCACATCGTCCTGGATGCCGAAGCGGCGCAGCGCGAAAATGGCGAAGAAGCCCTGCGCGACCATGGCAATCTGCGCCAGAATGCGCACGATCGTGAACCAGCGGAAATTGGTGTCGCGCGCCAGGATCGATTTGGCCGAGCGCAGCACGTCCATGAAGCTGACGCGCTCAGTCTGTTCGACCTCGTGCTCGCTTTCGCGCGTCTGGGCCAGGAAGAAGAATGAGAACGCCATGCCGACAGAGGCGACGGCAAAACAGGCCGCGTAATCCCACGGTGAATCCAGCCGTTCGAGCAAGAAGCCCGCGATCAGCGCGCCGCCAATGCCAAGGGCCTGCGACACCGCCGACTGTGTGCCATAGAAAGTGCCACGCATCTCGTCCGGCATGATCTTGGCGATCATGCTCTGCCAGCCGGTGGCGGTGAAGCCCGATCCCAGCCCTTGCCACATGATCATGATGAAGGCCAGGATCAGCGCCAGGTCGCGTGAGATATGCGGTGTGGCGATGGCGATGATCATCAGCCCCAGATAAGGCACGCGCTCCTGGATCGTCATCAGCAGCACGAATGACTTGTAGCGACGTAACCGCGCGACGTGGCCGACGGTGATCATCTGCGGAAGCTGCCAGCCGAGGAAGTGGATCGAGCCGATCAGGCCGATCAACAGCGGCGAATCGGTCAGGGTGGCGATGAAGAGCGGCAGCACGGTCTGGTACGACGCAGCGTACATGCCGAAACCGTAGAAGCCGCCGTCCAACACATTGAAGATGAAATTGTGGCGCAGATGCGAAGGGCGATTCGATTGCAAGATGACGACTCCGAAGAACGGCCAATGTGGATTGTACAGCCAACGTCCCTGAGCTGTATAGAGCCGCCGTCATCTTTTGACACGCGGTTCACGCGTCCTTAAAATCTGGCGCAGCCTGACGCCACGAGGGAGCCAACCATGACCGACTTACTGCTGCGCAATGCGATGGTGCTGCAAATCGACGCGGACGGCGGCCACGTCCACCTCCTGCACGAACACGACGTGATCATTCGCGGCAATCGCATCGAGTCGGTTCAGCCGACCGGGCAGGCCGATCCGTCGCATTTTGGCGAGGTCATCAATGTCGACGGCAGGCTGATCATGCCGGGGCTGATCAACACGCATTCGCACGTGCCGATGGTGATTTTCCGCGGGTTGGCCGAAGACGTCACCATCGACAAGTGGTTCAACGACTACATGTGGCCGCTGGAAAGCAATCTGCAGGCCGAGGACGTTTACTGGGGCATGCAGCTTGGTCTGGCGGAGATGATCCGCGCGGGCGTCACCTCGGTCGCCGATCACTACTTCTACATGGACGAAGCAGCGCAGGCGGTCGAAAAAGCGGGGACGCGCGCCCTGCTCGCCTGGGCCATCTTCGGCAGCCAGGGCACGCCGATGATCGAGCGGACGCGCGAGTTCGTCCAGCGCTGGCAGGGCGCCGGCGGCGGGCGCATCCGCACGTGGTTCGCGCCGCACGCGCCCTACACCTGCGACGACGGCTTTCTGCGTGCGAGCGTCGCCACCGCGAAAGCGCTTGGCGTCGGCATTCACATTCACGTATCGGAGACGATGGAGCAAACACAGGCGAGCGTCGCCAAGCGCGGCATGACGCCCGTGCAGGTGCTGCAAGAGACCGGCGTCTTCGACGTGCCGACGATCCTGGCGCACGTCTGCGGCGCGCTGCCACAGGATATCACGCTGATGGCGAAGCATCAGACCGGCATCGCCCATGCGCCGAAGACGTATCTCAAGCTGGCGATGGGCATGGCGCCGGTCATCGCCTTCCGCGAGGCCGGGATTCCGGTCGGGCTGGCGACGGACGGCGCGGTCAGCAACAACACACTCGATATCTGGGAATCGCTGCGGCTGATGGCGATGCTGCAAAAAGATCGCGCGCATACGCCGGAGGTGATGACTATCGCCGAGGCGCTTTACGTGGCGACGCGCGAAAGCGCCCGTGTCATCGGCCTGCCGGATGACCTCGGCGCGGTCGAGCCGGGCTACCTGGCCGACCTGATCGTGGTCGATCTGAGCGGCATCCATCACCAGCCGCTGCACAGCGTGACGGCCAGCCTGGTTTACAACATGCAGCCCGCCGACGTGCAAACCGTCATCGTCGATGGCAAGGTCGTGATGCGCGATCGCGAGCTGCTGACGCTCGACGAGGGCGAGATCGTCTCGCAGGTGCGCGCGAGCACGACGCGGCTGGCCCAGCGCGTCCCTGACCAGCGCATCCAGAGCTACAACCCCTGATCGTGATTTACCGGGAGAAAACCCCTTGATCGACAAATCCCTGCTCGTCCAGAGCCACGCCGGGGTGCGCCTGATCGCGCTGGCAACACTCTTCAACAAGGGTGATTTCGAGCGCCTGAGCGCTTACATCAGCGAGCACTTCAACGAGGCGGCGCTGGCGGTCGAAGACGCCGAGTCGCGGCTGGAAGACATGCGCGAGCAGTTCGAACAGGCGGGCAAGGTGCGCGTGCGCCAACTGCTGGCCTACGACAAGCATCACGTCGTCGTCATGCATGACACGCAGGCGGGCATGATGGTGCTCGAAGACTTGCAGGTCGAAGAAGACTATCCGCACAAGATCAGCGCGCACACGCGGCAGGTGGTTGTTTAGGGCTGTTCGCTAACCCGTCGTCTTCATCCCGGCGGCGATGCCGTTGATGGTCGCCAGCACAGCGTCGAGCACGCGCTCGTACTCCGGCGATTCCGGCTGCAAGACGCGCAGAGTCCGCAGCAGCGAAACCTGCATGAAGTTGAGCGGGTCGACGTAGGGATTGCGGCGGTCGATCGAGCGGCGCATGATCGGCGTGTTCTCCAGCAGTTCGCCCTGGCCGGTGATGCGGCAGATCATCTCACAGGTGAGCTTGTGTTCCGCACGCAGGCGGGTGAAGATTTGCTCACGAAGCTGCACGTCGCTCACCAACGTCGCGTACAATTCGGCGATACCCATGTCCGCCTTGGCCGCGTCAAGCTGGCAGTTTTCGATCAGCGCACGGAAGAACGGCCATTCGCGGTACATCGTCCGCAACAAGTCCAGATTTCGCGAACTGCCGCCGGAGAACGCATCGAGCGCTGCGCCAACACCGAACCAACTGGGAATGATGGCGCGGCTCTGCATCCACGAGAACATCCAGGGGATGGCGCGCATCTGGGCGAAGCCGCCCGCCTTGCGCTTGGCCGGTCGTGAGCTGATCGGCAGCTTCGACAGTTCGGAGATCGGCGTCGCCTGCTGCCAGTATTCGGCGAAACCCGGCGTCTCGTAGACAAAGTTGCGATACGCTTCCCGCCCCAGCGCTCCCAGCGTCTCCATCGCTTCGATCCACTTGGGATCGGGCGCATGGCGCGACGGCGCGCCGATCCCGAGCAATGCCGCGTGCATCACCTGGTGCAGATGGCGGCGGGCGATGTGATGATTGCTGTAACGATATGCGATCACTTCGCCCTGCTCGGTGATCTTCATGCGCCCGGAGAAAGTCCCCGCGGGCTGCGCCAGGATCGCGCGGTTGGTTGGGCCGCCGCCGCGCCCGATGCTGCCGCCGCGCCCGTGGAACAGCTCAAGCTCAATGCCGTGCTTGCGGCAAACATCGCTCAGGGTCTGCTGAGCGCGGAACAGATTCCAGTTGGAGGCCATGTAGCCACCATCTTTGTTGCTATCCGAATAGCCGACCATGATCTGCTGGCGATGGCCGCGTGCAGCCAGGTGCTTGCGGTATTCAGGATTGGCGAAAAGCATCTCCATGACGTCCGGCGCGCTGCGCAGATCCTCAATCGTTTCGAACAACGGCACCAGATCGACCAGTTCTGAGACTGCCACCTCACGAGCAAACAGGAGCATGGTCAGCACGTCACTTGGCGCCGTGCTCATGCTCGCGATCACGGTGTCGATGGCGTCCGCGCCGTGCAAGCGATGCACCGTGCGAATCATGCGCCACATGCCGATGATCTTGTTGGTCGCCTCGCTGAATTCCGGCTCGCTGGGGAACATCGGACGGCGGCTGGCGATCTCTTTGGTGAGCAGTTGCTGCTTATCGGCTTCGGGCAGCGCTGCGTATTCGTCACACAGGCCATAATGTTCGAACAGTTCGCCAACGGCAGCAGCGTGCAGACGTGAATCCTCGCGCACGTCGAGCGGCGCCAGATGCAGCCCGAACAGCCTCACCTTCTGGATGATGCGGCGCACCTCCCCAGCCGAGACGCGGAAGCCATGATAGACACGCAAACTCTGGGCGACCAATTCGAGATCGGCGACCAGATCGTCGCCCGTGCGATACATGTCCGCCTGCAAGCGGCGATGGATGATGTCGAGAATCGCGCGGTAATCCTCGCCCGTGTAGCGCCCATCGCGTTCCGCCAGCGGGAAGCGCAGCGCCAGCGCCGCCGTCATGCCGACCTCATCCGACGACTGCGTGAGATGATCGCGCAGGTAGGCGATCTCACGCAGATAGACCTCGCGTACGGAGGTGCGCATCGAATCGAGCGCGGCCAGCGTGACCTCCGGCGTCACGTTTGGGTTGCCGTCGCGGTCACCACCGACCCACGAGGCGAAGCGCAAGAACAACGGCAAATGCGTCCAGTCGGCTTCGGGATAGTACTTGGTCAGGATTTCGCGCATGTCGATGTAGATTTCGACCACGACATCCATAACCGCCGACGTGAGGAAATAGACGCTGAAGTCGATCTCGTCCGTCACCGTCGCCTTGGCGGTGCGCGTCGGGCGCGTGTGCCAGAGTTCTTCGATCTCCTCGGTCATCTCCGCCTCGAGGCTGGCGCGCTCGCGGGGCAGGATGTCCGTCTCGTCGTAGTCTTCCAGGATTTCGGCGATGTGGCGCAGCTTGACCAGCACTTCTTTGCGCTTGGCTTCCGAAGGGTGTGCCGTCATCACCAGCCGAATGCAGAGCTGATCCAGGAAGCGGCGCATGGTCGCCGCATCGACGCCCGCATCATGAAGCTGTTCGACCGCCTGCTCGATGGTTTCGGCCAACTGCCCCATGCGCTCACGTTCACGCAGCACACGAATACGTTGCTGATCTTCCGCGATGTTGATAAGCTGGAAGTAGTTGCTGAAGGCTTTGATCAGCACCTTCAACATGCGCAGGTCAAGCTCTTGGAGCGTATCCGCCAGCGAGCGGGCGGCTTCAGCATCGCCAGTGCGCCGGGCCTTGGCGGCCGCACGAACGTTTTCGACCAGCGCGAAGGCTGATTCGCCATCCTGCTCTCGGATAATACCGCCAAGCAGGTTGCCAAGCAGTCGAATATCAGCACTAAGTAGGTTGACGGCTTCGTGCGTGTCAGTCATATGAACGTCGTAGGATTGACTTCTTCGAGATGGGCAGTTTCGGGATTGTAACGCAATTCGGACAAAGAAAAAGCGATTTTTGATTGATCATTTTCTACGAAAAAATGTTACAACTATGACACTTCCTTGTAAGACCCGTGAATAGGGTCTATATTTGTAATGTTTAAATGTAATTCGTAATACAATGTGAGTGAATTGTCGTATTATGCGGCGTACGCCTCAACAGGAACGTGGGCAGCGCCGTGTCCAGCAGATCCTGGACGCGGCAGCAGAAGTTTTCGCCGAGGTTGGCTACGAAGTAGCGACGACCAATATGATCGCGCAACGCGCCAATACGTCGATTGGTTCTCTCTACCAGTTCTTCCCCAACAAAGATTCAATCGTGAAGCTGCTGGCGCGGCGTATGGCAGACGATTTCGCTACTGAGCTAACGCCGGCTGGAGAAGCGGGCGAATGCCCGCACAAGATCGACAATTTCGTCGAAGAGATCTACCGTTTTTCGCTAACGCACACCGGCTTCGTATCGCTCCTGCATGGTCCGGTGTATTCCGCGGGCAGCATTCGCGCTTATTCACACCTGCACGAAAAACTGCAGCAGTACGTGCAGGCGATGCTGGCTTCGGAGAACGGGCCACCCAGAGACCCGGTGCCCATCATCACCATTCGCATCGCCATTTGCTGTACGGCTGCAGTTCTCGGTTATGTGACGGTCATGCCCGCTGAGAACCGGGCGTTTGCCCTCGATGAACTCAAACGAACGCTGAAGGCATTCCTCTGTACGCCGGGGCAAACGCCCGCAATTTGACTGCAAAACATTCAATGGCAGTCCCGTGTTGGACTGCGCACATGTTCGCAGCGAAAACAACCGCATCACGGCGATCAGACGATGACGACGGCCTCAGGGGTTCCCAGCGCCTGGCGCAGGAAGTCCTTGACGACGTCGACGGCGATTGCCACGCCGATCTCCGGCCCGTTCATGAGCATGTTGACACCGACCAGTCGCCCTTGAGAGTCCACCAGCGGCCCGCCGGAGTGCCCAGGGCGTAAGCGCAGGTTGGCGACCACGCCGTCGTAGGCCAGGGGCGGTAGTTCCGGGAACTCGCGGCCCACGCCCACCACCACGCCGCCGGTCGCGCCATTGGCGATGCCAAACGGATGCCCCAGGGCCATGACGAAATCGCCCGGCTTGAGCAGCCGCGACTGACCCAGCGGAATCGTGGGTAGATCCTCTGCGTCGACAGCCAGTGCCGCCAAGTCGCGCTCGTAGCTGTGGGCGATCACGCGCGCCGGGAGGGCGCGCTTATCCGGCAGCACGACCTGGAGGCCGCGACCCCGCCCGACGACGTGGGCGTTGGTCAAGATCAGGCCGTCAGCATGCCAGATCGTGCCCGCCCCGACTCCATGTGCGCCTGCGACGATGCGGACGAGGCTGCGCTGAACATCCGACGCCAGCTCAGCCATCTCCGCGTTGAGTTGTTGCAGCGTGTTCACGAACGTTCGCCGATGACCACGTCGCGGCTGATCTGCTCGCCGCCGCGGATGATGCTGACGGAGACCGACTTACCGACGCGATCGCCGCTGAGCAGCGCCATCAGATCGTCCATGTGGCGGATCGGCTGGCCGTCGAGCGCGACGAGCGTATCACCCAGGAAGAGACCACCGGCTTCCGCCGGGCTGCCGGACTCGACCGAAGCGATCAGCAGGCCGGTCTCCTGGCCCAGCTTCTCAGCCAACGGCCCTGGCAGACGCGCCGGTTGTGCGCTGACGCCCAGGTAGCCCCGGCGCACGTGCCCATGTGCGAGCAGCGTTTCGGCAATGCGGCTGATGGTCGCCGAGGGCAGCGTGACGCTGACGCCGCGCAGCAACGCCGAGGTATTCATCCCGGCAAAACTGCCACCCGCGCCGACCAGCGGCCCGCCCGAAAAGCCAGGATACATGACAACGTCGGTTTGCAGATAGGCGTCAATCATGCCACCGGCGACCGTGCGCCAGCTTTCCTCGACCGCGCTGACAACGCCGAGAGTCGCCTGCGCTTTGTGACCGGGACGCCCGACCGCCAGCACCAGATGACCGACTTTGACCTCGTCGAGCGTGAGCCAGGTCGGCGCAGTTAGCCCGCTTGCCTGGGCGCGCAGCACGGCGATGTCCGTCGTCGGGTCGCGCCCGACCAGCGATGCCTCGACCGTGCTGCCATCCGGCAGGCCAACGCGAATGTTCTCGTCGCGTTCGACCACATGATGGCTGGTGACCAGGACACCATCGGACGACCAGACGATGCCGGACGCGGGCGAACGACGGCGCGCTTCGATGCGGACGAGGCTGGCCGATGCCGTTTCGACCACGGCGGCGAGATCGGCGGAAAGGGACTTCAAGACATCATTCATGGGGATCACTCCATCTGCGTTGTTCCATGTTCTGATTAAAGCAAAGTCCGCGCCGAAAAGGATCGCCTATAGAGCGAGGTACGTCCTGGAAGAAAGGCTAGGCAGAGGTCTAGAGCGAGATCAGGCCGCGGCGGGTGGCCTGAACGACCGCCTCCGTCCGGCTCTGGACGTTGAGCTTGGTCATGATGGCGTTGACGTGGAATTTGACGGTGTGCTCGCTGATGTTGAGCCGCAGCGCGATCTGCTTGTTGGCCATGCCCTCCGCCAGCATGTTGAGCACCTCCATCTCGCGCGCGGTCATGATCTCGCTGGGGATGGGCGTCTCCGCGGGGGTGGACGCTTCGACCACCGTCAGCAGTTCAGGGCTGAAGACGGCCAGCCCCTGAGCCAGGGCGCGCAGGGTCGCCAGCATGGCGGACAGATCGACATTCGACAGCAGCAATCCGCGGGCACCGGCCGCCAGGAATGTCGCAGCGCGGCTATTTTCGGTCACGAGCACGAGCACGGGGATGTCGATATCGCGCAGGGCGTCGAACTGGGCTTCGTCGGTGTCGCCGTCATAGGGCGGCTCCCAGATGATGACGTGCGGCGAATAGAGCTGCACCATGTCCGTCCAATTCGCATCTGATGGGATTTGCCCGACGACGTCGATGCCCGGCTGGCCGCTCAACAACGAAGCAAGGCCCGCGCGCGCAAACGGGCTTTCCGCCATGACGACGACGTGCAGTGTTTCGATTTCCGCGATCACATCCAATCCATGGGGTTTCCAGATGGCAATATGCCCCATCATGCCACAGCCATAGTTAGAGGCATGTTGGAGAAACCTGAATTGGCGCTAGCGGATGATGATCTCAATCGGGAGCGACGCGGCATCCGCCCCATCCGCCAGCAGGAGCCGCTGGTTGGTCGCCGGATCGTACAGGCCGACGATCAGATGTGCGCTGCCCGGATGCGCAGCCTCGTTGTAGGTCAACTGATGGGGATCGACGATGTATTCCCCGGCGCGCCAGCCCACTGTCGGGCGCATCGCCTGCGCCGGGCGCGCATCGCTCTGCGCGATCAGACGTCCGTCCGCATCCAGAAGCTGGACGAAGACGACGTAATCGCCCGCGGGTTCGCCGTCCCCGGCACGCCAGACAAGCGTGACCTGCGGCGGCGTCTCCAAAGTAAGCTCGGTCGCGTCGAGCGAGTAGCCGGCCAGATCGCCCACGCCTGGGACTGCCACGGACAGCGCGTGATCGAAGGCCGGTGGTTCGTACAGCGCTTCGACGGCTTCGATCGGCTGGCGCGCCAGCTCAGTGCCATCCGGCAGCACAATCTCCGCCACACCTGAGGGCGCATCGGCGGGGATGCGCGCCAGGCGCCAATCGAGGACGATGCCGTCGGCCTCCGTGAGCGTCGTCGCAATCGGCAGCGACCAGCGCCCGTCTACGTCACGCAGAGTCAAATCAGGAGGCGGTGCATCCGTCTGCCAGAGCAATGTCATGGAGATAACATCGCCGTTGCGGCGCGTGGGCTGTTCGGGTGCCAGATCGTGGGCAAGCAGCCGCGTCGCCGCATCGAGGGCGAGATCGGGCTGGAACGGCAGATCGGTCGTTCGATTGCTGGCTGCCCAGACAGGTGCATCGTCCGCAATCCACGTCGCCAGCACCAGATCGCGTCCGGAGGTCGGCACGTCAGGCGCGACCAACGGCTCGTAGCCGGAGGGCAGCGTTTCTTCATAGACGCGCAGCAGCACCTGATACTCGCCCGGCGGCGTCCCATAGGGCAGGCGCAAGAGCGGATAGGCGGTCAGATGATCGCCGGAGAGGCGCTGGTCGCTCGTCTGCTGATCCGCCTGCGCGAAGACGGCGTCGGCGCGCGCGATCTCCCAGCCCAGGGCGTTGCGCACGATCAGTGCCGCTTTGAGCGGGGTCGCCGTCGTCCGGTCGAGCATCAGCTCCAGCGGCACGCAGCGCGCCTGATCGGGCGAACCGGGCGCGATCTCGCCGTAGCCAACCAGCGTTGCCAGCGACTCCCCCACGCTGCCGAAGGCGAAATCGACGGCGGTCACCGGCGGCAGCGATCGCCCTGGCTGATCATTAAGCTCGTCAGTCATCCCGGCGACGGTGAACGATAGGGGCGCGTCGACCGTAGTGTCGCCGAGTATGCAGTCGATCATGCCGCGGTAGTCAGCGCGCTGTGTGTACCAGATGTTGCGGGCGATGCGTCCTTCGGCGGGCAGCAGCGGCAGCACCTCGTCCGCGGGCGCGCCCTCAGGCAGAGTCACACGCCGGGCTGTCACACCGAGCCGGTCCCAATAGTAGGCCAGTTCGTAGCGATCGGCGTACGACCAGGCGATCACGGTGTCGTCCGCCGTCAGCGACTCGGCATAGTAGCGAACCATCGCCCGCGCATCATCATGCTGATAGGCCGGGTTCTGCGCCAACACGAGCACGACGATCAGCGTCACCACGAACGGCGCGACAGCGAGCCAACGCAGCCCGTTCGGGCGCAGGCGCGCGATGCCCGCCGCCAGCGGGATCACGAGCAGCGGCGCAACCATGACCAGATAGCGCCCGTGCATCTCGTTGCCGAGCACGACCAGCCCGGCGATCACACCACCCGTCAGCAGCAGCGTGTGGAGGACGAGCCAGCGGGCAGCAGGACGCCGCCATGGGATCAGGCTGGCGAACAGGGCGAAAGCCACCATGCTCAAGGCGATGAGGATGGTACTCTGGCCGACCAGGCTCCACGGCCCGGCAAAAAATGCCTGCCAGATCTGCGCCAGCAAGGCGGGCGTCAGGCCCGGCGCGGACGTGACAGCGCTGTTGGCCTCACCCAGGCGCAGGTAATAGGTCGCGAACCAGGGCGCGTAGATGGCCGCGACAACCGCCTGCCCTGTCAGCCACCAGCGCCAATCGGGACGGCGGAGGCTACGCCGGACGATCCAGGCGATCAGCGTGACCGCGTTCAGCCACAGGGCGACGATCGGCCCGGTATTGTGCGCATACAGCAGCCCAAGTTCCGCCAGCCAGAGCGCGATCCAGGCCCAACGGGTCGGCACTCTCAGCAGCCGGTGCCACGCCAGCGCGCAGATCATGACCAGGAAGGCCAGCAGCGTGTACATGCGCGCTTCCTGCGCCGCCCACCAGAGCAGCGGCAGGCAGGCCGCCAGCAGCGCCGCAAACATTCCCGCGCGCCTGCCGAACAGATCGGCGGCCAGGCGATAGACCAGCGCGATGGTGAGCAGGCCAAAGATCGTCGAGACCCAGCGCAGCGCAAATTCGCTCAGCCCGAAAAGGCGCGCGCCGACGTGTAGCACCATATAATAGAGGGGTGGATTGGTGAGATCGGCGCGGGCGGCATCGAGCAGCGTGGGTTGCGCCGCCGCGTGGGCAGACCAGCCTTCGTCGAACCAGATGCTCTGATCGGCAATGCGAAACAGATAGGCTGCCAGCGCCAGCAGCAGGACGGCGACCACTATCCAGACGAAGGCCCAACGCTTGATCATGCGCAGACGGTAGCACGCGCGCCTGGGCCTGTCAATCTGCCGGTGAAACGATTTTGAAACTTGAGATTGCGCTAAATTAATAAAGGGTCATAGAATAAAAAGTGTAGAACGTTGCGTTTAGCGAGCCGTGTGACAGTCTTATGATGGATGACCGCCAGCCTGAGAAAAAAATGAGCACGCCAGATAACCCTGCCCCTCCTGCACCGAAGGTGGTCACGCCTGCACCGAAACCGGCGGCGCCGAACTCGACGACGACGGACCTGTCCTCGATGCGTGCGACCAAACGCCTGGGAGACGTCACCAACAACAAGTGTCCCAACTGCGATCTCGTGAATCGCGTCGGTGTGCTCGTCTGCGAGAACTGCGGCACCAGCCTGATCGCCGGGGCGGTCTCCGTCCCTGCCACGCGCAACCTGAGCGATCCGAAGCTGGTCACGGGCCGCCTGTTTCCCGACCGGCTGTCGGACGTCCTCGGCGGCCAGAAGCTGCCCTTCGTCCCTGCGCCGGATAAAGTCATTTCGCCACCGGCCGGTCACAAGACCGGCGGCAGTCTGTTCGACGACGATATGATCCTGCGCCTGGAAGTCGTCGGCGCGACGATTCCGATCCTCGTCTACCCCAAACGCGAAATCGTCATCGGCAGGCGCGACGTCGCCACCGGCACGCAGCCGGATGTCGACCTGACCTCCTACGCCGGGTACCGGATGGGTGTTAGCCGCCGCCATGCGATGATTCAGTTGAAAGACGGGCATCTGGAGTTTGTCGACCTGGGCAGCAGCAACGGATCGAAGCTCAATGGCACGGTCGTGCAGCCGCATCGCCCGTTCCCGGTGCGGGATGGCGATGAACTGACCTTCGGCAACATGAAACTGCGCGTGATGTTCCAGAACGGCACTCAGCGCATCAGGCTCCCGTAGCCAGGCTCACTAGCGCAGTACGGACTCCACTTCTGAAGCCGCCTTCTTCGCCGCGTAGAGCACGTGGCTGAGGCGCGAGCCTTTTTCCGCCAGCACCGCCAGCGACGCACGCCCGGCGGGGAAAATCACGATCACGCCCTCTTCGCCTTCCATGAGCAGCCGTTCAAGCTGCCCCTGCGCCAGGCGTCCCAACGTCTTTTCGGCGAGGCCGACCAGCGTGGCAGACATGGCGGCCACCTGCGGGCTGCTGGTGGGGTTTTGATGCGGGTTTTCGTCGTCGGTGGGTGGGTAGGCCGCGACGAGCAGGCCATCGATGTTGACGATCACCGTCGCCTTGACGCCGTCGACGGCGGCGTGCAGCGTTTTCAGCGTGCGCTCCAGTGCAGCGCTTCTCGACTCTTGTGACATGCGCGAACTCTTCCCAGATTTTAGAGCACCGGATAGCGACCGGCCTGTAAAGGGCTTTACCGGAAATGCCCTTCTCAGTATAGCCGATGAGATGCGGCGGCTCAAATAAGGTTCGCATCCCCCCTCCGGCGGGCATCATCTTCGGCAAATTCGGCCAGCAGATAGCGATCCGCCTCGGATAGATCGGCCTTGAGCAGCAGATCCGGGCGATTTTGCCACGTCCGGCGCAGACCTTCCGCGCGCCGCCAGCGCTCGACTTCGGCATGATTACCATCCTGGAGCACCTGCGGCACCGTCAGCCCACGGTAGATCTGCGGGCGCGTGTAGTGCGGGCCTTCGAGGATGCCATCGGCATGACTATCGCGATCCGCCGCACCCTCCGCGCCGAGCACGCCGGGGATGTGGCGGATGACGGCGTCGATGACGACCATCGCCGCCAGCTCGCCGCCCGTCAGCACGTAGTCACCGATGCTGATCTCATCCGTGATGACCAACTGGCGCACGCGGTCGTCGATGCCTTCGTAGCGACCGCAGACCATCACGAGACGCTCGTGCTGGGCCAGCTCGGTCGCGATCTGGTGCGAAAAGACGCGTCCCTGCGGCGTCATCAGGATGACGGGCGTGCCCGGCGCGGCCTCTTGCAGCGCGAACTCGACCGCGTCGACGACCGGCTGCGGCTTCATGATCATTCCGCCGCCGCCGCCATAGGGCGTGTCGTCCGCCGTGTGATGGCGGTCGGTCGTGAAGTCGCGGATCTGAACGAAGCGCAGATCGAGCAAGCCCCGATCGCGCGCCTTCCAGAGCATACTCTCGGTCATCGGCCCGTCGAACAGCGCCGGAAAGAGGGTGACGACATCAATACGCATATTTCGCCTTTCCATGGTGAGCGCAGGCAAATTGTAGCTTGCGAGCCGCTAGCATCAACCCGATAATCGGGAAAGTGTTGACGGCGACTCAGGAGCGATGCGCCATGGATGCACCGACTTATGCGGTCTGGATCAAGACGGGCGATCAGGCGCTTGGCGGCACTGACTCGAACGTCTATATCATGCTCTACGGCCAGGCGGGCCAGACGGACTGGATCTTTTTGCCGACCGAAGACATCTTCGCCTTCGAAGAAGGCAGTGTGGACAAGTTCATGCTGGTTGCGCCGGACGTGGGGCCGCTGACACGCTGCTGTGTCGGGCACGATGCCAGCGCCGACTCCGGCTGGTATGTGCAGGAAGTGCGCGTCGAACACGTGGCGAGTGGCCAGGCGTGGACGTTCACTTTCAATGCCTGGGTTGGTGAAGAAGAAGCCGGACGACGCGCAGTATGCGTAGATGCGTAACATTGCTGGCCGTGGGCCTGCTGCTGGCCCTGAGCGCCTGCAATCTGAGCACGGAAGCGCCGACGCCGACCCCTGAACGGATCGTCCCGACGGTCGAATTCCTGTACCCGACCAACGGCAGCCTCGTGGTCGAGGGCACTGACGTGCAGATCGAACTGCTGGCGCAAGACTCGCGCGGCAGCGGCGTGGCCCGCGTCGAATTGTACGTCGATGACCAGCCGCATCAGGATGGTGCGCCGGTCGTCAGTTCCGCCGTCTCGGTCTTCACCGTCGACATGAACTGGCTGGCCGAAGGAGTCGGGCTGCACGCGCTGTCCGCCATCGCCTACCGGGCGGATGGTACAGCGAGCGATGCCGCGACGATCAGCCTGGAAGTCATCTCGCGTGACGATACCGGCACTGCGAACGCCGGATCCTAGACGAATGTGAGGTTTTCGCCGGATGAATTATCTGGTTCGCCCGAACGGGCCGCCTTTCCTCGATCAGCTTGCCGAAGCCGACCAGCGCTACCTGCACGCGCACTTCGACGCCCACCCGGCGGAGCTGACCGTCGATAAGATCGTCATCCCATGGCAGAACATCGACGAGATTGAGGTGGTCAAGGCCGCGCGGCGCGGGGATTTTTCCGGCTGGATCGTGCGCAAGGTCATCTACCAGGAGGAGCGCTATCACGTTGGCATCTACTTTGGAGATCATGAGCAGGTCTTGCCCAACGTGACGCTGGCGGTCGCCCGCTACGTGGCCGGGGCGATCGCGTATTACATGCAGACTCCGATCAAGTACACTGGCGTCGACGACATCGCGCAAACCGCCCCGCGCGATTGACGCCCATGCAGCGGCTCCCCAACGTCCTCGCACTGGCGCTGCTCATCCTCACAGGGGTGACGGGCTGCGCGCCCGCCAGCCCGGATCAACCTTTCTGGAACATCATGACAGTCGCACAGGCCGAACAGAGCGAGCCGCCCGCCCTCGCCGTGGTCGATGGCGCGGTCGTGGCTGCCTGGGTCGGCGCGGATACGCGGGGCGTGCATCACGACGCGCGCATGATCGGCGCCGATGGCCCCGGCGAGATCATGACACTGCCACTGCCACCGCGCCAGCCGCGCGCTCAGCAGCTCGCCCCCGGCAGTCATGGCACAGTGCACTTGCTGTGGTTGGATGCGGACGAAGACGGCGCCATCCGCCTGTACAGCGCGCTGATCAGCATCCCCGATCTGACGGTGCTGCGCGGCCCGACCACGATCAGCGATCAACCCGCCCTGCGCTACGCGGCGCTGCCGGAACCGGGCGGGAGCGTTTTGGTCGCCTGGGCGGGTGGGCATCCCGCCGAGCCTGGCGTGACGATCCAGCGCATCGACAATGAGGGTCGCCCGACCGAGCAGATCGGGCGCATTCAAGCGGCCAACTTCCCCAGCCTGCTGCGCGTCGGCAATGATGTGCACGTCTTCTGGCTGAGCGAGCAGGACGGCGCTGCCTACCGCACGATCATCGAAAACGATCACCTGCAAGCGAGCCGACGGCTGACCTCGTCGCCGAACCAGACCGCGGGCGACCGCCTGCTCGATCTACGCGCGGGGGCCGATCGGAGCTACATCTCGCTGTTCTGGAATCTGGCGCGGGCGGATGGTGTCTGCGAAACGTGGTTTAGTAGCGCGGCGAGCGACGATCTGTACCTGCCGCCGCCTACCCCGCTCATGCTCGCGGCGGATGCAGACTCCGGCGTCGAGACGGGCTTCAACAGCGGCATCGTGTCGAGCGCTCACGCTGGCGATACGCCGGCGTGCATGGCCGCGCCTCTGAGCGAAAGTGGCGACACACTGCCCATCGCCGCGCAGATAGGCCCGGACATGGCAATCATCTATTTCCGCGATGGGCAACTTCTCGGCCAGCAGATTGTCACGTCCGGCACAGACGTGCTGCGCCCGCCCGTCCTCTTGAGCGACGGCGAGCGCAACCTGTATCTCGGCTGGTCGGCGCCAACGGCGACCGGCGTGGCCGATCTTATGCTGGCGCGGTCAGGCGCGCGCTAGCAGGTGTACTTAGACAGCAGTTCGAGGATTTCGTCGGCGGCGTTGGCGATGTCCGCCTGGCCCGTCGTTTCCGCCTGCCGCTTGATCTGCTCGACGCCAGTCGAGTGCAGGCTGCGAAAATCGCCGTAGGGCAGCACGTAACGGTCTTTCGAGCCGTCCTGCGCCTCGGTATTGACAGCCAGGTGCCAGCGGGCGAAGGCATCCAGACCATGTTCGGCAATGTAGCGGTCTTCAGCCGCATCCGAAGGACGGTTTTCATCCCAGACGGAGTTCAGGCGAAAGTCCGCCTTCTTGACCAGATCGATTGCCTGTTCCAACCCATCCTGATTGACGACCAGTGCCATCTCCCACCTCCATAACGATAAACGTGCGTCCTAAAGCTCTGATCGCGCGGCAATCGACATCCTTACGCTAACCGACCGGGCGGAACACCACACGATAGGTGATGACCGAGCGTCCACCGCCCTCCAGCGGGCATGACGTCGCCGTCAACGGCTGCGACGGATCGGCGCGGCCAGGCATGTCGACGACGTAGCTCAATCCAGGTTGCATCTCAAAATCGGCGTAACCGGGGCCGCGCTCCGGCTTGAGGCCGGTGGCAAATGTGCTCTCACCGCCATCCCAGGTAACACGCACTTGCTGGCCGGGGATGCCCTGGCCGTTGAAATCGACCACCTGCACCTCGATCAGCCCCGGACGGCTGGCGCTGCACGAGGTCGGGATGTTGGCGATCTCGAAGTCGCTTTGCGGCGGGCTGGTCGGCACGATCACGAGCGTCGGCGTCCCGGCCGCGCGATCGACCGCGCCGGGGGTCGGCGTCTTGGTGGCGGGCGGCGTCAGGGTCGGCGTCGGCGGCTCGATGC
The DNA here is from genome assembly GCA_020849765.1 of Anaerolineae bacterium. Lineage (GTDB taxonomy): Bacteria > Chloroflexota > Anaerolineae > Aggregatilineales > Phototrophicaceae > Flexifilum. Next base: position 95,444 of record JADLAY010000072.1, read on the forward strand.
GCACGACCTGCGGCGCAGGCGTATCGTCCAGCAGGATCAACGTGTCCGCGCAGCCGCTGCGCCCTTGAAGCTGGTAGAAGGTCATCATGGCGCGGACGGCGCGCAGGCCGCTGCTGTTGTTGGCATAGCCTTCGGTCGTCAGCGTGCAGGCGACGTCTGCGACTTCCTGGATGAAGTCACGCGGCAGGCGCAGAGATGCCAGGCGCTGCGTCGCCAGGTTGAGATCGGCATTGTGGCTGTAATCGAGCATGACTGCGACGATGTACTGGGCGCGGTCGGCCTCGTTCAACTGCCACGGCTGCGTATCGAACTCCTCGACCGGGTCGAACACCCACGTGTAGCCCAATCCCGCGGCGATGCCCAGGATAAGGCCGAGGATGACGCCCGTCCACGAGATGAATGAGCGCGGTCGCTGGTAGCGTTCGGCGACGCGCGGCGTATGGTCGAATTCGGGCAAGGTGTCCGGTTTCATGATCCCTGCCCCGGCATGTTGATCTGGCGATAGGGTTCCATGACCGGCGTCAGGCGTCCCATGCCCTCGGCGAGGTCGACCAGCAGGCGGATGTCATCCACGCCGCGCGAATTGGTGATGTAGCGCTCGGTGACTTCCTGGACATAAGCGGGCACGTTATCGACGCCGAGCACGCGCAGCCGTTCGATCGCGCCGTTGAGATCGCCGTCGTCGGCGTAGGCGCCTGCGATCATCAGCGTGTAGTCGTCTTTTTCGTTCTGGGCGAGCGCACTGGCAGGGCTATCGACAAATTCGACCGGAAACTGCACCCAGCCGAGATACAGGCCGATCCCGGCTCCGAGCAGGAGCGCGATCAAAAATGACACGAGAAACCGTCTCATGGATCATCCGATGCTGTGTGAAGGTACGCTGCGATTATAGCGCAGCGCGCAGACGGGCAAGAGTGAAGACGCATCGGGCACGCGATCGCGTAGGTGAAGCGCACGTGGCATCAAATTGACTTCGCCTCAGGGAGGACGTACTATAAGCCGTCAGAGGCAAACAAAAACCAGGTTTGATACCTGGTCTCTGCTGAGGTGCCGGAGGTGGGAGTCGAACCCACACGCCCTTGCGGACAATTGATTTTGAGTCAATCGCGTCTGCCATTTCGCCACTCCGGCAGTGGCCTGTCAACTCGAAATGAGTGGCGTGATTTGAGATTGAGCAATCGTAAACACGAGCCGCAAAATTGTCAATGCCTGGCATCCCCGACGACGAATCGACGCTGATCACCCGCGCAAAACGCGGCAGCGTCGACGCCTTCAACACGCTGGTGCTGCGCTACCAGGATGCTGCGTTCACGGTCGCCTACCGGCTGATGGGCGACAGCGCGGGCGCGGCGGATACGGCCCAGGACGCGATGATCGTCGCCTACCGCAAGCTGAGCACTTTTCGCGGCGGCAACTTCCGCGCCTGGTTGCTGCGCATCGTCACCAACCGCTGTTATGACGAGCTGCGCCGGACTCAGCGGCGCCCGACCGTCTCGCTGAGCGGGTCTGCCGACGAGGATGCGCCCGAACCGCTCGAACTGCCCGACCCCGACGGCACGCCGGAAGAGCAAGCCCTGTCCAACGAACTGCAGCGCGCAATTCAGGATTGCATCAATGCGCTCAACGTCGACCAGCGCCTGGTGCTGGTCTTGTGTGACGTCGAAGGCATGAGCTACGAGGAGATCGCCGAGCAGTCGGGCAACCAGTTGGGCACCGTGAAATCGAGATTGAGCCGGGCGCGTGCCAGCGTGCGCGATTGTTTGCAGGCCGTGAGGGAACTTCTGCCGTCTCAATTTCGTCTAAGAGAAGAATCGTAATGACCACGAAGGACACGTCGATCGGTTGATGGGCATGGATGATCGCGAGCTGGAACTGCTGTCCGCCTACCTGGACGGCGCACTGGACGAAAGCGAACGGCAGGCGCTGGAAGCGCGCCTGGCGCATGATGCCCCCTTGCAACGTGAACTCGACCTCTTGCGAGAGACGAAGCAGCTCATCGGCGCGCTGCCGACGCTGCGAGCGCCGCGCAACCTGACGATTACGCAGCGAACTCAACAAAGGCGCCAGCAGCCGCTCGTGCTCTCGCCATGGATCAGCAGCTTGAGCGCCGTCGCGGCGGCCTTCATGCTGATCGCCGGGTTCGTGCTGCTCAATCGGGCGCCCGCGCCGCAGTCCTTTGAGGGCACGGTGGCGCAAACTGCCGTCGGCATGAATGTGACGCCGGAAACGGCACTGCGGGCGGCGCCGTCCGTCGCAGTTGCGCCGTCTGCCACACAGGCCATCCTTCAGGCGGAAGAAAGCGGCAGCGCAGAAAGCGCACAGGCCTCGGCACCGGAAGCCAGCGCCGACGAAGCGATGGCGAACAACGATCAGGCTGCCGGTGCTGCCGCCCCCATGCCGACGCTGCTGCCTGCGCCCAGTGCCGAACTCCCCTACGATCTCATCGCGCCCGCCGCGCCCGACTCTGAGGATGGCAGCGGTGAAGTCGATCAGGGTCAGGAACGCGAAATGATGCAGAGCGTCGTCCCGTCGGAAGCGCCGGGCGCGTCGGCAGCCCTGGGTGCCATAGCCGCGACCGCATCCGCCGCGACACCGCCCGTCGCACAACAGCAGTCAGATGCCTTCGTCGCGCCGACAGCGACGGCCTTGGCGACACTGCCGCCGACCGCGAGCCCAGCCCCAAGCCCAACGCTGACGTCCACGGCAGTTCCGGCGGAAGTGCCCACGCTTGCCCCGGTGGCCGCGCACGAGACAGGCAATGACTCAGGCGGCATCGTCCTGCTGATTGCGGGTGCGCTCTTGCTGCTGGTCGCGCTGGTCACGACCGTGCTGCGCCGGCGGCGGATCGCCTGATGCGGGTCGCCAACTACTGCCCCGTCTGCGGCGCGCCGACCGTCATGCAGGAGCGCTTTGGTCGCCAGCGTCCCGTATGCAGCCAGTGCAATCACACCATCTTCTTCGAGCCGAAGGTGGCCGTCGTCATCTTCGTGGTCGAGGGCGACCGCGTACTGCTGGTCGAACGCGCCAACGATCCGGCCAAAGGCACCTGGGCCTTACCGGCGGGCTTCGTCGACTCGGATGAAGATCCGCGCGACGCCGCCGCGCGCGAAACGCTGGAAGAGACCGGCTTAACCGTGGAAGTCACACACCTGCTGGATGTGCTGCACCGCCCCGATCCGCAAGGATTAGCGGATCTTGTCATCGCCTACCGCGCGCGGGTGACGGGTGGCGACTTGCAGGCGGGCGACGATGCCGCCGATGCCCGCTGGTTCACGCGCGATGTGCTGCCGATGATCGGCTTCAGGACGACGGAAATCCTCTTAGGGCGCTGGCCGCAGGACGAGGACTGAGCGCGTCGCTCAGGTGGGCTGCTTGCGCGCGATGCCGACCTGATTGACGCCGAGCGCCAGCGGCGTGAGCGTCGTCCGGGTGACGACCTGCATGAACGCCGGGAGACCAAACATGGCGAACTGGATCGCCTTGGGGATGACGGGCAAATAGGGCACGTCCCACAGACCGTCGCCAAAGTGCGCCTCCATCTGCAGGTGATTCTGCGCGCACCAGGCGCGCCACTGCTCCGGCGGCTGCACGTTGATGTGCGTCTTGTCCTTGCCGATGGCGTCGTTGTCGCGGTCTTTGAAGCGGCGGAAGGCATAATCCGGGTGCGGCGTGGCGAACAGGAAGATGCCGCCCGGCTTGAGCAGTTGGCTCACCTGGCGAATGACATCCGCCGGATCGGCCAGGTGCTCGACCAGATGCAGCGCCACCACCACCGAGAAGGCGCCCTGCTCGAAAGCGCTCAGGTCGTCGGCGCTCATCTGGTAAGCTTCGGCGCGGGGCGCATTGCGTTTGGTGCTCTCGATGCTGTAATCGATCAGGTCGATGCCGGTGCACTCGAAATCATCCTGCAGCAGGCTGAGCAAATCGCCCAATCCACAGCCGAGTTCGAGCAGCTTGCCGCCGGGCGGCGCATACCGGCGCACGAGCGCCGCGTAATAACGACGCGCGAACCAATACATCGAAAACCGTCCCAGAGGACGATCAGCATAGTTCCACTTTTCGAAGTATTCGCGCGTATAGTGTTCCGTTGGCGCTTCTGACGTCATCGCAGCAACACCTTTTCTCCCGCTGACGTCGTCAGATCATACACCTCAAAGCTCAGGTCTGGGAGGCGGAGCACGCCATAGGTGTGCGAGGTCGAGCGGCTGGTATCGAAGGTGTAGACTGAGCCGGGGTTGATGACGCAGCCGCGCTCGACGCGCGAGTAAAACGGCACGTGCGTGTGCCCGGTGATCATCACGTCGGCGTTGAGCGAGACAAGCATCATGTTGAGCAGCGTATCCGAGATGTGATCGCGATACAGCCCCCACAGGTTGTTGCCCGGCTTGCCATGGCACATGTAGAAGCTCATCCCGCCGAGCTCGCCGCGCCATTCGAGCGGCAGCGATTGCAGGTAGCGGACGTTATCGGCGGACAGCGGGTATTCCCACTCGTCGTGGTTGCCGCGCACCGTCGGGATGTTGTGCTCGCGAATCGTCCGCACGACCCGGTCCGGATCGGGCCCCCGCCCGACCAGATCGCCCGCGCACAGGGTGTAACTTACGTGATGAAAATTCTCTAGTCGTTCTAATGCCGTTGCTAACGCGGCGTAATCGCCGTGTATATCCGAAATGATGCCGATGTTCATTCCGCAATCCTGGGTCGTTACTGGGTGGTGAACGAAATTGGGGTCATTATACCATCATCAGGGATTGTCCGCAGACCTGTTTATGAGCATTTGGGGAGCTCTTCGGCGCCGTCTTTTTCTAAGAGACTTCTGTTATGCAGGCCTTAGAGGAATATGCTATGATCCGCTTCTAGCGGACGAACTTTTGCCACGAGAGCCATGACACACATTCTGTTGATCCGCCATGCTGTGAATGATTTCGTCAAGACGGGTAAGCTGGCGGGCTGGACACCGGAAGTCCATTTGAACGACGAGGGCAAAGCCCAGGCTGAGGCGCTGGGCAAGCGATTGGCGGATGCGCCGATTCGCCACCTGTACAGCAGCCCGCTCGAACGGACGATGGAAACGGCAGAAGCGATCTGCCAGCATCACCCTGAACTCTCGATCGAGCAGAATCTGGCGATCGGCGAGGTGCAATATGGCGATTGGCAGGGTCAGGCGATTGCGGCACTGACCAAGCGCAAAATGTGGCACGTCATCCAGGAATACCCATCGCGAGCCAGCTTCCCGAACGGCGAAACGATGCGCGAAGTGCAATCGCGCGCGGTGAACGAGCTTGAACGGCTAAGCCTGCGCCATCCGCGCGAGATGGTGGCCGTCGTCAGCCACGCCGACGTGATCAAAATGATTCTGGCGCACTATCTGGGCACCCATCTCGATAACTTTCAACGCATCGTCGTCTCCCCGGCTTCGATTAGTAGTGTTACATTAGGTTATGGACGCCCGTACATCAGCGTCGTCAACGACACGGCCCACATCGCCCAGCTCGAGCGTGAGCGTCGCCAACAAGAGGCGAATGGCCACAACGGTACGGAATAGACATGCATAAGGTATGAAAGATTCAATGCCGAATCAGGAGATAGAACTCAATCCGGTCAATTTCATCACTGTCGGGACGGTCGGCCCCAAGGGGCGACGCCTGTTCCATCTTCAGGCAGGTGACGAGAGCCAGATTGTGTCGCTTGTCATTGAGAAGGAACAGGCGCGCGCGCTCAGCGAAGCCATCGGCGAAATGCTGGAGGATCTCGACGAGCGCTTCCCGGCGGAAGATGAAGAAAGCCCGATCAGCCTGCCGATGCAGACCAACATGGAGCTGCGCGATCCGATCGAGCCGATCTTCCGCGTCTCGCAGATGGGCCTCGGCTACGACGAGCAGCGCGACATGATCGTGCTGGTGGCGCAGGAACTGCTGACTGTCGAAGAAGAAGAAGTGATCAGCCCGGACGAAATGGAGCCCAGCGTCGTCCGCCTGTGGTGCGATCGGGCGCAGATTCGTGCGCTGGGCACGCGTGCGCAGGAAGTTGTGCAATCTGGTCGGCCTGACCCGCGATTGAACGGCAGGTTAGTCTTCTACTGGACGTAAACGATGAATCCTCAGGACAACGGCCCACAATCGGATAGCCAGATCGTCAACGTCGAACGCGCCCTGGAAGTAATGCAAAAAGGCGAGATCACGGTTGAACACGGGCTGATGCGCTGGTCATCCAACTATGCCTTCCTGGTGACGATTGCGCACGAAGGTCTTGAAGTGACGACCGTCTATAAACCGCAGCGCGGAGAGCGCCCACTGTGGGATTTTCCAGACGGCACGCTGTGCTATCGCGAGATGGCGACCTTCCTCACCTCGCAGGCGCTCGGCTGGCAGATGGTGCCGCCGACGGTGCTGCGCGAAGGCTCGCGCGGGATTGGGACGTTCCAGCTTTTCATCGATCACGACCCTGAGATCAACTACTTCACCTTCGACGAGAAGCAGCAGCCGCAGCTCATGCGCATGGCCGCGCTCGATACGATCATCAACAATGCCGACCGCAAGGGCGGGCATTGCATTCTGGATGCGCGCGGGCAGCTCTGGGGCATCGATCACGGCATCACGTTCAATACGGCACACAAGCTGCGCACGGTGATCTGGGACTTCGCGGGGCAGGCGCTGCCTGCGCAGATCGTGGCGGACGTCGAGCGACTGTGCGCCAGCCTCGGCGATACGAGCGGCAGCTATCGCCAGCAGTTGCAGGAACTGCTTTCGGCCAGTGAGATCACGGCCTTCCAGCGGCGGATCGACCGTCTGCTGGGCGCGCCGCGCTATCCACTGCCCGGCCCCGGCCCCAATTACCCCTGGCCGCCGGTCTAGTTGGCTACACGAATTTAACACGCTGTTCGCAATCGTTTACAATCCGCTTTAAACTGGTTAGTGAAGATTAGCGCCGTCTGGCGCCGTTTGTGTTTCCTTTTCTTTTTGGAGGCGAGCATGAAGCAAAGACTACCGGTATTGTTGATCGTCCTGGCGGCTGCCCTTCTGGTCATCGGCAGCGCTGCCGCCCAGGACGACACCTTCGCGCTGACCATTCTGCACACGAATGACACCCACGCTGCGCATCAGCCAAACGGCGATGGCAACGGCGGTGCCGCGCGCGAAGCGGCAGTCGTCAAACAGGTGCGTGCTGAGGGCGGTAACGTCCTGCTGGTGGATGCGGGCGACCGCTTCACGGGCACGCTGTTCCACCGGCTCTACCTGGGTCAAGATCAGGTTGAGATCATGAATTTGCTCGGCTACGACGTGATGACACTTGGCAATCACGAATTCGATAATGGTGAAGAAGTGCTGCTGGCCTTCATCCAGGGGCTGAACTTCCCCGTGGTGAGCAGCAACATCGACTTTGGCGACTCGCCACTCACGAGCGAAGTCGCCCCTTACGCGGTGCTCGAAGTGGGCGGCGAACAGATCGGCATCATCGGCCTGACGACGCCCGACACGACGGAAATCTCCTCGCCCAGCGCAAGCACAACCTTCAATGCTGACCTCGTCGGCGTGGTCGAATCGACCGTCGACGAACTAACCGGCCAGGGCATCAACAAGATCATTTTGATCACGCATACCGGCATCCTGGTCGACGAAATGTCGCTGGCGCAGCTCAGCGGCGTCGACATCTTCGTCGGCGGGCACAGCCACACCCTGCTCAGCAACACCTATTCGGCGGCGGCGGATGTCTACCCGATCACGGGTGAGACTGCGGCCGGCGAACCGATCCTCTACGTGCAAGCGGGCTCGCTCACGCAATACCTGGGGCGGCTCGATGTCGAGTTCAATGCCGACGGCGTGCTGACTGATTGGGGCGGCGATACGATTCTGCTCGCGCGCTACATTACGCCCGATCCGGAAATGGAAGCGCTGATTAACGATCTGGCAGGCCCGGTTCAGGAACTGCAGACGACATCGACCGGCGCGACCGCCGAAGTGGCGCTCGTCGGTGATCGCCGCGTCTGCCGCGTTGAAGAATGCGACCTCGGCAACATCATCACCAACGCCATGCTGGCCGAGACCGGCGCACAGATCGCGATCATGAATGGCGGCGGCATCCGCGCTGACATCGACGAAGGCGACATCACGGTCGGCGAAGTCCTCACCGTGCTGCCGTTCGGCAACCTGATCAGCACCTTCGAGCTGTCCGGCGCGGACGTGATCGCGGCGCTCGAAAATGGCGTTTCCGGCCTCACGGTCGAGAATGGCGAAGTCGTGCGCGATGGCGCCCCGGGCCGCTTCCCGCAGGTGGCAGGCGTGCGCTTCAGCTTCGACCCGACGCAGGAGCCTGGCAGCCGCGTCGTGAGCGTGGAAGTACTCGGCGAAGACGGCAGCTACAGCCCGATCGATCCGGAAGCGACCTACGCGGTCGTCAGCAACGACTTCATGCGCGGCGGCGGCGATGGCTACGCCATGTTCGCCGAAAACGCGATCAATCCGTACGACTTTGGGCGTCCGCTGGACGAGGCTCTCGCCAACTACCTGATCGAGAACAGCCCGGTTGCGCCGTCAATCGAGGGGCGGATCACGATTGTGAACGCCACCGTTCAGCCGGAATAAACGCTGAATCACATCTCTAGCAAACGGGCGAGCCAGCAGGTTCGCCCGTTTCGTTTATGTTTTTGAGACCCGCATTGCGCCTAGAATAAGAATGCATCGACCTTCATCAGGAGCATTTGACGTGGCCAGCGATCAAGCACGTGAACTGCGTCATCAGGGAATTAATGCGGCGAAAGCCGGGCAAAAAGACCTGGCGCGCCAACTTCTACAACAATCCATCCGCATCGAGCCGCGCAACGAGGCGGCCTGGCTGTGGCTTGCCAGCGTCGCGCGCGACCCGCGTGAGCGCTTGTTCTGCCTGCAAAAGATCCTGGAGATCAACCCGGAGAACGAGCAGGCGATCAAAGCGCTGCGCATGATGGAAGCGCAGTCCGCAGAGGCGCCGCAAGCGCCCGCGCCAGCGCAGACGGCCGCCCCGAAGACCGAGAGCGCGCCGCCGCCAAAAGCCGCGATTTCGACGTCGACGCAAGAAATGCTGTCGCAGGCGCCCGGCGTGCCGATTCCCTCGCGGGATGCGGTCGTCAGGGCATTCGAGCAGGCGGAGCCGGTCGTCCAGGAATATCAACTGCCGCTGCCGGACGACGTGCGCTGGTCGAAAAAGAGCAAAGGACGCGCCGGAGAACGCGATATCTGGCTGCTGCGCGGCTACGTGACGGGCGGCATCGTGGCCGCTCTGCTGGTCTCGTGCGGCATCCTCTATTTCGTCGTGACTTCGAACAATATCGTCATCGGCCCGAACGGCATCGCCTTCAACCCGACCCGGACGCCGATCCCGACCATGACGCTGACGCCGACCCCCGGCGTGACGCCGACCCCCAGCCCGACGCCGCGCATCGCGCCGCGGCCCAGCGCGACCATCCCGCCGCTCGCGCCGACCGCGGACGTTTACTCGCCGGAAGCCACGGATATCTACCCGGCCATCTTCGAGGCGCCGCTCAAGGGCGCCATCAATCTGCTGGAAAGCGGTAATGCCCAGGCGGCGCTGCCGACCCTGGCTGCCGAACGCGCCAATACCTCCGCGCGCTTCAATCCGAATCCGTACTACTACGAAGCGCTGGCCCAGGCACAAATGGGCAATCACGAGGGCGCGCTGCAAACGCTGGAAGATGCCGAAGGACGGCTCGAAGAAGCGCCTAACGACAACTTCAAGCCGCTGGTCGATGCCGGTTTTGCCAGCATCTACCTGATGCAGGCAGAGACGGCCTTCGCAGACGACGACGTGACGACGGCTCAGGAGCTGCTGGTGCAGGCCGAAGAGCGCGCCGCGAGCGCCGCCGAGGGCGATCCGCAGTTGGCGGCGGGGCATCTGCTGCAGGCGCGCGCGCTGCGTCTGAGCGGTAACCACGAGGGCGCGCTGGAAGCACTCGACGCCGGGCTGGCCGTGCCGAATTTGCAGTACGACACCAACCTGCTGGCCGAAAAAGCCAGCCTGCTGTTCCAGGGCGGCGATTATCAGGCAGCTGCCGACGAAGCCACCTACACCCTCTATCTCGACCCGACAGTCGAACTGGCCTACCGGGTGCAGGCTGAAGCCGCGCTCAGGCAGAACAGGCCGGGTCTGGCCGTGCTGCTCTTGCAGGGCTACCTGCTCTACTATCCGGGCAGCACTTATGCCTATCGTCTGCAAGGCGATGCACGCGCCGCCGAGGGCAACTACGATCTGGCAATAGACGCCTACACGCGCGCGCTGAGTGCCGATCAAGATGAGGCGACCACCCTGGCCGCATACATCGGCCGCGCCAACGTCTACACACAGCAGCAGCGCTACGACCTGGCGCTGGATGATTTCGCGGAAGCGCTCGAACGCGGTGCGGACGATCAGGTCCGTCTCCAACGGATGGAGACGGCTTATCACGCCGGTGAGTACGAAATCGCTTTGCGGGATGCCGAGGCGCTGGAAGGCTCGGAAGACGTGGCGCGCGAGCAAATCGCGGTCATCCACGCCGGCGCGCTGATCGAGCAGGCGGAAGCCGATGACGACGGATTCACCGATGCGAATATGGATCTCGTGGAAAGAGAACTGGCGCTCGATAGCGACACGGCGCAGGCGAGTGAGTACCTGGCGCGCGCCCATCTGCTGCGGGGCGAGACCAATCAAGCCCTGGATGCCATCGACGACGCGCTCGAACAAGAGCAAACGGTCATGCGCCATTACGTGCGCGGCTTAATCCTGGAGCAGCGCGACGAGCGGAACAATGCGATCCGCGAATATGAGTGGGCATTGGCCTGGAGTACGCTCTACCCGTTCCCGCTGCGTGCGGATGTCGAGGCGCGGTTAGAAGATCTAGGCCGATAGGCAATTAGATCTGCGTACACAAAGAACGGACGCTCACACGCGTCCGTTTTCATGTCAGGACTCCGGCTCGGCTTCTTCCTCGAACACGATCACCGGCGTCGTCTGCAAATCGCCGAGGACATCGCCCAGGAACTCCGCCACCCACAGGGGACGCCCCTCATAGATAACTTGCAGCCACGAGCCATCTTCCAGACGCCCGACGACCGGCACCGTCTCGCGCGGGCGCAGGGTCGCGATCACGTTGGTGCCTTCGGTGCCGGGTAGGTCGCGCAGGCGCGCGTGTTCCAGGCTGTAGAAGACGACGCCGGTCGGCGACGTTGCCGTCAGTTCGTCGATGCGATCCTCGCTCATCTGCGAGGCGGGCACGGGTGTCGCCGCGTTCGCCGGGCGCTCGGTCGATTCGAACGTCTCGTAGGCGAGCCGATCCCAGGCATCATCCGACCCGACCTTCTCGACCAGGATGACCGGCATCCCGCCAATGTCGACCGGCACGCGCGACTGCAGAAAGCGCTGGCGTGGCATCTCCGCCGCAGGCAGCCGCAGTGTGTACGCCTCGTCGGTGGCGGTCAGCTGGCGCTCGCCGCTGACCGTGAACAGCGTCGCCTGTTCATCCTCGGCAGGCAGCGAAAGCTCCAGCGGCTCTTCCAACGTGTTCCAGATGACCACGATCCGTTCGTGCGTCGCCGGGCGGCTGAAGGTGACGAGCGCCGCGCCGTCCTCGCGCACGTCGTCGATGATGCCACGGCGGCTGAAGCTGGCCGTGCCGAACACGTCCGCCAGCAGCGCATAGGCGCTTGCGACCGGGCGCGCCGTATCCGGCTCAGGATGGCGCGAGAAGCAGATGGCGTTGTCAGGATTGCGGTAAATGCCGAAGACGTCGCCCGCGCAGATCTCGCCGGGGCGGCACAGGTTGTTGGCCGATGGCGCGAAGTCCGTGCCCGGCGGTTGATTGCCGCAGTCGTCGTAAAGCTGGTGATAGATGATCACCTGCGCGCCCTCTGCCCAGGCATAAGCCGCGCTCTGGACGACAAACGCCGCCTGCTGATCGGCGGTCGCCAGCAGTTCGCGCGACTGTGGATCGTCCTTCGTCCACATTGGGCCGGGATAATCGTCCCAGATCGGCACGCCGGTCTCCGTGATCCAGATCGGCCGTTCCAGGCCGTACTCGATCAGCGTCTGGCGCACGACCAGTGTCAACCAGCCGCTGCGCCACGAGTCACCGTAGTTATGAAGGGCGACCGCATCCATGTACCAGTTGTGGTCTTCCGGCGCGGGGTCGTCGTTGAAGATCGACAGCACCTGCGCCAGGAAGTTGCCGCGGGTCGGGTAAAGCAGCCCGCCGACCATGACCGTCGCCTCAGGATCGACCGAGTGAATGACGAGATAAGCGACTTTGAGCAAACGCGCATATTCGGACACGGTGCCGCCCCAGAAGGTTGCGTAATCCGGCTCGTTCCAGATCTCCCAGACGCGAACGCCCTGCCCGCGCGGCCAGTCCACCGCCTGCGCCAGATCGCCGCCGGGCATGTAGCGGCTCACGGCGGCCTGGACGAAGACTGCCCAGGGGTTGTCAGGATTGATGGTTTTACCCGGCGCGGGCGTATCGGTCTGATCGGCGAAGATGGCCTCTTGCAGCCCGGCAATCTGCTCGTCGTCGCGATGAAAGGCGGGCGAACCGAGCAGGATCACATCCAGGCGCAGACCGTATTCGAGGTCGCTCTCGACCAGGGCATCGTAGGCCGACCAGTCGAAGCGATCGGGCCGCGTTTCGACACGATCCCAATACAACGGCCAGCGATTCCAGCCCGCCCCGAGCGACAGCGCGTGCTCGTAACGCTCTTCGGACTGCGGCGTATCGATGGAGCTGATGTGGGCGATGCCCAGGCGGTCGGCACGGATGAACGAATCGAGATTGAGCGGCGAAGCCGGTTGAGCAGCACCCGGAGCAAGCGTTAAGAGAAGTAAAACGCAGGCAATCAACAGCGCAATGGATCGATGCATGATGAACTCGGTATCAGGCTGCCGGATAAAGTCAGTTCTGGCAGCCTCATTATAAGCGTGAGTTCACCGCGCGTAGGCTTGACCTTAGTCCTTCTAATGCTCTTCGAAGCGGGTGCCGAGCGCCGCCGGTGGATCGCTGCGCAAGATGTTGCGCGTCCACACCTGGGCCGAGCGCGGCAGGGCACGCAGCAAGCGTTCAATCGCCCCGCTGCTGACGAGCAGCAAGGTGCCGATCATGAGCAGCCACGGCAGCGCATTGATGAGCACGAGCGGAATCTGGACATCCGGGCTGCGCTGGATGGCGGACGAGATGGCACGCAAACCGGCGAACAAATAGGCGCCGAGGACGACGCGGAAGGGATGCCAGCCGCCGAAGATGACGATGGCGAGCGCAATCCAGCCATCGCCGCGCATGGCAGGTGGGTTCGTCCAGCCGGGCTTGATCGAGAGCGAATAGGCCGCACCCGCCAACCCCACGAGCGCCCCGCCGACCAGCGTGTAGATGTAGCGCAGGCGGTTGACGTTCGTCCCACGGGCAAAGGCGGATTCCGGGCGCTCACCAACCGCACGCAGTGCCAGGCCAGGACGTGTGCGGAACATCCACCACCAGGTGGCGAAGACCAGGATGAAGCTGACGTAGACGAGCGGATTGTGATCGGTGAAGAAGACCGGGCCGAGGAACGGAATGTCCTTCAGGAAGGTGAGCGACACAAACGGCAGTTCCGGCCCGCGCACACGCGTGTAGCTCTGGCCGATGAACTGTGCCAGCGAAGCCGCAAGCAGCGTCAGCACGAAACCGATGGCGACCTGATCCTGCTTCAGCTCGATGTCGGCGACGACGATGATCAGCGCAACCAGTGCGCCGGTCAGCATGGCGGCGAGAATGCCGATCAAGGTGCTCCCGCTGCCGACGGCGGCGATGAAACCGACCGCTGCCGCCAGGGTGATGCTGCCGTCGAGCGACAGATTGACGACGCCCGCGCGCTCTGTGATCGTCTCGCCAAGCGCGGCGATGACCAGCGGCGACGAGGACGTCACCAGCGTTTGCAGGATGTTGAGCAGTTCCTCATTCATGCGATGCAGCCTCCGCAGCGGACGTGACGGTCGTCGGTGCTGGCTGTTCCTGGACGACTTCGGGTGATGAACGCGGCGAACTCAGGATGCGCCCGCGCAAGCCGTTCGCCATCAGCACGAGCAAGACGACGAAGCCCTGCAGCACTTCCGCCAGCGATTGATCGAGTTGGAGCACGACGCGCAGGCGTGTGCTTCCGGCCAGGATCGTGGCGAAGACGAAACCGACGATCGGCGCAATCAGCGGATGATTGGCGACCATGAGCACGACCAGCAAGCCGAGAAAGCCAATCCCACCGGAAGGCAGTGGGCGCAGGCTGTCGAAGGTGAAGAGCACACGATAAGCGCCGCCGATGCCCGCAATCGCCCCGCAGACGATGAAAGCGGAAAGCGCCGTTTGCGTCGTCGGGACGCCGAGCAGCAGCGCCGAGCGCGGATTCTTGCCCGTCGCCTTGAGGTTCAGCCCCCAGCGCGTGCCGCGCAGCGCGAAATATACGGTCAGGATGATGACCAGGGCCAGCACAAGCGCCAGCAAGCTGACGGGAAATTCGGGCGACATCTCAGGCAGCAAACTCTCGGCGGGAAACGGCGGCGTCGACTGCGCGCTGCCGCCTTCCGGCGGCTGCCACGGCCCACTGATCAGGTAGATGACGATCACGCTCGCCAGCGCATTGAGCGCCACGCCGCCGAAGATCTCGTTGACGCCAAGGCGCACGCGCAGCACGCCGACGAGCACACCCCAGAAGGCGCCACCGGCCATCGCCAGGACGATCTCGATCGGGATGAGCAGCGGCGTCGGCAATACGATTGTGCGCGCCGCCCAACTGGCGAAGACCGCGCCCATCATCATCTGCCCTTCGACACCGATATTCCACAGACCGGCGGTGAACGTGATCACCAGCCCCAGACAGGCAAAGGTGAGCGGTATCCAGAAGTTGACGACGCCCGCAATCGCATTGCTGTTGCGGAAGGCGCCTTCAAGAATGGCGGTCATCACCTCGATCGGGTCTTTGCCGACCGCCAGGACGAGCACAGCAGTGATCAGCAGCGAGAGCAGGATCGGCGCGACCAAGAGTGCGACGCGCAGTGTGGTGCGATTCGCGGTCATCGCGCTGCCTCCTCGAAGTTGCCGCCGATCAGGTGTCCGAGCGCATCGACGGTCGCCGTCGACGCATCCTCGATGACGTGGAAGCGCCCGGCAAAGAAGACGATGATGCGATCGCTGTAGGTGACGATCTCGTCGAGATCGGGTGAGTTGAAGATAATGGCCGTCCCATGTGCTCGCCGATCGAGCAGAAGCTGCCAGACCCAGCGCGCTGAATCAATGTCCAGGCCGCGCGTCGGCTGTTCGAGGATCATGACGCGCGGCTGCTCCGGCAGCAGTGCCATCAGCCAGCGCTGCTGATTGCCGCCGGATAGCGTCTCGATCCTGTCCTCGGCCCGCCCGCGCACGTTGTAACGCTCAATCTGCTTGCCGGAAAGCTGGCGCGCGGCGGGCCAGTCGATCATTGCCCGGCTGTTATCCATCAGCGCCATGTGCTCGGTCAGCGTCAGACCGGCGACGAGCCCCTCCTCAAGACGCCCGGCGGCGCTGAACGCCAGCCCGGCATGCATCCGATCGCGGTACGACTGCCGCGTCAGATCGCGCCCATTGAGGCGAACGCGGCCCCCGGCGACGTTGATCAGGCCGACGCAGGCGCGCATCAGCGCTTCCTGGCCGCTGCCATCGAGACCCGCCAGGCCGATGACCTCACCCGCGCGCACGTTCATCGAAAGCGATTCGACGCGCACGCGCCGATCCTGAATCGTGACGCTGTCCAGCTCAAGCACGGCGTCACCGATGTGGCCGGAGCTGCGTTCCTGTGGCGCGATCTCCTGGCCGAACATCAACTGTACCAGCTCAGCTTTAGTCGCGGGCATCATCTTATCGCCGACGAGCCGCCCCGCGCGCAGCACGACGACTTCGTCGCAGAGCGCGATCACGTCTTCCAGCTTATGCGAGACCAACAGCACCGTCATACCCTGCTCGCGTGACAGGGCTTGCAGCGCGTCGAACAGGATCGTCTTCTGCTGCGCCGAGATGCCGGTCGTCGGTTCGTCGAGGATGAGCGTGCGCACGCCGAGCGCGAGCAGGCGCACAATTTCAAGCTGCTGGCGTTGGCCGATGCTGAGGCGTGCGGATGGCGTTTCCGGGTCAAGCTCGAAGCCGAACTCGCGCGAGATCTGCGCCAGCTTCGCGCGCGCTTCCCGGCGTGTCATTGCCGGTGGCTGGCCGTAAAGGAAGTTTTCTACGACGGTGAATGCGGGGACATCCAGAGGATCTTGTTGGAGCATACCGACGCCGACAGCGATGGCTGCTTGTGGCCCATGATAGTCGACCTCGCGCCCATCAATCAGGATCGCCCCGCTGTCCGCAGGTTGATAGCCAGAAAGAATCTTCATCAAGGTCGATTTCCCGGCCCCGTTCTCGCCCAACACACCGATGATGCGCCCGCCGCGCAGTTTCATCGAGATGTCGTTGTTGGCATGAACGCGACCAAATCGCTTGTGAATGTGCTGTAATTCGATCTCCATTTTTCAGACCGACCCGTCACACCGAAGAACGCCACTGACCGGCCGAGAGGCTCTCAGCCAGGAAAAAACCAGGGGCGGATGCAGACCCGCCCCTGGCACACTGAATGCTCGGAAGCGCCTATTCGCTCGCGCCGACCATGCCTTCGAGAAGTTGAGGCAGATACCAGATCGTGAGCGGATTGTCCGCCTCGATCGGTTTCACGAATTCGCCTTCTGCCGCCAGAACCGTCCCGTCCTGGAGCGCCAACGGGCCTTCCCAGAGTCCGAACGCCGTCGGCAGGCCGTCCGCATCCGGGTGCTCTTCGGCGAATGTCGCCAGCATCGCGATGAACTCATCCAGCGAGGCGGCGTTTTCTTCGCTCAGACCATCACCGGCGATGAAGCCGACGCTCGACGTGTCGGGATTATTCATGTCCGACCAATCGGGGCCGTTCCACGTCCATTCCGGGGTATAGGTGCCTTCGTTGACGCGCGTGGCGATGTCCAGGTAGGCGGGACCCCAGTTGAAGTACGGCACGCCAAGGCAAACGCCAGGCGCCACATCACAACCGGCTGCATAGTCGTAGGCGACGCCATAGACGGATTCACCGCGCTCGGCGCGCTGCCCGGCCACGGTCATGACTTCCGGCGTGTCGATGCCGGACATGACGACGTCCGCGCCATTATCGAAGAAGGTGTTCACTTCAGCCGTCGGGTCGAGGGTGACGCCGGGGATGTTGAACCAGAAGCCGATCCAGGTCACGGTGAAGGTCAGAGCCGCCGGATCGCCGCCCTTGTAGTTCTCGTAGCAATAGCGCGCGCCCAGGTAAGCGGACGCGGCCAGACGGCGCGTTTCGCCGTTGATGAGCGGGCCAAGGTAGCCAATGCTGCCAGTCTCAGTCGTCAGGCCTGCGGCGCAGCCAGCGATCAGCTTCGCCCATTCGACCTGCCCCATGGTGTTGCCGACGTTGGCGGGCGCTTCGCCGGTGAAGGCGTTATCGCCAGAAGCATTGATGAACGTCACGTCCGGGAAGGCTTCGGCGACGACATCCGTGTCCTCTTCGAAGGCATCCGACGACGTGATGATGAGGGTCGCGCCCTGATCGACCATCTCGGTGACGACCTGGAGCAGCGTCGTCTCCGGCGCATCGGCGGAATTCAAGCTCTCAAAAACAAGCATCTGCGAACCGGGCAGGTTCGCTTCGACGTACTGGCCGCCCTCGTAATGCGCCTGGCTCCAACCGCGATCCGACTGCGGCCCGACCAGGATCATGCCGAAGGTCAACCCATCATCTTGAGCGACCGCCGGTAAGGCCATTAACAGCCCAACCGCCACGATCAACACTGCAAGAAATAGTTTGCGCATCGCACACCTCTCAACGTATCGATTGCAAATAGCCAAGCCGAAGTTTATCCAATCCTCAAACGTTATGCACGCAAACAAAACACCGAATCTAAGCCCGCTAAAGCTGGTCATAATGCTTAATTGAGGCATGAACTTCACGCGCACGCCACAATTTTTCGTGTTATTCTGGGAAGGGTGTATATAATGCAGGCATACGAACTTCATTGTTTATTTGCGACCCCGTGTGTAGCGTTATGAATGGAAGGTGGTGAACCACCAATGGCAGATGTCAATCTTCGCGAGTACGTAGCAAAGCTCGACGACTGGATGCAAGAAGGTTCTGCCGATCACGTCGTCTGGCACGCACGGCACATTCTGCAGTACTACCCGAAGAACGTTGATGCATATCGCTATGTGGGCCAGGCATTGGCCTCGCTCGGCCATCTCGACGAAGCCAGCGCGGTCTTGCGCCGCGTCCTGAGCGTGATCCCGGATGACGGCAAGGCGCACGCCGTTTTGAGCGAAATCTACGAGCGGCTCAACCGCTCGAACGAAGCCATCTGGCACATGGAACGGGCCTACGAACAAGACCCGAACGACCCCGCAATCATCGATCAATTACAGCGCCTGTATCACGAATACCGGCACGTTAATAACCCCCGCCTGCACCTGACGACCGCGGCAGCGGCGCGCCAGGATATCCGCAGCGGCGCCTATGATCGCGCGGTCAATGCCCTGCGCGGGGCGCTTAATCGCGCGCCGCAGCGCACGGACTTGCAGCTTCTGCTGGCGCAGGGCTTGTGGCAGCGTGGCGACCTGGTCGACGCCGCCGAAGTGGCGATGGACGTGCTGCGAACCTATCCTGACTGCATGGCCGCCAACCAGATCATGGCCGAATTATGGCTGAGAGAGGGCCGCCCGTCCGATGCGCAGCGCTACGTGAATCGCCTGGAGAGCATCGATCCCTACCTGGCGCTGGAGCTCGTCCAGCCCGGCATGAGCGACCCGAATACGTTCCGGCTGCCTGAGCTGGACTTCGACCGCACGACTCAGAAGGAAATGGTCGGCGACAAACTCGACTGGCTGGAAGGCATCGACGAAAGCGATGCCCCAGAGGACCTGACCTCCGAGGAGTACGAAGTCGATGTCGATAGCTGGCTGCATACCGGCGACGAGTCAGAGGTCATTCAATCTGCTGAAACCGATAGCGGCGAAGACGAAGACTGGATGTCGCAGCTCGATAACATCGAGCGCAGCTACAACATCACGACCGGCGATTTCCAGATGACGACGTCTCCGCTTTCCGACGAGAACGCGTTCGCGGAAGCCACCGAAGAAGACGCCCTGGCGCCAACGGAGATGGAAGCGGCCGAGGAGCCCGATCTCAGCATCGAGTGGGCCAGCGACGCCACCAGTGAAGCGCCAGCCGTCGCCGAAGATGATCCGTTCAAGTGGCTGCTCACCGAGGACGAGTCGGACGAAGACGCGCCTGCGACCATCGACACGGCAGATCCGCTCGCATGGATGCGCCAGGCGGATATCGACCTGCCAGCCACGACCGAACTTTCGCCGGAGATGCTCCAGGAGGCCTCCGACGACGACGACGCGATGAGCTGGCTGCGCGACTACAACACCGATGTCATGAACGATTGGGAAGACAGCGAGTCCGCCGAGGATCTGGAACCGGCGCTTGAAGATCTGGTCGAGCCTTCGTTAGAAGCGCTCACATTTGAGGACGCCGAAGAATTCCTCCTTGATGAACTGCCGTTTCCAATGGACTTTGCCGAGGACGAAGAGGACGAAAGCCCCGTAGCTGAGGCGCAGCCCGGCGAACCTGCCGCTCCCGAAATGACGTCACCGCTGGCGGAAGCCTCGGAAGCGGAAGTCGCGATTGAGTCCCCCGTCGATGAATGGGTGGCGAGTGAAGCGCTGCTTGAAGAGTCGTTCGGCATCGAAGCGCTGACCGCCTCCGTTCGCGAGGCCGCGGCTGAAGCTGAAGCGGATGATTTCACGTTCGAACCGCAGTCTCAACAAGCGGAGACGCCTGCCGAGGTCGCCAGCGAAGCGGAACTGTACTTCGAAGCGGTACAAGACCCAGAACAAGGAAACATCATGTCTGACACGACACCACCAGAATACGAATGGCTGGATGATGACTCCGAGACGTCCGGGGAACCGCTCACCACCGGTGCGACGGGCATGCTCGATTGGCTTTCGCGGAGCGAATCGGCCAATACGGACGAGGACGAAGAAATGGCGGAAGCCGTCGGCGCGGAGGCCTTCCAGCCTGAAGATGGCTCCACCGGCATGACCGACACCTTGAACTGGATGGAAGGCGACGACGCGGCTGAAGCTGAAGACGAAACCCCTGACGTCGAAACGGCCGGTGACGAATCGACCGGCTCGACCGGCATGCTCAACTGGTTGTCACAGAATCGCCCGCTGCCGCCGACGATGCCGCTGCAACCGCACGACGTTGCCGAGCAGGCGCAGTCCTCCGCACTTCAAGATGATGAGGAGTGGCTCGCCAGCCTGGAAGATCAGGAACTCGAAATCGTCGACGAAGGATCGACCGGAGCGACGGGCATGCTCGATTGGCTCGGCAAGGAAGCCGCACCCGCCGAGCCGTATCAAGAGCCTGCCGCGACCGGCGAACTTGAGAACGCGGATGAATGGCTGGCCGACATCATGGCGGACGAGCAGACTCCGGAAGACGAGGCCGCGCCGACTGGGTGGGAACCTCAGCCTGAGATGGCAGCGGACGAAGCAGCCATTGAGGATCTCGATTGGCTCAATGCCGAGTCGATGCCCGAACAAGAGGCCGTGCCCGACGATCTGACCATGATCGAAGGCATCGAGCCGGAGACGGCAGAGGCGCTGTTCGCAGCCGGGATCACCAGCTTCCAGGCACTGGCCGATGCGCAGGAAGACGATCTGTTTGCGGCCCTCGAAGCACAGGGCCTCACCGTCATGTTTGATCCGTCGCGCTGGGCCACTCAGGCGCGCTTTCTGGCCGAGGGAGATATCCAGGGCTTCTACAACTTCCAGGACTCCCTGCTCGAAGGTGGTCAGGATCAGATGCCGGCCGCTGAGATCGCTACACCAGCCGAGACCTTCTCGGTCGAGGACGAGCCGGACACGAGCTGGCTGACTGAAGGCGAAGCACTCGAAAACGCCGACGACTCCCCTGTCATCGCCGCCTGGCTAACCGCGAATATGTCGATTGAGGACGAAGAAGAACCCGCGGCGGAGCCCGCCAACCTCGATTGGCTCGGTGAGGACGAACAAGAAGCCGACGCTGAGGAAAGTGGCGAAGAGGCCGAATGGGTGGTGGCGGCCATGTCGCTCGACAGCGACGAGGACGAAGAAGAACTCGCGGCAGAACCGGCTAACCTCGACTGGCTCAGCGAAGATGAAGAAGAGTCCGCTGAAGCCCTCGAAAGCGGCGAAGAGACGTCCGAACAACCTGAATGGATGACGGCAGCGGCTATGTCGCTTGAGGATGACGAGGACCAGGAAGAACCGGAAGCGGAACTGACGAACCTCGACTGGATCAACACCGCGATATTGGTGGAAGAAGCTGCCGAAGAGGTCGGTGAAGAAACGATTGAACAGCCTGAATGGATGACGGCGGCGGCCATGTCACTTGAGGACGACGAGGAAGAACCTGCGGCGGAGCCCGCTGACCTCGGCTGGCTCAGCGAGGACGATGAAGACTCCGCTGAAGCTGAGGAGACTGACGACGAGGCGACCGAGGAACCCGAATGGATGGCCGCAGCCATGTCGCTGGAAGATGACGAGGAAGAACCCGCGGCAGAGCCTGCTGATCTCGGCTGGCTGGACGAAGAGGAAGCCACCGAACCTGCCGAAAGCGACCAAGAAACGTCCGAGGAACCCGAATGGATGGCCACAGCCATGTCACTTGAGGATGATGAGGAAGAAGCCGCAGCAGAACCGGCCAATCTCGACTGGTTCAGTGAAGACGAAGAACTCGAGGCCGAAGAAGAAGCTGAAGCGCCCGACTGGGTGACCGCGACCGAGGCGCTCCAGGGCACGGTCGATGCCAGCGAAGCAGAAGGCTGGCTGGCGGAGGAATTGGCCGCCGCGAAAGATGGCGTCGATTGGGCAGACGAGGATCAGCCGGAAGACGCGCAGGCAGCGGTCGAGGCGATGCTGCTGGACGAAGGTGAAGAAGAGGCCGTCCCGGCATGGATGACGGAAGAACAGGCACCTGAACCGGTCGGCGACATCGAGTTCGACCCGCTGATGGCGATGGAGACCGCTGAAGAGATCGCGGAACCTGCCTACGCGATGGACGTCGCGGACGAATTGGACAGCGAAACGGCAGAAGCCGACGCCTGGGATCTCGAGGCGGAGACGTATGCGGGCATGAGCGAAGAAAATATGTCCGAAGAACCGGTTGAAATGGAAGCCGAGCCCGACGAATACTACACCGCCTTTGAGGACGCGCCGGAGGCCGCCGAAATCGCGCCCGCGCCCAACGCGCCAGACTGGCTGAATGCCATGGTGCCGGGCCTGGACATCGATTACGAGGCGCCCGAAGACGAACAACTGGAAACATCCTTCGAAACGACGGACGAAGAAGAGCTTGAACCGGCGATGCCGGAGGATTTCGGCTGGGTCAATGAGATTGTCGAGGAAGAAACGCGACCGGAGCCTGCCATAGAGGGCGTACAACAACGCGCACCGCGTTTCGTGTTTTCGCGCCCGCCAGTCTGGCTCCGTCGGCTGCTCGATCGCAGGCCGGAACAATCGTCAGAAACGGATGACGATTTACCAGCCTGGCTGCGCTGATTTGCGATGAGGGAAAGCGATGTCATCGGATAACACGCCCAATTTCGATAATATGACGCCAGAAGAGATGATGGCGTGGATGGAATCACTGGCAAAGCGTCAGGGCGCGAATGAAGGCTTCACGACAGATGCCGATGTTGACGTGCCAGAGATCGACCCGAATTCGGTCGTGATTGACGAGCCTGGCTACGTTCCCTACGGCCAGGAGGAGGCTCCGCGAGCGGCCCGGCCATCGCCGCCCCCACCATCTCCCGTCGCGCCGCCAGTGATACGGACCCCTGTGCCGCCGCCACCGATTTCCGAGCCGGAGCCGGAACCTGCGGAGGCTGAACTCGGCAGCACGATGGGCGAGAACGCGCTGGCGTGGCTGGAAAGCCTGGCCGCCGATCAGGGCGCTTCCAGCTTCGATCTCGATCTGTCGTCGCTTGAGCCGGAACCGGCGCACGCTTCGGATGAGAGAGACATCGACCCGATGGCGTGGCTGCAAGGCATCGCCTCGGAACCGGAGCTGCCGGAACCGAAGCCGCGCGCGCAGGAACGCAGCGAAGAGCCGCTGGGCGGCGTCGACCCGATGGCCTGGTTGGAGTCGCTGGCACGGCGTCAGGGTGTGCCCGAAGAGGAACTGACCACGTCAGCGGATATCGACGTGCCGATGCCGGACGAGGACGAGTTCGAACTGGAACCGTTCGCCAGCATCGAAGACGACGAGGCTGAAGACGAAGAAAGCGAACCGTTGATCCTGGAGAATCCCGCCGCCTGGCTCGACTCACTGGCCGTCGCCGGTGGGTTCGAAGACGAGGCGGTCCGTGCCGAACCATCCAGCCGGATGGAAGCCGAATCTGAAGATGAGATGGAGGTGGACCTATCGATCGACGCCATCGAGCAGGCCATCCGCGAAGGGGTCGTAACGGCAGATCAGATCCGCTTCTACCAGGAATACCAGATGGAACGCGCCGCACTGCGCGACGACGTTCAGGACTACGACGACGATGAGGACGGCGCCGCCGAGGCGATGGACATGCCGGAATGGCTGGCGGAGATGAAAGCCGAGGCCGAGGCGGAAGAAGAGGAAATTCCCGCTGAGCGCCCGCCGCTCGAATCGTTGTTTGCCGCGCCGCCTGCGCCAACGGAAGATTTTCCGGACTGGCTGGCGGAGGACGCCGCCGAAGGCGAGACGGTCGATAGCATTTTTGCGGATGACGAGGCCGATGAGATCGAGGTCGACTACGACGATCCGTGGGTCGAAGCGTTTGACGAAGAATACGAGCGCGGTGGCACCGATGTCGAGGCCGTGCCAGATTGGTACCTCCAGAACACGAGCGACCCGGACCGCATGGCCGCTGTGGAAAGTGTGATCGAACCGGAGGAGACGGTTATTCCGCTGCCGAGCATGGAACCGGTCGCACAAGTCGTCACACCGCCGGCGCCGGTGCCCATGACGGTGATCGCGCCGGTACAGCTCGTCTATTCCGAGCTCCCCAGCGAGACCAATCTGCCTGCGGGTGAACGCCAGGCCCTGCCCGCGTGGATGAATGTGACGGCGACCCAGGCTGCCGTCGCTGTGACTGTTCCAGCACCCGTCGAGGAAGAAGCGCAGGCCGAAGAAGCCCCGCAGTTCAGCGGGACGCCCGACTGGCTGCGCGAGACCGACGAGCAGCCCGCTGCTCAGGTGCCCGATTGGCTGTCCCAGGCCGAGGCAGAACCGGAAGAAGAAACGTTGTTCTCGCCGCCAGTCGCGGCAGTGCCGCCGCCTGTGGCGCCCATTGTCGAGACACCGGCACCACCCGCACCATCCAGCGCCAGTGGCACGCTCGAAGAAGCCCGTTCGCGTTACCAGAGCGGCGACATGAATGCCAGCCTCGCCATCTACGAAGGACTGGTGCGCACGAGCCAGGCGTTGGAAGATGTCGCCAGCGATTTGACCAGCATGGCGCGCGATCAGAAGAACAACCCGGTGGTCTACCGTGTGCTCGGCGACAGCCTGATGCGCCAGGGTCGGTTGCAGGATGCGTTGAACACCTACCGCGAGGCCCTCAACTGGTTGTAGTGCGGCAATACGCTATAATGCATTCTCGTGAGCGTTGGGCCGCTATCAGACGGCATTCAGACAGCGCTCACGTTTCATGTCTTGCCATTTGAAGGAGCAAATTGTGGAACGGACGCTGATCATCATTAAGCCTGATGCTGTCCAGCGCGGGTTGAGCGGTGAGATTATCAAGCGATTCGAGCAGCGTGGGCTGCGCATCGTCGGAATGAAATTCATGTCGGTTTCGCGTGCATTGGCCGAAAAGCATTACGAGGAACACGTGGGCAAGCCCTTCTTCGAAGGCCTGGTCAACTACATCACCTCGTCGCCCGTGATCGTGATCGCGCTTGAGGGCACCAACGCCGTCGAAGCCGCGCGCGCGACGATCGGCAAGACCAAGCCGTTCGAGTCGCCTGCCGGGACGATCCGCGGCGATTTCGGTCTGGAAGTCGGGCGCAATCTCGTCCATGGCTCGGACAGCGTGGCGAGCGGCGAGCGCGAGGTCGGCAACTTCTTCACCGAGAGCGAGCTGTTCTCGTGGAAGCGCAACACCGATCCGTGGATCTTCGAGAATCCTTCTTAAGAAACTACCGCGTATCCGCGCTGTAACCGAACACCCTGCCAGGAATCAATCAGGCGTCCTTTCGTGGACGCCTGATGTCATTATTGGATGTTGACGAGGACTGTCGCCTTGTTCCACAACTCTTCGAGGTTGTAGAAGCGCCGTTCTTCTTCGAGAAACACGTGGACGATTACTTCGCCGTAATCGAGCAGCACCCAGCCGCTGTTGCCTTTGCCCTCAGTCGAGGTGGGCAGCGTCTGGTAAGTTTCTTTGACCTTCTCGCGCACATTGTCTGCCAGCGCCTTGGCCTGACGGTCACTGTTGGCACTGCAAATGACGAAGAAGTCCGCGATGACCGTATCCGGGCGCAGGTCAAGCACGACGATGTCAGAACCCTTCTTATCCTCCAACGTTTGTACGATAAAATGGGTCAACTCTAAGCCGTCCAGAATACTTGCCTCCTTAGTCGTTATCCTCAACGGTGTTTGAACTTGTGTGTCATCTTACCACAGGTCTAGGGAACGCGAGCGCTGCCGCCATTTGTGAGGATGAAATCTCGTACAAGAGCGACAAATCGTTCCGGGTCTTCGTCGAGCGGTTGGTGATGCGCGCGCTCGAACTCGACTAACCGTGCGTGGGGCATCGATCGCGCGGCCAGGCGCCCCTCATCCGGCGGCACGGTGAAATCGCGAGCACCGACGACGACGAGCGCCGGCTGTGAGATTTCCGCCAGATGCGGGCGCATGGTGTGCTGGGCGATGCTTTCCAGCGCGGCGACGGCGGCCTCCCACGAAGTCGACTGAAAGTCACGCACGTAACGAGCGCGCAGCGAGCGGTCGACGTAAAACGGTGCGCTGAAGACTGGCGCCAGCCGGTCGGACGTGATGATCGACCAGAACGGGCGCGCCCGCGCGGAAATCGACATCCAGAATTGCGAGGCGAAGACATCGTTCGCCTTCAGGCCGAAGCGCCCCGTGACGACCGGGCACATCAAGATCAGACTCTGTGTCAGATCCGGGCGCGCATGTGCCAGCTTGAGCGCCAGCAAGCCGCCCATCGAGTGGCCGACGACAACTTTCGGGCGCAGCTGATGCCGCTCGCAGAAGTCGACGATCGAGGCCAGATGCGCATCCAGATCCGGGCGCGCGTGATCCGACAGCGGCGTCCGCCCAAAGCCCGCCAGGTCGAGCGACCAGCAGCGCGCGACATCATCCAAACCTTCGGCCAGAGACTCCCACATGCGCCCGGATGATGCCCATCCGTGCAATAGCAAGACGTCCGCGCCGTGGCCGCTGCATTCGTAATACAATTCCTGCGCCGGAGTAGAAATGGATGGCAAATTCATGCCCGGCATTATAGCATGAGAGCACGGTGCGCTTGCCGTGACATTGACACCATAGCACAAATGTGCTAATCTTAACCGGGTTGCCTTGCGGGCACGACGACACTCATGACACATACTCGACACTTTGAATTCACCAACGAGACGGCGGGCGAGCGTCTCGACAAGATTGTGGTCGCGCACCTGGGCGACGGCTACTCGCGCGCGCAGGTGCAGAAGCTGATCGACGAGGGCCATGTCACCGTCGATGGCGAGCCGGTCAAGAGCGGAGTCAAGCTCAAGGGTGGCGAGTACATCCGTGTGGCTGTCCCGCCGCAGCCCGCGCAGCAAGACGTCGAGCCGGAGGACATCCCGCTCAAGATCATCTACGAAGACGAGGACATCGCCGTCATCGAAAAGCCTGCCGGGCTGGTCGTGCATCCGGGCGCGGGCAATGAGCGCGGCACGCTGGTGAGTGCCCTGCTGGCCCGCTACCCCGAAATCGAGCAGATCCCGATTGCGGCCAAACGGCGCGGCATCGTCCATCGGTTGGACAAAGACACCAGCGGCGTGATTCTGGTCGCGCGTAACGCCGCCGCCATGCACAAATTGATGGCCCAGTTCCAGGCGCGCACGGTCGAGAAGGTCTACCTGACGCTGGTCGAGCGCCCGCCGAAGACCACGACCGGGCGTATCGAGGCGCCGATCGCCCGCGATCCCGCGGATCGCAAGCGCATGAAGGTGCAGCGCGGCGGTCGCCCGGCCATCACCGAGTTCGAGACGATCCAGCACTATCAGGAAGGCTACACGCTGCTGCGCGTGCGCCTGCTGACAGGCCGCACCCACCAGATCCGCGTGCACATGGCATTCATCGGCTGCCCCGTCGTCGGCGATCTCGTCTATGGCTACCGACGCCAGCGCTTGATGCGCGGACAGTTCCTGCATGCGGCCCGGCTGTGCTTCGATCATCCGCGCACGGGCGAGCGGATGTGCTTCGAGGCACCGCTGTCGCCACGCTTGCAGGCGGTGCTCGAATCGCTGACGCCGTTATGAGAACGGCGGGTGCTCATAACGATTCTTTAGCTATCATTCAGACCCTAGATCGGGCATAATGGAAGATGCAAACGAGAGGATGAGCCGATGCGTGAAATCACCGTAGCGACCGTACAGATGAGGCCCAGGCTTGGCGAGGCGGAAGACAATCTCGTCAAGATGTCGGAAATGATCTCGAAGATCGCGTCTCAGCAAAAAGTCGACCTGATCGTTTTCCCAGAGCTGATCACCAGCGGCTACGAGTTGGGTCTGCGCTTCACGGAACTGGCGCAGCGCGTCCCCGGGCCGACGGTCAACCTGATTGCCCAGCGCGCGAACGAATACGGGGTTTACATCGCGTTCGGCATGGTGACGAAGGAGCGCGTCGAAAGCGTGCTCTACAACTCGGCAGTGCTCGTCGGCCCTGAAGGCGAACTGCTCGAAGTCTACAACAAGATCCACCTGCGCGGTGAAGAGCGCATGGCCTTCCGCGAGGGCTTCAAACTGCCCGTGGTCGAAACGGAAGTCGGCAACATCGGCATGATGATCGGCTACGACCTGGCCTTCCCGGAGGTCGCGCGCAGCCTGGTGCTCGATGGCGCGGACGTGCTGTGCGTGGTCGGCAACTGGGAAGCACCAATCATCGACGAGTGGAAAACCTACTTGCGCGCGCGTGCGTATGAAAATGCCGTCTACGTCGTCGGGGCTAACCGCGTCGGCGAAGACGTGACGCTCACCTTTGGCGGTGAGAGTATGATCGTCGGGCCGCGCGGGCAGATCTACGCCTCGCTCGCCAGCGAAACAGACCCGAACACGGGCGCACCGCTGGAAGGTTTTGCCGTCGCCCGCATCGACCTGGACGAAGTGCGCAAGAACCGCGAAGAATTCCAGTTGATCCAGAACCGGCAGCCGCTGGTCTACAAATCTATTGTCCGCCGCTATTAGGAATACGGACCACGCATGACGGCTTTCGGAGAGGTGCTCGCCTGAGCGCCTCTTTTCTTGTAACGAGAATTCATGCGAACCTCAATTCCCGTCCTGTTTTCGCGCAACTCTCTTGAGTCTTGTTTGTTATCTCAATTAGGTAACAGACAAGATCTGACCAGGGGTGACTCTCCGTAGTTGCAGGCTTACCCGCCAGAACAAGGGGAAACGATATGATAAAGGAGTTTCGTGAGTTCATCATCAAAGGAAATGCACTCGATCTTGCCATCGGCGTCATCATCGGTGCGGCCTTCGGTGCAGTGATCAACTCGCTGGTGACGGATATTATCACGCCGATCATCGCCGCGATTTTCCAGGCGCCTGATTTCTCGAACATCTTCATCCTTCTGCGCGAAGGCACAACCCCCGGCCCCTATGAAACCTACCAGGCAGCCATCGATGCGGGCGCGGCGGCCATCGGGATTGGTACGTTCATCAATCTCGTGATCAATCTGATCATCGTCGGTTTTGCCCTGTTCCTGGTCGTCAAGGCAGCAAACCGGCTGCGCAGACCCGAGCCGGAGGCCGCCCCCGCTGGCCCTACGACCGAAGAGAAACTGGTCACCGTGCTCGAAAAGCTCGAAAAGAAGCTCTAGTATCGCAATTTTCCACCATCAGGGGATAGTGCAGGCGGCGTAACAGTCGCCTGCACTCGTTTACACCATGTCTCATCGCTACATTTACGGCGTCGATTTCAGCGGCGCATCGGATGCCGGTAAGTCGATCTGGATTGCCGAAGGGGTGCTCGACGGCATCGAACTCTGCGTCATGAATTGTTATCCGGCAGAGGCCCTGGATGACAGCGGGCGCCCACGGCATCTTGCCCTCAACGCCCTGTCAAACCTGATCGCTTCCAGCAAAGACGCCGTCTTTGGACTCGACTTCCCCTTCAGCCTGCCGGATGTGCAGCTGCGCACGCATACATGGCTCGACTTTGCGCGTTCATTTGGCGAACGCTACGCAACCGCCGAAGCCTTCTACACCCAACACGGCGGCAAGGGCAACGAACATCGCCGCATCACTGATGAGCACGCGAAACCACCGTTCGCACCGGCCAACCTGCGCCTGTACCGGCAGACGTACTACGGCATTCGCGATCTGCTGGCGCCGCTCGCGCTGGCGGATCAGGCCTGTGTCCTGCCCATGATGAAAGCTCAGCCCGGCAAGCCGTGGCTGATCGAGACCTGCCCGGCGGTGATCTTACGCAGCCTCAACCTGCGCCTGACTCTGTACAAGGAACGTGGCGACGAGGCCAGCGAGCGCCGCGCCACGATTGTGCAGGGCCTGGAGACATTCGGCGTCCAGCTTGCCGATGATGCGCTGCGCACACGTGTGATCGAGAATGAGCGCGGCGACGCACTGGATAGCATCGTGGCAGCGCTCGGCACGGCTCAGGCGGTGCGAGCAGGAATGTTGGCTCAGGCGGATGATCCGGTGATCCGCCGCGAAGGTTGGATTTACCCGTGAGTCCGCGCCAGTTTTTATGAATTATTTGCAGATCTAACCTCAAGAAAAGCTATACTGGTAATATTACTTTGCCAGCAAAGTCCGACTTGCGACTTGTTACCAGTGACATTTCGTCTTCCTCATGAAGACGCGCAAGCGGACGCGAAGAAGTGAGCTATGTCCGCCAGCCCACCACCATCGAATGAGAACCGCTCGCTCCTGATCATCTTCGGACTGCTCGCCGCGTTGATCGTCGCGGGCACGGCGCTGCTTCTCGTCAGCCGCCCTGAGCCGGTCACCATCACGATCAATCCACCGCCGCCATCGGCCACGCCACTGCCGACAAATACCCCTGCGCCGCTGAGCATTTATGTGACAGGCGCCGTGGCCGAGCCGGAGCAGGTGATCACGCTGCCCCCAGGCAGCCGTGTGGAGGACGCGATCGCGGCGGCGGGCGGCGCCCTGGACGAAGCGGATCTTGAGCAGGTCAATCTGGCGGCGCTGTTGCGCGATGGCGATCAAATCCACGTGCCCAGGCGCGATGAAAGCCCGGCAGCGCTGCCGACCACCAGCGGCGGCGAGCGAGTACACGTCAACACGGCCACGCTCGAAGAGATCGACACGCTGCCCGGCATCGGCCCGGCGCTGGCTCAGCGCATCATCGACTACCGCGAGGCCAACGGCCCGTTCGCGACACTCGAAGATCTGGATGAGGTGGACGGCATCGGCCCCGATCTGCTGGAGCAGCTTGCAGAGGTGATCGCCTTCGATTGAGGCTAGCCGACGCGCGTTTCGCTCTCGCGGTCAAAATACTGCAAAGCTTCCGGGTCGGGCGCGCAGTAGAGCAAATCACCCACAGTCACCAGCGTCTCGATCGGCACCAGCATGAGCCAGTGTTCGCCATTAGCGGCCATCTCAATCTGATAGTGGCGCTCGGCGAAGTGTGGTGTCACCGCCTGCACGTAGGCCGGGATGCCGTCCGCCGACGGTCGGATGAACTCGGGACGTACGCCGAGGACGATCCGCGTTCCATCCGGGAGATCGTTACGGATCGGATAGCCGCCGAAATTGCGGCCATGCCATTGATGATCGCGCACTTCGCCCTGGAACAGATTGATCGTCGGCAGCCCGACGAAAGTGGCGACAAATAGATTGAGCGGGTTGTGATAGAGCTGCTGGAACGTCCCCACCTGCTCGATTCTGCCCTCTCGCATGACGGCGATGCGATCCGCCAGCGCGACGGCTTCGATCTGATCGTGCGTGACGTAGACGCTGGTGACCGGGAACTCGTTGAGCAGCCGCTTCAGCTCGACCCGTGCCTGAGCGCGCAGCTTGGCATCGAGGTTCGAGAACGGCTCGTCGAAGAGAAAGACACGCGGATCGCGCGCCAGCGCCCTGGCGACACCGACACGCTGCCGTTCGCCGCCGGAAAGCTGCGACGGGAAGCGGTCGAGCAGCTTTTCCAGGCCGATGCCTGTGATCTGGCTGATGCGAGCGACGCGTTCCGGCACTTCGTGCTCGCGATGGCGCAGCCACAAAAAGAAGCCGATGTTCTGGCGCGCCTCCCAGTGCGGGATGAGCGCCCCTTCCTGGAAGACCATGCCGACGCCGCGGTCCTGGCCGGGGATCTCGTCCAGTTCGACGTTGTCGTACAGAATGCGCCCCGTATCCGGCGGGATCAGCCCGGCGATCAAGCGCAGCAGCGTCGACTTGCCGCAGCCCGATGGCCCCAGCACTGCCAGCACCTGCCCGGACGCGATGCGCATGGAGACATGATCGACCGCCTGAAGCCGGATCGGTTGCCCGCTAGACATCTGTTCGAATTGTTTACTGACATTTTCAAGCAAAATGGTGGTCATACCCCTGCCTCCTGCGCGGACAGAACCTGCGACCCCACAGCTGTCCATTTATTGTAACCTGTAACGTCAGATGGTTGAAGTCACCCCGCGCGACGCTTGCCATACGCGCGCATCGGGATTACGATCTGGCCTGTCACGAACCAAACATGAGGAAAGACAATGACGATGAGCGTGATCGATCTGCGCAGCGATACCGTCACCGTGCCGACGCCTGAAATGCGTGAGGCCATGGCGAACGCGCAGGTCGGCGATGACGTATTTGGCGATGACCCAACGATCAACCTGCTGCAGGAAGAAGCGGCCGCCATGCTCGGCAAGGAAGCGGCGCTGTTCGTCGCCAGCGGCACGATGGGCAACCTGAGCTCGGTGCTGGCACACTGCGCGCGCGGTGAAGAAATGATCCTCGGCAAGGATGCGCACATTTTCCGCTACGAAGCGGGCAGCGCCGCCATGTACGGTGGCGTTCAGCCGAACACCCTGCCGGTGCAAGCCGACGGCACGCTCGATCTCAACCAGATTCGCCGCGCCATTCGCGGCAACAACGTCCACTTCCCAACCACCCGCTTGATCTGCCTGGAGAATACTCAGGCCAGCGCTTTCGGCGCGCCGCTGCCGCCGGATTACATCGCCGACGTTGCGAACATCGCCCGCGATCACAATCTCAAGCTGCACATCGACGGCGCGCGTATTTTCAACGCCGCGACGGCCCTCGGCGTCGAAGCCAGTGAGCTGGTCAAAGATGCGGATAGCGTCAGTTTCTGCCTGTCGAAAGGCCTGTGTGCACCGGTCGGCTCGGTTGTCGCCGGGTCGCGCGAGTTCATCGAGCGGGCGCACCGCGTGCGCAAGAGCCTCGGCGGCGGGATGCGCCAGGCAGGCATTCTCGCGGCAGCTGGGTTGATCTCGCTGCGCAAGATGACTCGGCGTTTGCATGAGGATCATGCGACAGCGCGCCAGTTTGCCGAAGGCATCGCCCAAATGCCCTACATCAGGACCGACGTCAGCCGCGTCAAGACCAACATCGTCTACTTCAACCTGACGGCCGACGCGCCGATCGCGGTCGATGAACTGTCGGCGCGCTTGAAAGCCGATCACGGCATTCTGATGCGCCCGTACGACGTCAGTGAGCGATCCGTGCGCGTGCTGACTCACTACTGGATCAAGCCCGAACACGTCGAGCGGACGCTGTCCGCCATGCGCGCCCTGCTCGACCCGGTACGCGCGGGCCGCGAGCGCCTTTCGGCAGATTGAGCCTATGTATCCTCAGCCGCCCGACGACGATCAGTATGAGGTGATTCCGCCGACGGAATCACCTTACTTCGAGGATGAGGAGCGCGCACCTCTGCGCACGGCATCGTCGTATCGCGGCAGCAGCAACGACCAGACCTTCGGCTACCTGATCGCACTGGCGCTCGCCGTCGGTCTGACTCCGGCGCTGCCCGCCAACGGCGACATGCGTTATACGTTGGTCTGGGCGGTGATGGCGGGGTTTGGCGTGCTCGGCTGGTTGTTCGGCACGATGCAGCGCATCGAGCAAGAAATACCGGAGAACGTCGCCTGGGGCATCATCTTCGGCATCATCGTCGGCGCACCGCTGCTGCTGGTCGGCGGCAGCGCGCTCACGACCACGGTCGAGCGCCTGTTCAGCTTCGAGGCGGATGGCGTGCTCACGGTGCTGCCCGCAGGCGTCGTGCTGGCTTACCTGGTGTTCGTCATGCCGGTGGCGGAGACGTTGTTCTTCCGCGGCCTGATGCAGGAACGCCGCCCCTTCTGGCTGGTCGGCGTCCTGAGCACGGTCTGGTCGCTGGTGCTGTTCGCGCCGATGCTCGACCTGTTCAACTTCCCCGGCGTCGCCATACTGATCGGCATCGCGCTGCTGCTGATGAACATGATCTACGGCTACGTGCGCGAGCGCAATGGCCTGGCGGCGGCCTGGCTGTGCCAGATCACCGTCAACATCCTCGTCCTGTTCGTGCCGTTTATTTCTCGCTGACTCAATCGAAGTCGAACGGATCGTCGTCTTCGAGCCGGAGCACGTCGCTCATGAGGATGGCGCCTTCGTTGCTGCGCGGCAGACGGCTCAGGTAGCGCTCGGTGACGGCGACGTTTGCATGGCGCAGCAGGCGGCTGATCTTATCCACAGGCACGCCGCTCTCGTGCAGCGCCCCGGCGACTGACCGGCGCAGATCGTGTGGCGCAACGTGGCCGATGCCCGCATGCAGCGCCGCATCGCCGACGATCCACCAGATGCCATCCGGCGTCAGCCCCCACTTGCTGATGCGCCCGCCCTTCCAGATGCGGCGGACGAGCGGCGTCTCTGGCGCGGTGTGTGCATCGGATGCGATCATCGCCTTATGCCATTGATTGAGCGCGCCCAGGACGGGCTTCGGCACATCGATCATGGCGGACTTCTTGCCCTTGCCATGGACGCGCAGCACCGCGCGGTCATTCTGCCGCGATAGATCGCCCCAGCGCGCGATCGCGAGTTCGTCGCGGCGCAGGGCCATCGTACACAGCATCGTCGCCACGACGTTGTTGCGCAGAAGCATGTTGTCGCTGGTGGCGATGTTGCGCGCGGACAGCATCAGCATGCGCAGTTCATCGACCGACAGCCAGCGCCCCGGACGCTGCCCCTCTTCGGCATTCGGCGGGCGTACGTTGCCCATGCCCGCGCTGATGTGATCCGGGAGGAATCCGGCCTCAGCCAGCAGACTCGCCAGGGTGACAATCGAGGCGCGCGCCTGGGTGATGCCTTGCTTGCCATGACCTTCGGCAGCCAGCGCCCCCAACCAGGCGCGCAGCTGGGGCGCGTTCATTGCGCCAAGCAGGGGCTGCACCGGCAGCCGGGACATGAACTGCTCCCGCGTCATTGATTTAGGGGGTTGCAGCCCTGCCATGTCCTGGAGGTAACGGTCGATCCAGCGGTAGTAGGCGCGCTGGCTGTGGCGGCTGCTGGCACGGCCCGGTAGAACAGCCGCCAGGTTGAAACCGAGCGCTGAATCACTGGCGACAATGGCCTTTGGCATCGGGCGGCGCTGTAGACTGCTCATGAGCGGATTATAGCATCGAACATTTCACAGCGCCCCGCGACGTGCATCTCAGTGAACATGGATGACCAGTGGCTCCGCGGCTGCAACGCGCTCCGCCGCGCGGGCGCGGACGACCATATCCATGCCGTACTTCGGGCGCAGTGTGAACATGCGCTGCGGCTGCACGATCTGGCCCGGCGCAAGCTCAAGACGGAAGTGCTGGGCGACGGTCGCCAGCACCAGCTTGGCCTCCATCATGGCGAAGGCATTGCCGACGCACACGCGCGGCCCGTTGCCGAACGGGATGTACGCGTGTCTGGGGATGCTCTTCTCGCGCTCAGGGCTGAAACGCTCCGGGTCGAAGGTCAGCGCCGAGGTGAAGAAGCGCTCGTCGCGCTGCATGCCGTAGATGTTGATGAAGACCGTATCACCCTTGTTGAGCGCGTATTCGCCCAGCTGCGTCGGCGCAATCACTTCGCGCGTCGTGCCCCAGGCGGGCGGGTAGAGCCGCATCGACTCTTTGAGCACCATCTCGGTGTACTTCAGCTTCGGCAGGTCATCGAGCGTCGGCGTGCGTCCATTCAAGACCGTCGCCAGTTCCTCGTGCAGTTTCGCCTCGACCTCCGGATGCTGCGACAGCAGATACCACGTCCAGGTCAACGCGACGGCGGTCGTCTCGTGACCGGCGCCGAACAGGGTCAGCGCTTCGTCGCGCACCTGCTTGTCGGTCATCACCGCGCCGTCGTCATCCTGTGCCGCCAGCAGCATCGACAGCAAATCGCCGTTGTCTTCGCCGCTGGCGCGCCGCTCGTCGATGAAGCGCTGGATCAGCGTGTCGAGCTTGGCGATGTTGGCGCGCAGTTGACGGTTGATCCGGTTCGGCACCCAGTAGGGAATAGTCGGCAGTTGGTTGAAGCGCTCGTCCGTGTTCTTGAGCACGACCGCGATCGCCTCACCGATCAGGTCGACATCGCTGGCGACATCCGCGTCGAACAGCGCCTTCGAGATGATGCGCATCGTCAGGTGCGTCATCTCGTCATCGCCAGCCAGCCGCGTCCCCGGCTGCCAGCCCGCCAGCATGCGCTCGGCGTAGCGGGTGATGATGTCCGCGTAAGCGCCGATCCGCTTGGTGTGAAAGGCGGGCTGTACCAGCTTGCGCTGACGACGCCAGAACTCGCCGTCGCTGGTGAAGATACCGTTGCCGAGCACTGGCTCCAGCACGTTCTTGGTGACGCTGGACTTGTAGTGCTTATCCGCGTTCGTGACCAGAACGTCGTGAACGACATCCGGGTGATTGAGCACATAGGCCGGGAACGGTCCAAAACGAAGCTTGACCACGTCGCCATATTCACGCATTTTGAGCATGAACGCGAGCGTATCTGCGCTGAATTCCGGCAGGTTGCCCAGCAGAAAGTGCCCCTTGAGGCCGGCGGGTCTGGGTGGCAAGATGTACCGTCCTTGTGAATTAATTCACGAATTCACTCAGAATATGACAGATTTGCCAGGACGTCAAGCAGTTGCTCATGAGAGAACAAGTGACACCTGTCATGTGACATCATGATCATGCTCACATTCGGGCATCGGCCACCGCCGCGAATCAAAATGTGCCGTGAGGCTGAAGTGCACACGGCACGGCATAACGGCAGAGTGTCTGAGGCGGATCAGGCGTAGGTTTTCGGCGGTAAGCCTTTGAACAGCGTGATGCCAAAGGC
The DNA here is from genome assembly GCA_020849765.1 of Anaerolineae bacterium. GTDB lineage: Bacteria > Chloroflexota > Anaerolineae > Aggregatilineales > Phototrophicaceae > Flexifilum. The sequence goes on from JADLAY010000072.1 coordinate 132,075, forward strand.
AAACACTGCGCCGAAAATGAACCCGGCAACGTGCGCCATGAAGGCGACACCGCCCTCACCCAACGTCTCGATGCCGAGCGAGAACCAGCCGTTGATCAGCTGCATCGCGAACCAGTAGCCGAGCACCAGCCACACGGGCAGCAGGAACGTCTGGAAGAAGAAGCGGAAGAAGACGACGCCGACGCGCACCTTGATGCCCGGATAGAGCAGGATGTAGCTGCCGAGGATAGCCGAGATGGCCCCGCTGGCGCCGATCACGGGGATACACAGGTTGGAGACGACCAGCGCCTGTACCAGTGCCGCGACCACCCCGCCGACCACGTAGAAGAGCGCAAAGATGCGCCAGCCGTAGTAATCCTCGATGTTCGAGCCGAAGATCCACAGGAAGAGCATGTTGCCGCCCAGGTGCAGCCAGTCGCCGTGCAAGAACATACTGCGCAGGAAGTCGAGCGCCGTCTCGCCGGAGATCAGGTTGTTGCCGAGTTCACAGGGCACAATCGCCAGGTTGTAGAGTGACGAGCGCAGCGCCGCCGGTGGCAGTGTCGTTTCCCACAAGAAGACCAGGATATTGGCAATGATCAGGCCATAGGTGAGATAAGGCACGTGGTCGGTGCGCGCGTTGGTGGTTTTGATCGGGATCATCGAGTGTTCTCCGGCGCAATCACATCACAAACGTGTATACGCAGGCGAACACTCGAAAGTTGTGTCGTCTCTAGCGGCGGCCCACGCGGTCATACAGCATGTCATAGCGGGCTTGCGCGGGCGGCTGCGGCACCATGCGCATGAAGACGAAGGCGAGCACCGCCCCGGCGATGAACCCGCCGATGTGCGCGAAAAACGCGACTCCGCCGCCATAAGCTGCGGCAGCGCCGAGCGAGGCGACGCCGTTGAACAACTGGAGCACGAACCAGAACCCGAGCACCACCAGAGCGGGCAGTTCCGCAATGCGCGCAATATAGCCCAGGAAGATCAGTGCTCGCACGCGCACGTTCGGGAACATGACCAGATACGCGCCGAGCACACCGGCAATCGCCCCGCTGGCGCCGATCATGGGCACCGTCGAGCTGGGATCGATGACGACCTGCGCATAGACCGCGGCATAACCGCTGGCGAAATAGAGGACGAGATAGAGGATCTTTCCCAGGCGATCTTCGATGTTGTCGCCGAACAAGAACAGATAGAGCATGTTGCCGATGATGTGTTCGAAGCCACCGTGCAAGAACATGCTGCGCAGGCCATCCAGCAGCGACTCCAGGCCGAAGGGATTGGCAGAAATGTGACTCGGCACTGCCGCAATATCCAGAAACATGTTATTGAGTTGTTGAGCTGGAAGCGAGATCTCCCAGATGAAGACCAACACGTTGATCGCGATCAATATCCACGTCAGGATCGGCGTTCGTCTGACCGGGTTGATATCCCCTACTGGCAGCATCGTCCGTTCTCCTCATGCTCTCGAACACTCTCAAGCCGAGCGCGGATAGATGTAACATGCGCCTGTCAGAAATACAACGACTCGGCTACCCATAATGCACAGGGACGTCCTGCAGACGTCCCTGAATAGCTCGAATCGGGTTTGGCGTCGCATCAAGCTAGTTGCGTTCGGCCAGCGGCACCCACGGCAGATCAACCTCGCCGGTGTAGATCACGTCCGGGCGCATGAGGCGGTTGCTGGCCGTCTGCTCCATGACGTGCGCCGTCCAGCCGGCCATGCGGCTCATGGCGAACAGCGGCGTAAACATGTCGACGTCCAGGCCGAGGGTGTAGAGCACGATGGCGCTGTAGTAATCGACGTTCGGGTACAGTTTGCGGTCGATGAAGTAGTCATCGGCCAGGGCCAGGTTGGCGAGGTTCTCGGCGATGTCGAACCATTTGCCGTTGCCGGATGCACGCGCCAGCTTCTCGGCCCGATCGTGGAGCACGGCAGCACGCGGATCGTAGACCTTGTAGACGCGGTGGCCGATGCCCATGATCTTGCCGCCGCCGTTCTTGATGTTGTTGACGAACCAGGGCTCGACGTTCTCGACCTCGCCGATTTCGAGGAACATGCGCATCGCCGCCGCGTTGGCGCCGCCGTGCAGCGATCCCTTGAGCGTGCCGATAGCGCTGACGATAGCGCTGTGCATGTCGCTCTTGGTGCTGGTCGTGGCGCGGGCGACGAACGTGCTCGCGTTCATGCCGTGCTCGGTCAGCAGCACCATGAAGGCGTTGATGGCATTGACCGCGTTGACTTCCGGTTCCTCGTCGTTGAGCATGTACATGAAGTTCTGCGCCAGGTTGTAATCGGCGCGCGGCGCGACCGGCGCCAGACCCTTGCGGATGCGCGGCCAGGCGGCACTCAGCGAAGTGACCTGCCCGGTCATGCGGGCGGCCTTACGCCGGTTGGCTTCCGGGCTGCTGTCTTCCGCATCCGGATCGTAGAAGGCGAGCGCCGATGTCGCCGTGCGCAGGACGGCCATCGGGTCGGCATCCTGCGGGAACTGCTGCATCATTGCCAGCACCGGGGCCGGGACTGCCGCGCCCGCGGCGATTTCTGCGCGGAGGGATTCGAGTTCGTCAGCCGTCGGCAGCCGGTTGTTCCAGAGCAGGAAAACTACCTCTTCGTAAAGCGCGTTTTCGGCCAGATCTTCGATCTTATAACCTGAGTAAATCAATCTACCTTCCGCGCCGTCGACCAGGCTCAGACGCGATTCATCAATGATGACATTATCCAATCCCTTATGGATAGTCACTTCAGCAGACATGGTTTTTGGACTCCTATGCGACAGTGTGTGTTAACGATATACGCCCAAATTGGAGCGATAAAACACAGTGGGTTTGTCAACCGGCGCAATGATAACAAATTTTCATGAGCGTAACGAAAGTGCAGACGCAGAGAATCGGATCTGGCGAAGTGCTTGCATTTACGGAAAAAGCATGCTAGTCTGTTGCGCATGAGCACTTTGAACGTCCACGTCCACTTCACACCCAGCCGCGCAATCGATTGCGTTGGTATGGACATGTGTTGCATGCGTAACAGGGTCACAACCCAGGACGAGTAAGCTCTGGCAGCACATGCTGCACACCCACCACCAACACAAAAGAGCCAACCGTCCGGGTTGGCTCTTTTTTTGTGTCTGGTCACCGTGGGTCACGGACGAAACAGACCACTGAGAGGGAGGATACGCAAACAGTCCGGGGGAGATTGAGGTTTAAGCAGAGCACAATTTGTATCTCAGAAGTGAAAAACACAAGGAGCAGCAAAGTACGATGACAGGCACAAACGGACACCAGCACGCCTTTGACACATTAGCCCTGCACGCCGGTTACCAGCCGGACCCGACGACCGGCTCGCGCGCGGTCCCCATCTACCAGACGACCTCGTACCAGTTCCGCGACAGCGATCATGCGGCAGCGCTGTTCGCCCTTCAGGAGCCGGGCAACATCTACACGCGCATCATGAACCCGACCAACGCGGTCTTCGAAGAGCGCATCGCGGCGCTCGAAGGCGGCATCGCAGGCCTTGCGACCGCCTCCGGCCACTTCGCCGAGGCGCTGACGATCCTGACGCTGTGCAACGCGGGCGACGAGTTCATCTCCACCAGCGCGCTCTACGGCGGCAGCTTCTCGATGTTCTCGCACACGCTGCGCCGCCTCGGCATCAAGGCGCATCTCGTGCAAGACATCACGGCAGAGAAGATCGAGCCGTTGATCAACGAGCGCACCCGCCTGATCTACCTGGAGACGCTCGGCAATCCGAAGCTCGAAATCCCGGACTTCGAAAGCATCTCTGAGGTAGCCAAAGCCCACGGCCTGCCGATCGTCCTCGATAACACCTTCGCCACCCCCTTCCTGTTCCAGCCTTTCAAGTGGGGCGTCAACATCAGCATCCATTCGACCACCAAGTGGATCGGTGGGCACGGCCTCAGCATCGGCGGCGTGATCGTCGACGGCGGCGTCTTCGATTGGGCAGCCAGCGGTCGCCACACCGGCATCGTCGACCCGGAACCGGAATATCACGGCGCGGTACTGGTCGATGTTCTCGGTCCGGCGGCCTTCATCGGGCGGGCGCGCGTCGTCGGCCTGCGCGATCTCGGTGGTTCGCAGGCGCCGTTCAACGCCTTCCTCAACATCATCGGCCTGGAGACGCTGTCGCTGCGCATGCAGAAGCACGTCTCGAACGCTTTGGCGGTCGCCAAGTGGCTTGAGGCGCACCCGGCGGTCGAGTGGGTCAACTACCCCGGCCTGCCCAGCCATCCCAACTACGATCGCGCGCAGAAGTATCTGCCCAAGGGCGCGGGCGGGGTGATTGGCTTCGGCATCAAGGGCGGCAAAGAGTCGGGCAAGACCTTCATCGACAACCTGAAGCTGTTCTCGCACCTGGCCAACGTCGGCGACTCGCGCTCGCTCGCCATTCACCCGGCGTCGACCACCCACTCGCAGCTCAGCGAAGAAGAGCAGCTGAGCGCAGGCGTCCTGCCGGATTACGTTCGTCTGTCGGTCGGCCTGGAAGACATCGACGACATCCTGTGGGATCTGGATCAGGCTTTGACAGTTGCGCAAGGTTCGAAGGTACATGCGGTATCATAGTGCATGTCGTGTTCGGGGGCGGCGAATGACCGCCCCCAGCCAGCAACGCAAACGGCGGAGGCTTCCAAGAATGGCATCGCTCAACGGACATGGCAATCACCAGTCCCGACGACCGCAAGTAGGTTCGGTCGGCATCGTCCAACGCCAGTCCATCCATTTTGACGACACCCTGCCGCTGCGCAGCGGGCAAATGCTGGACGGCTTCACACTGGCCTACGAGGCTTACGGCACACTGAATGCCGATCACTCGAACGCGATCCTGATCTGTCATGCCTTATCAGGGGATGCACACGTCGCGGGTTATCACACTGATGACCCGGATGAGAAGCCAGGTTGGTGGGACGATGCGGTTGGGCCGGGCAAGATGTTCGACACCGACCGCTATTTTGTTATATGCTCCAACGTCATCGGCGGCTGTCAGGGCAGCACCGGCCCCTCGTCCCCCGCACCGGATGGCAAGCCGTTCGCCCTGCGCTTCCCCATCGTCACTGTCCCCGATATGGTCAATGCACAACGCTATTTACTCGACGCACTCGGCATCGAAACGCTGTTCGCGGTCGCCGGGGGCAGCATGGGCGGCATGCAGGCACTGCAATGGGGCGTCGATTATCCCGACCGTGTACGCCACATCCTGTTCCTCGCCAGCACGCCGAAGTCCTCCACCCAGAATATCGCCTTCAACGAAATTGGCCGCCAGGCCATTTATGCTGATCCGAACTGGAACAAGGGCGATTACTACGACGGGACACCGCCGGACGGCGGGTTGGCCGTCGCGCGTATGGTCGGGCACATCACATACATGTCCGAGACATCGCTCGATCACAAGTTTGGGCGGCGCTTCCATGGGCGCGAGAACTACGGCTTCACCTTCGAGACGGATTTCGAAGTCGAGAGCTATTTCCGCTACCAGGGCTACAAGTTCGTCACGCGCTTCGACGCCAACAGCTACCTGTACATCACCAAGGCGCTCGATTACTTCGACATCGGCGACGGCTATCGCTCGATGGAAGATGCGCTCGCGCGCATGAAGGCAGAGACGCTGGTCGTTAGTTTTTCCAGCGACTGGCTGTACACGGCGGAGCAAGCACTCGATCTGGTGACGGTGCTGGAGCAGCTTGACAAGCCCGTCCAGTATCATCTCGTTCAGGCGTCGTTCGGCCACGACTCGTTCCTGGTCGAGGTCGAGCTGATGACCAAGCTGATCGGCGGCTATCTCAACCATCAATGGGACAAGCTGCAAGCGAACACAACTGCCGTCCGGCAGCCGCAGCGCTCGTAGCCGCCCGCACAATCGCGGCTCGCTTTGAGCACCCCTCGTGGGGTATGCTTGCGCGCAAGCTGCAAGCAAGCACAGGATGCGATTGTGCCAGACAATATCAATCGAAATGCCCCCATCCCCCAGGTGAGCGCGCAAGATCTTGCGGCACGCCTTCAGAGTGAGGATGACGTCTTCCTGCTCGACGTGCGCAACCCGGACGAATGGGAAATCTGCAAGCTCGACCAGGCCACACTGCTGCCCCTGCCTACCCTGCAAATGACGGCACAAGACATCCTCTTCGGCGGCAGCGCAGCCGAACAGAGCGCCGTCGCACAAATCCCACGCGACCGTGACGTGGTCGTCTACTGCCACACCGGTTCACGCAGCCAGTATGCAATTATGATGTTACGAGAATTGGGCTATGACCCGGCGCGGCTGATCAACCTGTCAGGCGGCATCCACGCCTGGGCGCTGAGCGTCGATCCAACGATGGAAATCTACTGATTAGCTGCGATAGCGATCCGGCATCGGCTGCTCGTCGACGCGAAACACGCGGAAGCCACGCTTGGTGTAGTTCGCCATGGCGTGCTGGCCGTCCATGTTGCAGGTGTGCACCCAAACGCGCTGTGCGCCATCTTCCCAGGCGCGGTTGATGCCATAGCTGAGCAGGTGCTTGCCCAGGCCGCGTCCCTGATACTGCGGGCGCAGACCAAAGTAGGCGATCTCCGTATCACGCCCCTGCTTTTCCAGTTCGACGTAACCCGCCGGAGTCCCATGGACGTAAAGCACGTGGATGCTGGTCGTCGGCGAGCGCAGCGCGGCGCTCAATTCGGCGTCCGGCATCAGCAAGCGATCGCGCCAGCGCAGGTGATAACCGACCGAGGAATAGAGGAAGCGGTAGAAGTCAATGTCCGGGGCCTCGCACTCCAGGATTTCAACACCACGCGGGGTCGTAACGAACGAGGGCAGAAACTGATCTGGTGAAGTCATTTGGAGGTAGGTGGTCACCAGTGTCTCTGGCGCATCCACGTAGGCGACGGCCATTTCGGATCATCCTCGAAGTGCGTGCAATTGGGTATAATGAAGATCATTCACAAAACGAGGCCCCGTAGATACAGCAAAAGCCGCTAAATTCTGCGCGACCGGCGTCGTCAAATTCACCAAAACAAGCATTGCATAAGAGGACTCCATGGACTTCTCATTGAATGAAGAGCATCTGCAAGCACAAAAAATGGTGCGCGATTTTGCCGCGCGCGAAGTGATTCCTGTCATCGGCGAGTGGGATCGCAAGCAGGAAATGAACCCGGCCTTTCTGCCGCGGATGGCGGAACTGGGCATTCTCGGCATTTCGATCCCTGTGCGCTACGGCGGCCAGGGCTTCGACTACATCACTCTCGGACTGGTGTGCGAGGAACTCGAACGCGCGGATACGACCCTGCGCGTGGTCATGTCCGTGCATGCGGGGCTGAACAGCATGTCGCTGCTGCAGTGGGGCACGGAAGATCAGAAACAGCGCTTCCTGGTGCCGCAGGCGCGCGGCGAGCAATACGCCGCCTTCGGCCTGACCGAGCCGAGCGTCGGCAGTGACGTCGTCAACATGCGGGCGACGGCGCGCCGGGTCGACGATCGCTACATCCTCAACGGCGAGAAGATGTGGATCAGCCTGGCGACCAAGGCGCACAACTTCCTCGTCATTGCGAAAACCGATCCTGACGCCGGGCATCGCGGCATGACCGCCTTCATCGTCACCAGCGACATGCCGGGCGTGACGAGCGGTGACATTCACGGCAAGCTCGGCGTGCGCGCCGGGTCGACCGGTTGGGTCAATATGGAGAACGTCGAGGTTCCGGTCGAGAATCGGCTGGGCGAAGAAGGCGAAGGTTTCAAGATCGCGATGGCGTCGCTCGACAACGGGCGTTATACCGTCGCCGCGGGCGCGACCGGCCTGATCCGCGCCTGTCTGGAAGACAGCATGAAGTATGCCAAGGAGCGCATCACCGGCGGCGTGCCGATTGCCGAGCATCAGCTCGTCAAGCAGAAGATCGGCTACATGCAGCAGTGGTACGACGCCGCTAAACTGCTCTATCTGCGTGTCGGCTGGCTGAAGAACGAAGGCATCCGCAACACGCGCGAGACGAGCGTCTCCAAGTGGCACGCGACCGATCACAGCGTCAAGGCCGCGTTGGAAGCTGTGCAGATCCACGGCGCCTATGGCTTCAGCGACGAGTACCCGGTCGAGCGCTACCTGCGCAACAGCAAGGGCGCGGTCATCTACGAAGGCACCAGCGAAATCCACCAGTTGATGCAGGCGGATTACGCGCTGGGCAATCGCGAAGACAGGCCGCTGCGCTGCGAACTCCCGGCCTACGATGCCGAATTCTGGCAGAATGAGCCTGAACTCGCATAGGTGACATGGCGGGCGCGGTATATCACCCAGCGCCTTATAATGTACTAGAGGCAGACAAGATGAACGGCGGGTTGGAGGATGTCTCCCACCCGCTGTTTACTGTCGGAAAGGACACCTATGATCAGGCTTCGTACTCTGTTAATCCTCCTATTGGCGTTTGCCGTCGCCGGTTGTAACCTGAGTTCGGATGAAACCCCGCCAACAAATCCTCCTGTGGTGAATGATCCTGAGACTACACCAGGAGACGATATGACGGAGACGTATACCGATACGCTGTCCGGCATCGCCTTCGACTATCCCGCAGGCTGGACGGTCAGCCCACCGCCGCCCGCAGACGCCGTGGCTTATGCCATCACGCTCGCGTCCTACGACTTTCTCGATCCGAACGCGCCGGGGGTTGGCGGTTTGCCGCCAGGTGTGACCAAGGTCGATGTCGCCTTCTCGGCGCCCGGCTCGACCGTGGCCGAAGTGCGGGATCAGCTTGAGACGGACATCAGCGGCGGCTTCGTCACCCTGATCGACGAGCAGCAACGCACCTTTGGCGACACACCCGCCCTGTTCATTCGTGGGCAAGATACCTTCAACACCGAATTCACGCAGATCATCCGCGAGATCGGTGGGCGCGCCGTGCAGATCACGCAGTATGGCGACGGCGACGCGCTCGAACTGATCGCGTCTTCAATGCGCGTGGTCGAGTAATAAGCAGGAGGCAGAATGCGGATCGTTTGCCTGGGAGACAGTCTGACCTGGGGCGAATACGGCGGCAGCTACGTCGATGTGCTGGCGCGCCTGCGCCCCGAACATAGCTTCATCAATGCCGGGGTCGGCGGCGACACGGTCTTGAATCTGCTTGAGCGCCTGGGGCGGGATGTGCTGCGCCACGAGCCGGACGGCGTATTCGTCATGGTCGGCGGCAACGACGCCATCTCGTCGATCTACCCGGCGACCCGGCGTTATTACCTCCAGGTCAAAAAGGTGCCGGAGGGCTACGTTACCCCCGACCAGTTCGAGCAGAATTATCGCGAGCTGCTGGCCCAACTTCAGCTTGCGCACGTCGTCACGTGGGTCGGCTTGCAGCCGAACGAATACAGCCGGGCGCTGGTCGATACGCTTCAGGAGTACAATGCCCGCGCCGCCAACGCCGCGCGCGCGCACAACATCCCAATGATCGATCTCATGGGGCCGCTGCTGCCGCACAAGCTGCCGGAGCGCCCCCCCTTCACTATGGACGAGATCAACCTGATCGGACGGCGCGTCAAAGCGGGCTGGGATGATTACGAGACGGCCCGCCAGCGCGGCGGCTTCAGCTACACTTTTGACGGCAGTCATCCGACGCCGCAAGGCGCAGAGAAGATCGCACATCTGATTGCGGACTTCCTGCCCTCCTAGCGCAAGATCGGGCATAATCGATGGATGTGCGTGAAACAGTGACCAAGGATGTGAACCCATGGCAAAACTAGGCATGCGCAGTTGGATCTGGTTTCTGGCTGGCGTCGGGGCGGGCGCGCTTGCCACCGCAATGAGCGAACGGCGCATCTTTGTCGGCGTGAACAGTCTTGAAGCCGCCGTCAAACGCGGCGAGCGCGTCGAGAAGGGCTTCGTCGGCTTCTGCGATCTATCGCGGGCGCGGTTGGCTCAGGCGCAGCTGCCCGGCGCACTGATCGGCTTCGCCACGCTCGAAGGGGCAGACTTGAGCGGTGCGGATCTGAGCGGCGCGATGATTGGTTTCGCCAACCTCCATGCCGTGGGCCTGAGCGGCGCTTTCCTCGGCGATGCGGTGCTTGGCTTTGCCAATCTGGCGGGCATGTCGTTCGACGGGGCGCAGCTCGACAGCGCAAGCCTTTTTTGCGCCACGCTTGCCGAGAGCCGCTTCGAACGCGCCAACCTGCGCGGCGCGTCGTTCTTCGGCTGCGATTTGCGCGCGGTCTCGTTCGCCGGTGCCGACATGATGGGCGCACAGATCGAGGGCTGCATTTGCGAAGGCGTCACCCTACCGGATGGCAGCGACTGGGCATCTGACGATCAATGGGCGCGCTTCACCGAGACCGGCCATCCCGAATTCTGGAGTCCGGCCACCTGAAGCTGCCGAATCGCATCGATTTCGCAACCCGGCGCGCTTCTTGCGTATTAGGTACCAGTTCATGAATGTACACACGTGGAGATTAAACGATGGGTTGTGGACGCGCGATTCTGTGCATCATCTTTCCTCCGCTCGCGGTGCTCGACCGCGGCTGTGGCACCGTGCTCATCGTTCTGGTATTGACGCTGGCGGCCTGGGTTCCCGGTGTGATTGCTGCCCTATTGCTAAACTACATGGCAGCTAACCAACCTTCTCGCTCCTAGCTGTGGGAGTGTGCTATCGTAGTCCTTAGAAGCAGTTGAGGACTACGATGAAAGCACGCGTCGGAAACATTGTCGATTCATGGCTGTCAGCCCAGCGGGTCGCCTGGGTGCTGCTGTTCCTGGCGCTCGTCAGCGGCGTTCTAGGCTATGCCAACCAGCATCCAGACGGCTTCGACCTGGGCGACTTCCTGCGCGATTACTACGCCAACATCAGCACCGAGTTTGCCAGCATCGCCATCACGGTGCTGATCATCGATGGCTTGAATCGCCGCCGCGACCGCATCTCAGAAGAGTCGCGCGAACGCGAACAGCTCATGCGCCAACTGGGCAGCAATGTCAACGAGGTGGCGCGGCGTGCGGCGGAAGAGCTGCGTGCGCGCGGCTGGCTGACCGATGGCACGCTCCAGGAATGCGACCTGCGCGTGGCCAACCTGGAAGAAGCCAAGCTCTGGGATGCCGATCTGCAGGGCGTCAATCTGCAGTGGGCCAAGCTCAAGAAAGCCAATCTCAACGGCGCCATTCTGGCCGGGGCCAATCTGACGCAAGCGAACCTGCAAGCGGCGCGGATGCGCGGCTCGGACGCGCGCGGCGCCAATCTGTTCGAGGCGCGGCTCTACCGGGTCAATTTTCACGATGCGCTGTTGTGCCAGTGCACGTTCGACGGCGCACATCTGGAAGGCGCACGCTTCGAGAATGCCGACCTGCGCGGCGCGAAGTTCGACGGCGCCATCCTGGACGAATTGACCGTGCTGCCAGACGGCGCCGCCTGGACACCGGAAGCCGACCTGGGGCGCTTCACCAACCCGACGCATCCACACTTCTGGCAGCCGATGCCATCCGATGCTAAAGTCGGCGAAACCGACTGATCACGCGATCACCCAAGGAATAGAAACATGCCGCCCGCGCTCTACACGATTGCGAACGATCACTGGCAGGTTGGGATTTTGCCGGAGACCGGCGGCTCGATTGCCTTCGGACGCATCCGGCGCGGCGATGGCTATGCCGACGTGATGCGCCCGACCGCCGAGGCTGACTACACGAACGCCAGCCTGTGCTCCAGCTTCATCATGCTGCCCTGGGTCAACCGCCTGCGCGATGCGCGTTTCCGCTTTCGCGACGCAGATTATCAACTCGAACCGACCAGCGCCGACGGCACCGCCATGCACGGTGCGGTGCGCCGCCTGCCCTGGCGCGTCGTCAGTGCGGATGAGACATCGATCCGCCTGATCTTCGACTCGGCACTGCACGAGAAAGTCAACTTCCCGTTCGAGTTCTCCGCCGAAGCGGATTATCGTCTCGATGGATCCGATCTGGTCATGGCGCTGCGCCTGCATAATGAAGATCGGCAGGCATTCCCGGCGGGCTTCGGCCACCATCCCTACTTCTTGCGCGCCCCCGGCGGCGCCGATAATGGCGTCCAGCTTGAGATCCCGTGTGACCAGCAGTACACGCTCGTCGATGCGCTGCCGACCGGCCCGGCGCACGCCATCACGCCCGCGGTCGATTTCCGCAGCCTGCGCCCCCTCGGCGACATCCAGTACGACGATCTGCTGACGGGCCGGCAGGGCGACAAACCGATGCGCATGGTCTATCCCGGCTGGGGTGCCGAACTCGAATTCCAGGCTGATCCGATCTTTTCGCACTGGATCTTATTCGGGCCGCAGGGCAAGCCTTTTTTCGCGCTCGAACCGCAAACCAGCGCCAACGACGGCTTCAACCTGGCGGCCCAGGGCATCGAGTCGGCAGGCGTCTTCACACTCGAAACGGGCGAGATGCGCGAGGGTGTGTGTCGGCTCAGGCTGAAGTAACGCAGCAACGCATCACTAATCGAATCCTGCTTCGGTTAATGGCTATGAAGGCCATGCGCCATGCGTTAAAATCGAATTCAGTATGTTGTAGAGCGGGTGTGCTATCCCGTACGTCCGCGCCTAATTACAGCCTTTAATGACGAGGAGGCTTCATGCACGTTGTTGTATTTACGCGAAGCACGCCGGACACCGCCGCCAAAGTCGAAGTCGGCGCGAACGGCAAAGTCACTTGGGGCGACGCCGCAACCGTCGTCAACCCCTGGGACGAGTACGCGCTCGAAGAGGGCATCCAGCAGGCCAAGAATGCCGGGGGCAAAGCCACGGTGATCGCGATGGGCGCTGAGATGCACAACGAAGCGCTCAAGCACAGCCTGGCGATGGGCCTGGATGCCGCGATCCGCATCGAAGACGCGGCGCTGGATACGAACGACGGCCTCGCCTACGCGACTGCCGCCGCCGCTGCCGTCCAGAAGCTGGGCGACGTAAGCCTGGTGATTTGCGGTAAAGAGAGTGTCGACGTCGGCACCGACCAGCACCTGTACCAGATGGCGCGCAAGCTCGGCTGGACGCTGCTGGCCTACGTTTCGAAGATCCTGGAGGTCGATTACGCCGCCGGGACGATCAAGGTCGAACGACTGCTCGAACAGGGCAAGCAGATCGTCACCAGCAAGCTGCCCGCCGTCATCACCGTGATGAAGGACATCAACGAACCGCGTTATCCATCGTTCATCGGCATCCGCAAGGCGTCGAAGGCGGAGATCCCGGTCTGGTCACTGGCCGATCTGGGCGTGACGCTCCCGGCAGCACACACGCGCGTGGTTGCGTTCAAGAACCTGCCCGTGCGCGATACACAGGTCGAAATGATCGAAGGCACGCCTGAAGAGCAGGCCGCCACCCTTGCCGACCGATTACTGCAGGAGAAGGTGCTGTGAGCGCTGTATACGTCTGGATCGAAACATTTGACGGGGCAGCGCTGCCGACGAGTTGGGAAGCGCTTGGCGCAGGCGCGCTGCTGGCGGAAAAATCCGGCGGGCAGCTGACGGCGCTCGTCTTCGGCGAAAATGCGGAAGCCATCGCCCAGGAAGCCGCACAGTACGGGGCGACGGCGGCCATTGTCTGTGACGATGCGACGCTAAAGGGCTTTCGTCTGGAGCCGTACGCGGCACTGCTGACGAAGCTCGTCCAGGAGAACAAGCCGCGTGCCGTGCTGGCTGTTGCCACCACGCGCGGGCGCGAACTGCTCGCAGCCAGCGCCGCCGATACCGACAGCGGCATGCTGAGCGACGTCAGCAGCCTGGAGATTCAGGCGGACGGCAGCGTGCAGGCCTCGCGCCCGGCCTACGCGGGCAAAGTGCTGAGCGACGTCAGCGTCGATGCTGCGGGAACGCAGTTCATGAGCCTGCGCGGGCGCGCGTTCCGCCCGAACGAGGCAAAATCGGGTGCGCAGGCTGCCGTCACCAAAGCGGCGCCCGCCCTGAGTGAAGATCAGATCGCGACCAAGATCGAGCGCTTCGAGGCCGAAGTCGGCACGGTCAACCTGACCGATGCGGCGATCATTGTCTCCGCCGGACGCGGCATCGCCAACAACCCGAAGGACGCACCCGGCGACGCCGGTGATGCCGCCGTCTGGAAGGCCAAGGACGGCTTCGAAAGCGTGATCCAGCCGCTGGCCGACGTGCTCGGCGCGGCGGTCGGCGCCAGCCGTGCGGCGGTCGACGCGGGCTACATCCCGTATGCGCATCAGGTCGGCCAGACCGGCAAGACGGTCAGCCCGGATCTGTACATCGCCTGCGCCATCAGCGGCGCGATCCAGCACCAGGCCGGTATGCGCACGAGCAAGGTGATCGTCGCCATCAACAAGGACAAAGATGCGCCGATCTTCAAGATGGCGCGCTATGGACTGGTCGGCGATCTGTACCAGATCGTGCCCGCGCTGACGGCGGAACTGAAGAAACGCCTAGGAAAATAGGGGCATGCGCGGCCCGCAAGCGCCCTTTTTGACCCCTGTACAGCCGTGTCGGGATTTACACGGGCGACCGCCTGTGCTAAAATGAATGGTGTACGGGGGTGAATGAGTTTCGACGTAGGAGGCTGGTGCAGCGTGGCAGGTCGTGGCGCTCAACCACGGTAAAATGAGCACAACAATAGCTGCCAATAACAGCAAACCTGCTCTGGCTTTCGCCGCC
>JADLAY010000073.1 GCA_020849765.1 Anaerolineae bacterium
CTTCGACGCCAGCCTGCCAAGGAGTTGAGCTATGAACTCATCAGTCAATTGCGCCTGGCAAAACGTCGTCGTCCCTAACACAACCTTATGTCGTCGCCTCCGCTACAACCCTACGTCGTCTGACATTTTTCGCGTCCGCTGCATTTACCGCGACAGGCACAACCCTCACGGCATCACGCGGGCCAACGTCGCCATCATCGGCAGATGATCCGACCCCAGCGCCGGGCCGCGCTCCGCGGTCTCCGCAATCCAACCGTCGCTGTGCCAGATGTAGTCGATGCGCACGAGCGGCGGAATCCCGGCCCAGGCATCGCCACGCACGACGACGAGCGGCCAGGTGGTGCTGAACCCCGCTCCGGCTTCGCGGAAGCTGTCATGCATGTCAGTCGCCAGGCGGGTGTAGGCAAGCGATTGATCGCTGGTGTTGAAATCCCCGGCCACGATGTAGGGCAGCGGTTCATTCGCGAGTTGATCGAGCAAGTAATCGAGCTGCCAGTTGCGCATGGTCTCGTCATAACGCAGCAATACACTCTCATAGAGCGAACGTATGGGCACCTCGATGTGAGGATCGGGGCGGACCGGCAGCATCGTATGCACGCTGTAGACGGCGATCTGCTCGCCGCCGAATTCGACGACGACGCGCTGATAACGCGGCTGCGTCTCGGTCATGGCGTGGCTCTCCTGAGCGACGACCGGCAGCCGGGTGATGATGACGTTCGTCCACTCGTCGGTGTCGAGCGCGATCTGCTGTGGGTAAAGATCCCCCAGGCCGAGGAAGCCGTCTTCCCGCGCCCGCTGGCTGGGCGGCACTTCCTGCATGATGACGACGTCCGCATCGACCTGGCGCAGCCAGTCGGCGACGCGATTGTAATGATCGGCGACGAGCGTCCCATTGCCACCCCAGACGTTGAAGGTGACCACGCGCAGACTCGGCCCGGCGGCCTCCGCCTGTGCGGTCGGGATGTAGTAGGGCACGAGCGTGATCGCTGCCAGCGCAACGATCGGCAGCAGGAGCAGCAGCCCACGCCGGGAACGGGCCAGCAGCGCCAGCGGCAGCAGCACGATCAGGGGCAGGAAATACCAGACGGCGAAGTTGTTCAAGAAGGCCAGCCACCACCAGCGATCACCGGCGAACCAGCGCAGCAGCCAGTAGACGAGCACCAGCGGCGCATAGACACCGGCCAGGAGTGACGCGAGCCAATCCGGCCAACGCTTCAGTCTTGATTGCATAGCCTTATCCTGGAATGATTGTCGTCGAGCGGGGATGTGCGTTTGGATGGTGAAGCGATGCCTCGTCTGTGCGACGGTCACCGCAATTACAGCATAGTCGCGCGTTGGTCGCAAGAGCCGCCCTTTGTTGGCGTTTTTTGAGCCTTTCTAGCGCGTCCCACGCTTGAAATGACTTTTACGGCTGTGTTATAATTCCTTTATGAGCGCCTTGCCGGCGGCAAATCTCTTCGATTACACCCATCCAGACTGGTTTGTGTAAGGCGAAACCCTCGACGGCGAGGGTCACTGAAATCGCCGGTTGGTAGGGCGCGCTGTGTAAACTGTGTCTGTTTAAGAGAGGATAGGGCAACATAAGTTCCCAAGACGAAACCCGGATTAACCGCGAAATTCGAGCGCGCGAGGTGCGTGTCATCACGGAAGACGGCGAGAATATGATTGTTTCGCTGTCGCGAGCGCTGGAAATGGCTGAGGAGCGCGGGCTTGACCTGGTCGAAGTCTCGCCAAATGCCGAGCCACCCGTGTGCCGGATCATGGATTACGGCAAGTTCCAGTATGACAAGCAGCGTCGCGAACGCAAAGCGCGCAAGCAGCAGAAAGCCATCGAGATCAAGGAAATCCAACTTCAGCCGAAGACGGACGACCATCATCTCGGTTTCAAGATGCGCGATGCGCGGCGGTGGATCGCCGATGGCATGAAGGTGCGGGTACGGGTGAAGTTCAAGGGTCGTGAAATCGCCCATCCCGAAATTGGACACGCGCGTTTGCAGGCCATCGCCGAGCAGCTCAAGGACGTGGCCATCGTCGAGCAGGCGCCCAACATGGAGGGGCGTTCGCTGATGATGCTCCTGGCACCGGCAGGTGAGAGCAAGAAGAAATCCTAGCAGGTTCGACGCCGCTTTTGCGCGCGGCGTCGCGCAGCATGAGCGGAGCAATATCGTGGGTAAGCTGAAGAAGTACAAACTGAAGACGCACAAGGCGACCGTCAAACGCTTCAAGATGACGGCGACCGGCAAGATCCTGCGCACCAAGGGCGGCAAGACGCACTTCCGCCGTCGGCGCGCACAGCGCTCACTGAATCAGTTGAGCAAGATGCAGCCGGTGGCCGAGTCGGAACTGAAGAAAATCCGCCGTCTTGCGCCGTACCTTAAGTATTACAAGACGGCAGCGCGCTCCAAGTAGGGGCGGCGCGTCGATTCGTAAGACCTTTACAGCCCAGGGCTGCGGCTCTGGGTGTTTGTTGTCAGGAGTGATGTCAACATGGCAAGAGTCAAAACCGGGTTCACCCGCCGCCGCCGTCATAAGAAGGTGCTCAAGCTGACCAAGGGTCAGTGGGGCACGCGTGGCCGGCTGTTCCGCCGCTCGAACGAGGCGATGCTGAAGAGTCTGTGGTATGCCTACCGCGACCGTCGCAATCGCCGTCGTGACCTGCGCCGCCTGTGGATCATCCGCATCAACGCGGGCGCGCACCAGAACGGCCTCAACTACAGCCGCTTCATGTATGGGCTGAAGCAGGCCGGTGTGGTGCTGGATCGTAAGATGCTGTCGGATATCGCCGTGCGCGATGCCGAGACGTTCCGCAAGCTGGCTGCCCTCAGCGCGCAAAATCAATAGCGAATAGCTGTTCGCTGTTAGCCATTGGCTTTTAGCCTTTAGCCGCTGAAACACACGTCAGCGCTAAGGGCGATTGTCTGTTGGCAACCTGTGAACCTCCAAGGTGATCGGCATCAAGACCGATCGCCTTTTGATCGTTGATACGCAGATCGGCTGCGTACGATCGTTCCCTCTAAGCATATTATCCAACTCAATAAGATCGTATAGACTGAAGTCATATGAACTATTGAGTTAATCATGGCTGACAAACGACTCGCGCGGGCGCAAAGACTGATCAAAGCCCAGCGCTATTCGGCGGCCCGACGCCTTCTGGAAACCATCGACGATCCCGTCGCCCACGAATGGCTCTACTTCATCGATGAAATCGCCCCCATACCCCAAAAACCACATTGGCGAAAGCACCTTACACGCGGATGCCTGATCCTGATCGTGGGCGGGTGCATCATCCCCTATCTGGTCATCACGGCAATGGGCCGCGTTCCGAGTTCCGCTCGTACGCCTACCCCGACTCAGCGTGCGGCGACTCAGGTGGCGCTTCAGACCATTCCCACCGAGACCACACCGCCTGAACCCACCACAACCACACCGCCACCAACGATAACCATCGAAGCCGTTGTGATCGTCCCAACAGAGACTCCTACATTACGGCCCACCCTCACGCTACGCCCGACGACCACCAACACTCCCAGACCGACGATCAACCCGACGCCCTTCATGATGATGACCGCAGAAGCGATCGCATCCGAGGTCGCTGGCACGCAGTTCGTGCGCCTGACGCCGACAGTCATCGTCACACGGGTGACCAGCACGACCCTCTACTACGTCACCACCGATGCGCGAGCGCGGCGGTGCCCCGATACGTCCTGTGACATCGTCGGCTTGTTCCAGGCGGGCGCGCGCATTCAGGTGGACGGCGTCGCCATCGGCACTTCGGTCAGCGGCAACACCAATTGGTATCGAACGCAATGGACAACGGGCGAGGTCGTCTATGTCCATGTGTCGCTCGTATCGGCCAACGCCCCAGCCACAGCCGCGCCAATCCAGGCGTTCTCCGCGGGCAGCCAACCCAGCCAGCCGAATCAAAGTGCGACTTGTCCAAGCCTGGACTACACCTGCTCTCAACTCACGTGTGCGCAGGCGTATGCATGTCTGTACGCGGGCAACAGCGATCTGGATCGAAACCACAACGGTGTCCCGTGCGAAACGGTCTGTGGCGGCGGCTAGCTCATCGGCCCATCCTATTTCCCGCGCATGTGATAATATTGCCAACGCATTGAACGCAGGCTAACCGCTAACGGCTAAAAGCCAATAGCTAACCGCCAACTGCCAATACCCAACCGCCAAAGGCCGTCCATGATCAGCAGCCCGCAGAACGACAAAGTCAAACTGGCGTATGCGCTGCAAACGCAGCCGAAAGTCCGGCGCCGTGAGCGCAAGATCGCGCTGGAGGGCGTGCGGCTGGTCGCTGATGCCATCGGGCGCGGGCGCAAGCCGGAGTTCGTCCTCTACGACGCGCAGGCGGTCGATTACACGTTGATCGCCGAGTGGCAGAACCTGATCGGCGCGGGCAACCTTTACCCCGCCGCGGCGGACATCATCCAACGCCTGAGCACGACCGAACATTCGCAGGGCATCATCGCCGTGCTGCCGATCCCAATGCCGGAGCTGCCGCGCCAGCCGCGCCGCGTCCTGATCCTGGACGGCGTGCGCGACCCCGGTAACATGGGCACGATCATGCGCACGGCGGCGGCGGCTGGCGTCCAGATCGTCGTGCTGTCGCCGGACTGCGTCGATCCGTACAACCCGAAAGCACTGCGCGGCGGCATGGGCGCGCACTTCCGCGTGCCGGTCGTCGAAGCGTCGTGGCAGGAGATCGCGCAGTACTGTGAAGGGCTGCCGGTCTACCTGGCGGCGGGTGACGGCGACTCGGATTACGAGGCGGTCGATTGGGCGGCCTGGGGGCTGATCGTCGGCAGCGAGGCGCACGGCGCCAGCGAGCAGGCGCGCGCCCTGGCGACGCAGATCGTCCGCATCCCGATGGCGGCGGAAACCGAGTCGATCAACGCCGCGGCAGCCACAGCGGTCATCCTGTTCGAAGCGGCCCGCCAGCGCCGTCACGCGCGCGAAAAATAGTCCGTTAAAGTTCACCAACTTTGCATAGACAGCGGTCAGGCGATGCTATAATGATGCCTGATACCGCTCATCTGTTCTTACGGCGAGACGCTATGACCGACCAGGATTTTGTCCATCTGCACGTCCATACCGAATTCTCGCTGCTCGACGGACTGAGCAAGATCAAGAAGCTCGTCGCGCGGGCCAAAGACCTCGACATGAAGTCGCTCGCGATCACGGATCACGGCGTGATGTTCGGCGCGATCGATTTCTACAAGGCATGTAAAGCCGCCGACATCAAGCCGATCATCGGCATGGAGGGCTATCTCGCCCGGCGGACGATGCGCGACCGCGACTCCAAGCTCGACGCGCGGCCCTATCATCTGCTCATGCTGGCGCAGAATGAAACCGGCTACAAGAATCTGCTCAAGATCGCGAGCGCGGCGCAGCTCGAAGGCTACTACTACCGCCCACGCATCGACCGCGAATTCCTGGAAGCGCACAGCGACGGTCTGGTCACGACGACCGGCTGCCTGGCCGCGCAGGTGCCCAGCCTGGTCATGGATGGGCAGGACGAGCAGGCGCGCGCGCTGATCCACGAATATGTGGATATCTTCGGGCGCGAGAACTTCTACCTCGAACTGCAAAATCACAAGATCGACGTGCTCAAGACCGTCAACGACTGGCTGATCGAGACCGCCCGGCGCGACAATCTGCGCCTGCTGGCGACCAACGACGTCCACTATGTGATGGAAGGCGACGCCGACCCGCACGACACCCTGCTCTGCATCCAGACGAGCTCGCTCAAGAACGAAGCCAACCGGATGCGCATGACCGACAACAGCTACTACCTGACCGATCAGGCGGAGATGTGGGCGGCGTTCGGGCACATCGACGGCGGCTCGGCGCTGACCAACAGCCTGCTGATCGCCGAGATGTGCGACATCAACCTGGATCGCAAGGGCTATCACCTGCCGAATTTCCCGGTGCCGGATGGGCATACGTCGGGCACCTATCTGCGCTATCTGGCGGAGAAGGGGCTGCGCTGGCGCTTCCCTGGCCGCGAGGACAGCAACGACCTGCGCGAGCGGATGGAACGCGAGCTCACGATCATCGGCGACATGGGCTTCGAGACCTACTTCCTGATCGTGTGGGATCTGTGCGAATTCGCGCGCCACGCGGACATCTGGTGGAACGTGCGCGGCTCCGGCGCAGGCAGCCTGGTCGCCTACTGCCTGGGCATCACCAACATCGACCCGATCCTGAACAACCTGCTGTTCGAGCGCTTCCTCAACCCGGGGCGCGTGTCAATGCCGGATATCGACCTCGACTACCCCGACGACCGCCGCGCTGAGATGATCGCCTACTGCACGCGCAAGTATGGCGAGGACAAGGTCGCCGCCATCATCACGTTCGGGACGCTCGGCGCCAAGGCTGCCGTGCGCGACGTCGGGCGCGCGCTCGACGTGCCGCTCGATCTCGTCAATCAGGCGGCCAAGCTGATCCCGACCGAGCCGAAGCCGAAGCCGGTGCATACTTACGTCGAGGCGAACCCCGACCTCAAGCAGATGTACGAGAACATCCCGGAGATCAAGCACATCGTGGATACGGCGGCGGAACTCCAGGGCGTCAGCCGTCATGCCAGCACCCACGCCGCGGGCGTGATCGTGTCCGACGTGCCGCTGGTGGAATATCTGCCGCTGCACCGGCTGACCAACGAGAGCAAGGGCAACGAAGAGGACAGCCCGATCAAGCAGGTGACGCAGTTCCCGATGGAGACGTGCGAGAGCATCGGCCTGCTCAAGATCGACTTCCTCGGCCTGTCGACTCTGACACAGCTGCGCCGCACCTGCGAGCTGATCGAGCGGCATCATGGCATCCACTACGACATGGGCAACATCCCCTACCGGCCCAGTGACGACGAGGACGTCAACCGCAAGCTGAGCGAAGCCTTCGACATGGTCAGCCGCGGCGAGACGATCGGCGTGTTCCAGATTGAAAGCACAGGCATGCAGGAGATGCTGCGCGGGATGCGCCCGACCCGGTTCGAGCACATCATCGCCGCCGTCTCGCTCTACCGCCCCGGCCCGATGGATTACATCCCGGACTTCAACGCGCGCATGCACGGCACCAAGGAAGTCGTCTACCATCACGAGAAGCTCAAGCCGATCCTGGAAGAGACCTTCGGCATCATGGTCTACCAGGAGCAGTTGATGCAGATCGCGAGCGGTCTGTTCAGCTATTCGCTCGGCGATGCCGACCTGATGCGGCGCGCGGTGTCCAAGAAGAAGAAGGAAGATCTGCTCAAGCACAAGCAGATCTTCATCGAGCGCGGCCCGGAGAACGACGTTTCGGTCGAGGCCGCCGAGAAAATCTTCGACGACATCGAATTCTTCGCCAACTACGGCTTTAATAAGTGTATTTCGGGTGATACGGAAATCCTCGATGCGGACAATGGACAATTGGTGCGCGTAGGTGACCTCGCTTCGGGTGATGTCCGGGTCAAGCGAACGCTGACGCTCGATCTCGACACGATGCAGCTTGTGTCAGGCGAGATTTCTCACGTCCACGAAAACGGTATCAAGCCCGTCTACAAGCTCACGACAGAGCTTGGACGTCAGATCACCGCGACAGACAATCATCCGTTCTTGACGCAAGACGGCTGGCGGCTGTTGGGCGCACTCGCAACTGGCGATCTCGTGGCCGTGGTTGCACCAGATGTCGCGGTTTCGCAGAACGTGGTAGGGGCTTGGCGGCGCCAAGCCCCTACATACCTGAACGCACTTGCCGAGGACTTGCAACCCCTGGCGACCATCCACGCCGACAACGACATCTATTGGGACAAGGTCGTCTCGATAGAGTACGTTGGCGAGGAAATGACCTACGACCTGACGGTGCCGGGCACACACAACTTCGTCGCCAATGACATCATCGTCCACAACTCGCACGCCGCGGACTACGCGGTCATCACCTGCCAGAGTGCGTTCCTCAAGTGCCATTACCCTGAGGAGTACATGGCGGCGCTGCTCTCGGTCTATTTCGACGACTCGGATAAGGTGACGACCTTCCTGACCGAGTGCCGCCGCCTGAACATCGCCATCCTGGCGCCGGACGTCAACACGAGCCAGCTCGACTTCGACATCCAGCGCGGGGCGGACGGGAGACGCGGCATCCGCTTTGGGTTGGCGGCGGTCAAGAACGCCGGCGTCGGCGCGCTGTCGACGATCATCGCCGAGCGCGATAACGGCGGCCCATTCCGCGACCTGCAGGAGTTCTGCGAGCGCGTCGATCTGCGACAGGTCGGCAAGCGCACAATCGAGAGCCTGATCAAGGTCGGCGCCTTGAGCGCGTTCGGCAATCGCAATCAGTTGATCGCCGCGCTCGACCGCATCATGAGCTTCAGCGCCGAACATCATAAGGCGAAGGAAGTCGGGCAGATGAGCATGTTCGGCGACGCCATCGGCAGCGGCTTCAGCGATGATCTGCTGGCGAATCTGCCGCTGGCAGACGAGGTAGATCAGCGTGAGATGCTCGACTGGGAGAAGGCGCTGCTCGGCTTCTACGTCAGCAGCCACCCGATTGACCCGGTGCTGCATATCATCCGCAGCAGCAATTTCGACACAACCAAAGACCTGAAAGAGGCGGGCAGCGAGCGCCCGGTGCGCATCATCGGGCTGGTCGCGGGCATCCGCCGCCTGCCGACCAAGAATCAGGAGATGATGGCGATTGTGACGCTCGAAGACCATTTCAGCACGATCGACGTCGTGTTATTCCCGCGCACGTGGCGCAAGTTCGAAGAGATGGTGCTCGAAGGCATGGTGCTCCAGTTTTCGGGCAAGCTCGATCTCTCGCGCGGCGATGCGCAGGTGATCTGCGAGGCGGTCACGACCGAGTTTGAGACGGTCACGGCTGCAGACGGAGGCACCCGTCCCGATGCCATGCCCAGCGCTCCGCCGCCGTGGATGGGCGACGACGAGCTGTTCGACGAGCCGATGGACGCCCCGGCCTGGACGCCGTCCGATGCGCCCACCAATGGCAATGGCGGCAATGGTCACACAGGCAACGGAAACGGCAGCAATGGTGCATCCGACTATCAAGCGCCGTCGAATGGCGCGGTCGAGCTGCCACCGGCGCCCAATGGCGATCCCTACGCGGCCACCGGCGAGCCGCCCGGCTTCGATGACCTGCCGTGGATGAGCGACGAACCGCTCGGCGAATTGGCGTCCGAGCCGCTGCCGAGCGACGACGGCGAAGACCAGACTCCGCGGCGCACGCTCGTCATCCGCTTCGAGCGCTGCGGCGACCAGGACAAGGATCTGCGCCGTTTCAACCGGCTGCTCAACCTGCTCAACTCGTATCCTGGCGACGATCACTTCGTGATCGAGTTGATCGAGAACGGGCGCATCCAGCCGCTGGAGTTCCCGGACATGACGACCGGCATCTGCGAGGCGCTGATGACGCAGCTGCACCGGCACGTCGGCGCGGATAACCTCGCCGTCCATTGAAGCACGCGGCACACCGTGACAATTGACCCGTTCGCGTCGCGCAAAATCACACGGCATTTGTGACAATAATCACTAACTTATTACGGGCAGCTTTGTTACGCTCGTATATAAGTGAGTGATTCGTACGTGACCAGCCTCAAGCGCTGGTCTTATGCGTCGTGTTCGTTCTTAGCGCTAAGGAAAGGGGGGTTCAATCGTGCGTCCAAGGCTGATTTCAGCCCTGGTCGCCGGTGGTGTGCTGCTGATCACAGCAGGCATCGCGATGTTATCGAGTTCGGTTGGGGGGGTGTCGATCTCGTTTGCCAGCCCCGGCATGGAGATCGAGCCGTTCGAAGATTTCGCCTGCCTGGACTGCCACACCAGTCAGCAGCGGCTGAGTGAACTGGCGATCGAGGAGGAAGCGCCGGAAGCCTTGTCTTCTGGCCCTGGCTGAGGCGGATCCGTGACTCCGATGGAGCCATGGGAGCGCGTCTGGATTGACGCCGAAACGTATAGCCAGGATGTCCATTCTTACATCAACTGTACCGACTGTCACGGCGGTGAAGCGGTTGACGATTTCGAGCTTGCCCACGAGGGCCAGGTCGAGAGTGTCGTCAATAGTCCCGAGGTTTGCGGGCGCTGCCACGTCGATGTCGGACCCACACAAATCGACAGCTTGCACAGCACTCTGGCGGGTTATGACACGGCGCTCTATGCACGGAGCACGCCGGAGAATCACCCTGCGCTGGAAGAGATGCAGGCCAATCATTGTAACCAGTGCCACGCAACTTGCGGCGACTGCCACGTGAGCCAACCCAGCTCGGCGGGCGGCGGCCTTGTGAGCGGACACGTTTTCGAACAAAAGCCGTCGATGTCACGCCAATGCACGGCCTGCCATGGCAGCCGCGTCAAAAATGAATACTACGGCGCAAACGAAGACGTGCCGAGCGACGTGCACTTCCGCGCGCGCATGGACTGCATGGAATGCCATACGGCGGACGCCATGCACGGCATGGGCACGGCGGGCGAGCAAACGCACCGCTATGACGGCGCCCCCGATCCGGGCTGCGTCGACTGTCACGACGATATCGAGATGGGCGAGAACGCTGATACCGATATCGAGATGCACAGCGCCCACGACGAGTACGATCTCGCGTGCCAGGTCTGCCACAGCACGACCTATACCAACTGCGTCAACTGTCATGTCGAGCAGACGGATGATGGCGTCCCGTTCTACACGGTCGAAGACCATTTCCTCGGCTTCACCATTGGCCTGAACACCAACCGGAGCGAAGACCGTCCCTATGAGTACGTGCCGGTCCGGCATGTGCCCATCGACCCGGACTCGTTCAGCTTCTATGGCGAAGACCTGCTGCCGAACTTCGACTCGCGGCCCACATGGGTGTATGCGACACCGCACAACATCCAGCGCGTGACGCCGCAGACGGAGACCTGCGAAAGCTGTCATGACAACGAAGCGCTATTCCTGACGCGCCAAACGGTGGATCGCGCCGAGCGGCGGGCAAATCAGGACGTGCTTGTCGACATGGATGCGATTCCATAGTCGCGAGCACAGCAATTGAGAGCACATTCGCCTGTCTTCGGGCAGGCGAAGCACGAATGTAACGGAAGTTTTTCAAAGTGACAAAGGGGATTTCACCTCATGGCTAAGTTGACCCGCTTCATGCTCTTGCTCGTTCTGGCCTCACTGCTGATCGTGCCCGGCATCGCCCTGGCGCAGACCGACGAAGTCGACGTTGTCGACGACGTGCTGATGCCGCAGCTCGAAGCCTACTACTCCGCTATCCCGGAAAAATACGGCACCGTCAACGTTGAAGCATTCCTCGAACTGCTGGCCGAAAATCCGGACGTGGTCGTGCTTGACGTGCGCGAAGACGCCGAGGTCGAAGAAGCAGGCATCATCGAGGGTGCCATCCACCTTCCGCTGCGCACACTGGGCGAAAACCTGGACCTGCTGCCCAACCTGGACGCAACGATTGTCGTCGTGTGCAAGAGTGGCTTCCGCGCGACCATCGGTATGGCAGCGCTGCAAACCCTCGGCTACACGGACGTTCACGTGCTGACCGGCGGCATCGGTGCCTGGATCGGCGAAGACCTGCCCGTCGTCGAGGCTCCTGCCGAAGTCGAACCGGCAGATGTGCCGGAAGATCTTGACCCGGCGCTGGTCGAATACGTGGCCGGTTACCTCGCCAACCTGCCCGAGGGCTGGGGCGCGGTGAAACCGCAGGATCTGTTCGAAGAGACCTTCGAGACGATGCCCGACTGGCTGCTCGACGTTCGCAGCGATGAAGAGTGGGCCGAAGGCTACATTGAAGGCGCGGAGCACGTCTGGATCAACAATTTCTTTGACAACCTGGCTGAGCTGCCGGAAGACAAAGACGCGAACATCGTCGTCTACTGCGCCAGCGGTTATCGCGGCGGTATTGTGGCGACGCAGCTTGGCCTGCTCGGTTACACCAACGTGCGTAACCTGGCCGGTGGCATCGGCGCCTGGAAAGCGGCAGAACTCCCGGTTGTGACCGACTAATCTTGTTTGTGAAGGGAAAGCCGGCTGCTTCGTCCACCCTCCAACGCGGCAATCAGACGGCTTTCCTGGATTTTGTGACAACCGCATAATGTGCTCAAATAGGGGTGCTTAGCAACCGAACGGGAGTAAAAACCGTGGACTTGCAGCAGCCCTATTATTTTGTCAGCTACGCGCGCGCCGATATTGACCGTGTGCGCGAGTTCGTCTCGCGTTTGAACGAACTCGGCATCCGGACGTGGATCGACGTCGACGCGCTGGCCCCCGGCGAGAACTGGCAGCACAGCATCCAACAAGGCCTCGCAAGAGCCGCCGGTTTGATCGTCTTTCTCTCGCGCAACAGCGTCGATTCGAGCTGGGTGCATTCGGAACTGTCCGCCATTCTGGATCGCTCCGCGGCCGTCTTCCCCATCCTGCTCGACGATCTGCCGCCGGATGCCATCCCCGTGAGTTTGCAGACCGTCTACTATCTCGACGTGCGCGATTGGAGCCGCGTCGGCGAACAAGTCGCGCAGCTCGCGACAACGATCAAGCGCAGCGAGGCCGCGCGCATTCCGACTCACACGGGTCTGCATGACACCGAGATCGTCCAGATTGCGACTGAATCCGCGGATGCGGCACGCGGCGGTGGCACACCCTCATCGACGGCTGCCGCGCCGCCCGACTCGGTGTTCGTCGTCCATGGGCGCGATCAGCAATTCCTGGCCGACGTCGAGACGTATCTGCAGAGCATCAACGTCACGCCGGTCGTCCTGAGCAAGATGTCCAATGCCAACCAGACGAGCCTGTTTCAGAAGCTGCTCTTCTACGCGGGCAACACCTATTTCGCAGTCGTACTCATTTCATCGGACGATCTCGGCGGGCTGGATGCGGAATTCCAGCAGTACGGCAACCGCGCGCTGGAGTATCGTGCGCGGCAGAACGTCGTCCTCGAACTCGGCTATTTCTACGGTAAGCTCGGCTGGGATCGTGTCTTCGTGCTCTACAAACCCGCAACCCAGTCGATCCCGCGTTTCGAGCGCCCGTCGGATCTCAACGGTGTGCTCTTCGACGACTATGACGCCACCGGCAACTGGAAGACGATCCTGCACACCAAGCTCAAGAATGCGGGCTTCGTCGTGCCGTAAGGAGAAATATTGTGTCAGTACAACACATCCTGGTCGATGACGAGGGCATTCCGCGCACGATCAACCATCGCGTGAAAGTGAAGATGATCGCCCAGAAACACCTGATTGCGGGCGAAAGCGTGGATCACATCGCAGAGCACTACGGCATCACGCTGGCCGATGTCTATGCCGCACTGGCGTACTATCATGACAATCTAGCCTATTTCGAGCAGCAAGAAGCGGAGCTAGAACCCTTAGCGGACGATGCACGCCGCTACACCGCCGAATTGAAGGCAAGAATTAATGAGCGCCTGGAAGAAAATCAGGAGAACTGACATCAAACATTTTTCACCAGCGTCATTGCATTGCCTTCCTTAGCGTCACATAACACCGCTTGGTCTACCCTTCTTTATTGGAATCGCTTTTCAGCACCGTAGCCTATGGACAACAAAAACCCACCCCGGTAGATCGCCGGGGTGGGTTGAGTTTATCAGGCTGAGCAATGCGTTCAGGCAGCGACAGCCTCGAACTGCGACAGGGCTTCGAGCGCCTCGCAGCCGTAGACGACCGACGGGCCACCGCCCATCAGGACGGCCACGCCGATGGTCTCGGTGATCTCTTCGTGACTGGCGCCAGCCTTGAGCGCGTCGTGGACGTGGAAGGTGATGCAGCCTTCACAGCGGATGGTGATGGCGATGCCCAGGGCGATCAGTTCTTTGACCTTACAGCCGAGGACACCCTCTTCCGCGCAGGACTCGTGGAGTTTCGAGAAAGCGCCCATGGTGCCGGGGATCTCGTGTCCCAGTTCGCCCATCAGCTCACAGATGTGATCCAGTTTTTCTGGGAAGTTGTTCGACATTTCGTTGATGCCTCGTTGTGTATGACCGAACTATCCATATCATAGGGCATCGCAAGAGTAGGCGATAGAAAAAAAATGCACAAATATTTGTGACAAATTTCACAATATGTATGAGCGGATAGTTTTTTGAGATTGGAAATATGATGCTGTGAGTGAAATGGTAAGTGGATTGGGCAGATAATTTTCTCAATTAGAAGCGTGCCAAGTCAATCACGCCAGGCCTTTAAATCCCTGAGCAAGCAATTTTCGAATCTCGCGGATTAGCTCGCCAGGCGTGCAGATGGCCAGACCGCTTCTCGGCGCAACATTCGCAGCTTTGATGAAATGTTGCGCATCCAGCGTCACCAATCGATGAGGGTTAGCCGCGACGGCAGCAGCTAACACAGGCGCATCTTTGGGAGTAATCACATCAAGCCATGACGCAACCGCTTCAGAATCTGGATCTGCGACGATTTCCCAGTCGATCTTAGCCTTTAGTTGCTGATAATCCGGCATCGCCCGCAGTAGTTTATTCGCCAAATTGCGTTCAGTCTCATTGATTACATAGGGACAAACGACAGGGCGCAGCAATCCCATTTCGCACAGAGTCAATAATGCATTGCTCGCGCCTGTACGTGAAGCGCATCCAGCGATGATGACACTCGAATCGGTAAAAACACGTGGTGTCTCTGGATCAGATGGAAAGAAGGTGACCATATTGCTCCTGGAAGAGCTTGCTGCCTTCTTCGTCCAGACCAGCAAGCAAATCGCTCACGCTCATGCCCTCTTCCGCCAGGATACGCTCAATCCGTTCCGCCACTTCGGGCGCGATCAGGCGAGTTGGCACGAGCATCAAGCCACCTTGTGCCGCGATCAACGTCACGAAATCTCCAGGATGAATACCGAGTCTTTCCATCGCTTCTGTCGGCAGAGTCAACGTGCCTTCTTCGCTGACCAGCGCTTCATATGCGGGAAATTCCAACTTCTCATTCGTCATAGCAATGTGTACTCCGCCTATTGGCTTCATTCTACACCAAAAAAGGGGCGCAGCCTTCGCCGCGCCCCGCATTTCGCACCGTGAACCGTGTACCGTGAACTCAGAACTCAGTACCCAGCACTGAGCACCCAGTACCCTCTTATTCCCCCGTCGGCAGCCAGACGTTCTTGACCTGCGTCGCCTCGCGCAGATACTCCTCGCCCGCACCCTGGTGCGGATCGAGCCAGTCGCGCGGCGCGCCATAGCCGACAAAGGTACGCTTCATGTTGTAGGCTGACAGCTCCTCGACCATGGCGCAGCCCGCCGCGTCGCCGAAGTACCACATCGCGTCGACGTCGTCGTGCTCGACCAGTGTCTTGCTCAGGTGATCGCGGTCGCCGGTGACGATGTTGATCACGCCGCCGGGCACGTCGCTCGTCTCCAGCACCTGGTAGAAATCGGTCGCGCTCAGCGGATGTGCCGGGCTGGGGATGGCGATGACCGTGTTGCCGCGGGCGATGGCGGGCGCGACCAGCGAGATCAGGCCGAGCAGCGGGAACTCGTCCGGGCAGGCGATGCCGATCACCCCGATTGGCTCCGTGATGCCGACGACCAGCCCGCGCAGAGGCGTCTCCTGCACCGTGCCGCCGAACTTATCGCAGTAGGCGGCATAGGTGAACAGCCGATCGATGCTGGCGTCGACCTCCTGCTGCGCGCTCTTGAGCGTGCGCCCGGTCTGCGCGCGGATGCGCTCGGCGAACTCGTCGGCGCGGGCGCTCAGGTTTTCGGCGATGTAATAGAGGATCTGTGCGCGGGAGTGGCCGTTCTTGCTACCCCAGCCGGAGGCTTTGTGCGCCGCCTCGACGGCATCGCGAATGTCCTTGCGGTTGCCATCCGCCGCCTGCCCGACCAGCGCACCATCCGGCGCGAGCACCGGGCGTGTGTAGTTGCCATCGCTGCGCGCCTGCTTGCCGCCGATGTAGAGCTTGGGTGTGCGGTCAAGTGCGCCGTTGGCTTTCGTTTTGCCATTCATCGGCGCAGGGCGGCCAGGAACGGATGCGCTCCACTTGTCCGGCTTGCTGAATTCGGGCTGCGGGCGCGGCTGCCAGGTCGCGCGCACGTACTCGTACAGGCCTTCCTCGCCGCCCTCGCGACCGAAGCCGCTCTCACGGTAGCCACCGAAGCCGCTGGCCGCATCGAACATATTCGTGCAGTTGACCCAAACGCTGCCCGCCTTGATCTTCCCGGCCACGTCGAGCGCCAGGTTGATGTTCTCGCTCCAGACGCTCGCCGCCAAGCCATACTTGGTGTTATTCGCCAGGGCGACCGCCTCGGACGGCGTGCGGAAGGTCATCGCCACGACGACCGGCCCGAAGATCTCCTCCTGGACGACGGTCGAGGCGGGGGTGACGTTCGTGATCAGCGTCGGCAGATACCAGCAGCCGCGATCCGGCAGTTCGCAGGCGGGCTGGTAGATCTCGCCACCTTCTTCCAGGCCGATCTTGACCCAGCCGTCGATGGTGCGGTGCTGCATCGGGTCGACAATCGCGCCGATGTCGATCCCTTTGTCGAGCGGGCTGCCGATGCGCAGCGTATCCATGCGACGCTTGACCTTGGTCAGGAAGCGGTCGGCGATACTCTCCTGCACCAACAGGCGCGACCCGGCGCAGCAGACCTGGCCCTGATTGAACCAGATCGCATCGACCAGCCCTTCGACCGCGCCATCCTGATCGGCATCGTCGAAGACGACGAACGGCGACTTGCCGCCCAGTTCGAGCGACAGGCGCTTGCCCGTGCCCGCCGTCACCCGCCGGATGATCTTGCCGACGTTGGTGCTGCCGGTGAAGGCGATCTTGTCGAAGTCGGCGTGCGAGGTCATGGCCGCGCCGGTCTCGTCGCCGCCGGTGACGATGTTGATCACGCCGGGCGGCAGGCCCGCCTCGTGCAGGATCTCGGCGAACAGCAGCGCGGTCAGGCTGGTGTAGGGCGCGGGCTTGATCACGACCGTGTTGCCCATGGCGATGGCCGGGGCGAGCTTCCAGGCCATCATCAGCAGCGGGAAGTTCCACGGGATGATCTGGCCGACGACGCCGACCGGCCCGTAACCCGCCAGCTCCGTCTCCATCAACTGCGCCCATCCGGCGTGATAGTAGAAGTGGCGCGCGACCAACGGCACGTCGATGTCGCGCGTCTCACGGATCGGCTTGCCGTTGTCCATCGCTTCCATGACGGCGAGCAGCCGCGCGTGCTTCTGAATGTCGCGGGCGATGGCGTACATGATGCGCGCGCGCTGGTGGCCGGGCGTCTTGCTCCACGACTCGAAGGCTTTGCGCGCCGCCTTGGCCGCCGCATCGACGTCTTCTTTGCCGCCGTCCGCGAACGTTCCCAGCAGCTCCCCGTTCGACGGGTTGCGGCTCTCGATGTACTTGCCGCTCTTCGGCTCGACCCACTTGCCGTCGATGAACAGATTCAGCTTGCGCTTGTGATCATTCAGCCAGGCAAGGACGGCGTCCGCCGCCTCCGGCGCAGGCCCGTAGCTCATGGTGTGGAAATATTCGGAGACTTTTGAACCGGCCATAGGGTTACCTTTTTCTGCAATCTTTCCTCGACATACGGCGCAAACAACGCCGCGCATGTTTACGTCTGAAGAGCATCTCTATCCGCTTCTATTATCCTGTACAATCAGGTGGAAAGGCAAACGAGGTGCGTCATGACCACAATTCAGTTGACTGCCGAATACGACCCAGAATCCAATGAGCTTGAAGTGCTGCTCCCAGAGGGCATCGACCCCAAAAAACTGTCGTTTAGTCGACGCGAACCGACCGCGCACGCACAAACCACACTGGATCCATCGCCGACTTGGACGGAAGCCGAACTCGACGCGATGTTTGAGAAACCGGAACGCCCAATGACGGCTGCAGAATTCGCAAAGTTCATTGAGGAGGAAGGTGGCGGCTGGGAAGATCTAGGAATCACAGACGGCGCGGAATGGTCGAATGAAACGCGTCGCAAAATTGAAGGGCGTTACAAGTGGTAGATATTGCTGCCTTGCTTGATACGTCAATTGTCGTGGATGCCTTGCGCAGCTATGCACCTGCGATCACGTGGTTCGCGTCACGAGGCTCGGACGTGTTCGGCATCACGCCTTACGTATGGATGGAAGTTGTCTATGGCGTGGAGAGTAAAGCAAGACAATCGGCGGCAGAGAAACGCTTGCGCAATTTCGTACTCATTTATCCTGCGCAAGCCGACTTGGACTGGGCAATGCGTCAGTTGGCAGCCTATCGTCTCAGCCACGGCGTCGGTGTGCTCGACTGCCTGATCGCCGCGCCTGCGCGCCGGCTGCAAGTGCCACTGTATACGACGAACGTCAAGCATTTTGCGCCACTGCTCGGCGATGTTGCCGTCCGCCCTTATTGATCGCCCATCTGTGGCAGCGCAAAGACATCCCCCATCTTGAGCGTGAACCCCGGCAGCATGTCGCCACCGTCAAGTGTGTCTCCGATCAAATAGACGCGCACCTGCTCTGGCAGGCCACGCACGTATTGATGCAGCTCCTGCTCTTTCGGATAGACAACCCAAACCTGTTCTGTGCCCGCCTCCAGATACCGGCGCACATGCGTGAGTACTTCTTCCGTTTTGTCGTCGGGCGACATGACCTCGACCGCGAGCGTGGGCGCGCCAGGAAAGGGTTTGTCGATGTTCCAATTGCCGGGCATAGCGGACTTGCGGACGTAAGCGACATCGGGCACCTGCGCGCCTTTGATACCCCGTCCTTCCTTGTTCAACAGGAACAGCAGCCCGTCCATGAAGACGTAGCCAAGGTCGCCGTCAACCACATGCCTATCGAGACGTCGATGAAGGTTGCCACCAATGAAATGATGTCTGCCGCCAACTGGACTCATCTCGACAATCTCCCCGTCGATCACTTCAATGCGCGCATCCGAGCCGAGCGCCATCAGTTCGTCCTCGGTATACAGACGTTGGTTCACCGCCACGTCGGTCATGCTTGATCTCCGCTGCTCATTCTGATCTCAGTGTACCGCAGTTTATCGCATCCTCGCCCGCTGGCTTGCCCTCACATGCGGACGCGGCTACACTGCCTGTACGTCACTGGCTCACGTAGGGAGCACGCTCATGCCCGTCAACCTGGAAGCGGATGCCCCGCTCGATCTCGCCGCCGCCGACCTGAGGCCGCGCGGCCCTGTCCACCCCAGCCCGACCGATTGGCGCGACCAGGTCATCTACTTCCTGCTGCCGGATCGCTTCAGCGATGGGCACGAGGGGACACGCCCGCTGTTCGACCGAGCGCAGCCCGCGCTGCATCTGGCGCAGGACACGGCGGCGTGGATGGCGGCGGGCAAGACCTTCAACGGCGGCACCCTACGCGGCGTCATCAGCAAGCTCGACTACCTGCGCGACCTGGGCGTGACGGCGCTCTGGGTCGGGCCGGTGTGGAAGCAGCGCGCCGAGATGGACACTTACCACGGCTATGCGATCCAGAACTTTCTTGAGGTCGACCCGCGCTTCGGCACGCGCCAGGATCTGCGCGATCTGGTCGATGCGGCGCACGCGCGCGGCATCTACGTGCTGCTCGACATCATCTACAACCACAGCGGCAACAACTGGTTCTACCGCGACGAGGCGACCGGCGCCCCGGTGGACAGCCTGCCGTATCGCTATGCGCCGCCCTATCCGTTCCATAGCTGGCGGTCGAGCAGGGGCCAGCCGGCACCGCAGATCGTGAGCGGCGACGACGGCGTCTACCCGCACGAATTCCAGGACGCCGATTGGTACACCCGCGCCGGGCACATCATCCACTGGGACCCGGCGGGCTGGGAAGATCCATCGCATCCCGACATCGAATTCCGGCGCGGCGATTTCTACGAGCTGAAGGATTTCAACCACGAACACCCGCGCGTGCTCGACGCGCTGATCCGCGTCTATCAGTACTGGATCGCCTTGACGGACTGCGACGGCTTCCGTATCGACACGGTCAAACACATCTCCGAGGAGGCGTCGCAGGAATTCTGCGTGCGCGTGCGCGAATACTGCGAGAGCATCGGCAAGGAGAACTTCTGGATGGTTGGCGAGGTCACCGGCGGCGAATACCTGGAACGCAGCTACCTGGATATCTGGGGGCGCGACCTCGATGCCATCCTCGACATCGGCGAAAGCAAGCTGCTGCTGCGCGGGATGGTCAAAGGGCTGGCCGATCCGGGGGCGTTCTTCGAGCGCTTTTCGCCGCACGACATTCTCGGCAGCCACCGCGAGACAGGGCGCTACCACGTCAGCCTGATCGACGATCACGACATGGTCGGCGGGCACAAGCAGCGATTCGCCGCACACGTGGACATCCCGGCGCGCTACCAGCAGGTCGCGCACGGCGTCGGCACCATGCTGCTGACGCTCGGCGTGCCGTGCATCTACTATGGCACTGAGCAGGCCTTCGACGGCACGGAGGATCGCCACGATCTGAGCATCGAGCCGGCCCTCAGCTTTGAAGATCGCTATATTCGCGAGGCGATGTTCGGCAGCGCATTCGGCGCCTTCAAGACGAAAGACTGCCACTTCTTCAACCCGGATCACCCGACCTACCTGCGCATCGCCGCGCTCAACCGCGTGCGCAACCGCGAGGACGACGTCGGCCTGGCGCTGCGGCGCGGCAGACAGTACCTGCGCGAGATCTCACCGGCGTTCGGCCAGCCGTTTGTGCCGCCCAGGCAGGGCGATATCGTCGCCTGGTCGCGGCTGCTGTTTGAGACGGAAGCGCTGGTCGTGCTCAATTCGCACGGGCTGAACGAGCAATCGGCGCTGGTGACGGTCGATGCGACGCTGCACGCACCCGGCACACAGATGACCGTCCTCTACGACGGCGCCTGGAGCGACGATCAACTACGGGAACCGCCAACCGATCGGATTGTGACGGTCGAGTCGTTCTTCGGGCGCTCGTTCGTGCGTGTGACGCTGCCGCCCGCGGGCATGATCGTGCTCGGCTGAGGACGCGTTAGACCGTCACCGGCAGGCTGTTCAGGCTGCGGATGGCGACGTCATGCCGCCAGCTCAGCGGCGAGCCATCAAGCTGCATCTCCGGCAGGCGGCGGAACAGCGCTTCAAGGGCGATCGCGCCTTCCAGCCGGGCGAGCGGCGCCCCAAGGCAAAAGTGGATGCCATAACCGAAGGCGACGTGTCGATCCTGCACGCGCCGGATGTCGAAACGATCCGGGTCTGGGAAGTGCGCCGGATCGCGATTGGCGGCGGCCAGGATCGGGAAGACGAGCGCCCCACGATCGATGGTCTGGCCGTCGATCGTCACGTCTTCGCGAGCGATACGCCAACCGCGCGGCACGGACGGATCGTAGCGCAGCATCTCTTCGATAGCGTCGGGCATCAGCGCCGGATCCTCGCGCAGCAACTGCCGCTGATCGGGATGCTGCAGCAGCGCCAGCGCCCCGTTGCCGATCAGGTTGGTCGTCGTCTCGTGACCGGCGACGAAGAACGTGACCGCAGTCGAAACCAGTTCGTCGACGCTCAGGCGGTCGGCCTCGCTCTCGGCGGCGACCAGTCGCCCCAGCAGATCATCCTGCGGCTGGCGCTGGCGTTCGCGCACCATCTCCAGGATGTAATCGCGCATGACGTAGAGGCTGTCCTGCGCCGCCCGCGCCGACGTCTCGGTGATGCGCCCGCCGCGCTCGAACAGCCGGTTGATGGCGACCGCCCATTCGCGAAACAGGCCGATGTCACGGCGCGGCGCGCCGATCATCTCGGCGATGATGGTCGCCGGCAGCGGGTAGGCGAAGTCGGCGATCACGTCCATGTGCCCGGCATCCAGCGCGCGGTCGATCAGTTCGTCGACGACCTCGGCGATGCGTGCCCGGCGCTCGGCGATCATGCGCGGCGTGAAGACGCTGGTCAGGATCATGCGCAGCCGGGTGTGATCCGGTGGATCGGAGTGGGCGAGGCCGATGTCGTAGTGCCGTTCGAGCGCGGCGATCTGCTGGCGGGCCGGAGATGGCAGTTGGCGCAGCAGATATTTGACACGCCCGGCGCTCGAAAACAGATCCGAGCGGCGCAGCGTGAACATGACGTCGTCGTAGCGCGTCAGCACCCAGGCGCCCCAGGCCTCGCACCAGTAGATCGGCGCCTGCTCGCGAAGGTCGCGGTAAATCGTGTATGGTTCAGCAAAAAACGCGTCCGACGTCAACTGCGCGTCGAAGCCGCCCGTGCGTACCATGTTCCCCCCTGTTGCGTGCTGCCGAACGTGGGCGGCACATCGACCAGATGCCGTTGTAGGGACGGCATTCTTGCCGTCCGACGTTGGTGGACACGAAGAATCGCGTCCCTACGACATGCCAATCAGAATCGGGGTGAACGTCGGAAATACGATTCGAACCGCAATGACGCAAAGGCCACAAAGGGTAGGGATGATTTCGGACCACGATACTTTGCGTTCTTTGAGACTTTGCGGTTCAGATCAAATCCTCGGTTCGCCCCAATCGTCTGTGCTGGCGGCGGCGTAAAACGCCGAGCCAGTTGACAGCACCACCATGCTCAGCTTAACTGGTAGATAGCGGACAATGCTCCTGATTGCACAGCTTTTTTCCGGAATCCTTAGCCGGGAGACTCCGCTGGTGTCGCCATGCCAAAAGCACTGCAGTTCGGTTGGGAAAGCCGCCGCGTGATCGCCCGCAAGGGCCAGCTTATGCACCGCCACACCGAGATCGAGCTGAGCGCCCTCGAAACCGGCGCGATGACCTACCAGTATGGCACGCAGCAGATCAGGCTGCGCGCGGGCGACGTGGCGCTGTTCTGGGCGGCCATCCCGCATCACATCATCGAGGTCGAGCCGGGCACGATCCTGCACTGGTTGACGTTGCCATTCGGCGCGTTCCTCTCGTGGCGGCTGCCGCAGACGTTCGTGGAGACGATCACGGCCGGCAAGCTGATCGCGATCCAGGACGCGGCCTTGAGTCTGCGCGCGCTGGCCCACTTCGGCGCGTGGCATTCGGAAGTGGGCGCCGTCTCACCCGATACGCGGCGGCTGGTCCGGCTGGAAGTCGAAGCCTTCATCACGCGCATTGCCCTGCGCAGCGCAGCAGGTGGGGCGCGAGCGAGCACCAGCGCGCCAGCGGACGTCGAGGCCGACGCGATGGCCCGCGTCGCCCAGTTGATCGCCCGGCGCTACACGCAGCTGCTGACCATCGACCAGATCGCGGAGGTGGTCGGCCTGCATCCTAACTACCTGATGACGCGCTTCCGCAGGCACTACGGCATGAGCCTGCTCGCCTACATGACGGCCTTACGCCTGGCCCATGCCCAGCGCCTGCTGCTGCTGACCGATATGCCGATCCCGGAGATCGTCACCGCCAGCGGATTCGGCTCGACGAGCCAGTTCTACGCGACCTTCAAGCGCGCTTTCGGGCTGCCGCCGCAGCGCTACCGGGCGACCAATCAGGGGATTGCGGAGGGGGAGGATTGAGATATGTAGAATGCTAGCCGAATAGTTATTCATATATCAGGATAGGCTCACGTGTTTCCTTGCGGCTGGGTGCACGCGCGTTATAATCGCCCGAAATATGCTGACGCGCATTCGCCACGTCGATCCTCGGTTCGACGCCTCGCCTCGCCGGATGTGCGGTTTCGACAAAGATTAGGAGCTTGAACCCGTGACTGCACTCGTCACCACCCTCACCGAAACGATGCGCTACCGTGGCGCCATCGGACAGTGGAGTTGGGTACTCCACCGCGTCACCGGCCTCGGTGTCGTGTTGTTCCTCACACTCCACGTTATCGGCGTCGCCTACTCGGTGTTCTACCCCGGTCTGTGGGAAGAAGAGGTCCTTATTTACCAGCACCCGATCTTCACGATCGGGGAATTCGTGCTGACCGCCTGCGTCGTTTATCACGCGCTCAACGGCCTGCGCATCGCCATCCTCGACAGCCGTCCGCACCTGTGGAAGTTCCAGAAACAAGCCGCGACCTACGTGCTGCTCGGCACCATCGTGCTCTTGATCCCGACCTTCATCATCATGTTCGGCCACGTGCTCAACCACTACAACGAAAGCCCGACCTTCGTCGACATCCCGACGCTGATCAACGCCATGCTGCGCTTCGCCATCGGCATCGCCGCGGCGGCCGCCCTGGCCGTGCTCGCCTCTGGCCTCTACGGGCTGATCGGCGGCAACCAACAGGACGTCACCGTCGGCAAAGGCACGGGCAGCCGCATGGAGCGCTTCTGGTGGTCGTTCATGCGCATCAGCGGTGTGCTGATCATCCCGCTCGTCTTCGGGCATCTCGCGATTGCACATCTCGTGCAGGGCGTGTTCGATCTCAACATGGCGAACGCGACCATCGGCGGCGTGCCGATTGCTGACGCCGGTGCCATCCTGGCCAACGGGATCAACAACAGCGGTACGGCGGTCGAATACGTGGCCGAGCGCTGGAACTTCCTGATCGCGGGTGTGGCGCTGTGGCGCATTTACGATGCCGCGCTGCTCGCGCTCGTCACCGTCCATGGCTTCAACGGCCTGCGCTACGTGGTGACGGATTACACGATGTCCTCGCCGCTCATGCGCCGCGCAGCCACCTATCTCTGCTTCATTGGCGGAGTCGCGCTGCTCGTCGTCGGCGTACTCGCACTGCTGGGAACGATTGACACCACGGCAGTTCAACTCGCGGAAGAAGCCAAAGCGCACTTTTTGAGCGTGCCATAAAGAGCCTGACGGGCATGGTCTGGGGGATCGTTCACGATCGACCGTGCATCCGGCTCTTCACTGTTCCTGCGCATGTTAATTGGAGATGCTATCAGCGATGAAAACACATCAATATGAAGCGGTCGTCGTCGGAGCTGGCGGCGCCGGTTTGATGGCGGCGCTCTACGCCAGCAAAGGCGGAGCCAAGGTCGCCGTGATCAGTAAACTTTATCCGACGCGCAGCCACACCGGCACCGCCCAGGGTGGCATCGGCGCGGCGCTCGGCAACCTGGAAGAAGACAAGCCCCTGTGGCACGCCTATGACACCGTCAAGGGCGGTGACTACCTGGCAGATCAAAATGCGGTGCATGTGCTGGCTGAAGAAGCCATCGACGCCGTGATCGAACTGGAGCACATGGGCCTGCCGTTCGACCGCACGCCGGAAGGGCGCATCAGCCAGCGGCGCTTTGGCGGCCATACGAGTAATTTTGGCGAAAAACCTGTGCGCCGTGCCTGCCATGCCGCCGACCGCACCGGCCACATGATTTTGCAGACGCTTTACCAGCAGTGCATTAAACAAAACGTCAAATTCTTCGACGAATTCCACGTCATCGACGTGATCATGAACGGCGGCGTGTGCGTTGGCGTGATCGCGGTCGAATTGGGCACGGGCGAACTGCACGTGTTCCATTCCAAGGCGACCCTGTTCGCGACCGGCGGCTGGGGCCGCGTATGGAGCGTGACGAGCAACGCGCACAGCCTGACCGGCGACGGCGCAGCGGTCGCTTTCCGGCGCGGCGTGCCGATGCAGGACATGGAATTCTATCAGTTCCACCCGACCGGTATCTACCGCATGGGTATTCTGATCACCGAGGGCGTCCGCGGCGAAGGCGGCGTGCTCATCAACAACCGGGGCGAGCGCTTCATGGAGAAGTACGCGCCCAACATTAAGGACCTCGCCAGCCGCGACGTGGTCAGCCGCGCGATTTATCTCGAAATCCGTGAGGGCCGCGGCATCAAGGGCAAGGATTACGTCTACCTGGACATCACGCCGGAGACGGTCAATCGCTACCTGGCCGAGGCGGGCGAAACGCGGCGTCTCGACCGCGAGACGGTCGAGAAGAAGCTGCCGGACATCCTCGACTTCTGCCGCACGTACCTGGGCGTCGACCCGGTCAAAGAGCCGATGCCGATCCAGCCGACGGCGCACTATGCCATGGGTGGCATTCCGACCAACGTCGATGCCGAGGTCGTGATCGACGACAAGTGGACCGTGCTGCCGGGCATGTACGCGGCGGGCGAAGTCGCCTGCGTGAGCTGCCACGGCGCCAATCGTCTGGGCACCAATTCGCTGGTCGACCTGGTCGTCTTCGGGCGGCGCGGCGGCAAGGCGATGGCCGAGTACGTCAAGGGGATCGATTACAGCCCGCTGCCCGCCAACCCGGCCGCGGACATCGAGGCCGAGATCGCGCGCATCCGCGGCAGCAAGGGCGGCACGCGCCCCGGCGTGCTGCGCAGCGCGATGCAGAAGACGATGATGGAAGGCGTCGGCGTGTTCCGCGAAGAAGCGGGCATGCAGAAATCGCTGGATACGATCCGCGAACTCAAGTCGCGCTTCCAGACCGACCTGCACATCGACGACACCGGCATGAAGTTCAACACCGACGTGATCGAGGCCTGGGAGCTTGGCTGCCTGCTCGACCTGGCGGAAAGCGCGGCGGCGAGCGCACTCAACCGGACGGAAAGCCGCGGTGCGCACAGCCGTGAGGACTTCAAACAGCGTGACGACGAAAAGTGGATGGTGCACACGCTGATCTCGCGTCCACAGGGCCTGGCCCCCGATGGTGGCGCGGCCAGCTTTGAGATCAACACCAACAAGAAGGTCGATCAATCGCTGGCCGAGAGCGACGAGCGCTTCAAACCGAAAGTGCGCTCGTACTGAGAACGAACAATGACCCGCCCTCTCCTCCTTCGCACATGTGAAGCCGGGAGGGCGGAGGCTTTAGCACCAGTACAGTGACGCGAGAGAATAAAGCCGAAAGTAGAACCGCTATGGACATCGCATTTCGAATTCGCCGCTTCAACCCGGAAGTCCAGGGCAAGAACAAGCCCTACTGGCAAGAGTTTCAACTGACCGACGTCGAGGAAACCGACCGCGTGCTTGAACTGCTGCACCGAGTCAAGTGGGAGCAGGACGGCACGTTGACGCTGCGGCGCGCCTGCGCGCACGGTGTTTGTGGATCGGATGCCATGCGCATCAACGGCATCAACCGCCTGGCCTGCAAGGTGCTCGTGCGCGACGTGGGCACGAAGATCCAGGTCGAGCCGATCCTGGGCCTGCCGGTGCTCAAAGATCTGGTCGTCGATATGGAGCCGTTCTTCGATCACTATCGCAGCGTGATGCCGTTCTTCGTCAACGACACGGCGGTGCCCACGGATGGCCGTGAGCGGCTGCAATCGCAGGAGGATCGTGAGAAGTTCGACGACACGACCAAGTGCATTCTGTGCGCGGCCTGCACGACGAGCTGCCCCTCGTTCTGGGCCAATGGGCAGTACGTCGGCCCTGCGGCGATTGTGCAGGCGCATCGCTTCATCTTCGACACGCGCGACCAGGCCTGGAAAGAGCGACTTGAAATCCTGGGCGAGCCGAACGGCGTCTGGCGCTGCCGCACGATCTACAATTGCACGCCCGCCTGCCCGCGCGAGATCCAGGTGACGAAAGCCATCGGCGAGGTCAAGCTGGCGATCCGCGCCGGGAAGCGCGAAGGCATCGCGACGCCGGTCGGGCCGATTGCCGAGAGCAACAGCTAACGCGTAAGCACGGCACCGAGAACGCAGCGAAACACGGGGATGCCATGGCGACATCCCCGTTTTGTTTACCTCGGCAGAAACGACGATCGGGACGCCTGGTCTACGCGTTCGGCGGCAAGACCGGCCACAACGCCGCGTTGTCGTACAGCCACCACTCCTCTGCGATCTTGCCATCGACAAAGCGATGCACCGCCGCCCACAGGATGTAGGTCTTGCCGTCTTCATCCGCGCTGTCTGCCGCCGTGATCGATGTCACTGCTGCCGTGGCGCACAGATCGCCTTCGCAGACGACTTCGCTCCGCTCGACCGTGAAGCCCGGCAGCGCCGCAAGATTGGCATACATGGCGACCGTCGGTTCCACGCCGTCGACCGTCGCCAGATAGTCATGCGTGACCACGTCCGGCGCGTAAGCATCCGCCAGTGAGGCCGTGCTGCCGCTGCCGAGCGCATCCCACAGCACCTGCATCGTCTGGTGATGCTGCGCCGGGCTGGTGCTGGTCGACCCAACACGCACCGACCAGGGTTGCATATCGAATGTGTAATCCGCCGGCGCCCAACCCATGAACTGCATGAACGCGACCTGATTCCAGAGCTCGATGTCGCGCACACACAGACCATCCTCATACTCGCTGATGAAGAAAATCTGGCCGCCCCAGTGCTCACCTGTCGGCGGTGTTCCGAACAGTTCGGCGGTGAAATCCGCTTCCTGGTAACCGATCAGCGCCGTGTAGTCCCCTTCGGCGAGGACGAGGTAGTGCGTGTAATCCAGATCGAGGGCCTGATTGAGATCGACTTCACCCTGGATCATTTCATCCATGGTGCTGTGGCCGCCTTCCGGGACGAAGGGCGTATGACCGATGTAGCTGTCCGAATTGATCAGCGGGATCAATTCCGTCCGGTTGCGATTTTTGACGTATTCGGCAAATGTGTAGATGTTGGCGCGGTTGGCCGTCTCGACCGGGTCCGACTCCTGCGCCAATGTCGGGAACGTGAGGGGCACAATTAAGGCACATAAAGCCAGGATCAACAGTAACCTGCGCATGAAACAATCCTCCTGAAAACTGCAAGCACAGAGCGAGCAAGGGGGTGATAGGTGTCACTTGTGAACACGCCCGAAACCCCCTATCGTGGAAGGTGATCGCTATCACGCTGGCTACGTGGGCTTGTTATCGCCTTCGCGTCTCACCTTCCTAGCTTTCAGTTTGAGGCGTGAGCGTCAATTCATCGTCAATCCACATGAGAGGCGGCGACGATGGATGAAAAACTCATCATTGAAGCACTCGGCAGCGTGCGCGTGAGCCTGGGTCGCCAAGAGCCGCTGCCCCTCAACGCGCAGAAAGCGGGCGCGCTGCTGGTTTATCTTGCCTATTCGGGGGGGCAGCACGCGCGCGAATCGCTGGCCGAGATGTTCTGGCCTGAGCGTTCCCCGGAACGCGCGCTCGCCAGCCTGCGCATG
Organism: Anaerolineae bacterium; assembly: GCA_020849765.1. GTDB lineage: Bacteria > Chloroflexota > Anaerolineae > Aggregatilineales > Phototrophicaceae > Flexifilum. The sequence continues at coordinate 28,862 of JADLAY010000073.1, forward strand.
GCCCTGGCCGCGCTGCGCCAGCATCTGGCTGACTACCTGGTTGTCTCGCGCCAGTCGATCGGGCTCGCCCCGGGTAGCTACCGGATGGACGCCTGCGACCTGATCGAGACCGTGGCCGAAGCTCAGCGCGCCAGGGGTCACCTATCCAGCACCACCCTGCGGCACCTGGACGAGGCTCTCGGCGGCTATCGCGGCGACCTCCTGCGCGATTTCTACGACGGCAGCCCTGAATTCGAAGACTGGCTCTATCTCACGCGCGAGCAGGTGAAGTCCGCGTTTTGTGAAGGCACGCTGATCCTGGCGAATGAGCGCGCCCGCAGCGGCAGTTATGCCGAGGCTCTGTCGCTGATCCGGAGCGCCCTCAGGTTCGACCCGCTGCATGAAGCGCTCAACCGGCAGCTGATGCTGTGCCTGCTTCACAGCGGGCAGCCTGGAGAAGCTGAGGCTCACTTTCACAATTTTCGCCAGCGGCTGGGGGAAGAGTTCGATCTTGAGCCGTCCGTCGAGATGATTCGGCTCTGCCGGATTGTGCAGGCGGATCAGAGTTCCGAAGCGCGGACGAGCTTCGCGCTCAACGCGCCACAAGATCCCCCGATGCATGCGACCCCGCTGATGGGCAGAGAAGACTTGTTGGTCGAGCTGGCCGCACTTCTGGCCAACCCGGAGCGCAGACTGCTGACGCTGGTCGGGCCGGGCGGCATCGGCAAGACACGGCTGGCCCAGGCGTGCGCCGATTTGCACCAGCATACGACCGCGTTCCCGGATGGCGTCTACTTCGTGCCGCTGGCCGCCTATGCATCCGCCTCCCAGATCGCGCCTGCCATCGCCGCGGCGCTCGATTACCGCCCGGCAGCCGATGGACGCCCGCTCGAACAGCAGATCGTCGACGTCATGCGGCGCAAGCAGGCGCTGATCGTGCTCGACAACTACGAACATCTGCTGGAGGGCGCGCAAATAGCGGCGGGGCTGGCCTCGGCCACGTCCGTCCACGTGTTGGTAACATCGCGCGAGCCGCTCCACGCCCCCGGCGAGCACGTCCTCCCGGTCGACGGGCTGGCCTACCCGCAGACAGGCAGCCCGCCGCCGGACTACGAGGCCGGACGGCTGTTCGTGCGCGCCGTGCAGCGCCTGTTTCCTGCCTATGCGCCATCGGTGGACGATGCCGCTGCGATTGCGCAGATCTGCCGCGCAGTCGGCGGCTCGCCGCTGGGCATCCTGCTGGCGGCGGCCTGGATCGACGTGCTGACTCCCGCCGAGATCGCGGCGGAAATCCAGCGCAATCTGCACATCCTGGAAAACAAGCTGCCGGGCGCGCCGGACCGGCACAGCAGTATCCGCGCGGTATTCGAGGCGACGTGGCAGCGCCTGAGCGTGGACTTACGACAAGTGTTCATGCATTTGGCCGTCTTCCGCGGCGGCTTCACGCGCGAGGCGACCCAGGCCGTGGCGGGAGTGAGCCTGCGCGATCTGCAAACGCTGGCCGGGAAATCACTGCTCGCGCGTGACCCGGATGGGCGCATGACGATGCACGAGCTGCTGCGCCAATATGCCCTGGAGCAGCTCCTGCAAGCAGGCGACGAGGTCACCGCCCACGATGCGCACAGCCGCTACTATCTGGCGTTCTTGCAGGCGCGCGAGGCGGATATCAAGGGCGGGCGGCAGGGGGAAGCACTCAAGGAGATCGACGCGGACTTCGAGAACGTGCGCGCCGCCTGGACGTGGTCGGTCGAGCGCGGCGCCATCGCGGCGCTGGGCGATGCGATCGAATGCCTGCACTGGTACGCCACGATGCGCTGGCGCGAGCCGGAAGTCTATGCGCTGCTGCACCGCGCGCTGGATGCGATGGTGCGTCCAGAGGACGAGGCCGTGCGCGGGCATCTGCTCGCATACTGTTGGCGGACGCCGGCGGAAGGGCGCATCCGGCTGCGCGAGGCACTCAGCATCGCCAGGCGGCAGCACGATGACGCGGCGCTGGCGCGCTGCCTGTTCCAGCGCGGCATGATCGCGCGCGTGGCGACCCATGACAAAGCCTCATGCAAACTGCTGGAATGCGCTTATCACGCCTACGCGCAACGGGGCGACACATTTGCGCTCGGCGCCGTCGGCACGATGTGGACGACCGCCCTCATCTACAGCGGGCGCGCCGCCGAAGCCGAGCAGATCAGCGCCAGCCTGCTGCCACGCCTTCGCATGAGCGGCGAGCGGATCAACCGGGCGTATTTACTCTACAATTACGCATCTTCGTTGGCGACCAGAGGTGCGGACGACGATGCCGAGCAGTGTCATCAGGAAGCGCGCGAGATTCTGATCGAGGCCGGCGATCATCTGACCGCCGCCAACATTGGCGCATGGGGCATGGGCATCGCGGCACTGCGCAAAGCACAATACTCGCGGGCGCGCAAGCTCGCACTGGAACTGCTGCCACTGGCGCAGGAATACCAGAACACGGTCAGCCAGGCGCGGGCGCTGTGTATGCTGAGCGCGGTCGACATGGCCGAGGGCGATGCTGCCAGCGCTTACGATCTGGCACAACAGGCCAGCGTCATCTTCGGCGATCATGCCAACGCTACCTACGCCGACAGCTTCCTGGCGACAATGTCCGCCGCCCAGGGCGATTACCGCACCGCGCGCGCCATCTGCGAGCGCTGGCTGACATTGGCCGTGACCGTCGGCGAGTGCGTCCTGACGTCGCTGCTCTTGATCCCGGCAGCGATTGTGCTGGCACACGAGGGCAAACACGAAAGCGCCATCACCTGTGCCGCGATGGCGCTGCATCACCCGGCTAATCTGGGTGCCTGGGCGGAGCGGATGCTGGCTCAGCACGATCTCCCCGCCTGCCTGAAACTATCGGTGCCCGCATACGTCTACGAGCGGGCGTGGCAGGCGGGCCTGACGACGAATCCGCAGGTCATCCTGGATGAGTTCCCGGAGCCGGGCAGCACGACGCAACCGCCTCGTGCACCCCCCATAGCCAAACGAGCCAGGGTCCCCAACGGCTCTGATCGCCACACGGCCACCAAAGATACGTCCCGATGATCCCGACCAGCCTCAGGGTGTATGATGGTGCTGCACGTGTGGAGGAGATAGGCCAGAGACCCCATCCATGACCGACGAAGAACGCGACGACGATCTCTCGTTCGTGCTCGATTACGACGTGCGCGACGAGAGCGATGACTACTACAGCGCAATGCTGCGACGCGAGACTGCCGACGATGCGCCCGAACCCTACTGGACGACGCGCCGCATCCTGTTCGCCATCATCCTGATCGTGATGTTGCTCAGCCTGCTCGCTTACGACCTGTGGGGCATCTTGCAACCGCCGGTCGTGCCCACCCCGCTGCCGATCCCGCGCGGCACGCCAATGCCGATCATCTAGTCCGCTTATTTACGAACATCGGCGATCATTGTCGTTCTCTCCACGGATGCCGAGACAAAGTTGCACTATACTGCGAATATCAGCATATTGGACACGAGGTTATTATCGTGTCGAGCGAGCAGCGTCAATCCGGCATGCCTCTGAGAACGTCCACCCTCCTGATAGCGGTCTGGGGTCTGCTCTGCCTGGGCAGTCTGTATTGGATTCTGAGCGATACAGGCCTGGCGGGCGGACTGCTCAATTGGCTGGGATGGGATGGCGCGGCAATTCTGGCGGCGAAGCTGGCGCTGTGGGTCGCCCTGGCAGCGATCAGCGGAGGCATCGGCTTACTGAGCTGGCGCCGCCTGACCGAGAAGCCGCCCCAGCCGTTCGAGTTCGAGACGCAGCCCGCGCGCCCGCACGTGCCGACCGAGTTCGAGTATGAGGTGGCGAAGCTGATCCAGATGTTGAGCGGCTATCGCACCCTGGTCAAGCGCGGCACCAGCGATCGCGGCATCGACATCCTGATCTTTGACGAGCGCGAGCGCATGATCGGCATCGTGCAGTGCAAACGCTACGCGCCGGATCGGATCGTGCCGCCCGCGCACATCCGCGCCTTGAACGCCGTCAGGCATTATCACAGCGCCCGCTTTGCCTATCTGGTCACGACGGGCCGATTCGACAAGGCGAGCTACCGGTTGGCGCAGGGCTTTAACATCCGCCTGATCGACGGCGCACTCCTGAACAAACTGCGCAAACGGGCCGCCCGCAAACACAAATCCCCCGCGCCCAGCAGCTGACGTCATTCCCCCATCGCCAGCAGGTTGCTGGTGGCACTAAAGTGAAACTTGTGGGGCTGCGTTCTATCACTTCAAGTGTTATAATGAGACTTTCAATAACATTTATATAAGTGCCCGAATAGGTTTATGAACATGACTGGTCAAACGGATTTTGGAGGAGATTGGACACTCGAGAAACTGGAGCGTGTGCGAAAGTACCTCGTAGCTTATACGAAGATAATGAACAATCAAAGTTGGATTGAAAGCTTTGCATATATCGATGCATTTGCCGGAACCGGGTATCAATCGCTGAAGCAAGATGACAATCCCAATCAGCCGCTATTTCCTGAGCTGATCGAAGAAGAGCCTTTGCATTTTGTCGATGGTTCAGCACGAATAGCGCTGCAAGTGGAGCCTCGGTTCAAAAAGTACATCTTTGTTGAAAAAGATCCATCTAGATATCAGGAGTTGCAGAAACTCCGAGAGCAATTTCCTGATAGAGCATCCGACATTCTCATTGTTAACGCAGACGCGAATACATACTTGCAAGATCTTTGCGAGAAAAACTGGAAGCGCCGCCGGGCCGTGTTGTTTCTCGACCCGTTTGGAATGCAGGTGACATGGGATACCATCCAAGCGATCGCGCAGACCAAGGCAATTGATCTCTGGTACTTGTTTCCGCTCGGAATTGGCGTCAGCAGACTTCTCAAACGAGACGGCAATATCAACCTAGCTTGGCGCAATCGGCTCGATAAGGTATTCGGTGAACCGGCCTGGTATGACGTATTTTATAAAACTTACGCAGAATTGAACTTACTCGGGGAACAGCAGCGCATAGTCAAAATCGGTGATTTCGACACTATCAGTCAGTATTTTGTACGTCGTTTGAAGACAATATTCCCAGGAGTGGCGGACAATCCGCTTCCGCTGTTCAATTCGACAAACAACCCTCTATTCCTACTTTGCTTCGCGTCGGCAAACGAGCGAGGAGCAGAAACTGCCATAAAAATCGCGCAAGACATTCTCAAGCGGTAATACCAACCGCAGATCTTTCACCTTCGCTATGACTGCGGAACGGCAAAGGAAACTCCTCGCGCCAGGGTTTCCACTTCAGATTTCCCTTGAAGAAGATCTTTGTGCCGTGAGCATCCAGCACCTGCAAGACATGCTCGATCCATGCTGGTTCTGGCTGGAATTCCCTACGCCCATTGGTCGCAGCACCAATGACGGCCCACTCAAGGTCGCTTGCCACGAGCAAAGGAGCAATGTCAAAACTTAGCGGTTCAATACTCATCCAACGTATTGGCACTGACAACTGGCTTAAAACGTCAAGCTGCCGTTCTATCATACGAGATTGCTGCTGTAGTGAGAGTTTCCGACCAAACATAAAACTGGGAGGCGCACTGACGCCAACCCATACATTTGAGGGAAAATTGAATTGGAGCAGACGCGGTGCATTCTTGGTAAGTAACTGAAATGTATGCCACTCAGCTTGGCGACAAACAGCGAGAACCCTCTCAACCTGCTCATCCGGTACCCAGTTTCCCATTAGGTCGCTCATACTGTCTAGAAAAATCCGCGACGGTCTTTGGAGCTTAAGGGGTTGCTCAAGTGCCAAGGGATTCCAATAGTGATGCTCGAAACCTTGGGGATACGCTTTTTGTGCCACCCTCTCCGCGATCGTTTCTGCGTAGCACTCAGCAATACTTCCGTCAGGCATCGTCCATCGGCAACCATGTTGACACCCCCTAACGGGATTCCACGTGTAGTCACACCACTCGATCCCTCGCCCGCCCCGGCTATTGGCCTGCTTGTTCATTGCCAATTCCTAACCAATTACATGATGAGAACTTTCGTTCTACAATCAATATTGTAGACAAAAATGAGAAAAATGCCAAATTGATCGTCACCCAGGCCTTAGCCTAGTCGCGTGCCAGCAGGTTGCTGGTGGCACGGGCAAGCAGCTTGCCATCCTCGCGCGTGAGCGACGCCTCCGCGTGGACGATCTGGCGGCCCTGGCGTACGATGCGCGTCGTGCAGATGACCACGTCGCCCACCCTCGCGCTGCTCAGGTAGTCGATCGACAGGTTGACCGACGCGTGGTAGCGCCCGGTGGTGGTGAAGACCGTCATGCCGATCAGCTCGTCCATCATCGACGCGATCATGCCGCCGTGGAGCACGCCCGCCGGGTTGGTCATCTCCTCGCGCACGGTGTAGGCCATGCTGATGCTGCCGGGCTCCGCCGCACGGAGCACGCCGCCGAGCCAACGCCCCAGCGGCGATGGCCCCTCCGTGAACGGCTGGCCGATCAGAGCTTGCAAAGCATCAATTGCGTCGTTCGTCATCAATGTGATCTCCTGTGTTAGTTTAGCCGCCGCCGCGCGGGCTCAAGATGAGCAGCAGGCTGAGCGCAGCCAGCGGCCAGTGCGCGCGCATGTGCAGATGAACGGCGGCGCGCGCGGGATGGCGCCGGCGCAGGCGCCGGGGACGCAGCGAGTCGGTCTCGCGCCACAGGCCATCGACATAGCCTTCGATCAGCCGTCCCCGGATCGGGTCTTTCGGGTGCATAGGATCCCCCAGATTCGACTCATTTAGCGAAGATGAACGCTGCCGGTCACGCCCCAGCCTGCTCTATATCACGCAAGTGCATGTGGTTGTGATGGATCGTGAAGTAGAGCATCTCGCGCAGCGTGATCATGCCGATGGCCGGGTGCGGCAGCACATACCGGTCGAGATCGGCCTCGTCCCACTGATCCAGCCCATTGATCAGACGCTCGTTGCCGTCGAGCCACGTCGCGATCAGATACGCTTGCTTGTCGTCGACGTCATCCGGGAAGCGATAGTTCATGGGCACGACCAGCGGGTTATCCTCCGCGCGGATGCCCTCGGCCAGCCGCGCATCATAGAGCGCGATCACTTCCGGGTACGTCCGCGATGGGCGATCCGCCTGGCCGAACAGGCTGGCGACGCGCTCGGCGGGCAAGCTCATCGCCTTGGCGAACGGCTTGACGCTCAGGATCAGGTGCGCCAGGTAATCCGCCGCCGCCCACCGATCGTCCGTCTGCTGGTTGAACTGCGCCGGGGTCAGCGCGCGTGTGCTCTCGGCCACGCCCTGCTGCGCCTCCCGAAGCTGCTCGGCAATCTCCGTCTTCGTCTGCATACCTACGTTCTGCATCGCTCACTCCCCCTTAGAAAAGACCAATCGGTCGGTTTTCGTCGCAAAAAAAGACGCCGATGTGGCTACGCCCGCAATTCGCCCTCGACGCGCGTCCGCACGTGTTCGACCGCGCGTTCGACGTGCACCGGATCGCCATAGAGGCGGCTCATGACCAGCGCGCCTTCCATCAGCGCGATGAAGATCGTCGCCTCGTACGCGCTGTCGACTTCAGGTCGGATCTCGCCGCGTGCAATGCCCTTGTCGAGGATGCGGCGCACCGTCGCGACGAACTCGTCCATCGCCTCCTGCGCCACGGCTCGCAGCGCCGGATTGCCGTCATCGGCTTCGACGGCGGTGTTGAAGACCGCACAACCGCCGGGGACTTCCGTGTCGTCGATCAAGTCCAGGAACACCTCGGCGAAGACGATCAGGCGATCTGCCGCGTTACGCACGCGCTTGAACTCCGGCTCCAGATGCCGCGCGATGCGTCCACGCGCGAACTCGAATGCCTCCAGCGCCAACGCCTCTTTGCTGGGGAAGTGGTTGTAGAGGCCGCCCTTCTCCAGCCCGGTCTCGCGCATGAGGTCGGACATCGACGTGCCGGAGAAGCCGCTGCGGTTGAAGACCGCCGCCGCGCTGCGGATGATTTTGTCGCGAGTCTGTTCGCCTTTGGTCGGCATCGGATTCCCCAAAAGAGACCGTTCGGTCTGTTATTGATGATAATAGCCGGGATTGAGGTGGTTTGTCAAGCGGGGAGCTATGTTTCGAACGGCAGACTTTCCCTCGCGCTTCGCACTTGGATTTGCGTTCGGCTGCCTTTATAATGACGCGTCATTGTGTAAAATGAGCGTCACCGCGTGATCGCCGCGCGGCTCGAATGTGACAAGGAACGATCCCGATGAAGATCATTTTGCTTTCGGATATTTACAAGCATGGCGTGGCTGGTGAAGTGGTCGATGTCGCCGACGGCTTCGCGCGCAACTGGCTGATCCCGCAGAAGCTGGCCGTCAAGGCGACGCCGGGCGCGCTCAAGCAGGCGCAGGCCCTGCGCGCCAAGGCCGCTGAGCGCCGCTCCGCGCTCGACGCGCGCCTGAACGAACTCGCGCGCCAGATCGACGGTATCGAGCTGTACTTTGGCCGCCGCGCCTCGCCGACCGGCAAGCTGTTCGGCTCGGTCACGACCACCGAGATCGCCGAGGCACTGCGTGCGCAGACCGGCCTCGACATCAACCGCCGCCGCATCAGCCAGACGACGCTGCGCGAGATTGGTACGCACGACGTGCCGGTACGCCTCGGCAACGAAATTTCGCCCAACCTCAAGGTGACGATCGTGCGCGAAGAGCAGTTCGCCCAGTTCATGGCGAATCTCGAAGCGGGCGTGGAGACCGAGGTTGAGGAAGCCGCCGAAGGCGCCAGCGACGAGGCCGAAGCGCCTGTCGCCGAAGAAGCGCTCGAGGTCGAGGCCGTGGCTGAGGCGCCCGAAGCAGACGAGGCCACCCCGGAAGCTGCTGAGTAGTCACCACGTTTGCCGTAACCGCATCCCGACCACCTGGTTCATCCAGTCTGCGTTACAATTCGAGGGCGACTATTTCGGTCGCCCTGATGCGTTAGTCGTGTGGATGCAGTGCTGATCTATGGACTCCCAATCGCTCGGACGCTACCTGCGCCAGATGCGCGAAGAGCGCGAACTCACACTTGAGCAGGCGGAACAGCACCTGCGCATCCGCCAACGCATCCTGGAGTCGTTCGAACTGGGCGCTTTCGAGCTGCCGAACTTCTCGCCGGTGCAAATCGCCGGCTTCATCCGCAACTACGCACGCTTCCTCGGCCTCGACGAAGATCAGGTGCTGCAGTATTACGAAGCAGCCAAGATCGAAGATGCCCGCCTGGCCCGCCGCAAGGGCAAGAAGAAACGGGCGACGCAAGACCCCCACCCGACACAGCCGCGCAGCATCCTCGATACGCAGATCAGCGCGCCCGCATCCGTCACGACGACCAGCAGCAACAACGTCGGTTATGCGCCCGTCCGCCGCGGTCCGGGCCTGGTCGGCTGGCTGTTCAGGTTCGTGATAGTGGTCGCGGCGCTGGCGGTGATCGGCTTCGTCATCTATCAGGTGCTGCAATCGACGCCGGTCGGCCTGCTGCCGGAAGAAGAGCCATCGCCGTCAGACATCCTGGCCCAACTGCCCTCCGTGCCGACCTTCACGCTCGCGCCGACTGCCACCAGTCTCCCAGCCAGCGCGACCCCGTTCGCGGGACAGTTGTTCAGCGGGCAAGGCGTCCAGGTTGCCATCACGATGACGCAACGCTCGTGGCTGAGCGTCGAGGTCGATGGCGCGCAGCGTTTCAGCGGCGTCGCCCGGCCGGGCACCATCCTCGAATACACGGCGTCGAGCGAAATCTCGCTGCGCGCGGCCAATGCCGAAGGCCTGTCCGTCGTCTATAACGGCCAGCGCCAGGGCACTTTCGGCGATCGCGGCCAGCGCGTGGACGTCACCTTCAGCACAGGCGGCGTGCAGATCAGCAGCGGCCAGAGCTTCGAAGAGCCGACGCCCGTCGCCAGCTTCACGCCGATCCCGACCAGCGCGACCGAGGCCGGTGCCTTGATCGCCGCGCTGACGCCAACCGTGACGCCCGGCCCCAGCCCGACGGCCAGTAATACCCCACCGCCGACCGATACGCCGACAATCACGCTGACACCCTCGGTCACGCCGACGCCGACCGAGACGCCACTGCCGACGGAGACGCCAACCCCAACCGCGACGCCCGGCCCCAGCCCGACGGCGACGGCCATCCTGCCGCCGCGCGCGCCGCTCTACACCGCCACGCCGACCAAGGCCGGCTGAGCGCGCACTTCTCGCATCCGAGCGCCAATATCGTAGACGATCCCTTCCCCTGACACATAAAGTGATGAGGGGAAAGTGGAGGATTCATGATGTATGGCGAGAATACGCGTTCCATGATCGACCTGCTGTGCATGAGCGTGATGATCGGCGCGGTGATCGGTCTCGTCCCGGCGGCGATTGCGCTGTGGCGGCACAACCGCCTGCTGGCGTTCGCCTCGGTGACGGTGTGCGCCATCTTTGGCGGCATGTCGTCGATGACGCTGACGCCGCCGGTCGCGCTGGTCATGAGCGTGCTCGCCTTCCGCAGCCAGCCGACCGTGATCCGTGCATCCGCCAAACCGAAGCCCAAGCTGAAGGCGCTGCCGTCGCATTGGGCGACGACGACGCCGATCAACCGGCTGCCGTTCATCTCGGTCAAGAAGAATGCGATCTTCCTCTCCTACCGGCGCGACGACAGCGGCGAGATCGTCGGGCGCATCTACGACCGGCTGGTGCAGCAGTTCGGCAAGGAAGCGGTCTTCCAGGATCTCGATTCGATCCCGTTCGGCGTCGATTTCCGAGCGCATCTGGCCGGGGTCATCTCGAACTGTGGCATCGTGCTGGCCGTCATCGGCAACGATTGGCTCGACGTACGCGACGAAGAGGGCGAGCGCCGCCTGGATAACCCGGCGGATCTGGTGCGCATTGAGATCGAGACGGCCCTCCAGCGCGATGTCCCGGTCGTGCCGCTGCTCGTCCGTGATGCACGCCTGCCACGAGAAGGCGATCTGCCGCCGTCGATTGCGGATCTGGCCTTCCGCAACGGCACGGCAGTACGCAGCGATCCGGATTTCCACCCGGATATGGACCGGCTGATTCACTCGATTGACCAGTTCGTGCGCTGACGCCGAACATCTCATTTTCACGACCGCGACAGTGGGTGGCTGGGCGCCGCCTCCTCCAAAGGTCGCACTCGAAATACGCCTTTTGGCTATCCGCAATCAACCCTGTTCGTCCTTACACTGAATATCGGGGGACACACAGAAAGTTGCGGAGGACAACCGTGAAGAGCACGGACACATTGAGGCATGACACAGAGGGAGGGATGGCAGCCGCGCCGCGCAGGCGTGGCTGTCTGTTTTTGCTTGGACGTGGCATCAAGTGGTTCGCCATCGCCCTGGTGCTGCTGGTGCTGTTGGGGGTCGCCTACCAGACGCTGGCCATGCAGAGCGATCTGCGCAGCTACACGCCGCGCGGCCAGCTTTACGACGTCGACGGCCACCAGATGCATATCGTCTGCCAGGGCGAAGGGAGCCCCGCCGTGGTCCTGGAGGCGGGCGGCTATGCTGAATCGCTGTGGTGGAGTCGCGTGCAGGCGGGGCTGGCCGAGCAGACGCAGGTCTGCGCTTACGACCGGCCCGGGATGGGCTACAGCGAGCCGACGACCAACCCACGCGACCCGCTGACGCTCACCGGCGAACTGCACGGGCTGCTGGGCGAGGCGGGCATCGCACCGCCCTACGTCCTGGCCGGGCACTCCTACGGCGCGATCCTGACGCGCATCTTCGCCGACCAGTATCCCGACGAGGTGCGCGGCCTCGTCCTGGTCGACAGTGGCATCCTGCGCCCGGCGCATTTTGCCAGCGAGGCGGAATACAACGACTGGAAGTCCGGCAACGACATCCTGCAGGCCGTGCTCTGGGTCATGACTCACACCGGGATCATGCGCCTGACCACGGGCAACGATTTCAGCGGCTGGGGCTACCCGGCGGGGATCGTGCCGGAGCTGGTCGCGCTGCATGCCAGCAACCAGGCGTTCGACACCTACTATGCCGAGACGTTTCCGGCACGCGTCGCCCTCAACGAGGCCGCGGCGGCGGCGGAAGACCTGGGTGATCTGCCTATGGTGCTGTTGTGGGCGGGTGAACAGCCGCTGAACAGCGCCGCCGACCTCGAATTATTCGAGCAGATCAAGCTGGACATGGCGGCCTACTCGGCCAACAGCGTGACGCGTGTGATCGACGGTGCCGATCACGGCAGCATCCTCGGCAGCGAGGCGTACGCGCCGCAGGTCGTCAGCGCCATTCTCGACGTGATCGACTCGGCGGGCACGGGCGAGCCGCTGGTCCGCTAGAACACATCAGGCAGGATTACGGCATCTCACCGGTGGCCAGCCGCCGCTCGATGTCGTCGAGCACGGGCAGCAGATCCGCCGCGCTGTCGATGACGTAGTGCGCACCGGCGCGGTGCAGCCGGTCGTGGATCGGGTGCAGGCGCGCTTCCAGCTCCGCCGGGGAGAGCGCGGCTGCCTGGGCGGCGCTCATGCCGAGTTCGTTGCCGGTCTGGGCGATGCCGACCGTCCACATATTGGCGTTCAGGCCCTCGGCGATATCGGACGGGGTATCGCCGACCTTGACCAGTGCTGACATCGGGTAGATACCGAGCTTCATCGCGTTCAGGAACGCCATCCAGGGCGCGGGGCGCGCCGCCGGAACCTCGTCCGCCGTCACCGAGACATCCGGCTCGTAGCCATGTTCGGCGGCGACCGGCATCAGCGCGTCGAGCATCGGCCGCGTGTAGCCGGTGGTCGAGCCGATCTTGACACCGCGCGTCCGCAGTGCCGCTGCCATCTCGACGACGCCAGGGATCGGTTCGGCGTATTGGGCGACGACCGCGACCTGGCGTGGGGCGAAATCTTCGAACACGCGCTGGATGTCGGCGTCGGTCGGGGCGGCGCCGTGCGCTGCCGTCCAGGCATCACGCACGCGCGGGATCGCCAGCACGGCGGCGATGTGATCGCGCTTGTGCAGGCCCATCGGCGCGCGCGCCTCGCCCATCGTGATCTGGACGCCGTGCGCGCGGAAGCCATCGACAAAGACCATCGTCGGCGCAAAACACCCATAATCGACCGTCGTGCCCGCCCAATCAAAGATGACGCCCTGCACGCGCGAGGCGCGCGCCCGTCCGTCGGCTCGCATAAGGTTATTCCTTCATAAGGCAACGCAATAATGTCTCGATCATTCTACCCGGGATCGTGCAGGGCGGCGATATTGGGGCCCTCACCGTAAATCCCTCTCCCGACCTCCGGTGCTCCCTGCGGTGGTTATGGAGATGGACTTTTACGAACTGTCCTGACCCCCCTTCGCCCTGAGGGTGAGGGGCCAGGGGATGAGGGTCGCACGGCTAACGTTTGGGCTGCGTCGCGTCGCGCGCGCGTTCGAGCCGGTCGGCGTAGACGTCAAGTTGGGCGCTGTGTTCACGCTTGTGGCCGTAGAACGAGTAGACGACGAAATCATCCACCGAGTACTCATCGCCATACCAGGGCAGCGTGCCGGGCTGGCGCAGCAGCTCCGGCGCGAACTGGTGCGCCAGCGCCATGGCCTGCGCGAACCCCTCGCGGTAATCGGTCAGCACTTCCGCGAACGACTTCTGCCGGTACATCTCGACCCAGGCATCGTTGAAGGTGTCGCCCAGGCGCGCCATTTCTTCGAGCACCGGCGTCTCCGCCGTGCCGCGCAGTGAGAGGAAGACCTCGATCAGCATCCGCTCGTAGGAGGCCAGATGGGCGATGATGTCCTTGACCGACCAGACACCGCATACGCCCCCCGCCTCGCGGGCGCTATCCGGCACGCGGTTGAGCGCGGCCATCAAGGTGGCGTCGCCGTACTTGAGAATGGTGGGTAGATCCATGGCGCTCCCCCTTCGTTCAATCGACCCGGATCAACTCATAGTTCTGGCGTGGATAAGCCAGACGGAAGCCCGCCGCCGTCAGATTGCGATAGGACGGATTCGGCGCTTCTTCTGAATGATAATCCGTTTCCGTGATAAACGTATGGCAGCCGAAGCCGAGGCCGTCGCGGATGCGCCGGGCGATCAGCGCGCTCTGGATGCCCTGGCGCCGGTAGTCCGGGTGGGTAGAGCCCATGTTCAGGTGGCCGATGTGATCGTGCACGAACAGGACGCCACTGCCAACCGGGCGCTGACCGTCAAACGCGAGGTAGTAGTGCCAGTCCGGCATGCCGAGCGGGCCGATGAACAACGGCTTTAGGAGGGCGGGCATCCCGAACGAGGAGGTGACGAGATCGCCGAACTGGGGTGCCGAGCCCACGTCGATCTGTTCGATGCGAAATGGCGTGTGTGCATCCGGCGGCGGCGCGGCATCGCGGTAGAGCTTCATCCAGGCGCGCGTCCGATGCAGCCCGCGCGCCAGCAGCCGCGCCTCCAGATCCTCCGGCTGGGCCGCCGGGCTGATCTGCACCTGGTAGTTGCCGCCACACTCCGCACGCAGATGCGCCAGCGCCCGATCGAGCACGTCGTCGGTCGCCGGTTCTCGCAGGCCTAGGCCGAGAATCCGGTTGCAAAAGATCTGCGGCACGGCCTTCATATTCAGGGCAATTGCAGAGCCAAAACGCGCAAACTGCAAGCCATAGGCACGGGCAAAGGTGGGCGAGATGGCATTGAACATCTCGACGTACATGTACGCCTCGCCGAACTCGACCGTATCAGCCAGCGCGCGCAGTTGCGGATCAATCGTCATCATGTCACATCTTTCGCAACCCAGACGCCCACCCGACATGTGAATGGGCATCACAAGGACAGACCTCTCCTAGCATACGTCCGGAGATGGCACTCTGACCTCGGCCTTTGGTTTAGTTTTTGGGGATTATTCGCCGCCGAGTGCCGCCGAAAGGCCCGCGCGCGTGTTCAGCGAGGCAGGCAGCAGGCCGTTATCGAGCAGGCGCGTGCGGCCATAGCGCACAACGAGCGAGAGCAGCAGCGGCGCCTCAGTCGGCCGATCGACCGGCGCCAGCGTGCGCGGGTCGTTCAGGCTGACGTACTCGACCTCGCCACCGCAGTCGTGGAGCGCCGCCAGCGCCGCCTCGCGCAGGGCCGCCGGGTCACGTTCGCCGGTTTCGTAGGCAGCGCCCGCCGCCAGCAGCGCACGCCGGAGTGCCGTCGCTCCCTGGCGCTGATCCGGCGTCAGGTAGACGTTGCGCGAACTCATGGCGAGACCGTCCGGCTCGCGCTCGGTCGGGATGACGGCGACTGCGAGCGGGAAATCGAGATCGCGCACCATGCGGCGGACGACGACGACCTGCTGGGCATCCTTCTGGCCGAAATAGGTCGTCGCGGGCTGCGTCAGATTGAAGAACTTGGCGACGACGGTCGCCACACCCATGAAGTGGCCGGGGCGCGCTGCGCCTTCCAGCCCTTGCGTCACGCCGTCGACGGTGATGTGCGTCTGGAAGCCCGGTGGATACATCACATCCGGCGTCGGCGTGAAGACGAGATCGACTCCGTGGTCACGCAGCAGGTCGAGATCGCGCTCGATCGGCCGCGGGTACCTGGCGAAGTCCTCGCCCGGCGTGAACTGCGTCGGGTTGACGAAGATCGTCGCCAGCACGTGGTCATGATCCGCCCGCGCGGCGCGCACCAGTGCCAGGTGGCCCGCATGGAGCGCACCCATCGTCAGCACTACGCCGACGCTCTGGCCGAGCGTCGCCCGCGCCGCACGCAAATCCGGGATCGTTTTCACCACACGCACGATATTTGCTCCTGGGTCAAATCGCCGGGGTATCTATAAGGCTCGAAGTCAGCGGCTGGCCTTGAAAGCCTGCTGGAAACATGCCGGAAATTCATACATCGAGACTAGTCCGGTCAAGTCCCTCACCCTAAATCCCTCTCCCTGATGGAGAGGGACTTTTAAGGGTCTTTCTGACCCCCTTCTCCATTAGGGAGAAGGGCCGGGGATGAGGGTTCAGTCTTCGTCGGCGCCGTTCATGCTCGTGAGCGCGGCCAGCACGTCCGGCTTCATGGCGAAGGCGTGCTCAGCGGTCGGGAAGCGATGATTCTGAACGTCGTCGACGTAGCTGGCGATGGCCTCGCGGAAGAGCTTGGCGCCCTCGATGTAGCGACGCACGTGGCGCGGCTTAAACGCGTCGAACAGGCCGAGCAGATCGTGGAAAACCTGCACCTGCCCATCGCAGTGCGGCCCGGCAGCAATGCCAATCGTCGGGATGTGCACCTGCTCGGTGATCATCTTGCCGAGTTCGACCGGCACACCCTCGACGACCATGGCGAAGGCTCCCGCATCCTGGACGGCATGCGCATCCGCCAGCAGACGGCGCGCATCTTCTGCGTCGTCGCGCCCCTGGACGCGCATCCCGCCGTATTTGTGCACGCTCTGCGGCTGCAGGCCGATGTGGCCCATGACGGGGATGCCCGCCTGGACGATACGCGCGATCGTCGGCGCGAGCGAGGCTCCGCCCTCCATCTTGACCGCGCCGACGCCGCTCTCCTGCATCAGGCGACCGGCGTTCGCCATCGCCTGTTCGGGGCTGATGTTGTAGGTCATGAACGGCATGTCGCCGATGATGAACGGCACCGTCGTCACGCGCGTGACGATCTGCGCGTGGTAGATGATGTGATCGAGCGTAACCGGCAGCGTCGTCTGGTGACCCTGGATCACCATGCCGAGCGTATCGCCGACCAGCAGCGCGTTGACGCCCGCCAGCTCACCCAGGCGAGCGCTCGTCTCGTCATAAGCCGTCAGCATCGCAATCGGCGTGCCCTCGGCCTTCATTTTCTGAAAATCTCGTACCGTCGTTCTGGAAGCGGCTGTCATGACGCCATCCTTCCTTTCCAGATCACCAATCGTCGCAATAGCGCAGCACAGACAATGGACGGGGATTGAGGGCGATTACTTTCGATTCGCCTGGCCTGGCACCGGACGCCAAGAACGGCGTCCCTGCACCGGGTAACATCGGCCTGTTGCCTCAATCCTGTGCGTACTCATAGATGAAGAAACACTATTCATCCCTCTGAAGATACCAGGTGCGGTAGACCTCCCGAAAACCATAGCTGGAATATAGACGCAGCGCGGGGACGTTATTCCACAACACCTGTAGATAGGCGGACTGCGCACCCTGACGCGCGCCCCAAGCCAGCATCCCGCCGACCAGCGCTGAGCCGAAGCCACGCCCACGCTGATCTGGGGCGACGATCAGCGAGTAGAGGCCGAGCCAGCCGCGCTCAAGCACCGCGAAGCCCATGGCGACCGTCTCATCCCGATGCGTCAAGCGAAAGCAGCCGATCGGCGCCTCGATGGCGGCATACATCGACGGTGTCGCCATCAGTCCATGCTCCGCCGGGTCGTGCAGCCCCAGGATCGCCACCTGCCAATCTTCATCCGCTTGCGAGCGCACGTCGAGCGCCAGCCCGTCGGGCAGCGTGGGCGCCGCGCCCGCGCCCAGATCGCAGATCTGCACGCTCATCAGGCAGTCCTCGACGTAGCCACGCGCGATCAAGGCGTCGGCCAGCGCCGGCTGCTCTATGGCCGAGATCATCTTGTAGACGATCCGGCGCTCGCGCTCACGGTAGAACGCCTCGCAATAATCGATCTTTTCGGCCAGCGGCAGCGTCGACGGCCCGTACGGTTGGATCGAATTCGCCCGTCGCATCCGGCTGTCGGTGGCGCGCAGCAGCCATCCATCATAGTCTAGCGTAATGCGCGCAGGCAGAGCGCGATTGGTTATATCCTCAAGGGTGTGCGCGAGCGACATGCGTGAGTCTTTCCGGCGGTTGTCCTTCAGGCGTCGGCATCAAGCAGGCGAGCGAGTTCATCCGTCTCGACGCCGCGCGCCTCGACCAGCGGCAGCGTCGCCCGCGCCAGCGCCCGGTAGAGCTGCGCGGTGTCTGCATCGCTCGCCTCCAGCGCCGCCAGATGGGCCGCCACCGTCCCAGCATCGCCGCGCACGAGCGGGCCCGTCAGCGCATCCGGGATGCCGCGCTGGTGGATGTTGTCGACGGTCGCGTCGAGCAGCGGCAGGATCGCTGCGGCGGCTTCGGCCCGATCCGCACCGAGCGAGCGCAGCAGCGTCTCCGCCAGCGCATAGAGCGTGACCGTGTAGTTGCTGGCGATGCTGAGCGCCGCGTGGTAAATCGGCTTGCCGCCGGGCGGGATCGCCAGCGCGCGCCCACCTAAGGCGTCGATCAGATCGCGCAGCCAGGTCGCCAGCGGCTCACCGCTCGCCTCGACTGCGAAGCCGACTCCGGCCAGGCTCTCGACCGGGCCGCTGAAGGGATAGGCCGGATGCAGCGAGCCGATCAGGTAGCCGTACGCGGCCAGCGGCGCCAGCACGTCGTGCGAGTGCGCGCCGGACGTGTGGATGATCGCTTTCGGCGTCAACGGCGCGGTTGTAGTCAGCGTTGAGGCCATGGCTGCCAGCGCGTCGTCCGGGATCGTCAGCAGAGTCAGATCGGCACGCGCGACGACTTCCGCGGCGGATGCAACGACCTGCGCACCGACAACCTCCGCCAGAGCAACCGCGTCGGATGGCTGGCGGCTGTTCACGGCTGTGATGACATAGCCGTGCGCATGAGCCAGCCGCGCGAGCGCCCCGCCGACCTTACCCGCCCCGACGATGCCAAGCGCCGGGCGTGACTCTGTATGCGCGTTCATGGGGCTTGCGTGCCGAGCGGCGTCGCCGTTGCCGGAGGATCGCTGATGTAGATGGTGACTTCGCACGAGGCTTTGACCGCCGCCGTCACGTCGAAGACCGTCAGGCGGAAGCGGTACTCGCCGCGGTCGTAGATCGACGGCGTGAACTGACCGAGTTCGCCCGTCTCGCGCACGGGCGACGTGCTCTGCGTCAGCACGCCGAAGTTGGTCAGTGCGCCGCCCATCAATTCGAGCCGGTAGAAAGCGAAGTTGTCCGTCGTCGCCACGCCGCGCACGACGATCGGATCGAACACGATCATGCCGTTGGCGGGCACGACGAGCTGCGCATCCGGCGATTCGCAGCCGACTGTCGCGGGCGCGTTGCGGATGATGGTGCCGACGGCGGTCGGCGTCAGCGTCGGCGTGGCCAGGGCGCGCTGCCCCAGCAGCTCCGGGTTGATGACGACGTTGCTCGTATCCGGCACGAATGGCTCGCTGCCGACTTCGAGCACCGGCGTCTCAAAGTTGCCATCTTCCGGCTGCAGCACCTGAGCGAGCTGCACCTCGTCCAACTGGCCGCGCAGCGTCGGCGCCATCACCTGCTGCACGCCGAGCACGAACAGCGCCGCCTCGATCAGCAGCACGACCACGGTGAAGGCGTTGCCCTGGCGATAGCGCGCCAGGTCACGCTCCAATTCGTAACGCGTCGCGCGATATTCGCCGCGTGCACGGAGCAGCGTCCGCAGAGTCAGGAGCAGGCCAAGGGCGATGAAGATGTACAGACCGAGCGCGATCTGCTCGATGAAAAACACAAGTCCCGTCATAGTCGTTGGCGTTTCGCCTTCAGTGCCTGACTCTCTGTCTTACCGAACCCACCCCAGCTAGGCGTGGGCCATCTCCGCCAGCACGCCGCGCAGCAGCGCCGTCATGCGCGGGACGATGGCTTTGCCCGCTTCGAGCACCTCTAAGTGATTGGCTTCCTGGTCGGTGTCCAGCTTGTCGATGCCCATGTTGGTGATACTGGAGAAGGCCAGCACGCGCATCCCACCGTGGCGCGCGACCAGGGTCTCGTGGACGGTCGACATGCCGACGGCATCGGCCCCACACGTGCGCAGCATGCGGATCTCGGCGGGCGTCTCGAAGAATGGCCCGGCCAGCCCGGCATAGACGCCCTCGCGCAGGGTGATGTTCTGCTCTTTGGCGACACGCCGCGCCAGCGCCGCCCACTGACGGTCGTAGGCCTGGGCCATGCCGACGAAACGCGGCCCGATGCGCTCGTCGTTGGGGCCGATCAGCGGGTTGTGCCCGGCCATGCCGACGAAATTGATGTGATCGACGATCAGCATAATGTCACCGACGTCGAAGTTGGTGTTGATGCCGCCCGCCGCGTTGGTCAGGATGACTGTCTCGACGCCCAGTTCGCGCATCAGGCGGATGGCGAAGGTGACCTGCTCCATGTCGTAGCCTTCGTAGAAGTGCGTGCGCCCCTGCTGCACGAGCACCGGCTGCCCGACCAGATGGCCGATCACCAGCCTGCCGGCGTGACCCTGTACGGTCGAGAGCGGGAAGCCGGGGATGTCCGCGTAGGGCACCGCCACCGCCGATTCGACCGCGTCGGCCAGCGGCCCCAGGCCCGAACCGAGCACAATGCCGATCTTCGGTGTCAGCGTCGTGCGGCTGCGGATCACCTCGACGGCACGCGTGTAATCTTCCTGGCTGTAGCGCATGGCAGTCACTCCTGCTGCGAGAACGAATCAGGCGGCTATTATACCGCGTTCTCGTGGGCGTTAACGGAACGCATTAACGCTCACTCGTTCCTCGCGAGGTATAGACTGATTATAGAATTGGCCGCTACCAGGAACTTATGATGACTGCTCACAGACGTGCTCTACCAAAACCCGTGACCATGCTCTTGCTGATTGGCTTCGGATTGATCATGGGACTGGTCGTATTGGAAATCTTCCTGAGGCTTGTGCCGATGCCAAATCGTTTCGCCTTCGAGCGCCAATCGATCGAGCAGTGGCAGTCCGATGACGAACTGCTGCTGCATCTCAAAGCCAATCTTAATCTTACAATCACAGGCCACCCCGAGTTTCGCTATACCGTGCGCACGAACGCCGATGGCCTGCGCGACGATCCCTTCGATGGCCCACAGGAAATCGCAGCGGTGGGCGATTCGTTCACCTTCGGCCTTGGCGTGGAAAACGATCAATCGTGGCCTCAGCGACTGGAAGCCATCAGCGGTCACAGTGTCGCCAATCTGGGATGGGCAGGGTGGAATTCCTACGTCTACCCGGCAGCGCTGCGCCGTCATGCGGTTCCACTTCAGAGTCATATCTGGCTGTGGGCCTTCTTCGCCAACGACTTGCCAGAAAGCACGGGGGCAGAGTCCTTCATCACCTCCGGCAGGACCGATTACAAGGCCGAGGCGGAGCGTGATTCCGAGCTGCCGCTGCCGCTGCAACTGCGCACGGTTCAACTCCTGGCCGTCCTCGCACAGCCGGATCTCGCGCTGCTGGCCAACAGCGGCCAACCCTTCGAGCGGGGATCGCTCAAGATGCGGATCAGCGATTATCCCTGGCGCATGACCGACCCGGCAGATCCTGAAGTGCAGCGCGGCTGGCAGCTGACGGAAGATGCGCTGGCAGAAACGGCCCAGCTCGCAGCGGAAAACGATGCCCAGGTGATGGTGATCTTCATCCCGGCGCGTGAGCAAGTCTATTGGCCGGAAATTGCCGACGTCATGTCTGACTTCGACGTGGCGCAGCTGGACGATACAGCGACTCATCTCGGCGAGATAGCGAATGCCAATGGATTCGCCTACCTCAACCTGCTGGATGGCTTTCGAGCGCAGGCTGAAAGTGGCGAGATGCTTTATTTCCCATCGGATGGTCACTGGAATGTCGCGGGTCACGAACTCGCCGCGCAATTGATCGAGGACGCCCTGCAGGCGCATGACTGGTTAGGTTCGTAAATTCTAATAAAGCCTCGCGACAAAATCCGGATAGTGATAAAATAATAGAAGTATCATATTGCATCCGGTTGGCAGGGTGAGTTGTAGTGGTGAACGTCATCAACGTCAAGCAAGCGATGTTCGACTACGCGCAGGCGTACCAGCGCGTCTACCATCGTCGCCCGCGTGATCTCCATGCCCTGGATCACGAGTGGGTGATCGTCAATGGCGCACGCTTGCATGCGGTCGAGCTTGAGTATCTCACGCGGCAGCTTCAACACGAGTATCACCAGGAGCTGGCGCAGAAACGCAGCGTCGTCAATCGCCTGCTCAAGTGGCTCAGGCAACAGTAAACGACCGGAAGGGTTCACTCAGGGCAGGTGTTACACCTGCCCTGTTCTTTAACAACCACAAACCGGAGAGTGTCTAGAGGTACATTCGTATGCCCGCATCAGTCGACGGGACGTATCCGCGCCACATCGAACTGGAAGGCGCCTACAACGTTCGCGATCTGGGAGGCTACACCACGCGCAAAGGTCAGGTGACGCGGTGGCGGCGCGTTTTCCGCGCCGATAGCCTGCATCGTTTGACGATGGAAGATCAGGAGAAGCTGGCCGATCTCGGCATCAGGACGATCCTCGATCTGCGCCGCCCGGACGAAGTCTCACTGCTGCCCAACGTCTTTGCCGGTACGAACGGTTTCATCTACACCCACATCGCGCTGTTCGGCAATCCGCCGCGCCCGCGCAGACTGCCTGCGCCACCCTCGCTCGCGGAGATCTACCGGCACCTGTTGGACGATGCCTGGCAGCCGCTGGTCAATATCTTCCGCCATCTGGCTCTGCACAGCGATCAGCCGCTACTGTTCCACTGCACGGCGGGCAAAGATCGCACCGGACTGGTCGCGGCGCTGCTGCTGGCCGTCGCCGACGTCACCTTCGACCAGATCGCCGCTGATTATGCGTTGAGCAAGCGCTTCATCGAACCGATGATGGACGAGCTGCGCGCCGGTCGCCCGGCCATGATCGACGTCGGTGCCTATGAGCGGCTGCTGGATGCCGAGCCGAGCGCAATGCTGGAAACGCTCGGCTATCTGCAGTCGGCCTATGGCGGCAGCGCGGGTTATCTGCGCAGCATCGGCCTGAGCGAAGACGACATCATGCGCCTGCGCCGGCTGCTGCTGCCGGAGCCTTAAGCCCAGCCCGGCCCGCTATCGTCATCGCTTTACACGCTGTGGGCGATCGCCGGGAGCTTGATCGTGAACGAGGTGCCGCATTCGGGGTTGCTCTCGACCGCCACGCTGCCGCCGTAGGTCTCGGCGACCATCTTGACCAGCGTCAGGCCGATGCCGATGCCGCCCTGGCTGATCGAGCGGGCGTTATCGACGCGATAGAACGGCTCGAAGATGCGCTCCAGGTCGGCGGTCGAGATCTCCGGGCCGGTGTTGTGCATCTGGATGATGACGCAGTCCTCGATCTGCTTGAGCGCAAGTTCGATCTGGCCACCGAACTTGCTGGCGGTGATCGAGTTGCTGACCAGATGGCGCACCGCGCGATAGAGATATTCCCCATCGCCGTTGACCGGGCTGACGGTCGGCTCGATTTCGGTGACGACCGTGACCTGCTTTTCCGCCGCGACCATCGCCAGATCGCTGACAACCTGACGCGCGATACTCTCCATGTCCACGTGGACCGTGCGTGACGCCTTGAGCGAAGTCACGAACTGCAGATTTTCGAGCTGCTCGTTCAGGCGCGAAACCTGCTTGCGGATCACGTCCATGCGCGGCGCCAGAGCTTCGCCCTGCTCCGGCTCGAGCGCGCGCTCGATCAGGTAACGGTTGGTTTCGATGTTGCTGAGCGAGGTGCGGAAATCATGCGAGATGGACGCGACGAACTTTTGCAGCAGCGTCCACTGCTCGCGTTCGACGGCGATCTTAAGCCGGTTCGCTTCGGTTTGCTTGCGTTCGCCGATATCGCGCGCTGTCGTGGTGAACATGCGCACCGCACCATCGACGACGTGCGGCGTCGAATTGAACTCCATCCAGCGGTAGGCCCCGGCCCGCGTCCGCACGCGCCCTTCCACCAACGGTGATGGTCTGCCGTCGACCATCATCTCGACGCCATTCTGGAATGCCTGCGCCAGAGCGACGAGATCGTCCGGATGCACGTACTCGTGAAACTTGTGCCCGGCCAGGTCGTCGGACGTCCAGCCGAACAGGCGCTGTGCCGAACGATTCGCCTGGAGGATTTCGCCGGTCGAGTCCACGATCACGACCAGGTCGGTGACGCTGTTGAAGAGTTCGCGGTAGCGTTCTTCGCGCAGGGCGATACTCGACCGGTAGACCATCTGGATGTGGCGGCCCGCGTTGCTGATCGCCAGGACGAGCAGCGATACCAGAGCCAGCGAGAACGCGGGCGCGAGCGTCGCCGCCGCCTCGGACTTGAGCAGCGGCAGCAGGATGATCGCCGCGACCTGGACGACGGCCAGCACCGTACCGCTGCGCGTCGACCGAAAGAGGCTGAGGATGAAGACGGGCAAGATCATTGCGTAGAGAAGCACGTAATGGTCGCTGCCCTGGAGCAGCCACGACTCGGCATAGACTTCGACCGACCACGAGACGATGAAGAGCGCGAGTGCGGTCGTGGTGCGGGCATGGCGTACCAACAGATAGCTGGTGGCGATGAACAAACAGTTAAGGCCGTGCAGGATCAGGCGAGCGGTGTGCGTCCCCGGAACCGCTTCGGGCTGCAGGAGATGCGACGGCATGCCGAAGAACGCGATCAGGAAGATCACGATCAACAACGATGACAGGATGCGCACTTCCTGATACAGCTCAGGGTCGGTGAGCTTGCGGATTGGCGTTGTCAGTCGTTTCCAGGAAGCCAGGAATCGTCCCTTGGCGAATCGCTTCAGGAGACGATCCATTGGCAAAGAATAGTCAAGCTCTGTGTTCATTACTCTATCTTACGCACAACGCGACGATTGGAAACTTAAAGCGCGGCGCTTTCACAGAAAATTCAGCAACTAGAATCCGGCGCGGCGCAGCTCCTCCCGGTAGATCTCCGGCGTATCGATATCGCGCAGCACGCTGTCGTCCGTGTTGACGTAGGCGATGTCGTCCGCGTGCTGGTTGATCACGTCACGCGGGGCGCTGCCGGGCGGCAAATCGAGGATCGGCTGCCAGTAGCGGCGGTCGATCAGAATCGGGTGCCCGCGGCGCATGTGGTGACTCGGCGCGACCAGCCCGGTCTGCCCCTGCGCGTATGCCTGCACGATCTTGTGCACGTTGCGCGCGCGGATCATCGGCTGGTCGCCGAGGACGACGAGCGCCGCCTGCGCCTCCCGTTCGATCAGCGCGCGCAGGCCGACTTGCAGCGACGACAGCATATCACCCTCGGCGTAGTCCGGGTTGTGGACACACGTCGCGCAGAAGTGCTCCGCAATCGCCTTGACCGGCTCCCGCTGCGCGCCGGTGATGACGATGGACTCGTCCACCGCGCCGGCCAACTGGCTCAATATGCGTTCGAGCACGACCTGATCGCCCCAGGGCAGCAGGACTTTCGGCTGGCCCATGCGGCGCGACATGCCCGCAGCCAGCACAATCGCCAGCGTGCGCCGCCGCACCTCAAGCACCGGATCGTCGCCCTGGGCCGCGCCGATCAACACGCGATCGACATCACGTTCGGCGAGCAATTGGCGCGCGATACGGCGGGCATAGACGAGCGGAGCACTCTCGCGCTCGACGGCGTTCAGGAAGACCGCCGTGCGCGCCGACTCCAGCCGCGCTGGGGCGTGGGCGAGGCTCGCACGAAGCGTCGCCGCCAGCCGGTCAACCGTCACGTGCGCGCCGGCCTGCACGCCGAGCGCCGCTGCCAATTCCGCAGCGTTGTAGACGTGATCCTCGTCAAGCGGTTGGCCGAGTGCGTTCAGGCTCGCCAGGTGGACGATCAGTGTCGTTTGCGATGGGATGACCGGTTCGTGGGCTTTGGGCAGCTTGAGCGGCAGGCGGCGCGCACCATCGGCCTCGATCAGCGTGACGTCGGGGCGCAGGGCGTCAATCACACCTGCAAGCTGGTCGGCCGCGATACCGATGGCCTTTCCGCCTTCGACGCGATCGTAGACGAACAGCGAGTGTCCATTTTCCATTGTGGCATTGGCCGGGATTGCGTCGAGCGTGGCCGCGCGGTCGAACAGCGCAAGTTCCGCGGCGGCGATGCGCGTCGTGGTCGTCGCCAGCACACGCAGGCCGTCAGCAGCGCACTCATGCACCAGCCGGGCGAGCGTCGTCGTCTTACCGCCCGCGCCGACGAGGGCGACCACATCACCGGACTCGATCTCCAACGCGTCGCGCAGCCTCATGCAGGCGTCCTTAGCTCATCAGTCGGGGTCGTTTTCAAGGGCGCGGCGGGCGGCATCCTGGGCCGCCGTCTGTTTGCTGCGGCCCGTGCCCTGCGCCAGCACCTGATCGCCGACGCGCACCTCGACGGTGAACTCTTTCTCGTGCTCCGGCCCGTGCTCGCCGACGACGGTGTAGGTCGGCGTGATGCCGGTGCGCTCCTGCATGATCTCTTGCAGCAGGCTGCGCGCATCTTTGTCGAGGGCATTGCGCATGACTTCGTCCAACCGCACGCTCAGGCGCGGCAGCAGCCAATCGCGCACGCGGTCGATGCCCTGGTCGAGATAGAGCGCGCCGAGCAGCGCCTCGAAGGCATCGCCGAGCAGTGTGACGCGTTCGCGTCCACCGGTCGCTTCTTCGCCGCGCGCCATGCGCAGCGCCTCGCCGATCTTGCACTCGCGCGCCATGTCGGCCAGCGTATCCGCGCGCACGAGCGCCGCGCGCAGGCGGGTCATCTCGCCCTCGCGCATCCCCGGGAAGCGTGTGAACAGCATCTCAGCGCTCAGGTAGGCGAGGATGGCATCGCCCAGGAATTCGAGCCGTTCGTTATCCGGCCCGCCGTCCGGGTGCTCGTTGAGAAAGCTGCTGTGGGTCAGCGCTTCCCGGAGCAGCACGGAATTGCGAAAGCGGAAGTCGTTAAAGGTGAGAAAGTCCTCGAGAGTCATAGCTCGTCTACCACGCAGGACACAGAGAACGGAGATTGAACCGCAAAGGCGCGAGCGGCGCAAGCGAGAATTGAATCACCGAGACGCAGAGGACACGAAGAAAAGAGTTGAACCGCAAAGTCTCAAAGGACACAAAGGGGCAGGCTTAACCGCGATAGATTACGCGCCGGATGCCGCCTTGTTTGAGCGTCACGACGTTGAAATTGATCAGCAGTCCTAACTGGCATCCCGTGGCTCGCAGATACGAAAGTACCTGAGCCCGGTGAATCGGCAAGAGCGAGTTGGCGGCTTTCAGTTCGATGACCAGACAGCCGTCCACGAACCGATCGACCCGCCCCTCACCGACGATCTTGCCTTTGTAGTCGATGCCGATGGGATACTGCCGTACAAACGAAGTGCCCTGTAGCGACAGTTCATGACGCCAGGGCATCCGCATAGACGCTCTCAAGATAGCCTGGGCCGAGATGTTTGTGAACTTCCAGCGCCGCCCCGATGACACGATAGACGCAGCGTTCAATGTGTCCATCGAGTGTCGTGCCAAATCTCGGTGCATCGTCAGTCATCGTTCAGCTCTGGCCCATAAAACCATATGGCAAGCAAAATCTGCTTCCCACCCTCTCCCTTTGCGTTTTTACGCCTTTGCGGTTCAATTCTTCCCCTCGCAAATGCGCCTCACTGGCCTTCGCATGGACTCAGTCCGCGAAGCGGCGGAAGATCAGCGAGACGTTGTGGCCGCCGAAGCCGAACGAGTTGCTCATGACCGTGCTGATCGGCATCTGGCGTGCGCTGCCCGGCACGTAGTCGAGATCGCACTCCGGGTCTGGCTCGTCCAGGTTGATCGTCGGCGGGGCGACGTTATCGCGGATCGAGAGCAGCGAAAAGATCGCCTCCATCGCCGCCGTCGCGCCCATCGCGTGGCCGGTCATGCTCTTGGTCGAGCTCATCGGCACGTCGTAGGCGCGCGCGCCGAGCACCGTCTTGACCGCCTTCGTCTCCATGCCGTCGTTGAGGCCGGTGCCAGTCCCATGCGCATTGATGTAGTCGAGGCCGTCGCCATTCAGCGCCGCGTCATTGAGCGCCATACGGATCGCCGCCGCCGCGCCGCTGCCGTCCGGCTGGGGCGCCGTGATGTGGAAGGCATCCGAATTGCTGCCGTAGCCGATGATCTCGCCGTAAATGTGCGCGCCACGGGCCTTGGCGTGCTCGAGTGCCTCCAGCGCGACGACTCCGGCGCCTTCGCTGAAGACGAGGCCGGGACGATCCTTGGCGAACGGGCGCGGTGAATGCTGCGGATCGGCATTTTCGCGCGAGCAAGCGCCCGTGCGGTCGAAGGCGGCGATGCCGATCGGGAAGATCGGCGCCTCGCCCGCGCCCGCCAGCGCCTGATCGAGACGGCCCAGCCGGATCAGATCGAAAGCGACGCCGATGCAATCTGCACCGGTGGCGCAGGCGCTGACCGGCGTGTACGATGGCCCCATGGCACCGATCTCGATGGCGACGTTGTCGCTGCCACCATTGACCATGAACATCGGGATGCCGAACGGCGTGATGCGACGTGGATCGCCGGTCTGGAAGATCATCATCGCCTCATCGTAGTAGGCGCTGACGCCGCCGACCGCCGACCCGATGATGACGCCGGTGCGTCCGGGCGCATCCGCATCGACCGCGAAATTGCCATCGGCCACGCATTCGCGCGCGGCAACGGCGATGAACTGCTGGTAGGCGTCGCGGCGGCGCGCTTCCTTGGCAGGCATGAACTGCGCAGGGTCCCAGTCCTTGACCTCTGCCGCGATCTTGACACTGAACCGCTCGGTATCGAAGCGTGTAATCGGCCCGACGCCGCTCTTACCCGCGACGATGTTGTCCCACGTTTGCGCTACATTGTGCCCCAGGGGGCTGATCATGCCCATGCCGGTGACGACCACCCGTCGTGTCATGGGAGTACTCCTCAGGTGCGACTTGCGAAGATATTCATTCTATCAAACGCGCGCCGCCCTGGCACGATGCAAGAACGCGGGATATTGCCCTCAACGCCGCTGGTAGACGCCCATGAGCTGACCTTCGCCGACGACATGACCTTCGAGCGCTGACTGCACCGTCGCTTTGATGGCGCCTGATGGCAGGTCGAGGCGCCTGTTGAGCGCGTAGAGGGTGAAGAAATAGCGATGCGAGCTGCCCCGTGGCGGACATGGGCCGCCATAGCCGATGCGCCCGAAGCTGTTCGTACCCTGGCGCGCGCCGAACGGCAGTGTCCCGTCGGTCGGGATGCCCTCCGCCAGCGTGTCGATCTCCGGTGGGATGTCGTAGATGAGCCAGTGCGTCCAGGTGCCCGCCGGGGCGTCGGGATCATCGCAAATCAGCGCCAGACTGATTGCGTTCGACGGCACGTGTTCCCAGCGCAGCGGCGGCGAGACGTCCTCGCCATCGCAGGTATGCCGGGCGGGGATCGTGTGCCCAGGCTCGAACGCGCTGCTCACTAACCGAATCACCATCAGCAGACCTTTCTGTACGATCGCGTGGCTGGCGACGCAGCCCGACGCGACCTTACACATGAGGACTCTTGCGGATAGCATACCGCTTTTTGCGAGGTGGCGTTGGGCGTGACGGGTCGAGCATGACGATTTCAAGATAAGATGAAGGTAGAGAGCGAAGAGTCGTAGCGGACGACGCCTGCGTCGTCCACCGCCGTGCCCCTCACTCACCCTTCACTCCCCTTCTTGTCCCCCGCCTCCGGCAGATAGCCGCCCTCGACCCAGGCGCTGCCGTCCGGGCGTACCTCTTTCTTCCACACGGGCACGATCTCTTTGAGGCGATCGATGCCGTAGCGCGCGCCTTCGAAGCAGCCGCTGTTCCGATGCCCGCTGGCGCAGGCGATCAGGATCGTGTTCTGGCCGACTTCGAGCTTGCCGACGCGCTGGACGATGGCGATGCCCTGCACGCCGGGGAACTGCGCGCGGATCTCCGCGGCGACCTGGCGCATCTTGGCGACGGCCATCGGCGCGTAGGCTTCGTATTCCAGGTGTTCGGTCTGCTGCGGGCCATCGGCGGAGGCGGTTTCGCCGCGCACCATGCCGCTGAAGACGCAGACCGCGCCCGTCGCCGGGACGGTGATCTCCGCCAGCAGCGCATCGAGGTCGAGCGGTTCGTCCGCCAGCTTGCAGATCTCCGGGTAGTCCGCGCCGCCGCTCACGGGCGGGAAGAAAGCGACGTCGTCACCGTCGTGGACAGCGTCCTCGGCGAAGGCGAACTCCTGGTTGACCGCCGCCACCGCATTCGGCAGATGCCGCTCCAGCGCCGGATGCTGCGCCGCCAGCGCCTCCCGCACCTGAGTGACCGTCGCCTCTGATGCGGGCAAAAACAGCGCCACCTCGCCGCGCCCGATGGCATCCTTCAACGTCGCAAACAGCAGCACCCGCACATTCATCGGCAGTCCTTGGGATATGTGAACCAGGGAGGCACGGAGATCGCGGAGAAATTCAAACGGGGACGGACGCCAAGAATGGCGTCCCTACAGGCGGTATTGTAGGGACGAGGCGTGCCTCGTCCGCCTACCCCCAGATCCCACGTCCCCTGTCTCTAGAAATAGCGCCGCCCGCGCCGGGCCGTGATGATCTCCGTGTTCATGCCGACCCAGTGCAGCGAGCCGTTGTAACGCCCGTGCTCGATCTTGACACAGCGATCCATGATCACATTCAGCCCGGCTTCCTCGGCGATGCGCGCCGCTTCCAGGCTGACGACGCGCAGCTGCAGCCACAGCGTCTTAGCGCCGATCTCGACCGCCTGCTGCGCGATCTCCGGGCACTCGTCCGGATGGCGGAAGACGTTGACCATGTCGATCTTGTCGGGCACGCTCAGCAAGTCCGGGTAGGATTTCTCGCCCAGCACTTCCTTCGCCATCGGGTTGACCGGGATGACACGGTAGCCCTCGTACTGCAAATAGGTCGCCACGAAATGGCTGGGCCGCTCGCTCTTGGGCGATAGACCGACCATCGCGATCGTTTTGGTATTGCTCAGGATGGTGCGGACAGTGCCGGGGTCCTGATATTTGATACGCGCCGCCTCATCGAGGACGGTGTTCATGCTGACGTCGACAGCAAGGCTTGATCCAGATCCCACAGTAGATCCTCCAGAGTTTCCAATCCGATCGAGAGACGAATCATCCCGGCATCGACACCGCCCGCCGCCAGCTCTTCGTCCGAAAGCTGCTGGTGCGTGGTCGAGGCGGGATGAATGACCAGGCTGCGCGCATCGCCCACGTTGGCGAGATGTGAGAATAGATGCAGCGATTCGATGAATTCCTTACCCGCCGCGCGCGGATTGCTCGCCTTGATGCCGAAGGTGAAGATGGCGCCCGGCCCCTTCGGCGTGTATTTCTGCGCCAGCGCGTGATATTCGTTGTCCGGCAGCCCGGCGTAGGCGACCCAATCGACCTTCGGGTGCTGGCTGAGGAACTGGGCGACCGCCTGCGCATTCTGCACGTGGCGCTCCATGCGCAGCGAGAGCGTCTCCAGCCCCTGGATCAACAGAAAAGCATTGAAGGGCGACAGCGCCGCACCGGTATCGCGGAGGGTGACGGCGCGCGCCTTCATCAGGAAGCCGTAATGGCCGAACGTCTCGTAGAATTTGAGTCCATGATAAGCCGGGTCGGGGTCGGCGATGGTGCTGAAGGTGCTGAAATCGAACTTGCCGGAGTCGAGCACGACGCCCGCAATCGAGTTGCCATGCCCGCCCAGGAACTTGGTCGCCGAATGCACGACCAGATCGGCACCCCAATCGATCGGGCGGCACAGATACGGCGTCGCGAACGTGCTGTCCACGATCAGCGGCATCTTGTGCGCGTGCGCAAGGTCGGCCAGCGCCTCGATGTCGAGGATGCTGCCGCGCGGATTGCCGATGGTCTCGCCGTAGAGCGCGCGCGTCTTGGGCGTGATCGCCGCGGCCCAGTCGTCGATGTGGGTCGGGTCGACGAAGTGGACGGTGATGCCGAGCTTCCTGAACGTGTGCGTGAACTGTGTGACCGTCCCGCCGTAGAGATGCGCCGACGACACGATCTCGTCGCCCGGTTCGAGCAGCGTCATCATCGTCGTCATCTGCGCCGCCATGCCGCTGGCGGTCGCCACCGCGCCGGTCGCGTTTTCGAGCGAGGCGATGCGCTCCTCGAAGGTCGCCGTCGTCGGGTTGTTGATGCGCGTGTAGATGTTGCCGTACTGCTTGAGTTCGAACAGTTGCGCCGCCTTGTCCGTATCTTCGAAGACGTACGAGGTCGTCTGGTAGATCGGCACGGCGCGCGCGCCAGTCACCGGGTCGGGGATGTGCCCGGCATGGAGCATCCGCGTCTCAAAGCCAAATTTGCGTTTTTCCTGCGCCATATGTGTCTGCCCATTCATCAACAGGAATAGTCTTGTGGCATCATTCTAGCGGGCAGACTCGCATAAGCCAACGACCATATGGGACCGGTCGCGTTCGGTGATTTGTCTTCAATTTCGCCGCCGACGGCTGAAGCCAGTCGGCCAAAGGGCATCAAGCCACCTGAAGCGGCTATGAGCGTCTGCGCAGAAGCGAGCGAGTCTCGCTGTTCAAGCGTGCTTCTGTAAGATGGAAAGCGCTCAATCCTCCGCGCGATAGTCACCGTGGACGCCGCCGCGCTTTTCCAGCAGGCGGATGTCGCCGATGCGCATCGCCCGGTCGACCGCCTTCGCCATGTCGTAGATGGTCAGGGCGGCGGCACTGACTGCGGTCAGCGCTTCCATCTCGACGCCCGTCTTGCCGATCGTGCGCGCCGTCGCCGTGATGCGCGCGGCATTGGCCGCCTCGTCGAGCGCGATCTCCACGTCGAGATGCGTCAGCGCGATCGGATGGCATAGCGGGATGATGTCGGCGGTGCGCTTGGCCGCCATGATCCCGGCGATGCGCGCGATCGTCAGCACGTCGCCCTTCTTGATCGCGCCGTCGCGGATCAGGCGCAGCGTCTCCGGCTGCATCGTCACCGTCCCCGCGGCGACAGCAATACGTTCGCTGTCAGGCTTGGCGCCGACGTCGACCATGCGCGCCTTGCCTTCAGAATCGAGATGGGTCAGTTCGTCAGTCATGATGGCGGCTCTTGGCTATTTGGCAGTTGGGTATTGGCGGTTGGCATATGCCTCATTTAAGCGGAAAGGATGAGCGAGTGCAATGGCCTCCCCTCAAACGCTGGGTCCGGGCGCATCGTGATGCGCCCCTACGAACCCCCACTCTGTGACCTCTGTGACTCTGTGGTTCATCCCAACAGCCAACAGCCGCATTGCGTCTTCCCCGCCTTTGCGGTTCAATCTGCGCGCATGATTCATCATCACAGGCAGGATAGGTTCTCATGAAGGTCGTGGTCACGGGCGGCAGCGGATTGACCGGTTATGCCGTCGTACAGGATCTGGTCGCGCACGGCGTCGAGGTCGTCAGCATCGACCGGTCGCCGCTGCCGGAAGCCATCGCCCCCTACAAGCTGGTTGATTGCGAGGACATCGGCCAGGTCTACGGCGCGCTGGCCGGGGCGGACGCGGTCGTGCATCTGGCCGCCATCCCGCGCCCGACCTATCACACGCCAGAGCAGGTCTTCCGCACCAATGTGATGGCGGCCTTCAACGTGTTCGAGGTGGCCGCCTCGCTCGGCATCGCGCGTGTCGTCAACGTCAGCAGTATGTCGGTGCTCGGCGTGCCGTTCTTCTACACGGCATTCAAGCCGCGCTACCTGCCGATTGACGAGGAGCATCCCAAGACGCCGGAGGATGCCTACGCCATCTCGAAATATGTCGGCGAGGAGCTGGCCGATGCGTTCGTGCGCCGCTGCGCGGGAGCGTTGAGCGTCGTCAGCCTGCGCTTCCCGTGGATTCATACGCCAGAGACGTTCAAGGCGCAGTTGTGGCCGCATTGGGACGACCCGGCCTTCGGCGCGACCAACCTGTGGAGCTACATCGACACGCGCGACGTCGGCCAGATCTGCCGCCTCGCGCTGACGACAGAGATCACCGGGCACGAGCCATTCTTCGCCAGCGCCGCCAACTCATTCATGAACCAGGACATCGTCCCGCTGGCCCGCGAATTCTATCCCGGCGCCGAGATCAAGCCCGGCTTCGAGGGCAATCGCTCGCTGTTCGACTATGCCAAAGCCGCGCGCGTCCTTAGCTATGCCCCGGCCTACTCGTGGGAGATGTACGGGCTGGCGTGAGGGCTAGGTGACGGGGAGAGAGGGTGCTCAGTGCTCGGTAGTCGGTGCTCAGAAATATGGTGATGAGCAATGAGCAGCGAGTAATGAGTGAGGAAAACCCGGAGTTGACGTTCGATTTCTGGCTAATGGCCAAGAGTTAACGACTAACAGCCAGTCGCCAAAAGCCAATCCCCCACAATTATTTCACCATATTGGCGCAGGCGCAGTTTTGTTACACTTAAGACGACCAGCCTCGAACAAGACTGGAGTGGTATCGTATTGGCAGCACATCTCACTGCGCAGGGCCTGACATCCGCAGAAGTCGCCGAACGCGTCCAGCGTGGTGAAACCAACCGGTTCAAAGCACGCGGTGGCCGCACATACGTGCAGATCATCCGCGAGAACGTCTTCAATCTCTTCAACATCATCCTGACGGTTTTGCTGTTCGTGGTGCTGCTCCAGGGCGATTACGCGACCGTGGTCTTCGCCGGGTTCAGCGTCTTCTGGAACTCCGTGCTCGGCATGTTCCAGGAGATCAACGCCAAGCGCAAGCTGGATCAACTGGCGGCGCTGGCAGCACACGACGTCCAGGTCTGGCGTGACGGCAAGCTGACACACATCCCGATCGCCGAGATCGTCAAAGACGACGTGCTGCCGATCGCTCCCGGCGACCGCATGGTCGTCGACGGGCGAGTCCTCTCCAGCGACGCCCTCGAAATGGACGAATCGCAGCTCACTGGCGAAAGCGACGCCGTGCTCAAAGAGGCGGACGATCAGATCCATTCCGGCTCGTTCTGCATCGCGGGGACGGGTGTCATGGTCGCCACCCGCGTCGGCAAAGACAGCGCGATCAACAAGCTGTCGACCGTCGCCAAGACCTACCGCCGCGTGCTGACGCCAACGCAGCAGAAGCTGGCCGCCATCGTCCAGATGTCCGTCATCGTCATGGCGATATGCACGCCGATGATCTTCATCAGCGGCTACCTGAACACCAACATGCTCGTGCCGGAGTTGGAGACGTTCCGCAATGCCGTCGTCTTCGTCACCAGCCTGGTGCCGCAGGGCCTCGTGCTGACGGCCATCCTGGCGCTGACAATCGGCGCGATCTCGATCAGCCGCCACCAGACGCTCGTCCAGCGCGTCAACGCCGTCGAATCGATGGCGAACGTGACCACGCTCTGCTTCGACAAGACCGGCACACTGACGCGCAACCAACTGCGCGTGATTGACATCGAATCGCTCAATGGTGAGGACGTCGAGGACACGCGGTCGCGGCTGTCGCTCTACGTCAATAATCTCGGCCATCTCAACCGCACCGCCGCCGCCGTCGCCTTGTTCACCAACGATATCGAAGACACGCTGCCGCCCGCCATCGTCAAGACGCGCGAAGTGCCGTTCAATTCCGCGCGCAAATGGGGCGCCATCGTCTTTGAGAACGAAACGCTCGTGCTCGGCGCGCCGGAACGCGTGCTGGCGACGCACGAGAAGGTCGCCGCCCGCGCGCGCGATCTGGCACGGCATGGCTACCGCGTGCTCGCCTTCGCCCGTGTGCCGCAGGCGATGCAGGATGGTCGACTCGACGGCACGCGCGAACCGCTGGCGCTGGTCGTGCTCAACGATCAGGTGCGCGAAGACATCCAGACGACGCTCGACGCCTTCCGCGAACAGGACGTTCAACTCAAAGTCATCTCCGGCGATAATCTGGAGACGGTCAAGGCGATCTCGGGCGAGGCCGGGATGGCGGTCGATCAGGCCTACACGGGTGACGCGCTCGAAAAGATGTCCGAGGAAGAGTTCGAGGGCGCGGTCGTCCATGGCACCATCTTCGCCCGCATCGAGCCGGAGACCAAGCGCCGCATCATCGCGACGCTGCAGGCGCGCGGCGAATACGTCGCTATGGTCGGCGACGGCGTCAACGACGTGCCCGCGCTCAAAGAAGCCAATCTGGCGGTCGTCATGAACGACGGCGCGCAGATCGCCAAGGACGTGGCCGATATCGTCCTGCTCAACAACGCCATGTCGACGCTGCCGCGCGCCTTCCACGAGGGTCGCGCCATCACGCAGTCGATCTTCGCGACGGTCAAGATCTTCCTGGTCAAGAACATCTACAGCACGCTGTTCTTCATCTTCGCCGGGTTCATGAGCACGCCGTTCCCGATCAGCCCGATTCAGATCAGTTGGGTGACGTTCGGCATCATCAACATCCCCGCCGGTTTGATCGCGATCCGCGTCTTGAAGCCGGAGTACATGAAGCGCTTCCGCGCCGACGTGCTCGATTACGTACTGGTCGGCGGTGCGGTCGGTGCCGCTGCCATGTCGCTGCTCTATGCCGTTTCCTACCTGACCAACGGCGGCGACGTCTGGCGCTCGCGCAGCACGATCATGATCTTCATCGCCTTCTACGGGCTGCTGGTGTTGTGGAACGTCCACGGGCTGTTCATCACGCGCTTCAGCACGGTCATGCCGCGCCCGCGCCTGTTCCTGGGTGGCATCGCCATCGCGACGCTGACGATCGCCGCGCCCTATTTTGTGCCGGATCTGCTGGAGTTCGTACCGCCAAGTCGCCTCGAATGGGGGCTGACCATCGTCATCTTCCTGGTCGCGGCGGTACTGGTCGAAGTGATCATCCACCGGCGCGATCCGCTCAAGGGATTGTGGCTGCTCAGCAGGCCGTAGTAGGGCCGAAATTCGAGTAACTGAGCCTAAAATGTCATGACTTTTGTCGTCATCATCTTTATTCTCGCCATCGCCATTGCCGGTTACGTCGCTCTTTCAGGACCCAAACTGCCACCTGAAACCGATGAAATCATCGAGAGCGTCATGAAGTGCGACCTGGCGCCAATGATCGTCGGCACAACGGGCTTTGCGTCGTCGAATGGGCTGAACATCTGGTATGAAAGCATTTCTCCCGCTGGTTCGCCGAAGGGGGTTGTGCTGCTCATGATGTCAATGGCGGGGGATGCGTTGGGCTGGCCGCCGAAGTTCGTCCGCGCTTTTGTCGATGCTGGCTACCATGTCATTCGCTACGATCATCGCGGAACGGGGATGTCTGACTGGGTTAAGAACTGGAGTCGAAAGCAGCCCTATTCCCTGGCCGATATGGCGGGCGATGCAGTTGCGATCCTAGATGCGCTCGATGTTCCGGAAGCCCATCTCGTCGGCCTTTCGATGGGGGGCATGATAGCCCAGGAATTTGCCATCCATCATTCTGAACGAGTCGCATCACTCACGGTTATCATGGCGTCGGGCTACATTGGCGACCCGGATCTTCCCAGTTTGACATCGCGTTACTTCATCACTTCTCTGGCGAAGGGGCTTCCTTTGCTGAAGTATCGCATCCTGGGAGGGGAGAAGAACCTGATCAAAGAGCGTACCGCCAAAACCTTGGCGCTGGTCGGGGATGAAGAGCTAGACATCAAAGAAACTGCTGAACGCGTGCTCTATGACTTGCGCAAACGGCGTGGCATCAACCTGTGGGCCATATTACAGCATCAGACTGCCGTCACGCTGGCAGGCTCCCGCTATGACAGACTCAAGGCCCTCAACATACCAACGTTGGTCATTCACGGAACAGCGGATTCGTTCATACCGGTGGAGCATGGAAAGAAACTTGTTGAAATCATGCCCAATGCCAAAGGGCTATGGATTGAGGGTGCCGGTCACATGTTTCCGTTGCCCGATGCGGACAGCATCAACGAAGCCATCATAGCGCATCTTGCGAATCAGAACGGATGATTCGCGTCGGTATTCCTCACACCTTCTGCCAAACCATCGAGAAGCTGATCGGCAGGCCGGCGTAGACCTGCCACTTGGGCTTTTTCTGCAGCCAGGCCTCGTCGATCAAGCCTTCGTCCATTTCCAGCAGCGACCAACCGGCAGCACGCGCCGCCTTGACGTGATCGCTCAACAGGTGGACGTAGCTGCGGATGGTGACCGGCTCGCCCGGTTTGCGGTCGTAGTGCGTCGGCATCCCCGCCATCAGGAACTGCGGATGATAGCCGACGAGCACGAAATGACCGCCGGGCCGGGTCAGGCGTGCGACCTCGGCATACAGTGGCGGCAGCGCGGGCAGATGCTCGTCCGCCAGCGATTGGATGCATAAATCGTAGGTTTGCGCGGGCAGCCCGGTATCCGTGATGTCGGCGGTGTAGAGCGCGCGGTAGATATCCTTCGCCCGCGCGACGGCCAGCATCTGCGGCGTGATGTCGACCCCGTCAAGGATGGCCGGGCTGTGCTGGCTGATCCAGGCGCCGATGCGCCCGGTGCCACACGCCAGATCGAGGATTACTTCCGGCGCCGCCCAATTGACCGTTTCCAGCCGTTCGAGCAGGCGCAGATCCATCTCGTCGAGCACCGTTTGCTCGTAGGTGCGCACCCAATCGCCGTAGCCTTCTTGCACGCCCACAATCGGATAGTTGCGTTTGTCGTAGCGAGCGTGATCCATGATCCCCATCCCTTGCCAATGCCCCGTGCATCATACGCAAAGGCGTTGCACTCGGCAAGCGTCAGGTGGAATCTTTCAGCCGTCCGGGAGCAGCGTGAGCTGCTCCTCGACGCGCTGGTCGCAGATCGACCTGTAGTCGCAGGCGGCGCAGACGCGCGGGTTGTGATGGCTGCGGGCGACGGAGGCCAACCGCCTCTTCTCGGCCATCTCGCCGATCAGCGCTTCAAGCTCGACTTCCAGCGCTTCGCTGAAGGCGATCTCGAACTGCGCGGCGGGGTAGCGGATGATCCCATGCGGCGGGCGCACGCCGTAGGTTTCCTCGACCAGCACACAGTAGGCGATCAACTGCATGACGTGGCCGCGATAGGGTCGCGCCGGGGTTTTGCCGGTCTTGTTCTCGATCGGGATGATGACACCGCCCTGCTCGATCAAGAGGTCGGGCCGCCCGATCAAGCCGTGGCGTTCGGACGTCAGCAGTTTGCCGGGGCGTTCCTGCGTATCGCGGTAGGCCACGCTGCCCTCCGGCACGCCAAGCGCTTGGCGTCGTCTGCCGCTGCGCCACAGCAGGAGGATTGCGACCACGATCAGCAGCAGCGGGACAAGGAAGATCGCTTCGTTGCTCATTGTGCGTTTAGGGCCACGTAAACAACGATCACGACGATCAGCAGCGCGATGCCGAGCCAGAGCAAGCGTCGGCCCGTTGTGTGCGCCCGCTCGATGCGCGTCACCTGCCGGTCAAAGGCGGCGTGCCCCTGTGCCCCCTGGTTGAGCACGGTCGCCTTCTGCTCGTCGACGCCGAATCCTTGCTGCCGGTACCACCACGCGCGCTGGCAGTACACATACCTGTCGATGTCGCTGGCCGAGATGTACGCCGATTTGTGTTCGTGTTCGTCCATGCTGCCAGCGTAATGCAAGAATCAATTATTCGATATTAGAGTTCAGGGTATGCGCAAGGGTGCATTTCACTTTGGGGGCAGGTAAAGGAAGGGTAAGGCGAATTCTTTCGCTCCACATGGGAAGTTACCACCAATTTGAAATGCACCCTGTGCACAATCAACATCTTGACTGCTTAGAACATTCGTGCTAAATTAGTTCATCATAGTAAAAGAGACAACAAACCATGGCCCCATCCACACCCAAATTCAGCACGATTGACGAATATATCGCCACGTTCCCGGACGATATTCAGGCCATTTTGCAGACGCTGCGCCAGACGATCCACGACGCCGCCCCCGACGCCACAGAAGCGATCAGCTACCAGATGCCGACGTTCAAGCTGAATGGCAATCTGGTGCATTTCGCCGCCTTCAAGCATCACATCGGCCTGTATCCGACGCCCTCCGCGACCGAGGAATTCCAGCAAGAGCTGTCGCCCTACGTCTTCTCCAAAGGCACGATCCAGTTTCCGCTCGACCAGCCGATCCCCTACGAGCTGGTCACGCGGATCGTGCAGTTCCGTGCGCAGGAGATGCTCGACAAGAAGAAGAGCAAGAAGAAGGCGACCTAGGGGGTTGTAGTGCTGAGTGCTGAGAGGGTAACTGTTAAAAGGAAGATAACGATGATAGACTGAAGGGATGAACGCACGAAAAGCCTACCCAAGTGACCTGAGTGAACAAGAGTGGGCGTGGATCGAGCCGTTGTTGCCGAAAC
>JADLAY010000074.1 GCA_020849765.1 Anaerolineae bacterium
CGAGGCGGAATGGACGGGCCAGGCTTTCATCGTGGTCGATACCTGCGGGCTCGATGTAGCCAGCACTGACAAGGCGCGTCAGAAAGGCGATCAACCAGAGACGCTCAGCGCCTCATCTAGCGAGTTTGTACGCGAAATCCGGGAGCAAGCAGAGGTCGCCATCGAGCAGGCCGATGTCGTCGTCTTCATCGTCGATGCGAAAGATGGAATCACAGCTGCTGATCAGGACGTGGCCGACATGTTGCGCCGCTCCGGTCGGCCTGTGGTGCTGGCAGTGAACAAGGCAGACAACGAGGCGCGCCGTCAGAGCGCGCTGGAGTTTTACGAGCTCGGCTTGGGCGAGGCATATCCCATCTCGGCCCATCATGGCACGGGCACCGGCGACTTGCTGGATGAGATCGTGGCGCAGATTCCGCCGGCAGAGGAATCTTCAGAGGATCGAGGCATCCACATCGCGATCGTAGGCCGGCCCAACGTCGGCAAATCCTCTCTGCTCAACGCTCTCTTGCAGCAGGATCGAGCCATCGTGAGTCCCATCCCTGGTACCACGCGCGACGCACTCGATACGCCGTTGAAGTGGGAAGGTCAGGATATGACGCTCATCGATACTGCGGGCATTCGGAGGCGCGGTCAGGTGGAGAGCGGCGTGGAGAAGTATAGCGTGTTGCGCGCTGTCTCAGCCATCGATCGCGCGGACGTAGCGCTACTTGTAGTCGACGCCACGATGGGCATCCGGGCACAGGACGCGCATGTGGCCGAGCTGATCTTGGACGCCTACAAGAGCGTGGTGCTCATCGTCAACAAATGGGATGCAGTGGAGGAGAAGGAGACCGACACGGCGGCCATCTTCGCCCAGCAACTCAGGCAGAGTCTGAAGTTTCTGGATTACGTGCCGGTGCTGTTCGTGTCTGCGCTGACACGCCTGCGCGTCAGCAAGATCCTGCCTTTGGCGTTGACGGTCGCAGCCCAGCGTAAGGTGCGCATTCCGACTGGCGAGCTCAATCGTCTGATCCGGGATGCTGTGACCGCTCATCCAGCGCCCAACCGACAGGGTAAGCAGCTCAAGTTCCTATATGCGACGCAAGCTGAGATCGAACCGCCAACCTTCGTCATTTTCGTGAACGATCGGGAACTCGTGCACTTCTCATATGCCAGATTTTTGGCAAACCGGATTCGCGCCGTCTATCCGTTTTCGGGCACGCCACTGCGTCTGGAGTTCCGCAATCGGCGCGAAGAGCGAGATTAGCTCATGAAGCAGCGTCTTGCAGGCCTTAACACTCGGTTGCGTGAGCGGTGGCTGGAAGTCATCTTGATCATCGGCCTAGTCGGCGTTTTCGTTTGGTTCGGATCGGTCGCCTATGGTTTCGTGCCGAAACCCCCACCGCCGCCGCAATTCGAAGGGCGAACGGCGTATCACCATGTATTGATGCAGACCCAGATCGGCCCGAGACCGACAGGCTCAGAGGCCAATGTCAGAGCTGGCGACTACATTATCGAGAAACTGCGCGACCAGAACTGGCAGGTCGAGGTGCAGCCATTCATCTATCGCGGTATCCAGGGACGGAATATCATCGGTAAGGCCGGTAGCGGCCCGCTGATCATTGTCGGCGCGCACTACGATACGCGACGTCGAGCTGACAACGATCCACAGAGATCCAAACGCACCGAGCCGGTTTTGGGCGCAAACGACGGCGCCAGCGGAGTGGGGGTGCTGCTGGAGTTGGCGCGCTCGTTGGACCGCAACGAGTTGAAAAACGAGGTGTGGCTAACATTCTTCGATGCCGAGGATAACGGCGGGCTGGACGGCTGGGAGTTCATCGCCGGCTCCCAGCATATGGCGCAGAACCTCAAGACCATGCCGCAGGCCGTGATTGTCGTTGACATGGTCGGCGATGCCGATCAGCAAATCTACAAAGAGCGTAATTCGTCGCCAGCGCTTCAGGATAGGCTATGGGCGATTGCCGCCAAGCTAGGATATGAGAAATACTTCATCCCAACATACAAGCACACGATGATCGATGACCATACGCCGTTTCTCCAAAAAGGGATTCTTGCAGCCGATATCATCGATTTCGACTATCCATACTGGCATACCACGCAGGATACGGCTGATAAGGTCGCCGCTACATCACTTGAGAGGGTTGGGCGGGTCCTGAAGGCCTTCTTGGAGGCTTCGAGCACCGACGCGGATCCGCGTTAGCGGGTTTCATACCGCATGAGCCTGGAGCCAAGATCTTGTGGATACGGAGGCAACCTATCGCAACACATCGAATATACGACGTTGAGCCGCCGTCTGAAACCGCAATTCTTGTCGGGGTAGAGATCAAGGGAAAACCTGCGTCCTGGCGTCTTGCAGATTCGCTTGCCGAGTTGGAGCGACTCGCCGCAACGGCGGGACTCGAAATTGTCGGTGTTCTCGATCAGCGGC
This sequence comes from Anaerolineae bacterium, assembly GCA_020849765.1. Taxonomy (GTDB): domain Bacteria; phylum Chloroflexota; class Anaerolineae; order Aggregatilineales; family Phototrophicaceae; genus Flexifilum. Next base: position 2,429 of record JADLAY010000074.1, read on the forward strand.
TCGAGCGACCCAATCCGGCTACGCTGATTGGCAGCGGTAAAGGCGAGGACGTAGTGGCGCTGCAAGCCGATACAGGCGCTCAAGTCATCAGCTTTGATGACGCGCTCGCGCCGGCACAGCAGCGCGAGTTGGAGAAGGCGACTGGAGGC
>JADLAY010000075.1 GCA_020849765.1 Anaerolineae bacterium
AAAGCGGCTTACACGTTTGCTTGGACGTATTCAACCCCATTGACCACACTGGCGCGCCGGGTGTTCTAGACCTCTGAACCCAGGCGCGTTTCCAGTTCTGCGCCAAAACCCTCGACCTCGACCGGCCCGAACTGCCGGTAGACGATCTCCCCGGACGGTGCGATCAGCACTGTCTGCGGCACGCCCAGCACCTGATAATCGATCAACGTCGAGTCGTCCGGGCTGACCAGGATCGGGAAGCGCAGGTCGTGTTCGGCGACGAAGGCCGCGACCTCGTCGGCGGATTCGCGCACGTTGACGCCCAGCAGCACGACCGTGTCCGCATGCTCGTCGGCGATCTGCTGCAGGGCGGGCATCTCGGTCACGCAGGGGACGCACCACGTTGCCCAGAAGTTGACGATCACCCAGCGACCGCGCAGCGCGCTCAGGGTATAGCTGTCGCCGCTCAGGCTCGTCGCCGTGAAATCCGGCGCGAGGAGTGCGTCATCGACCGTGGCGACCGGCGGGGCAGTTGCCTCCGCCGGGGCACAGGCCGCACAGACAAGAACGATGACGAGCAGTGCAATCCCGATAGCACCGGCCCTCATGTCGGCGAGAGCTTCTCGACCACGTCGACGCGGTAGGCGAGCCCCGCCGGAATCAAGCCCGCCAGGACGCCGACGCCGATCGGCAGCAGCCAGAGCAGCGGTTCCAGGTTGACCAGATACGCAATCGGCAGCGGGATGGCCGAGCGTTGGGTGATAACCGTCCCGATGATGGCGGCCATGCCATAACCCAACAGGCGGCCGAGCAGCGCGCCGAAGATGGTCAGCGCCAGAGTCTCGAACAGGACGACGCGGAAGACGTTGACCCGGCTGCCGCCGACGCTGCGCATGATGGCGATGTCACGCTCACGGCTGATGGTGCTGTTGTACATCGAGAGGAAGACCGTCAGCGCGGCAATCCCCAGCACCAGATAACCGACCACGGTCAGGATCTGCACGCCCTGGTTGAGCAGGTCGAACAGGCCGCCCAATTCCTGGCCGGGGAAGACCGCCTGCGCCGTCGTATCCGTGTAGAAATCCTGCCAGATCTGGTTCGCTTCGGCGAAGCCGACCGGCTGCACGAGGATGGCCGTCAGGCCTGTTTCTTCGTGCTCTTCGCCCTCTTCATGCTCGCCTTCTTCTCCCTCCGCGTGTTCTTCACCTTCTTCGTGTTCGTGGACGTGCCACACGCTTTCAGCGGTCGTGTAGGCCGCGCCGTCGTAGGCGGTGCCGCCCGGCTTGAGGATGCCGACGACGGTGAAGATCTGTTCGTGGACGTCTTCTTCCAGACCCGCTCCAACGCCGTGCGCTGCCCGGAAGCTATCGCCGGTGTGCAGACCCAGGTCTTGCGCGGCGCGGCTGCCGAGCACAACCTGGAAGTCGTCCGTGAAGACGGCTCCATCACCGATCTGGAAGGCGGGCGGCGCATTGACGGACGTGCGCAGCTCGAAAAAGTTCGCATTGGTGCCGATGATCGGCGCGCCGCCGATGTTGTCGCCCTTCGCCAGCGGCACGGCCAGGCTCACGCGCGGGTCAGCGGCCAGATTGTCATAGATTTCGGGTGGGATGGTGCCGAGTGGCGCGCCTTGCAGCAGGATCGTGTTCAGCACCAACTGCTGACCGTCGCCTTTGGGGCCGACGACCAGCACGCCGAACGGATCGCTCGCCTGGACGATGCCGCGCTTGGCTCCGTCGCTGAGAGCCAGCACCGTGATCGAGAGACCGATTGCCAGCGCCATCACGATCATCGGGATCAGCGATTGCACCGGGTGAGCACGTAGATTGCGCCATGCCAGCGCCAGATCGTAGGTCATGCCCACTGCGCCTCGTGGAGTTGCCCGGCGTGCAGGTCGACACGCTGGTGGAAACGGGAGATGAGCGCCGGATCATGGCTGGCGACGATCAAAATCGCGCGGCTGTCAGCGCAGGTGGATTGCAGCAAGTCGATGACGACCTCGCCGGAGTGTTCGTCGAGCGCTGCCGTCGGCTCATCGGCCAACAGAACGCGCGGGTTATTCGCCAGCGCGCGGGCCACGGCCACACGCAGACGCTGCCCGGCACTCATGCGCTTGGGCAGCGTGTGAATGTAATCACTCAGTTCGAGCGCTTCCAGCAACTCAATGGCGCGTTTCCGTTGGGCTGCCGGGGTGAGCGTGCGCGCAAACGCCAACGGCATCATCACGTTTTCGAGGGCTGTCAGCGCGCCGATCAGGTTGTGATTCTGGAAGATGTAGCCGATGTGCTGCGCGCGGTAGCGATCGCGAGCGGCTTCGGCCAGCCCGTAGAGCGGCCGATCGTCATAGTAGACGGCGCCGGTCGTCGGGTGCAGCAGGCCGGACACGATGTTGAACAGGGTCGTCTTGCCGCTGCCGCTGACGCCGCGCAGCAGAATCTGATCGCCGTCTTTCAGCGCCCAGGCGTCGATGCACAGCACCTGGCGCGCCTCTGCGCCGGGATACGTGTGGCTCAGATCTTCGATCCGCAAATTCATTGGATGATCTCCAGGTTATCGGCGTAGATGCGCACGAGGCTGACCATCCCGGTTTCGTGGTCGATCGACGCGCCGATTTCCATCCGGCCTGTCACACGCATGGGATGATCCGTCGCCACGGTGGTGTCGTCGTTATTGAGGTAGATCAGGGCGATGTCATCCGGCCAGTCCGCGCCCGTGCTGCAGAACGGGCAGAAGGCGAGGCGGATGCGCGTCAGCACGAAGTAGTCCAGCTCCGGTTTGAGCGGCGGGGCCATGTAGCCTGCAATCTGGACCGTCTGACCGTCGAGCGAAAGCAGCTTATCCGAAAGGACAAGCCCGGTGCGCAGGTTGTAGCCATTGTAGAACTCGTCGAATCGGATTGAGACAGGGCTCTCGTCAAACGTGATCAGGTGTTGGACCTCCGGGCGCATGGCCGTATCGGTCGCCGCGGCGATCTCGCGCGCATTCCCTGCCGGAAGATCGACGTTGAGCGGGGTGGGGGTCGCCGCGCGCGGCGCCGTATCGGTGAGCGTTGGTGCAATCGTCAGGGTCGGCGTCGGCAGCACCTGCGTCTCTTCGACGGTTGGCGCGGCTGGCGACGGCGCCATGTCTGCCGCGGCGGTCAGCTCTTCTGGCGGGATGGCGGTGATGGAAGAATGCTGGTCGGTGGCAGTGCCACAGGCGGCCAGTAGCAATGCGATACCTGCGAAGTACAAACGTTTCATGCGATCAACTCACGACTCAATTTCGGCACTGGCAATAAACTCTCTTTTCAAGAATAGGTGGAGCGCCGCTGCTGCAACGGCGTTCCACCTCAAGCTGAATCAGGCTTAGCCGCGCGGGTCAACACCCAGGGCGTAGGCCATACCGAAGAAGATGTCCGACTGCTCAATCGAGCGGCCGAAGAACTCGGCGCCGGGGCCTTCGGCGAAGACCGGCACGTCCTGAAGCGTGTGGACGCCAGTGCTGTCGCTGGGGGCCAGGTCACCGCTCATCACGATGCCGTTCGGGTCGTCGTCGGGGTTGTCGACGTAGCCGTTGTCACTGCTGATTGCGGGGACGCGCGGGGTCTCGCTGACCTGGAAGTTCTCGGTGTAATCGGGGTGGTTGTTGACCACACCGGCGAAGACGATGTCCGCATCCCATTCCGGGAAGCCGTCGCCGTCGGAGTCAGTGTAGGTCGGGAAACCGGCGGCGCCGTAGGTGCGGATGGCCTGGCGGCGGCCCATGTCGTCTTCCGCAGCGTTGAAGGCGGTCACGTCAACCGTGCCGTAGACTTCGTAGCCATGGCCATGATCTGCCGTGACGACGATCAGAGTGTCCGGCGCGTTCTGGGCGGCCCATTCGACGGCAGCCGCAATCGCGTACTGGAACTCGATCAGGTCGGACAGCGCACGTTCCTGATCCAGCGGGTGCATCTGCTTGTCGAGGCTGGCGGCTTCGACTTCGAGGTAGAACCCTTCAGGGTTCTGGCTAAGGATGTCGATGGCAGCCATGGTCATATCGACCAGACCGGGCTGGTCGGTGAAGTCGCCGAGGTTGTCGGTGTAGACGTTGCGATCCAGCCAGACGTTCATGTCGCTGCGGTGGAAGATACCGAGCAGCTTTTCCGGCATGTCGCTCGCCAGCGCGTCGTTCAGCTCTGTCGCGCTGTTGACGATGGTGTAACCGGCGGCTTCGTATTCCGCGTACATGTCACGGTCGTCCGCGCGACGCGAACCTTCGGTGCTCTGCGGGAACAGATACTGCGCGCCGCCGCCCATCAGCACGTCCGGCTGAATGCCTTCCAGGGCCTGAACCGCATAGGTCGCGCGGCTGCCGCTGCTGCGATCGCGCCCATGTGCCCACACAGAGGCCGGGGTTGCGTCGGTGTAATCGGACGTGGTCACGACACCGATCGACATATCGGTCGTGCGGCGCAGGATTTCCGCCAGCGTTTCGACGCGCGGGTCATCGAGCACGTCGGGCGACGAGTCGGCATAAATGCCGGTAGCATTGACGCTGCCCTTGTGGCCGGTGTTCATTGCGCTGGCGGTGTTGGCGCTGTCCATCATCACTGAGTCGACGCTGTTGGTGTGGACGAGGCCGATTTCGTCAAAGCTGTCGGTGGCGAACTCACCGTTCACCTTACCGCCTTCAATGCCGAAGGTGGCGACGCGCGCCGCGGTGATTTCCGGGATCGTCATGCCGTCGGCGATGAACAGGATCACATTCTTGGCAACCGCTTCCTGGGGCTCGTAGACGGTCCAGTCGACGTTGGTTTCCGCGCCGCCCGCCATCACCGACACCGTGTAGTCACCGGCTTCCGGCAGCGACACGCCGCGCCAGGTCGACGCAGACACCATCACCGGGTTCTCGTCGCCCAGCTGCCAGTTTTCGTCGACCGCTTCCGCGCCGAAGAATTCGCTGGCGTCCTGCCCGTTGATGCTGACGGCGAAATCTTCCGGCAGCGCTTCCGCCTGCACCTCGACGCGCAGGTCAAAGTGCGCGCCGGGCAGGAATTCCGCGTTGGTCACCGGCAGGATCGTCACCGGGACGGCGTCCTGAGCCGCGACGGGCAGCAGGCCGAGGATCAGCATGGTTGCCAGTGCGGCCACAAGGACGAGGATACGAGGGTATTTCATGCGCAGTATCTCCTTAGAAAAACCTCACTGAGACGAACGTCTCAACAGGCCTAGAGATACCGCGTCAAATTTAAATCGAGGTGTGGGCTAATTAAGGTAGCTTTGTAGCCACGTTAAGGTTCTCGGAACTTCGCCACTCATATGATCTTCGGCCCTAAGAATCCCGCCTTACCGGCCCGAACGCGCTCGATTTGGCGGAGGAAACTGCGGCGTGAGGCCTCTCACACCAGCCCGGCAATCGCTCGTGCCACCGCCAGCGTCGTGATGCAGTCGTCAACCGCGGTGTGCGCAGTCGTCACGGTCACGTTGTAGTATTGCGCTGCCGTCGCGAGCTTTTGCCAGCGGTACTTGCCGCTGTAGCGATCGACCTTGCCATAGACTTCGGCAAAGGCTTCCATCGCGCACCACCAGCGGCTGAACTGCTTCCAATCGGTCTTCGGCAGCCCGGCGGCTTCGGAGCTTTTGTGCATCATTTTGCGGTCGAACAGCGCGTTGTAGGCGATCACGTCGCGCCCGTCGAGCATCGGCACGAGCTGTGGCACGATCTCGCCCCAGGCGGGGCTGTTCGCCACCATCGCGTTCGTGATGCCGTGGATGGACGTCGCCACCGACGGGATGCGCCCGATCGGCTTGATGAGCGTGTCGATCAAGACGTTGCCGAGGCCGTCGACAATCGCGATCTGGCAGATCTCACTCTTGCCATCGACGCCCGTCGTCTCCGTATCCAGGATGACGAATTCCCCGCGCTGGATCATCGACTTAAAGGACGTCAGTTTGTAACTTTCCATCATTCCACTTGCGCCTGTTTTGCAGGGGTGTCACCCTACCGATTATCCTCTAATAACAAATCACTTCAATTGGTTTCCCGAACTCGGCTTATGATCGAGTGAGTGTTGCATTGAATGAAAGCGAGTCATGATGACGACTGGCGAAAACTTTCTTGATTGGGTGCAAACCCACGAGCGCGCCTGGGGGCAGGAACATTATCCCGGACGCCCGGCGTTGCAAGCGATCATGGATGCCCCGTGTGTGACCTTTTGGCGCCCGCTGGACAAGGTCGACAAGCACCTCCGTTACAAGATCCGCCTCTACCAGCGGCAGGCGGATATCGAGCACGATCTCCTGCGTATTTTGCTGCGCTCCCATCTCGATGCACCGCGAGAAAAAATAGCTCGTATCTTCATAAATCGCGAGCAGTATCAAATCCGGTCGGTGCGCATCAGCCTGCAAAAGGTCGATCCCGGCGCCGTCTGATCGTCTTACGTCGCGCCGATCATTTTCGCCACGTTTTCGAGATGATAGCCCGCCGATTCGACCAGATTCGCCACCACGATCAACTCACCGGCCGCTTGTTGAAGCTCGCGCTCACGATGTGACGCCACGCTGCGTTTCGTGCGCCCCTTGGCGATGCGGATGTAGGCGCGCGCCCGTGCCAGCTCCAGCCGGATCGCGAAACTATCGTCGCCGCGCTCCCTTGCGAAGTCCAGATAATCGTGTTCCAGCGAGTCGTGCATCGTCTGCAGTTTCTCCAGCACTGAGCGGTGCAGCGTGCCGCGCACGTTGGAAGGCAGCAGCGTCAGGTCGACCAGCAGTTGGCCCGCATCGTGAGCGGCGTCACCGTCGAGGCGCATGTTCTCCAGGTCGATCAGGCGGAACTTCAGGTCCGCATCGCGCCGGGCGACGCCCTCGTTCTGCACGATCCGGATCATGACGTTGCGCGAATGCAGGTCGCCATGCATCAACGCCAGGGGGAAGCGTTCCAGCTTGCGCTGCTGGCGCATGATGTCGCCCAGCAGATCGTCCAGCTTCTGTTCCAGCGCGTCGAAAGTGCCGAAACGCCCGTTGACCAGATTGCGTGACTTCTGCACCTGATTGGCGATGAATTCCACGTGCTGCACCATCGGCAGCATGTAAAGTTCGCGCAAATGGTTGTTGCTGGCGATTCCCTGTGGCTTGCCATCGCTGCGATGCACGGTCAGCAGGAATTCACCCAACTCCGGGATCAGGCGCGGGCGACTCGGTTTGAGCAGCGTCTCGAACACCTCGTACAGCGTGTAGAAGTCATTCAGATCTTCCATGATGACGAAGGCGCGCCGCCGCCGTTTGATGTAGGCCGATTGCTCCGGCACACGCACGAAATATTGACGCACCGCTGCCGGAATCTGGCGGAAGTGGCGGCGTTCCTTTTCGATGGCATCGATCGGCCCGGATTTGACGATCAGTGACTCGGTCGTCAGCAGGTTCTTGCCTTTGTCGTCGGTCGGGTCGTACAGACGCGGGTGGATGCGTACCACATTCGCTTCGGACAGGCCGAGCTTGAGTTCATCCACGCGCTCATGATCGAGTTCGATGCCGATCCAGCGGCGCAGCGCCTGGCGCAGGTCGTTGAGTTCGGCGGCTTTATCCGAGCCGAAGCGCTGTTTCGCCATCTCGCGCAGCGGCTTCTGCCACGACTGCGCCGCCAGTGGTACACCCGCGAAGGCATTGACCGCGACGACCGTGCGGCACAGGATCAGCAGGTAGTCATATTCTTCCGGGAAGAAGGAGCGCAGCACGACGGGCGCTTTTTCGCCACGGAACTGCTGCCACCAGAGACCCATGCTCGCTCGCAGCGCATCTTCGACCTCCTCGTGCGCGTGCGCCAGCGGCGAGAGATTCTCGACCACGTAGCACGTGTTGAGGATGATGTTGCGGAACATGTTGACCTGCTTTTCGACCAGATGCGGCGAAAGCTGCCCGCCCTGCATCGATTCGACCAGCGGCCTGGCGCGCTCCCAACGGTGGGCCGTATCAATGCCCCACAGGTTGCCGAATTCCGCGGAGCGCCGCGCCAGGCCAACCAGTGTTTCGGTGTGATCCGTGTCCAGATGATTGCTGTGCTGGTAGACGAGCCGCAGCGCCAGCGCCATGTCTTTGTCGAGCGCGCAGTGCGGGATAACGCCGGCCAGTATCCTGCCGATCTCGCGATCGCTGATGGCGCGGCGCAGCACGCCTTTTTCGCGCGCCAGCAGCAGCAGTTTGAGCGCCCACAGCGTGTCGAAGACCGGGTCGCGGTTGCCCTGCGTTTCGTCGCGCTCGACCTCGAAGTAGGTGCCGCTGCGCTGGCGCAGAAGCTGCTTCAAACGCGCTGTCACCCCCGCGTCATCCGGGCGCAGGTTGAGCAGCCCTTCCAGACGCGTCATCTCCAGTTCATCGACGACGCTGGTGGTCGTGAAGGGCGAGGCGAACCATTCCGCCGCCCACTGCAATTCACGCACGGCCGCCGGAAAGCCATAGGCCAGCAGCGCCGCGGCATAGTGCTGCGTCAGGCGAATCTTACGGGCTGGCGGCATCTGGTCGGTGTAGATCTGCGGCTCGCCCAGGATTTGCTTGGCATGATTGACGGGCGCATAGAGCAGATAGCCGATCAAACTGTTGATCGTGTCTTCGAGCTGATCCAGTTTTCGCGTATTCATGCTTGGAGTTTCTAAAAGCGTTATCTATGAACGGTCGTTAGTGATGCAGCCTGCTTTTCTGTCTCAGTGAGATTAATATTATACCATACCGGCCTGTGAATCCCCACTTGTGGGCGAGCGAATCACGCTATGAGAAGTGCCAAAAGGTGACTGTCTCATCGTCAGAACTGCAGCATCGCCACGCCGCCGATTTCACCGGCGATCCAGCCGTTGGCGCCGTCCGGGGCGCGCGCCGGATACCAGATGACACCCTCCGCCACGACGCTCTCACCTGTGATGACGACCGTCTGGTTGGCCAGCACCGAGGCGACCGCTTCCGCTTCCAGCGACGGCGCGCTGCGGACGAACAGGCCGTCGCTCGCGATCACCAACGCCGTGCGCTCGACGATGGTTGGGCTAGGGACTGCCGGGGCTAAGCCGCTGCTCGCGGCATTTGTCCCGGGCAGGGCCGTTTGCGTCCATGCCAGCGCCGTTACCCCGGCTGCCTGATCGGTGATCCGCCGCACCTCGCCGCTGTCAAGCAGGGCGACGTAATGCTCGATCTGTCCGTTCGCCTCAATCGTGACCAGGACGGCGCTGCGATCGGGACTCCACGCTACGCGTGACGGGCGCTCGCTGCCAATTGGCCCGGTCAGCGCCGCGCCATCCCAGTTGTAGACGCTCAACGGCCCTCCGGCGCTGTCGACGCTGCCGAGGAAGACGATCGTGCCGTCGGGCCGTTGCACGGCGCTCTGTGCCCAGCCCAGTCCAATCGAGCCCGCATCCCGAAGCTGCGGAGCGCCACCGCCGCGATCCACCGTGCCGACGACGATCCGGCCGTCTGGATCGCGCCCGCTGACGACCAGCCGCTGGCCATCGTTCGACCAACTGCCGTAGTCGTAGCGCAGCACGGGCGGGCGCGTCGTCGCATCCGGCGCCGCGGGATAGACGATCGCGATACCCTGGCGGCCTTCCTCCGGCAGTTCCAGGGCGATCAGCAGAGCATCCGCCAGCGGGCTCCACACCATCGACTGACTGCGATATTCATAGGGCGCATCGGGCCGCTCGACGATCATGCAGCCTGCTTCCGGAGGACAGTCGCGCAGCAGTATCGCCGATCCGCCCGTGGGCGCGCCGGTGGCGACATCCAGCGGCAGCACCCAGATGCCGTCATTGCTCGAATCGTTGTCGTGCGATTCGTCGCTGTCGGTGTCGATCAGAAAGGCGAGATAGTGCCCGTCCGGCGCGTAGGCGATCTGCGTCACACGTGCGTTGTTGGTCTCGGCGCTGGTCGGCTCTGGCTGCGAGAAGGGTGAGGAGGCGACTCGCGCGCCGCGGTCGCCCGCGAAATCGCTGAAGATGAAGAGCAGGCCGCGCGCATCGACCAGCGCCAGCCGGTTGCCATCCAACGGATCTTGCGCGAATTCGAAGGTGCCGCCCGGCATGTTGAGCAGCAGGCCGCTGAAGATGCCGTTGCTGACGTTCAGAGCAAAGGCGCGCGTATCCGGCGCGCTGAGAGCGATGGGTGTCACGGCTTGAACCGTGATCGCCGTCGGCGGCAGCGCCAATGGGATGGTCGTCGGTGGTAATGCATCCGCCGCTGTCGGCAGCGCGCTCGCGACCGTCGTGCTCGGTTCGCCAGTCACGAACGTCGGTGTCGCGATGAGGGTCGCTTGCGGAAACTCCTGCGGACGCTCACCGATGGGGGCGAAGGCCGCCGGCGTGCTGCTCGGTGCCGGGATCGGCGTCAGGGTAAAGGTGGCGCTTGCGGTCGCCGTCGTCGTCGGGATTGGCGTCCGGCTTGGCCCAATCGTCGGCAGCGGCGTCACCGTGGGGGCGACCGTCGGCGCCGGGGTTGGCGCTGGGAGCGTTTCGGTGACGGTCGGCGCGGGCGTCGGGCTGAGCGTCGCCGTCTCGGTGGCTGTACCGGTCGACGTGGCAGTGGCCGTCGCAGGGAACGTTGCGCTCGGCAGCAGCGCGATGGCGGTCGCCGTCTGGGTGAGCGTGGGCGCGTCGGGTGGCAGCGGGCTGGGCGTCTGGCTGGCGGTGCGCGTCGGGGCAATGGTCGGCGTTACCTGAGGCAGCCCCAGGTTACAACCGGCCAGCAGAAACGCAGCCATCATCGACATCCAGCATCGGCGCATACTTCGATCCTTCAAGTGTCGTCGTCCCGATTATAGTCCTCCGCTGCGGCCTGCCGCGCCACGCCCAGGCTACAGCTTGCCTACGCCTTCATGCTGACGCCGCCCAAGACGACGTATCCTGGAGACAGGTCAAGCGTGGATGCAAGGATGCGATGAGCGGACAACGGGACATCTCGGCAGGGCGGCGGGTGCGCTTTGTGCTGCGCTCGGTCGTCATCGTCACGCTGGCGCTGCTGATCGGCCTGCCGTGCGCGATGGGCTTTTCCTTCATGGCGAGCCTGACGCTGCCGGGCTGCGGGCCGGACGCCGACCCTGCCGATTTCGGCCTGCCGCGTGTGGAAGTGAATTTCCCATCATCCGAATTCGACGGTCAGAGCTACGCGGGTTATTTCCTGCCCGGCACGAACGGTGCCACCGTGATCGTCGTGCCATCTCTGCGCTCAGGCCGCGGCGACCGCATGCAGGAGATCGCCATCTATCAGCGCGGTGGCTACAACGTGCTCACTTACCGCGCGCGTTCGTGCTTCAACCGCCCGCACTCGCTCGGCTATCTCGAAGTCACTACCGTGGGGGATGCGCTGGCTTATCTGCAAGCGCGCCCGGATGTCGACCCGGAGCGCATCGCCGTGCACGGCTTCTCCGCCGGTGGCGCAACCAGCCTGATGGCCTTCGCCCGCTACCCGGCGCTGAAGGCGGCGATTGCACAGGGCGGCTATGAGGATTTCGACGGCATTTTGCACGAGAACAGTGCGCAGCTCGGCCTGCTAGGACCACTGTTTCGCTTCGCGGCGCAGATCGCGTATCGCCTGACCGTCGGCGAAGACATCAGCGTCCTCAGCCCGATATCAGCCGTGCATGCGAGTGGGGAGCGTCCAGTCTTATTGATCTACGGCAGCACGGAGGTGACGTTGGAAGGCGCGCAGGCGATGCAAGCCCGTGCTCCTGAGCGGGTATCACTCTGGGTCGTGCCCGGCGCCGGGCATGGCAACTATGTCTCCGTCGCCGGTGAGGATACATACGGCGAGCACGTCTATCGCTTCCTGGAAGCCGCGCTCGCTCTTGATGACGATAGCTAAGGCGCGCTCTGCCCCGGCTCCAGGCCCGTGAAGTAATCGCGGACGACGTCGCGCAGGCCGAGCGGCACGTAATCACTTTCGAGCGCGCGGTTGACGGCGTTGGCGTAATTGCTGAACACCTGGTTGTAGGGCACCGTGACCGCGCCGGTCGGGTTCTGCGCGAACTCGCCTTCGATCACCGGCATCTCGCTGGCATCCGGCTCAAGCTCTACGTTGTCTTCGCCCAACTCGCCGCCCAGCCGCGTCGGCGCGTAGATCGAGTCGAAATCGCGCAGGCCGCCGCCATCCGGGTTGTTATTCTGATCGGGCTGCTGCCCTTGCGATCCGCCGCTCTGCTGCCCGGCGTTGCCCGGCGCATCGCCCGCGCCCGCCTGAGCGCTGCCCTGCCCGTTGCCTTCCTGCGTTTGCTGGCCGTTGCTCCCCGGCTGGCCTGAGGGCGACTGGCTCTGCTGCTGCGCGCCCTGGCCGCTCTCACCCGCCTGACTTCGCTCGCCCTGCGCGTTCTGCTGCCCGGCCTGCGTATCGGTTTGCGCGTTGCTGGGCACCTGCGGGCCGCCGCGCGAATTCTGCGGCATCGGCGGCACGTTCATGTCTTCCGGCGCGCCACCTTGCGTTTGCTGAGTTTGCTGCTGCCCTTGGGGTTGTTGCTGTGCCTGGCTCTCCTGCTGGCTGATCTGCGAACCAGCCTGTTCTGCGCTGTTCGCGCTCTCGCTCAACTGCTGGGCGGATTGCTGCTGCTGCTGTGCCTGCTGTTGGGCCTGATCTGTCTGCTGCTGCGCTTGCTGAAGCTGCTGCTGCGCGCCCTGTGTATCGCCTTGCTGGAGTTGTTCCGATGCTTGCTGCAGCGACTGAGCGCCGCTCTGCGAGGCCCGCTCCATTTGCTGGGCCGCCTGATTGAGGGCGTTGGCCGCGCTCTGGCGTTCGGCGTCGCTCATACCTTCGAGCTGCTGGCCCAGGGTATCGAGCATCTGGCTGAGTGACTGCGGTGTGGTTTGCGGATTCTCGCTCATGGATGACAGGTTGCGCAGTGCGTCAGCGGCGGCTTCCATGCTGCTCTGAGCGCTGGTGGCTTGCTGGCGCAGCTGCTCCGACTGGTCGCTGAGGGCCGCTTCCGAACTGGAGACGGCGGCCAGGGCTTCTTCGGGTGTGATGTCGGGTTCGTCCAGCACCGCGATCGAGGCTTGCAGCGCTTCCAGCAGCTGCTCGCGCTGGTCGCTATCCAGGTTCGGGTCTGCCGCCAGGTCGCGGGTGATGTCGCGTAGCGCGTCGGCGGCCTCGTCGATGGCCGCTTGCTGGGCGGAATTCTCGCTGATCGTTTCCGCAAAGGCATTTGGCAGCAGCGTGAGCAGCGCCAGCACCACGATCAATAGTGCGACGACGCCCCATTCGCGCCATCGCATGCGTAGCGGCAGGTAAGTCGCGGGCCGGATGGCATCCGCGCGGGCGAGCGCGTCTTCCAGTTGGTAGGCCATCAGTTCGTCGTTCGAGCGGATGTTGCCCGCCAGCAGTTCGAGGGCGGTCGACGTGCGTTCCTTGAGCTGAAACAGGCGGTCAAAGCGGCGCGCCGATTCGATCAGCGTGCGCGGCCACAGCCAGATCGCCAGACCGACGACGAGCAAGCAGACGACAGCCGCGACGGCGGTCGCCAGCAGGATCGTCTGCGGCATCAGCCACGGACGCAGACGCGAGACGACGGCCAGCGCGATCCCGAACAGCAGCGCGACGACCAGTGCGCGCGGCAGCCAGTCGATCATCTGCCCCAGGCGCTGCCGCCGATCCCAGCGGCGGACGATCCGCTGCACAGCCACATACGATGGATGAGAGACAGTTTGCGTCGTCATAGCGGACTCCGGTTAGCTGTTCACGTCGACTTGCTGGGTGCGCCGGATGGTGAGCACGATCAGGATCGCGGCGATGGCCTGATAGAGTGTGGCAAAGACCACCCACGGCGAGATCATCGGGATCGTGCTGCCATCGCTGGCCAGCGTGACGGAATACAGGCCGATGACCTGCTGCTCGACCAACAACCGCTGCGTCTGAATGGCGGTCGCAAACGGGTTGGTGCTGGTCAGCAGCAAGTTGACGTACTGGAGCAGAGCTTCCAGGCCGGGCGCGTTCGGCGCGTTGGCGTTGCCGAAGACCCCCGCCTGAATGATGTTGACGATGAAGCCGATCACGAGCGGGATAATGAAGGCCCAGGCCGCAATCGTGCCATAAGTGCGGACGCTGGCCGCGAGCGTGCGCGGTTGCGTCGCCGAAAAATAGATGCCGAACGTGCCAAACGTGACCGCTGTGATCGTCAGGATCAGAAACGCGAGGATGACCTCCGTTTCCGTCACGCCGCCGAACAGGAAGGCAAGCGACTGCAGCGGGATCGCCGCGAACAGCAGCAGCAGCACGTAGCCGAGCGATGATTCCAGCTTGCCGGTGATGAACGATGGCGTCGCCAGCAAGGTCGTGCGCAGCAGGTCGTAGGTCTGCCGTTCGCGCTCGCCGGTGATGGCGCCGGACGTGAACGACGGCGCGATGAAGATGATCAACAGCAGTTCGATGCCGACGACCCCGGCGAAGAGGACGCGACCGATCTGCCCGGTGGCCGCCGATGCATTCAGGCTGCTGGCCGTGCTGAAGATCACGTAAAGGAGCAGCGCAAAACCGCTCATCAGAGCCAGGTAGATCGACATGACGACGAAGGCGCGCGCGCCGCGCATACGTCCACGCAGCTCGCGCATCATGACCGGGTTCACGCGCAGGACGTTGGGCGCGCGCAGCAAACGCACCAAGGCCCAGGCGCCAACGATCACGGTGATCAGCGCCGGGGTGTAGCCCAGCACCAGCAGGACGGCGGCGTTCGCCAGCGCCAGCACGAGCAGTCCCGGCAGCGCCCAGATTTCGCGCGCGAGCACGCTGACCATGATCACGAGCAGGGCGCTGATGTTCACCAGCGAGAAGATGATCACAATCGCCAGGGCGGCATCGCTGGCGCCGCCATAGCTGAGCAGGAAAAGCTGCTGCGCCAGATCATAAAGGCTGGGGACGAGCCGCGTCGATGCGAGCAGGGCGAAGATCAGCATCAGGCCTGCGAGCAGCGCATGGAGGAGCGCGCCGCGCCGCAGCACCCTGGCAGCCGTCTCCAGGGCGACACCGGCGACGCCGTCGGTCTCCGTTATCTGGCTGTAGAGCGCTGCCTCTGCCATCAGGTGACGATCCCTTTGGTCACGCGCATGAACATCGATTCGAGATCTTTCGTTTCTTCGGCAAAGCCCAGGATGGCGATGCCTGCGCCGCTGATCGTACGGTTCAATTCAGCGACACCCTCATCGTCACCCGTGTAATCAATTCTTAGACGATAACGGCCCGCTCTAGGTTCCATTTCGTTCACGCCGACGACGCCCTCGACGCTGCCGATCAGCGACTTGACCGTCTCGACCGCCTCCTGATCGCGCAGGGTGACGGTGATCTCGCGATGCGGCTGGATCTGCGCGCGCATGTCGTCCATGCTGCCCTGGGCGATGATCTGCCCGGCTTCGACGATGCCGATGTGGCTGCAGATCTCGCTGACGTCGGCCAGGATGTGGGTCGAGAAGAAGATCGTCTTGCCCATGCGCGCCAGCTCGACCAGCAGCTCGCGGATCTCGATGCGTGCGCGCGGGTCGAGGCCGGAGGCGGGTTCGTCCAGAATGAGCACGGACGGATCGTGCGCCAGCGTGCGCGCCAGCGATAGCCGCTGCTTCATACCACGGCTGAGCTTGTCGACCATGTCGTCGCGGCGGTGGCTCAGGTCGACCAGCGCCAGCAGATCGTCGATCAGCTTCTTGCGCTCGATTTCGGGGATGTCGTAGCAGGCGGCGAAGAAGTCCAGGTATTCCCAGACGCGCATGTCGTCATAGACGCCGAACTCGTCCGGCATGTAGCCGATGGCGCGGCGAACGGCGCGCGGTTCTTCGGTTACCGAGTAGCCATTGACCCAGGCCTGCCCCGACGTCGGACGGGTGAGGGTGGTCAACATGCGCATGGTCGTCGTTTTGCCCGCGCCATTAGGGCCGACGAAGCCATAGATAGAACCCGCAGGCACCTCCAGTGAGAGATGGTCAACTGCCGTGAAGTTACCGAATTTCTTGACGAGATCACGAGTCTCGATAATCAACTCAGCCATGTTCGCCATTTGTCTCCTGCGCTCTACCACTCAGGGTCTTTTGCATTATAGTCCGAGATGGGGCCTTACCGTTCAAAATAGCCGCGCTGCTCGATGGCCAGCTGGCCAATGCGCATGAAGCCGCCGGTCTCCTCCGCGCGCAGGCGCACCTGCACCGAATTCTCCGGGCCGAGGAAACGCTCGTGATCCGGGACGCGGAAATGATCGCCGCTGGCATCGACGTTGACCCAACTGCGCGCCGACCAATCCCAGAACGAGATCGGCAAGAAGCGGCTGCCGGAACTCATGTTGTTGAGCACCAGATACAGATCTTCCACCCGGTCGAGGACGGCATCGGCCACCGGCGTGTAACGCAGTTCGATTTCTTCGCTCTGGTCGAGTCGCACGTCAAACGGGCTGAACTCGCCCAGCCCGACGGCGTTCTGCAGCGTCCAGCTGAATTGGTCGGCGCTGATCAGGATGAGATCGTCATTCGTGATGCGCTCGGTTTCCAGCTTGATGATATAGAGCGTCGTATCCTGCGAGCGCCAGTCGGCGCCGGTCAGCTCGCTCTCCAGTGGGCTGGCATCCGTCCAACCGGCCAGATAGACGCCGTTGCCCCGTCCACTGGCGCCATACGGATCGCGGATGAAGGACGAGAGGAACAACTGGCGGCGGCGGTTCTCAAGGTTTTCCGCCGAATCATCGATGAACGGGGAGTCAATGTTCGAGTTGAAGCGCTCGGTGCCCAGCAAATCGATCACACTCTGCTCGGTGGCCAGGCGCGCCAGCAGGCTATTGTTGAGCAGTGCGCCGAAGGCCGAGGGATGATAGAGCACGGGCGCTGGCGGCTCTTCGCCAGGGAGAGTCAGTTCAAAGTCGACCACGTCGCCGGGCTCCAGGGGGTCCTCGAACTGGTAGCTGGCCCCGCGCGCGAGGATGACCGGCTGGTTCAGCGTGAGTTCGCTCTCGTTGCTGACCGCACCGCGCAGCCGCTGCTGCCCTTCAATCTGCGGATCGTCGACGATCGAGACCTGGCCTTGAATGTCGGGCGGTGCGATCGTACTCGTGGCGACGAATTCGCCCAGGAAACTGGCATCGACGGTGAAAGCTTCGGCCTGGAATTGTTCGCCTTGCCGGATCTCCGCCCGTGACTGGGTGCCGGTCGCGATCAGGCTGCCGCCGAGCTGGCGCGCCAACGGTAGCGAACGCAATGATGCGCCGGGGATGGCGAAGTCGTACTGCGCACGCCGGGGCGAGAGCAGGCCGGCCACGGTTTCGACGCGCGCCGTCTCCACATCATCCCACGAGCGGACGATGCTCAGGCGGCTGAGGGTAACCTCGTTCCCGCGCAGATTGGAGCCGACGACGTAAGCCAGCACGCTGAAGACGACGATCAAGACCGGAATCGTGATCCAGGCCAGCTCGCGGCGGTTGATTCGATTGAGCACGATGTAATTGAGCGGCCCGATCAGCGCGATGTAGAGGGCGAGAAAGCCGAACAACGGCAGCACGTCCGGCAGCAGGTCGAGTCCGGGCAGGATCTCGACGGCGCTGCTCGCTTCGTTCCAGCGCGTGAAGCCATAATTCCAGCTCGGCTCTGGGTCGACCGACGAAGCCAGCGCATACCAGAAATCCGCGATGTTGGTCCAGTTACGAAGCGGCGCAGCCGCGGGGTCCGCGGCG
This sequence comes from Anaerolineae bacterium, assembly GCA_020849765.1. Lineage (GTDB taxonomy): Bacteria > Chloroflexota > Anaerolineae > Aggregatilineales > Phototrophicaceae > Flexifilum. The sequence goes on from JADLAY010000075.1 coordinate 17,596, forward strand.
AGATAATCAACGACGCCCGCGCCAAACGTGCGACGGCTCACGAGCGGTGTGCCCGCCTCGTCGCTGACCAGCGCCTGCGCATTCGCGCGCAGATCGCCTGTCGCGACCAGCGTTTGCGCTTCGAGACGCGCGCCCGACCCCATCCAGCGCGTGATCGGATTGAGATCTTCGGCGACAACGGCATTATCAGGCACGATCGGCAGCAGATCCGTGATACCGGCGGCGGTGGTCTGCCAGTTGGCACCGCCCGTCACCACGAGGTGACCGCCAGCGGTCACCCAATCCGCCAGGGCAGTGCGCTGGCCGACTGTGAGCGTGCCCGTGTCGACATCGCTGAACATGATCAGGTCGATGGCGTCGAACAGGCCGACCTGTGAGGGCAGATCCGCCGGGGTGAGGTTCGCCTGGTAGGCGTTCGCCGTGCCGGTCTTGATCGTGCTCAGGTCGACTGTGCCTGCGACCGAGTTGCTGATCACGGCATACAAACGATCTGGCGTTTGCAGCGGGCGCAGAGTCGCTGGGGCGCTGGCAAAGACGAGACCGCTGTCGTCGATCATCTCGACGCGAAGCTGTGTGACGACGCCGGACGCCGTGACGTAGAGCGTAGCGCTCTGGCGGGCGCCTCCTGGCAGGTCGACGATCGTGCTGTACGGGCCAGGGATGCCGGAACCAGAGGTTTCCGGTCGCACGACGAGACGACCGCGCGCGTCGCCGCCGTCATTCGAGATGCGCACCTGAACCGGGAACCAGCTTTGCTCCCGATAGTAGCCATCAAAACCGGCGCTGGCTTCCAGCGTGATCAGGGGCGTGGCAGTTTGCGCTCCGGCGCGACCGGGCAGGATGATGACCAATAAGAAGCACAGCAAGACGGGGAGCAAGAATCGAAGTTTGCGTGTCAAGCGTGTGATCCATCATAAACTCGAGTGACAATCGTATTGTACACGTGTCCCATTTCCATCACCATATCAGCGGCTGTGCGCCGAATTTCGACTGCTGAAGCGTGAAAATTGTGAATAAAACGACACTATTGCGGTATCTTACGCCCACTCAATGATTCATTGATCGTTTTTGCTATTACCATAACCCTATGGGAGCATCATCTGCTAGTGACGGCCGGGGGAGATATGGGCATCGCAGTACAGTGGGATAATGCCGAGCAAACCGTCATTCGGTGGGACTTCGAGGAAGCGTGGACGTGGGATGAGTTCGCCGACTCGGCGCGCGTCTCCAGCGCCATGATCGCCTCAAGAGAAAGTACTATCAACGTCATCCTCAACCTTGCTGGAACCCGTACACCATTTGGCAAAATTACCACGCACCATCGTTCTGCGTTCGATTATGTCCCGGCCAACAGTGGCGATGTGATGTTCGTTTGTGGCGAGGACGACGAGACAGCGCAATTGCTGATGCCATTGTTCGAGAATCATCAGGTCGTAGAGTCACTGGCTCAGGCGCGCAAACGGCTCAAAATGCAAATTGCGTAATCTGGGGAAGTGGCAGGTTAAGAGGCTACGCGCGTCGCCGCAGTATGGATGAGTGACGCGAAGCGATGAAGTTTCACTCGCTCTGGGCGGGCGCCCACAGCACGACCTTACTCAGCGAAGCCCGTCCACACGGGCGCTTCAACCGAGCGCAATTCCCAGCCTAAAAGCTCGAAAGGGGCTTGTGCGCCGGGGTATCCAGATTACTGCGATGCTCTGTCTGTGGGGCGCGCAGCGGTTCCGGTTCCCGATTCATGCGACCCATCATCATGCCCACAAACAGAGCCGAGGGGATTGAGACGATCAGCCACATGCCTAAACATTGCAACAGCGCTGGCAACATATCATTGACCTTCATTACAAAAGCTTGACTGAAAAACCATTTTGGGAATGACGAAACATTCACCTATATTGATACATGTTTGTAATGAGCAGTAATGCTAGCGCGATTGTGAAGACGCTGCAACTTTTTTAAACTCGCGTAAGATCCTTCAACAAGACGGATGCCGTCCGCGTTGAAAGCCGATCAATCCTCCTCTATACTGCGCCGTCATGGAAACTGAAACCAAACTCATCGATCAGCGGTTGCGCTGGTTCTTGTTCTGCCTCGTCCTGGGCGTTTATCTGCTCGTCTACATCCCGCAGCCGGATAGTGCCGATGGCAACGCTGTGCTGGCGGTGACGGCGAGCACACTGCGCTTCGGCACGCCGGATATCAGTGTCCTGGCGGCGGACGATGCCCGCTTCGAATTCGACATGTCGCGCATGGGCACCTTCGGCGTCGACGGTGCGCTCTACTCGAAGAAGGGTGTTGCGCCGTCGATCGCGTTGATCCCGCTCGTGCTTGCGGCGCAGACGCTGCCCTGGTTGCCGATCCGTGCGACGGCGATGCTGCTCAATCCGCTGCTGACGGCGCTTGCGGCAGCGCTGCTCTACACACTGGTGCGCCGAGCAGATTACCGCCCACGGACGGCGCTCGCGGTCGGGCTTGTCTACGGTCTGGCGACGTTGGCGCTTGTCTACACCAAGACTCTGTTCGGCGAGCCGCTCGCAGCCCTGGCACTGCTCGCCGCCGCGCTCTGGATCGTCCAGTGGCGCGCGGTGGGCCGCCGTCGCGATCTGTTGTTGGCGGGCGCGGCCCTGGCTGTCGCCGTGGGCGTCAACATGACGTACCTGCTGATGCCGCTCGTCTTCGGCGTGTTCGCGTTCGCGCCGCCCAGGCGGCAGCAAATGCCGCGCTTCCTGATGGATGGGTTGGTCTTTCTGACGCCGATATTGTTGGCCCTGGCCGGGCTGGCGCTCTACAACTGGGCCCGCTTCGGCAGCCCCGTCGACACCGGCTATCACTTCGAGGCGGGCGAGGGCTTCACCAGACCAATCCCTGCCGGCCTGTTCGGTCTCTTCCTCAGCCCGTATCGCGGATTGTTCTGGTACGCGCCTGTGCTGCTGTTGGCCGTGCCGGGTTGGTGGATGCTGCGCCAACGAACGCCACGTCTGGCCTGGTTCACGTTGAACGTCGTCGCGCTCCAGAGCCTGACCTACGCCGGTTGGTGGAGCTGGCACGGCGGCATCGTCTGGGGGACGCGCTTTCTCGTCCCCGTACTGCCATTGATGGCCTTGTGGTTGGCGCCGCTGGTGGATCATGTGCTCGATCCGGCGACTAGGCGCTGGTGGCTGACGGTGACGTTTGCCGTCCTGACGTTGGCATCGGCGATCGTGCAGGCGCTTGGCGCTTTGCTCAGCCCGTATCCGTATTACGGCGATCTGGTGGTGCATTACTATACCGGCGTGGTCGATTCGCTCGTCACCGGTCTGGCGGATCGTGTGATGTTCGATCCCGGCCTCAGCCCGGTCATCGGGCATGCGCGCCTGCTGCTGCAAGGGCAGCCGCTTGACCCGGCCTGGCTGCGCAGCGGCGTCGATGGCGTGCATTTACTGGCCGCGCTCGCCTTGATGGGGGCGGCATTCCTTCTGCTGAGGCGACGGCGACCCGCATTGATCGGCGCGCTCGTGTGCCTCGCCGTGCTCAACGTCGTCGCCGCCCGCCAGTTGGACGATCCGAAGACCCAGGCCGTCTTGCAGCTTGAGCAGACGCTGGAGCCGCCGACCACCACCGTTTTCACGACCGCCTTCTACGAGGATGCGCTGCTGGATGCGGAGCGCCTGCGCCCGATGACGATGAATGCGCCGGTCGCCGCGGATGATCGTCTGGAGCGTCCGTTGTGGGAGCACGCACTGCAGGTTGATGCGCGCCTGTGGTACGTGACCTGGTTCAGTGCTCAGGACCCGGACAACTGGCAGGAGCATGACCTGTGGATGACGGGCGCCTTCGCCTACGAGCGCGCGGTCGACGGCCATCGCGCGCTGCTGTTCTATCTGCGACCGCCGGAGAGCGAGCGCCACCCGGCAGGCTTTCAGTTCGGCCCGTTTCGTCTGGAGGCGTATGGCGTGGCACCGGTTGAGGATGGCCTGATCGTCGATCTGGACTGGCTGGCCGCGGAGGCACCAGGGGCGGACTACACCTGGTTCGTGCATGTGTTGGATGCGCAGGGCCAGATCGTCGCCCAGCAGGATCGCGCGCCGCAGGGCGGCATCGCGCCGACGTCTGTATGGGAACACGGAAGGCAAGTCACCGACCGGCTCTACTTCCCGATCGATAAGACGCGTATCACAGGGGATTGGCGGCTCCGCGTCGGTTGGATCGACCCAACGAGCGGGGAACTCCTCGAAACCACGTCAGCCGATGGCAATCCGGTCGCTGATCGTCTGATCCTGCTGCCGCTCGATTTCGATTCAGGCGGTTAGCCCGGCGACCAGCAGTTCCAATGCCAGCAAGGCGTCGATGCGCCCGGTTTTGATGCGCAGGTCATAGTCCTGAACGGAGCGATAGATCGTTTCCAACTGCTCAAGCGAAAAGCTGCGCGATTGGCGGGCGACCTTCTCCGCCGGGTAGGGATGAATACCAAGGACAGAGGCCAGATCCTTGGGATAGCCGCCGCCGACCAGATACTCTTTTGCCAGCAGTAGCAGGCGAAACTGGCGCGCGATCATGCCGAAGATCGAGAACGGATCTTCCTGCTGCTCGAGCAGCCGCTGGATCGAGGCGATGGCGACCTGCGTACGTCCCTCGGCGATGGCATCGACCATGGCGAACATGCTCGTCTCGGCCACGTAGGGCGTCAGCAGGGCGACGTCCGCCTCCGTGACGGGGCGTGTGCCGTCGACGTACAGAATCAGCTTGAGCAGTTCGTTGTCAGCCGCGCGCAAGTCGGCCTGCGTGACCGATGCCAGCGCTGCGGCGGCCCGCTGCTCAATCTGCGCCTGATAGGTGTTTTGCGCGCGCTGCAAAATCCAGCCCGTCGTATCTTTGGGCACGGTGTAGAGCAGTTCTTTGCCGCCGTCGCTGCCCCGCGCCAACTGGACGATCTTGTTGCGCTCGTCGATCTTGCGCCGCTCGACCAGGATCAGGCGCGCCCAATCCGGAAGCTGCGCCAACTGATCAGCCAGGCTTTCGAGCGCCTTCTTGCCCACGTTACCCGCGCCCTTGCGCGTCAGATGCGCCAGGAGATCTTTGACGATCACCAGCCGCGTATCAGCCAGGAAGGGGAAGGCGAGCGCCGCGCCGAGGATGTCGCCGATCTCCGCCTGCGTGCCATCGAAGACGGTCGTATTCAGCCCGGCATTGGGCGAATCCGAAAACTGCTGGCGCAAGCGCTCGGTTTCTTCCTCGATGCGCAGATCGTCGTCGCCGTGGAGAAGATAGAAGGTCGGCTCAGCTTTGCTCATGGCGCGTCAGGATGACCAGGTCGTGACGCGGTGGACGGTCATCGGTTTGGCCGAGAATGGTGTTCTCACCTCGTGCTTGGTGATGGTCTTGATCTCCAGATCGGCGGGGTCGCCGTCGGTCGTGATGTAGCGCTGGAGCGAAAGCCCCAGCGGCTGCGAGAAGATCCCGGCCACAATCACGAGCGCCATGACCAACGGCAAACGTCCAATCCAGGCACGCCGCTCCGCGCCGGTCAGGCCTGTCATCGCGGCCACACTGGTCATGAGTGCGGTCGTCACGAGGTTGGTGCCGCAGTTCGGGTGGATGGCGAGCTTCGCTTCACCGCGACGGAGTCGGTTCAGGGCGTCTTGCGCGGCCTGCTCAATCGATTCGGTCGGGGCGTCGCCGATCAGGACGTAGCCGCCGGAATCGCTGCGCCCGGCCATGCGCAAGTTGCGCAGCCGCCCGGATAGAATGGTGATCGTCGCGTGTTCAAGGCCATGGTTGCGCCGCGTGCGCCGGATCACAGGCAGTTGGAGCAGGGGTTGCGAGACACGCGCTAGTTGTTCAATCATCAGGATACCTGGGAATAAATCTCAACCGACGAGGCGTGGACGAATGAACTTTATCACGCTTTGAGGTCGGCGGAAAGTCGCTGCCCAGCCTCAGCAGATGTGAAATCCCTGAGCCGGGCAGAATAGTCGGCAGTGGCCATTTGTAGACAAAAGCGCGTCAAGTGACATAAGTCGAATCAGGGAGCACGGACGACCCACATAACGATTCTATACACCTGATTTAACCAATTTGTGATACAAATGGACACGATTGGAAGATGCAGGAACGTCTATGACTGAAGAACCCAAACACCGCATGCGTGGGCAATCCCCCACCGGACACGTCCCGCGCGTCGATCCTGCCACAGGCAAGATCATCGATCCGCCTCAACCGCCCGATCTTCCAGAGTTCTCGGATGTCGGCGGCACGACGGGCTTCATGCCTTCCGTGCGAGCAGAATCAATCGATAGCTCAAAAGAAGCGGACGACTCGGCCAGCAGCGGCCAGAGCGAGCAATTCACAGGCAAGCGGTCGAATTAACCGAAAAGCTGAGTGGCGACTCGATCGACCGACAGCTACGCGTCGCGCACGGGCAGTTCGTCGCACGTGGAGCTGCGTGTGATGTACTCGCCATCGATCCAGCCGGACTGATCCTCATACTCGGTGTACCACCAGCCGCCATCCTGGCTGCGACCATAGAGCGAGATCGTGGTCGTGAATGGGATCACGAGCAGGGTTTCCGACTCGGCATCCGGCTGCACACGCAGACGCAGATTGAAGTCGACCGTCGCCAGGCAGGGCGAGACGTTCGTCTGCGTCGGCAGCGGCGTCGGCGATTGATAGGTCCAGCGCGTGGCGGTCGGCGTCAAAGTAGCGCGCGGTGTGGGCGTCAGTGTGTCGGTGGCGGTGAGCGTCGGCAGGGGCGATGGCGTCACGGTGGGCGCCTGGCGCGTCGGCTGCACAGAGGGCGTATTGGTTGTCCCTGCACTGGCTGCAATCTGAATCGGCGTCGGCGTTGGGATGGTGAAGTTGGCCGCCGTCATCGGAATCGAGATCGCCGCGAGTGCGACCAGTACGCCGATCCCCAGTCCCAGCACGCCGCGCGATTGGCGCAGCTTCTCCGGGCGGCGCAGCTCGGCGATCAGCACGATCAGGCTGAAAACCGCCATGAAGATACCGGCTATCACGATCATGTTCGCCAACAGGGTAGAATTGGCACCATTCAGTTGTTCGGAGAGCAACCCCAGCCCCATGAGGAGGGCCGCCAGAAACGCTAGCAGCAAATCCCAAAACGAGATTCGCGGGCGCTTCAAAATGGTTTTGGCAAGATTGTTGATGAGAAACAAGGCTGCGAATAGAATGCCAAAAATCGCCAGCAGCATGGGTTGCGTTCACTCCTCGGACACAGATCTCGGCCATTGTATCAGGCTTCTGATAGCAATATACGTGAGCAATGGACAAGAAGTTGTGTTCAGCAATGGGTAGAGATTCTATAATCGCTGCAGTTTTCCAGCCGCGATTCGTATGTTTAAGGAGCAAATCATTGTGTCTACCGATCTGACCACATTGGCGGTCAACACGATTCGCATACTCTCGATTGACGCCGTGCAGAAGGCGAACAGCGGGCATCCCGGCCTGCCGCTTGGCGCCGCGCCGATGGCGTATGCGTTGTGGCAGCGCCATCTCAAGCACGATCCGAAAGATCCGAAATGGCCGGACCGCGACCGCTTCATCCTGAGCGCCGGTCATGGCTCGATGCTGATTTATTCGATGCTGTATCTGACTGGCTACGATCTGTCACTCGATGAGATCAAGAACTTCCGTCAGTGGGGTAGCAAAACCCCCGGCCACCCCGAGTATCACCTGACGCCCGGCGTCGAGGTGACGACCGGCCCGCTGGGGCAGGGCACGGCGCATGCCGTCGGCATGGCGCTGGCCGAGTCGTTCCTGGCGTCCTATTTCAACCGCCCAGGGCACAACGTCGTCGATCACTACACCTACGCGCTGGTGAGCGATGGCGACCTGATGGAAGGCTTGAGCCAGGAAGCCGCCTCGCTGGCGGGTCTGTGGAAGCTGGGTAAGCTGATCTACCTGTACGATAGCAACGACGTCACCCTTGATGGCAAGGCGTCGATGATCTTTGGCGAGAATGTGCGCGCACGTTATGAGGCGTGCGGCTGGCACACGCTGCTCGTCGAGGACGGCAACGACGTGGACGCCATCAGCGAGGCGATTTCGGCGGCCAAGGCCGTCACCGATCAGCCGACCCTGATCGAGATCAAGACGATCATCGGCTACGGCAGCCCGAACAAAGAGGGCACGAGCAAAGCGCATGGCGAGCCGCTCGGCGTGGACGAGGTCAAGCTGGTCAAGGAGTTCTTCGGCTGGCCGCAGGAAGACTTCTTCGTCCCCGGTGAGGCCCTGGAGCACTTCCGCAGCGCTGTGGAAGAGGGCGAGGCGGCCAAGAGCGAGTGGGCCGCCCGCTTTGACGCGTATCGCAGCGCATTTCCGGATCTGGCAGCGGAGTTCGAACGCGCTCAGGCCGGGCAGCTGCCAGAGGGTTGGGACGCCGACATTCCCACCTATTCGGCGGACAAACAGATGGCGACACGCATTGCTTCCGGCGAGGTGCTCAACGCCATCGCGGCGCGCGTGCCGCTCATGATCGGCGGCGATGCCGACCTGGCGGGCAGCACGAAGACCTTGATCAAGGGCGCCGAGAACACCGGCCCCGGCAAGACGGATGCCCGCAACATCCGCTTTGGCGTGCGCGAACATACTATGGGCTCGATCGTGAACGGGCTGGCGCTGCATGGCGGCATCTTCAAGCCCTACAGCGCGACGTTCCTCACCTTCAGTGATTATATGCGCCCGGCGATCCGCCTCGGCGCGCTGATGGGCATTCCGACGCTCTACGTCTTCACCCACGATAGCATCGGCCTGGGCGAAGATGGCCCGACGCACCAATCGGTCGAGCACGTGATGTCGCTGCGCCTGATCCCGGATCTGCACGTGTTCCGCCCGGCGGACGCCAACGAGACGGCCTGGTCATGGCGCACAGCGATGACGCTGAGCAAACCGGCGACCCTGATCTTCACGCGCCAGAATCTGCCCGTGCTGACCGGCGATCACGTTCGGCCCGGCGTCGAGCGTGGTGGCTACGTACTGGCGGACTGCGAAGGGACACCGCAGGTGATCCTGCTCGGCAGCGGCAGTGAGGTGCACATCGCGCACGAAGCCTATCAGACGCTGATGGCCGAGGGCATTCGAGCGCGTGTCGTCTCGCTTCCGTGCTGGGAGCTGTTCGAACAGCAGGACGCGAGCTACCGTGACAGCGTGCTGCCGCCAAGCGTACGGGCGCGCGTCAGCATCGAAGCGGGCCGCACCATCGGTTGGGATCGATGGGTTGGTCTGGACGGCGTGACGATTGGCGTCGACAAGTTCGGCGCGAGCGCACCTTACAAGAAGGTCTACGAGGAATATGGCCTGACGCCGGCGGCAGTCGTCGCGGCGGCGAAACAGGTTATGAAGTAGCGACACAGCCATGAGGGGGCACGGCGCACCGCCGTACCCTCTCATGTTTTATTGTGCCTGGTTGCCCCGACGATCAAGATAAGTGATCACGGCAAACGCGACGAGCAGGACCACCGCCAGAATGGCGCTGACGCGCGCGTCAAGCATCGACGTGAACAATACCAGGATAGCGGCGATGATGGCGAAGGTCGACTCTCGATCTCGCAGCATGGATGCCCTCCTTTGATCAGCACTTCTCCTATGATTATTACGCGGCAAAGCGCACAAGAGTTGCATCTGCGGTTGCCGGTAGCCGATGCTGCATTCTGGATCGGCAGCTTACTCATGCAGGCTTGCGGTGGAGCAGTCGCAGCGCGCCGCACGTCAGGCTTTCGTCGTCGAGGTGCTGATACATCTGGGCGACTTTGATGTCGTTGATATCCACGCTGAAGACATGTTCCTCGACCAGGTCAAGCCCGGCACCGCTGAACATGTTGTGCCACTCAGGGCGCTGGATCCGGTTGATGTATTGCACATCGTTCTCGAACCAGCGCTTCCAGACCGCATCGGAATAGCGCATATACTGCTTGGGAGATGCGCTGGCGTCATAGTAGGACAGATGATCCTTCAGGTCGATGTTCTGCAGCGAGTGACCGCCAGGCTTGAGCACCCTGGCAATATCGCGGATCACATCCGCGACGATGTCGGCATTGACATGCTCGAACACCGCAGTGCTGATGACCATATCGAACGATGCGGACGGCAGGCGGCTCAGCTTTCCGGTGCTATCGACCACGTACTCGTAGCCCAGCAGGAAATAGAGTTCATCGAATGAGTCGACGGTTTGTATCTGGGCGATCAGGTGGTGGGCACGGGCATACTGATCCGCATCGACATCCAGCTGATCGAGCCGAGCATCGAGCTCGGCCACATAACGCTTCAAACCGCTCAACTGGCGGTTATCCCAGACGTCGAACAGCACACCGCCGACGTCGAAGAACAAGCGGCAGATCAGGCCCTCCCAATGCACCCAGCCCGTGCCAATCTCCAATATCCGATCCCCATGCTTGGGGATACCGTGGCGCCGGTGCAGATTCAGAATCTGGTTGACGCGATCGAAATAATGATCCGGGATCGTTTCGCCGGTTCGGTTTTTCGCGCCAAGGGTATTGCCCAGCGTTCGGTAAACTTGTTTCGTGAATGGGGATACCGAAGAAGTCCTCAACGCGGTCGCGGTCAACGCATACTTAATCATGTCCTGCTCCTCGAAGAATCTAATCGAGTGCCTGATAGGTAGATCGATGGGCAGTAGCGATGCAAAGCTAAGAGCGGCAGCGATATCGGGGCCTGATGGGACTTACTAGACTAATGATGAACTGTGTACAAACCGATTTATGCTCAGGTAAAAAATATATTGATTGTGAACAATTGTCAAGTTAAAAGCGATCAACTGGAGGGCACAAAGGATATCCTTGACGATGTCCGTGTACGACATCGGATATTCCAGAATCGCAAATGTTCGCTAGTATTTCAGCACAGATGATTCCAGACGATGCGCATCCAGAGGATAGTGCCGAGTGACGACCTCATCTTCTCCCAGGCCCCTTATTGACGCGTGGTATCGTGCGGCGCGACCGCGTACGCTGACCGCGACCTACGTTCCTCTGGGGCTGGCGGCGGCGCTGGCCTTGCAGGAAGGCGTCTTTCAGCTCGTGCCTTTCATCCTGGCGCTGATCGGCGCCTTGTTCCTGCAGATTGCCGCCAACCTGATCAACGAGTATTTCGACTACCGGCGCGGTGCCGAGGATTTGAAGCAAGCCGGGCAGGGGATGGTGATCAAGCATGGTGTGTTGACGCCGCAGGCGGTGCTGATCGGCGCCATTGTCACGGTGCTGGTGGGGGTTGTCATCGGTCTCTACTTGCTCACTCAGAGCGGGCCGCTGCTGTTTTGGATCGGGCTGGGCGGTGTGTTGGTGGTCATTACGTACACGGCAGGGCCGTTTCCGCTGGCCTACAACGGCCTGGGGGAGGCGGCGGTCTTCGTCTTCATGGGGCCAGTGATGGTGCTCGGCGCGTGGTATGTGATGGCAAAGACCTACAGCCCGCTGCCGCTGTGGGTCGGCGTGCCGATCGGGTTTACCGTAGCAGCGATTCTGCACGCCAACAACGTGCGCGATATCGATTCCGACCGGGCCGTGAACAAGCGGACACTGGCGGTGCTACTCGGTCTGCGCGCGGCGCGTATAGAATACATCGTCCTGATCGCCGGGGCTTACGTTGGCGTGGTCGCTCTGGTGCTGGCAGGCATCATGCCCTGGACGACGCTGATCGTGGCGATCACACTGCCGGAAGCGCGGCGCTTGATCGACATCATCAACACCAGCCGGGACACGGCGCTGCTGCATCAGGCGCAGGGGCGCACAGCCAAATTGCACGGCACGTTCGGCCTCTGGCTGGTGATCGGTTGGCTGGCCTGGCTGGTCATCCGCGGGTTGAGCGGCGGCTAGGGCGATTATCACAAAATACGTCGAAAGTAGCATGTAAGAACATGCAGAACGTGATAACTTATGGACAAGGAATGCAACAGGGGATAACGTTTGATTCTTGTAACTCCCATTCCTGCGCTGATCGCGTAGAATGACTACTGTGCACTCTATAACTCTCGTGAGGCTCTCTGTGATACTTTATGACCCCTTCCATTAAAACGCTTCACCTCGACTAAACCGGCGCGCTCGCGCACCACCGTCGCAGCGAACCGACCCGTCGAGTGGGGAGATTGTGCATCTCCACCGTGTTTTACCTTGCATTCATCACGGTTTTGTTTGACGACGGAGGATAGGCCCCGTGGCTGCAATCCCATTAACGACTCATGAGATCCCGACAGCGGACTTCAAGGCCAGGCTATCGAACAATCGCCTGCTCGGCCTGACGCGCCTGCTCGGCGGTTTCGGCCGGCATTACGCGGGCGCTAACTTCGCGCTGGCCGTTGGCGCCGTCGCGAAGACGGCGACGTACTTGCTGCTGCAATACTTTGTCGACGAGGTGCTGTCGCAACCCGACTTCGGCCGCGTGCTGCCGATCATGGCGCTCTGCTTCATCGGCCTGGCGCTGGTCGAAGGCGCCTTCACGGCCTGGAGCGGCCGTCTGGCGGCGCTGACCGCGGAAGGCGTGACGCTGCGCCTGCGCAACTATCTGTACGACCACATCCAGCGCCTGACGTTCACCTACCATGACCAGATGCGCACGGGCGAACTGATCCAGCGCGTGACGTCGGACGTGGACGCGGTGCGCCGCTTTTTCAGTGAGCAGTTGATCGGCCTGGGGCGCATTCTGCTGCTCTTCACGGTCAATTTTGCGGCGCTGGCCGTGCTCAATCTCAAGCTGGCGTTGATCTCGGTCATCTGCGTGCCGGTCGTCGGTATCGTCTCGTTCTTCTTCTTCCGGCGCCTGGAAAAGGCTTACGAGCGGTTCCAGGAGCAGGAAGCGGTCGTCTCGTCGACGCTGCAAGAGAACCTGACAGGCGTGCGCGTGGTCAAGGCCTTCGCACGCCAGGGTTACGAGCGCGATAAGTTCGACAAAGAGAACTGGGAACAGTTCCGGCGCGGGCGCAGGCTGCTCTTGATGCACGCGTACTACTGGCCGACGACGGACATCATCGTTGGCGCGCAGACGGCGGGCGGTTATCTGTTCGCCGCCTTGATGGTGATCAACGGTGAGATCACGGTCGGCACGTTCCTGGCCTACGTCGGTCTGCTGGCCTGGATGATCAACCCGATCCGCAACCTGGGCCGCTTGATCACGCAGCTTTCGACCGGCATGGTCTCGTACGAACGCGTGGCCGCTGTCATCCGCGAAGATCGCGAGCCGATCACGGAAGGCAAGGTTCATCCGGCGCAGGCCGCGCGCGGCGAGATCGTGTTTGACGACGTGAGCTTCGAGTACGACTCCGGCGCGCCGGTGCTGCACAACATCAGCTTCCGCGCCGCACCAGGGCAATCGATCGCGCTGCTCGGCTCGACCGGTTCGGGCAAGACGTCACTGGTGAACCTGCTGCCGCGCTTCTACGAATATACCAGTGGCAAGCTGACGCTCGACGGTGTAGACATCAAGGATCTCTCGCGCGAATACCTGCGCCAGCAGATCGGCATCGTCGAGCAGGAACCGTTCCTGTTCTCACGCACGATCCGTGAGAACATCACCTACGGCGTCTCGCGCGAGGTGAGCGACGAGGAAGTGATCGCGGCGGCGGAAGCGGCGGCGATCCACGAGTCGATCGCGAGCTTCCCGGAAGGCTACAACACGCTCGTCGGTGAGCGCGGCGTCACGCTCTCCGGCGGCCAGAAGCAGCGTGTGGCGATTGCGCGCGTGCTGCTCAAGAACCCGCGCATCCTGATCCTGGACGATGCGACGTCGTCGGTGGACATGGAGACGGAAGCCGACATCCGCGACGCGCTGGAACGCCTGATGGAAGACCGGACGACGTTCATCATTGCACACCGCGTGCAAAGCCTGATGAACGCCGATCAGATCCTGGTTTTGAAGGACGGCCGTGTCGTACAGCACGGCAGACATGCCGACTTAGTCGATCAACCTGGCATCTACCGCCAGATCTATGACGTGCAGGCACGCATCGAAGACGAGCTGGAGAAGGAGCTGGCCGGTGTCTGATTATCAATTTGAAGAAGAGGACTTTCAACAAACGAAAGTCACGCGCGGCACGCTCGGGCGCATCCTTGCGCAGGTGAAGCCGTACAAGTGGTGGGTGATCGGGTTCCTGATCTGCGTCGGCGGCGTGTCGTCGCTCGACTCACTGTTCACCTACCTGACCAAGCAGATCATCGACGTCGGGATCGTCCCCGGCAATCGTGAGGCGCTGAACCAGTACATCGTCATCTTCGCCGTACTGTACGTGATGATCGCGACGCTGGTCTTCGGGTTCATCTACCTGACGGGTGTGCTGGGCGAACGCGTTCGCTATGACATGCGCAAGCGCCTGTTCAACCATCTGCAGGCGCTCTCGTTCGACTATTTCGACCGCACGCCGGTCGGTTGGATCATGTCGCGCGTGACGTCGGACACCGAACGCATCGCCGACCTGGTGACGTGGGGCATGCTCGACGTGACCTGGGCGATCATGAACATTCTGACGGCGACTGTCTTCATGCTCGCCATCAACTGGCAGCTTGCGGTGATCGTGTTCCTGATGATCCCGGTGCTGATCGTGATCGCCTCGTGGTTCCAGAAGCGCATCATCGTGGAGTTCCGCGAAGTGCGTAAGACGAACTCGAAGATCACGGGCGCCTACAACGAGAACATCCAGGGCGTGCGCGTGTCCAAGGCACTGGGGCGCGAGGCGAAGAACCTGAGCGAATTCAGCGTCCTGACGGACACGATGTACCGGCGGTCGTTCCGTGCGGCGTGGTTGTCGGCCTTGTTCCTGCCGGTCGTGCAGATCGTTAGCTCGTTCGCGCTCGGCGCGATTGTCTGGTACGGCGGTTTGCAGGTCGAAATCGGCGGCATGACCATCGGCGGTATCCAGGCCTTCGTCGGCTACGTGACGTTCATGTTGTGGCCGATCCAGGATCTGGCGCGGGTTTATGCGTCGATGCAGCAGTCGGTCGCATCGGCGGAGCGCGTGTTCTCGCTCGTTGATGCCAAGCCGACGATTGTTGACCGGCCCGGCGCATTCGATCCGGGTACGATCCGTGGCGATATCGTCTTCGACAACGTGGACTTCTCCTACGATGACGAAAAGCCCGTGATCCAGAACATGAACCTGACGATCAAGGCCGGTGAAACCATCGCCCTGGTCGGGCCGACCGGCGCGGGCAAATCGACGCTGGTCAACCTCGTCTGCCGCTTCTACGAGCCGACGGGCGGGCGCATCCTGATCAACGGGAATGACTACATGGATCTGTCGCTGAATGCGATCCAGTCCCGCATCGGCATGGTGCTGCAAACGCCGCACCTGTTCAGTGGCACCATCCGCGAGAACATCCGCTACGGGCGCCTGGACGCGACCGACACGGAGATCGAGGATGCGGCCAGGTTGGCGGGCGCGCACGACTTCATCGCCACGCTCGAAAAGGGCTATGAAGAGCAGGTTGGCGAGGGCGGTGTGCTGCTCTCCGTCGGGCAAAAGCAGTTGATCAGCCTGGCGCGTGCGGTGCTGTCTCAGCCTGAGTTGTTCATCATGGACGAGGCGACCAGCTCGGTCGACACGCTGACCGAGGCCCTGATCCAACGCGGTATGGAACAGTTGATGGAAGGGCGCACGAGCTTTGTCATCGCGCACCGTCTGTCGACCATCCGCCGTGCCGATCGCATCCTGGTGATCGACGGCGGTCGCATCACGGAGCAGGGCACGCACGCCGAATTGCTGCGCCAGCGCGGCCATTATTACCGGCTGTATACGCAGCAGTTCCGCAGCGAGCGCGAGCTTGAGCTTGAGCAGGAGATGGAACAACCGATGGCAGAGGAAGCGGTCTAAAGCATCGCATTCTCACTCAAGGTTGGACTGCGACCTTGCTGGCATGACCCAAACACCCGCACAGTCTTGTTGTGCGGGTGTTTTGTATTTTGATGGGTAAGCCCATTTCCAGGTTCTGTGTCAGGAGTGAGAGGGTATCGGGCCATCTGTTGGCGGCGAATAGCACGAGAAGTCGGGGAGGGCTATACTCTCGCCATCAACAAAGCACAGGGAGGTAATTACGGCGAATGCAATAATGGTTTTGGCCTCTATAAATTTGCGCTATTACAGCGACTAAGGACAAAAAATATGGCAGAGTCGATCAATTCACGTAGACTAGGTTATCTGCTCGGATTGGCTGTGCTCCTCGTCCTCCTCGGAGGGCTGCTCGCCTCGGCAGTACAAACGGCAGGCGGCACTATCCAAATTCAGGATGTTCGCTTTACCGGCACGAACGGCATCGAGATGAGCGGTCTGCTCTACATTCCGAACGGCGTCACGGCTGAAGCCCCCGCACCGGGCATCCTCGCAATTCACGGCTATATCAACTCACGCGAGACCCAAGATGGCTTTGCCATTGAGTTGGCCCGGCGCGGCTACGTCGTCCTGGCGCTCGATCAAACCGGACACGGATTTTCCGGCCCGCCTGCATTTGCAAATGGGTTTGGCGGGCCAGATGGGCTGCGCTACCTGCGATCGCTGGACATCGTCGATCCCGACAACATTGGTCTGGAAGGTCACTCCATGGGTGGCTGGGCATCACTGGCTGCCGCAGGCGTCCTCAGCGAGGACTACAAGTCAATCGTGATCGAAGGCTCATCGACAGGCGCGCCGTTCGCCGCCGAGGGCAGCCCGGAATGGCCACGTAACCTTGCCGTCGTCTTCAGTCAGTGGGATGAGTTCTCTGGCCTGATGTGGGGTGTTCCGGTGGGCGCGGACATTGTCAACTCGGAAAAGCTCCAGGCCGTGTTTGACACGACGGATCCCATCGAAGTGGGCCGCTTATACGGGTCGATTGAGGATGGCACGGCACGCCAGCTCTATGCCCCACGCGGCACGCATCCCAACGATCACATTTCGACCGAAGCGATTGGCAATGCCATCGATTGGATGCAAATGACGCTCGATGGCGGCAACGGCCTGCCCCCAGGTGACCAAATCTGGTACTGGAAAGAAATCGGCACGTTCATCGCTTTCATTGGCGGCGTGGTCTTCATCTTTGCGGCGGGCGGGCTACTACTGACGACCAGTCTGTTCGGTGACCTGCGTTCTCCTATGCCCGCCTTCAAAGGCACCCAGGGAACAGGTTGGTGGATTGGTGCGGTCATCGCCATTGCCATTCCGGCGTTGACGTTCTTCTGGCTCCAGAATCGAGGCAACGAACTGCTCCCGGCCAGCGCTTTCTGGCCTCAGACGATCACGACCGGGATCATGGCCTGGGCAGTCGGCAACGGGATCATCTCGCTGGTGCTGCTCCTGATCTGGCACTATCGATCCAATCGCCAGGCAGGCGCAACCGCCGAGCATTATGGCGTGACGTGGAACAGCCAGTTCAATCTGGGCATGATTGGCAAGTCACTGCTATTGGCGATTTGCGTGATCTTCGGCCTCTACCTGTTGGTCGCTATCTCGGATTGGGTCTTCAAGACGGACTTCCGCCTGTGGGTGCTGGCACTCAAGCCGATGAGCTTCCTGCACTTCCACATCTTCCTGGCCTACGTGATACCGTTCGCCTTCTTCTTCCTGGTGGCAAGCACGGTGCTCAACAGCCAGCTTCGAATGGTCAAAGCCGATGGCTCGCCGGTAGCTCTTGGGCGCGCCATGCTGGTGAATGCGGCGCTGTTGGCGGCAGGCATCGTCATCATGCTGCTGATCCAGTATATTCCGTTGATGGCAGGCAACCCGCTTCCGCTTGGCGAGTCACTGCTCACCATCGTCGGGATCCAGTTCGTACCTTTGCTGATCATCGTCGGTTTTGTGCTCACATATTTCTATCGCAAGACGGGACATATCTACACGGGTGCGTTCATCTCTGCAATGTTTATCACGTGGTATATCGTCGCAGGCCAGGCGATTCAGTTTGCGTTCTGAAATGACCAAGGGCTTGTAGACTCGAGTGCATTTGAAGATTCCCATCCGCTTACTGAAGGCATCGCCAAATGACCTGGACGTAGCAGATGGGAACAGTTCAACCCCATATCGCTGGGAAGTGGAGCGAACCTTTGCTTGGCTCGGTCATTATCGGCGGTTGAGCAAGGACTACGAACGATGTTCGAAAAGCAGCGAGGCGATGGTCTATCCGGCCCCCTCGCTGTCTGATTTTCATCTACTCTCTAGCGCTTTTCCACAAGGGAAACTGCCAGAACCCATGACGTTCTCGCAATCAAAACACCCGCACAGTGAATGAGTGCGTGTGTTTTTGTTTGACCAATGAGGAGCCGTCCCGGATCTGAATGTAAGTGGCAGACTTAGCGAAAGTGATTATACTCGCGCGCCAGTTGCTGTCTCATCGCACTCCGTGATTCCATATCGTTTCCGATAAGTGGTTTTGCAGGAGTTCGTATGACTACTCGACCTCGTTCTACAGCCGTCCTTTTCACACTTCTTTGCAGCATGATTGTTATCGCCGGATTGTTGCTGTTCGGTGCGCGAACCCATGCGCAGGATGCGCAGGAGGTGGGTAACGCGCCAGATGGTGAGAATGCACTTGAATTTATCGGCAAAATCGACCAGGTCGGCCCGGCCTTCACCGGCTACGGCTACATGTCTTATATCAGCGGCGTTCCCGATGACCAGTTGTTCAGCGATCCGGCCAATCGCAGCGAGGCGACAGCGCGCTTCACCTTCGCTTCAACGGCCAACCTCACGGCGCGCTCCGTCCTCGAAACGCTGTTTGTCCTCAACGCGGCAGGTTCAACCACGATCTACTACAACGAGACGCCGAATGGTGACTTTGCTGACGCCACAACTTTCAGCAGCGGCACTCCCATCGCCATTTCGTCGGAGCGCTGGCAGAACATCATCAGTGTTCAAGCGCCGGACACCGCCATCAACACCGGGATGAGCCAATTCCACCAAACCACCGCTACCCCCTTCACGCTCAATGGCAGCAATTACCAGTTGGGACATGTGGATATGCTCCTGCGCTTCAGCTACACGGGCGAAGCCAAGCGTATGGACCAAATCCTGCCCACATCGACGGTCGTCGTTGCCGGGAACGCGGTCGTCGGCTCTGGGAGCTAGATCTGGCAGTCGGCAATGGACGCGGCACTACCGGATAATCTGCCAGAGATTCTGGACATCCTGGAAAAACTGTCATTCAGCATGATGGCAAAGGCTGCGCCAATCCGCTTCGGGGTGGCGCAGTCGAGCGCGGACAAAGCGGCGGCCTTCCGGCTGCGCTGCCAGGCGCTGATCGCGCGGGGAAGCGCGACGACAGCGGATTTCCCGGACGGGATGGAGCACGACGAATACGACGAGCGGGCGCTGCAGGTGGTGGGTTGGGATGAAGGCAGCGTCGTAGTCGCCACCGGGCGTATCGTGCTGCCACAAGCGGGCAGGTTGTTGCCCACAGAAGCCGCCTTCGGCTTGGCGCTTGAGCCGCGTGGCGAAGTCGTCGACATCGGTCGTTACACGGTCGCGCATCATCTCGCCGTCAGGGAAAACCGATATTTCCCGGCCATTTTAGGCGCCTGCTGGCTTGAGGCGTGTTCGCGTGGTTATCTACGCGTGTGCGGCACAGCGTCGCGCGGAATGCTGCGCCACTACCGGCGACTTGGCTTCCTGGTGACAGAGCTTGCCCCGCCTCACGTCTACTATGGCGAGGAGCGCTTCCCCTGTTGGTACGATGTCCTTGGCTCGGCCCGTGGTCTGCTGAAACTCTGGGGGTCGGGCAGTTGATTGAGAACGTATGACTGACAGATATCCACCCGGCCCTGACAAAACACTGCTGGACGCGGCACGCACGCTGCTGCGCCAGCAGCGCGACCGCCTGGGATTTCTGATCGACATGGCGCAGACCTATGGCGACATCGTCCATTTTCACACGGGCTTGCGGCACATCTATTTCATCAATCAGCCCGATGCTATCCATAGTGTCCTGGTCGAACATGCTGACAAGTTCCATAAGACGCGCCCCTTCAAACATGCGATGGAGCATTTCCTGGGCCAGGGGCTGTTGACGATTGATGGTGACTTCCACCGGCGAGAACGGCGGCTGGCGCAACCTGCTTTTCACCGCAAGAGGATCGAGACATATGCGAATGCGATGGTCGCCCACACGCAACGAGTCACCAATCAGTGGCGCGATGGTCAGGACTACGCAATTGATAGGGAGATGATGAAGATCACGCTCGGCATCGTGGCCGAGACACTATTTAACGCGGAAGTCTCCAGTGATGCCGAGATCATTGGCCAGGCGATGGTCACGCTGCAAGAGGCGGTAGTTCGTCGGTTCAGTTCGGTGCTGCACCCGCCAGATTGGCTTCCGACGCCGCGACATCGCGAAGAACAGCGCGCCATTCAGTCGCTCGACCGGATCATCTACCGCATCATCGACGAGCGACTGGCCTCCCGCGAAGATAAAGGCGATCTGCTGTCCATGCTGCTGTTGGCGACGGACAGCGATGGCAGCAAGATGGACCTCCATCAGGTGCGTAATGAGGCGATCTCGCTGTTTCTGGCAGGTCATGAGACGACGTCGAACACACTCACCTGGATTGAGTATCTCCTTACCCTGCATCCTGACGTGATGGCGAAGTTAGCCGACGAAGTGGGCCGCGTGCTGGGTGGGCGCGCAGCGACGTTGGAGGATATGGAACGCCTGCCCTATACCGGGATGATCGTCAAAGAAGGGTTGCGATTGTATCCGCCGGTCTGGTTGATTACGCGTGAGGCGATTACTGGCGTCAGTATTGGCGGTTACGAACTCAAACCTGGCCACGTGGTCGTCATATGCCCTTATGTGATGCATCGTCACCCAGCTTATTTCGCAGAACCGGAGCAGTTTCAGCCAGAACGCTTTGCCGACGGCAGCGAGAAACGGTGGCCTCACTTCGCCTATTTCCCATTTGGGGGCGGGCCGCGCGTCTGCCTGGGGCAGGCATTTGCGCTGATGGAAACGACGCTGATTCTGGCAACCCTGACGCAGCGCTTCCGGCTGACGCTGGTGCCCGGCCAGCACATCGTGCCACAGCCCCTGATTTCGCTGCGCTCACGGCACGGTATCGTCATCCATGTGACCCGGCGCGCGCCTAAGGCAGATATCTTCGCCTGAGCTGCTAAATGGGGAGCACGCTTTCCAGTGACAGACTGCCAAGACGCGCCTCCGGCACACCGACGAGCGGCATCTCTTCGCGGGGATCGAGGGCCAGTGTCGTGAAGGGCACGACGCCATGGTAACGTCGGATGCCGACCTGGAGCGCGAGCGCGAGCTTGACGATGACACCCTCCATGATTTGCCAGCGATCGTCGGCAAAGCCGCGCGTCAGCACGAGCTGTTTCTGTTTTTTGCCGAAGCCAGGCATCATCCGACCGACAATCGTACCCCACTGCCGGGTCGTGGGCAGCCGGTCGATCTGGCGCGAGATGTTGGCGGGATAGGTGAGCAGATGGCGGCGCAAATAGGCAGCGCAGGCCTCGGCGGCCATGACCTGGACTTCCGCCCGGCGAATGCCACGACGACCGCTCTCATCTTGCTGATCGGTGACGGTGACCGTGGCGAGGGCGAGGCGACGATCGTCCAGCGGAAAGCATTTGAGTGAGCGCACGCCAACGTACTCTGCCCAGCCATTACCACGTGGCATGGCCGCGCGCCAGATGCGCTTGAGTGTCTCGTCGTCGTAGCCCGCCGTAGACGAGGTGAATCCGTAGCCGCGCTGGCGACCTTCGGTGCGGTACTCGATGAGCAGGGATGTCATGGTGGCCTTCGGTAGTCGGCTTTCGGCTCCTGGCTCTGAGGCCGATACCGAAAGCCAATCGCTATCTGGGTTTCGGGCGGATAGTATTGAAGAACTTGCGCAGCGCTTCGACCATACCGGCATTCGTCAGCACACTGGTGGGCATGAACGACCACTTGTAGCCGATCCGTTCGGCCTGGGAGCGCAGTCGCTTCTGCTCGTTGCGATACTGGCCGACGAGTTCCTCCACCGTCATGTCGACGCTCCACACGTCGGACTTGTTGACGAGCACGAACAGCGCTTTGAGATGCCGCGCGGCTTCCGGCTCGTCGTCGATCATCTGCAGGACGAAGTTGAGCGCGTCTTTGTGAAGAGCGGCGTCGGTGTGGTCGATCATGACGATGATGCCGCGCGGCTTGGCCTCACGGAACAGTTCGATCCAATCCGTCTCCCACATGGCATATTCGCCGCCGACGTCGCGGTTCGGCTTGAGCTTGAGATAGCGACCGTCATCGACCTGCGCCGAGAAACCGGGCACGAGATCGCCACCGGCTGCCGTCGGCTCCGGCTCGAAATCGCCGACCGAAGCCAGATTGCGCCGCAGCCACTCGATCAGGGTCGTTTTGCCGGTCTGGCGAGCGCCGAGAACGATGAACGACAGGCCGCTGATCTTGACGTAGAAGAAGTCTTCGAGGGTGTCGAAGTTCTGTGAAAGGCCCCGGCTGACGGAGCTGATCGAACCAAAGATGACCGTGATCAGCGTGTCGATGATGTTGCTCATGAGCTTACTTACCGTTCCGTGTCTTGAACCTACCTATCAACATGATATACGCGATTGACGCGCCAGAGTTGCTCATCGCCGGAAGGCGAAACCGCGAGCGGCGGTCAGACGTCCGGTTGCGCTATGGTACGGGCAACCCGTGAAAATGCAATGCGCATGTCGTCAGCTTTGCCAGGGGCTGCTTGCAAGAGAGCAGCGCATTTGGCCGGGCGCGCGTTACGGCAACTCTGAGTCAGGGACTTTCTTACGCTTATCTGCAAATCAGATCCGCATTACAATGATCGATAGGTGCAGCCTCACTGCACAATGTTTGTCGACTTACATAAGGAAAAGGGCAATGCGTCGGTCACGAATCGCGATCCTGTTGATGATGGTACTTTTGTTGTCGCTGCCGATGATGGCATTTGCGCAAGAGGAAATTGCATTTGGAGAGACGGCCGAAGGCAACCTGACTGCCGACGAGCCGACTGTCGCTTATACATTTACAGCGGAGCAGGATCAGGTCGTTACGATCCGCCTGGAATCAGCCGAGTTCGATTGTTTTCTGACCCTTCAGAATGCCGATGGCGATGTGCTCGCCACGGATGACGACAGCGCGGGCAACCTCGATTCGCAGATTACCGCCTTTGCCATTCCGGCGGACGGCGAGTACACCATCCTGGCGCAGAGCTACGCCTCGTCGCAGGGCCCTGGCGGGGAAGTTGGCTCGTACACGCTGTCGTTGGAGACGACGGCCAGCTCGACGCTTGAATACGGCATGTCCGTCGACGGCAATCTGACCGAGGTCGAGACGTTTGACGATTACACCTTCCAGGGCGGTGAGGGCGACACCATTATCATCACGATGATTGGTGAAGAAGGCCTTGATAGCTACCTCTCGCTGTTTGAGGGCGTGGATAAAGGCAGCGCTCTGGTCACCAACGATGACGGCGCGGGCGGTCTTAACTCGCTGATCGGCCCCTACACGCTGCCTGCGGATGCGACGTACACGATTGAGGCGACCAGCTTCAGCCGTTCCGCGGCGGGCGACTATACGCTCTCGCTTGAGCGCGCAGAAGTCTCGAACCTGGAATATGGCGACAGCCTGGAAGCAAGCCTGACGGAGAACCGCCAGTTCCTGTATTACCAGTTCGAAGGTGAAGAAGGCGACATCATCGATTTGGCGGTCGAGGGCGGCGCAACGCTGGGGACGTCGGTCACGCTGAATGGGCCGGACGGTTACCAGGTCAGCTACAGTGATTCCTACAGCGGCGCAGACCCGCTCATCAACGACGTCCAACTGACGACCACTGGCACCTACACCGTGCTGATCCGTACTCTCGAAGCGGGCACCGCGGGCAAGATCACCGTGGCGCTGGATCGCGCAGAACTGGCGTCGCTGGATGAGGGATCGCAGACGCTCGAATTTGACGACACCGTCACCCGCAATACGGTTTTGTTCACGGGCACGGAAGACGAAGTCGTCACGCTGACGTTCACGATTGCAGACGGCGCGACCGGCTCGCCCAGCGTCTCGATTACGCAGGGCGGATCGTCAGTCACCTACCTCAGCGGGACCACCGTTCAGGCCATGACGGCGACCTTCGTCGTGCCGGACGATGGCGACGTGCTGGTGCAAATCGATGACTACGCTTATGAAGCGCACTCGATTGAGGTCTCATTGAGCCGTTAGTCACCGGTTCGCGAACGCCTGTAGACAAGCTGCAGCGGGGGCTGGGGATAACCCAACCCCCGTTTTTATTGTGCGGATTCTCATGCGAGCGCAAGAAACGCGTTTATAATCGAGTGCATTCGATTGTCGTCCCATCCGCACATTCATATGAGGAAACCGGCATGAGTAAGCTCGATACTGTTCTGCGTCGTCGTGCCGAGGAAGCCCGCATGCGCCAGGAAGGGCGCTTGCCACCGGGCCAGTCGCTGACATTGGACTTTCCCGTGCTTCACGTCGGGCGCACCCCGGTCTTCAACGAGGCGACCTGGGATCTGCGCGTTTTTGGGCTGGTCGACCAGGAAATGCGCTGGGATTGGCAGCAGTTCATGCAGATCCCGACGGTGAAGCTCACCGTGGACATACACTGTGTCACGCGCTGGAGCAAGTTCGATACCCTGTGGGAAGGCATCCTGTTTCGCGATTTCGTCCAGCTTTTCGGGATCAAGCCGGAAGTGAAGCACGTGATCGCGCACTGCGAGCAGGGCTACACAACGAACGTGCCGCTGGACGTCATGATGGATGATGACGTGCTGCTCGCTTACAAGTTCGACGGCCAGTTCCTGGAGCCCGATCACGGCTACCCACTGCGCACGTTGGTGCCCAAACGCTATTTCTGGAAGAGCGCCAAGTGGCTGCGCGCGCTCGAATTCAGCGCGACGGATAAGCCGGGCTATTGGGAGAACGCGGGCTATCACAACGAAGGCGATCCGTTCAAAGAAGAACGGTTCAGCCGGAGGGGGTTCTTCTTTTAGCCAGAGCAAGTCCAAACTTGCCGGCTTACGGGAGCGAATGGGAGTCGAACCCACCGCAGCCTGTCACGCAGCCTGCCAACGGTTTTGAAGACCGGGACGCCCACCGGGACGCATTCGCTCCCCCTCAGCGCACAAGTTTACCCCAAATCTTCCACTTGATCGCCCCAGCGTTGGTATCATTCTGTGAAGTAAGTTGCCATTGATGTGCAGTAGGACGTAAAGAATTTATGTTGACGGTTGCCGATGCGCTGCTTTCGAATGAACTTGCCGGTGCTCAGGTGGTGGCAGGACACAAAGGACTGGATAGGCAGGTCGCCTGGGTGCACGTCGTCGGCGTGCCGGACGCGGCACAATGGTTGAACGGCGGCGAATTGGTGCTGACGACCGCGAATGCACTGCCGACCGAGGCGAGCGAGCAGCGCGAATACATCCGAGCGCTGGCCGCGAAAGATGTCGCCGGGTTGGCGCTGGCCGTCGGGCGCATCCTCGCGCATGCGCCGGCTGCTTTCTGCGAGGTGGCAGATGAGCTGGACTTTCCGCTGATCGAGATCCCGTATCAGGCGCGCTTCGTCGACATCGCCAAGACGATCAACCAGCGTATCACGGCGACGCAGATGGCGAACGTCGAACGGGCGCTGCTGATCCATCAAGTGCTGACCGAGCTGATCCTCGAAGGTGGCGACCTGAAGCGATTGGCCGAAACGCTGGCCGGGCTGATCAAGCAGTCGGTCAGTATCGAGAACGAGCGTTTCGAAGCGCTGGCGAGTCATAACATCGGCGTCTATGACGAGGCGCGCCGCTATACCCTGTCGGAAGGGCGCACTGATCCGCGGCTTGTGCGTGCGCTGGAAGACCGCGGCGTGCTGCCGGAGATCCGGGCCACGCTGCGACCGGTCTTTATCCCCCAGATGGTTGATGTGGGCCTGGAGATGGAGCGTATACTTGCTCCAATCGTCGTTCATGGCGATCTGTACGGCTACATCTGGATCATTGCCGACGATCGGCCGCTGTCTGACCTGGATCGTCTGGCGATCGAGAGTGGTGCGACTGTGGCGGCATTGATCATCTTTTACCAAGAGGCGGTGCAAAGTGCGGAAGCTTCGCTCAAGGGCGGCCTGCTCACGCAGTTGATCCAGGGTGAGCCGGGGCGCGAGGCCGTGCTGGCCGATCAGGCGCTCCGTTACGGCCTCGATCTTGATGCACCGCTGGTCTTATTTGTGATCGAAAGCAGGGACCGGAGTTCAAAACGACTGCTGCAAATCGACCGGCGCATCAACCGCCTGGCCCTGATGCAAAACTGGCGCGCGGTCATCAGTCAATTTGCCGGGAATGTCGTCATCTTGTCGCAGGCAAGCGATAATTCTGTTAAGCTCGCGGAAGCGATGCGTGATGCGGTGCAGACGCCAGGGGCGAATGTGCGCATCGCCATCAGCAGTAAACTTTCGGGAGCGAGACAAGTCTCAACGCTCTATTCCCAATGTCAGGATGCGCTGCACATTGCCGCTTGTATGGGCGATGCGCCCGCTATCATCGAATTTGACCGGCTCGGCTACCTCCATACCTTGCTGCGGGCCGGGAGCGCGGCGCTGGAGACCAATCTCTATGTGCCGGGCGTGCGTCTCTTGCGAGACGAACAAAATGCGGATCTATTTGACACGCTGGAGATTTATCTGGACAACGGCGGTAACGGACTACAGGCCGCTAAAGCCCTCAATATCCACCGAAGTACTTTGATCTATCGCCTCGAACGAATCAAAGAGATCTGCGGCGTTGAACTCAGCGATCCGGCTGTGCGCACCAATCTGCAAGTAGCGATCAAACTGGTTCGTCTGTTCGATCACTCCTAGCAGAAGTGCAACAGGAAAACTTATCAGGTCGGTTATCTATGTTATGATGCAATCAGCGTCATAACACCACTGAGGTGTTTGATCGAAGAGCATGAGGAGGTTTCTCGTTGAGCCGTGAGACGACTACGAAGGAACCGCTGATCGTCATTGCGAGCAATCGCGGCCCCTATTCATTCAAAGTGAATGAAGAAACCAAAGAACTGACGGCGACGCGCGGCGCCGGGGGTTTGGTGACAGCCCTGGGCGCTATAGGCGGAACCTATGACGTACTGTGGGTTGCAGCGGCGCTTGGCAAAGGCGATGTCGAGTGGGTACGTGAGCACAAAGGACAGCCGCAGGTCGTGGACGACATGCGAATCGCCATGATCGTTCCGGAGCGCCGGCGTTACGGACTCTACTACAACACGATTGCCAACCCGCTGCTGTGGTTCATCCAGCACGAGTTGTGGGATACGCCGCGCCAGCCGAGCATCACCGCGTCCACGTGGGAAGCCTGGCGCGAGGGCTACGTCGCCATCAACCGGCAGTTTGCGGATGCGATCATCGACGTCGTCAAAGACAGCGAGCGGCCCGTGTTGATCTTCCCGCAGGATTATCACCTGTATCTGCTGCCGCACTTCTTGCGTGAAAAGCTGGGTGATAAGGTGCAGATCCAGCCGTTTCTGCACATCCCGTGGCCTGGACCGGATGCCTGGCGCATTCTGCCGGAGCAAATGCGCACGGAACTGCTGACGAGTTTGTTGATGTCCAACCGGATCGGCTTCCAGACCAAGACGGACGCATTCAACTTCGTCCAGACGTGCCGTTTTTATCTGCCGAACGCGCACTCCTACGGCAGTCGCGACTCGATTGAGTTCCAGCGGCGGACGGTGAGCGCAGTCGGCTACCCGATCTCGATCGACGTCGAGCGGGTGGAAGAACTGGCGAGCGCGTCGTCGACGCGCCTGATCCGCGAGCACTTGATCTCGTCGATCGGCGACTACCGCATCATCCTGCGCGTGGATCGCATCGAGCCGAGCAAGAACATTGTGCGCGGGCTGGAGGCGTTCCGGGCGCTGCTGCAAGCGCATCCGGAGCATCGCGGCAAGGTCAAAATGCTGGCCCTGCTGGTGCCGTCGCGGATGGAGGTCGAGGAATATCGCACCTATCTGGGGCGCATCATGTCGGAGGCAGGGCGCATCAATGCCGAATTCAGTGATGCCTTTTACGAGCCGGTGCGCATCATCCTGGGCCAGAACTACGAGCGCGCGCTGGCGGCGATGCAGTTCTTCGATGTGCTGCTCGTGAATCCGCTGACCGACGGTATGAATCTGGTCGCGAAAGAGGGGGCGCTGGTCAACCAACGCGATGGCGTGCTCGTGCTGTCCGAGTTTGCGGGCGCGATCTATGAATTGGGTGAGCACGTGCTCAAGATCTCGCCGTTCGATGTTTACGGCACCGCCGAGGCGATGCATCAGGCGCTGACGATGCCCTACGAGGAACGCGCTCAACGCGCCGCGGCCCTGCGCGAGATCGTGCAGCGGGCGGGCGTCAAAGAGTGGTTCAGTCGCCAGGTCGATGATGCTCTGGCTGGCATGGACAGGAACAGGACGCAGGAAACCAAAGCCGAAGCCTAACGCGGGCGATGCGCATCGAGCCAGGCGAGGAAGTCTTCGACCTGCTCGATGCCCTGCGCGACGACGTCGGCGCTCTCGATGACGGCGGCGGGCGTTTCATCGGCCAGGACGCCGACGCCGATGGCGTAGCACTCTCCGCTCTCTCGCAGCCGCTGGCAGGCGTGCAGTGCGTCGGCATCGGTCGTGTCGTCGCCGAGATAGATCGCCGCGTCGAGCTGGTAGTCACGGACGAGCGCGGTGAAGGCTGTGCCTTTGTCGATCTCCAGCGGCGGGCGCAGCTCGAAGATCATGCGACCTTGAACGAGTTTGATGCCATGTTCGGCGGAAAGCTGTAGCAGCAGCGGGGTGACCTCAGTCTTTGTACGCGCGGGATCGGCCACGTTGCGATAGTGGATCGAATAGGTCGCACCCTTGTCATCGATCTGCGCGCCGGGCGGCAGATGCGCCCGAATACCCTCAGCAACCGCTACCAGCGCCGGGCGATAGGCCTGCACCTCCGGCACGACCTGCACATGATCGTCCGTCCAGCGCTCCATCCCATGATTGCCGACATAGACCATCTCTGCCACGCCGACGCGCTCGCGTAC
This sequence comes from Anaerolineae bacterium, assembly GCA_020849765.1. GTDB lineage: Bacteria > Chloroflexota > Anaerolineae > Aggregatilineales > Phototrophicaceae > Flexifilum. Next base: position 46,571 of record JADLAY010000075.1, read on the forward strand.
GTCCGCCGCGGCGCGCCCGCTGATCACACCCACAAGTGCCAGCCGGGCAGCCAGCGCCGTCAGCAGTTCGCGGCTGCGTGGGGTCACTTGCGCTGCCTCCGGTCTGCTGACGATCGGGCTGATCGTGCCGTCGACATCCGTGACGAGGCCGAGGCGTGCGGCGGTCAGCAGCGGGGCGAGCAGGGTGTCGGTCGCCTGCTGCCAGGGGAGTGGAGCTTGAGTCATCGGTCAGTTCCTCGTCTGCTGAGCCGGTCAATGCCGACTCTACCATAAGTGCGCGCGCCGGTCGGCTCAGGGGCTGGGCGTCGCTTCCGGCGGTGGCGGCGGCGCGACCGTGAACATACAGTCGGGCATGCCATCGCCATACAGATAGCGATAGGCGGCGAAATTCTCATAGGTAATGTCCAGGTAGAGCCGCGTTTCATCGAACGGGATCGTCTCGTAGAGCAGGTCGATATCCCCCGACGACTGCTGGAGCCACTCCGCTGCGCGCCCCGGCCCGGCGTTATAGCCGAGCAACGCGCCGACGACGCTGCCATCGAGATAATCGCGCGCGGAGGCGACGTAGAATGTGCCGAGCGCGATGTTGACGGTCGGGCGTGTCAGATCGTCGACGTCGTAGTCGCCCAGGCCAAGACGCGAGGCGACGTCTGCCGCCGTCGCCGGCATCAACTGCATCAGGCCGCGTGCCCCGGCAATGCTGATGGCGTCGGCTTCGTAGGTTGATTCCTGGCGCGTGAGCGAGGCGACATAGAGCGGATCGAGCTGGTACTGCTGCGCGGCAGACTGGATCAGATCGGCATAGTAGAGCGGATAGGCCATGTGCGCGACGTAGGGCGCGATGGCGGGCAGCGGCTGCTGCGCCAGGTAGATCAGGCGCGTCGCAGCGACAATTGACGGGCGGTAGGCGTGGATCGTCCGGTAGTAGTGGGCAAGCTGGAACATGGCCAGCGGATTGTCGCGATAGAGGCGGTGCAGAGCGACGAATTCGGCGGTCGCCTCGCGCTGCCAGCCGAGCGCCCAAAGCTCGTTACCGCGCTTGAACAGCGGGTGCTCGGCCAGCTCCGGCGACAGATCGACCGACGCAGCGCCAAGACCGAACGTCTGCGCCACCCAGGCGGCGGCATTGTTGATGTCGTCCGGCGTGCGATCAGCGAAACGAAGGTTGGTGGACGATTCGTAGGCCGGTGTGCCGTTGATCAGGGCGCAGGCGCGCATGCTGAAGAATGTGCCCGGGTCGGCATTGACCCCCGCTTCCCAGGCCGCGGTCGCGCCTGCCGGGTCGCCAATCGCCTGAAGGATCTTGCCCTGCCAGACGAGGCCATGCGAAGAACCGCTGCGCCCATAGAATTCGGCGGCACGCTGGGCATCCCCGGCGGCCTGGAACATGCGCGCCGCTTCGAACAGCCCATCTCGCGCCTGCTCGCTCTCCGGGTAGGACAGGCCAAGCTGATCGTAGAGGCTGACCGCCTGCGTGGGATCTCCGGCAGCGTTGGCGAGCCGGGCCGCGCGCAGGAGGGCGAGCGGTGCTTCTGGTGATGCGGGATAAGCGCTGGCGACATCGACGTAGGCCGCAATCGCGTTCGCCGTGTCATTCGCATCGGCGTAGGTATCGGCCTGTTCGAGCGCGGCCATGCTTGCGAGCGGATTGGATGGGAAGGTATCGCGGAGCAGTTGGAAAGTGGTGAGCGCAGCCGCATCATCGTCCAGGCCGCGCTGGCTGCGCCCCAGAAGCAGGTAGAGCTCCGGCGTCGTGCCGTCGAGACCCTCTTCCAGCACAGACACGACCGGGCGGTAATTCTGATTGAGCACGTTGATGCGCATCCGCGTCAGTGGGTCGACCGGCTGACCGGCGGTGACCAGGTCGACCAGAGCGTCGAAGGCGGCGGGCGTCTCCGGGAAGTCGCTGATGATGCGCTGCATCCGCTCATAGCCGCCAGCGTCGTTTCCGAGGGCGATCTCGATATTGGCGGCGGCCAGGGCGATCGCCGCCTGATCGTTTTCCTGCTCGTCGCTGAGCAGCGCTTCGCCAGTGATAGCATCGTACTGGATCAGCGCCTCGTCCAACCGCCCGATGATGCGGTAGATCTGCGCCAGCTCGTTGCGCAGGACGTATTCGCCCTGCGGCTCGCGCCCGACCTCGGCTGCCAGGCGCAGATAGAGCACGCTGGCATCCGGGTTGACGGCGGCGATCCGCTCGTAAAGATAGCTATCGACCAGGCCCGGCCCCAGCGTGAGCGCCGTTTCATAGTCGGACTGTGCGCCTGCGCTGTCGCCCAGGTTCTGGCGCGCCGCGCCACGCAGGACGTGCGCTTTGAAGGTTGCGCCGCAGCCGTCGATATGCTGGGTGAAAGCCGCGGCGGCTTCGTTATCCATTTCCAGACGACTGTAACTGATGCCTGCGCCGATGAGGGCGTCGCAAGCCAGATCCGGCGTGCCAAGGGCGCCGTTGTACTGGCTGAGCGCCGTCTGGTAATCGCCATCGAGGAGGGCGCGGTCGGCGGCGTCGAGGGGTGCGGGGCGTGGCCCATCGGGCGCGAACGGGCTGGTCTGCGCATCAATCGTCCCGATGGACGCGATCAACAGGCAGAATGCGGTGATGAGGATGAATCTGTGTGCGCGCAATCGAATGGTCACCGGCCCGTCTCCTGGCTCTGTGAAGGATGACAGATGGCATTGTACACAGCCGACGCCAGTTTTGCCGCGCCCTCTGGTACGATTGTTCGCAAGATATGTCTGTGGCTGTGGGGGAAAAGAGCTTGAGCGAGTTGAGCATACGCGCGCTGACGGATGCCGATCGAGGCTGGCTGCGCGACATCATACGCCAGCAGTGGGGCAGCGAGATCGTCGTCTCGCGTGGACACACGTACGACCCCGCCAGCCTGCCCGGCTTCGTCGCTGAGCAGGATGCGCAGGTCGCCGGCGTGGCGACGTATCACGTCGAGGGCGAGGCATGCGAACTGGTGACGATCGACAGCCTGATCGAGGGCAGAGGCATCGGCACGGCCCTGATCGAAGCGGTCGCGGGGGCTGCACGAACCGCGAGCTGCCTCCGCTTGTGGCTGGTGACGACCAACGACAACGTCGATGCGCTGCGCCTCTACCAGAAACGCGGCTTCCGGTTGTCTGCGCTCTATCCGGACGCTATTGCGCAGTCGCGCACGCTCAAGCCGGAGATCCCGCTGAGCGGCGCGTACGGCATTCCGATTCGCGACGAGATCGTGTTGGAGATGCGGCTGGACGTTGACGAGAAATAGGGTAAATACACGAAATGGGGTCTGGCAGCGCCAAACCCCGATGTGGTGATTGTGATTTATTGATTGTCTGGATGAGACGGAATTACGCCTTGAGCTGCTCCAGGTAGTGCTTGCGGAACTTCGCCACCTTGGGCGCGATCACGAACTGGCAGTAGCCCTGGTACGGATTGCGCGCGAAATACTCCTGGTGGTAGTCCTCGGCGGGGTAGAAGGTGTCGATCGGCGTGACCTCGGTCACGATCGGGTTGTTCCACAGCCTGGCGGCAGTGATGTCCGCGATCTTCTGCTCGGCGATGGCCTTCTGCTCCGGCGAGTGATAGTAGATGGCCGAGCGGTACTGCGTGCCCACGTCATTGCCCTGGCGATTGAGCGTCGTCGGGTCGTGGATGGTAAAGAAGACGTCGAGCAGATCGCCAAAGCTCACGACCTGTGGGTCGAAGGTGATCTGGATGACCTCAGCGTGGCCGGTCGTGCCCGTGCAAACGGCCTGATAGCTGGGGTTGGTGACGTGCCCCCCGGCATAACCGGAGACGACATCGGTGACACCCTTGAGCTCATCGTAAACGGCTTCCAGACACCAGAAACAACCACCGGCCAGGGTGGCGACTTCCAGGTTGCTGTTCGTGTTGCTCATTGTGCTGCCTTCTCTGTGATTTCTTATGCTTACGAAGAACATTATACGCGCCAACATTATCGCCGCCTTAAGAGGACATCGACAGAGCAATAGAACGCGCTAAACTTGCGCGATGTCGTGAAGGAGCAACTCGATGTCCGGCTTCATATCCAAGCAGCTTATCAACGGCGAGTGGGTCGACGCGGCCAATGGGGGCGTCTGGCAGCTCGTCAACCCGGCGACGGAGGAGATCATCAGCCCGCTGCCATTCGGTGATGGCGACGATGCGCAGGCGGCGGTCGATGCGGCGGCAGCGGCGTTCCCGGCCTGGGCGAGCGAGACGCCTTATGAGCGGGCGGCAGTGCTCAAAGGCGCGGCGGATTGGATTCGCGCCCGTCTCGACGCGTTGGGACGGCTGACGGTCGAAGAGTCGGGCAAGCCGCTGCGTGAGGCGACCGGCGAATGGACGACGAGCGCGAATTTCTTCGAATGGTATGCCGAAGAGGGCAAGCGCGCTTACGGCCGCGTGGTGCCCGACCGCAAGGCCAGCCGCAGAATCCTGGTCGTGCAGCAGCCAATCGGCGTGGTAGGGACGATCACGGCCTGGAACTTCCCGGCCTATAACGTGTCTCGCGCCTGGGCGGCGGCGCTCGGCGCGGGCTGCACGGTCGTCGGGCGGCCATCGGAATACACGCCGCGCACGGCGATGGCGATGGCTCAGGCGCTGCACGAGAGCGGCGCGCCGCCCGGCGTGATCAACATCATCAACGGCGACCCGGCGGCGATGGGGCAGGTCATGCTGGATGACGCGCGTGTGCGCAAGATCAGTTTCACGGGCAGCACGCGCGTCGGCAAGCTGCTGATGGACGGCGCCTCGCGCACGGTTACCAAGCTGGCGCTGGAGATGGGTGGCAACGCGCCGGTACTGATCTTCCCGGATGTCGACGTCGCGGAAGTCGCCAGGACCGCCGTCGGCAGCAAATATCGCAATAACGGCCAGGTTTGCATCGCGCCGCAGCGTTTTTACGTCCACAGCCGCATCGCCGAAGAATTCATCGACCATGCGACGCGCTTTGCGGAGAAGCTGCGCCTGGGCAGCGGACTCGAACCGGAGACGGACGTCGGCCCGCTGATCAATGCCGTGCAGCGTGAGCGCCTCGAGCAGATGGTGGCATCGGCGGTTGCGGGCGGCGCGCAGGTGCTGACGGGTGGCGCGCGTCCGACGGAGATCCCGCGCGGCTATTTCTACCAGCCGACCGTGATGACCAACCTCGTGCCGGAGATGGCCGCCTATCGCGAAGAGTTGTTCGGGCCGGTTATGCCGATCATCCCGTTCGCCGACCCCGACGAAGCGATCGCGCTGGCGAACGGCCTGGAAGCCGGACTGGCGGCTTACGTGCAGACGCGCGACCTGGCGACCGCCATCCATGCCTACGAGAAGCTCGACTTCGGCATGGTCGGCATCAACGAGTGGATGCCGGTGACGCCGGAGTCGCCGTTTGGCGGTATGAAGGCCAGCGGCATCGGGCGCGAGAGCGGCCCGGAAGGCATGCACGAATATCTGGAAAGCAAAGCCGTTTACATTGGCGGGTTATGAGCACAGACGATCCCTTTGCCATCGTCAATACGCGCGAGGCTTACGCGGATGCGTTGGCGGCGTTCCAGCACGTCTGCTATCCGACGCTACCTGAAAGCGACCTGTTCACGGCGGAAGATTACTGCAGCCACGTGCGCATCTTTCCGGACGGGCAGTTCACGGCACTGCTGCGCAGCGAGGGCGAAGACAAGATCGTGGCGGCGACGACGACCATGCGCGCCGATTTTGGCGAACTCCCGGCGCACTTCATGGACTTCATCGGCCATAACACGATCAGCACACACAAGCCGGACGGCGCCTGGCTCTATGGCATCGACATGAGCGTGCATCCCGCCTATCGCCGCCTGGGCCTGTCACGGCGTTTCTATGATGCGCGGGCGGCGCTCGTGCGACGGCTGAAGCTGCGCGGCGAATTCGTCGCGGGGCTGCTGCCGGGCTATGAGCGCGTGCGCACACACCTACGCGTAGAAGACTACGTCGCGCACGTCGTTGCGGGCAAGATCACCGACCCGACGCTGACGCCGCAGCTGCGCTCCGGCTTTCGCGTCGAACGGCTGCTGTATGGCTACGTGGTCGACCCACGCTCGGATGACGTCTGCACGCTGCTCGTCCGCGAGAACCCGGACTTGGTGGAGGCGTGATGCAGATACGCAAAGCGCGTGTCGACGAGGCGCAGGCGCTATCCGACCTGGCGCTGCGTTCGAAAGCGCATTGGGGTTACGATGCGGTGTTTCTGGAAGCCTGCCGAGCGGTGCTGGTGGTCGAGCCGAGCAGCATCGAGGCGGGGTTGGTCACCGTGGTCGAGATCGCGGGGCGCATTGCCGGGTTCTGCAGCCTGAAGCCGCTGGAGGATGCCATCGACATTGACATGCTGTTCGTCGACCCGTGGGCGATTGGGCAGGGCTGCGGCGCGCACCTGTTTCGCCATGCGCGTGAGCAAGCACGTGCGCTGGGCGGCGGGCGGCTGATCGTCGAGAGCGATCCGAATGCCGAGGCGTTCTACGCACGAATGGGCATGACCCGCTACGCCGAGCACGAGTCGAACGTCCAGGCAGGCCGCATGCTGCCCTTACTCGCCTTGGATCTGGAAAAGGAACAAACATCGTGAGCACGATTGTGCATATGGCCGCGCAGACCGATTGGGAACGGGCGCAGGCCGAAGGTTCGTATCAGGTCGGGAGCCTGCAGACCGAGGGCTTCATTCATTTCTCGACGCCGGTGCAGGTCGCTCGCGTCGCGAATGCCATCTATGCCGGGCGCACCGATCTGGTGCTGCTGGTCGTGGACGAGGCGAAGCTGAGCGCCGAACTCAAGTACGAGCCGCCAGCGGGCACCTACTCGCCGAGCGACGAATTGTTCCCGCACCTGTACGGGCCGCTCAACCTGGACGCGGTCGAGCGTGTCGTCCCCTATCTACCGGATGCGGATGGGGCGTTCGCACCGCCCGTCTTGTGAGCGAAACGGCAGAATCAAAACGGGAGCGCGCGGCTCCCGTTATTGTTTGTGATGGTCAGCTCGTTAGTTTGCTTCGAGGCTTTCGAGTGTGTCTTCGATGAGCGAGACGGCATCGTTCAGCGTGGCTTCGTCGAAGGCGAACTTCGCTCCGGCGGTGGAGAAGAGTTCCGGCAGCGAGGCCGTGCCGCCGAGCGCCAGACCGCGCCGGTAGCTGGCGACCGCACCTGCGTGATCGCTCAACGAGTTGCGCCAGATCTGGACGGCGCCGAGCTGCGCCAGTCCGTACTCGACGTAATAGAAGGGCAGTTCGAAGATGTGCAGCTGGCGGTGCCAGTACGCGCCGAGCTCGGCTTCGAAGCCGGTCCAGTCTTCAACCGGCATGAAGCGCTGCCACAGTTCCGCCCACTTGGCGTCGCACTTGTCGGCGTCCTTGGCATCCTCGATGTGGGTGTAGACCCAGTGCTGGAAGCCATCGACGACGGCCATGTAGCACCAGAAGCGCACCAGCTTGGTCAGATGATCGGCGCGGGCGCGGGCCGCTTCCGCTTCCGTGTAGAAGCCACCGTTAGCGCTGGTCAGGTAGGGCGCGGCCAGCAGTTCCATCGACATCGAGGCGACCTCGGCGAATTCCATCGTCACTTCAGCCTGATGGTAATACGGGAGCTTGCTCGACTCGAAGGCGTGGAAGCAGTGCCCGGCTTCGTGCAGCATCGTCTGCACATCGTCGTGGCCGCCGACGCCATTCATGAAGATGAACGGGCGCTTGACGTTGGCGAAGTAGGTGCAGTAGCCGCCGGGCGCCTTGCCCTTGCGATTTTCCAGGTCGAGCAGGCTTTCGCTTTGCATAATGTCGAAGTAATCGCCGAGCACCGGGTCGACGTGATGGAAGATGCTGCTTGACGTATTCGAAAGCTCGTTGGTGGTCTGGTACGGCTTGAGCGGCGGGCGATTGAGCGGATCGATGGAGAAGCGCCAATCGGCATCCCATGGCCGCAGCACATCGACGCCCATCTGCTCGCGCTGGCGTTCGAGCAGGCGCGCCGCCGCCGGGACGACCACCTTCTCGATCGAATCGAGAAATTGCAGGTTGTCTTCGGGCGTGTAGTCGAAGCGCAGCTTGTCTTTCCACTGGTAGGCGCGCATGTCGGGCAGATCGGCATTGGCGGCGATCTTCTGGCGCACTTCCAGGAATTTCACCCACAGGGCGTTGATGGCGTCGCGATCCTGCAGGCGGCGGGCGGATGCCACACGGAAGGCGCGCTCGCGTACGGCCCGGTCGGCGCTCTCCAGGAAGGGACGCAGCTGCGTCAACGTCTTCTCTTCACCGTCCCATTCGACCGTTTGCGCGCCGATGATCTTGCTGTACTCCGTGCTCAGGCGGCTCTCTTCGTTGAAGAGGGGCAGATTGGCTTCGCGGAACAGCTCGACCTGCGCGCGCATGTTGCGCAGAGGAATGGCGAGGCCATCCGGCTCCAGGCCGGTCGCCAGCAGCTTCTCTTTCAGACGCTGTTCGGCGGCGCGCCAGGGCGTGACCACGTTTTCCAGATAGTCGAGGTAGCGTTTCTCGGCGGTTTCATCGGTCGTGTCGACCGTCGTCGCCACGTAATTGCGGCTCGCGGTCTCGTCCAGCAGTTCCGCCAAACGCGTCCACGCTTTGAGCCAATCGCCCACATTCTCGGCAGTCAGTTGATAGTTTTGAAGTTCGCTACAGAACGCCTCGATTTCGGCCCAACCCAGGGCGGAAAAGTCGGCATAATTGTGCGGAAGTGTATCCAGCATCAAGTTGTCCTTTCACTGATGGCATGGGATGATACACGTGCCCCTCGGCAGTGTATAGAGTAGAGCAGTGAGTTTGGCCCATGTTCGATTGGTTACGCCGTCTGTTCGACAGCGAGGAGACACCCCCACGCCGCCATCCACTGGAGCAGGGCGATGGCCTGCCGGAAACGCATGTCGCCGAGAATCGTCCGCTGCCTATACCCATCACGCGCAAAGTCCTCATGATCACGCACAATCCGGTGCTGCGCAGCCAGGGTGGGCGGACGCTGCGCGAGCATTTCCGCTGGAATGACTCGGAAGCGCTGGCGGCGGGCTACATCGAAGACGTGCGCTGGTGCAGTTATGGCTATGCCAACTACGAGGTGACGGAGCACATCGTCGTCGATGGCTATCCGGTCAAGCGCGATGGCTTTCGCTATGACGAGCGCAGCTATCTGGAGGCGTGGCGCCGTCGGCAGTTCCACGACCCCGATGGCGTCGACTATCTGGCGCTGGTGGACGAGTTCAACCTGATCGGGCGGACCGAGCGCGGCGAAATCGACGAGGTGTGGCTGTTCGGCCATCCCTATGGCGGCTACTACGAGTCGATCATGGCCGGGCGCGGCGCTTTCTGGTGCAATGCGCCGCCGCTGGCGGGCACTGAGCGTTGCGAGCGCCGCTTCGTCATCATGGGCTTCAACTTCGAGCGCGGCGTCGGCGAGATGCTGGAAGACCTGGGGCATCGCGCCGAGTCGATTCTGTACAAGGTATTCGAGGGCAGACACGGCGACGCCAACCTGTTCGAGCGCTTCGCACGCTACGACAAGACCTTTCCGGGCCGCGCTGAATGCGGCAATGTTCACTTCGCCCCCAACAGCGCGCGCGATTACGACTGGGGCAATCCGCGCCCGGTGCCGAGCTTCTGTGACAATTGGTATCGCTTTCCTGATCTCAGCGGCGCACCCCGACTCGTGGATGCTCGTGAGTGGGGTGGCGGCGATATCCGCGCCCACCATCGCTGGTGGCTGCGCCATTTCCCGCACGTGACCGGCGACTCCCAGGGCATCGCCTGGAACTGGTGGCAGTACGTCATCGATCCGAATACGGTGCTGTGACGATTCCTACTTCAGCTTGAGCTTCTTCTGCAAGATGATGACAAACGGATAAGCCAGGCGTCCATTGTTGACGCGCCCCGTCGTGCTGAGCGCGGATGCGTTCGCCTGCTCGAAATCGTGATGCAGCCGTTCGACTTCGCGCATCTGCTGCGGCGACGGCTCATGATGGAACAGGACGATGGCCGTGGTGAACTTGCCGGGCGCAAACAGCAGCCAGCGCTCGTCACGCTGCTTGAGCACGCGCCGGTCAATGAATTCGCCCGCGTCCATCAATAGTGAGAAGTCGTTCAGCGTCGGGGCCAGCGCCGCCGTCTCGACATCGAAATCCCCCAACGTATCGACAAATGTGCCGCTCTTGTTGTGATAAATCATCATACCCAAGGCTTTACCCATATGAGCGTGACGTATGGCGATCGTCGCGCCGGGCGTGCCATCGCCTGCTTCATCGGTGGCGACGTTCAGGCTCTCCGCCAGGTTGAGTTGATTGTTGTAGTGTTCATAGATCGCGTGGAACTGCTCGCGGCTCACTTTACCTTCCGCAAACTCCGTGAGCAAACGATCAATTTTGTCCATGACGCGCGTTTTATATTGGTCGACGTTATTCGTCATTTGGGTTCCCTTTCGCCTGTCTTCATTTTATAACCATTATTTTCACGTTGCGCCGTATATAAGGAGTGGTACCAAAGTTAGTATCTTGCGTGAATTGAGGAAAATTTATACTTTTCACAACTCCTCTTATATGTTGAGATTTGGTTTGTGATACGCTCTTTATCAAGGTGGAGTTAATTATTGTTAATGTTTTACGCTCATTGTGATTTGCTCTTTACATCCTATTCGAAGCTCGTACTCAGTAGCATGAAGAGTGCACTATGGTCATCTCGCGAGTTCAAACTCTGTCAAAAGAATCAGAACTGATCCTCACCTATTTGGCGGAGACCAAGACGGCGATGGAGCGTCATAAGCGGAACATCCGCGATGCCTGTCACTTGACAGAGACGCGGCGTGCCGATCATGCGCTCAGCGACTTGATCGATGGCGGGCTGCTGTCCGATTCCGGCGATGGGATCTACGATCTCACCCAAAGCGGCATCACGGCAGCACAGAAACTTAAGAAGGAAAACGCAGTACCTCAATCGGTCACCAATATCACGACCAATATCGACAAGATCGACGGGAATAGCGCAGTAAGCGTGGTGGGAACTATGGACATCTTTACAACACCGCCCAGCTACAAAGATATGCTCCAGTCTTCGGTGTCTGCGACCGCCAAGAAGCCGTCGACCTCGACCCGGCGGCGCGCCGAAACCGAGGAGACCGATATCGAGCGCACGCTCGATCAGGTGGCGCCTGGCCTGCCGACGCTCAAGGAACATCCGCTGCGCAATGGCCTGCCTGAGGTGCGTAATTCCAAGGGCGTGAAGGTCGGGCGGAGCACAACTGTCCGTTATTTGCTCGTTTTTGATACACAAAAAGACGCACTGCCGATCCCGATTGTGTCCGGCGACACGCTGGGCCGTTCGAAGAAGGGCACCATCATGTTGCGGCATGACGACTTTATCAGCAACCGGCACTGCCGCTTCGAAATCGTGCGTGATAAGTCGACGCATCGCCCCAATCTGTTTGTCGAAGATCTGGGCAGCCGTAATGGCACGTTCGTCGACGATCTCGAAGTGTTCGACGGCAAAGTGCAGCTGCATCATGGCAGCCGCCTGCGCATCGGCAACACGGTCATGATCGTGGTCGAAATTCCTTATTAGAGCGTCCGCTTAATCCTATCCAACCTGCACAATCAAGAGGGCCATCGTCGGCCCTCTTTTTATAGTTTCTTGCCGTCTGGGAACAAAAAGACTGTGGCCGTCGTCATCTACACAGGAACCCAATCTAGATGCCTGTTGGAGGATGTCATGAAGCGGTTGTTTTTGTTACTCATGAGTCTGCTTTTCCTGGCCGTAACCCCCGCGCTGGCGCAGGTCGTGTGCCCGACGGCACCGCCATGCATGCCAGACCAGCCCTGCCCGATGGTGCCCGAATGCATGCCGAGGCAGCCCGGAGTCTTCACCAACCCTGAGTGGTTGAAGATAGATTATCATCGCGTTCGGGTAGAAATTTCTAACCAAATTGCCCGCACAGACGTCGACATGATGTTCGTCAACGAGGGCAACGGACTGGCCGAAGGCACGTTTATCTTCCCGCTGCCACAGGGTGCCGCCGTTGAAGCGTTGACGATGTACATTAATGGTACGCCAATTGAAGCGCAGATCCTGCCCGCCGATGAGGCACGCGCAGTCTACGATGAAATCGTGCGCCAGTATCGTGACCCGGCGCTGCTTGAATACGTCGGTACGCAGGCCGTCCAGGCCAACATCTTCCCGATCCCGCCGGGCGAGACGCGCCGTATCACCATCACCTATTCGCAGGCGCTGACCGTCGATAACGACCTGGTGCATTACGTCTACCCGCTGGACGTGACGCGCCTGACGACGCGCAATCCCGTCGAGCAGACGAGCATCAGCGTCAGCGTCGAAGGCGAGACCGAGATCAGCAACATCTACTCGCCGAGCCACAACATCGCCATCAGCCGCGGCGATGATGGGCGCAGCTTCCGCGCCGGGTTCGAAGCGGCAGCCTATTCACCTGATCAGGACTTCAGCCTGTTCTATGGTGTCACGACCGGTGATCAGATCAGCCTCGATCTGCTGACCTACCGCGACAGCGCTAACGAAGATGGCTTCTTCATGCTCATGATCCAGCCGCCGCACTCGGCCGAAGAGCGGATCGTCCCCAAAGACCTTGTGCTGGTGGTCGATCAATCCGGCAGCATGGACGGCGTCAAATGGCGTCAGGCGCAGGCCGCGGCGACCTACGTGCTGGAGAACCTGAATTCGGCGGATCGGTTCAACGTGGTCTTGTTCAGCACCGGCTGGCGCCTGTTCAGCAACGATCTGGAACCGGAATCGGCGGCGGCTGATGCAGCGGCGTGGGTCAACGGCCAGTCCGCCGACGGCGGCACGGACATCAACGGTGCACTGACGACCGCGCTTGGTTACGCCGATGCGGAGCGCCCGCTGACGATCCTGTTCATCACCGATGGGCTGCCGACGGAAGGCGAGGTTGACCCGCAGGCGATCCTGAGCAACCTGGGCGCAGCAGCGCATCCGAATGCGCGCATCTTCTCCTTCGGCGTCGGCGATGATGTCGAGACCTTCCTGCTCGACTCGATTGTGCGCGAGCATCGCGGCTCCGGCTCTTACGTGCGTCCATCCGAGCGCATCGACGAAGAAGTCGCCAGCCTCTACAACCGCATCAGCTCACCGGTGATGACCGACGTCCAGCTTGAGATCGACGGCGTGATGGTCGATACGGTCTATCCAGCGCAGCCGCTGCCGGACTTGTTCGCGGGCAACCAACTGATCGTCGTCGGGCGCTATCGTGATGGTATCGACGCCACCTCGATCCGCTTGAGCGGCATTGTCGATGGCGAGCGTCAGACCGTGGCCTATAACAACATGGCCTTCCCCGAACGCGCGGGTGGCGAGCCGTTCATCGCCCGTCTGTGGGCCACACGGCGCATCGGCGAACTGCTCAACACGATCCGCCTGCGCGGTGAGAACCGCGAGCTGGTCGACAGCATCGTCAGCCTCAGCGTGCGCTACGGCATCATCACGCCCTACACCAGCTTCTTGATCGACGAAGACGACATCCTGACGCAGACCGGCCGTGAAGAGGCAGCACAAACCTTTGGCGCCAATCGCGCCGGGTTTGACGAAGCCAGCGGCAGCGCCGCCGTCGATGCCGCCGATGCTATCTCCAGTATGGAGCAGGCAGCCGCGCCCGCCATGCCGACGCTGTCACCGATGCCAACGCAGACGGCGCCCGGAAGCTTGATTGAGGGCGAACTGCCCGCCGATGGCTTGATCGTGCCTGAAAGCCCGATTCAGTCGGTCGGCGGCAAGACGTTCATCTGGCAGGATGGCGTATGGACGGATACGACCTTCGAGCCGGACACGATGACGACGCAGAAGGTGACTTTCCTGAGCGACGCCTACTTCGACCTGCTGACGGCGCAGCCCGCGCTGAGTGAGTTCTTCGCCCTCGGCGACCGCGTGATCGTCGTCTACGAAGGTGTGGCCTACGAGGTGGTCGTGGAGTAGCCATCGCCATGCCATGACAATGACATAGACCTGAGGAGGACGGGCAAATGACGCCCGTCCTCTGCTGTCCATAGAATGGTGGATGCCGACAAAGGCGAACTGTCGTACACTGCTGAAGCAACATGTGTTATCACGTTCACCTGGGATGACAACGATGGCGACTCGGGCGATTGTCATTGGCGGGAGTATGGCCGGGCTGCTCACAGCGCGCGTCCTGGCCGAGTTCTTCGATACGGTCACGATTATCGAGCGCGACACGCTCCCGGACGGGCCGGAATACCGGCATGGCGTGCCCCAGGGTCGGCACGTTCACGCGCTGCTGGCGCAGGGGCAGCAGATTATGGAAACGCTGTTCCCCGGCCTGGACGAAGATTTTGTCGAAATTGGCGCACCGCGCCTGACCTGGGGCATCGACACCGCCTATATGACCTCTGGCGGCTGGCTGCGTCGCTTCAACACCGGCATCAACGTCAACCAGATGTCGCGGGTCGCGCTGGAGTTCCTGATTCGCCGTCGTTTGCAGCGGCATCACCCCAACGTGACCTTCGTGACCAACAGCGTGGTCGACTCGCTTGTTGCCGAGGGCGATCGCGTCACCGGCGTGCGCTATACGCCCCATGAGGGCCAAGCCACCACGATGGAGGCCGATCTGGTCGTCGACGCCAGCGGTCGTAACTCGAAAGCGCCGGAATGGCTGAAGACGCTCGGCTACGATGTGCCTTCGGAGACGGTCGTCAAATCCTACATCGGCTATGCGACGCGCTGGTACGAGATGCCGGACAATCCGCCGGATTGGCGCATTCTATTCATCCAGGCCGACACCCGGCGACAGATCTTGCGCGGTGCTGCGTTGTTCGAGGTCGAGGGCGGTCGCTGGCTGGCGACGCTCGGCGGCGTCAATAAGGATTACCCGCCGACCGACGAGGAAGGATTCCTGGCATTCGCGCGCACGCTGCGGACGCCGGTCTTCTACGATGCGATTAAGGATGCCAAGCCCTTGTCGCCGATCTACGGTTATCGCATCGAAGGCAACCGCCTGCGCCACTTCGAGAAGCTGGCCCGCCAGCCTGAACGTTTCATCGCGGTCGGGGATGCGGTTTGCGCGTTCAATCCGCTCTATGGACAGGGGATGACGGTGGCGGCAATTGAGGCACTTCTCCTGCGCTCGATGCTGGCCAAGGCCAACCCCGCCAATCTGGACGGATTTGCGCGCACATTTCACCGCGAAGTCGCCAGAGCCATCCGCAATGCCTGGCTGCTCGCGACGGGGGAAGACCTGCGCTACCCCGGCACCGAGGGGGCAAAGCCGGGCGCTGCCGATCGGTTTGTCCAGTGGTACACCGACCGGGTGCTCGAAGTCATGCCCTACGACGAAACGATCACGCGGGCGTTCACGCAGGTCGCCAATCTGGCGGCCAGCCCAACCGCGATGCTGCGTCCCTCGTTCGCGCTGCGCGTGTTGCGCCACCAACTGCGCCAGCAGGGTATTTCAGCCGTCAATTCGCCCGGTGAGGTGCCGCCGCGCCTGTCTTGAGCCGCCTCATTTTTCGCCAGAATCGCCCTCGAAAGACCTGCATTGTGCCTCCGCGTCGGATTGTCGTCCGGGACAACGGAATCCTCATGATAACTTAAGGAAATACGGGGCGAAATATCCTTATGATGTGATGCTTGTGCATAAGTATCAGTTTCCTGAGAGGTGACCTGTAAAGCTAGATGAATATCCGCCTGAACGCAGCACTCAACGACCCCACTCTTGAGACTCCGGCTCTGGTTATCGACTTCGAACACATCACTTGTACATATGCTCGATTCGAGAGGGCTTTCCCCAGCGGGTACGTTTACTACGCCATGAAGGCGAACGCGAACCCCGTGGTGGTGCAGCACCTCGCCAGGCTTGGCAGTGGTTTTGAGATTGCATCGATGGCGGAACTTCAACTGGCTCTGGACGCCGGTGTCGATGGGAAACGGATCATCTGCAGCAACCCGATCAAGCACCCGCACTTCATTGCGCGGATGCAGGACGTCGGCGTCTACGCGATGGTCGTCGACTCGACCTTCGAGCTTGAGAAGGTCGCGCGTTATGCGCCCGGCGCGCGCGTCTACGTGCGCCTTGCAGTCGATAATACTGGCAGTGTGCTGCCGTTGGCGGGTAAGTTCGGTGTCGATGCGGCGACGGCGGTTGATCTGTGCGATCAGGCGCGGGCGCTCGGCCTGGAGCCGATCGGGACGATGTTCCACGTCGGGTCGCAGTGCCTCGCCCCGGCCAACTGGGTCAACGCGATCCGCGCGGCCGCCGAGGTCTGGCGCATGGCCGCCGAGCACGGTCACAACTTCCACTTCCTGGATCTGGGCGGCGGCTACCCGGCAGGGCACTATCACACGCCGAGCATCCCGACCGTCGAGGACATTGGCGCGGATGTCATGGCCGCCATCGCGACCTATCTCCCGCAGCGTGACGATCTGATGCTCGTCGTGGAACCGGGGCGCGGCATGGTCGGCGAGTCCGGCCGGCTGCTGTCGGCTGTCTTCGGCAAGGCGGAACGTGGCGATCAGACCTGGCTCTACCTGGATGCCGGCGTCTTCAACGGCCTGATGGAAACCTACGAGGGCTTCCCGCCGGTCGTCTCGCACCTGGATGACGCGGCGCTCGTGCGCCCGCTGCGCACCTACACGCTGGCCGGGCCCAGCTGCGATAGCTGCGACGTGATCGCGCGCGACGTGGTGCTGCCGGAAGTGCAAATCGGCGACCGGCTCGTCTTCTTCGATGCGGGCGCCTATACCAACGAATACGCGGCGGCCTTCAACGGCTTCCCGATCCCGGCCTTCGTGCCGCTGCTGCCAGGGGAGCAGGAAACGCGAGTCGGCGAGGCGATCTACGACCTCGTCCCTGGCTGACTGACCAGGCACGATTTCGTGTCTGCAAACTAACTTGACGAACGAAGCGCACCCCTGTTTTTCGGGGGTGCGTTTTTGTTTCGACCCCCGTTGACTTTATTAAGAAATCCGAGTACGCTATCTCGCAGAGCGAAGCAATGCACGATTTAGCAAAGCAGGTGCTTTGATGGCAACGCTGGTGGTAGGCGCGGGAACAGCCGGATTGATGGCTGCGCGTGAACTCAGCAATGCCGGCGTAAATGTCCTCGTACTGGAGGCGCGCGATCGAATTGGCGGTCGCGTGCATACGGATACCACATTTGCCCCGCATCCAGTCGAGTTAGGCGCGGAATTCATCCACGGAGACACCGCTCCGACCTGACTGATAGCCCATGAGTTAGGGCTAAAAACACTCTTCTGGCGCAAAACCGACGATTCGCTTGTGCGGTTGGCCGATGGCTCACTACGCATGATGGCGGAGGCGCGCGTACTCTACCCCGACTTTGACGTTACACGGTCGTGGGACTTGTCGCATGCCCCTCAGCCGGAGGCGGATGAGTCGTTGGAGACGTACTTGCGCCGTATCGGCTTCACCGAAGCGCAGCTCGACTATACCCAGCGGTCCTTCGCCAACGCGGCCTGCGAGACGCTCGCCCACCTGAGCGCGCGCTCGTGTGCCGACGAATGGGAAGACTACGGCACGGGCATGTCCGATCATCGCGTCCTGGATGGCTACAACCATATTCACGGGTACCTCGCGGATGGGCTGAACATCCGGCTCAATGTGCCGGTCGCGCGCATCGATTGGGGCGTCGGTGGTGTCCGCGTCCAGGCGGTCGACGGCACCATCTTCGAAGGCGACAGCGCCGTGATCACGCTGCCGGTCGGCGTGCTCCGTGACGGGGCTGTCCGCTTCACGCCGGACATCCCGGACGAGAAGCGCGCCGCGCTCGAAGGCCTGAGCATGGGGCCAGCGATAAAGCTGATCTTCATGTTCGACCAGCCGGTGCTGCCAAATGGCATCGGCGCGCTCTACAGCGCGGGCTGCCCGCCCATGTGGTGGTCACCCAGCTTTGGGCGCGACACGGACGTGCAGGTCATCACCGCCTTCGCGACGGGCGATTACGCCCGTGAGCTGGAAGCGCTCGGTGAGGACGGCGCACTCGACACCGCATTGCAGGTGCTCCGGGACGAACTCGATTGTCCCGATATTCAGCCGGTGGCAGCCCGGTGGATCAACTGGACTGCCGATCCCTATTCCCTGGGGGGATACAGCGTCGCCACGCCGGGCGCGCATGAAGCGCGGTTGGCGTTGGCTCAGCCGACTCCGCCGCTGTTCTGGGCGGGCGAGGCGACGGTGAAGAACGCCTGGGCAGCAACGGTGCATGGCGCACTTATCAGTGGGCAGCGTGCAGCAGACCAAGTGCAGCAGTTCTTGTTGCACCCTAATTTGTAGGCGACACGAAAGCAGAACATCATGTTAGCTTATCCGGTAGAAACCGGACAAATCAACTCACAACCGAATACTGAAATCCTCGTCGTACCCGCCACCGAGCGATACGTCGAGCAGATGGCCGCGCTCCAGCATCTCGCCTATGGCGAAGACGACGACGACATTATGCGTGAGGAGCATTTTGCGAGCCACCTGCGCTACTTCCCCCAGGGGCAGTTCGTCGCCCTTGACCCCGAAACCGACACGGTTGTCGGCACAACTTCGGGAATGCAAATCCACTTCAACCGTGAGGAAAAGCTGCTCACAAGTTGGCACGTCACGACCGGCGACGGTTGACTGAGCACGCATGACCCCAACGGCGAATGGATGTACGGCGTAGAATCGTGCGTGCATCCGGATTATCGCGGGCGCGGCGTGGGCAGTCTGCTCATGGAGGCACGCTTTGACGTGCTGCGCCGCCTGAATCTTCGGGGTCTGATCGCTGGCTCGATACCGATGGACTATCACAACGTCGCGGCGAGCATGGCGGTCGAAGATTACGTCCGCGAAGTGGTCGAAGGCAAACGCTTCGACACAAATCTCTCCAAGCAACTTCACAAGGGTTTCCAGGTGCATAACCTGATCCCTGAATACATCCATGATATGCGCTCTCTGAACTGGGCAGTCGCAATCGTGTGGGATAACCCTGCTTACGAGCCGGGCAAGCTCGCCGAGGCGCCGCTGTTCGAGGTCCCGCGCCTCTACCGGACACAGCTCAGATCCGGGCTGCCGTCGCCGACGGGAGCGGCAGGGTCATGACTGGCATGCGAATAATCGGCACCGGGTGATCGGTGTCGTGTGAAGATGGCCGAGCAGCGCTGATGAAGCCCATGCTCGGCCAGTGAGATTGGGGTTGAGGCGGTTCATCCGCTGTGGAAAGTGCTGAAAAACGTTCGTAAACCGTGGGCTGTCCGTAAGCTTTTTAACAGAGGATACAAAGCGCAGCGCGCGAATCTATGGTCACTTTGTCCGATGACCAATTATCGTCAGGGATTATGATCACTCGTAGCCTTCCGCAACACGCCGAGCGTATGGAGATGCTCCAGCATCTGGTCTATCACACCACACACGCGGTGCCCCTAGACTCGATGCGTGCGGAGCAGTTTCATCACCATATGAAGGTGTTCCCGCAGGGGCAATTTGTCGCCATCGACCTGGCGACGAACGAAGTGATCGGGTTGACAGTGAGTATGCGGCTTGATTTCGATCCCGAACGTCCCTTCATCGAACCCTGGCACGTGACGATCAGCGATGGTTGGCTGATGCGGCACAAACCGAAGGGCGAGTGGATGTATGGCGTCGAGTCGTGTGTGCACCCGGACTATCGCAGTATGGGCGTCGGCGGCAAGCTGATGGAAGCCCGGTTCGAGGTCGCTCGGCGTCTGAATCTGCGCGGGATGGTCGCAGGCAGCGCGCTGGTGAGCTACTACCGCCATGCCGACCACATCTCGCCCGATGCCTACGTACAGCGCGTGGTCGAAGGCACATACTTCGACATGAATTTGAGCAAACAAATCGCCAAAGGCTTTCGCCCGATGGCGACGATCCCGCATTATGTCACCGACGTCGAGGCCTGTGGCTGGGGCGTGGTCATTGTGTGGGATAACCCGACCTACGACCCGGCTCAAAAGCCCCGGCGCGTTGTGGCCAGGCCCTACATCTATTACCCGCATGCGCGTCAGCCGGAGCCGGAACAGGATCGGGCGGCCTGAATGATCTAGGACGCCGTCGTGCAGTGTAGGGCGACGGCAAGGTACGTTAGTTATGGTTGTACGACGAGCCTGTGTCGCTCGTTGAAGAACATTGTCGGCAGAGTGGAAGGAAAGAAGCGCTCTAGCGCCATCATATGAGCTCAGATAGCAGCGACCCTGCAAGGGTACCCATTCACATCATCCACAGCGCCCCAGAGTATGCAGAGCGCATGGAAGCGCTCCAGCATGTGGTTTACGGCACGACCCGTAACAACCTGGGTGACGCGATGCTCGCCGAACAGTTCATCGAACACACAAAGATTTTTCCTCAAGGGCAGTACATCGCCGTGACCGACGACGGGCGCGTCGTGGGTTTGACGGCGAGTATGCGCGTGACTTTTAATCCGAAGCGCCCAAGCAATCTGATCGAACCCTGGCGCGAGACGACGGCGGACGCATGGTTGACCACACATGACCCGAATGGCAACTGGCTGTACGGGGTCGAGTCGAGCGTCCACGCCGACTATCGCGGGCGCGGCATCGGACGGGCATTGATGGACGCGCGCTGGCACGTGATCCGCAAGCTGAATCTGCGGGGCATGGTCGCCGGCGGCGCGCTCAAAGATTACCACCGCTATGCCGATCGCATGTCGGTTGATGCATACGTGCGGGCGGTCGTGCGCCGCGAGATCTTCGATACGAATCTGACCAAGCAGATCCATATGGGTTTCAAGGTCGTCGCCATCATCCCCAATTACGTCGAAGATCCCGATACACTCGGCTATGCCGCGCTGATCACGTGGGAGAACCCGGACTATCAGCCTGGGCAGACGCCGGAGCGCGTGGGTACCCATCACACCACCATCCGTCTGAAACCACGAAAGCAGCCTCGCAGCGGGCAATCGCCCGCGGCACACGCATGATCGTTCTGGAGTAGGGCTTGCATCTTCGCAAGCCCTCTTTATTGGACAAGACCGCCATAACCCGGTAGAGATCTATATAATGATTCTTGAAGTGTTGTTGAGTAAAGAAAGCGTTCTATCATGACGACGATTTCGACGGATCATCTCTCGCCTGTCTGGTCGCACCTGACCACGATCCAGCCCGTGCGCGGCCACGGCATCTATCTTTATGACGCCGATGGCAAACGCTACATCGACTTCACGAGCGGCATCGGCGTCACCAATACCGGCCACTGCCATCCGCACGTCGTCAATGCGATTCAGGAGCAGGCAGCCAACCTGATTCAGGGGCAGATCAACGTCGTCATCTCGCCGAGCGCAATCGAGCTCTCCAATCTGCTCAACGAGGTCACGCCGCCGCACATCGATAGCTTCTTCTTCAGCAACAGCGGGGCGGAGGCGACCGAAGGCGCGGTCAAGCTGGCGCGCGCGGCGACCAAACGCCCGAATGTGATCGTGTTCCAGGGCAGCTTTCACGGACGTACCGCACAGACAATGGCGATGACGACCAGCAAGACGATCTACCGCGCAGGCTACCAGCCGCTGCCAGCCGGTGTCTTCGTCGCGCCCTTCCCGTACAGCTATTACTATGGTTGGGATGGCGACACGACCAGCGCCTACTGCCTGGAACAATTCGAACTGCTGCTCAAGAGCCAGACGGCACCCTTTGAGACAGCGGCCGTCGTGATCGAGCCGGTGCTGGGTGAGGGCGGATACGTGCCCGCGCCGACCCGTTTCTTGCGCGAGCTCCATGCCCTGTGCCGTAAGCATGACATCCTGTTCATCGCCGACGAGGTGCAGTCGGGTTTTGGCCGCACGGGCAAGCTGTTTTGTTTCGAGCACGCCGGCATCACGCCGGACATCATCATCATGGCCAAGGGCCTGGGCAGCGGCATGCCGATCTCATGTGTGGGCGCCTCACACGAGTTGATGTCACGGTGGCCGGTCGGCTCACACGGCGGCACGTACGGAGGCGGCGCGCTGGCCGCCGCGGCAGCTGTCGCGACGATCCAGGTCATGCGCGACGAGGATCTGCCGGGCAACGCGGAAGAGCAGGGCGAACACCTGGTGCTTGGCCTGAAACGCCTGCAATCCAAATTTTCCGTTCTTGGTGACGTGCGCGGGCGCGGTCTCATGATCGGCTGCGAGTTCACGCGCAACGGGCAGCCGGATGCGTCAGCGGCGAGCGCCGTCCAGAAAGCGTGCCTGGAGCGGCATCTGCTGCTGCTGACCTGCGGCACCTATGGCAACGTCATCCGCTGGATTCCACCGCTGGTCGTCAACGAGGCGCAGATCGACGAAGCGCTGCACATCTTCGGCGAGGCGTTGGCGGTCGTCGAAGGGCAGAGCGTCGTCGCCTGAGGCGAGGCTATCAGCCCGGCACGATCAACGTGCCAACCACGGCCCATTCGGCGCCGTCCTCGGTCGGCACGCGCACGCCGTCCTGATAGGTATAGACCTGGACGGCGACGGTGTATTCGCCTGTGGGCAGCGCTTTTGGCTGTAGATCGTGCGGATCGTAGACAACTTCGCCCGGCTGCCAGCCGGTGGTCGGGCGGCGATTCTCGAATGGGAAACTGTCGTGCTGGGCGACGAGCTGGCCGCTCGCATCGAGCAGGAAAACGGACGTCGTGTAGTCATTGGTCAGCGCTTGAGGTGCTGACCACCACAGATCGACGCGCAGACCATCCGGGTAGATTGCCAGTTTGCGCAGCGTCATACCGTTTTCGTAGGTCGTGACAGGCACGTACGGCAGCCGGTCGAAGCGGTAGACGTCGAGCGCATTGCCGACATGTTGGGTCGTCAGCAGCGCCGTTTGTACGTGACCGGTCTGCGCCAGCATCTCGAAGCCGGTCGGGTCCGGACTCCAATGGAAGAACCAGACGCTGTCATGCGCGTCGAGGATGTCGATCAGCCCCTGTGGGAACTGATCGGGCGTGTATTCGCGCCATTTGCGCAGCGATTCCACTTCCAGGGTGTGCTGGGTGTTCCAGTCAAGATAGTAGGTGACCGGGTTGTCGCCGCGGTAGAGTTCGAGCAGGGCCAGGTCGTCGGGACGGCTGTACTGCGTCGCGCTGGCCGCCATCTGATCCCACGGTTCTTTCGGGTAGTAATCGTCGACCACCGCCAGCCCGAAGACGACGATCGCACCGACGAGCACCAGCCGTTCGGGCGAGCGGATGTTGCGCAGTCCGCGCGCGATCAGCAGGGCAATTGCCGGGGAGATCAGCAGCAGGCGGTGCGGCGCCAGCACGACGGGATAAGCCAGGTTGAGGATGAAGCTGATCCCGACGGTGAAGACCAGCCACGTGACCAGGATAAAGGTCGGCCCGGATGGTCGCCAGCGCAGGCCGCGGCCTGGGATCAGCATGACCGTGCCGAGCAGCAGCAGCGCCAGCATCAAGCCCCACTGGCTGCTGAGATACTTCTGCAGAATCTGGACGAACGTCGTCCAGTTCGACGCCAGCGCCGCCTGTATGCCGAAGTCGTTGTTGCGCTGCTCGACGGCGACGCCGAGCGCCCATGGCAGGAAGAGCACGCCGATCAAGGCCAGCAGGCCGATGGCATTGCGGCGCACGTTCCCACGCAGGAAGAGGAGCGCGTGCAAGCCCTGAACGACCAGGATATAGGCGCTCTGGTACTGCGTGTAGAGCATGGCGACCGACGGCACGACCCAGAGCAAAGCGCGCCAGGCCGTCATGTGCCGCGTCCAGCGGAGGTAGAAGATCACGCTCAGGATGACGAGGACACTGCGTAGCGTGTACATGCGCACGTCCTGCGCCAGCACGACATCCGGGTCGGACAGCATCAGCATGAGCGCCGCCAGAATCGGGATCGAGTCGTGACGGAACCACGTTTGCTCTCGATTGATGACGCGGGCGAGCGGCACCATGAGCGCCACGCCCAGGATGCCGAAGAAAGCGGAGAACATCCTCATCGAGAGGACGGAGCCGCCCGCGAGCGCGATCCAGCCCTGGAGCAGCGCGAAATAGAGCGGCGGATGGACGTCCGTTTGCGCAAGCGTGCGGATGAGATCCGGACTCGAAATGTTGAAGTAGGTGATGCCCTCGTCGATCCAGAGGCTTTGCTGCGTGATGTGCAGGATGCGGGTCGCGGCGGCCAGCAGCAGGATCAGGGTCAGGATGGCGATTTGTGCGGATTTGCTCATGATGCGCGTCGGTTATCGAGTGAAATCAGCAGCGAAGTTTAGCACGGCGCGGGCGGCCTGGTCAGCGTGAAGTTCCGTTTAGGCAGTTGCTTGTCGCTCTGAACAAGAGCGACCATAATTTGCGCCGTGAGCTATCCAATTGATTCAGGATGCCGAAAACCATGCCCACCATTCACCTGCAAACCGAACTGCCCGGACCGAAAAGTCAGGCCATCGTCGCCCGGCGCGAGGCGGCAACCCCGCGCGGCGCCGCAAAACTTTCCCCGGTGGTCGTTGTCAAGGCGGAGGGCGCGGCCTTGACCGATATTGATGGCAACCGGCTGCTCGACTTTGCGGGCGGCATCGGCGCGCTGGCGGTCGGGCACTGCCCACCGAACGTGGTCGATGCGATCCAGCGACAGGCAGCGGATCTCATTCACCTGTGCGCAATTGTGGGCACTTATGAACCCTACGTCGAAGTCGTGGAACTGCTCAACGAAGTGACACCGGGCAGCTTCCCCAAGAAGACGGTACTCCTCAACAGCGGCGCGGAAGCGATTGAGACGGCGGTCAAGATCGCGCGCAGCTACACAGGGCGGTCGGGTATCATCGTCTTCGAGAATGCTTATCACGGGCGCACCAATCTGACGCTGACGATGACGAGCAAGTACAACCTGTTCAAGAAGGGCTTCGGGCCATTCGCGCCGGAGGTTTACCGGCTGCACTTCCCGAATGTCTATCGGCGCCCGGCGGGCATGAGCGAAGAGGCGTACGTCGACGACGCCATCGCGCGCCTGGAATATGCGTTCGTCGCTCACGTCGACCCGTCGGCGGTGGCGGCCATCGTCATCGAGCCGGTGCAGGGCGAGGGCGGTTTCATCGCCGCGCCGCCGCGTTTCTTGCAGCGCATCCGCGAATTGTGCACGGAGCACGGCATCGTCATGGTCGCCGACGAGATTCAGTGCGGCTTTGGGCGCACGGGACGTTTGTTCGCCTGCGAGCACTACGGCATCGAGCCCGATCTGATCGCGACCGCGAAATCGCTGGCGGCGGGCATGCCGCTCTCTGCGGTCACCGGGCGCGCGGAGATCATGGACGCGCCGCATCCGGGCGGGCTGGGCGGCACCTACAGCGGCAACCCGCTGGCGTGCGTCTCCGCCGTCGAAGCGATCAAGATGATCCGGCAGCCGGAATTCCTGGCGCGTGCGCGTCAGGTTGGCGAACGGTTTCGTGAACATGCACTCGCCTTGCAGGCGGAGTTCCCGATCATCGGCGACGTGCGCGGTCTGGGGCCCATGGTGTTGATCGAACTGGTACGCGACCACGACAGCAAAACACCCGCCATGGAAGAGACCGCCGCCATCACGCAGGCGGCTTTCAAGCGCGGCCTGATCGCGATCCGGGCGGGTATGTACAGCAACTGTATTCGCTTTCTGCCGCCGCTCAACATCAGCGACGAACAGATTGACGAGGGCATGGCAGTGCTGCGCGCGTCCATCGCCGAAGTGGTCGGAATCCCTGCGATCCACGGCTGAAGTCTGGGTATTGACCTGTTCGCAGGTCTGCGCGACGATTGCACTATGGTGAATTGTGCTTGACTTGAGGGAAAAACCCGATTATGAAGATTGGTGTACTGGCGTTGCAGGGTGCATTCATTGAGCACGTGTCGCGACTGCGCTCTCTGGGAGTAGACGCCATTGAAGTGCGGCTGCCGGAGCAGCTGGAAGATCTGGACGGGTTGATCATCCCCGGCGGCGAGAGCACGACGATCGGCAAACTGGCGGTCGAGTTCGGCCTGGTTGGGCCACTGCGCCATTTCGCGGAGCAAAGGCCAGTCTGGGGGACGTGCGCGGGCATGATCTTTCTGGCGAAGGACATCGGCATCGACCGGCAGCCCATCCTGGGCTTGATGGATATCCACGTGAATCGGAATGCCTTCGGGCGGCAGGTCGACAGCTTCGAAACCGATCTGAAGATTGCGCCGCTGGGTGATGTGCCCTTTCACGCGGTCTTCATTCGCGCGCCCATCGTGACGGAAACCGACGCGGGCAAGGGTGTGGACGTGCTGGCACAATTGGAAGATGGCCGTATTGTCGCGGTTCGCCAGGGGCATTTGCTGGCGACAGCGTTCCACCCGGAATTGACCGATGACGATCGACTGCACCGGTACTTCATTCAGATGATCGAAAAGGGGTGAAAATGACTCAACTAGGCGAAGATTCACCGTACAAAGTTGTCGACTCGATGCTACAATTTGCCCCGCCTTGCGTTACAATGGCAGGTAATAATTATCCGGGCAATCCTATTCAGGCGAGTGGAAGCATGGAATGGATCCGAATCTTGAACCATGTTGATGATGTCGACGGTTCTGATGACGATTTCGAGGAAGAAGATTTCGAGGCCGAAGAAGAAGTCGACTTCGAGGCTGAAGAAGATCTTGAGGACGATTTCGACGACTCGGAAGAAGATCTTCTCGACGACTTCGAAGATGACGACGATTTCGACGACTTTGATGACGACGATTTCGACGACTTTGATGACGATGATCTATACGATGATGACGACGACTACGATTACGACGACGATGAGGATGATTTCTAAATCGTCTTTGTCTCGGGTGAGCGGTCATGACTAGAGTGTTGTCCGCACTCTTGTGCTGTCTGTTAGCGATTTCGGCTGTACATGCTCAAGGTAATCTCGATCCCCTGGTGACGACGAGAATTGAGGATGTCAGCCACATTGCGGTCGGCAACAATGGCGACCTGGTTTTCGTTGGCACGGATCGCGGCGACATGCTGGCGATCTACGATTTCAGCACACGAGATGCGCTCAGCACTCTGAACAACGTCGCGCTGGATGGCGCACTCATCGACATGGCTGCGGCGGGCGATTACGTGCTCGCCCTGGTCGAGATCGACGGCGACGGCGATCAAATCGAGGTCGTCGGGCCAGATCCTTATCGTGGCGGTGATTACGGCGTGGTGGCCGCGGTCGATATTCCTGACGGGCCGCGCCGCGTCTTCATCTCTCCGGATCATAGCTGGGCACTGGTCGTCGGCGACGGCTGGTCGACCGTGCTGCAGCTCGTGTCGTCGGTCGAAAGTGTCGCCTTTGGCATCGATGTCGACGGCAGTCCCTTGAGCGGGGCTGCGGCGGTCGGCATGGTGCTGGTTGGTTCCGAAAATCCCAACACAATACAGCAGTATCTCCTGCGTGGCGATCGTCCGCCGCGTGCTTCGCGTTCGTTCACGGTTGATGCGCCACCGAAGTCGATCAGCCTGAATGCGCGCATGTCGCTCGGCGCGGCCGTCGTCGGCGATTCGATCGTGTTTTTCGACCCCGCAGTCATGGAGACGGTCGGCAGACCGCTTCAGATCGATGGCACCCCGGTCAGCGCGCAGTTCCTCGCGCGTGAGGAAGGGGAATGGCTGG
Source organism: Anaerolineae bacterium (assembly GCA_020849765.1). GTDB lineage: Bacteria > Chloroflexota > Anaerolineae > Aggregatilineales > Phototrophicaceae > Flexifilum. Next base: position 74,116 of record JADLAY010000075.1, read on the forward strand.
TGGTCGCTCTGGAAAACAGCCGCGATTTGATGCTCTACGAGGCGACCGATCCGGCGTCGCTCAGTGCACTCGGCTCGCTGCCGCTGGGCATCAATGCGGGCAAATTCGTCCTCTACGACGACCTGATCTTCGCTGCCGATGGCCGTCAGTTGAGCATTTTTCGGCTTAACTAAATTCACATTTTCGGGGGGTTTACAAGCCTCCAAAACAGGTGTAGAGTGGGTCTATCTGTGGAACAAAAGCCACAGATTTTGTCCTACCTGAAGAGTGAAGGAAGACATGGACGCTGACAGTAGTTTTGAACAGATGCCGCCGTTAGCGGACGGCAATAGCGTCCAGGTTCGTTAACCCTCGTAAGTGAGAAGTGACCGGGGGATAGCGACCTCGCTATTGCCGACCCCGCCGCGCGGGGAAACCCCGGTAACGGAAGCCCTGTTCCACAAACATCTGCATAACGCAAAGTCCTTGCCGCTGTGAACAGTGCGTCTTGATGCACGTGTTCACCTGATTGTCCTGTGGAGGGGTGACTATGTACAACGATCTGCTGCTCAATCGCATTGTGCCGACAATTGATGACGCCGACGAGCAGATTCAGGACCTGATCGACGAGATCGAAGAGCTGGACAGCTTGCTCAGCCCTGAAGCTCAGCAGCTCATTCGCGATCTTCGTCCACACATCGTGACTGACGATGTCTATGAGCAAATGGACGAGGAATCTTCCCTCGGCGATAAGCTCGCAGACAAAATCGCGGTCTTCGCCGGTAGCTGGAAGTTCATCATCAGTTTTGTGCTGCTGATGGCCGTTTGGATGAGCGTGAATATCATTCTGCGGGGGTCGGCTTTTGACCCGTATCCATTCATTCTGCTCAATCTGGCTCTGAGCACGCTGGCGGCGCTGCAGGCGCCCGTCATCCTGATGTCACAGAATCGTCAGGCGACAAAAGACCGTGCTCAGGCGGAGAACGATTATCAGATCAACCTCAAGAACGAGGTTGAAATCGCCGATATGCATCGCAAACTCGACTCGCTGACCGACGCGCTCACCATTCAGACGCGGCTGGTCAACGCGCTCGTTGAGGCGCGCCGCAAAGAACTGAACGCAACGGTGCGCGTCATGGAGCGCGTTGGCGCGACCGAGCGCTAGCTGCGCCGTCAACGCCGACAATCGCATACAAGCATGTGTCAGGGCGATCCCATTTCGGGTCGCCCTGATGCGTTACAATAGCCTGCTCACCGCTAAGCTGTTCCAAAGAAACACCCAACCATGGCGAAACGCACCCAGGAAACGTTCGAAATCGAGATTGACGGCATGGCACAGGGCGGTTTCGGCGTCGGGCGGCAGCGGGGGCGCCCCGTGTTCGTGCCCTACACGATTCCTGGCGAGCGGGTCGCGGTGCGCGTGAAGCAGCCGAACGAGCGCATCCTGCATGCGGAGGGTGTCCGCCTGTTGGAGTCGTCCGGCGACCGCGTCTACCCGCGCTGCCCGCATTTCGGGCCGGGGCAGTGCTGGCGCTGCCAGTGGCAGCACGTCGATTACCCGGCGCAACTGCTGCTCAAGCAGGACATCACCGCCGATCAGTTGGAGCGCCTGGGCGGCATCGTCGACGACGTCGTGCAGGCCGTCATACCCAGCCCGGAGCAGTGGGCTTACAACCATCACATGACCTTCTCGCCCATCGACGAGGCCAGCTTTGGCCTGCCCGCCGCGGATGGGCGCAACGTGGCGATTGATACGTGCTCGGTGCTGCATCCCGACTTGCTGGCGCTCTACAAGCAGCTCGATTTTTCACTGCCGGGACTGCGGCGCATGAAGCTGCAAATTGGCAGCGATGGCGCGGCGATGATCGTGCTCTATCTGAATGATGAAGAAGCGCCCGAACTGGAAACCGACCTGGATGCCAGCATCAATCTGCTGCTGCCGAACAATGAGCCGGTCAACCTGATCGGCGACTCGCATTCGCGCTACCGCGTCCATGACCGTGACTTTCGCGTGACGGCGGGCAGTTATTACCGGGCCAATGCGCCGCAAGTGCCCGCACTGGTGAACGAAGTCTTGAAGCTGGCCGATTTACGCGGCGACGAGTTCGTGCTCGATCTGTACGGCGGGGTGGGCGTCTTCAGCGCGTTCCTGGCCCAGCAGGCGAAACTGGTCACGCTGGTGGAGAGCTATCCACCGGCGGCGACGGATGCGGAGGTTAATCTCACCCCATTCGATAATGTCGACGTGATCGAGGGGACGGCGGAGAATGCGCTCAGCGGGCTGGACGGCGAGTATGAGGTGGCGGTGGTCGATCCGCCCGGCGTGCTGCATGACGACGTGATCGACGGGCTGCGCGGCCTGAACGTGCAGCGGCTGGTTTACGTGAGTGGCGACATGAGTGCGTTGGCGCGAGATTGTAAACGTCTGAGCAAGGCGGGTTATCGTCTGGTGACCGTGCAACCGCTCGATTTCGCGCCGCAAACCTATCACGTCGATGCGGCTGCGCTTTTCGTTCAGCGATAGCGCGTCGAGGCGCCCCCCGCCGTATTGCCGCCGTCGACGATCAAGAGTTGGCCAGTCATGTAGCTGGAGTCATCGGATGCCAGGAAGAGCACCCCTCTGGCAATCTCATCGACCAGTCCGACGCGCCCCAGCGGGAATTCCTCGCCCAACTCAGCCAGATAGGTTGCAAACTCGACATCCGTCATCGCTGCGCCGCGCTCGTTGGTACGCCAGCGATTGACGAACGTGTCGCCGGGACAGACCGCATTGACGCGGATGCCCTGGCGCCCATGGTCGAGTGCCATCGAGCGCGTCAATTGGACGATGGCGCCTTTGGTTGCCGCGTAGGCCGCCGCACCCTGCGCGCCCACGACGCCCCAATCCGAGGCATTGTTGACAATGACGCCTTTGCCCTCGTCGATCATGTGCGGGAGTGCTGCACGGCTCATGAAGTAGGTGCCATGGACGTTGACGGCGAAAGTATCCAGCCAGGTGCTGGTATCCGTTTCGAGGATGGTGCCGTAGGGGACAAGCCCGGCATTGTTGAAGAGGATGTCGAGGCCACCGAAGATCTCGATTGTGGCTTGAACGGCGCGGTTGCAGTCGTCGGGCGAGCGCACGTCGCACATAATGAAGCGCGCTTCGCCACCGTCGCTGCGGATTTCGTCGATGGTGTTGTCAGCTTTACTACGATCGCGCGCGGCGATCATCACCAGCGCGCCTTCCCGCGCGAAGCGGAGCGCCGTGGCCTGCCCGATGCCGGAATTACCACCGGTGATCAGCGCCACGCGATCGTAGAGTCGACTCATAGAACGTCCATCTGCAAAATGGACGTTGCCATATCGTCAAGCGTAAGTTCCTCGGCGCGCAGGTTGGCCATGGCGATCACCTCTGGGCTGAGGCCAAGCTCCAACTCTTCGAAAAGGATTTCCGCTTCCACGCGCAGAGTCTCGTGCATGGGGTATTGCAGAATCATGGTCACGATCTCGAAAGCGCGCTCGTCTTCACCATTGCGAGCCAGACTTGCCGCAATCGCATACATGACCGCCAGCGCATTCGGAATCGCATCCAGCAGCATTGCTGTTCTGAGCATATCGAGAAGTTCAGCCATTGAAGGCCATCCCTACTGTCCTACTTAAACGTTTAAGGACAACTCCATTGGTCGATATAGTGCCTATTGTAAGCGCTTCTGAATGATGTGTAGAGGCCAAGTTGGGCGAAACGCGTAAAATTTGTGCTCTCTTTATATATTTGATGTTAGGACCAGTGTGGCGTCATGCTTGGATCTGTAAGGATTATACGATTAATCCTTGCGTGAGTTGCGGCGGCGGGCGTCTGTTAAGTCCCGGCGTCACTCTCGGACGGCAGCGCCTGGAGATGGGCGCTCAGTTGACTCAGTAGGGCGGTGACTTCTTGCGGCATACCTTCTAGCTCGACCAGTCGCTGGACCAGATATTGATCGTTGAGGTTGGTCGCCTGGATCGTCATCAGGCTGTACTGGTTGGCGTGTTTGAGCAGGTACGGGTACTCGCTGGCTGCGTGTTGGCGCACGATCTGGAGTGCTTTGTCAATGTCGATCTCGCGCTTGTCGATGGTGAGTGTCAGGCGCTGCCGGTTCGGCTGAGTCAAGCCGGAGGCGTCTGCCTGTCCGACGATGCGGTCGATCAAGGTGAGGGTCGTGGCTGCCCACTGTTGAACAGCAGGGTAGGGTATTGCGGGCGGTTTTTCGCCGCGCAGGGTCATCGCCACGGCCTTGAAGAAGGCGCGGGTGTAGCGTGTGATTGTCATCGGCGGCGCGACCTGCGCAGGAATTCGACGCCCGCGCCCGCCAGAACGGCGACCTGGACGCCAAGGCCGACGATCAACCAGGTGGGCAGCGAGCGACCCGGAGACGTCGTTGCCGCGCTCACGACGGCCTGACTGACCGGCGCCGAGGTGGACAGCATGGCGACCTCGGTTGGCGTGCCTGACGGGACTGCGGTAGGGGCAGCGGCCAGCGCCAGCGGCAGATCCGCCAGCGTAGCAATGCCGGGGACAGTCGGCGCAGGCGATGGGGTGGCCGTCATTTCGTCGAGATTTTCGGGATAGGGCGTCGGGTATAACGGCGTGGGTGTTACGCCTGACTCCGGATTTTCGCCGCCGGGGGTCGGTGTGTAAGTACCCGCTTTGGGCGGGATGCGCAGGATGCTGCCAATTTCCAGGTCGCGGACGTCGGCGATGCCGTTGATAGACTGCAAGTAGGGCAACACGTCCCAGGTATAGCCATATATGAGCAGGATGTCACCGAGGGTATCGCCCGGCTGCACCTCGTGCAGGATGTTGCCATACTCGTCGACGCCGACGACGTAGGCCGGTTGCGCGGGTGGCGCCGATGATCCAGCGCTGGCGCCGCCGTTGGAGGCTACGGAGATCGGGGCCGATCCGCCGCCCGGATTGCCAAAGACGAGCACGTACGCCGTACCCCAGGCCGCATGCCCAACGCCGATGCCGACTTCCTGATAACGGTCATTGACCAGACCGCGATAGTGAATTTCGGAGTTGATCCAGAACGTCCAGGCGTCACCGGCGGTGGCGCTGCTGCCGCCATAGATATTTTCGCTGACGTCACTGGAAGGATACCCGGCATTGAGCGCCCGTGTGCGGGGGCCGCTGCCATCCGGGCGCGTGTGGCTGACGGTGCCCGTCGACGCCATCCACTGCGCCTGATCCTGAGCTGCGGCACTCAGAGCGCCACTGAGCGCATAGGGCGCACGCCCGACACTGGCGCGCAGGGCGTTGATGCGACCCAATAGATCGCCGACATCATCCTGCGCCCTCAGGTTTGTAAAGGGCACAAGACTGAGTAAAATCAGGGCAATGAACCATCTACGCCTCATGACGCGCATTGTAGCATATGGGTGCGCGTTCTCCAGGCTGTTCTATGGTCAGATGAAGTGTATGTGAGTGTTTGAACTTCGACACTTGTCAATATCTTATGTGTTATTAGACTTGCGCACACTTAAAATGGGCATCATCAAGCGTATGCCAAGAAATTGAGCGTTTGCGCGACTGTGCAGTGAGTGAGGTGAGATGGATAGTCAATTAGCTCTGGTCGTAGCCATTATTGTATTGAGCTACTTTCTGGGTGCGATACCGACAGCGTACGTGGTTGGCCGTTTGAACAATGTGAATATCTTCGCCGTAGGCAGCGGCAATATGGGTGCGACCAACATCTCGCGCTCGTTGGGCCTGGCCTGGGGCATTGTCGTCTGGCTCGTCGACAGCTTGAAGGGCGTGGTCGCCATCGTGCTCTCGGTGCACATTCTGCCTGGGAATCCGGCGCTGGCCTCGACCCTGGCCGCGATTGCTTCTGTGATCGGTCACAACTGGTCGGCCATCGTCGCCCTGATCACCGGCACCCTGCGCGGGGGCAAGGGCGCCTCGACCGCCTGGGGCACGCTGCTCATCATCGCGCCGGTGCAGGCGCTGGTCGGCTTCCTGGTCGCGCTGGCCGTCGTCGTCGCGACGCGTTTCGTCTCGCTTGGCGTGCTGGTCATGTTCAGTCTGGTCACGCTGTGGACGCTGGTCTTGATCGCGCAGGGCGTCGTTCAGCCGATCTACACCCTGTACTTCATCGTGATCGCCGCGCTGATTTTCATCCGCTTCCGCGAAAATATCGACCGGCTGCTCAGCGGAACCGAGCGCAAGCTGGGCGAGCGGACTTGAGAAATACGCTTATTGCCCGTACACGATAGCTTGCTGTTTAGGACGCTGATCGACTCTCACCGGATGCTGGGTGGCTATGCCCGATCCTCATGATGCCACAACCCGGGACTCGCTGTTGCATTGGCGCAGCGAGTTTCCGATTCTTGAACGCTGTACCTACCTGATCAGCAATTCTCTCGGTGCGATGCCACGCGGCGTCTACGACTCGATGCGCAGTTACGGCGATGCATGGTCGACGCTCGGTGTGCGCGCCTGGGGCGATGGCTGGTGGGATCTCAGCGGCCAGGTTGGCGATAAGATCGCGCCGCTGATGGGCGCCCCAGCGGGCAGCGTACTGGTCCAACAGAATGCCAGCATTGCCAACAGCATCCTGTTCAGCGGCATGGACTTCAGCGATCCGGCGCGCGACAAAGTCGTCATCTGCGACATGGATTTTCCATCCGATGTCTACGTGCTGCGTCGCTGGCTGCCGGAACACATGCGCATCCACACTGTCAAATCTCACGACGGCATCACCATCGATACCGACGAACTGCTCGACGCCATAGACGAGCGGACGCGCCTCGTCAGCCTGAGCCACGTGCTGTTCAAGAGCGCCTACATCATGCCCGCGGATGCGATCGTCGCCAAAGCGTACGCCGTCGGCGCGCAAGTGATCCTGAATGGCTACCATAGCGTCGGCGTGATCCCGGTCGATGTGAGCGCGAATGGGATTGACTTCTACGTCGGCGGCGTGCTCAAGTGGCTGTGCGGCGGGCCGGGCGGTGTTTTCGTCTACGTCCGTCCCGATCTGCTGAAGACGATCGAGCCGCGCGTCACCGGTTGGTTCGCCCATCAGAATCCGTTTGCGTTCGAGCTGGAGCAGCCCGCGCTGCGCGAAGACATCTACCGGCTGATGACCGGCACGCCAGGGATTGCCTCACTGTATGCGATTCAGCCGGGGGTCGACATCATCGCCGCCGTGGGTGTGAACGCGATCCGGGCCAAATCGATCCGCCAAACGTCACTCCTGATCGAGCTGGCAGACCGCGCGGGCTACGAGGTCGTTTCGCCGCGTGAGACGGCTGAGCGCGGTGGGACGGTCACCGTCAATCCGCCGCATGCCTATGAGGTTTCGCGCGAACTGTTGGCCCGCAACATCGTGATCGACTACCGCCAGAACGCCGGGATACGCATCGCACCGCATTTCTACAACAGCGACGACGAGATCCAGCTGGTGATGGACGCCATTGCTCAGATCCTTGCCGACGAAAGCTGGCGGCGGCACCTGGCCGGGCGGTCGTTTGTGACATAGGGCGCCGATAGCGTTACAATCTCGGTCGTAACGTGGTCGGACAAAGCGTCGAGCCGCGTGCACAAGAGATTATTTGCCAGCAACAGGTTTTAGACTTCGTGACGCAGCTTCTTCTGGGAATCGACGTCGGCACAACGGGCGTCAAGGCGGCGCTCTTCACGCCGGACGGCCATCTCGAAACCGTCGCAACCGTCGAGTATGCGACTCAATATCTGCGACCCGGCTGGGTTGAACAAGATCCGCAAGATTGGTGGCAGGCGACCTGCACGACTATCCGCACAGTGGTGAGCGAAGTGCCGAATGCGGCCGAACGAATCGCGGGTGTGGCGGTCAGTTCGCAGGCACCGGCCCTGATCGCGACCGATGCCGACGGCAATCCGCTGCGCCCGGCGCTCATCTGGATGGATCGGCGCGCGGATGCGGAAGTCGAGCAGTTGAAGGCCTTGTTCGGCGCGGAAAAGATCTACCGCGTGACGGGTAACCGGCCCGATGCGTTTTACGTCGCCGCCAAGCTCCGTTGGTTCTGGCAGCATGAGCCGGAACTCCACGCCCGGACGCGCTGGATTTTGCAGATCCCCGGCTACATCAATGCGAAGCTCACGGGCACGTTCGCCGTCGATAATTCGCATGCTGCGCTGCTGCAACTGCGCGATTATGCGACTGGGGCGTGGTCGATGCCCATCTGTGAGGCCTGCGGTGTCGATCTCGAACGACTGCCGCCGGTTCTGGCAGGGTATCAGATTCAGGGTGAGGTGACACGCGCTGCCGCTGAATTGACCGGTTTACGCGCGGGCACGCCGGTCATGGCGGGCACGGTTGACAGCGCGGCGGCGGCGGTCGAAACCGGTGTGGTCGAGGAGGGCATCGCCGCCGAGATGACTGGTACGTCGACCGTGCTGATGATGCCGAACGCCCGTGGGGTGACCGAATCGGCCTTCATTGCCATGCCGCATGCGCTGCCGGATATGCACCTGCTGCTGGGAGCCATGGTGTCCTCCGGCGCGAGCGTGAACTGGTTTCGCGAAAACTTCGGCCACTGGGAGCAGCAAGAGAGCGAGCGGCTGAACGAGAACATCTTCGAAATTTTCGTGCGCGAGGCGGAAAGCATCGGCGCGGGCAGCGATGGACTGATATTCCTGCCCTACATGATGGGCGAGCGCTCGCCGATGTGGCACACGAATGCGCGCGGCGTGCTCTTCGGGCTGTCGCTGGCGACTTCGCGCGGCGCCGTCATCCGCGCGATTCTGGAAGGGACGGCTTTTGCCATACGCCACAACATCGACGTGGCGCAGCAGGCGGGCGTCCCTGTGCGCGAGGTGCGCTCTGTCGGCGGCGGGACGCGCAACCGGCTGTGGAATCAGATCAAGGCTGATATGCTTGGCGTGCCGGTGCTGCTGCCGGAGACCTCGGTCGGCGCGCCGTTTGGCGATGCCATGCTGGTCGGGATGGGCCTGGGCTTGTATCCCGACCCGGTCGCTGCTGTGAAGCAGATGGTGCGCATCAAGACGGTCTACGAGCCCGATCCACGGGGGCAGGCGCGTTACGATCGCCTGTATCCGATCTATCGGAATCTGTACGAACATTTATGTGATGACTTCGACGCATTAGCGGAGGCGCAATGAGCGATTCAGACAATCGACGTGTGGCATTGGTGACCGGGGGTTCGCGCGGGATTGGCCGCGCCTGCTGTCTGGAATTGGCGTCGCGGGGTATGGCTGTGGCGCTCAGCTATCGCTCGAACGCCGAGGCGGCGCAGGCAGTCGCTGACGAGATCGCGGCGATGGGTGGTGAATGCGCCTTCTTCCAGGCGGACCTCGCCGTTCCGGAAGCGGCGGATGTGCTGGTCAAGGAAGTCCTGGCGCATTTCGGGCGCATCGACGTGCTGGTCAACAATGCTGGTGAGATGGTCAGCGCGTCGGTCATGAAGCTCGAAGATTCGATGCTGGACGAGACGCTGACAGTGCATCTGGCAGCGGCCTTCCGCTGCTCCCGTGCCTGCCTGCCCGGCATGGTCGAGCGCGGCTGGGGTCGGATCATCAACATGACCTCGCAGGCAGCCTACACCGGATCGGCCAATAACGCTCATTATGCGGCCGCCAAGGCCGGGCTCGCCGGTCTGACCTATTCGCTCACGAAAGAGGTCGCCGCCGCGGGTGTGACGGTCAACATGGTCGCGCCGGGCCGCATCCTGACCGACCTGATCATCGCCAACCTCGAGGCGCGCCAGGAGGAATGGCTCAAACAGACACCGGCTCGCCGATTCGGGCGCCCTGACGAGGTAGCGTCGGTCGTCGGCTTCCTGGCGTCGGATGCCGCCAGCTACGTCACCGGCGCGACGATTCACGTCAACGGCGGCCAACTGATGGGGTGATCGGCGATCACGCTCTCGGACTCTGAAACCGGGCGGGAACCGGCTCTATGAAGTTCCCGCCCGGACGAACAGCAATCGCTCCTCAATCAACCGTGGTTGTTTTCTGAAAAGGCCTGGCGCCGTTATTGCACTACCTCCAGTATGGGCTCTCCCAGAGGAGTCATCCCTTTCAACAACGTGATAAGGCTGATGAAGAGTCCTGCATCAAGGAACTGGTCCCTGAGTGGGATACCGCGTTCCGCGACGTTCACCATGATGCCGCTCATGATTGCCGTGGAAAATGAGGTGCCCGACCACCAGGCCCAGCCTGTCTCATTTCGCAGCCGGAGATCCGTTTGATCGAAGACGCCGTCCTCATTCGGGAAGAATTCACTGCTGTAAAGGCCCAATAGGGACTCTTCGGGCGGGCATACACTGTCCAGGCGTAAGCATACCTGCCCGGCTTTGGGTTGTTCCGTATCGCCGCCCAAGACGGCGACGCCCACCATGGGGGGCGTGTCCGCCAGGTTGGAATACCACACCCGTTGGCCCCCCTTATCCAGCGCGCCCACGCCAATGACTCCGTCATAGGCAGCCGGATAGCACGCATTTGGCGGTATGGTGAGATTGGGATCGGCTTGATTGCCCGCCGCCGCCACGATAATGGCATTGCGGCTGCGTTTCGCGCCCTTGACCGCGGCGAAGAGATCTTCTTTGTCATGGGGCAGACCCTGTAAGAAGTTCAAGGGCGAAAGGAGCGGACTGAGCGCCCATTTGATCGTCTCGTAAGTAAATGAGGTGAAGTGAGACACGACTTCTTCGATGGTGTTGAAGTCGATGCACAAGCTCATGTTGATGACGAGAGGGCCGTTCCCCAGCACAGTCCGATTACCGGTCTCATCGCGCAGGGCATTCTGCTCGATGGCCGACAAACCGCGCCTGAGCGAATCGAGCGTCCCGAGACCATATTTGTTGAGAACCTGGACAAGATAGATATTCGCTTCCGGGGCAATCTGGTGGATGATTCCGGCGATAAACAGCCCATGGTCGGGCATTTCATATCCACCGCTGCGTTTGAAGTACTTAATCGCTGCCTCTTTTTCGGCCTGCTCGGTCGGGGTTGTGGGCTGTTGTCTGGCGACTGCGGGGTTTGGCGGTGGTTTCAGCCTGGTAAAATCTATCCCAAGTTGGCGCGCGCGCATGATGTGCAGTTTGTTGCGCAAGCTGCTCAGAAGGTCGTTGTCTTTGAATGTAGCGTAAGCGCGATCGAGATCGGCTTTCTCCGGTGCGGTATCAAGGATGACGACGTTGACGGGCTGAGCGGTTTGCGCCGCGATATTGACCGCGCCCAACACACCGGAAAAGAGCGAGAGAAGCTGATCAAAGCGCTGCTTTTTGAACTTCTTGGGCTCGATTTTGCCTGTCTGGGCTGGCACCGCCACAGGAGAGGGACGACCACCCGGCCCGCCGGTGGGCATGGTTCCCTGGGTGCCGCCAAACAGCCAGTTTGGCGAGGCGTATTGAAAATCGAAGTTCTCCATCAATTCCGCGAGATGTTCCTTGGCGGCGGTCACTAGATGCGTGACGGCATCTCTGGTTGTCTCGGTCGGAAAATACGCTCCCTGAATGCCGCGGAAGTGGAGGGCAACCGATGGTATTGGTTCCTCTTCCTCCGCCTCCGCCTCTGCCCGCGCGACCACCGGACGGGCATCCTGCTTGCTGGCATACAATTCCTCTGGCGAGAGAGCGACAATGCGAATAACATCGTCGCCGGTGATGTTCGGAACCGTGACCGGTCGCCCTTCGACCCCGAGATCTTGTCGTACGAAGTCGTCAATCCGCGCGATCAGACGGTTTCCAAGATCAGCCAGTTCCTGGGGCGGCGCCCCTGGCCTATCCCGTAACTGTATCAACAATTCATCCTCAATGAAGAATCGTTCAACGTGCATCTTCAACCCCCTTCGGCAGTTCGGCTTCCTGAATAGACAACGGATCGGCATTGCCGATAAGTTCGAATGCGCCCCAGAAGGCGGGGTGCAATCCCGGTCGTTGACGTAGAAGCGCGCGTTGGGCTTCACGCATGGCGGCGGCTTTGGACGCCCCGTTTTGGAGGGCAGCGTAGAGCGCATCCATCAGGTTCAGCGTGGTCGCATCGTTGACGCGCCACAAGCTGGCGATCAAGGCACCGGCACCGGCGAACAAGAAGCCGCGCCCCAGGCCGACCACCTCGTCGCCGGCGGTGATGTGGCTGCGACCTGTCTCGCAGGCGCTCAACGTGACCAACTCGTAGCTCAGGTCGTGCTGGACGAGGTCATCGGTGTAGATGGGCCCGTCCGCCAGCAGGATGTGAGAGAAGTCCGGTTGGTCGATCCGGTACTGCCCGTGCGTGGCCAGGTGCAAGACCTGACGCGGCGCCGATCCCAGAACGGCGCGGCGAGCTTCTGCATCGGCGCACAGTTGGCCGCCCAGTCGCCGCACAACCGCCTCCGCTTCCTCGCAGGTATGCGTCAGCCGTCCCTCCCAGTCATGTGCCAGGGCTATCACGCCGGGCGCTCGCTGCGGCGGGCGCCGAGTCAGCAAACTGGCAGAAGGCAGCACGACCAGTTCCAACCCCTCGATCAGATACTGCTCGCCGGAATGGAGCAGGTGGAACGGCAGATAGTGCAACGATCCGTAAGGCACGACGATCAGACGTCGGCAGCCTTCCAGTTGAGAAGCCACCGGGGCGATCAGCGCCTGGTAGAGCTTCTGGCTGAGGCCGCGGAAAAACTTGTTCAAGATGTCGCTGTCGGGCGATTCGGCGCCCGCGCGCAGCGCACGGCTGATGTTCGATTGCAGCTTCTCCAGCAGCGAATGGATGGCTTGCACCGATTCCGGGAGCGGCTGGAATTCGATCCCGTCACGGCTGAGCACGAAGATCCAGGGCCGCGCGCCATCATCGTAGTAGGCGACCAGCCGTGTATCCGCATCAAGATGGCGCTGGATGTCTTCGATGTGAATGTCGGGCGCCGGGTTGATGTCGCGCTGGGCGCTGATCAGGTAAAGCTGCTCCGTTAGTGTACGCATGCGGTCTTCGCGCACGGCGGCCTCGCGCGCCGCTTGTTCCTGCGGGATGACGGAGTGCTGCTGTTCGCGGAAGACCTGATCGGAAGCCACGCGGTAGAACCAGTGATGTTCTTCGCGTAGGCAGATGAGCTCCTCGATCAGCGGCTGCGTCGCCGGGTCATCGCGCAGCCAGCGCAGCTGCTCGCCCTGGCTCAGGTAGCTGAACCAGACCTGCGCTTTGGCGCGCTCCAGCGTGACGAAGGCCTGTTTCACGTCGCCCGCCTGCAGGTACAGGCGCAGCAGCGAGCGCAAGGCATCCTGCTTATCGCCAAGGAAGCCGGGGCGCAGTGTCAGGATCAGGCGGCGCTGGACGCGTTCGACCAGCGTGGCAGCGGCGTGATAATGGCGTAGAGCTTTCAACGGACGCTGTTCGCGCTCGCCGATCTCGCCGAGCAGCATGTGGACGTGATACGTCAGATTCGGATCGCGCAGGGCCTGCCCGATCTCATGGGCCAATCTCGTGGACGACTTCGCCGCTTCCAGATCGTCCTCGGCCAGCGCGATCTGCCCGCGCAGCAAATAGGCCTGCGCCTGATAAACGCGCTGCCCACTGGCGAGGAATTCGTCCGCTGCGCAGTCCGCTTCTGTGTGAGCGGGTGCCAGATTGCCCTGCATCCAGTAGATCTGGGCGCGGCGCAGGCGCAGGATCGATGCCCAGGTCAGCGCGCGCAGATCGAGCAGCATCGGTTCTGCCTCGGCCAGTGCTGCCAGTGCCGCATCAAACGCAGCCTGGCCTGCTTCGGCGATCGCGAGCTGAATCAGCGTGATGGCTCTGAGATAGGGTGCGCTCGTCTTGTCCGTCCGCCGCAGGATTGCGTTCGCCAGATCGCGCGCTTCCGCAAAACGATTGAGATGCAGGTAGCACTCGATCAACGTGCGCTGGGCGCTGTCGGCCTCGGACTCGTAGTGCTTGCGCAGCGGCTCATGCACGCGATAGAGCACGCGCAGCGCATCGCGATAATGGCCCTGCGCCTGAGCGATGCTGGCGATGTTGAAATCAGCCATGACGACGCCGACGCTGTCGCCCCGTGTTTGCCAGTACGTGCGTGCCTGCTCATACTGGACGCGCGCCTCGCGCAGTTCGCCCAGCCCTTGCTGCGCATAGCCGACGTTGATGTGCAGCAGACCTCGATAGCTATCGCCAACCTCGCCCAGTTCCTGGGCGGTGGCGAGTGCACGCTGATAGAGTTCCAGCGATGCGTCGTGATTACCAAGATGTCCTTGGGCCAGCGCACAATTGATGTCCAGGCGTAGGGCGCGCTCCAGGTCGCCGTTGCGAATGAAGATGTCGCGCGCCTTCTCCGCATCGTCCATTGCTTCATCGACGCGGTTAAGCTGGACGCAGATCGCCAGCTTGCCGATGCGCGTGCGCGCCCAGCCGATCTCGTCAGCGACGGACAGGTAGAGTTCTCCGGCGCGTTCGAGCGTGGTCCAGGCGTCGGCGCGCTGGTTGAGCAGCTTGAGCGCGTCGCCGCGTGACATCGTGCCGAGCGCAGTGATGGCCGGTCGCCGCAGGGCTTCGCCTAGCTGGATGTTGGCCGCCGCGAAACAGAGTGACGCGCGTGGGTCTATCCACCAATGGCGGTCAGCCTCGGACTTGAAGCGCTCAGCCAGCCGGGTCGCGAGTTCGCCCGGCTGCAGCACATGCTTATCCACGGTCATTTTGTCCTGCTCCCCCTTGAGTGGACAATGTGGATCGTACTGACGGCTATTGGATGAGGTTCAGTTTGTCGATGGCTACGGTGACGCCACTCAGGGCAGTGATGAAGAGGGTGACGGGCGAGTCATCGGCCAGATCAAAGGTGAACTCGCACATGTCGTCCAGTACGCGAACGCGCCGCATGACGCCTTCCTGCCAGAGTTCCGCCAGCGCGCCTTCCCAATCGACCGTCGCATCCACGACTTGCCCTTTGAGATGTGCGCCAGGTCGGCGTAACTCCGCCTCCAGGTAAATGGTCGCACTTCCGGCGCGGCCCGTGCGCACAGTTTCGTCGTCCAGGCCGCGGGCCATGCTCAGTGCGTTGGTCACCTCGACCTCGGATGCCTGCCAGACCTGTCGCGGCGGACGGATTACGTTGGGCGCGTCGTCGCGCCTGACCTCTTTCAAGAGCTTGTTTTCGTCATCCTCCTCATTCAGGAAAGGGATGAGGAGTGCCAACTCATCCTGACAGCGTGGGCAAATTGCCAGGTGCTGACGGACCGCTGCTGCGTTTGCGCTGTCGAGCATCCCGAATTGAAAATCGGTCAGCTGCTGCGCAGGAGGACAATCGAAACGCGCCAACCGCTTCATGAGCGCATCCTCGAACTGCTTCATCTCAGCCAGACGGGCGGCACAACCAGGACAAGAGGCAAGATGATTCTGAATCGCTTTATCCGCCAGTCCATCCAATGCCAGCGATAGGGCTTCTTCGCTCAACGGTGGGGGGGTGCTGCATGCTACCATCGATGGCCCTCGTAAGTGCTCTATCTTTCTGACTCAATAAACGGTGGAACCAGGGCTGTGTCACAGCCCGAACAAACCGCGCAGGGTATCGTCTTTGCGCAGCTTGCGGCGGATGCGCTGCAAAGCAACCGAGATATCGCGCGTCGACGGCCACAACCCTTGCTCCGCACGCATGATTTCCGCAGGCGTCATCTGGAGCACGAACCGCTTGTAGCTTAACGCCTCGTCTTGAGCATCGTCGAGCACGGCACGAATGTGTGCCCAAAGTTCGCTCTTGCGCAGGTCGTGTTCGGATGGGTCTGGCGGCGCAATCAGTCCCGTATCGTCTTCCGGCAGCGGTGGCGCAGGCGGGTTGTCGCGGACGTCCTGGACGATCGCGCTGTGCAGGCAGGCATTGAGATACTTCATGGCAGGCGCGAGTTCGGGGAACATGTCGGTGAAGCGCGCACCACGGCAGGCGCGATAAAAGTTCGCCAGCGCGACACGTGCGAAATAATCGCTGTCCCCGCAAGACATGGCGAACTGCTTGTGCCGGCGCGCCCGCCCGGCCAGGAGAGGAATGTAAATCAGGTAGATATGACGCAGCGCGTCATCGATCTGCTCGCCAAGCGCGCGCCGCCAGAGTTCGAAACAGTAACGTGTGTCTTGTTCGAGCTGACGCAGGAACTTCCACGTCTCCTCAGCGCACCGACGAGCAATCGATTCTAGATCAAGCCCGGAGAAGTCGTACATACCTGTCACCTCATCCCTGTATGGGTGCAAGATTGTACAGACCGCAGTATAGCACATGCCTTCTCATCTATGCGAAGGGTGGAGCAAGAATGAATTTGAAGCACACGCACAGGGGCAAATTCTCTCTAAAGAGGCGGTATCAGGCAGCCTGATAGCCATGCTGCATTCTTACACCAGCACCAGCGGCGGGCTGATGGAAAAGGTGATGTACGGCATGACGATGCCGACCTCAAGCACCGCGATGATCTCGCAGATGTGCGGGCGTGCCTCTGAGACGAAGGGCGGCACCTCGAAGCTATAGGACAGCGAGGAACTCGACCATTGCGCGTCACCGAAATTTCCTGGCCCCAGGCAGGCTTCGAAGGCGATGTGTTTGTGAGCGGTCAGATTTCGCAACGTCACCATCATTCGGTAGCGCGCGCCGGTTCCAAACAGCGCCTTACCTGCTCTCGCCTGAGCGACGATTTCGAACCCAGTCGTGCTGGAGATCAGCCGGGTTTGCACGTCCTGCCCCTTTTCACGGGCAAAGACGGACAGTAGCTGAACGTCATTGGGATGCATGGCGACTTCTCCCTGGGACTACAAAGCGAATGCGCCCTACGGTCGTAGAGCGCATTCTGCGGCTGTGCAGTTGAGCACATGACGGACTGCGCTCGTCGTCTACGGCTGGTGCGCCGTGAACAGGCGGCTGCGCACGAACGAGACATCCGGCGGGTTCTGCGGGCCAATGCCACCGGCGCTCAGGAGCGCCAGCGCTTCCATGATGTGGTTCTCGCGACCATTGATCACGGCTGCGGGGACGACGAAGACGAAGTCTTCCTTCACCGTGGCCCAGGCCGCGCCGAAGTTGCTCGACACGTTCGCCGTATGGATGACGGTCGAGTTGGCGCTCAGATCGCGGATGATGACATCGATGGTGAAGCTGCCGCCGGTGCCGAAGAGCGCATCGCCGACCTCGCCATCCACGACCACGTCGAAATTGCTGCCGATCTCCAGCGTAATGTCCTCGACCAGCGTACCCGCCTCGCGGGGGTAGATGCGGACGAGTTCAACATCGTTAGGACCCATTTTCGTTCTCCTGCTCTTGAACATCTTGACGGATATGTGTGCGCGCTACATAACCCATAGTGTCAATAGCATGAGGACTGTCGACAAACTGGCGGCAGCATCGCGGAGTACGTGTAACCGTGAGGAGAAGGAGGTTTAGATGTGGGCTATCGCGAACAGGCTAGGGAGCGTGTTAGCCGTCCGCATTGGGTTCCAGAGTCTGCTTGAGCACTTCAAAATCGCAGCCTACGACCTGACTGATATCTAGCAGAAAATCATCATCAATTTGTGAGCGCGGAAGAAAGCCATTCAAGATAGCCTGGGCGAGAGCCTCTTCAATATTGAGCTTGAGCGCCAGATCTTGCGCTGACCATCCCTTGTCGCGGCAGAGTGCCGATAGAAAGCTGCCAAAGCGTTTAGCCGCGCTCACATCACCCTGAGATGCTTGCGGTTGATCGCGCTGTGCCTGAAGTCGTTGTTTGAGCGCCCGGCGGAGCTTGTCATCGTCAGTCATTGGCTCACATTTCTTTCAATTCGTCTTTCATACTTTATACCCATCAGTGACCCAAAAAACTATAGACATGTCTGCGCGGGTAAAGATGGTCCTCAACTTCGAGGCAATACCGCATCTCTGCTCCACGTGAGTTAAGAATCTGGCTCAGGAAATCCGACCCCTGGCTCTTGCCCCTGAGACATGCCGTCCAGGAGAGAACGCTCACCGCGAGAGCCGCGTGCAGCCTTGCGGTGAGTTGTGTTTCGGTGTCGTCCTCGTATGGCAAACCGCCGATCGCGCTTGCGTCGGCTGCTCCGTCGTTTGATTGTCTCATGCAGTACCCGGGCTATGGACTGACGCCAATGCCGACCAGATAGCCCTGCAGCAACTTGCGGTTGCGGAGGAGGTTCTGAGAAATCGAGCGCGGTTTGAGATCGAAGTCGAGCGCAATCTGCGCGGGATCATGGCCGTCACAATGCCGGCGGAGCCAGAGTTCCCGGTCACGTGGCGACAGGTAGCTCAGGGCCCGTTCCAATTGACGCCGTTGTTCTCTGCTTTCGATCTCTTGTTCCGGACTCGGCTCGGTGCGTCCATGGATAGACATAAAGGTGTCGAGGGAGGATCCGTTCTGGCCACCCTGTGATTCCTCCAGGTCTTGGATCGATAAACTGGGCTTCTTCTTTCGCCCCAGGTTGCGCACTCGGTTGTAGGCGATGACGCGCAGCCAGTGATAAAGCGTCTCGAAGTCCTGGCAGTCCAGTTCCCCGATCTTCTCGACCGCGATTAACCAGGTTTCACCCGCGATATCGTCCGCAAACTGACCGTTCATGCCGCGGCGGCGCAGCGACGTGTGAATGTCTTTCAACAGGCGATCCTGATAATAAGCGAACAGGCTCTCCCAGGCGCGATCGTCGAACTCCTTCAACGAGTCGATCATGGTAGTTTCGAGTGGGTTGGTTGTCGTGATCGATCCTTGCTCAGTCGATGAGCCGTCCGACCAGCGCTGGTTGAGGTTTCTTTCGTCAGGCATTGCTTCCACCTCTCCACTCATCCACGTTTCGTGCGTGATCCCGTTATAGAATCTTGTGTGCAACTAGATAAACGCGACGATGAGCCAGATTTCACAAAGTCCATCATGGGAATTGCGCGACGCACGAAGATCGATGGTGATCTGTCACGTAGCAGCGTGAAGCTTCGGCTTGTTCTTTGGGAAGCGGTTTGGGGGGATAGAAGTGGCAAAGGTAAACATGACCCCGGCAGGATTCGAACCTGCGACCAGGTGCTTAAAAGGCACTTGCGCTACCGCTGCGCTACGGGGCCATGACTCGAATTCTAGCCGAGTTTGCCAGCTTTTCAACCGGCAATGCGCGTAAGCTGCTCAGCTTTTCGATCACAAAAAGCGCTGGAGGATTGCGACCAATTCCGCGGGACGCTGCCACGGAATATCATGGACGGTGTCCTCCAACCAGACGATCTCGACTTTGACGATGCGCTGCTGTGCGGTTTCGGCGCCCGCAATGATGTCGGGATCGGTGGCATGACTTGAGCCGACGGCATTGACACTCAGCAAGGGACACTGGACGCGGCCGAAGTAGTCGGCGGGGTTGAACGCCCAGACGTGATGCGCGATCTGCATGTGATGCTCTCGGCTGAGATGTGGGCGCACGTCGCCTTCGTCGGACAGATCGAAGACCGACAGCGCGAGCGGCTCGAGTTCAGGACGATAGATTGCACCCAGCCAGTCCTCGCGGATCATGCGGCGAATGGCTGTGGTCGTTACGTGATCGTAGGTGGGCGGTGCCATGCCGATCTCGGCTTCGGCCCAGGTGGGAAAGATCGATTGCAGCGAGCGCAGACCGCCGTCGATGAGCGCTACTTTTGCCAGGCGATCCGGGCGGGTCGTCGCATAATATAAGGACGTGTACGCGCCCCATGAGTGCCCGATCAACGTCGGCGGCGTTTCGCCAAGCTGGAGCGCCTGCAGGACGCGATCGACATCCTGCGCGATCGTCTCGAAATCGTAGCCGTCGTCGGGCTTTTCCGACAGGCCGTGGCCGCGTTGATCGAAGGCGAACACGTGGAAACGATCCGTCAGCGCGGGCGCGATCAAGTCGAACATGTGCACGGTGGATGCCAGCCCATGGAGCATCAGCAGTGGCGGGTGTTCTTGCCCACCCCAGTCGCAGACATGAAAGTGCAGATCACCGGCGGTAACGAAGAAATCGTGCGCGGACATAGCAGATCAACCTCACAACACACACGAGGCCAATAGGGCCAATTATGAGCCTGACAGTTGCATTTTCCAACGCTATTCGGTACGCTCCGCGC
The DNA here is from genome assembly GCA_020849765.1 of Anaerolineae bacterium. GTDB lineage: Bacteria > Chloroflexota > Anaerolineae > Aggregatilineales > Phototrophicaceae > Flexifilum. Next base: position 94,095 of record JADLAY010000075.1, read on the forward strand.
CATGAGTAAGGCATCACGTTTCCCCATGTTCAAGACAGACCACTCCCCGTGTTCCCGGGGCAACGGTTTGTATTGATTGAACCTGTGATGGCGCTCAACATGTCGTGAGTTCGAGCCAGCCGTACAGGTTGGCTCTTTTGGTTCTCATAAGGAGCGATATGGCGAAAATCGGTGGCTCCTCATTGACATTTGACCTACGATAACCATTGCAAGGAGAGTGAGCATGACCTCGTCAAGATTGCGTCTGCTTTTGTCGGTTCTCTTGTTAGTGATGTTCACATTCGTTTTGACGCTGCATCCAATCAGCGCGCAGGATGAAGGTGTCAATCTGCGCTGGTCAATCGAGGGGATCAACGATTTGGCCTCGCTCGATCCCGCCAAGGCGAGCGATTCGCAGGGCTTCACGGTCATCGGGCTGCTCTATGGCGGTCTGGTGCGTCTGGATGGCGATCTCAACGTGATTCCGGATCTGGCCGAAAGCTGGACGGTCTCCGACGATGGCCTGACCTACACATTCACGCTGCGCGAAGGCACGCTGTTCTCCGACGGCTCGCCGATCACCGCCGCCGACGTGATCTGGTCGCTGACGCACGCGCTCGATCCGAACACCGGCGGCTGGACCGGGCCGTTCTATCTGTCGAACATCGTCGGCGCGAATGATGTGGCCGAGGGCACGACGACGGAACTGGCCGGGGCGGTCGCAGTCGATGATCGCACGGTGGAACTTTCGATCAGCCAGCCGTCGGCCTATTTCCTCAGCCAGTTGACATTTGGCTCGGCCAAGGTCGTTTCCAAGGCGCAGGCGGAAGCCGACCCGACCGGTTGGGAGAGCAGCCCGGTGACGAGCGGCCCGTTCCAGGTGCAGGAATGGAATCACGGCCAGAACATCATCCTGGTGCCGAACACCAATTACTGGCAGGCGCCGACCATTGCCACCCTGACGATGCCTTTCATCCAGGACAGCGAGACGGCTTACCAGCTCTACATCACGGGCGAACTGGATATCATGGGCAGCCAGCAGAACGGCATCCCGGCGGTGCACGTGCCGGAATCGGAAACGCTGCCGGACTTCCGCTCGACACCCTTGTTCGCGGTGCGCTATGTCGGCTTCAACAACATGATCCCGCCGTTCGACAACGTCAATGTGCGGCGCGCGTTTGCACTGGCTATCGACAAGGCAACGCTCGCGAATGACGTACTCGGTGGCACCGTCGTGCCGACGGATCGCATCCTGCCGCTGGGGATTCCCGGCTCCGAACTGCCGATCACCGGCCTGAGCTTCGATCCAGATGCCGCGAAAGCCGCCCTTGCGGAAGCCGGTCTGACGCCGGAGACCCTCGGCCCGGTGACGCTGACGTACGGCGTCGAGGGCGAGAACGAACGCGTCGTCACCGTGCTGCAGGCGATGTGGCAGGAGAACCTCGGCGTCTCCGTCACGCTGGAGCCGCTCGAACTGACGACCTTCAGCGCACGCCTGAACGAAACCTACGAGACCCCGGAGACGGGCATCCAGGCCTACTACAGCGTTTGGGGCGCGGACTATCCCGATCCGCAGAACTTCATCTCGCAGCAGCTGCGCACCGGCGTCGGCAACAACAACGGCCATTATTCGAACGCCGAGTTCGATGCCCTGGTCGACGAGGCCGATGTGCTGACGGGCGATGTGGCACAGCGCATGAGTCTGTACAACCAGGCCGAGCAGATCGCGGTCGACGAGGTGGGTTGGCTGCCGCTCTTCAACCCGCGGCTGAACATTCTCGTGCGCCCCGAAGTCGAAGGCATCGTCTTCAATGGGCAGGGTTTGATCATCCCGGATTACTCTGCACTGACCGTCGCGCCCGCCATGTAGTCGACTCATTGGGAGAAAACGAACGACCGGGAACAGAGTCCCGGTCGTTCCTGCCCGCCTATGATCAGAGTTATCCTTCGCCGCCTTATCAGCCTGCCCTTCGTCGTACTCAGCATCACGATCATCACGTTCATGGTCGGCTATCTCGCGCCGGGTGACCCGATCCTCTCGATGATGGGTTCGCGCCGCGATCCGGATACCTACGAGCGCCTGCGCCATCTCTACGGCCTCGATCAGCCCTGGTACGATCAATACGTCGATTACGCGTCCGGGCTGCTGCAAGGTGACCTCGGCCTGTCGTATCGCTATCAAGGGCGCCCGGTGCTGGATCTGATCGGCAGCGGTGTGCTCGTCTCCGTGCAGTTGGGGTTAGCCGCGTTGACGCTAAGCCTCAGCATCGGCATCCCGGTCGGCTTGTGGTCGGCGCTGCGCCAGAATTCGTTCGTCGACCGCGCCGGCATGACGGCGATGCTGACACTGTATGCCGTCCCCAGTTTTGTACTGATTCCTATTTTTCGCTGGATCAATTACCAGTTTTACACGCGAGGGCTACCGTCGCTGCCTCAGGCGGGCTGGGGGCGGCCTGAACACTGGATCATGCCTGTGATTGTGCTGGCCGCCGCCAGCATGGGGTATATTGCCCGGCTGACGCGCGTCAGCATGCTGGAAGTGCTCAAGGAGGATTACCTGCGCACGGCGCAGGCCAAGGGGCTGCGCAACCGGCGCATCCGCTGGATTCACGCCTTCCGCAATGCGCTGATCCCGATCGTGACGGTCATCAGCCCGTCGATCGCCTTTCTCGTGACGGGCACCTTCGTCGTCGAAACGCTGTTTTCGATCCCCGGCATTGGCTATCTGTCCGTGCAGTCGATCTCACAGCGCGACTACCCGGTCATCCAGAGCACGACCGTCATCCTGGCGGTGGCAGTGCTCTTTATGAACCTGGTGACTGATCTGCTCTACATGCTGCTTGACCCGCGCATCCGTGTGGAGGGTTGAGTGAGCGATTCCACCTCTAATCTCACGCCCTCGCCGGAGACGCGGCTGACCTCCATCCGACCAGGCATGGGGCAAACGCACTTACCGCCGTTCGTGCGCCGTCTGATGACGAACCGGCTGGCGGTCGTCAGCCTGATCGTCGTCATCCTGCTCGTGCTCATCGCCACGCTCGGCCCGGCGATTTACACGGCCAGCCCGATCACACCCGACTACAAAGCGATCAATCAAGTGCCGACTGCGGAACATCTGCTGGGGACGGATAACCTGGGCCGTGACACGCTTGCGCGCCTGATCTATGGTCTGCGTGTCTCTTTGATCGTCGCCTTCTACGTCGAGCTGCTCAATATCTCACTTGGGGCGACGCTCGGCCTGCTGGCGGGATATTTCGGCGGGCTGCTCGACGTCATCGTCACGCGCATTGCCGACATCCTGTTCGCGTTCCCCGGTTTGCTGCTGGCGATTCTGGTGGCGGCGACCTTTGGCCCGGCGGTGACGGAACAGTTTGGCGGCATCGGTCGCTTGCTGTTGGTGACCGGCTCACTCAGTCTCGTCAGTTGGCCGCTGATGGCGCGCCTGGTGCGCAGCCAGACGCTGACACTCAAGGAGCAGGAATTTGTGACGGCGGCCCGTTCGCTCGGCGCAAGCGACCGGCGCATCATGCTCACGTACATCCTGCCCAACGTGGCCGGGATCATCCTCGTCAGCAGCACTCTCGATATCGCCAGCGTCGTCGTCAACGAGGCAGTGCTGAGTCTGCTCGGCCTGGGCATCCAGCCGCCTGATCCCAGTATCGGCAAGATGATCACCGACGCGACGCCCTTCCTGGATGCCAATCCGCTGCAAGTATTCTTCCCTAGCTTCGCGCTGATGCTGATCGTGCTGGGCGTGTCATTCGTCGGCGATGGCCTGCGCGACGCGACCGATCCACAGAGCCTGCACTGACGCGGCCAGCCTCACTCGGAGCGCAAGGCGCGCGCCGTCACCAACTGCGACAGCTTGTAAGCCGGGTAGACGCCCGCCAGCAGCGCCGCGACGATAGCGACGGCAAAGGCTGAGATCAGCTCGTTTGGCGTCAGCAGGAGCTGCATCGTCCAGCCGAACGAGCGCACGTTGATGACGTAGATCAGCACAATTGCCAGCACGACGCCAATCGGCAGCGCCAGCAGCCCCGCCGTCGTGCCCATCAGACCGGTCTGGATCAGCGTATAGTTCCACAGTTGGCGCGGCGTCAGGCCGACGGCGCGCATCGTCCCATATTGGCGTGTTTGCTCCAGTTGCAGCGCCATCAGCGCGCTCAGGATGCCGATGAAGGCGACGATCGTCGCCAGCAGGCGCAGCGCGACCGTGATCGAGAAGGCGCGCTCGAACACGTCGAAGACATTGGCGCGCAGGGCGGCGTTGCTGCGCACTTGCAGATCGGTGCCTGCCAGCGCCTCACGGATGCGGATGAGCGTGGCGTCGGCGTCCGCGCCCGGCTGAACGAAGACGGCCATGGTCGAGATGTACGGATCGTCGTAGAAGCGGCGGTAGACGTTGTCGGTCATGAAGACCGTGCCCTGGTCGGCGGAGTAGTCATAGTAGACGCCGACGATGTCGAAGGTCTGTTCGCCGTTATCGGTCAGCAGCGTGAGCTGGTGCTGCTCCGGCGTGATGCCGCGGCGGTAGGCGAACGGCTCGCTGACCATGATCGCGCCGTCTTGCAGCGCCTGCCAGTAGTTATCGCGGTCGACCGACAGCCAGGCGAACGCGCGCCGGTCGGTGACTTCGCCATCCGCCACGCCCAGGTTGACCGGCGGCAGATCGGGGTAGTCGGGGGCGATGACGGTCACGCCGCGGCCAGCGGTGATGTGGGCAATGCCTTCGATGCCGCGTATCCGTTCGAGCAGCGACCGGTCGATGTCGGCGGTGACGCGCGTCGTCGTGGCGGACACGGGCGACACGTAGATATCCGCGCCCAGCGTGTTATCGAGCCAGTCGGCGACGGTGTTGCGGAAGCTGGCAATCATGACGCTGACACCGACGATCACGCTGACAGCGACGGTCAGCGCGGCGACAGCGACCGACGTCCGGCTGAGCGAACGGGACACGGCGCGCGGCGCCATCCGTCCCAGGACGCCGAATAGGCGCTCGGTCAGCGGTGTCGATGCGCTCATGAACAACAGCAGCATCGCCGGAGTCAACAGCGCGCCGCCGACGACGATGGCGAACAACGCCAGAAAGCTGACGATGATGCTCTGCGTCGGCAGCGCGAGCAGCCCAACGCCGACCAGCCCCAGCAGCAGGGCCGCCAGCGTGATGTAGGGCAGCAGGTGACGAGCCGAGGCTTCCGCATCCGAGCGGCGCAGGCTGCCGATGGGCGGTGTGCGCGTGGCGTCATACGAGGGAATGGCCGCCGCGAAGATGCTCGCCAGCAGGCCGATGCCCGCGCCCTTGAGCAGCGTGAACGGTTCGACGCTGACGCGCTGTACGTCAATCGAGAAGTACAGGTCAGAGATCGTCTGCGCGACGAGGCTGACGGAGGCGCGCCCGAAGATGATGCCGAGCGCCAAGCCCAGGGCGACCCCGACTGCGCCCAGCAGCAGCGCTTCACTGAGGACGAGCGCGAAAATCTGGCGGCGGCTGGCGCCGAGTGCGCGCAGGATGCCAATCGCTGCGCGGCGCTGGACAACACTGAAGGTGACCGTGTTGTAGATGAGGAAGACGCCGACGACGAGCGCCAGCAAACTCAGTGCTTGCAGGTTGAGTTCGAAGGCGGCGGTCATCTGGCGCAGGGTGCTGTTCTGCTCGTCAGGTGTCGTCAGGACAGCGCCCGTGGGCAGCAGCTCACGGATCGGCGTCAGATCGTAGCCATCGGGCAGGATCATGTCGATGCGGCTGATCATACCCGGCTGGCCGACCAGCGCCTGCGCCGTGGCGATGTCCGTCAGCAGCAGCGTTTCCAGCGCTTGCGCGCTCATGTCGTCGCTCGCTTGCAGGATGCCGACGACGCGCACCGTCACCTCGCGGCCTTTCGGGCGCAGCGTGATCGTGGCGCCAGGCGCCACACCGTAGCGCGCGGCAAGCTGCCCGCTGATCAGCACCGTGTTCGGCTCGGCGATGAAGCTGTTGAGCGCTTCGAACGGATTCTGGTTTTCGCCCTCGACCGTCACCGTCGTCAGGTAGCTGCGGAAGGGCGGTTCGGCGAACGGATCGACGCCGAGCAGCAGCAGTGGCTGCTCGCCGAGTTCGACCGCCGTGACGTACTCGTCGACGACGGGCGCGATCTGGCGCAGGCCGAGGTCGAGCCTCAGGCGGCGGTATAGTTCGGTCGGCAGGCCGTTGGTGCCGCCGTAAATTTGGTGCGTCGCTTTGCCCGTGATCGTGTCCGTGCTCAGGTTGAAAGCGCGGTTGGCGCTGCCGTTGGCAATGTCGATGGCGATGACGACGGCCACGCCGAGCGCTACGCCCAGCACGAACAGGATACTTTGCAGGAAGCGGCGGCTGATGTAACGCCCTGCAAGGCGCGGGATGATCGGTAGCTGCATCGAGATAGTCGGTCGGCTCGTTATTGGGTCAAAGGCGATTGTTGTGAAATCAATCACAAGTTTACGCGAAATTGACCCATTCTGAGGTTAGACGGCGCTAAGCAATGTCTGCAAGCGGGCGCTGGAGACGTCGAGGGCGTGATGAGGCGAATGTACGAGGGTCAGGCGCTCGGTTCTGGCTCGCGCGCGATCTCGTCTTTTTTGTCTCGGCTTTGCAGGCGCACTAAAGCTTTTCCTGCAACCTCGCGATAGCGTTCGTGATCCGATTGAAGCAATGGCTGCAGCGCCGGGATGGCGCGCGGGTCACCGATCTTGCCAAGAGCTTCTGCCGCGAATAAGGGCGTTTGATAACCGGGGGCACGAAGTGCCTCGATCAACGGCTCCACAGCGCGGACATCGCCAAGATTACCGAGCATCATGGCTGCGCGCCCGCGGACGATCAGATCTTCATGTTTATTGCTGACGACAAAGATCAGCATGCGAAGGGCATCTTCGCCGCCGATCATGCCGAGCTTCATTATGGCCGTGCGCCGACGTTCTTTATTGACGTCGCGCAGTTCAGCCATCACTTGCTTCACCTCATGCGTCACATTGGACATCAGTACGTCACCTTTCGATCACTCCGCCGCTGGATGCTGCCGCGCAAATCTGCGGTCGGCCGCGGTGCTATTTGGACGTAACGATTCGCTCATGCTTCAGGCCTCCTGAACCGCCAGTTCTACATAATCTGCGGTCGATTCAGCCTGCTTCGTAACGACGAGCTTACCCTCGTGAATCCGGCATACTCGATCGGCCAACGGCACAATCTCAGGATTGTGTGTGGCCATGATCAATGTACGTTCCGCATCACGGGTAAGTTCTAACAATAAGGTAAGCACCAATTTGCCGGTATCTTCGTCAAGATTCCCTGTAGGTTCGTCCGCGAGGACCAGCGCCGGTTCGGTGACGAGCGCGCGCGCGATGGCGATGCGCTGCTGTTCGCCGCCACTGAGCTTATCAGGAAAGCTGGCGGCGCGATGCCCCAACCCCACGCGCTCAAGCAGTGCAATGGCCCGGCGTTCAGCTTCGCGCCGGTCATCACCGCGCAGTTCGAGCGGCAGTGTGATGTTTTCGAGCACGGTCAACGTCGGGATGAGATTGAAAAACTGGAAGACAATGCCAATCTGGTCGCGCCGGAAACGCGTCCGTTCGTACTCACTCAAGCGGGTGATGTCAGTCTCGTGAATGATGACATGCCCCGCCTCGGGATCATCTATACCACTGATAAGGTTGAGCAGCGTACTCTTACCACTTCCGCTCTTGCCCAGGATGACGAAGAACTCACCATCCTCAATTGTCAGGTCGATTCCGTCGAGTATCTGGCGGGTGCGGGTACCTTCAGTATAGGTTTTTTGCAAACCGCTGATCTGGAGTGTATACGGCGGGCGGTGGATGTCGCTACTCATGCTCTTATTCTACTCATCCGAACCAAAATTGCGATGCAAAAAATGCATTGTGCTTCATTTCACTTGTGTATCTTAACAACGCCGGATGAGCGTGAGCTTATAGTCTCCTGATTCATAGGTTCAATATTGCCGCGCCTACGTTACAGTTGCCTAAAGCATAGCGCATTTACAAATTAGAGGGACCCATATTTCGGAATTTGAGGATATATGTCAGGTGAAGGAGTATGAATATTGATACAATTGAATTGGCGTACAATAAGCCTATTAGCATCTTAAGGAATAGAATGGCGTCTCATGCTTACGGTTGATGGAGCGCTGGAAATTCTGGCACGATTTCAATCTGCGGCCCCACCGGCGGCAGCCGAAAAGCTGACCGGGGTCATGGAGTTGTTGCGGACGCTCGACGCCAACCAGGCGAAAGAGCCTGAGCCTTCGGCGGACAAGCCGCAGTCCGTGACCGATCTGCTTGCGGAACTGGTGGGTGAGGCGGGGTCGTCGACGTCGACACAAGACCTGGGCATGACCTCGGATGATTATTTTGACGAAGATGCTTCACCCACCGATCTGCTGAACCAGGTGCTGAATCCCGATGCTGAAGTGGAGCGCGCGGAAGCCAACCTTAAGTGGCCGAAGCGTGGGGGAGCCGATCTGTGGGCGGCGGATGTCGAACGCGGGACGGGGATGCATCCGGCGGTGGTGGCAGCCGACGCGGGCGGCACCCCCTATCTCAACCTGATTACGACCATGCAAAAGCAGTTGCAGGGCACCCTGGCGGCAATCCGTGGCCACGCTGACCGCCTGTACAGCGGCGGAACGGGCCATCTGATGCCGGGGCAGAGTGAGGCTATGCGCTCGATCCGCGAACACGTCGACGGCGCGCTCAGCCTGATCGACGCCATGCAGCGAATCGAAGCGCTGCAGACGGGCCGCTATGCCATCCAGTTGAACACGTTTGACAGCGCCGAACTGATCCGGCGCGCGCGCGACCTGATGAAGGCGGCGGCACGCGCTCATGGCCATCACATCAACTTCGAAGCGCCGGAGAACCCGATTCGAGCGCGTGCGGATTTCGATCAATCGCTGGCGATCCTGGTCGACTTGATCGACAACGCCATTCGTTATACGCCGGAAGCCGACAGCATCGGCATCACGCTCGACAATCTGGGGTCGCACGTCCTCATCAGCGTCGTCGATACCGGCATCGGCCTTTCGCAAGCCGACTTAACGCACGTGGGGACGCCGTTCTGGCGCGCGCTGCATCAGCCGGTCGTGCAGGAGAATCCGGGCAGCGGGCTGCGGCTGCATCTGGCGCAGCAGATTCTGCATCTGCAGGATGGCGAACTGATCTTTTCCGGCGAACTCAACAAGGGCAGTACCTTCAGCTTCACGCTTCCCGTCGCGTAGCGTTGCGCCGCTTCAGGTAGGTGGCGATCTCGTCGGCGGCCATGCGCGCTTCCTGGCGGATGTTGTAGAGCGCGCCCAACCCGCGATAATTGCGCCCGACGAGAAAGAGACCTGCATGATCGCGCAGGGCGGTCGCCCCTTGGTCGCGTTCCGTCTCCCTCAGCGGCCAACCCTGATCGTCCGTCTCAAAGTCCACATCGAGATAATCCAGCGCCGGTTGGTAGCCTGTCGCCATGATCACGGCGTCGACCTCGTGCACGCTGCCATCGTCGAGAAGGGCACAGCGCCCCTGGAGCGCAGCCAATCCCCGCACGGGCTTGATCGTGCCGCAGCGGATGGCCTGCACGAATTCAGGGCCGCGCACGGGCACCGATGTGCCCTGGCGATCGTCTCGGTTGGGCGCCAACGGCAGGCCGAGCGACTCGACGTTGGGATAGCTCTGGAAGTTGATGCGGTCGCTCAGCCACTTGCACAGCGGCGCGGGGAACGGGCGCAGCAGGATCTTCCAGATCGTGTCGTTGATGCCATAGGGATTGCGGCGGGCGATGACCATGTCGCTGTGAATCGAGAGCATGATGTTGCCCGGTGTAACCTGCGTCAGGGCGATGGCGATATCGGCGCCGCTGGGGCCGCTGCCGACGACCAGCACGCGCTTCCCGGCGAAGGCCGCCGCATCGGCGAAATCGTGGGCGTGGATCAGCATGCCTTCAAAGCTGTCGAGGCCTGGGATCGGCGGGATGGTCGGATGGCTGAAGCGCCCGGTCGCCAGCACCACGACCGGGTACCAGTTCGATCCCTCGCTCGTCTCTACGCACCAGCCGCCATCGACCGCGGTCACGCGCCGCACGTCGACGGACAGGCGTACATTCAGTGGATGCCGCCGCGACCACTCGCTCAGGTAGTCGTAGTATTGCTTGCCTGTCGGCAGCAGCCCGTAACGCAGCGGCATGCGCTGGCCCGGCATGTGCGAGACGAAACCCGCCGTATTGAGCTTGAGCGATGGATAAAGGCTGTTCCAGGTCGAACCGATGCGATCGGCGCGGTCGACAATTTCGTAGGCGATCCCGGCGTGCTGCAAATAGTAGCCGCTGCTGAGCCCCGCCGGTCCCGCGCCGATCACGAGCACATCGGCCATGGCGCTACTGCTCATCCGCCTTGCTGGTCGGCGGCGACGGCGGTCGCCGTGAGCGCGGCGAACGGGCGCAGGCGGGTCGGGATCGCCTCCAGCGTTGCCGGGTATTGCTCAGCTTCTTCCACGCTGCCGGGCAGGAATTGCAGGTAGCTTTCGAGCGTCGGCCCGATGATGATATCGCGTGTGGCCGCCGCTTCGGTATTGACCTGATTGTATTCCTCGACCGGGGCCTCGATGTTGAGCACGGCCACGGCGTAAAGGCCGATGAGGAACATCGCCAGCGCCAGGACGCCGACGATCAAGCCTGAGCGCCGGTTGCTGCGCTGAACGGACGGCGTGCGCACGCGCAGGGGCAGGCGCGCATCCGGCGAGAGTGCCGCGCCGATCTGGGCATAGAGCTGTTCGGTCGCGTTCGCGGCGCTCAGGTCGACCGGCGTCAGGTGATCGATCAGCTTGGGCAGACGCACCGGCTCGGCCAGGGTCGGGATGATGTGCTGACCGCGATCGAGCGCGGTGTCGATCGCGCTCTGGACGGCGGCGTCTTGCAGCGCGGCGCGCGAGAGCACGACGACGAGGATATCCTCTTGTGATGGGGCGGCTTGTCGTATGTCGTAGCCGTGGGCGGTCAACTCGCTGCGGAGATCAGACTCGACGGCGGCGTCCTGTGCGGTGGCGAGAAGCGAGATCATGGTAGCCTGGTTTCTTTATCCTTGGAACATGCGCGCCCTGGTGAAAGCATTTCGACCAGTCGGATGTATTGTCATCTTAGCCAAGCCGGGCGCAGATACCAGTGTGAATATCGAACCAAAGCGCCAGGCCCGGTATCATTATGATACACAGTCATATGAAGGGTAGGCGAACGATGTCGGGGAATGCGATTGAAGTCGCAGTATTAGGATTAGGCCGGGTCGGCACTTCGGCAGGCCTGGCGCTGGCGCGTTACAGCGCGCGCAAGGACGCACGGCAGCAGTTCAAGGTCGTCGGGTTTGATCCGCGTCCGGGTGTGGCACCGGCTGCCGAAAAGCTGGGTGCGGTCGGACAAACGGTACGCAACGTCTACGATGCCGTGGTCGATAAGGACATCATCTTCGTCGCCATGCCTTATGCCGAGGTCGAGACGACCTTCCGAGAGATCGCCGATGGTCTGCGCCAGGATGCCGTCGTGCTCGATGCGTCACCGCTCAAGCTGCCGTCGCTGGAATGGCGCGCGAAGCTGCTGCCCGCGCACGCGCATCTGGTCGGTGTTACGCCGGTGGCCAATCCACGTTATCTGTTCGATGGTCTGAATGATACCGAGCATGCCGCGGCGGATTACTTCGACGATGGCTTCATGCTCGTGATGCCCGATCCGCGCGCGGCCAAGGCGGCCGTTGAACTGGCGACCGATTTCAGCGCGCTGCTCGGCGCCACGCCGCACTTTCTCGATCCTGATGAGCATGACGGCCTGAGCGCTGCGACAGAAGGGCTGCCCGCGCTGCTCGGCGTGATGACCTTCTACATGCTCCAGCGCAGTGAAGGCTGGACGGATGCCCGGCGCATGGGCAACCCCGCCTTCGGCCAGTTGACGCATCATCTGATCGATACGCATCCCGACGACCTGCGCGATCTGCTGCTCAACAACCGGGAGAACGTCACGCGCTACCTTGGCGAGCTGATCGACGTGGCGAACTCGTTCCAGGAGCTGCTGGCGCGTGGGGACAAGGCCGGTCTGGAAGCGGCGCTGGTCGAAACCTACGATGCCTATCAGGTCTGGCTGGCGAAGCGCACGAGCGGGCGTTGGGAGGAGACGGGCAAGAACGTGCCCGATAAATCCGACACGCTGATGAGCGGGCTGATCGGCAGCTATCTGACCAAGCGCTTGCGCGGCGAAGATCGCGAGTAAGCCTCGACCGGGCCGGAGTTTACACTTCTTTTACATTCATTTTACAGCGCGGTGATTACTCGCCCGCTGGTTTCCTCTATGCTGGTGTTGAAACTGCCGCATGGCATCTGTCATGCAGCCAAGAACCTTAGGAGGAAATCAAATCGATGTCACGAACGCGAAAACTCTGGTTGGTGACGCTTTTTGCTTTGCTTTTGGTCCTGGTCGGGTTTGCATCGGTGGCGGGCGCACAGCCCAATCCGCGGACCGTGGATCGTCCATATCTGGGCGTGAGCCTGCGCAACACCGATGACGGCGTGGTCATTCAGGAAGTCGTCGCCGATTCACCGGCGGAAGCTGCCGGATTGCAGGCCGATGATCAGATCACTTCGGTGAACGACGCGGATGTCAGCAATGCGCGCGAGGTGGTCGAAGCGATTGCCGCCCTGGCGCCGGGCGACGTCGTCACGTTGGGCATTACGCGCGGCGACGAATCGATGACGGTCGACGCGACGCTGGCCGAAGCGCCAGCCCCGATGCGCACGCGCACCATTGAAATCTCCGGCTTGAGCATCCGCTACAACGAAGGCGATCAGACCTGGGTCATCGAGAAGCTGGGCGAAGACAACCCGCTCTACGAAGCCGGGCTGCGTGAAGGCGATGTCATCACGGCCGTCGACGGCGAAGCGCTCGATCCTGAGGGCCTGGCCAACATGATGCGCGATGGCTCACTGGACGATACGCACACGCTGACGGTCGAGCGCGACGGCGAGAGCATGGATATCGACGTCGATGGCCTGGCGCTGCATCTGTTCATGATGCTGGGCATGGGCGACGGCAGTCTGATGCCGATGCTGCCGCAGATTATCATCCCTGGGCAACCGGGTCGTGGCCATAACCTTGGGCCGATGGGCATGTTCGGTGCGCAGAATGGCCGTCTCGGCGTCCTGTTCGACGTGCTCACACCTGAGATCGCCTCTGACATGGGCCTCGATATCACCGAGGGTGCGGTCATCCGCGAAGTCACGCCCGATAGCCCTGCGGAGACCGCCGGGTTGATGGCCGACGATGTGGTGACTGCCGTCAACGGCGAGCCAGTCGATGCTGAGCGCACGCTGCGCGATCGCCTGTTTGCGTACGAGCCGGGGGATACGGTCACGCTGGATGTCGTCCGCGGCGACGAAACCTTACAGCTTGAGGTCACGCTCGACGCGCCTCAGCCCACTGGCCCGATGCCTTCCGGTATGACTCTGCCTGCGATCCCGGCTGTGCCGGAGGTGCCTCCGACACCGCAAACCAGTCTCTAAACCTGTAATCTATCCTACTCCCCTAAGCTTCGCCCGGTTCCCCTCCGGGCGAAGTTTTTTTAGGCTGATTTGTACTGTCTGTTATTGTGTCGTCAGGAACCTCAGTTATGATGTGTATTATGGCAACACTGATTTGAGCTTATCGTAGAGAGGTGAATATTCATGAGGGCTGTGATTCTCGCTGCCGGTCAGGGGACGCGCTTGCGCCCCGTAACGTTGACGATGCCGAAGCCACTGGTGCCGGTCGCCAACAAACCATTGATCGTTTTTGCGCTTGATGTGTTACGCAATGCCGGCCTGACCGAGATCGCGATTGTCGTAAACGATATGTCCTCGCCTATCGTTTCGCAATTGGGCAACGGTTCCAGCCTGGGGGTTCGTCTTGATTACATCGTCCAGCGCGAGCAGCTCGGGCTGGCGCACGCCATCAATCTGTGCCAACCCTTCGTCGGTGACAAGCCGTTCTGCGTCTTTCTTGGCGACAATATTTTCCAGGACAATATGGAATCGCTCCTGCGTGACTTCCCGGAGTCAGATGCGGATGCGACTATCGCGCTCGGCGAAGTGCCCGACCCGACGCGCTTTGGCGTGGCCGAAATCAAAGAGGGCAAGATCGTACGTCTGGTCGAAAAGCCGAAAGATCCGCCATCGAACTACGGCGTGGCGGGCGTTTACTTGTTCCGCAGCTCGATCTTCGAAGCCATCGCCAACATTCGTCCATCGTGGCGCAACGAACTTGAGATCACCGATGCCATTCAGTATCTGGTGACCAACGGCAAGAACGTCAACCCGTACGTCCTGTCGGGCTGGTGGATTGACGCCGGGAAGCCGGACTCGATCATCCAGGCGAATCAGCTCGTCATGGGCGAAATGCCCTACACGCCGCCGCCGGACGACAAGGCCATGATCCAGGGCAAATGCGATATTTCCCACCGTGTGCAACTGGGCGAAGGCTGCCAGATCATCGACAGCGTCGTGCGCGGCCCGGTCATCATCGGCGCCAACGTGACGATTCGCAACAGCTTCATCGGCCCGTACACGGCCATCGGCGACAATGCGATCATCGAGAGCAGCGAAATTGACGCCAGCATCGTCATGAAGAACTGCACCGTACGCAACATCGCCGGGCGTATCGATTCGAGCCTGCTGGCGGATAACTCGCAGTTGACCAGCGCCACGCACGTGCCAGTGTCGCATCGCTTCATCCTGGCGGAGAACAGCTTCGTTCAGCTTTAGCGCGGGCACACCGAGCAGCGTCCGTCATCGGGCGAAGAAACAAACAGGGGCGTCACGTGGCGCCCCTGTTTTGCGTTTATTGAGGAGCGTTGTCGTCGCTCAACTATGCGAACCGGCCATCAGCAGACCGAGCTTTTCGCGCGTCGCTTCGGCTATCGGCAGCGTCGCCATGATGTGACCCTCGAACATGACCGCGATCCGATCCGACAGGCTCATGATCTCGTCCAGTTCTGCCGAGACCAGCAGCACAGCCACGCCGTTATCGCGCTGCTTGATGATCTGTTTGTGGATGAACTCGATCGAGCCGACGTCAATCCCGCGCGTCGGCTGAGCGGCGATCAGCAGCTTGACCGGCTTGGAAAACTCGCGGGCGACGATCACCTTTTGCTTGTTGCCGCCTGACAGGGTGCTCGCCAGCGCGGTCACGCTGGATGTGCGTACGTCGAATTCTTTGACCAGCGCATTGGCATGGCTGCGGATGGCGCCCCGGTCGACGATGCTGTTGTGCGAGTACGGTTGCACGTAATACTGGTTGAGCACGGTGTTGTCTTCAATCGGGTAGGCCATCACCAGACCGTGCTTCTCGCGGTCTTCGGGGATGTGCGCCACTTCCAGCATCGTGATCTGGCGCGGCGTATAGTGCGTCGCATCGTGTCCCTGGATGAAGAAGTGACCGGAGGCAACCGAGCGGATGCCGGTCAGGGCTTCCACCAGTTCGCGCTGGCCGTTGCCCTGCACCCCGGCGATGCCGAGGACTTCACCCGCACGCACCTCCAGGCTGACGCCGTTGACGACCGACGTTTTGCGGTCGTCGAGCACAGCCAGGTCTTCGACCTTCAGGATGACGTCGCCCGGATGCGCCGCCGATTTTTCCACCTGCAGGATGACATTGCGTCCGACCATCATCTCCGCCAGGCTGGCTTCCGTCGCCTCGGACGGCAGCACGGTGCCGACCATTTCGCCCCGGCGCAGCACGGCGATCTGATCGGCGACCGCCAGCACTTCCTTCAGCTTGTGCGTGATGAAGATGATCGAGACACCCTGCGCCGTCAGTTCGCGCATGATGTGGAACAGCTCGTTGGCCTCTTGCGGCGTGAGCACAGCCGTTGGCTCATCCAGGATCAGAATGTCCGCCTGCCGATAGAGCGCCTTGATGATCTCGACGCGCTGCTGGATGCCGACCGGCAGATCCTCAATCATCGCGCTCGGATCGACGGCGAGGCCGTACTTCTGCGATAGCTCATTGACCTGCCTGGCGGCCTGGCGCATGTTCAGCCTGCCGCCCGCCGTCGTGACCTCGGAGCCGAGGATGACGTTTTCGGCCACCGTCATGACCGGCACGAGCTGGAAATGCTGGTGCACCATACCGATGCCGTGGTCGATAGCGTCGCGCGGGCTTTGCAGGTGAACTTTCTCGCCTTTGATCCAGATCTCGCCTTCGGTCGGGTGATACAGGCCATAGAGAACGTTCATCAGCGTGCTTTTGCCTGCACCGTTCTCGCCCAGCAGAGCCAGGATCTCGCCTTTGTGCAGGGTCAGGTCGACGTTGTTGTTGGCGATCACGCCCGGAAAGTGCTTGGAAATGCCGTGCGCTTCCAGGACAACCTGTTTATCCGCATTGTTCATCGGTCATCACTCCGTTTCGTAGGGTTGTCCTTCAGCCGCCGGTGGTCGCGTGCGACCGACGAAACCGGCCAGCACGACGATGGTCAGCACGTACGGCAGCATGCCGATAAACTGGTGCGGGATCTGAATAGTACCGCTGAACTGTAACTGCGTTTGCAGCGCCGTGGCGAAACCGAACAGCAGCGCTGATCCCCAGACGCCGAACGGCATGTACTTGCCGAAAATCATGACCGCCAGGGCGACGAAACCGCGCCCGTTAGTCATGGCGCGTTCGAACGAACCGACCGCTTCAAGCGTCAGGAACGCCCCGGCCAGCCCGGCGATGCCCCCGGCGATGCTGACATTGATGTAACGCATCCGGTTGACGTTGATGCCGACCGTGTCTGCCGCGCGTGGGTGCTCACCAATGGCGCGCGTGCGCAAACCCCAGCGCGTGTAGAAGAGCATGTAATGCATGATGAAGACGAGGATAATCGCCAGATAGGTGATCGGAGGGTTCTCGAACAGCACGGGGCCGACCAGGGGCAGATCCGCCAGCGGGCCGAGCGCGATCGGCTGCAGCTTGCCCTGGGTTGTCAGGCCGGTCTGGTAGAAGAACCCGGTCAGGCCCAGCGCCAGGATGTTGATGACGGTGCCGCCGATGATCTGATCCATCTTGAGCGTGACGGACATGAAAGCGAGCAGACCGCCCAACAGTGCCCCGGTCAGGACACCGGCAGCGACGGCGATGAATAGATTGCCTGTGTAGACATTCGCCAGGAAGCCGACGAAGGCAGACAGCAGCATCTGCCCTTCAATGCCGATGTTAATCACGCCGGAGCGTTCGCCCAGCAGGCCACACAAAGCGCCCAGGACGAGGGGGGTCGATTGGCGCAGAGTCGACGCCAGCATCGATGTCGTGACTTGGGGTTCGGTCGTGTAGCCATAGATCGCGGCGACCACGACCAGGATGCCGACCCAGACGCCAGTCTTGCGCAGAAAGTCGAGCCAGCTTCGATTGTTCGCGAGTGCGACATTGGATGTCATATCTGTTGCCTCTTACCCTTGACCCCAGCCGCTGCTCAACCGGACGCCGCCGTCACCGTCTGCGCGTATGCGCAAGATCCAGCGGACGATCATCTCGGCGGACACGAAGAACAGGATGAGTGCCTGGATTACGTCGATGATTTCGAAGGACACTTTGGCGTCGAACTGCATCTGGCTCGAACCCGCCTGCATCGCGCCGATCAAGATCGCGGCCGGGATGACCGCGAGCGGATGCGTTCGCGCGAGCAGGGCGATGGTGATGCCGTCGAAGCCCAGGCCGACGTTGAAACCCGGCTGGAAGCGCCCGACGACGCCCAACGTCTCGATCGAGCCGCCCAGACCGGCCAGGAAACCACTGATCGCCATCGTTAGCACGGTGAGACGCGCGACCAGGATGCCGGAATACTTCGCCGCATTCGGATTCAAGCCCACGGTGCGAATCTCGAAGCCGAGCGTCGTGCGAAACAAGAGGTACCAGATAATGATGGCGACGGCGACGGCGATGAAGAAGCCGAGCGGGATGTTATCCAGCTTGGGGATGGCGGCGGTTTCCAGGATCGCCGGGGTGCGAGCGACGATGCCTTCGTCTTTCCACGGGCCGTTGGCCAGGAAGTCCGTGATGTTGATGGCGACGAAGTTGAGCATGATGGTCGTGATGACCTCGTGCGCGCCGGTGTAAGCCTTAAGCGCACCGGCAATCGACGCGTAGAGGGCACCAGCAATCGCACCGCCGATCAGGGCCAGCGGCATGTGGATGATGAACGGCAGCCCGCCGAGGCCAAAACCGATCGCCGCGGACACGATTGCGCCAATCAGCAGCTGCCCCTGGCCGCCGATGTTGAACAAACCGCCCTTGAAGGCGAAGGCCACCGCCAGACCGCCGAGGATCAGCGGCGTGGCTTTCTCCAGCGTGCGGCCAATGGCGCGTGCATTGCTGAACGAGCCTTTGAAGAGCGCGGCGTAGGCGTCGATGGGATTGGCCCCTGAAAGCAGCAGGATGATGGCGCCAATCAGGGCAGCGAGCAAAATCGCCATGATTGGCACGCTGGCTGAGCGCCAGAATGAGGCCAGGCGCTCGCCGAACGAGCTGGTCGGACCCTTTTCGCTAGCTTGTATTGCCATAAAACGGCTTCACCTGTGGCTTTGTAAATTCTGCCAAGAATAACAAAAAAATATGCGACGTGCCGCGAATTGTGGCACGTCGCATATGCTTAGCGAACTAACTTATGGAGGAGGCCATTAGCCACCCGGGTTGTAACCCGTCGAAATCGCGTCGGTTTCCAGCAGCACGCGGATCTGTTCGAGGCGATCCTTGATGTCCTGGGGCACGGAACCGTCGAAATCGTGGAACGGCGCGAGACCAACCGCACCGACCACGTTGCCACCGGCGAACGTGCCATCGACGATCGACTGGATGGTGTCGAACACGCCGGGGGTGATCAGCTTCATCGCGCTGGAGACCAGGCACGGATGGGCTTCAGGAACAGTTTCCCACTGGTCGCTGTCGACGCCGATGCAGTAGAGACCTTCGGTGCCCGCGACTTCGATCAGGGCGCCGTTGCCGGTCTTGCCACCTGCGCCAAAGACCACGTCCGCACCCAGGTCAATCGCCTGGCGGGCCGTGCTCGCGCCCCATTCGGGGTCGGTGAAGGCGACATCCAGACCACCGGGATGGTAGGTCGAGATCAATTCGACATCATAGTTGACATAACGCGCGCCTGCCTCATAGCCTTCCTTGAAGGCCACGACCGGCGGGACCAGGTCAGTGCCGAGCACCGCGGCGATTGTACCGGTCTGGGTCAGCATACCGGCGAGCGCACCCGCCAGGAAGCCCGATTTGTCTTCGGGGAAGATCAAGCCAGCGACGTTTTCGACCGCTGCGCCCTGGAACTGGTCGACACCGATGAACTTGATTTCCGGATACTGGGCAGCTGCCTCAAGGGTTGCTTCACCGAGCGCAAAACCGACCGTCACGATGATGTCGTAACCGTTGTCAGCAAACAGCGCGATGTTGGTGAGATAGTCTTTGGCGTCTTGTGTTTCGATGTATTCTACCTGCGCACCGAGCTCATTGGCAGCCATCTGCACGCCTTCCCAGGCCGACTGGTTAAACGACTTGTCGTCGATTTCGCCGACGTCTGTCACCAGCCCGACGCACAGCACGTCCGCGCTGGCGCAATCCTGAGCCATGGCAACACCACTAATGGTTGCCAACACGATGAGGGCGAAAAACACGAACATTGCTTTACGCATCTGCATTCTCCTGAGATTTGTTGCTTTGAAGACAATTGCACAAGGCTCCACGTGTGGCAGACTATAATACGTTCGCATAGGCATTTCAAGGAATCTTAATATTCACAGCAGAGGCAGATGCGGGCGCGCGGAGGTGAGCAGCAGCGGCTGATCGTCGCTGCCCGGCTGGCTTGCGGGATGCGTCATGCCAGCCCGTAGAGTAGAGCGGGGTTATCCTCCTGCTCGACCTGATGCAAGTTGCAGACGGCGAGTTGGCCGTGCTCGTACAGGTATTCAACGTGCGCGCCGATCTCTTCCAGTGCGAGCAAGATGTCGTAGCCGTGGCGTTCCGGGTAGATGTGCTTGGACAGATCGCTGATGCTGACGGGCTGCTCAGCCGTGCGGATCGCGTCCAGCACGCGGTTCAGCTTGCGCTGGTGGCTGGCCTTGATTTCCTCGATACGCGCATACAGATTGGGCATCGGGTCTTCGTGGCCGCCCATCGCCAGGCGAATGTCCGGGACACCCGCCAGCTTATCCAGCGCGCTCAAGTAGTGCCCTAAGCCCGTGTAATTGGTGATGCTCTCCGGTGCTTGATGCGGCGACGTGCGCGACAGTACGTGATCGGCACTGATCAGCACGTCGTCGATCAGAATGCAAACCTGGCCAGGGCAGTGTCCCGGCGTGTGAATGAAGTGCATCCGGTCGAGTGTGGTCGTTTCTTCGAGCATGAAATCGACCGGCACGGAGCGCACGTGCTGCTTGGCAAAGCCGTACAAATCGATCAGGTTCGACATCAAGTGTGGCGTAACCCCGGCGCGCTCCAGATAGACGCGCAAATCCTTGGTCGCCACGATCACGCGCTCTTCGTAGTTGGTCAGCACACGCCGGTCAAGCGGATGGATGCCGACGTGCCCGCCCGTCTGCTCGACGGCGAAGGCGACTCCGCCAAAGTGATCGATATGCCCGTGCGTGATCAGGATGCGGCGGATGTCCGTCAGGGCGAAGGCCAGCCCGAACTGATCGGACAGCGCACGGATGCCATCGACCAGGTCGTCGTTGCTGAAGCCGAGGCCGGAGCCGGTGTCGATCAGCGTCGGCTCACCGGCTTCGAGGACGACGTAACAATAGGCGATGAAGCCGCCCGGAAACGCTTCGACCGGAATGCGATAGATCTGTGCTCCGCCATTCGTCTCGAAGTGTTCGATGGGCGGCAGTTTTCGTGTCAAGGTGATGGCCTCGCCTCGGTTAGCCGGGCACGTAGAAGCGCCACTGAAGCTCAGACGGCAGCACCGAAATTCCGATCACGATGATGACGAGCACGGCGACCATCAACAGGAAGCCATTACGCCAGCGCGTGGCGTCGGCCATCTCGCGCCGCCGCCAGCTAAAGTGCATGTGCGCGACGATCAGCGCGATCGTCTGCGGGACGAGATGTTCCACCTGGGTTCGGGACGAGCTTCCGGCGGAGAGATAGGCCAGGAACAGCACAAGCCCGATAATCCATTGCAGACCAAGGGTCGAGCTGAAGATGGTCAGCATCGTTTGCCCCTGTTTGACCCACGGTTTTTGCTGAAGCCAGTTGATCAGAAAGTACACCAGCCCGACGATGGCGACGATGACGAAGATCCAGCGCAGCCACGAGTGCAGGAACTGGACGATGCTAATGAGACTCATGTGAGGACTCCCGCTACGATGACGACAAAACACCGGGGATTGTACTCCGCCAGGCGTGACTCGAACATACACCCCTAGAATGTGGGGGCTATCAAGTTCGGCAATCGGGTGTACCATTTTGACTGTTTGACCAAATTAGGTATTTCAGTCAATTGGGGGTATCGGTAGTGAATGGATGACGCAACGCAGCAGGACGCCCGAAACACTGAGCGCGAACAACGGATTCTCGATGCGGCGCTCACGCTGATCACACATTACGGCTACGACAAGACGACGGTCGACGACATCGCTCGTGAAGCCGGGATCTCCAAGGGCGCTATCTACCTGCATTTTAAGAGTAAAGTGGCCTTATTTGAGGCGCTGGTCCTGCGCGAAAGTGATCTTCTGGCCGAGGAGCTGATTCAGCGCGTGATGGATGACCCGCAAGGGGGCACGATTTTCTCCATCTTCGGGCATTCGCTGAGCATTTTCGCGGCGAATCCACTGCTCAAGGCGCTGTACACGCGCGACCGGCGCATTCTGGGCGATCTGTTTCGCAGCATCAGCAAGAACACGATGCAAGAGCAGACCTTCGCCTATGGCGTGGAGTTCGTCGAGCAAATGCAGGCTGCCGGGCTGATGCGTCAGGACATCAACCCAAGTGTGCTGGCATATCTATTGTCAGCGCTGCGTTACGGCGTTTTGACCGTCGACGACGCGATCGAGATTACCGATGCGCCGCCGATAGAAGCGGTGAGTGCGGTCGTCATCGACATGCTTCACCGGTCGTTTGCGCCGGAGGGCGGCGACAGCGAAGCGGGCAAACAGGCTTTCATGCGTCTGATCGAGTTCGGACGCGAAATCATACGGCAGAGACAGGCCAGCAGGGCGCAATAGACCACAGCCTTCACAGGGCTAAATCATAGACAGCGCTCGTGAGCGGGCGCTTTGCCAGAGGCATTCATCCGGGCCGGTGAGCGTCATGCTGCCGGTCGCGTCAATTCACCGAAAGAGGGATACGGTTATGGCTTCAGGACTTCCGATCATCGAGATCAATGGTCTGACGAAGACCTATGCGGGGCGAAAAGGCGGGCACAAAGCGCTCGATTCGCTGACGTTGAACGCTTACCAGGGCGAAATCCTGGGTTATCTCGGCCCGAACGGGGCGGGCAAGACGACGACCATCCGCCTGCTGCTCGATCTGATTCGACCGACATCCGGCAGCGCGCGCATGTTCGGCCTGGACGTCAACCACGACAGCGTGGCGATTCGCAAGCGCATCGGCTATCTCCCGGCGGAACTCGCGCTGTGGGAGAACCAGACGTCGCTCGAAATCATCCGCTACTTCGGCAGGGCGCGCGGCGGCGTTGACATGCGTTACGTCCGCGAACTGGCCGAGCGGCTGGAATTCGACCTGACCAAGAAGATCCGGCAGTATTCGACCGGCAACAAGCGCAAGATCGGCCTGATCCTGGCGCTGATGCACAAACCCGATCTGCTGATTCTAGACGAGCCGAGCAGCGGGCTTGATCCGCTGATGCAGCAGCTGTTCATCCAACTGCTGCGCGAGGCGCGTGACAACGGGCAGACGATCTTTCTGTCCTCGCACATGCTGAGCGAGGTGCAGGCCGTCTGTGACCGCGTCGCCATCCTGCGCGATGGCCGCTTGCAGACCATCGATCGGGTCGATGCGCTGACGCACGTCGATTTCTACTGGGTCAATCTGCGCCTGCGCGAGGGTGTTTCTCTCGATCTGTTCCGCGATCTGCCGGGCGTCAACGACGTCTCCGTCAATGGCGATCAGATCCGCCTGCGGCTCAATGGCGACTTCGAACCGCTGCTGCAGGCGCTGGACGGGCATTACATCGTCGACGTGCGCACTGAAGACCCGACCCTGGAGGAAGTATTCCTCAACTACTATGGCGATCTGCCGCTGCTGAATGGACACAAGCGCGCTGCGCAGGCGAAAGATAAGGAGCGTGTGAAATGACCGGCGTTGTCTTCTTCGAGACTCTGCGCCGCTACTGGCGGCAGATGCTGTTCTGGGGCCTGGCGATTGGCTCCCTGATGGCGATCAACGTGCTCGCCGTCCCGACTGTCGATGCGCTGAAAGAGATGGCGCAGCTGCTGGAAACTTTGCCGCCCTTCATGCTGCAAATGTTCGGCGCGACCGACGTCCAATACATGGCGACGCCCGAAGGCTACCTGGCCTCGCAGACCTTCATGCTGCTGCTGCTGGTGATGGGCGTCTATGCGATTGTCGTGGGCTTGAACGTCACGGCTAACGACGAGGAGCGCGGCATCATGGACAATGTGCTGGCGCTGCCGATCCCGCGCTGGCGGCTGGTGCTGGAAAAGCTGGCCGCCTACGCGCTGATGTCCGCCGGGCTGCTGGCGCTCATCTTCCTGTCGACCTGGGGTTCGCTGATCCTGACTCCCGCGCTGCAGGTGGATCTCGGCAAGCTGCTGCTGGCGACGCTCAACGGCCTGCCGGGGACGTTGGTCATGCTGACGTTCACGACGCTGGTGGCGGCGGTCTTCCGGCGCAAGAGCCTGGCCATGGCGACCGCGGCGATCTTCCTGGTCGGCAGCTATCTGGTCGACAACCTGGGCGCTGCCGCATCGGAATCGTTCCTGGCGACCATTCGCCCGCTCTCGTTCCATGCCTACTACAATGGCATGAACGCGATGCGCGACGGCCTGAACGTGGGCAATATGGTGCTGCTGCTGGTCGTGGCGCTGGTGCTGGGCGGGCTGGCGATGGTGGCTTACCAGCGGCGTGATGTCGGCGTCTGACGCGTCCAAATCGATACCGCGGTGCGAGTGAGGCCGATTGTGCGATCGGCCTCTTTTATTTCACGTCAAACTCATCTGCCCTGTATAAAGTAATATAATGAGATCTCGACCGGGCAAATGGGATGGGAAACGCCTATGTTCAGGGTGCGCTGGTTCTATTTCGGTCTCGTGCTCGTGCTGATGGCGTTGGCTGCGCTGCCCGTTTCTGCGCAAGAACCGGCGGAGTCAAGCCTGCTCGATTGGGTTCCGGCGGACGTCGCCGGATTCGTGCTGCTCCAGCATGATGCGGACATGCTGCAAAACCTGAGCAATGGGCTGGTGACGGCGGATCTGCTGGAACCGGCGCGCGTCAGTTTTGGCGATGACATTGATTACAACGATTTCTTCCCGCTCGACTTGTTCGATCAGGAATCCTTCGATTTCAATGCGCTGATCGAGCCGTGGCTGGGCGACGAGATCGTGTTCGTCTACGGTGCGTTGGGCGACCGTTTCGACGTGGCGCCGGATGATTTCCTGGTGCTGTTCCAGGCCAGCGATCCGTTCCACTCGCTGTCGATCCTGCGCACCGTCCTCGAAGGCCAGGATCTGCCGCAGGGGCGGGCGCTGCCGGAGACGCGCCTCTATCACGACACGCAGATCTACCTGGGGGATAAGGCCGCCTTCGCCTTCACGCCCTCCAACGTCATGCTCGGCTCGGAGGCGATGATCGAGGCGGCGCTCGACGCGGGCTACGGCGATGGCGACCGCCTCGTGGACGACGCGCTTTACCAGCAGGTGCGTGCTGCCGAAGCCGACCAGCCGCCGATCTATGCCTACGTGTCCGGCGAGGCGGCGGCCAATGCATTCAGTGTCCTGCTGACCGGCAGCGCCGAACCGGCGAGCTTGTTCGGGGCGGTCGGGCAGGCGCTCGCCATGATGGACGATCGGGAAACGCTCGAATCGGCGCTGCTCAGCGGCAAGATCGATGCGATCGGCGTGGGCGTGATTCCGCCGGGGGCGCAGGACAGCGTCGGGCGGGCGATTGCCACCGTGCACACGCAGCTGCGCAGCCCGCAGGATTCGGCGGAGATCGCGAACGATCTGCTGCATTACATCCCGCGCAGCGCGGCGGCGGTTCAGAGCGGCGCGGATGCCAATCAGGCGGCCAAGGTGACCTTCGTCGGGCTGCCGCTGGCGAACTACACCGGCGTGCTGCTGGCCGCGCTGCCCGTGCCGACCTCGGCGCTGCCGCAATCCGGCGACGGCGACCCGCAAGGAGACGATCTGGCCGGGGCGTTCGCCAGCTTCAATGACGCACTGGCGACGGTCGGCGGTGTCGACCTGCAAACCGGCTTGCTCGATCATCTCGACAGCAGCTACGCGGTGGCCGTGATCCCGCGGCCCAACGCGCCGACGCCGCTGCTGAACACGCCCTACGATCTGCTGGCGGTCATGCAGACTGACGATGCCGAGACGGCGCGTGCGAGCATCGCCCAACTCGTGCAGACGTATCTCACGCCGGATCTATTCACCGACGAGACGATTGACGGGGCACAGTTCACCATCCTGCGCGTGCCGCAGACGGGTGCGCCCGTCATCAGCATCGGCGCGGTCGATAACGTGGTCATCTTCGCGACCGGCTCCGCCGCCGAACTCGCCCTGGACGCGCGGCGCGGCGACAATCGACTGGTCGATCAGGCGCGCTGGCAGGCGCTGAGCGATGCACGTGCGCCGCATCTTTACGTCGACGTCAACCCGTACTTCAATCTGGTCGCGCCCCAGCCCGGCGGCAGACAGCCATCGCCGTTCGGCCAGGTAGCCGTCAACACGCGCTACATTGGCCAGGGCATGTACCAGCTCGAATTAATCGTGACGACCGACCTTTAACTGCGCGGGCGGATGATCGTCTCGCCGCCCATGTAGGGTTGGAGCACGTCCGGGATGACGACGCTGCCGTCCGCCTGCTGGTAATTCTCCAGGATGGCGATCAGGACGCGCGGTGTCGCCAGGCCGCTGCCGTTGAGTGTATGCACGAACTGGCCCTTCTTGCTATCCGCCGGACGGTACTTGACGTTGGCACGCCGCGCCTGAAACGCCTCGGTATTGCTGCATGAGCTGACTTCCAGCCATTCACCGCAGCCAGGTGACCAGACTTCCAGGTCATACTTCTTGGCCGCACTGAAGCCGAGGTCGCCGGTCACGATCTCCAGACGCCGATACTGGAGCTTGAGCTTGCGCAGCAGATCGGCCGCGCTGTCGGTCAGGCTTTCGAGTTCGGCGTAGCTCGTCTCCGGCGTGGTGAACTTGTACAGCTCGACCTTCTCGAACTGGTGCACGCGCTTGATGCCGCGCACGTCGCGCCCGGCGCTGACCTTCTCACGGCGGAAGCAGGGGGTATGCGCCGCGTAGTAGAGCGGGAGCTGGGCTTCGTCGAGGATCTCGTCCCGGTGCAGGTTGGTGATGGCGACCTCGGCCGTCGGCAGGAAGTACAGCTCTGACTCGGCGTCGAAATAGACGTTCTCGCGGAACTTGGGGAACTGCCCGGCGCCGTACATCATGTCTTCGCGGATCATGTAGGGCACGTAGAGTTCGGTGAAGCCATTGGCGCGCGCGTGATCGAGGAACAGGGAGATCAGGGCGCGCTGCAAACGGGCGCCCATGCCTTTGAGCACGTAGGCGCGCGTGCCGCCCATCTTGACGCCGCGCTCGAAGTCGATGATGTCGAGCGCCGGGCCGATATCCCAGTGAGGCTTCGGCTCGAAGTCGAATTCTCGGCGTTCGCCTTGCGGCGGATGCGCGATGTTGGCCTCTTCGCTGTCCGCGACTGGCACGCTCTCGTGCGGCAGGTTGGGCAGCCACAGCATGTTGTCCATCTGCTCGGCGTCGAGGGCGCCGATGCGCTCGTTCAGTTGCTCGACTCGTTCGCCCAGGCTCTTGAGCGCGTTCATGAGCTCGTCCATCGCCTCGGCTCCGGCAGCGCTGCCGGCGTTGGCGTCGCCGGTCATGAAGTTTGCCGCGGCATCGTAGTCGCCGTTTTGGACGGCGGCGGCGGCACTGGCTGCAATCGCGAGCTTGCTGGCATCGTCGAGTTTGCGATTGCCGCGCAGCATGCCGAAATTCTTGTTGAGCTTGTTGCGCGCTGCTTGCAGGGTCTCGGCTTCGACCAGCAGAGCGCGCCGCTGCTGATCGATCTCGACGATGGCATCGACACGGCTGAGCGCGCCCTCGTCATTCAGCTTGGCGATCTGGGCTTTGACCCAGTCAGGGTTCTCGCGGATCAGGTTGATGTCGATCATGTGCGGTTCTCTCCTTGGATGTTCCCGCAGGGGGCAGTCAGGCTAATCGTTCTCGTTCTTTTGCGGCGGTCGATCTTCTGGAGGCAGTTTGCGCGTGAAATCGCTGTACAGGCGCACGACAGCCAGCGCGATGCCAATGATGATGACTGCGCACACCATCGAATCGAAGAAATCGGGTGTCAGGCTGTGTATGAAGTCCACGGCGCACTCTCCTTGCAAACAAAAACGCCTTGCCTGAAAAGACCGGCAAGGCGCCAACATACGTGTCGCACGGCGGATCAGGCGTTGGGCATCAGGTTGCCGAAGACGAACTGGCGGACGACGACTCGCTCCGCCAGGCGGGCAAACGCAGCGAGAAGGTGGTTCCGCTGCCTTCCTGACTTTCGAACCAGATCAATCCGTCCATCGCCTCAATCTCGTGTTTGCACAAATGCAGACTTAGGCCGTAGCCAAATTCGCTGATGATCTGCGGCTGATGTGAGCGCTCGAACGGCGCAAAAACGCGCTCGAACTCACTGGCGCGGATACCGTAGCCTTCGTCCGTCAGGTCGAACTGGACGGTCGATTCTCGACTGCCCGCGAAGACGGCCATCGTGATCGGGGTTCCACGCATGCTGTACATGATAGCATTGCGCAGAATGTCCCGCAAGACGTGCGTCAGGTAGCGCGGCGAGGCCGAGACGGCCAGGTGCGCCGGGGCGATGACCTTGAGGCGCGGACGGAAACTATCGGTCTCCGTGTCCGGGTCGACCAGCGGCATGTCGTCAATCGTTTCGACGAAATCTTCCAGAAAGTCGGCCAGCACGATCTTGCGCCGGTCGATGGTGACCAGATCGCGGATTTCACCGGCGCGGATGGCATTCAGGCGCGTGATCATGGCCGTGAGGCGCTGGATGCGCACCATGTGCACATTGATCAGCCGCGTGAAGCCGCCGACGCGCCGCTCGATCTTGGCGACGTCCGTATTGTCCGCATTGCGCAGGTTCTGCTCGATCAGGGTCGCATGGCCGATGGTCGCGCCGATGGCATCGTCGACCTCGTCCAGGTAGCGCTGCATGACGGTGTTGATCGCCTGCCAATCCGGCACTTCGAGCGTGAGCAGAGTGTAGATCTCGCCGCCGTCGCGGTGCACCGCCGAGGCCCAGCAGGGGATGACTTCACCGTTGCGCTGAATCTGGAACCGGATCGGACGATCCGACGCCAGGGCGCGTGCCCGAATTTCGTCGAGCGACTGGTTTTCGCCATCCAGGTAGCGCTCGAAGAAGCCGTTAGCGCCCATCCAACCGCTGACCTGGAAGGCGCGCACATCCTGGCCCAGCAGCGTTCGTGCCGCCTGGTTGATCATGATCAGCCGGTCTGCGCTGTCGAAGACCAGCGTGCTCTGGCCGAGGCCATCGAGCAGGGCTTGATTATCCAGTGTACGTTCCGCTGTCATGGGTTGCTCACTCACTCTTCGATTCTGGGCGCAGATGCGGGTAGAGCACCACGTCGCGGATGCTGTCCTGATCGGTCAACAACATGACCAGCCGATCGACACCCATGCCGAAACCGCCGTTCGGCGGCATCCCGTAACGCATCGCCCGCAGGTAGTCTTCGTCGAGCGGCGTTTCGTCGTCATCGCCCGCCTGGAAGGTCTTGCCCATGTCGAGGAAGCGCGCCTCCTGGTCGCGCGGGTCGTTCAGCTCGGTGAACGCGTTGCCCATCTCCATCCCGGCGATGTAGAACTCGAAGCGCTCGACGTGTACGTCATCATACCCGACTCGTTTGGCAAATGGGGAAATGTCGCGCGGATAGTCGTAGATGATCGTCGGCTGGATCAAATTCGGCTCGACGCATTCGCCCAGCAGATGTTCGACCAGTTTACCCCACGGCTGGCCCGGTTTGAAGTCGATGCCCGCGGCGGTGATGGCCGCTTCCAGGCTCGCCGTGTCCAGGTGATCCATGTAGTCGATGCCGGAGGCTTCGCGGATCGCATCCCGCATCATGATCCGCTTCCACGGTGGGGCAAGGTCGACCTCGTGACCGCGGAAGTGCGTGATCGTCGTGCGGTTGACCTGCTCGGCGGCGAAGGCGACCATATGCTCGGTCAGCGCCATCACGCCGCGGTAGTCGATGTAGGCCTTGTAGAACTCCAGCATCGTGAATTCGGTGTTGTGCTTGTAGCTGACGCCCTCGTTGCGAAAGTCGCGCCCGATCTCGTAGACTGCGTCGAAGCCGCCGACGAGCAGGCGCTTCAGGTACAGCTCGAAGCTGATGCGCAGGTAGAGATCCTGGTCGAGCTGGTTATGATGCGTGATGAACGGGCGCGCCGCCGCGCCGCCGTAGAGCGGCTGAAGGATCGGCGTCTCGACTTCCAGGAAGCCGCGCTCGTCCAGAAAGCGACGCAGAGCACTGATCACCTTGGCGCGCTTGAGGAAGACGTCGCGCGTGTCCTTATTGACTGCCAGATCGGCATAGCGCTGGCGATAGCGCGTTTCGACGTCGCTGAACTCACCATGTTCCTTGATCGTGCCATCGTCGAGTTTCTGCTGCTTGATCACGGGCAGCGGGCTGAGCGCCTTCGCCAGCAGTTTGAGTTCGAACACGCGCACGCTGATTTCGCCCGCCTGTGTGCGCATCATGACGCCGCTCGCCTGGACGAAATCGTCCGATTCGATCAGTTTCTCGCGCACGAGATCGTAGACAGCCTCATCCATTTCATTGACGCGCAGGAACAACTGAACGCGCCCGCTCTCGTCTTCGATGTGCATAAACGAGACTTTGCCCTTGATGTTGAGCCGCCGAATGCGCCCGCAGACTGTGACTTCGACCGACTCCGCAGCTTCCGGCGAGTCCGCCTCCAGCGCTTCAAAAGCGGCGATTGCCTGTGCGGTCGTGTGCGTGCGTTCCACGCGCGGCGGGAAGCACTCAACCCCGCGCGCTTCGAGCGTCTGAGTCTTATCGAGGCGTTCAGCCTCCAAACGATTCGGTTCCCAGGTCATCCGGTTGCGCCTCTAGTTGAGAAATAGTCTTGAGAATGGTAACAAAAAACCCCGCATTAATTCTACGGGGTTTTACGAGCGCAGGGTGATGCGCTGTTTATTCGATTTTCTTGATCACGAAGACGATGTCTCCGGCAGGGGCCTGCACTTTGACCTGGTCGCCCACTTTGGAACCGATGAGCGCTTTGCCCATCGGGCTTTCAACCGAGATACGACCGTCCGCCGGATTCGCTTCTGCAGAGCCAACCAGTTGGTAGATCTCTTTGTCCTGGGTGCCCTTTTCCTGCACAGTCACGCGCGCGCCGACCTCGACATGATCCCGCTTGCCGGAACTCTCGATAATCTGCGCACTGCTCAGAATCGTTTCCAGGCGGATAATGTCACCTTCAACGAACGCCTGCTCGTTCTTGGCATCCTCGTATTCGGCGTTTTCGCTCAGATCGCCGCCCTCTTCCATTGCCAACCGCAGGCGCTCGGCAACTTCGGAGCGGCGTGTTTCGCGCAGATACTTGAGCTTGTTCTCAAGTTCCCGGAAGCCTTCGGGCGTCAGGTATTCAGTTTGATTGCTCATGCCCGCCTTTACTCCTTACAATGGAATTACCTGGCGATCCCATAAAATTAGAATGACACAGCTTTAGCTGTGCCATGCAATGTTGCAAATGGGGTTGGGATCGTCGGCGGTTCGTGGGCAAAGATTATCATAAATATGAACGATTGTAAAGTGTTATCGGTAGCGTGAATAAGCCCTTTAGCCCGACTTTCTTATGCGCTTGCAAGGCAACTTGGGCATACGATCTACGATAGGAATCCGCGTTCTCTGCTACACGAAGGTGCGTGCTTGTGATACGAAAATGGATGGCCTGGAGTGTTGCACTGCTGGCTTCGCTGGGGGCTGTAATCGGTCTGTGGGTTAGGCGTGAAAACGCCCGGCGCAGTGCGTCCGAAGAAGCTGCTCCACCTGTCGATGTGCCCGTTCCCGTCGCCGCATCCACACCACAACCGGCAGCGCCGGAGACACCCCCTGCAACCGACGACGACCTGCTGCCTGGATGGGCCCAGTGGCTGATCATCATCGCTGTGATCCTGGGCTGCGCGCTGCTGACGTTCGTCTTGCCCGCGCCATTCTCGTCAATCCTGCTCGTGCTGCTGCTCATCGGTTCTGTGGCCGGTGCAGTCGTCCTTCAGCGTCGCCCGGCGCGCGAAGTTCGGACCGCCGCCATCCGGCTCAAGCGGTCGCCGACGATGCGTGTGCTGACGCTGTTGGCCGAGTTCGCCTTGATTGCGGGCGTCGCTCTGGCGGTCAACTGGACGTTCATCCACTCCGATAGCTCGGAGCGCATCTTCGGCTATGAACTCGAATGGCTGACAAGCTCCGCCGAGCTGGCGCATGTCAGCCTGCGCGATTACGGCTATCTACCGCTGTGGCAGCCGTACAACAACATGGGCGAACCGCTGATCGACAATCCATTCTCATTCGTTTTGAACCCGATCAGCGCGGGGCCTTCGCTGCTGATGGGCGGTGTGCAGGGCGTCAAGATCAGTGCCGTGCTCTACGGCTTGTTCGCGGGCTTCGGCGGCTACTTCCTGGCTCGTGTGCTCAAGCTGGGGCTGGCAGGTCGGCTCTTGCTCGCGCTGCTCATGATCGGCAAAGGCAACATGCTGGGCATGATCGGCACAGGCTATTATCAGCTTGGCGTCGCGCAGGCGTATTTTCCCTGGGTGATCGGCGCGGCGCTGGCGGTTCTGCGGTCGCGGCAGGCGCGCTGGGCCATTGTGCTGCTGGCCGTCATGTTCACGCTGATGTTCTGGGCGGGCAACATCTGGTACATGCTGCCGATCGGCTTCAGCGTGGTATTGATGACCCTGTTCCACGTGATCCGGTGGGGCAAGCGCCGCTTTGATGGCGCTGCTCTGTGGCGGATGGGGCTGGCAGCGCTGATGACCATCGGCCTGAGCGCCGTCGTCCTGTTCCCGATCTTTGGCCATCGGGACTACATCGGCAGTCACCCTTCGGAAATCGATGCCGGGACCGTGACCGATCCCGTTCTGATCGCCCAGCAGTTCCTGACGGGCGATCGCGTCCTGTTCGACGCTCACATCGATCCGTATCTGCCGCAGTTCTACTACACTTTCGTCACCCCGGCCTGGTTTCTCGTGCTGATCTTTTTGCTGCTGCCGCCGATTGGCATCTTCCGAGTCTTCAATCGCAGCGGGCTGTCGCAGTCGTGGCGCTTCTGGATTCCGGGCACGATTGTGTTGGTCGGCACCTTCATCTGGGGCGTTGGCGGCAACCCGATCATGATCTGGCTCTACAAGACGGTGCCCTTGCTCCCGGAGTGGCGCTTTGTGGGGCGCGCGCTGGCGGTCACGTCATTCTGGGTCGCGGTATTGGTGGCACTGCGTGTGGACAGCCTGTGGCGTCTGCTCTTTTCGTCGGACTTTGTTTTCCCGACGCTGCCTGTGCGCGCCGTTCGCGCGGTTCGGCTCAACCTCGGTGGGTTGGTATTGGTGCTCTGTGGTCTGGCGGCTTTTCAGGTCAATCAAGCGGCCAGCTTCTTCGCACGGACAGTGCCGCGTGATGGGCAGGATACGTCATGCATCCGCTGGCTGCGCGAACAAAATCCGGGCCAGCCGCTGGCGATCTGGCGCAGCGGCTACGACCTGACGACGCCATTTCAGGATTACTCGGTACGCCAGATCGGGATCGAGGCCGATTTTCGAGCGCTGCCGATCGAGCCCACCATCGGGCAAATCGATCTGCTGCTTCAGCCATCGCAATACTCGTTCGGCTGGTATGGTGACGATTACGTCTGGCTGGCCGAGAATGGCTATGAAGCCGTCGTCGATGGCCCGCGCTCCCAGGGTGTTTCTTGCCTCTATCGTTACACGCGCTCGCTCAACTATGCCTTCATGATTTCGCAGTTCGAAATGGATGCGGCTTTTGGCGCGACGCTCAACCCTGAGCTGACGACCCCGATCACGGACTTCGAGCGCCTGCCGGATCGCGTTCGCCTGCACGTGACCGCTGATCCGGACGAGGCGATGGTGGTCACGATCCAGGAAACGGCTTATCCCGGCTGGCAGGTGACGCTCAACGGCGAACCCGCCGAGCTCGAATCGGTTGGTGGTCAGGTCGGTGTGGTGCTGCCTGCGGGGGCGAGCAGCTACGAGGTACTCTTCCAGTATCGTCCGCCGTTGTTCTATATGGGCGGGGCGGTCACGATGGCGACCTGGGCGATCGCCATCGGCTACCTGCTGCGCGTGGAGCGGCTGCCGGGCATGCTCCGGCGCAGACGCCGGGAGAAGCAGAACACTTCTCCCAACGCCTGACAAGGGTAACCTAGAGGGTTTCGCGCACCTGGTGGATGCCGGTCGCGCCGCTGGGGCGCACGCCAGCGCGGTCTTCGATTTGCGGCGTGCCATCAGTTTCGACACAGCGCACTTCGAACTTGTGATCGCCTTGCGCGAACGGCCAGTCGTAGCGCCAGATCGTCCATGTGCGGTCGCTGATCGGCGTGCGCAAACGCGCTTCCTGCCACTCGCCATCGTCCACGCGGACTTCGACCCTGGAGATGCCGCGATCGCCGGCCCAGGCGATACCGCCGATCGGGACAAGCTGCTGATCGCCTTCGGTCACGAGCGAGTCGACCGCCACCGTGTCGATGACCGAGGTCGCACGGACGAGCGCCTGCTTATCCCAGCCACGACGCACCCAGTAGCCATCCTGATCGCCATCCAGGACTTCGATGCGGACGATCCACTTTGGCTGCTTCATGCCGTAGTGATTGGGAATGTGGATGCGCAGCGGGAAGCCATGCGTCTGTTCGAGCGGCTTGCCATCCCAGTAGTAGGCCAGCATGATGCGATCGTCCGAGTTGATCAGGTCGAGGGCGACGATCTCGTCGAAGTTGTCGCCGCCGATCAGCTTCAGATGGGTCGCGTTTTCCGGCAGCGGCACATCCTCGAGCAGACGTTTGAAGCTCACGCCCGTCCAGTAGGTCGTGCTGATGAGGTCGCCTGCGACCTCGTTCGAGATGCACGACATGGTGATGTAATCGCTGGTCGTGTCGTAGGCCTTCAGTTCGTCCAGCGTGAATTCCGCCAGGATTTCCTGGTCGCTGCTCAGCATGTTCACGAACGGCAGCGTCCAGCTCGCTTCGTCAATGCGCGGCGGCACGAGGCTGATGTCGATGCGATAGTGTTCGGCGACCGGCGTGATTTCCGGGCGCGTCCCCGGCGCAGGTATGACGTTGTCATCCAGATTCGTTGGTGGGGGCACGTCGATTCCGGCGGCTGCCGTTTGAGTAGCGCCATCTCCCTGGGCAATCGTGGTTGCCGACGGTTCCTCACGGCGGATGAGCGCGCCCAGCCCTGCGCCGACGATCGTTAGCGTTGCCGAGGCCGCGCCGAGCGTGATCAGGAACTGGCGCCGATCCACCGCCATGACGTTATTTGCGCTGGAGGCGGTGGGCGCTGCTGTCGCCGCTTGCGCGCCTGCCAGCCGGGTGTAGGCCCACGCGTGTGCCCAACCCCAGATCAAGAACAAGGCGGCCAGCCAGATCGCGCCGATGAGGGCGGGCTGCACTGTGGATGAAATGCCGAATTGCAGGCTGATCAGCGCCATGACGATGCCGACAACCGCGCCGCCGATCAGGCCGGTGCGCATCCACGTCGGGCGCTCGCTACGATTGAACAGGGCAAAAAAGATGGCCCCGCCGATGATGCCGAGGACGAAGAGCAGGCTGATGGCCATGGCGAATTCGACGTTCTTCGCTGCCGTATCAACCCGGCCAAGATTAAGGGTGAGAATAACACTCTTGACGGAATCGATGACGGCAGTGATCAGACCACCGGGCGTCAGATCCCGAACGGGATTAAAGAAATCCGACGGTAAGAATGGCAGCCCGGCGGCCTGCTGCCCAAGGGCAATCAGAGCGAGAAGCGGGGCCGTCAGCAGCCCGCCGACCAGCGCTCCAGTCAGGACCTGGGGTTTTCGTGTCATGATGAGGACTCCTCACACGCATTGCAGTTCTCGTGCCATTATTCTACGCGCACATTACGTGACGATGAATTTTCCACAAGCTGTCGGTTGGTTTTTTTCATTTTGGGCACGTACAATCGTGCCGGTTGGTGAACCTCGGAAATGAGAAGACGCTATGCCCTCGTCGATGATCGTAATCGATGCCCATGAAGATATCGCCTACAACTACGCTGCTTATGGACGAGATTATCGCCAGAGCGCTTACTTCAAACGCGAACGCGAAGTCGATCAGCCGCATCTGGCGAAGAGCGGCATCTCGATGGTCGGGCTGCCGGACGCGCTGATCGGGCGGGTTGGTGTCGTTTTTTCGACGCTGTTCGTGGCGCCGCGCCGCAAAGACCGAAGCTCCTACGAAGCGGTGACCTATAGCTCGCCGCAGGAAGCCTATCAGCAGGCGCTGGTTCAATGGGACTACTACCAGCGGCTCGTCGATGAGGATGAGCGCATGCGCCTGATCACGTCGCAGGCCGATCTCGACGTCGTGCTGGCGAGCTGGCAGGACGGGCAGGCAATCGAGGCAGCGCGCCAGGGTCTCGTCATCCTGATGGAAGGCGCAGATCCGATCTTGGAGCCGAAACAGTTCGAGGAATGGTTCGAGCGCGGCGTACGCGTCGTCGGCATGGCCTGGGAACAAACGCGCTACTCCGGCGGCACGCATTATCCCGGTGGACTAACGCCGCTGGGACGCGAACTGCTCGATGTGCTGGCATCGTTCCCCGTCATCCTCGATCTCTCGCACATGGCTGAGGTGGCCTACTTCGAAGCGCTCGATAGGTACGAAGGCGCTGTGGTGATCGCCAGCCATAGCAACCCACGCAAATTTGTCGATACGGATAGGCAGCTTTCCGATCTCATGATCCGGCGGTTGGCGGAACGCGATGGCGTGATGGGGATCGTGCCCTACAACTGGTTCCTGTCGTCGGATTGGCGCTCTGGCGACCCCAAAGCGAAGGTCCCCTTCGAGCGGGTGCTGGATGCGATCGACTACGTCTGCCAGATCACCGGGAGCGCAGCGCACGTCGGCCTCGGCAGTGACTTTGACGGGGGATTTGGCGTGGAGAGCACGCCGCAGGGCTTCGACACTGTGTCCGACCTGTGGACGATCGGTGAGGGCTTGCGCCAGCGCGGCTATGCTGAGAACGACATCGCTGCCGTCTTGAGCGGCAACATGCTGCGCAAACTGCGCCAGGCGCTTCCCTAGCGGGGTGGCATGATCAGAATATCTCAGTTCGGGGTTGCCCTGGGGGCGTTGGGCTTCATCCTCACGCTCATGGGGCTGTTTCCCGGTGTGACCGGGCTGCGGCCAGGTGAAGGTGTCGGCGCCGTTCAGTTCGTCGTCATCTGGTCCGGGTTTGCGCTGCTGATCCTTGGCGGCCTGATCTACGTCAAATACACCTACTATCCGCAGTCATCCTCCAACCTCGGCCAGCAGATCGGCGTGCGGCTGGCGTGGACGGGTCTGATCGTGACCGGCATGTGCGGGCTGGCGGATTTCCTCGGCTTCGGGTCGCACATCATACCGGTGTCGCCTGAACCTGTCTTCGGCGAACTCCAACTGATCGGCGTGCTCGGCGGATTCCTGCTGTCGGCGCTCGGCGTGGCCGTCTTTGCGCTGGCAGGCATGTCTCGTTCGTGATGGATGAGATTTAGCATTCTCTTAGCAGTCGATGGGCCAACGCTGTTGCGTGCGGCATGCTAGATAGGTTATCCTTAATGTGATTGACAGGCCGTTCGCTGCGCTCTTTCCCACTTCTGCGCGACGTTTGCGACGGGCTTTTTTTGTGACGATATTCTGAACAATTGGAGGTCAGGAATGCGTAAGTTGATGACCGTTTTTGCCCTCGCGGCATTGGTCATGGTGGTCGCTGCTCCGACTATGGCTCAACAGACGACTCTTTCAGAGTTCTTGGTGAACGACGGTCGCTTTGGTACGTTGCTCGATGCAGTTGGTGCGGCTGGTTTGTCTGATGCGCTGAACTCGGATGGTCCGCTGACCATACTTGCGCCTACGGACGACGCGTTCGCCGCGCTACCCCTCGGCGCACTCGACTACTTGATGAATAGTCCCGATTTGTTGGCGGAAGTTCTGAATGCACACGTGATCCCCGGCCGC
Organism: Anaerolineae bacterium; assembly: GCA_020849765.1. Classification (GTDB taxonomy): domain Bacteria; phylum Chloroflexota; class Anaerolineae; order Aggregatilineales; family Phototrophicaceae; genus Flexifilum. Next base: position 131,598 of record JADLAY010000075.1, read on the forward strand.
TATACGCTGCGCCAACTGATCGCCGGGCCGACGCTGGACAGCGCGGGCGGTGAACCCATCACGTTTGCGCTTTCGGGCGGTGTGCTCCAGGCCAACGGCGCGCCGATTTCCAGCGTCGATCAGGGCGCGAGCAATGGCGTCGTGCAGGTGCTGGACTCCGTGATCATCCCGTCCACGGTCAGTGAAGCTCTGGACGCGGCGACCAGCTACATTCGCGTCGCGCACTTCTCGCCGGATTCCGGTGCCGTCGACATCACCCTGGACGATCAGAAGGTCGCGGAAGGGCTGACCTTCGGCACGATCAGCGACTGGGTGCCGTTGGTTGAAGGGGTCTACACGATGCAGCTTGCGCCCGCAGGCAGCGACACGTTCATTCGCACGACGACGACGCGCATCCCTGGTGGCGCGCGCATCACGGCGGCGGCGCTCGGTGTGGCGGGATCAGGCAATCTGGGCTTGCAGTTCATCCCTGAAGATTTCAGCCCCATTCCATCCGGCCAGGCACGTGTGACGATCATGCACGCCATTCAGAATGCGCCTGCACTTGACGTGCTCGTGAACGGTGGCGTGCTCATCCGGTTGCTCGCTTACCCGGCGACGCTCGGCAACAATGACGGCGTCGACACTGTGAACGTGGCATCATCCGGCTACGACATCCAATTGGTGCCGAGCGGCGCGACGTCCCCCGTGATCGTCGACCTGCCGAATATCCGCCTCAACGAGGATACCTATTACTTCATCGCCGCCATCGGCACGCCGGAGAATCCGACGGTGGCCGTTTCGGCGACGACGCTCGGCTCGGAGTAAGGCCCGGCGAGAGATAGGGCATGCGCCGCATTCAGTGCGGCTGACGGGGTTGGGCGGTTCGCTCAGCCCCGTTTGTTTTTACAAGTGTATCGAGGTGCTGTGATGACCAAAGTGCTCGATATTGCGCTGGCTGATGGCCGCTTTTACACGCTGGTCGATGCGCTGCGGGCGACCGGCCTGGACACAACCCTGGCGCAAAGTACACCCTACACGTTGTTTGCGCCGACGGACGATGCGTTTGCTGGATTTGCACCGGGGGGATTGGCCGCGCTGACGGGCGACCTTGCAGGGCTGACGCGGCTGCTGCGCAAGCACGTCGTCCCCGGCGCCTGGCTGTCCACGCAGTTGGCCACGGTGCTTTCGGTTACCACGTTCGATCAGCAGCCGCTGGGCGTGAGCGTGGATGAGGATCGACTGGCTGTCGACGGCGTCCGCCTGATCATGCGCGATATCGAGGGTGATGACGGCGTCATGCACGTCCTCGACCGCGTCCTTACTCCGCCCCCGGCTCCGTAGGTTCCGTCGGTTCTGACCTGGGTGCTTCCGGTTTTGTCGACGGCAGTTCTTCCGGCATCACCGGTGGGATGATGACCGGCTCATGCGGGGACGTATCACCGCTCATCGTCTCTTTGGGGACTGGCGGTCGCTTGTAGATCATTGTCTTGAGGACTGCTGCGAGATCGGTTTGGAGGCGCTGGCGGAATGTGCGCGCCGTTTCGCCCTGCCGGATTCCTTGCAAGGTGTAGGTGTAGTTCTCCTGGATGCCGCCGGTGACGACGGTCATCTCCGGCTCCCAATGGTCGATGAGCTGCGGGCGTCCATTGGCACATTGATATAGCTCGAATAGGATGCGTACTTCGCCATGCGCGCCGCGGAAGCGGATGTCACAGGCGATGGGCAGCATCATGTTGCGCTTGCCGATCTTGCGCATCACGGCGCTGACCATTTTGCGCGCAATCGGGCGCACGCGCTTGTCGACTTCCTCATCGGTCAGCGTTGAACCCTTGCGCACGACGCGATCCAGCTTGCGCACCAGGCCGCCGGGCGCCAGCGTCTGGCTGCGCGCCACCCGCCCGTAGATGTCATACTGGCTCAGGCGCAGCCCGCGCACGCGCCACCCCAACAGATTCTCGCCATTCAAACCGCTGAGCACCTTGCGGATGTGATACTGCCCCTCCAGACAGGGGATCTCCAGGCTGTCACTCTGCGCGCTCTGCTGCCACATCTGGCGTCGCCCGGCCAGCGTGTTCTGATCCTGGATCGGCATCGCGGCGTAGGGCGGCTGCCAGGCTTCGAACGTGCGCGGCGGCGGGAAAATCAGCCGCAGGATCACCGTCAGCACCCAGAGCAGAATCAGACCGACGCCGCACAACGCGACGATCGCCGGGATCAGCAGCCGGTTGTCTTCCGGGATCGGCAGTCTGTTCGTATCGATCTCGAGGCCCAGGATCTTGAGCGGCTCTCGCGTCGGGGCGGGTGTCGCCGTCGGGAGGGCGGGCGTTTCGGTGAATGACGGCTGTACCGGCGGCCTGGCCGTCCTGCTGACGCCGGGCGTTGTCTCCGGCACGGTAATGACTACGCCGGCACGGTTGTTTTCGATGGTTGCGCTGTCCGCCGCTTCGATATCGCCGATGCCAACTTCGAGGCGGAATGTCACCGAGCCGGTCGGGAAGTCTTCGACTGGCAGTTCAAAGGTGAGGATCTCGGTATCGCCCTGGGTATCGAGCGGGCGCAGTGCCTGCGTGGCGACTGGGTTGGTGTCATCCGGTTCAAGGAAGAGTTCGGCCGTTGTCTGTCGATCTGCCGCTGAGCCGATGTTGTAAATGCCGAACTGCAGAATGATCGTCGTGCTATCAATGCTGATCTGCCGGTCGACCACGTAGACGGCGTAATCCGGCTGGTTGACGTCTTGCGCATAGATTGCGGTCGTGGCAACCAGGAGCAGCAAGACGGTCACGATCGCTTTTCGCATGGTGTTCCTCTGCGAGAGACAGCGGCGAGTCATACCCATAACTATATGCACAAAAGCGCGCAAATCCAAGCTGTGCAGCCACCGGGTTGCCTGCTTTAAGACGACGATACCCCTGTTCAGGGGACGTGTCCGTTTTGTGTCCGTTTCGTGTCCGTGGAGGCGCGACGCCGACCCACCCGGAATGAGAAGGTGAACCCATCGTCCATAGGAGCGATGGGAAAATACCATGTCTCTGTCATACGGTGGGCCAACGCCTCCCATTATTCCGCCAGGTAGCGCGGAGTAAAACAGGCGTGCAAGGGCGGTGGTCGGCAGATCGCCGCCCCTGCGCTTCTTCTGAGTTTAGTCGCCCAGTTTGCTGCTTTCGCCGTCAATCATGGCGAGCATTCGCTGGCGCAGCGGCTCGTTTTCGATGTCGCGACAAATCGCTCTGGCGCGCTCAAGCCATTCCCTCGCCTGCATCTTGTGCCCACGCTCGCGTTCAAGATAACTGCGCGCGGTGCAAACTTCCGCCTGACCATAATGGTATTTCAGCCGCTGCCAGCTTTCGTCAACCGCTGCCAGCGTTTCTTCCGCCTGATCAAAGTGATGCTGCGCGATGAGCGTTAGGGCGAGCGTGTGCTTCACGATCGCCAGTTCGCGCCATAACTTCATGCTTTGCAGATACTCAATCGTCAGTTCCAGCATTTCGCGTGCTTTGGCGAATTGACCTGATTCCAGCAGATATGCGGCTTCCTCATACATACGATGCATGAGATGGGTATGCCCGGTCGGTGAATCCGGGTCAATCTGGATCTGGTTCAGCAGATCTTCGACTTTTCCAAAATCGCGGAGATTGCGGGCGATCCGTGACAGATTGATCAGGCAATCGATTCTGCCATGTACATCGCCGAGCTGTTCCCACAGCTTGAGCGCTGCTTCCGTCAACGCGACCGCGGGTTTGTACTTGCCCTGATAGGTATAGACGTGCGCAATCATCTGATACGTCCGTGCCTTCCACGCGAGGTCCTGGCTGCGGCGGACGGACTTGAGCACCTTAGCAATCCACTGAATGACGATCGAATTTGAACGCGCAGGCTGTGAGGCGCAGATCATGAGCAGCAATGCCTGCACCCGCTGCATCGTGACTTCCTCCGAATCGGTATCGGACAACCACGCAGATCCGATTTCGGCTGACCGTGCCGCCATGCCAGGTTGATTTTCGTGCAGCATGAAGATCCCGTAAGCCAACCAGAGACGAGCTTGCAGTTTTTCGTCCTTCAGATCCGCCGCGTCAAGCAGTGCATCCGAGACCACCGGTTGCCACCATTGGAACGCCTTGTGCGAGCGCAGGTTCTTCAGGCAAATGAACAGCGTTTCGATGGCTTCTCGATAGACTGGCGGCTTGGCGATGGCCTTCCACACCGTATTGCGGATCGACGATTCGTGCGCGCCGAACCAGTTGACGTCTCCGTCATGCGCTCGAATCTCCGCAAGTTTGCGGCGTAAATTGTCGATGGTGGGGTCTGAATTCTCAGGAGGAAGGTTAAGAGCCATCTGCCAAACCTTTCACGGGCAGTTCAGTTGTCCGACACGTTAACGGGAATCCGTCAGAATGGAAATAGTAATTAAATACCTACACATACATACTTCAGTAACCAACATAGAAGATCGGATTCGACCAACTTAGACAATAGTAACGCTGTCTCATGATTTTCTCAAAATTCTTTAATGTTTGCAAATGCCGAGGGGCCGGATTTCCGGCCCCTCGTTTATAGATGCGTGATGTCGATTGTGGGGGAGTGTCAGGTATCAGGTCGCGGGATCGAAGCGGAGGATGAGGCCTGCGTAGTTGACGATGTAAAGATTTCCGGCTTCGTCCTCGCCGAACGAACTGATGGTATAGCCGGTATTCGCCATCCACTTGAGCGATTGCCAGGTACCCGCTTCATCGCGCCAGGCCGCCCAGATCGTGCCGAAGCCGAAGTCGCCGTAGAGATAGATGCCCTGCAATGCGCTGATCTGGTCTCCGCGGTAAACGTAGCCACCGGTCACGGTGTTGCCTTCGCTATGCGAATACTCGAAGATGGGCAGCGTCATGTTTTCGGGCGCCGGCCGGCTGCCCGTGGGGTGCATGCCCTCGTAGATGTTCCAGCCGTAATTGGCGCCGCCAGGGCTCCCGGCAGGCTGGTAGTCGATCTCTTCCCATTCGCTGCCGCCCACGTCGCCAATGAAGAAATCGCCGGTATCGCGGTCGAAGCTGAAGCGCCATGGATTGCGCAAGCCATAGGCCCAGATCTCCGGTGCGGCGCTGCTGTCGCTCGCGAACGGGTTATCTGCCGGGCTGGTGTAGCTGCCGTCGACATCTACACTAATGCGCAGGATTTTGCCCAGCCAGCTCTGCAGATTCTGTGCATTGCCATTCGGATCGCCCTGGGAGCCGCCGTCGCCAAAACCAATGTAGAGATAGCCGTCCGGCCCGAAGACGAGATGACCGCCGTTGTGATTGGGGAACGGCTGCTGCTGGGTCAGAATGATCTCGGCACTGGCCGGGTCGGCGGCGTCGGGGTTATTCGCCGAGACGTGATAGCGCGCCACGACCGTATTGCCGTTGACGTCCGTGTAGTCGATGAAGAAGACACCGTTTTGCGCGTAGTCAGGATGAAAGGCCAACCCTAGCAGGCCGCGCTCGGTGTAGCCAGCGGCGTTGGCTGCTGGGCTGACCAGGCTCGAAACGTCGAGGAACGGCGTGTCCAGCCTGCCATCCGCACCCAAGATCCAGATGCGCCCACCCTGCTCGACGACGAAAAGGCGGTCACTGCCGTCACCGGCATGAGTCAGGAACAGCGGGCGTGAGAAGCCGCTCGCGATCTCGTTCAACACGACGCCGGAGAGATCGGGCGCCGTGCTGCTCTCCGTTTGAGCCAGGGCGGGCATGACCGACGCTGCCAGTAAGGCGCAGCCCATAACGAACCAGAAGACACGTCTCATCTACACAACCTTGAACTAAAATGCCGCCGCGATCTTAGCCCGCCAAGATGAGTGTGCGTTGAAAAGCCGTTACGCCGCAGGGAATCAGTCGGTTTCAGGGCCGGAGATGCTGAGCACGTAGGCGTCCGGGTTCAGATAATGGCGCGCCGCTCCTAGCAGATCCTCTTTGCTCAAGGCGTGAATGCGCTCACGATAGGTCAACAGGTAGTCGAGACCGAGGCCGTAGATCTCCATGTTGAGCATGGTGCCTGCGATGCCTTCGTTGCTCTCCAACTGCAAGGGCAACTTGCCGACGAAGAATGATTGCACATTGGCGAGATCTTCATCGCTGACCGGCTCGTTCGTGATGCGCCGGATCTCATCGATAATACGCTCGGTGGCCAGTTGAATGTTGGCCGGGTTGACGCCCGCAATCGCGCGCCAGGGGGTCGGCCCCATACCGCCATCGAGCGAGCTATAGGCATAATATGCCAAACCTAAATCTTCACGCACTGTCTCGCCGATGCGCCCGCTCATGCCGAACTGGCCGAGCACGCAGTTGACCAGCATCGCCGCCATGTAATCCGGCTCGAAGCGCGACGGCCCCAGGCTGCCGATGACGATGTCGGACTGCGTCTTGCCTGCGAGCGGCACGAAGGCGCGCCGGATCTCTGCCGGTTGTTCGACCTGCGGCAGCGTCCGGGTGGGCGGCTGGTGCAGATTGTGCCAGTCTTCGAATGCCGCGCGCGCCTGCGCGATGGCGTCGCTCGCTTTGACGGCGCCGACGATGGCGATCACCATCATCTCCGGCCCATAGTGCGCCCCGTGAAATGCCTGGAGTTCGTCAATCGTGATCGTCGGCACGGTCTCCAGCGAGCCGCTGACGCTGTAGTGATAGGGATGGGTTTCGGGATAAAGCTGCTGGTGGAAGGCGCGCCGCGCCCGATAACGCGTGTCCTGGCTGCGAATCTGCAAGCCGGTCAGCATTTCGCCGCGCATCCGCTCGACCGGCGCAGTGGGGAAAGCGGGCTGGCGCAGCACGTCAGCCAGCAGATCGATCAGCACAGGCAAATCTTCCGCCAGCGCCTTGCCGCCGAAGCCCGCCCGATGCACACCCGCGCTGACGTCGAGGTCCGCGCCAATGTCTTCGAGCATGGTGGCAATGGCGTTGAAGTCGCGCGATTGTGTCCCACGCATCAGGGCGTTGGCCGTCATTGCGGCCAGCCCGCTCTTATCGCTCTGCTCGTACAGGCTGCCCGCGCCCAGCGATCCGCTGAGGACGACCGACTGGGTGGCGAAATTCTCATAGACGAGGACGATGATGCCGTTGTCGAGCACCTCGCGTGTGATGTTGGCCGCGTTGGGGAGTGATGTCATGCCGATGCCTCGTCGTCTTCGATTTCGTCGTCACCCGGCTGCGTCGGCAGGAAGATGCCCACGGTCCGGTTCTCTGGGCGCAGGTAAGTCGCTGCCACACGCTTGACGTCCTCCAACTGGACGTTGTTGAGCCGATCGAGATACGACTCGAACCAGCCGTAATCCGCGAACAGTTCGGCCCAGGCCAGCCAGAAAGCCTGTGATGTCACGCGCTCCGTGCTGTAGGCGAACAACGCGCGCGCCTGTTTCTTAGCGCGTGTGACCTCTGCCTCGGTGATGTCGCCAGCGCGCATGCGCTCGATCTCGCGACCGAGCGCAGATTCGACCGCTTCGAGCGTGCTTTCCTCGCGCAGTGTGGCCGTGATCGTGTACAGGAAGGGATCGATCGTCGGCGTGGTGTCGCCGTAGATGGAGGCGGTCAACTCGGTCTCGACCAACGTCTTATACAGGCGGCTGGTCTTGTTATCCGTGCCGCCGCCGCCCATGCCGCTGGGGCCGCACAGAATGCTGTTGACGATTTCCAGCGCGAAGAAATCTTCCTCATGCGCGGCAGGTACGCGAAAGGCATAGTGGAGGAAGCGCGCGCTGCCGGGACGCGCCACAGTGACGCGGCGTTCGCCATTCTGCGGCGGCTCCTGGCGCGCGAACAGCGCGAACTCGCCGCCGTGGATCGCGCCGTAATGCGCTTCGATCTTGGCTAGCATGTCCGCGCTGTCGAAATCACCTACCGCGACGGCGATAGCGTTGTTCGGCAGGTAGTGCTGGCGATAATGATTGTAGAGTTGGTCGCGCGTCATCGTCTCAAGATCGGCCACATCGCCGATGATCTCGTGGTGATAGCCATGGACGCGGAACGCCGCCGCTTGAACCTCTTCGCCGAGCCAGAAGAGCGGCGAATTCTCCGACCCCTGCCGCTCGGAGATGATGACTGTGCGCTCTGACTCGAATTCTTCAAGATCGAATTGCGCATTGACCATACGGTCGGCTTCGATTTCGAGCGCTAGGTCGATGTGTTCTGCGGGGAGCGTTTCGTAATAGGCCGTGTAGTCGAACGACGTTTGCGCGTTCCAACTGCCGCCGCGCCGGTCGATCTCATGATCGAGATAACCCGGCGGGAACTTCTCCGTCCCCTTGAAGAGCATATGCTCGACCCAATGCGAGGCGCCGGTCATGCCGGTCGGCTCGTTGCGGCTGCCGATCCGGTACATCACCCACCAGCTAATCAATGGCGCGTTGTGAACTTCCTTCAACAACACGACCATGCCATTCTTCAACACGTGTTTCGTGACAGCGCTCAAGCGATGCGTCCTTCAATTACTTGTGGTACGCATAGCTTAGAGGGTTGTTTGCAAAAAACAACCCTTATCCGGCGCCCTGTCGTTGGTTGAAGATGACGGCCCTATGTTAGCGGCGTCGATCGTTGCTGATGACCTGTGCGTTCAGACGCAGGCTGCCCAGTTCTATCTCGTCGCTGGGGGTGAGCCGGTAGCTCTTCCCGGCGGCGAGTTCAAAGCCGTTGATGCGAGTACCGTTGGTGCTGCCGAGGTCTTCGACGTAGAGGGTGTCCTCTTTGTAGCTGAAGCGCGCGTGGAAGCGCGAGACACCGGCTTCTTCGGCTCTCAGCGGAGTCAGGTCGATGTCCGGCTGTGTCTGTTCAGCGGCGTCGGCTCGCCCGACGACCAGGTCTTTCGAGAAGGGGGTGGAGAGCACGCGCTTCCTCGGCGACTGGATTTGCAGTACCAGCCGCAGCGATGCACTGCCGGAGGAAGCTTGTTGTGACTCTGAAACAAGGCGGGATGCAGGCTTCATCACGATTCGGGTACGCTATCTGAATTTGTGGAAAGTCTGGCCCCATTATAAACCGAAGCGGGGATCATGAACGTTAGGACAATTGCACTGGCCTGAGGGCAGAGTACAATCGTGGCAAATGCTGGAGACCGATTATGCGTATGACGCGAGTTTTTGCCGGATTGTTTGCCCTGCTGCTGCTTTTTGCCGCCCCCCCAGCGGAAGCACGCGAAGTCCTTCAAGGCGATCAGTGCAAGATCTCCCCGACAGAAACCATCAATAACGATCTGTTTGTCCTATGTCGCACACTGGTGATCGATGGGCGTGTGAGCGGCAATCTGATGGGCGCGGCGACGACGGCGGAAATCAACGGCACGGTCGACGGCGATGTCTACCTGCTGGCGGGGCAACTGACGGTCAGCGGGCGTCTGGGCGGCAGTCTGCATTTCGTCGGCCCGGCCATGGAGATCACAGAAACTGGCGGACTCATTGATCCGAGCGGCGACTTGTTGACGGCCAGTTTGAGCACGACGGTCGACGAAGGTGCGGCGATCCCCAACAGTGTCATTTCCGCCGGTTATCAACTGGTACTGGATGGGGCGGTCGGTGGCGAAGTGAATTTCTGGGGCTCGGCGCTCCAGATCGACGGATCAGTTGCAGGCGACGTGAATGCCGACGTGGGCGACTCGGAATCGACCGGCGTCACCGAATTGCAGACGTTCCTGACGCTTTTGCCGATCGACCTGACGCTCGTGCGACCCGGACTGCGCGTCGGCGAGGGCGCTTCCATCGACGGGCGTCTAAGCTATTCGGCACCGTCCGAGGGTGTGATCGAGGCGGATCTGGCGAACACGCCGGTCTACACACCTGTAATCGTCCAGCCAGATCTCGTTCAGATCACGGCCATCACGGAGCCGGAAGATGCCGGTCGCGAGATCGGGGTGTTTTTACGCCAGGTGCTGCGCGAATTCGCCGCGCTGGCCTTTGTCGGCGCGCTGGCCCTGCTGATCACGCCGGGGGCGATGCAGGCACTGTTGCGCTCGCTGACGTCGCGGCCCTTGCCCAGCCTCGGCCTCGGCCTGCTGACGTTCATCGCGTCATTCCCGGTGCTGGTCATTCTCACCCTCTTGAGTCTGCTCATCATCTTCGCGCTGGGTCTGCTTCAGTTGGGTGATTTCACCGTCGCCGGGGCAGCCCTGCTCGGCGTGGCGAACCTCAGCTTTGCCAGCGCTTTCTACTTCATCGCCATCTTCGTGACGCGCGCGTTGGCATGCTTATGGCTGGGGCGCTTCATCGTCCGCATGCTGCGTAACCGCCTGGGCACGAATGTCAGTGTTTACGTCGAGCTGATCGTCGGCTGTCTAGTGCTGGCGTTCTTGTTCTCACTGCCGGTGATCGGCTGGTTGATCAGCGCGCTATCTGCATTCTTCGGCCTCGGCGCCATCCTCACCTACCTGCAAGGTTATTTCGAGGCGCGCCGCCGCCTGCCTGCCATGCGCATGGCAACGCCGGTCAGGCTGCCGAGTCGATCCGAAGATGCACGGCATTACCCACCGCCGATGCTGGACAGCGGATCACATGGCCCAGGTATGGATAATCTGCCGGAAGGGTTTCACTGGTGGGGTGAGGATTAGAGGTCGTCGAACTCGCCGTTGCGGAGCGCGATCTCGAAGGCGCGGCCAACCATCAGGACGTACTCGATCCAGCCTGCCAGCTCGTCCTCGTTCATGAACTCCATCAGATCCTCGAAGGCATCATCCGGCACCTGATTCATGATCTCGCTGCTCAGGCAGGCCATCGCCTGGAGGATCGAGTCGCGTGAGTCCGGCGGCTCGCCCTGCATCAGTTTTTCGTACCAGCTTGCGATAATTGGATGCACCTGTTCGCACGAGGCGCTATCGTCAAGATCGCTCAACGCGCGATTCGCCAGATCCTGGAACTCGTCGAGCCATTCCGGATCATCGAAGGCGCCGGGGGAGGTGTGGTTATCATCCATCAGGTACGCCTTTCTTCGCTCGCAACCTGCCCACAGTGTAAACCTAACCTGTCTGAAACTCAAGACGGTGAGTAATTGCCATCCCAGGCGGGTATAAGGGGGTGCGGAGAAGGCGCATCGCAGAGAAACCTTATGAGTTCAAACTGTATTGCATTTCTGCTTGCTGCTACAATGACAATAGCACATGCCTAAGGAATCTCCTCGATGCAGATGCGTCAAAGATTGCTTGTCCTGGTCGGTCTGCTCATCAGCGCCCTGTTCTTGTGGGTTGCCTTCAATGGCTTGCATCCTGCCGTCGTCTGGGAGTACATCCAGCGCGCGCAGCTAGGCTGGCTGCTCGTCGGTGCAGGCGTCTTCTATATCTCGATGATTCTGATCGCCTGGCGCTGGCGCTTCTTGCTGCCGCCGACGGCCAAGATCCCGCTCAGCTATCTGACGCAGCTCTACGCCATCACCTATATGGGCAACAACGTGTATCCGCTGCGCGCCGGGGAAGTCCTGCGCGTCTTTTTGATGCAGCGTGATTATCAGGTGCCGGTGGCCCGAACGTCGACCACAGTCTTCATCGAGCGTATCTTTGACGGCTTCGTCATGCTGGCGTTCATTCTCGTGCCGCTGCAGTTCATCGACATCGAGTCGGAAGGGCTGCGGATTGTCTTCACGGCGACGACCGCATTGTTCGCGGTCGCGCTGGCCGCGTTCATCCTGTTCGCCCTGAAGCCTGACGTTCTGCGCGCGTTGGCGCGGTTCGTCGCCCGTTTTCTTCCGGAGAGCTTAGCCACGATGACGCTCAAAGTGAGCGAGGACATCATCGACGGCCTGATGGGCCTGCGCAGCACGCAGCAGTTGCTCGGCGCAGTCGTCGGATCGGTGGCGACCTGGCTCTTCAATGCGCTCGTCTACTGGCTGGTCGGGTTGGCTTTTGATATTCACGTCGGCTTTCTCGTCATGCTCGTCGTCTGCGGGGCGGTCAACCTGGCTGGTGTGATCCCGGCCTCGCCGGGGCAAATTGGCGTTTTCGAGGCGTCTGTCAAAGCGGTGCTGACCGCCGTCGGCGTGGCGGATGATCTGGCGCTGGCGTATGCTTTTGTCGTCCATGTCGTCATCTGGCTGCCGCCGACGCTCCTGGGCTTTATCTTGCTTGTGCGCCGCGGATTGGGATTGCAGGCTTTCGCCCGCGCGCGCCAGGCCACCATCAGCGCTTAACTAAGGCACAAAAGAGACCAAACGATAGATGAGTCAGAAGGACAGCCTGAACATCGGGATTATCGGCGCGGGCGCGGCGGGTTTGGCCGCCGCCTGGGACTTCGTGCGCGCCGGGCATCACGTCACCATTTACGAAGCTGAGGATCGCGTCGGCGGGTTGGCCGGTGGTTTTCGCGACGATGGCTGGGACTGGTGGATGGAGAAGTTCTATCACCACTGGTTCGAGACCGACAGCGACATCCTCAAGTTGGCCGACGAGCTGGGTGTGCGTGACAAGATCCTGTTTCCGCATCCAAGGACCAGCTACTGGATCGACGGCAAGGTCTACCGCTCGGAGATGAACGCGTCGATGCTCGGCCTGCCGCTGTCGCTGCTGGCCCTGTTTCGGCTGGGCCTGTCCGGCGTCTATCTCAAGTTCCTGTCTGCGGATTGGCGCACGCTGGAGCGTACGACCGCGGATTCCTGGCTGCGCCGTTACATGGGCGAAGAGGCCTATAAGACGCTGTGGAAACCGCTGCTGATCGGCAAATTCAGCGACGAGTACGCCCAGGTCAACATGGCGTGGATGTGGGCACGCATCCGGGCGCGCAGCCAGCGGCTGGGGATTTTCGAGGGCGGCTTCCAGGCATTTCTCGATCTGTTCGCGCGAAAGCTCATCGATCAAGGCGTCGCGATCCGTTTGAGAACGCCCGTACAGCAGATCGGCAGCGAGGGTGGGCGGCCCACGCTGACGGTGAACGGTGAAACGCTGGCGTTCGATCGCGTCGTGACCACGACCTCGCCGAGCCTGCTGCTGCGCATGGCGCCCGACCTGCGCGAAACGGATTACGGGCAAAAGGCGTCGTCGCTGCACAGCATCGGCGCGCTTTGTCTCGTGCTCGCGCTCAAGCAGCCGCTGCTGACGGACGGTACCTACTGGTTGAATCTGCCTGCGACCAGCCCAAACAAGCGCGAGAGCCGTTTTCCGTTCCTGGCGCTGGTCGAACACACGAACTGGATGGATCGGGCGCACTACGGCGGCGATCACATCGTCTACTGTGGCGATTACGTCCCGCCAGATCATGAATACTTCAAGATGAGCGAGGCGGAAGTCTTCGAGCGCTTCACCGCCGTGCTGCCGACGATCAACCCGGATTTCAAGCCGGAGTGGGTGCGCAAATACTGGCTGTTCCGTGCGCCTTATGCGCAGCCGGTACCCGGTGTCAATCACAGCCAGCGCATCCCGGCGCTCCAGACGCCGCTGCCGGGCGTCTTCTGGGCCAGCATGAGCCAGGTTTATCCGTGGGATCGAGGCACGAATTACGCTGTCGAATTAGGACGGCGCGTCGCCAGAATGGCGATGGAGTCCGATTGAAAGCTGCTGGCGCCGGTCATAGCGCGCCAGTGCTCAGAATTTGTGGATTAGGTTTGCGCCTGACATGGCGCTGCAAATGACAGAAAGCATGAGGTCATTGTCATAATGAAACATATATGCGTGATCGGCACGGGCTACGTGGGCCTGGTAACGGCGACCGGTTTCTCCGATCTGGGCAACCACGTCGTCGGTGTCGACATCAACCCTGAGCGCATCGAGCAGCTCAAGCAGGGGATCATGCCCATCTACGAGCCTGGGCTGGATGAACTGGTCGATCGCAACATGCGCGCGGGGCGCCTGCGTTTCACCACGTCCTACGAGGAAGGCCTGGAGGAGGCGGAGTTCGTCTTCATCAGCGTCGGGACGCCGGAAGGTGTGGATGGTGAGGCAGATCTCAAGTACGTGCGCGCGGCCGCGGAGACGATTGCCAAGACGATGAAGCGCAAGCTGATCGTCATCAACAAGTCAACCGTGCCGGTCGGGACGGGCGACTGGGTCTCGGACATCATCACGCGCGCGCAGCCGGAACCGATCCCGTTCGCCGTCGTCAGCTGTCCCGAATTCCTGCGTGAGGGCGCGGCCGTCTCGGACTTCATGAATCCGGATCGCAACGTGTTCGGCTCGCTCGACCGTGCAGCCGCCGAAGCTGTGGCCGAACTGTACGCGCCGGTGAAATCGCCCGCGCTGATCACCGACATTCGCACCGCCGAGATGATCAAGTACGCCTCGAACGCCTTCCTGGCGACGCGCATCAGCTTCATCAACGAGATCTCGATCATGTGCGAGAAGCTCGGCGCGGACGTGATCGAAGTGGCGCGCGGCATGGGCCTGGATAAGCGCATTGGCCCTCAGTTCCTGCAGGCCGGTGTCGGCTTTGGCGGGAGCTGCTTCCCGAAAGACGTCAAGGCGCTCGCCTACATGGCGCAGACGTATGGCACGCATCCGCAGCTGCTCAACGCGGTGATGGAAGTCAACGATTTCCAGCGCAAGCACATCCTGCTCAAGCTGTCCGACCTGCTCGGCTCGCTTCAGGAGTGCGTGATCGGCGTCCTGGGCCTGGCGTTCAAGGAGAATACGGACGACGTGCGCGAATCGCCCGCGGTGTCGATCGCGCGCCAGTTGGTCAATCGCGGCGCGATCGTGCGCGCTTACGACCCCGTTGCCATGGAAAATGCCGCGCGTATGTTGCCTGAAGTCGAGATGATGGAGAGCGCCTACGCTGTCGCCGAGGGCGCAGATGCCATCGTCATCGCCACGCCGTGGAACGAGTTCAAGCAGTTGAGCATGGCCCGGCTGCACGACATCATGCGCCAGCCGAATCTGGTCGACGGGCGCAACCTGTACGACCCGGACATGATGCAGGAACTGGGCTTCAACTACCGCGCCGTCGGCCGCGGCTTCCAGGGCCAGGGCGTCAATCACAACAATGGCGAACATTCGTCGTAGGGGACGATCCTGGGCTGGATGGCGCTTGCGCTTGTCAGGTTGAGGCTTACGCGGGTATAGTTGCCACATCGCGCAACAGCATCGAACAGGCTGGTCAGAGTCATGCTGCGAAGTTTTACCGATCGGGTTTTTGGCGGCGTATGTGGCGGGCTGGCGACAGCCCTGCCTATCGACGCCTGGATCATTCGCATCGCGTTCGTCGTTCTGGCACTGATCAGTCTGGGCGGTTTTGCGGCGTTGTACCTGATTCTCTGGTGGATCACGCCGCAGGAATCGCCCACGAGCGGCCGCCAGCGTGGTCTGGGACTGCCGCTGGTGCTCATCCTGATCGTCCTGACCGCCGCGCTGTGGCTTGTGCGCGATCAAACCTGGCTGCGCGCTCCCGGCGGCGAGTCACTCTATCTGCCGCTGATACTGTTCGTGGTGGCGCTTGTTTTCTTCTTACGACAGGTGAGAGCCTAACATGCAGCGCCGAACCAACCCGATCTGGGGGCTGATCATCCTGGCCGTCGCCGCTGCGATCGCGGCGCGCGCTTTTGGCTGGATTCCCGATAACGCCTTCGACATGCTCGTGCGCGCTGCTCCGGCACTGCTCGTGCTGTTGGCGCTGGCGACCCTCTTGCGCAACCGGCTGCCGTTTGGCCGCCTGATCGCCTTGCTGGTGACGCTCGCCCTCGTCGGCGTGATTGCCGTGACGTCCTTCAACACGCGCTCGGCCCAGGTGCGCGAGGACAACCGCCAGACCATCGACCAGCCGCTGTCAGCCGACGTGACGCTGCTGCGCCTGCGCGTTCAGACGCTGGCGACGGATGTCGAGCTGGCGCGCGCGCTTGACCCGGCGCCAGTCGTCCATGGGGAGTTCGTCGGCAGCCTGGATAATATGGTTGACGTCAGCTACGAAATCGGCAGCGACAATTCGGTGACGCTCACGCTGCGCGAAGTGCGCCAGAGTGCTGTCCCCTCGCTGGAGACCGTCGGGCGCGGGACGATGCGGCTCGATTTGCCGCCGAACGTGCCGCTCGACGTGGAGTACGTGGGCGAGGATGGCGACGTGGTGCTCAATCTCGGCGGGACGTCGCTCGAACGTCTCAACGTCAGCGTCGCCGAGGGCGATGTCGTCGTGACGCTGCCGGAATACCAACCGCGCTTCTCCGACCCGGACGAGACGTTGGGGGCGCTCACGACCCTCGACGGCGCTTTGACGCTACGCGTGCCGGAGACAGTCGCCGCGCATCTGGAACTCAACCGCGGCGGCAGTGGCATTCAGCCGCAGTACGACCCCAACGTCTACAACTATCTGGTCGGTGATGTGCTGGAAGCGCGCACGATTGAGACTTCCGCCATTGTCGTGCGCTACACGTTGACGGCGCCGCGCGGTTTGATCCGGCTCGACGTGCCTGAGGCTGTTAGTGGTTAAGAGACTCGCGCGCAGGTGATAATCCGCTTAAGCGTTCGCTAAGTATTGTCGTGGATGCTTGCCATTCTCTAACTTTGGCTGTATGCTGCCCTCAAGAGTTAATGATAACTCTATCGTTTCTCTAGCCTAGATCTGCCTCATGACCTGGCGCATCCAGCTTCCGCAACCCATCATCCGGCGCATCGACTTGCTCACGAGCGGAAAGAGCGTCGTAGCGGTTTGGACTCAGCCAGATCGCGTCCACTTCTACGATCAACGCAATGGTAAAGCGCTTGGCGAGCGCGTGGTTGAAAAGCTGGCCTCCGTCACGCACGACGATGAGCGCTGGCGTACCTTCCTCAAAGGCCTGCAGGCACCAAACGATGCCTTCTTGCCCTACGTGCGTTCCGGCGATGACACCATCTTCACGACGACGGACGGCAATATCCGCCTCTATCAAAAATCAGGAGCAAATGGCCTGGCCATCGAAATCGGGGCCAAGGAGCATGCGCTCGATGTCGAGGCGGGGGCACACTTCCTCACACTCGATATGGATCTTGAGCTGGGCCTGATCGCCGCGCTCGATGCGCACGGCAAGCTGCACGTCTACCAGCAGCGCATTCGCGTCGGCATTTTCGACCTGGGCCTGTCCATCGACGACGAGTACACCCCGGCGGTGCTGGTTCCGAACGGCGGCAAGCGCGTATTCGTGACCGATGGTAGCCAGATCGTCTCCGCGGACGTGGGCGGCAAAGTGCTCTGCCGCATGGAACTCCATTATCCGTTGGGGCTGATCGCGGTCACGCCGGACGGTAAGACGCTGCTCACCAGCGACGCCGATACGGGTGTGCTGCGCGCTTATAGCACCGACGAATTTTCGCCGACGCACCAGCGCTACGCCATCGATCTCGCTGCTGATGCGCGCCGTCTCAATACGGCTGCCGGGTCACAGGCGGGCAATTTCGTCCCCAGCGCGTTGACGATCAATAACCGCGGCGTCGTCGCCTTTGGCCTCGCAGGCTTGCTTTGTGTGACCAGTTTGAGCAAAATGAAGGCGATACCCGTTTCCACAGTCGGTTAGCGCAGTACGACATCACTGGTCATGTTCGAACCTCAGCATTGTGGTCTCTTTTTTGGTCTCGCACACGTCGAGCGCGCGCGCAAATATGCGCGTAAAGAGCCGTTTGCAGCGGCGATTGGTGCGCTGAACGACGCTCACGCCCGCGGGATCGGCGCCGCGCAGCTTGACGGCCTGCGTTATCGTTTCCTGGCGGATGAAGCGGCTGGCGGCAAAGCGCGCCATGCGCTCGATAGCCTGGTGCCGCCGGGCATTGATCCCGACCGGCCCTTGATGGATCAGATTACGGACGCGGTCATGCTGGCGCAAATCTTCGAGATGGTGCGCGATACGATCGGCTATGACGCCCGCGACCGCTTTCTCGATGGCTGGTGGAGCCTGGCTTCGGCCCTGAGCGCAACGTCGGCTGAGGCCGGGTATGTGGCCCAACTGTGGCTGGGGCTGCTGACGCTCGTGGCGGGCGTCGTGACCGAGCACGCGGACAGTGTCGAGCAGGGGGCGGAGGTCTTCCGTCAGGCGATTGCGCATGACGTCAGCCCACGTGGGCAGATCGAGCGTGCCGTGGCCGGAGCAGATGGCGGCAGCATGACGCGCTCGCTGGCTGCCGTGACGGCGCTGGTGCTGATGGCCGAGGCGGCATCGCACGTCGGCGTCGACCTGTGGAGCTACGAGGTGCGCGGCGTCTCGATCATGACCGCGGCAGTCTACCCGATCTATTACTTCTACGTCACCGATAAATGGACGTGGGACACACTGACCCCGATTCAGGTGCAGGGCGCGTTCAAGCGCCACGGCGGCTACCTTGAGATCGTGAATCAGCGCGCGCAACCGCGCGACTTCAAACCGCTGCTTGAAGATCTGCGCCCGATCTACGATCCGTGGGCCGGCGGGCTGACCACGCTCACACACGGTGTGCCACAGCGACACGGTCTGTTTGGATAGCGAGTCAGCCGTACGCAGGTGGTATCATCGTGCATCTGCTTACTGCTCCAGGCGTTAGGGATAGGATTGTGTCTTCATTTAATCGCATCACAGCCGAACAACTTACCCAGATCGCTGCCATCGTCGGCGATGTCAATACCAGCACGACGCAGGCGGATATCGACCTGCATGCGCGCGACCAATCGCATCATGCGGCGCACCCTGCCGAGGTCGTAATCTTCCCGACCGCCGCGCAGCAGGTCGCCGATGTGCTCAAGCTCGCCAACGAGGCGCGCATCCCGGTGACGCCCTGGGGCGTTGGCACCGGTCTCGAAGGCAACTCGATCCCGGTCTACGGCGGCATTCTGATGTCGTTCGAGCGCATGGCGAGGATCGTCGAAGTCTATGCCGACGACTTCCAGGTGACGGTGCAGCCGGGTATCGGCCACAGGGATTTGAACGCTGAACTGGCACGTTACGGCCTGTTCTATCCGCCCGATCCGGGTGCCAATGCCACGGTCGGCGGGATGCTGGCGAACAACGCCGCCGGTATCCGCACCGTCAAATATGGCGCGAGCAAGGACAACATCCTGCGCATGCAGGTGGCGCTGGCGGATGGCCGCCTGATCCATGTCGGCTCACGCTCGGTCAAGCAGGCTGCCGGTTACGATCTGCTCCATCTGTTCGTCGGCAGTGAGGGCACGCTCGGCGTCATTACCGAGGCGACGCTCAAGCTGATGCCGGTTCCCGCGCACGTGAGCGCGGTCGTCGCCGCCTTTCCCTCGGTCGAGAGCGCCGTCGAGACGGTCGTCGCCGTGCGCGGCAGTGGTCTCGATCCGGCTGCGCTCGAACTGGTCGATGCGGCCCATGCCGTCATGCTGAGCCAGTCGGACGGCGTCGAACTGAGCGAGCATCCGCACGTCTTCATGGAATTCCACGCGGCGCACGAGGCGACGCTCAACGATGGCCTGGAGATGGTGCGCGAAATCTGCGAAGAGATGGGCGCGGTCAGCTTCCGCGCGACGACCGACACGGCGGAGCGCAAACGTCTGTGGCACGCGCGCCATCATTCCTACGAGATCATGGTGCGCTCACACCCGGACAAGCAGTTCTTCATCATGGATGTCGCCGTGCCGATCAGCGCCTATCCGGAGCTGATCGACTACGTCGAGACGATCAAGGCCGAGCGCGACATCACTGCCTATCTGATCGGCCACGCGGGCGATGGCAACATCCACGTCGAGTTCCCGTACACCCCGGGCGAGACCTATGACAAGGCGATGGCCGCCAATCACGACATCGTCATGAAGGCGTTGGCGCTGGGCGGGACGGCGACCGGCGAACACGGCGTTGGCATCGGAAAGGCCAAGTACATGCCGATCGAGCATGGCGACGCGCTCGACGTCATGCGCGTGATCAAGCAGTCACTCGATCCGAACGGCATCCTCAATCCCGGCAAGGTCTTTCCTGAGTGAGGGGGCAATCAGTGAGGCATAACAAAAGCACCCGATCGCCGGGTGCTTTTGCTACTATGTTCTGGACGAGGACTGCGATCTAGCGACGGCGCATGAACATACCGCCGAGGAACAACAGAATGACCGCGCCGACGATGGAAACCACCAGATTGATCAAGAGGCGCTCAATCCCCTGCGTATCCGCCGTCGTTCCCGGCCCCAGGTTAAGCAGCCCGGCGACGAAGCCGCCGATCAGCGCACCCGCCAGGCCGAGGATCAAATCCTGAATGAACGGTGCGTCGCGACGTCCCATCAACGTTCGGGCGGCTGCGCCCGCGATGGCGCCGACGATGATCCAGCCAATGCAAAGGATCGGATTCAGAGTCAACCATTCCATAATTTCTGCTCTCCGTGTGCATCAGGCGTTGCGCAGATTATAGCCGTGGCAATTTAGCTGCGCATCAAGCGATTAAGTGCTCAAACATTATCATTGATTTAGAAGTCACAGAACGGCAGGTTGTATCTTGACAAATGGCCTCATTTTTCTATATGATTGTCGTTCCCATGCATACCAGTGATGACCACCTGAAATCGGATGTGATGCTCACATCTACTCCTTCATCAAACTTCACAGGAACGGTCGTTTTTTTCGCAACCATCTCGTGTGGTATAGAATTATAGCCAGTTGTCTACCCATAGACACAGAGGAGCGGTGACTTGCAACAGTTCGTGCGTGTGAAGAATTACGCCCGGTATCCCGATGTTCAAGAACTTCCATCGCTAATTGAAGTCCAACTGGAGTCGTTCCGCTGGTTTATCGAAGAAGGGCTGGCAGAGCTCTTCGATGAAATCAGTCCGATCGAAAGCTATAACGGCGACCTCAAGCTGTATTTCCCCGGCAAGAGCCAGACGGCGCAGGAGCTGGGGCTTCGCTATTGGTTCGAAGAACCCAAATACAGCGAAGAGATCTGTTTGGAGCGCGACCTCTCCTATGCCGCGCCGCTCTACATTCGTGTTGGCCTGGTCAATCGTGAGGCCGGCGATGAGGTGATCCTGTCCGACATCTTCATGGGCGATTTCCCGCTCATGACCGAGAAGGGCACGTTCATCATCAACGGGACGGAGCGCGTCGTCGTCAGCCAGTTGATCCGTTCGCCCGGCGTCTACTTCGACAGCGAAGACGACCGCACGACCGGTCGTACTCAGGCGAACGCCAAGCTGATTCCGGATCGTGGCGCGTGGATGGAGTTCGAGACTCGTAAGCTCGACTATCTCACCATCAAGTTCAATCGTAAGCGCACCGTGCCGGTGACGATTCTGCTGCGCGCACTGGCTGCGGTCAGCGATGCACTGTCGCCGGAAGAATCGCCGATTCAGACCGGCAGCGACGAGGAACTGCTGGCGTTGTATGCCCACGTGGACGACAACCCGGATCGCCCGTTCCTTGCCAACACGATCAAGAACGAACCCCAGTGGGAACTCAAGCGCGATCAGACGGTCGCTCAGGCGGCGTTGATCGAGTTCTTCAAGCGTATGCGTCCGGGCGACCCGGCCACGCTTGAGAATGCCCGTGAATACCTGGAAAGCCAGTTGTTCGACCAGCGTCGTTACGACCTGGAGCGCGTTGGGCGCTATAAGCTCAACAAGCGCCTCCACCCGGATAACCCCGTGCCGCGCGCGGTGCGCACGATCACGAAGGGTGACATCGTGCGTCTGGTCGAGCGCATGATCATGATCAACAACGGGCGCGTCAGCAAAGATGATATCGATCATCTGGGCAACCGCCGCGTTAAGACCGTCGGCGAGTTGATCCAGAACAAGCTGCGCGTTGGCCTGCGCCGTACCGAGCGCGTCGTCAAAGAGCGCATGTCCACCCGTGAGACCAACAGTGTGACCCCGGTCGCGCTGGTCAACATTCGCCCGGTGGTCGCCGCGATTCGTGAGTTCTTCGGCTCGTCGCAGCTTTCGCAGTTCATGGAGCAGACGAACCCGCTGGCCGAACTGACGCACAAGCGTACGCTGTCGGCGCTCGGTCCTGGTGGTCTCCGCCGTGAGCGCGCCGGTTTCGACGTGCGTGACGTGCATCACAGCCACTACGGTCGCATCTGCCCGATTGAAACGCCGGAAGGCCCGAACATCGGCTTGATCGGTCGTCTCGCCAGCTATGCCCGTGTCAACGAGTATGGCTTCATCGAGACGCCCTATCGCGAAGTGATCAAGTTCCTGCCTGCGAACGACCCCGGCCTGGTCGGACGTACCGTTCGCGATGACGTCACCGACGCCAAGGGCAACGTGATTGCCAATGATGGCGACGTCATCACCGAGGACATGCTCAAGCAGTTTGGCAAGGCCAAGCTGGAGAGCATTCCGGTCATGCCGTTCGTCGGCACGGAAATCACCTATCTCTCGGCGGATAACGAAGACAACTACGTCATCGCCCAGGCGAATGCGCCGCTCGACGAGCGCCGCCAATTCGCCAACGAGCGCGTTTCGGCCCGCCACGATCAGAAATTCCTGTTCACGTCCGCCCGGCGCATCGACTACATGGACGTCGCGCCGCGCCAGATCGTGGGCATCAGCGCCGCGTTGATTCCCTTCCTTGAGCACGACGATGCGAACCGCGCGCTCATGGGTTCGAACATGCAGCGCCAGGCCGTGCCGCTGCTCAAGCCGGATGTGCCGATTGTCAGCACCGGCATGGAAGGGCAGGCGGCCTACGACAGCGGCCAGGTTCTGCTGGCGGATGTCGACGGCGAAGTCATCAGTGCGCAGGGCGATCGGATCGTCATTCGCACGACCGACGGTGACGAGCGCATTTATCGACTGCGCAAGTACAACCGTTCCAATCAGTCGACCTGTGTCGATCAGCGTCCCGTCGTGACGAAGGCGCAGGTCGTGCACAAGGGCGAGGTTATCGCCGATAGCTCGTCGACCACGCTCGGCCATCTGGCGCTGGGCCACGACGTGCTGGGCGCGTTCCTGTCCTGGAACGGCGGCAACTACGAAGACGCGCTGCTCATCAGCGAAGCGATGCTGCGCGAGGACAAGTTCACCAGTATCCACATCGAAAAGCACGAGGTGGACGCGCGTGATACCAAGCTCGGCCCGGAAGAAATCACCTACGACATCCCGAACGTCGGCGAAGATGCGCTCAAGGATCTGGACGAATTCGGCATCGTGCGCATTGGCGCGGAAGTCGGCCCCAACGACATCCTGGTCGGCAAAATCACGCCCAAGGGCGAGAAAGAGCTGAGCCCGGAAGAGAAACTGCTGCGGGCTATCTTCGGCGAAAAGGCGCGCGAGGTGAAAGATTCGTCGCTGCGTCTGCCGCACGGTGAGAAGGGCAAGGTTGTCGACGTGAAGACCTTCACGCGCGACGAACACCCGGATCTGCCGGCGGGCGTCGAGAAGATGGTGCGCGTCAGCGTGGCGCAGAAGCGTAAGCTGACCGTCGGTGACAAGATGGCAGGCCGCCATGGCAACAAGGGCGTCATCTCCAAGATCGTCCCGATCGAAGACATGCCATACCTGGCAGATGGCCGCCCGGTCGAGATCATCCTCAACCCGCTCGGCGTGCCTGGTCGTATGAACATCGGCCAGGTGCTCGAAATCCACCTGGGGTGGGCGGCGGATCGCCTCGGCTTCCGCGCCATCACGCCGGTGTTTGACGGCGCCAAGGAAGAAGAGATTCAGTCCGAGCTGGGCCGTGCCTGGCTGATCGATCATGCCTGGGACGAAATCACCGAGCGCGCCTTCGAGTGGATCAAGGGGTTCGAATACAACGCCGACGATCTCGAAGACGACAGCGAAGTTCGCCGTCTCTACGTACACGCATGGCTGTCGACCAGCCCCAATTACGATGCCGATCAACTGCTGCTCGACGAAGTTTACGCTCGCCGCGCAGTGGTCACCGAATGGCTGCGTGAGAAGGGCTATGACCCGGATCAGATTCTGGTCTGGGATACCGTCGACATCACGAACGAAGAGCGCGACATTCGCGATCACAACGCCTTTGATGTGGCGCTGCGCGAGTGGATCGCCTGGGCCGACCCGGAGGTCGAAGTCCCGGACGGCGTGACCGGTAAGGACCTGCTCCGTTATGCGGATCGCGCGATGTTCGAGAGCGGGCATTCCGTGCCGCTCTATGGCAAGCAGATCCTGTACGATGGTCGTACGGGCGAGCAGTTCGACCAGTCGGTGACTGTGGGTATGATCCACATGCTCAAGCTGGCCCATCTTGTGGAAGACAAAGTCCACGCGCGCTCGACCGGCCCGTACAGCCTGGTGACGCAGCAGCCGCTCGGTGGTAAGGCTCAGTTCGGCGGCCAGCGCTTCGGCGAGATGGAAGTGTGGGCGCTGGAAGCGTACGGCGCGGCCTACACGCTCCAGGAAATGCTCACCGTCAAGTCGGACGACGTTCAGGGTCGTGTCAAGACCTACGAAGCCATCATCAAGGGTGAGCCAATCGAAGAGCCGGGCATCCCGACCAGCTTCCGGGTGCTCGTCAAAGAGTTGCAGTCGCTCGGTCTTGCCGTCGAGGCCATCACCGATACCGGTGAGGTCATTCGCTTCGGCAAGGACGACGAGAAGCGCCAGCAGTACAAGCCACAGCCGTCGGCGGAGAGCTTCCTCGGCGTGGTCGATTCTGGCAGCAGCAGCTCGATCGAAGAATAGCCACACACCCGTTGGCTACTGTACACTGAAGGGAGACGCAGCAAATCTACTGCGTCTCCCTTTTTGTTGAAGAGCATCGAACATGCAACTCAATCATGTCCATCAATGGAATCTGTCACCGGCTGCGGCGGTTGCTTTGCAGAAGCAGCTTGCCCGCCAGTTGATCGACGATCGCCCGCTCGATCTCGACGCGATTCGTCTGGTGGCCGGGGTCGACGTGAGCGTCAAGAACAACGTCTCGCAGGCGGCGGTCGTCGTGCTGTCCTATCCCGACATGAAGATCGTGGAGACGGTGACCGCGCAGCAGCCGACGCCATTTCCCTACATTCCGGGGCTGCTCAGCTTTCGCGAGGGCCCCGTGCTGGTCGAAGCGTTCGAACGCCTCCAGCAGGTGCCGGACGTCTTCATTTTCGACGGCATGGGCCGGGCCCATCCCCGGCGGATCGGCATCGCCGCGCACATGGGCTTGTGGCTGGAAAGGCCGACGATCGGCTGCGGCAAGACGCACCTCGTCGGCGCGTTCACTCCGCCGCCAGAGGCGAAAGGCGCCTACAGCCCGCTGACTGCCGGTGACGAAGTGCTCGGCGTCGTCTTGCGCACACGCGACAACGTCAAGCCGGTCTACATCTCGGTCGGGCACCTGGCCGATCTGGCAACGTCGGTCGAGCTGGTGCTGCGCTGCACGTCCAAGTACCGTCTGCCCGATCCGATTCGGGCGGCGCATAACGCGGCGGGGAACTTCTGAGCGATGACCGATCTGCGCAGTCCTGATTGCCGCCTATACGTCGATGCCGAGATGAGCGAAACCGAACTGCTCGGCCTGGTCATGCAGATGGTGTTCGCGCCGGAAGCGTCCGCACGTGCGGAGGTAGTCGTCGTCAAGAACGAGGATTACGACACGCGCCGCCGTGCGCAGTTTCCACACGGTTTCCTCTACTTCCGCTACTACATCGACCTCTACATGCCGGAAGAGTCGCGTAAAGCCCAGGCGAAGCTCGTCAGCGCGCTGCTGCAGGAATTGTGGGACATGGGCATCCCGACCGTCGCGGCCAGCCCATTCGAAGATTTGCTGCCGGAGCGCGGCGGTTACAAAAGCCGCGCCATCCCCTGGGCCTACTGAGCGACGCTCAACCGAAATCGGCGATCAGGGCGTTCAGATCCTCATAAATGACGTCAGGCTTGATCTCGTTCTGCTCGACATCCTCGCGCGTCGCCACGCCAGTCAGGACGAGCGCCGTCTGGAAGCCCAGAAGCGCAGCACCAGCGATGTCCGTCTCCAGCCGGTCGCCGATCATGAGCGTCTGTTGCGGCGTTGTGCCGAGGACGGTCAGGGCGGCTTCGTACATTGGGGCATTGGGTTTGCCCATTGTCAGCGGAATCGTGTCAGTCGCCGTCTGGATGGCGGCCAGGACGCTGCCCGCGCCGGGAGTCAGCCCTTCATGAGTCGGGAAGGTACGGTCGTCGTTGGTACCGATGAAGGTCGCGCCCGCGCGGATCAAGAGCGAGGCCTTCTTGAGCTTGTCGTAGGTGAGCTGCGGGTCGAGACCGGCCACGACCAGCTGCGCATCTTCAGACACCTCGAAGCCGCCCTCAGTCAGCAGTGTGCGCAGGCCATCACCGCCGACGACGTAGACTTTTGTCCCCTGCGGATAGTGCTTGCGCAGGTAAGCGACCGTCGTCGTGCTGGACGTGAGCACATAACGTGGATCGACATCCAGAACGCCGAAGTGAGCCAGCTTTTTCACGTAGTCATCGGGCGTTCGCGTGCTGTTATTGGTCGCCAGCGCGAACGGGATCGAGCGTTCGCGCAGGAGGGTGAACCATTCGATGACGCCGGGCAGGCGAACATCGCCGCGCCAGAGTACGCCATCCATGTCCATGACGATGCCAGAGATGTTTGCGAGTGTCATGATGAGTCTTCTTCGCATTGGGATAAACAAGCGAGTAAAGTGTACGTCGTGAGCATAGGATACGGCAACCATGAACCGGCGACTCTTCGTCCTCTTCTTCCTGGCACTGGCAGCCGGATTAGCCCTGACCGCCTGCATGCGCGCAAACGGCTCGCGATCGTTCGAGATCGGCGACTTGCTGCTTGACGAGGACTTCACCAGTTCGTCGGCGTGGGAAACCTACAGCGATCCGTCGCGGCAGATCGATTTGCGCGTCGTCGATGGCGAATATCGCATCGAAGCGCACGACGAAGTCTTCATGTGGGGCTTGAACGCGCAGATTCAGACCGATGTCGTCATGGAGGTCGAAGCCGAGCAGCTTTCGACCTACTCAGACAATGCCTACGGGGTTATGTGCCGTGCCGACCCATCGGCGGATGGCGACGGTTACTACTTCTTCATCAGCGGCGATGGCTACTATACGATCCGGCGTGGCGCGGGCGGTGAGGTGACGCCGCTCATCCAGTGGACACCGTCGGCTGCGATTCGCCAGGGACAGCAGCGCAACCGCATCCGGGCGGTATGCATCGAGGATTATCTGGCGCTCTACGTCAACGATCAGTTTGTCGATGAGACCCACGATCGTCTTTATCACAGCGGGGTCGCCGGGCTGGCGGCGGGCGTCTCTGCCGGTGGCGATGTCGTCGCCACCTTCGACAACCTGCTCATTTATGCCGCTCATTTCACGGCGACGGGCAGCTAGGCGGCTTAGCCCGACTGCGGGATAATCAGCGTCTGGCCGACGTCGAGCCGGTCGGGATTAGCCAGCGTATTGGCGTTGACGATGTCTTGCACCGTGATGCCGAACTGCTGAGCAATCGTGAACAGCGTGTCACCGGTCTGGACGACGTAGGTGGTGCTGCTCGTGCTGGCCGGAGGTTCGACCACGGGCGCCTCTTCGGTCGGACCGACCTCAGGCACTTCTGCCTCGCAATTGGGCAGCTTGAGCACCTGTCCCGGCTGCAGGATCGGGTTATCGCCGACCAGTTCCGGGTTGGCGGCGCGCATTTCTTCCAGCGTGAAGCCGTTGTTCAGGGCGATGCGGAACAGGCCTTCGCCCGCCTGAACGACGTAGGTGCAGTCACCAGCGCCTTCGCCCAGGGCGGTCGGCGTGATCAAGCCGGACGGCGTCGCACTGGGCGTGCCGTCGGCCGGCGTGCTGGTCGGAAACACGATCGTGACCAGGCTGGGGCTTTCCGGCGTGATGAACTGCGGCGTTTCGGCTGTGGTGTTCAGCGCGGGGGAAGCAGCGGCGGCCGTCAGCGTCAGATTGTCCGCCGACATGCCGAGCGAGATCGTCGGGCGAGCCTGGCCGGATTGTGGTGCGATCACTGTAATGGGCGGCAGTGTTGGCTCGTCCGCGCTCTGGGCATCGCCGATCGGCGTGGAAGTCGCATCTTCAGCTTCCAGCGCAGACTCAGGTGTCGGCGTGATCAGCGGTTCGACGGCTGTCGGCGCGACTGCATCACCGGCAGGGCGATAGCAACCCGCGAGTGAGAGTAAAACTAGGGCCAGAGCCAACAGCTTCAATAACCGCATAATACCGTTCCTTCACCTATCCCCGTCCCTCGGGACGCCAAGCCAGCGAGAGCATAGACAGGATACATCAATTTGTTAACTCTCGATAGGTTTTCGGCTCGGACGCAGGTTTTGCGTTATGATTGTCTTGAGCGCTTTTTCAGTTGAAATAGGCTCCCAAACTCCCTTGTCACATGTGGGTTCGAAAGGTGCGGGCTGGTAACTGTGGACAAGAAGCACGTACTTGTGATCGATGATGATCCGGAATTACAACATTTAGTCCGAATTCTGCTCAGCCGCAATAACATGGAAGTGATCGCGGCGGCCAACGTCGCTGCTGCCGTCAAATTGCTGGCAACGCCGCCGCTGCCGGATTTGATCCTGCTCGATCTGATGCTGCCGGATCAAAATGGGATTTCGTTTCTCCGCCAGATGCGCGCGCGCAGCATGTTCGATGGCGTGCCTGTCATCGTCCTGTCTGCGTTGGTCGATCCTCAGCAGATCCGTGAAGCGCTGGATGCCGGCGCCGACCGCTACCTGACGAAGCCCTACATCGCGAACAACCTGGTGTCTTATGTCCTCGACGTCCTGAGCAGTGGTCGCCGTCAACCATCCTGAACCGGTGGGGTCAATTCATAGACCAGAAAACGCGCTTCCTGGTAGACGAGTTTGGGCGCGAAGCCCGCGTTTTCGAGCGCTTCGATCCAGGTTGAGTGCGATTCGTCGCTCGCGGCGACGAAGTAGCGCGGCGCAGGATCGGGCTGCAGCAGCGCATCGTGTGTGAGCGCATCTGCCGTCGGATAGTAGACACGCCGCTTGTTCGTCCACTCACTCAGGTAATAATCCAATTCCCAGCCAAACCAGTGATCGTAGATGATCGCGCCCAGGGGGCGTGCGTCGAGGTAGACGGCCACCCGGTCGATGCCCTGATGCTCCTCCCGGTCGGCGCCGACGTTGAGGCGCCCTTCGCCCGCGTCACGCGCCGTCCCGGCGATCACCGCCAGGCAGATCAGCCCGGCGAACGAGAGTTCATTGCCCGGCAAGCGCACGCGCCACCAATCCCAGAAGGCGATGGCCCCGCGCGCCGCGAGCAGGGTGATCGGCGGCAGCAGCGGCAGCAGATAGCGGTCGTAGGTGTTGAACGCGATCAGCCAGTGCAGCAGAAAGTAGACGGCGACGTAGCCCAGGATCGCCAGATCGAGCGCGCTGCCGAAGTGCCGAGGCTGCCGCAGCGCTCGCAGCAGGGCGCCGCCGATCCCCAATCCGACGAAGATGATCGTCGCCGGGGCGAACCACGCGTTCGCATAACTCAGCCACGTCGCCAGCCGCGGGATCAGTTCGCCGCTGCGGATGAAGCGCGCCGGGTCATTGTTGGCGAGCGCGAGCGCGAAGATCCCGCTGGATGAACCGCGCAACGCATCCCAGGCGAGCAGCAGCAGGGTACCGGCGGCGAAGGCGAGCGCAAATCCCGCGAGCCGACGCCAGGTGAACGACAGCCGCAGAATGCCGATGGCGATCAGCAGCGGCAGGTAGAGGACTGCCTGCTGTTTGCTGGCGAAGGCGAGCGCCAGCGCGACCCCCGCCCATGACCAGCGCCCGGATGTCATCATCCACAAGCCCACCAGCAGCCAGAACATCATCAGCCCGTCGGTGAAGGTGGTGGCGCTGAAGGCGACGGCAAACGGCGAAATGGCAAGCAGCGCGGCGGCCAGCAGGGCGGTCTGTTCGTCCTGATACAGCCTGCGCGCAATGGCGTACATGAGCGCGATCGAGGCGATGCTCGCCAGCGCCCCCGGCAGGCGTGCTGCCGTCTCGCCGGTGCGCAGGCGCAGATCCGGGAGGCCATCCGGGCGCGTCTCTACGAAGGGCAGGCTGGTGACGGCGATGGCATAGATCGAGAGCGGCGGCTTATCCAGCGCGCCGGGCAGCAGCCATTCGCCATTGAGCGCCGCACCGCGCGCAAACGTGCTGAACAGCGCTTCGTCAGGATGCAGGCGCTGATCGGCGGCCAGGGCGTGGAAGCGCAGCCACGCGCCCACCAGCACGATCGCCAGCAGCAGGACGCGGCGGCGGGTGAAGTTCATTTTTGTGCGAAACGCTCACGCAGATAGGCGAGCGCTACGCGGTCAATGCTGCCGGTGTCGCCTTCAATGTCCCAGCGCTCTTCCAGGTTTTCGTTGCCGACGAGCGCCCAGAAGGCGTGAATGCTCGGCTCATCCCAGTGGCCATCCGGCTCGGCTTGCCGGTAGCCGCCTGTGCACAGAATCGCCTGTAATTCGCGCGCGAGATCCGGCGTGATCGGCTGCTGATCGTTCGGATCGGGCATCCCGAAGAACATGTGGTGCATGGCGACCAGCCCTTTGAGGCGAGCGACGGGGTCGGCATCGTCGTCGACGCGTAAGTCCAGGTAGCGGTCGTTATCGCCGCCGTAGCCACCGTTCGGCTTGACCACGAGCAGTCCGGCGGATTGCTTGCCGCGCCGGTCGCCGCCTGCCTGATCGCCCGCCAGCAGCGCCGCCATCAACCGATCCGCCAATTCACCGGCGGTTCCTTCGAAGGCTTCCGCCATCGCGTCGATCACCTCTTTGCCGACCAGCAGATTGCCCTGGCAGCTATAGCCGTCACCAACGCGGTGCCCCGCCCAGTGGTGGCAGCCTTCGCCCGTATGCGCCGCCGCGTTGCCGTGCCGATCGACCATGCCAACCTGGCGTCGCGCCCGGCCCGGATCGGCAGCGAGCAGGGCGGTCAGCGTCTCTTGCGCCGTCTTGCCCCCGGCCATCCTCACCAGACCGTCCTGGCCGAAGCTGACCTTGCCCAGTGCCTGTGTCGCCACAGCACCGGCATCCGCGCGCGCCCAACTGACAACCGACGCCGCGGCTAAGAACTTACTCGCGACGGCCACCCCGAATGCCTGCGTCTCCAGATCACAGGCGACGATGCTGAAGGTCATGATGCTGACTCCTGTTTGCTGGGTGAAATTCTACCGCGCACAGGCGCCCGCCGCCGGAACGTTTGTCGTTCGTTACGCTGCGGTGAGATGGGCGTCTATTGACAGACGATGCCGAGTCGAGATAGAACAAGTGAGCGAGGTAATCCTGTCGATGACTAAGCTTGGGCTTGATCGGGCTTGCTCGTGTGAGCGCGCGATTCCTACCCAAGTCGGCAGTTGCCGAGCGGTTAGTTGCGTGTATAATCGCAATATCTACACAAGGCACTACGCCTGAGTAATTCGGGGTTCGAGCACACTGCTATGATAGAAGTGATTATTGACAGTATCCGTGTCAGTCTGATGTCGCAGCACCGTATCGTCATCCTGAAGGATACGGGCAGCGATCGCTACTTGCCGATCTGGATCGGCCCATGCGAGGCGGATGCCATCACGATTGAGCTGCAAGAAGTGCCGCCGCAGCGCCCGCTGACACATGATCTGTTGAAATCGGCTATTCAGGAATTCGGTGGACGCATCGTCCACATCTTGATCAATGACTTACGCAATGACGTCTATTACGCTCGCATCGTGGTCGAGGTGGGCGATAACCAGATCGAGATCGACTCGCGCCCCAGCGATGCGATCGCGCTGGCGGTTCGGGCCAAGGTGCCGGTCTTCGTGGCCGACCTCGTGATGGAGCGCGCTGCGATTCGTCCCGACGAGGACATGCAGAAAGATGTCTTCACCGAGGAAGAAGCCTCGGAAGTGGACGAAGGCCAGCTGAGCGCCTTCAAAGACTTCGTGAACTCGCTCGACCTGGACGACCTCGACGACGAAGACGACAAGTAGGTGTGGCAGCTCTTCTATGGGCCGCACACAACGCTGTATATGTTTGTGAGTACGGCGGGGCGGGTTCAACGCACGCCGTTTTCCGTCTATCGGCATGACCCATGACCAATCATCCGATCGTTTTGCCCGGTCAACAAGCGCCCTATAGCCAGGAATCTGAAGAAGCCGTGATCGGCGCGGTGTTGGTGAACGCTGAGTCGTTCATCACCGTGTCTTCGTTTCTGGCTGTGGAAGATTTCTACATCTTGCGCCACCAGTTTCTCTGGGAGGCGATGCAGCGCATCAGCGAGCGCAACGAGCCGATTGATTACCTGACCGTTCAGGAAGAACTGCGCACGATGGGCCGCCTGAACGACATCGGCGGTCCCGCTTACATTACCCAACTGATCAATACCGTTCCCACGTCCGTCCATGCCGAAATCTACGGGCGTTTGGTCGAGCGCGCCGCCATCCGCCGCCGCATGCTGATCGCCGCCGACGAGATCAAGGCGCTGGCGCTCGACGAAGATCTGGCGATTGAGCAGGTGACGACCGACGCTGAGTCACGTCTGTTCAAGGTGACGGAGCGTAACGTCCGGCGCGACGTCGTCAATCTGCGCGAGGCGTTGGGCGATTACTTCGACCGCATCGAGCACTTGATGCAGTATCCCAACGAGACGATCGGGCTGCCGACCGGCTTCCGCGATATCGACACGATGCTCGGCGGTCTCCAGCGCTCCGACCTGCTCATCTTCGCCGGACGCCCCGGCATGGGCAAGACGAGCTTCCTGCTCTCGGTCACGTCGAATGCGGCCAAGCTCGGTGGGCGCATCGCCATCTTCTCGATGGAGATGGGCGCCGATCAGCTCGTGCAGCGCCTGATCTCGATGGAGACGGGCATTAATTCGCAGAAGCTGCGCCTGGGGCAGTTAAACCAGCGCGATTGGAACTTGTTCGTCCAGGCGGTCAAGCGCATGGATGCCTTCCGCATCTTCATTGACGACAGCCCGGCCCTGACGCCGCTGCAGCTACGCACCAAGTGCCGCCGGCTTGTGCATGAGCACGGCCTCGATCTGGTGGTGGTCGATTATCTCCAGTTGATGAATGGCGGCGGCAATTTCGACAACAACCGCGTCCAGGAGATCAGCTACATCAGCCGCAGCCTGAAAGAATTGGCGCGCGAGTTGAACGTCCCGGTCTTCACGGCGGCGCAGCTTTCCCGCGCGGTCGAGCAGCGCCACGACAAGCGCCCGCAGTTGAGCGATCTCAGAGAATCTGGAAGTATCGAGCAGGACGCCGACATCGTCATGTTCCTGTATCGCGACGTGATCTACAACGAAGCAACGGAATTTCCAAACCGCGCTGACATCCTCATTTCCAAGCATCGCAATGGCCCGACCGGTACCGTGTCGCTCCACTTTGAGAATTCGCTGACCAAGTTCACCGACGCCAAAACGCAAACGATTGACCTGGGGAATCTGTGATGAAGCGCTTCGAAGGCTTCCCGCCGGGCAAGACGCGCACTGTGGCACTCCCGACCCTGTTTTTCAACGACCTGCTGCCGTTCATCGACGATCTGGCCGAACTCAAAGTCACGCTGTTTGCCTTCTACGCCATCCAGCAGCGTGAGGGGAAATACCGCTACGTGCGCGTGGCGGACTTTCTGGCGAACAAAGCGCTGTTGGCGTCAATTGCCAAGCTCGACGCGGCAAAGACGGCGAAAGAAGCCCTCGCTGCGGCCCTGGATCGCGCCTGCAAGCGTGGGACGCTGCTGTGCGCGCAGATCGCGATCGATGGGCAGGACGAAGACGTCTATTTCATCAATGCGGAACCTGGGCGCATCGCTGTCCGCAAGATCGCGGATGGGAACTATCAGCCCGGTGAGCACGCTCACACGATAGAACTCGTGCCGGATCGCCCGAATATCTTCCAGCTTTACGAGGAGAACATCGGTGCCCTGACGGGCATCATCGCCGATCATCTCAAGGATGCCGAGCGTGACTACGCGCCCGGTTGGGTCGAAGAGGCGATCCAACTGGCGGTCGAACACGAGAAGCGCAGTTGGAAGTACATCCAGGCGATTCTGGAACGCTGGCGTAAAGAAGGTAAGCATGAAACCGCTCGGAAGTCTGCTGCCCCCAACGGGCAGCGATCCATCGCCGCCGACCTGGACGAATTCATCCGCGAGTGACGCTGCCGAAGTCTGCCCGATTTGTGGCGGACTGGGTTACGTGCGCGTCGACCTTCCGGTTGGACATCCTGACTTCGGCAAGCTGTTTCGCTGCCCACGCAATCACGGCGCGGTTGATGAAGAGCGCCTGGAAACGCTGCGCAAGGTCGGCAATCTGGGCGTCTTTGCAGACAAGTCGTTCGAGAATTTCACCTTTGATCTGCCGTATCTGAACGGGCAGCAGCGCGCGTCGCTCCGTGCCGCCTTTGAGGTCGCGCAGGCCTACGCGCGCGATCCGCGTGGCTGGCTTGTGCTCGAAGGCACCTACGGCTGCGGTAAGACGCATTTGGCGGCAGCCGTCGCCAACACGCGTTTGAACCTGGACGAGACCGTGCTGCTCGTGACGGCGCCGGATCTGCTCGATCATCTGCGCACGACCTATGGGCCATCGTCCGAGGTCGGCTACGACGAGATGTTCGACCGCTTGCGCAACGTGCCGATGCTCGTGCTCGACGACCTTGGCGTCGAGAACCCCAGCCAGTGGGCGCAGGAGAAGCTGTTCCAACTGCTCAATTACCGCTACAACCGGCAGCTTCCGACCATCATCACGACCAATACCGATCTCGATCTGCTTGACGCGCGCATCCGCAGCCGCCTGCTCGACGAGAGCATCATCCACCGCGTGCGCATCACCGCGCCCGATTACCGGACGCCGGTGCAAAACAAGCAGGATCAGCTTTCGAGCCTGGCGCTCTACCTCGACCGCACATTCGAATCCTACGACCCGAACACGGGCGTTACGCAGGACGAACACGCCAATCTGGTGCGCGCCGGGCAGATCGCCTACGACTATGCGTCTCAGCCGCGCGGCTGGCTCGTCTTCATGAGCAAGTACAACGCCAGCGGTAAGACGCATCTCGCCGCCGCCATCGCCAACTTTCGCCAGGAGCAGGGCGACGAGGTTGTCTTCGTGACGACTGCCGATTTGCTCGACTTCCTGCGCATGACCTTTGGCCCCGGTTCGACGGTCTCGTTCGACCGGCGCTTCCAATCGATCCGCAATGCCGGGCTGCTGGTGCTGGACGATCTGGGCACGGAGAGCGCCAGCGCCTGGGCGCGCGAAAAGCTGTTCCAGATCATCGACTATCGCTACGTGGCGAAACTGCCCACGGTCATCACGACCAGCAAAGCGGCTGAGGAAATCGATGGGCGCATCGCCAGCCGCATCGCCGATCAGCGGATCTGCACGATTATTCGTATCACGGCGCCGGATTTCCCGACGCGTCTAAAACGGGGATGAACATGTTATTCGGCAGGCGCGAACGCCGCGATGTAGAGTCGATCAGCGTCGTCCAGTTCGCACGCCATCAACGTCGCGCTGTTCAGCAGTTGATCGGGCGTGCAGATTCGATCCATACGCACCTCGACTGGTTCGAGACGGAGCACTGGCTGGAGGACGCGCCTCCGCTGACCTGGGTCGCTTATCAGGGCACGCGCGCTGTCGGCTTCCTGGGCCTGGGCCCGCCGCTGGATGGCGCCTCATGGGTGCGGCTGGCCGTCGTCGACGATGGCTACGCGCCGGAAGAGGTGCTGGGTCGCCTGTGGGAACGCGCGACCGGCGCACTTGCCGCTCACGACGTCAAGCGCGTTGCGCTGCTGGTGATCAATGCCTGGGTGACGCCCTACTTCGAACCCTTTGGTTTTCACCGCTTCGACGAAGTGATCACCATGCGTCGTTCGAGCCGCGAGATTCCGAATATCACCTCCAACGAATTCCAGGTGCGTCCTCTGCAGCCGAACGAACTGGCCGCCGTCATCGACGTCGATCAGGCGGCCTTTGCCGCACCGTGGAAGATGAGCGGCGACGAAATCCGCCAGGCGGCGAGCATGGCGGCGTCCGTCACGGTGGCCACGCAGGACGGCCTGATTATCGGCTATCAATTGAGCACGCTCTACTTCGACGGCGCGCATCTGGCGCGGCTGGCGGTGCTGCCCTCGTTCCAGGGCCACGGCGTTGGTACGGTGCTGCTGCACGATTTGCTGCTGCGCTTCGCCCAGCGCGGCGTCTATGCCTTCACCGTCAATACCCAGGAGACGAACATCCAGTCCCAGCGCCTGTATCACCATTTCGCCTTCAAGCGCAATGGCTACGATCTGCCGGTTTACGTCTACGAGGTGTAAGCACCCTGTCAGCGGCGTTAGTTCATCGCTTGCAGTGCATCGCCATATTGAGTGGCCTCTGCGTTGGTGAGATTGGCGTTCAGTTGCAGCAGGACGTTGTCTTTGACGTAAACGTAGATGACCGACCGCCGGGTATTCGGATCGTTGCGCAGCCCGGTGATGTAGTCCTGCCACGCTTGCAGATCGCCAGCGCTGCGGAACGTCAGAATCTGTCCACCATCCGGCGCGATGCGCGGCACCTCGAAGATGATCCGGTTGTTGAATGTCGACGGTGCGTTGCGCCCGACAGTCATGTTTTGTACCGGGTTTTGCACGGTGGCCCCCGCGGCATTCAAAGCATCGACCACTTGTTGGGCCTGGTAGCGATCAAAAGGCGGGGTGGCTCCTTCTTGCGCGCCACATCCGGCGGCGAGAAGGCTGGTCATTGCCAGGATAAGGAGCACAGGGTATCGTTTGAGCATGCTATGAGCACTCCCGATTCAGCTAACTCTTTGAGTCGTATTATAAAGCGCTGGAAGACGTTATGTCCTTTATCTATCATGAAGATGCGGGCGATCTTAGCTTTCTGGCCGGGAAAACTGTGGCCTGTATCGGCTATGGCAACATGGGGCGGCCCTGCGCGCTCAATCTGCACGATAGCGGTGTGCGCGTCGTCGTCGCCGATCCGACCGAGGAACGCAGACTCCTGGCAGCGGAGGAAGGTTTTCAAGTAGAAGACATCGCCGCGGCGACGCAGCAGGCGGACGTGGTCATGCTGCTCGTGCGCGATGAAGCGATGCCACAGACGTACATCGAGCACGTGTCGCCGCATCTCCGGCGTGGGCAAACGCTGATCTTTGCCAGTGCCTACACGATCGCGTTTGGCTTCATCGAGGCGCCCACCTTCGTCGACGTCGGCTTGATCGCTGCGCGCACGCTGGGCAGGGCGGTGCGCGAGCGCTTTGTGGAAGGCTCCGGCTACACCAGTTTCGTCGCTGTCGGCCAGGATGCCAGCCGCCAGGCCTGGAACACTGTCCTCGCGGTGGCCCGCGCCTTGGGAGCACTGCGTGGCGGTGCCGTCGAAGTCCGCTTCGAGCAAGAGGCGGAACTCGATCTGTTCTTGCAGCAGGCCGTGCTGCCGCTCTTCTACGATGCCATCATCACGGCGGCCAATGTGCTGATCCGTTCCGGCTACTCACCGGAAGCGGTCTTCACCGAGTTGTATCTGTCAGGCGAATCGGGCGATCAACTGGAGCAGGCGTCGCGGCACGGGCTGCTCAATGCCTTGAAGCTCGCTTCACTGCCCGCGCAGTATGGCACACTCAGCCGTGCCGAACGCATTGACGATCTCAAGCTTGAACGCATTATGGAGACGACGCTGACGGAAATCCGCAGCGGCGCGTTCGCTCAGGAATGGGCGCGCGAGTATGCCGCTGGTTATCCGCGCCTGCGCCAGCTCCTGAAGCAGCGCGAGCGGCTGGATATGTGGGAACTAGAGCAGCAAACCCTGGAAATGCTGCGCGCAAATGACCGCGAAGAGGAATCTGATGAATACATCGACCGAAGCCATCAAGACACTTGAGACGGCCCAACGCCAAGCCAGCGAGGCCGTCACCATCATTGATAATCTGCTGGTCGCGCACGATTATCAGGATGTGGCCTCGCTGGTCGGCAAGGCGGCGGTGCGTCTGCTCGAAGCGGCAAGTTTGCTCATGCAGTCGCAAGATGCCGAGGCGCTGGACGCACTCGAAAACGCCGACGATCTGCTGGATGCCGTCTACGACATCATCGAAGCCGATCTGAACGAAATCGATTAATCGCTGCAGGTGCTGGCTGCCGTCTGCATGGGATGAGGCTCACCCATTGGGCTGCTCGTGCGCGCCGACCGGCTCCTCCGTCTTGGGCTGCTCGGTTGGAAAGCGCATGACGCGGAAAACCTCTGCCTGATCCACGCCGGCCTGCTTGCCGCCTTCCGTGTCCCAACCGCGCACCATGTCGCCGACGCTTGCGTCGACCTGCGATTCATGGCTGAGGAGCGCCTTGATCTTTCGCTCCGTGTAGCCGGTGATGTCGACGGCGATGTTCGGGTTCTGGCTGAGCCCCAGGTACAACTCTTCCACGTGATGTGGCTCATAGCCTTCGTCGAGCAGTTCCGGGAAGATCGGACGCGACTCGGCGCTGGGGAAGACGGCATAGAGTGCCGCTTCGCCGGAAGCGCGATGATCGGGGTGGTTGATGTAGTCGAACTGCTCACCCTGGATCAGGATGGCTGTCGGATCCATGATGACGACACGGTAGGGGCGCAGTTCGCGCACGATGCGCGTCAGATCGCGGCGCAGGCCGAGAGTCGGCTCCAGCGTGCCATCGGCGTAATTCAGGAAGCGCACGTCTTCCACGCCCAGGATGTCCGCCGCTCTGCGCTGTTCTGCCTGGCGCGTGACGATCAGGGCATCCCAATCGGTGTTCGGGTCGTTGCTGCCCGCTGCGCCGTTGGTGACGATGCAAAAGATGACCCGATGCCCTTCGTCTGTCCAGCGCGCTACCGAACCGCCCATGCCAAATTCGATGTCGTCCGGGTGGGCGACGACGATCAGGATGGTCTTTTTGTCCGCCAGGGATTGTTCCAATGGAATCATGAGGACTGCTCCGCTTCTGTCGGTTCTATGACGATGTGCTCCTGCTTTACATAGACGCGCTGACCATCCAGAATATCCTGATGTACGTGCGTGCCCGGCCCGACCTGCGCTTTTTCACCGATCTTGACGCCCGGCATCGTCATCACGTCCACGGCCAGGAATGCACCCTGCCCGATGATCGCGCCCAGCTTACCACGCCCGGTATCGACTTTCTGCCCTTTGATCTTGCTCGGCACGTTGCCGTGGTCGATGCGCAGGTTGGCGGTCGTGCAGCCCGCGGAGAAATTGACGTTCGGCGCAAACACGGAGTCGAGCACCCGGCAAGCGTGCATATCGCAGTGGTCGGCGACGTAGCTGCGCGCGACCTCGGTCGTGAAGCCGACGTTGCAGTGATTGAGCACCATCGAGTTGCGGACGAGCGCGTTGTTGCCGACGATTGTGTGGGCGCCGATGTAGGCCGGGCCGACGACCGCTGCGCCGGGGAAGACTTTCGCCTGCTCGCCGATGTAGACGTCGCCGACCAGTGTGGCCGTCTTGGCGACGAAGGCACTTTCGGCCACGTGCTGCCCCTGGATCTTGTTCAGGTAGTAGTTCATCACATCGAGCACCTGCCATGGATACTTGAGCGCGCTCCATTGGCCGTGATAGGGGACGACGCGAAAGACCTTCTCCTTCATCAGTTTGTCCATCGCGCGCTCGTAATGATCGTCCGTCTGGTCGCCTGCCACGTATTCCGCCCGAATCGCGTCCATCAAGCGGGCCGCATCGGCGTGGATGTGGGCGACGATATTGACCAGATTGCTCGGCTTGTTCGCCGCACCGGGCTTCTCGATCATGCCCGTCAGGCGACCGCTGGGGCTGACGATCAGATAGCCACCGGGGAAGTAGTCCTCACGCTCGAAGCCCGCGATGTAGCTGGCCGACGGATCGCGCTGCCAGGCGTGCAGCATATCGATGTGAAGTTGCTCGTCGACGATGTCGTGCACCTGAGTCACGTAGACCGGGACTCCCGCGCGGCTCGGCAGCGCCGGGGCGGCTTGCAGCAGGGCATCGCCCATACCCTTCGCCTGGGTTTGCACCACGACCCGGACTGTCAGCTGCGGGATCTGTGAGACCAGCGACGCAATCTCGGCGTGGTTTTCCGGGTTGGCGACGACGACGATTTCGTGGAAGCCAAGCGCCTGATAGCGGCGAAGCTGAACGAACAGCAATGGCTCTGTGCCAAAGCGCAGGAGCGACTTTTCGCGCAGCGGCCAGATGCGCGACGAGGCACCCCCGGCGAGGATGATCAGAATGGGTGTCGATTGCATCGCTCGACCTTTATGAATAGCGTGACGAAAGCCGGGCTAGTGTAACTGCGCGATTTGCACTACACAATCCTCTCACCAATGGTCATAATTGGACATATAATTTGATCACCCATACATTAAAGTGGGACTGTGAGATCCTACAAGGTGAGGCGAATCAGAAGATGGCGGACAACGGAAACCAAAACGGTCACAACCTGAATGGCGAGACCGGGACATTCAAGCTCAAGGCCGGGCTGGCGCAGATGTTGAAGGGCGGGGTCATCATGGATGTGGTGACGCCCGAACATGCGAAAATCGCTGAAGATGCGGGTGCCTGCGCGGTGATGGCGCTGGAGCGCATCCCGGCGGACATTCGCGCGCACGGCGGCGTCGCTCGTATGAGCGATCCCGATTTGATTGAGGGAATCATGAGCGCCGTCACCATCCCCGTAATGGCGAAGTGCCGCATCGGCCATTTCGTCGAGGCGCAGATTCTCGAATCGATCGGCATCGACTATATCGACGAGAGCGAAGTCCTGACCCCGGCGGACGAAGAGAACCACATCAACAAGCACAAGTTCAAGGTGCCGTTCGTCTGCGGCTGCCGCAATCTGGGCGAGGCGCTGCGGCGCGTAAATGAAGGCGCGGCCATGATCCGCACCAAGGGCGAGGCGGGCACCGGCGACGTGGTCGAGGCTGTGCGTCACGCGCGCACTGTGCAGGGCGAAATTCGCCGCCTGACATCGATGGACGAGGATGAGCTGTTCGCTTATGCCAAGAACATCCAGGCGCCTTACGATCTGGTAAAAGAGACGGCGCAGCTTGGTCGGCTGCCGGTCGTCAACTTCGCCGCGGGTGGCGTCGCGACCCCGGCGGATGCGGCCCTGATGATGCAGCTCGGCATGGACGGCGTTTTCGTCGGCAGCGGCATCTTCAAGAGCGGTGACCCGGCCAAACGGGCCAAGGCAATTGTCGAATCGGTGACGCACTTCAACAATCCGGCGGTGCTGGCGGACGTCAGCCGCGGGCTTGGCGAGGCAATGGTCGGCATCAACGTCGGCACGATGCCGGAAGGCGAAAAGATCGCGCAGCGCGGCTGGTAGTTGCCGCCTGATGATGAGTAAAAAAGACGAGTCCACGCGGCTCGTCTTTTTATTTGTTTCGGTTCGCACACAACGTTCAGAATTCACGAAATCCACCGTAATTCGTGAATTTTGTCGTATCAAACAGTGTCGTTTGTTCGTGCCAAAACAGGTACATTCTGTGTAGGCTACAAGGTGCGCGTCATCGCTAAAGTTTTTGGAAGGATATATACCCGTGACCACCGCAAAGCTAATTTTGAATGGGCAAGAATACGAGTTCCCCGTTATGGTAGGCAGCGAGCATGAAGTCGCCATCGACTTCACCAAGCTGCGAGCGCAAACCGGCGCGATCGCCTATGACCCAGGTTATGGCAATACCGGCTCCTGCGAGAGCGAAATCACGTTCATCGATGGTGAGGCAGGCATCCTGCGTTACCGCGGTTATCCCATCGAGCAGCTCGCCGAAAAATCCAGTTTCGTCGAGGTCTGCTATCTGCTGGTCTATAACAAGCTGCCGACCGCCGCGGAACTGGCCGCCTTCGAACAGAAACTGACTTATCACACCCTCCTGCACGAGGATATGAAGAAGTTCTTCGAGAGCTTCCCTGGAACCGCACACCCGATGGCGATCATGTCGGCGACGGCCATCTCGCTTTCCGCTTATTACCCCGAATTCCTCGACCCCGAAATCATCGACCTGAACATTGTCCGCTTGCTGGCGAAATTCAAGACCATCGCCGCCTATGCGTACAAGCGATCGATCGGTCAGGCCTACATCTATCCGCGCAACGATCTGAGCTACACCGAAGATTTCCTGCACATGATGTTCGCCGTCCGCACTGAGCCTTACGAGGTTCCAGAGGTGCTTTCGCGAGCCCTGGACTTGCTGCTCATCCTCCATGCCGATCATGAACAGAACTGCAGTGCTTCGACCGTGCGTATGGTCGGCAGCAGCCAGGCCAATCTGTTCGCCTCCGTCGCCGCGGGCGTCTCCGCGCTCTGGGGGCCGCTGCACGG
This sequence comes from Anaerolineae bacterium, assembly GCA_020849765.1. GTDB lineage: Bacteria > Chloroflexota > Anaerolineae > Aggregatilineales > Phototrophicaceae > Flexifilum. Next base: position 173,594 of record JADLAY010000075.1, read on the forward strand.
TGGCGCCAACCAGGCCGTGATCGAAATGCTGGAAAAGATCCACGCTGACGGTGGCGACTACAAGAAGTACATGAACATGGCGAAAGACCGTGATTCCGGCTTCCGGCTGATGGGCTTCGGGCATCGCGTCTACAAGAACTTCGACCCGCGCGCGCAGATCCTCAAGAAGGCCGCGGACGACGTGCTCGGCGCGTTGGGCGTCAGCGATCCGCTGCTTGAGATCGCCAAGAATCTGGAAGAAATCGCGCTGAACGACAGCTACTTTGTCGAGCGCAAGCTGTATCCGAACGTCGATTTCTACAGCGGCATCATCTACCGCGCCATGGGCATCCCGACCGACATGTTTACGGTCATGTTCGCGCTTGGCCGTCTGCCGGGCTGGATCGCCCAGTGGAAAGAGATGCGCAACGATCCGGCGACGCGCATCAATCGCCCGCGCCAGATCTACACCGGCGCAACCGAACGCGATTACCTGCCGGTCGACCAGCGCTGAGAGCTAGAGCAGTCTGAATCTTTTGAGAGCGCGGTTCGAGCCGCGCTCTTTTTGTACCCTGGATCGCTAGAGTTCGATGTCGATCGCGACTTCGCCGGGGCTATCCAGGGCGAAGGTGGCTTGCTGGCCGTCGACGGAGAGCTGGTAATCGCCGAGGAAGCCGCTGAACGTCAGTTGGCCGTTGCTGTCGGTCGCCATCCGTGTCGGTGCCAGCCACCACTCATCCTTGATCAACTTGAGCAGCTCGTCGTAGGCAGGCTTGGGCGACTCGTCCTTGCGCAGCAGCCCCGATGGCGCATTGAGCCAGCAGCCATCGCTGAGATCCCACCACGTGATCGCCTGCACCGCCGGGTGCGAGACCAATGTCTTATAGTGCGAGATGACTTGTTCGGCCTGGCGCGCTTCGCCTTCGGGCGTGGTCGGCCATTCGCTGACCTGATAGTCGTTCAGATCGACGATTTCCGGTGGCATCAGATGGCCGGAGACCAGCGTGTTCTCTGTGAAATGAATCGGAAGCTTGAAACGCTCGAAGTGTTCGAGCACGCGCAGGGTCTTCTCGACGCCCCAGTAGCCCTGGTGCATGTGAGACTGTATGCCGATGACGTCAATTTGAATGCCCGCTTCCAGGCAGCCTTCGACCAGGATGTCATAGGCCGCTGATGTGTCGAAATCGTTGATGAGCAAGGTCGCACGTGGGTTGATTGCCCGCGCCTCGTCGAACACGGCGCGAATGAGCTCGATGCGCCCTAGCTGCCTGCATAGGCGCGTGATGCCGTTATCGTAGCGATCGAAGACCGGCATGATGACGGCCTCATTGATCACATCCCACATGTCGACGACACCGGCGAAGTCCGCCACATCGCGCCGTATGCGCGCCAACTGCGCCTGCAAAATCTCCTCGTTCGTCATCTGGAGCAGCCAGTCGGCGGTCAGGGTATGCCAGCACAGCGGATGTCCCTTTGTCGTGCAGCCATGCGCCTGATACCAACGCGCCATTTTGAGGATGCGCTCCGTCTGCGGCTGGCCGCGCTCAGGCTCGAATGTCGCCCAGTAGAAGGGCAGCGTCGCCATGTTGAAAAGATCGAGGTAGCGCTGCGTATGACGTTCAGCTTGCTCCTTTTCCTGGCCGGAGAGCTCGCCGTTGACCAGCGCGATGGTCTGATTCGACCAATTCGTGCCGAAAAGAAAGCGATGCTTTTTCTGCTCGACCACGACTTCGTGGTTGGCGATAGGTGCGTCTTTGTGGGAAAGCTTCACAGTGGCCGATGCAGTGCGGTGTTTGCGAAGGGCGGGGTCAAGATGATCGGTCGTCGTCGGGTGTACGCTCATGGCACAAGGGTCCTTTGGGCGAAAATAAGCAGGATTATAGACCTAGAACGCCTTGTACCAATGTACTTGGAAATCGCGAGTTACTTCCTGTAAACTGGGCCAATGGTCACATTCCGGTTGCGGCACTCTCTAGCCATGCGCTCGCAAGACGCGTGTAATATGAAATACGAGAGTTGTCACGGCCTTTCCGCAGCTGTTACGCAGTGTCCGCACGACGGTAGATGAAATCCATGCAGATCAAACCTTACCTTCTTCCCCTCCTTTTACTCGGCTTAGTGGTAGTCGCAACACTATTCGTCACAGCATCAGGTTTTACGGCGTCGGTTCAAGATGTCGTCATCCCAACTTTGATGGAGCTGCCTTCGCCCACGGCGCAGGTGGTGGCTCAGGCATCCGTCGCACCGAGCGAAGAGCCGGTCGTCGCAAGCTCGCCGACGACGGTCAAGCTTCCGACTGATACGGAAGAACCGAGCGCTGAACCTTCGGCGACGGCGCTTATTCCGCCCAGTCCTTCAGCCGTGATAGTCCCTTCGGATACACCGATCAGCGAGGCGCCGACGACAACTGATGTCGTCTCTGCGTCGCCCGTTCCCACAGTGGCAGCGCCCGTCATCGTGGCAACGCTGATTTTGCCGCCAACGCCGACACCGCTGGCGCAGCCGACGAGCACGGATGTGCCCACGTCGGTGCCCATCATCACGATCGAGCCGCGGCAGACCGAAGATGAAGTCGGCGCGCTGAGTGCCGCCGAATCATTCGCGAACGTCACGATCGGTTGTAGCGTCAGCGAACTGATCAACGCGATCAGCAGTGCGAACTCGAGCGGCGCGGATGACACGATCAACCTGGCTTCCGGCTGCACCTACACGCTCACCTCGGCCAATAACAACACTGGCGGCACCAGCAATGGCCTGCCAGCAATCGTGAGCGTCGGGTCTGGTGGTCGCCTGACTATCAACGGGAACGGCGCCAGCATCGAGCGCAGCGCAGCGGGTGGGACTCCTGCGTTCCGCCTGTTCCTGATCACCGGCGGCGGCAATCTCACTCTGAACAACATTGCGCTGCGCCGCGGTTCGGCCATTTTCGGTGCCGGTATCGCCAACAGCGGCGGCGCGCTGACGATCAACACCAGCACGCTCGCTCAGAATGCTGCATCGGACAGCGGCGGCGGTGTGCACAGCTATGGCAACGCCAGCGTCACCGTGACCGGCTCGACCTTCTCCGGCAATACGGCCACCAACAGCGGCGGTGGCATTTTCAACAGCGGTGGCAGCACGACCACCGTCAATGGTGGCAGCACCTTTTCCGGGAACTCGTCCTTCTATGGCGGTGGCATCACCAACGGCAGCGGCAGCACGGTCAACGTGAGCAACACCATTTTCAACGGCAATACAGCCGGGAGCAGTGGCGCTGGCATCATCAATGAAGGCTCGCTGAGCGTGAGCACGAGCACCTTCAGCAGCAATGTTGCGGCCTATGACGGCGGTGGCGTCGATAGCTACGGCGGTTCGATGAACATCAGTGGTGTCACCTTCTCCAGCAACCGGGCTACGACGGCGTCCGGTGGTGGTATGTTCACCTCCAGCACCACGGTGTCAATTTCGAACAGCACGTTCACCGGCAACACGGCGCCTTACGGCGGCGGTATCAATGTCTACGGCGGTGGTAACGTCACCGTGAGCAATAGCATTTTCACCAACAACACGGCGACCAATGGCGGCGGCCTCAGCGGTGGCAGCAATAGCTCGATCACGGTGACGGGCAGCACGTTCTCCAGCAACTCGGCGAGCAACGTCAGCGGCGGCATCGACAATAATGCCGGTGGTACGCTGAATGTGATCAACACGAGTCTCAATAACAACTCGGCCAACGCCGGTGGCGGTATCGGCAATTTCAATGCGACGGTCAATGTCACGGCCAGCACCTTTTCTGGCAACGGCGCCGGAACCAATGGCGGCGGCATTGCCAGTGACAACGGCACTTTGAACGTGAGCAACAGCACGTTCTCCAGCAATACAGCCAATTCTGACGGCGGTGGCATCTACAGCATCGGCACGGCGACGGTCGTCTACAGCACTTTTGCCAGCAATTCGGCGCCTTATGGGGGCGGCATCCGCCAATACCAGGGGACGTTCAAGTTGGGCAGCACGATTGTGGCGCTCAACACTGGCACCAGCGGCGCTCCGGACATTGGCGGCACTATCAACTCGCTCGGCTACAACGTTATTGGCAATACCAGTGGTGCATCGATCACCGGGACGACGACCGGCAACCTGACCAATGGCGCGGCATCGCCGCTCAATCTTGGATCGCTGGCGTCGAATGGCGGTCCAACCCAGACGCGGGCGCTGGGGAGTGGCAGCGTGGCGATAAGCCATGGCAATTGCTCCTCGCTCGCCGGTGTCGGATCGGTCTCCACGGATCAACGCGGCGTCGGCCGTAAATCCCCGTGCGACGTCGGCGCCTATGAGACGGCGACCGTCAGTTCATCGGCCGGGCGTGACGGCATCGGCATGTATGCACGGTCGAATGGTGCGTGGTATCTGCGCACGTCGGCTTCAGCGGGTGGGCCCGACTATCAACTGACCTATGGCGGTTCGTGGGCACAGCCGGTCACGGGCGATTGGAACGGCGATGGCATCGATAGCGTCGGCGTCTACGACTCGTCGAATGGCAACTGGTACTTGCGCAACGCCAACAGCGGCGGTGCTCCAAGTGCCACCATCAGCGGCTTTGGCGGTTGGTGGGGCATGCCGATCAGCGGTGACTGGGACGGCAACGGCACGGACACCATCGGCCTGTTCGTACCGAGCACGGGCGAATGGCTGCTGCGCAATAGCAACAGCTACGGCGCGCCGGATGTCTACTTCACGTATGGCGGCTCCTGGGGCTACCCGGTGGTCGGCGACTGGAACGGTGATGGTCGGGACACAGTGGGTGTCTACAACCCGTCGAACGGGAACTGGTATCTGCGCAACACCAACTCCGGCGGCGGCGCGGAAATCGTCATCAGCGGCTACGGCGGTTGGTGGGGCTTCCCGATCGTGGGTGACTGGGACGGCAACGGCAGCGACACCATCGGGGTGTTCGCCTACCAGACGGGCCAGTGGCTGCTGCGTAACAGCAATAACTTCGGCTCGCCGGACATCCAGTTCGCCTTTGGTGGGGAGTGGGGTACGCCGGTGGTCGGTGATTGGAATGGGCCAAACGCGTTCGCAGCGGATCTCCCGGCCTTCAGTGACGACTGGGATGCCGTCAACCGGGCGCTGAGCGCGCAGGAGACGGACTACTCGCTGGAAGACCTGCTCAGGTTCGCGCTCGATCCGTCAAGCCCGCTGGATGCGACGGCGACGCCGACCGAAGACGTGACCACGGCCACACAGGTTCCGCTGCCGACGGCGATGGCAACCACAGAAGTTCGGCCGACGCCGCTGCCGCCGATGGCGACAGTTGCACCGGTCGCGACGGTGGAGGCATCGCCGACGTGGACACTCGTTCCGCCAACGGATACGCCTGTGCCGCCTGCGACCCTGGTCCCGCCGCCAGCCACGGCTGTGCCCACGGACGTTCCGACGGAGGCGCCCACAGCCACGGTACTTCCGACGCTCGTGCCGCCAGTGTCGCCACCGGAAAGTTTGGCTAGCCCGGAGGTGGCACCCGGCGGATAGCCACATCGCGTGCGGCGCGAGTTGAAGTTGACTTCGGTATAACAGAGAGGCGCTTGCAATCAGATCAAATCGATCTCGGCTGCAAGCGCCTTTGACATACCCGACCTATCAGTCTGTCGCAGATTCTTCCGGACTGACGAGCTCAACGGTCGCTACCTGAATCAGATGATCGGGCGATAGCGTGCCGGAGGCATCCTTGGCGGACAACCAATCACCGTTGACATCCTGGACGCCAAGCCAGAGCTGATACGTCCCTGGCGGGGCAGTCGCCGGGATCTCCATCGGGCATTCGTCAAAGAACACCCTTTCCCCTAGCTCCCAGGCGCTGAAGGGCAAGGTATCGAGCCGTGGCTGGCTACGGCAGGTGAATTCCGCCGCGCCGTTTTCTTGACGCAGCACGTAGACGCGGAAAACGGCCTGCAGCGGGGTATTGGTCGTCAGCCAGTTGACGGACGGCAGATAGAGATCGCCGACCGGCTGCTGCATCAACCCCGTGTAACGGATCACTCTCAAGCTGTCGTCGATGGTGCCCAGGTAGGCGGGACAGGGCTGAGCGGTCAGCAACGGTTGGTTGATCCAACCCAGGTGGATGCGATCCGAAAGCCCGTCGTCGCTCGCCCAGCGCAGGTACACATCCGTCCCTGGGGCGAACGCACTCGCACAGTTGGGAATGACGGCGCTCGTCTTGATGATCTCGTCAGGATTCCAGTACGCGGATGGGTAGGCGCCATCGGCAGGCAGATATTGGCAGCGCATATTGTCGCCATTTGGCCCGACCAATTCGACCCTGACCGCATAATTCTTGTGCAGCGGCTGCACGGCTTCCGTATACAGCGTCAGCCCAACCGTTTGCTGATCGTCATCGGGCGTGAGCTGATAGCCCACGATCTGCGGGAATGTCTCATCGAGATTGGCGGACGTTTCCAGCGCCGGGAGTTCCGTCACGACATACTGTGAATCGGCTGCGGTGGGGTCGATGAACTGCTCCAGGTTCAAAATGCCAAGCAGCGTCAGGGCCAGATATCCGGCGCCTAAGCCTGCGGCGAGCCACTCGCCAAATCGGATTTCGGATAACCCGACCGTGATGAAGACTGCGGCGGCGGGCAGGCCGGTGATAAAGTAGCGCACGGGCGTATAAATCAGCGTCGTACTGTACTCGGTCGTAAGCTCGATGGAATTGAAGTTGCGCGCGAGTACCAAGGCCGTTGCGCTGGCGACGAACAGGATCGGCAGCCAGACGGCGGCGCGATTTCGACGCCAGAGGCGTACAGCGCCCAGGGTTGCGACTCCGATGACGATGATGGTGAAAACGACGTAAGCGGCGACCAGTTTTGTCGATGGTCTCAACGTGTTCAACGGCCCGCTGTAGGATGACGCCAGGTCACGGACGGTCGCGATTGTGATGTTGACGGCGCGCTCTATCGTGAAGTTGTGCAGCAAGGTCGTCGCCAGATTGGTTTCGACCAGTTGGTAGCGTCCAAACAACGATCCATAAAGGATCAGGTTGATGACGATGATGCCGATGATCGACAGACTTACCGCACCAATCAGGAGCAGCAGCATCTTGCGCCGTCGTGGCGTGACAAGTCCTCCGCTCAGGCGGTGGAGAAAGATGAACAGCATCACCACATCTACGGCGACGATAGACCAACCGTTGAGGCGCGTGAGGATGGCGAGCAACAGTGTGATCGGTATGCCCAGAATGTCACGGCGAGTCAACTTCGGGCTCGTAATGAGGCTCGCGCAAAAATACATGTTCAGAGCTGCGAGAAAGGCCAGCAGCGGGTCATTATTGATCTCGGCCATGTAGCCGAAGAGGGTCGGCTCGAACGCGAGCAGTCCGGCAGCGAGCAGTGCCGCGACATAATGCCGGGGCACGAGCTTGAGCACGGTCAAGGCGGTCAGGACGACCGCCGCCAGAGTCAGAGTGACGTTGAGCAGCCGCAAGACCACGCGCACCATGGCCGGGCTCGGCGCCGTCGACGGATAGGCGACGAGATCGCTGGCCGACATAGGGATGGCGTTGAAGTCTTCCCACGCGATGCACATCTGGAGCGGTTGGGGTGGGGCAGGGACAGGCTGCGTGCTATCCAGCGCGTTCAACACAGGCAGTGCGACGATAAAATACAACGGCGGCTGTGTCACCTGAAGGACATCCGCATTGGCGTCGGGGTAATCTGCCCGGGTCGGAAATCGTCCCTCACTGACCATGAAGCGCACGACGTTATAGAAGTCTGCCTCGTGATTCTCCCACGCCGGGTGCGTGATGTAGGGAATGCTGAGGGCACTCTTCAAGAGCATAATGAGTACCAGCGCTCCCCAGAACCACGCCGTGTTCGGAGATGTCGTTGTGCGGTTCAGTCGCCTCATTGATGAAGATCAACCTCATCTTGAAGACTTCGGTTGCTCATGGCTGCTGAGTTCGGTCGCGCGCTGCGGCGAAAAGCTCAGTGTTCAGACTGACAGCTATGAGCAGGCCGAGCACACCCCAGAAGACGACCGCCACCGAACGAGCGTTGGTCAAGGTGTTGGCGAACGACGCGTTGACGAGCATGATCGCGACGAGGAGAGCGACGAAGCTGAAGCCGATGTTGCGCGCCTGGGGATACGTCGCCGCGAATAGGCGTCTCGCTGCACTCACGATCGCTGTGATCGAAGCCGCCAGGAAGAGCGTGAGGCCGACGATGCCCAGCTCGTAAACCGTGTCGACTAGGCCGATGTGAGACAGGATGCGCTTGCCCGGCGGCAGGCCGAGCACGCCCACTTGCCGCACTTCCACGGAGCTTGGCAGAATGGCGCCTTCGATATTGAAGCGGGCAGCATACCACATCGAACCCATGCCGTTGCCGAGCAGGGTGCGCCAGGATGGGTCGCCAATCAGCGCCTGGACGGTGTAGATGCGCCACTCAATCGTGCCGGTGGTGGTGGCGCGGGCGGTAAAGGCATCGGCGTTCTGTTGCTCAACGTCTTCGATGGTAGTGCGTCCTGGCGCCCCAGGTGTGGGCCGCGGCTGGCCGGGGGTTGCCGTGCCGGTCGCGTTGGTTTCGATGGTCGACTCAATCGTGTCGATGATCTCGGAAGTGTCGGCGGTGAGCAGTGAGTCGCCGAGACGTGTCCAGGCGAAGAAGCTGGCAGCCAGCGCTACGACAATGAGCAGACTGCGGGCGCTCTGTCGCCACGAGCGCGTGAAGAGACTGAACAGGAACATGAGGCCAAGACTGGCACCGGTGAAGAGCCAGGAGGAACGTGAGAGCGTGCGGATGATGATGAAGGCGGCCGGTGCAGCGATCACGAGATATAACCAGAGTGGACCGACCAGCGCGGGCAGGAAGGCGATGGCGGTGCCGAGCCACCATCCGAGCTGCTCATGGTTGGAGAAGGTCGCAAACGGCCGGAAGGTGCCGAACAATCCCTGTACCTGATCCTGGTTGGCGACGACGGTTTCGCCGCTGGTCAGCCAGCGGAGTTCGAACGGATGTAAGCCTACCTGGAGCTGGATGAAGGTGTAGACGACCGCCAGCAGTGTTCCCGCAGCGATCACAATCGCGAGTTGGCGCAGCAGGGTAGGCAGGGCATCCTTGGGGATTGAGCGGGCGAGGAAGTAGGTCAGGATGTAGAGATTGGCGGAACGAAAGCCGACAACACCCAAATAGAGGGAGTCGAGCTTGGGATTGAAGATGTTGAGCACTGACCAGACGAGGAACAGGCCGACCAGCGCATCGACGAGGTTAGGTTTGAAGCGCCAGGTACGCGAGACGAAAACATTGAAGGCGGTGCGAAGTGCGGCAGCAATGAGTAGAGCATCCGGGATGATGAGGACAATCTGGTAGAGCAGCGAAGGGATACTCTGGTTCGGATCGTACCAAAGCAGGCGCTTGAGTAAGTCGACGACGGCAATCCAGCCGAAGACGACGGGCAACGCGAGTTTGGGACGCCACATGATGATGACGAAGGACACGAGCCCGAGAATGGACACTAACCAGAACGCAATGTTAGGCGAGGATAGAACATCTGCCATTATGTACACAGCCCAGGATTTCTAACGTCCATGAGACGATAACCGAACTTCATGAGGAAGTACTCCGCGCTAGAATATCCACAAACACCCCTTTTGAACAGAGACGAATCGGTCATGGTGGTTGCCAAGAAAGTAAAAATGCGTTCCTAAAATAAGCTGTGCAAGGAAAACGAAAGTATTTTGTTATAGAATGTATTAAGGCTCTATGCTAAGGGACGCAGATGTATGCCAAACCGTCGCAAGCGGTCTGTATTCTTGTATCCTGTACTCATGCTAGTTGGGCTGTTCCTGATTAGTGCTTTTAGTTTGACGAGATCCCGGCAGGCTCAAGCTGCCGCAACTGAAGAAGACAATTTATCCGCCAGTACAGCATCTGGAGCCTTAGCTAAGGAGGGATTTCCCCTCGCTGGTCTGGCGGTGATTCCCACCGTGACGCCGGATACGGACGCGTTTTCACAAAGATCGCCAGAAGCTGATCTGACCGGCATGCTGGCCCGTACGGACAAACCACAGCCGGGTGTTAACTTGACCTCGACACTGGCTGCGCTGGCGAGCGTGTGGAACGAGAATCGGACACAGGTGCTCGAATTCGCGCAGTCCTACGGACTCGAAATCAGCGGGGATTGGGTCGGGGTGACGGTCACGGTGGCCAATGCATCCGTGGCTGAAGCCGTGAAGGCCAGTGTTGTGGCGTTTGGTGGCGTCGTCGTCGCCGAATACGATCGGTGGTTTGACGCGCAGGTGCCGGTCGCAGCACTGGTGGACATTGGTTCGCTACCCGGCGTCTCGCTGGTGCAGTCGCTGGCTCGCGTCATGGTGCTGGATGGTGACATCCCTAACAACGATCAACAGACTGATGACGTCGGGCTGATGGCGGGGACGCATTTGACGCAAGGGGTAGCTGCCTCCAATGCCAATGCCTGGCACAGCGCCGGGATTGATGGCAGCGGGGTGACGGTCGCCGTCCTGGACGTGGGGTTCGTCAACGTCGCGTCTCTGCAATCGAGCGGCGAACTACCTCCGGCTTCGCGCCTGACCACCCTCGGATCGGCATCCGCGTCACATGGCAGCGCCGTGGCCGAAATTGTCTACGACATGGCGCCGGGCGTGAACATGATCCTGGTATCCGCGGGTACGGGGGTCGAGATGGCCTCGCGCATCCAGGAACTCGCTGATTATCCCGACGCCACACGACCGGACATCATCACGTCGTCAATTCACGCCTCAAATCTTGAATCCGGCGATGGCACCGGGCTGGTCTCGGATGCGATTACCTATGCCGTCAGCAAAGGCATTCTTTTCACCCAGGCCGCGGGCAATTCGGCGCAATACAACTGGCAGGGCACCTTCAGTGACCCGGACGGCAATGGTTGGCTCAACTTCAGCGGAACGGACGAATACAACGACTTCTACAACGAGCAAGTCGGCGATATTCTGACGGTGGATATGCGCTGGAACGCCTGGCCGGTTACCGATCAGGACTACGACCTCTACCTCAAGCGCTATAACTCCCTGACGGGGCTATGGGACACGGCCGCCTCGAGTCTCGCCTGGCAGAGCGGCTCACAATCGCCCACCGAGTCGATCTCGTTCCCAATTCTGGTGGCGGGTCAATACGCGATTGCCATTCACATGTACTCGGCCACGGGCAACCATGTTATCGACATCATGGGTTACAACACGCGCTTTTTTGAATACAACATGACTGACCGCAGTCTGGTCGACCCCGCGACTCCGGTCAATGTCTTTGGCGTGGCCGCGCTGAATGTGATGGCACCCTACAACCTGGAATACTACAGCTCGCGCGGCCCTGGGATGGGGCCGGGCGGCTCGCTGGCGACGGGCAATGCCCAGCCGCGCATCGCCGGGTATGCCAACGTCGATACCGCGACCTGGTCGGGCTTCAATGGCACCTCCTCGGCAACGCCTCACGTGGCGGGTGCGGCGGCGCTGGTCTGGGATGCCTACCCCAGTTTCACCGTGCCGCTGGTCAAGAGCTTCCTCGAGAGCCGGGCGGCCGACATGGGCACGACCGGCCTTGACTCCACCTATGGTGCGGGCCGTCTGTACCTGGGCGCACCACCGGTGGCGACGCCCGGCGTGCGCGATGGCATCGGCATCTACGCACGAGCGACCGGCGACTGGTATTTGCGCACGTCTGCGTCGCCGGGCAGCCCAAGCTACCAGTTAATCTACGGCGGCGCGTGGGCAACACCGGTGGTAGGCGACTGGGATGGAGACGGCATCGACAGTGTCGGCGTCTACGATCCATCGAATGGCAACTGGTATCTGCGCAATACCAACAACGTCGGTGCGCCCAATGTCACAGTCAATGGCTTTGGCGGCTCCTGGGGCTTGCCGGTCAGTGGCGATTGGGATGGCAACGGTATCGACACCATCGGGCTGTTCGTGCCGACCACGGGCGAGTGGCAGCTGCGGAACAGCAACAGCAACGGTATACCGGATCTCGTATTCGCTTACGGCGGCGCCTGGGGCTATCCCCTCGTCGGCGATTGGGACGGGGATGGCGACGATTCGATCGGCATCTACAACCCGACCAACGGGAACTGGTATCTGCGCAACAGCAATTCCGTCGGCGGTGCGGACATCGTCATCACGGGCTACGGCGGTTGGTGGGGCTTCCCCATCGTCGGCGATTGGGACGGCGACGGCAAAGATACCATCGGCTTGTTCGCTTACCAGACGGGCCAGTGGCTGCTGCGCAACACCAACACCTATGGGCCGCCCGACATTGACTTCGTCTATGGTGGAGACTGGGGCACACCGCTGACCGGCGATTGGAACGGCCCCGGAACCTTTGTCGTCGATCTCCCGGCTTTCAATGCGGATTGGGACGCCGTCAGCCAGGCGCAGAGTGCGCAGCGGATCGACTCGGTGGGCGATTTGCTCAGGTTCCCGCTCGATCACGGAAGCATCCCTGAAGAAGTGACGACGTCAGACGAAGCGGTCATGACTGCCACGCCGGGACCTTTCCCGACGGCGATGGAAACGATGGAAATCAAGTCGACGCCGCTGCCGCCAATGGCGACGCCACAGGCGCCAGAGTCTCCGGCGCCAATAGAAACATCGATGCCGCCCGCAACGGCCGATTCGGCGGCGGCTCTTCCCGATCAACACACGATTCCAGATTCGACTCCGAACGGAAATATGCAGGAAGGAAACTGACCTTATGCACAGCCGTAATAAACGGTCCGGATTTTTGTACATTGTAGTTGTACTCATGGGGCTACTTCTCGTGAGCATTTTCGCCGCGGTGAAAATGCAGGAAGTACAAGACGTGGTGGTCGTGCCGACCCTCTACGTGCTGCCGACTGAGAACGTCGCAAGCGTTCCCCAAACCAATGAAACGTCTGTCGATGTGCCCGCAGCCAGCGAGCCGGTCGTTGCAGACGCCGTAGATGAGGAATCCTCGCCGGTGGTCGAGGCGCCAGCGGCCGCTCCGGTCGAGGTGGCGTTCGCCGACGTGAGGCCGCAGCAGGATTTGCAGCCCGCTGCGCCGCCCGCTGTCGCGAACAGCAGCAGCCCGGCGGTCGTGGTTCCACTGCCGCAGGCAGCGCCGCTCGCGCAGCCAGTTTCGCAGCCTGTGGCGAACACAAACAGCGTGGCACAACCCGTAGAAGCGGCGCGCTCCAATCCTGAGGTGCTCGATTCAGCATCCCAGCAGACCGATCCCGCGCCGGGGTCGGCATCCGGCCAGATGGTGATCACGTTTGATCCATCTTCCATGCCAGCAGAGCGGGCGGCCTATCTTGAGTCGCTCGGTGCGGTCGTGGTGCAGGAGATTGCACCGCTCAATGCGGTCGTCGTCCTCGTGCCGTCGACCTTCTCGCAGATGCCTTCCGCACCATTCAACGTGACGGGGGAGCCGAACTATTACGTTTCCGCGTTGGTCGAAGCGACCCCGAACGACACGCTGTTCCCTCAGCAGTGGGGACTCCAGGCAATGGACGTTCCGTCTGCCTGGGCGGCGACCCCTGAGCAGAGCGCTGCGCCGGTCGTGGCTGTGGTCGACAGTGGTATTTGTGCGGCCCATCCGGATCTCGAAGGGCGCATTCTGCCCGGTTGGGACTTTGTCGAAGATGACAGTACGCCGCAGGACGAGTTCGGACACGGCTGTAGTGTCTCCGGTATTATCGCTTCGAACGTGAACAATGGGATTGGCATCGCCGGCGTTTCCTCCAAGGCACACATCATGCCGCTGAGGGTACTGGATGCCACCGGTATTGGTACGCATGCTGCCGTTGCCCAGGCGATCCTGCTTGCGGTCGATCATGGCGCGCAGGTCATTAACCTGAGTCTGGGCAGTCCAAGCCCGTCTACAATCCTGGAGGATGCCGTCAACTATGCTGCCGCGCATGGGGTCACCGTGGTGGCGGCGGCGGGTAACAGCGGCCGTGAGGGGGTCTATTACCCCGCGGCTTATGCGTCGGTCATCGCCGTGGGCGCGGTCGACGAAACGCTGGCGCGCAGCAGCTTCTCCAGCTATGGCCCGGAAATCGACGGTCTCGCGCCGGGCAGCAATGTCCTCGCGACGACCCTGGCAGGCGATTACCAGGCCGTCAATGGCACGTCGTTCTCGGCGGCCTATGTTTCCGGCGCCGTCGCGCTGGCGATGGAGCAGGGACAGCCTCTGACGTTTAACGGCGGTCTGGTTCGCTTCGGTGACGGAACGCCGCAACCAACTCCGACTCCAGTTCCGACGGTTGCGATCATCCCGGGGCCGCATGACGCGCCTCCAGGTGTTCTCAGTGGTGTCGTTCCGCCCGTGAGTGGCAAGTCCCAGCCCGGGGTCAGCCTGAGTACGGATCTGGCAACTCTGGCACAGGCCTGGACTTCTAATCAGGCGCAGGCGCTCGAAGTTGCACAGACTTACGCACTCGAGCTCACCGGGAATCTGGTGGCTGTGACGGTCACCGCGGAAAATGCGTCGGTCGCGGAAGCGGCCAAGGCGACTGTCAGGTCGTTGGGTGGCGTCATCACGTCTGAATACGATCGCTGGTTCGATGCCCAGGTGCCCGTCACGACACTGGTCGAGGTCGCATCGCTGCCGGGCGTCTCGCTGGTGCAGCCTATTGTCCGCGTCTTCCCGATGGACAACGCCAATCCGGACACCGATCCGAACGATCCGATGGATACCGTTGCGCCGCAGGCGGGGTCCCATCTGACGCAGGGTGTGGCCGCCTCGAACGCCAATGCCTGGCATACCGCAGGCATCGACGGCACCGGGGTGACGGTCGCTATCCTGGATAGCTTCACCAATATCGCGGGCTTGCAGAGCAGCGGCGAACTGCCGTCTGGCTCGTGCCTGACGACGCTTGGAACGCTTCAGTCGTCGACGCATGGCAGCGCCGTGGCCGAGATTGTCCATGACATGGCGCCAGGGGCTTGCATGATCCTGGTTTCGCCGACGTCCGGGACAGAAATGGCCTCGCGCATTACCGAACTGGCGAACTATCCGGCGGCAACTCGACCGAAGATCATCACATCGTCCATCGGTTACTACAATCTCGAGTCGGGCGATGGCACCGGTGCTGTTTCGAACGCCATTGGCTATGCACTCAGCAAGGGCATCCTCTTCACGCAGGCGGCAGGCAACCAGGCCCAGTACAACTGGCAGGGTAACTTCGTCGACAGTGATTCGAACGGTTGGCTCAATTTCACCGCCGGGGACGAAATCAACAATTTCCTCAACGTGCAGGCCGGTTACGTGCTGCGCGTCTATATGCGCTGGAACGCCTGGCCGACGACGGATCAAGACTACGACCTGTGGCTATACCACTTCAATACTTCGACAAGCACTTGGGAAGATGTCGCAAGCAGCACGGCGTCACAGACTGGCACTCAGTCACCGACGGAATCTATCGCCTACGTTGTGCCTTCTTCAGGCACCTACGGCTTTGCTGTCTACAAGTGGTCCGCCACTGGCAATCAGGTCATCGACGTCATGGGTCATAACTCGTTCTCGTACGAGTATGATCTGACGGATCGCAGCCTCATCGATCCTGCGAGCTCGTCAACCGTCTTTGGCGTGGCCGCCCTCAACACGTTCTCGCCCTACAATCTAGAGTCCTACAGCTCGCGCGGCCCGGCGATGGGGTCGGGTGGTTCGTTGGCGACAGGCAATGCTCAGCCGCGAATCGCCGGCTATGCCAATGTCGACACCGCGACCAGCCCTGGCTTCAACGGGACCTCGTCGGCGACGCCTCACGTCGCGGGTGCGGCAGCCCTGGTCTGGGATGCCTTCCCCACCTACACGACTTCTCAGGTCAAGAGCTTCCTCGAGGGCCGCGCGGTCGATATGGGTAGCGCCGGCTATGACTACACCTATGGCGCAGGCCGGCTGTATCTCGGCGCGCCACCCACATCGAATCCGGCTGCGCGTGACGGCATCGGCATCTACGCACGGGCGACCGGGGACTGGTATCTGCGAACCAACGCCTCACCGGGCGCGCCAAACTACCAGGCAACCTATGGTGGCTCGTGGGCACAACCGGTGGTCGGGGACTGGAACGGCGATGGCACAGATACCATCGGCGTCTACAACCCGAATGACGGCAACTGGTATCTGCGTAACACCAACTCCGGCGGTACACCCAGTGTCACCATCAATGGCTATGGTGGTTGGTGGGGCATGCCGCTCACCGGCGACTGGGATGGCAACGGCACCGACACGATCGGTCTGTTCGTGCCCAATACCGGCGAATGGATCTTGCGCAACAGCAACAGTTACGGCGGGCCGGACATCTACTTCAGTTACGGTGGCTCATGGGGCTACCCGGTTGTGGGTGACTGGAACGGCGATGGCATTGATACTATCGGCGTCTACAACCCGACGAATGGCAATTGGTACCTCCGTAACACCAACTCCGGTGGCGGCGCCGATGTGGTCGTCAGCGGTTATGGCGGATGGTGGGGCTACCCGATCATCGGCGACTGGGATGGCAACGGCACGGATACGATCGGCCTGTTCGCCTACCAGACTGGCGAGTGGCTCCTGCGTAACACCAACAGCTACGGGTCGCCAGACATCTACTTCGCCTATGGCGGTGACTGGGGCACGCCGTTGACAGGCGATTGGAACGGCCCAGGGACTCTGGCAGCCGAAATGATGACATTCAGTCAAGACTGGGATGCCATCAACCGGGCCCTGAGTTCGCTGGGGACGGAGTACTCACTGGAAGACATGCTGAGGTTCTCGCTTGATCCGTCAAGCCCGCTGGGATCGACGGCGACACCTGAGGCCGTGGCACCGGCCACGCAGGTACCGCTGCCGACGGCGATGGAAAATACGGAGATCAAGCCGACTCCGCTGCCGCCCATGATGACGCCGCAAGCGCCAGTCGCGCCTGCCCCGGTGACGCCGGAACAACCGGCCCCCGTGGTGACCGATCCGCCAGCGGCCACGGAAGTGACGCCAACGGATGTGCCGCTGCCGACGGAGGAACCCACCTCTGAGGCCCCGGCGACTCCGGATGAGCTACCCCCTCCACCGAGTGATGGGTAACGAATCAGGCGTAGGTTGAGATAAGCAGTAGGCACTATGAAGAAGCGGAGCCACAGCCCTGTGGCTTCGCTTCTTGCGTGTTGACCTCTGTTCCAGACGGGGAGTCTTAAGGTATCATAGCTGATTGTTCATTAGGGATCGCAGCTTAGGGCAAGCGCCGCGCATCACAATTTCGTGATGCGTGTTTATGACGTTACTAGTATCACGGCTGAATATCTGACAAGTGAAACCACCGGCTTCATTTGGACGGATGATTGCGTTAGCCGGTGTTGTTGCGGTTGTGTAGTTCCTCTATAATCCCCTGGTGATCGCGCTATGGGAACGACATGAAGCTACTCTATACTTTGACGACATATCCCCCATCTATCGGCGGCGCGCAGCTTCTTCAACATCAGCTCGCGTGCCAGTTGTGCTTGCGTCATGCTATTCAAGTCGTGACGTGGTGGGATGTCAACCGAACAGATTGGCTGCCTGGGACGACGGTCAAAGCGCCTCAAGATCCGCACGATTATGAGATCGATGGGATCAGTGTGCACACGTTGGGTTTGACACCCAGCGAAAAACTGGCCATGCTGCCGCTGCTGCCGCTCTACTATCCATTCATGAATGTCGTACTTCCCCTGGTTGCTCGCCCTATCGCAAAGCAACTGGCAGCCTTCGCCGCCAAGGCCGATCTGATTCATAACGTTCGCATCGGGCGTGAGGGTATCAGCTATGCCTCTCAACAACTGGCGCGCCAACATCATATTCCGTTCGTCTTGACGACGGTGCATCATCCCCGCTGGGTCGGCTGGCGCTATCACGAATACAACAAGCTCTATCGTTCGGCGGATGCGTTAATCGCGCTCACGCAGGCGGAAAAAAGCGCCCTGGTCGAGTTGGGTGCAACCCCGGAACGGGTCTTCGTCACGGGCATGGGTGCCTGGCTGGCGCCGGAAGCCGATCCCGAAGCCTTTCGCGAACGTTACAAGATACAGGAGCCGTTTGTGCTCTTTATTGGGCAGCATTATTCCTACAAGGGATATCACAAGCTGCTCGAGGCCGCCGAGCATGTTTGGAAGCGCTTTCCCGAAACAGGGTTTGTTTTCCTCGGCCCCCCGGTGGGGGACTCCGAGGCTGTCTTCCAGTCATACAGCGATC
Organism: Anaerolineae bacterium; assembly: GCA_020849765.1. GTDB lineage: Bacteria > Chloroflexota > Anaerolineae > Aggregatilineales > Phototrophicaceae > Flexifilum. The sequence continues at coordinate 191,767 of JADLAY010000075.1, forward strand.
GGCGCATCCACCGGCTCGGCAAAGTGAGCCTGGAGGACAAGACCAGCGCGCTGGCGGCGTGTACGCTTCTTTGTGTGCCGTCGACCCAGGAGAGCTTTGGCGCGGTCTATCTGGAGGCGTGGCATTTCGCCAAACCCGCCATCGGCTGCAACATTCCCGCCGTCTCGGAAGTGATTGACGACGGCATCAATGGTTTTGTCATCGAGCAAGATGCCGAAGCGATAGCGGAGCGTATCTGCGATCTACTGGCTGATCCGCAGCGCGCCGCCGACATGGGCGCCAAGGGGCAGGCGAAGTACAAAGCCAACTTCACCTGGGATGTCGTCGCGCGTAAAACTGAGCAAGCATACGAGACGATTCGGTGACGCGCACTCTCGCTACTCTTCAACAGATGGTCAATCTCTTGTTTGGGGTCAGCGCTCCAGCGACCCTCGAACAGCAGCGCTACGTGCGGATTATTCAGGCCGTCGTTGCGGGCATCGCGCAGCAGGGCACGCAGGTGATCCTGCGCGTGCTATCGGTCACGTTCGCGCTGCCGCTGCTGGCTCAAGAGCGCTTTGGCATCTGGGTCACGATTCAGAACCTGATGCTGTGGATGACCCTGGCCGACTTCGGCATTGCCAATGGCCTGATTTCTGACGTCGCCCGCGCCTACAGCGAAGATCACCATGAGGAGGCTCAACGCTACGTCGCCGCGGCCTTCTGGCTGTTGACAGGCTTGTGCCTGATCCTGCTGCTGATCTTCGTCGTCATCTGGCTGAATGTCGATTGGGCAGGGCTGCTCAAAGTCGAGACCGCCGAAGCGCGCGCCGAGGTCGGCCCCGCCATCGGGATCGCCGTCGCACTGTTCATCCTGAATCTGCCGCTGACGCTGACGCCGCGTATCTACCATGCGTGCCAGCACGGGCACATTGGCAATCTGTGGCTCATGGCGGGCAACCTGCTCAGCATTGTCGCATTTGTCGTGGTCATCACCGTGCAGGGCAGCCTGACGGCGCTCGTCGTCGCCACTTTCGGATCGACGCTGCTGGTCGCTTGCATCAGCACGGCCTGGCTCTATTTCCGCTCGCAACCTCAACTGCGCCCGTCGTTCTCAGCGCTCGATTGGTCGATCGGCTGGCGCCTTGGCCGCGACAGCTTCCAGTTCCTCTTGATCCAGTTCGCATGGTTGGTGCTGTTCCAGACCGATAACATGATCATCGCGTCGCAGCTTGGCGCCGGTGAAGTCGCTTCCTACAGCATCGCCTGGGATTTGTTCCTTTACACCGGCTTCTTGTCGTCGGTGCTGACCTATCCGCTTTGGTCGTCGTACAGCGCGGCCTTCGCCAAACGCAACATGCGCTGGATACGGCGGACGTTCTTCGCGACCACCGGGCTCAGCTTGCTCGTCACGGCGGTTCTGGTCGGCGTGCTGCTGCTGCTGGGGCGCCAGATCATCGATATCTGGTCACGTGGCACCGTGACCGCCGATCAGACGCTCCTGATTGGCATGGCCGCGTGGACTCTGCTCTCGGTCTGGGGGCGCAGCATCGCCAGCGTGCTCAACTCGATCAAGAAGATACGCCTGCAAGCCATTGCCGGCGTCCTCACAGCCATCCTCAACGTCGTATTGTCGCTCTATTGGATTCAGATCTACGGCCTGGTCGGCGTGATCATGGCGACGGTGGTCGCCTACTCGATCCTGATCGTCCCGCTGTCTGTGCAGACACTGCGCGTGCTCTTGCAGCCCGATGCAGAAGGCCTGGAGGCCGCGTCCTAGAGCTTGCGCGCGACCAGAATCTGCGCAGCGCCGACCTGTGTCTCCCGATCGCGGTGATAGACCAACTTCTCATACTGGGCATAGAGACGGTCGACCACCTCTGGCCGCGGACTCATCCCATAACGCGCGTACAGATACATGATCAGCCAGCCGTGATGGGTCAGCGGGAACGGCGGCGGCAGGATGTACTTGCTCGGCGTATCCCAGCTGTGGGTGACTTTGAGCAGTTCAGGCGGTGCATAATACTGGTGCGCCTCTAACTTCATGCCGGTCTGCTCGAAGAAACGATTGTAGTCGTCGACGCTGTAAACGCTGACATGATGATGCAGCTTGTTTTCCGCCTCGATCATCGGTTGGCGCAGCCATTGCCAGCCGCGCTCGTCGAGCGAATGAAAGACCGGGTTGAGATTGTAATACTGCGGTGTCAGGCAGGTCGCGACGAACACCCCGCCAGGGCGCAGCACGCGTGAAACTTCGGCAATTTGCCCCGGCATGTCCGAGATGTGTTCCAGAACACAGTTGCTGAAAACCCCGCCGAGCGAGTTGTCTTCCAGCGGCGTCTGATGACCATCGCCGAGGAACACGGTCTTGTAGTAGCCGGATTGTTTCGCGCGCTCGATAGCTCGTTCGGATAGATCGATGCCGTAGTCAAGCTGGCGTTGGAACAGCAGTTTGACGATCAAGCCATCGCCGCAGCCCAGGTCGAGGATCGGGTCCTGGAGCTGATCGATGTAAGGCTCGACGTTGTACAACTCATGCGCACGGAAAAGGGCGAAAAAGTAGCGAGGGTAATAGGCTTCCAACAGGGCGCGCAGGTAATCGGTCTTGACCGTGGCGTCCCCCTGTGAAGCGATGTTGCCAGCTTCGTGCAACTAATATGCTCCTGTCCCGCGGAAGATAACCGACAATGTGCGAATCAGAATTCGCACGTCCAACCAGAGAGAGTAGTTACTGATGTAGAAGAGGTCGTAGTCCGTATTGTGATACATAGGCAGGTCGGCTCGGCCATTCACCTGCCACCAGCCGGTCAAGCCCTGCGGGACTTCGAACCGTTTGCGCTGCGCCAGCGTGTACTGTGCCGCGATATCCGGCAGCTCAGGCCGCGGCCCGACCAGACTCATGTGGCCCAGCAGGACATTGAAGAACTGCGGCAGTTCGTCCAGGCTGGTGCGGCGCAGGAAGCGGCCCACTCTCGTCACGCGCGGATCACGCGCCTGCTTGTAGTCCGGCGTGTAGACAAATTGACGCTCGGCGTTAACGAACATCGAGCGGAACTTGTAGATCGTGAACAGCCGTCCGCGTTCGCCGACGCGAACCTGACGGAAGAAGATCGGGCCTTCGCTGTCGAGCTTGATCGCGATGGCAATCCCGATGAACAGCGGCCACGACAGTGCCAGCACGAGCAGCGCGACCAGGATATCCACCGTGCGCTTGGTGATGCGCTGCCAGGGCGTCATGATCTGGTAGCGCAGGTTGATCAAAGGGATACCCTCGATGTTTTCAACGCCGACCAGGAAATAGGCCATGTCGGAATAATCGGGCGCCAGCCGCACATTGACCGGCAGTGTCGAAAGCTGATCGCTGATGCGCTGCAGATAATCGCGCTCGCGTGAGCGGTCGCAGATGATTACTTCGTCAATCGACCGCTCGCTGACAAGGCGGGCAAGATCGTCGACATGCCCGATGATCTCACTGCTGGCCAAGATCGGGTCGTCGTCATCGTTGTGGCGCACGAAGCCGATCAGGTTCAGCCCCGTCACGCGGGCGATGATGCTTCCGATCTTATAGGCATGTTCATCGGTGCCGACGATGACCACCTTGTGCTCATCCTTGGAAGAGATGCGCGCGAAACCCCAGAAGTGATAGAGGCGGACGAGCGTCATCAGCACGAGTGTAATCAGGACGAAATAGACGCTCTGGATGCGCGAAAAATCACGATAGACGATGTAGAGCACGCCGAAGAAGGTCAAACTCGCCATCATGTGTGCCTGCACCATGCGGCGCAGCGAGCGCGTCAGGACGCGGCTGTACATCATCGAGTAGACATTGAATGTCTGGAAGACGAGATGCCAGATGATGACGGTGATGACGTAAAGGAGCAGGGGGATGACGAAGACTTCGGGTTCCGCAGCAAGGCCAACGTCGACAGACGTACGGATGACCGAAGAGATGTAAAGACTCAGAATGACGAACAACGCATCGAACAAAGCAAACCGTGCACCGAGTCGCATGTTAAGTGAATCAAGCATACACGGACAACAGCCTCATTTGTCTTACTGCCGACGACAAACTATATCAAAGGCACCCACCTTTTGCAAAGCCAGAATGTCCGCCGGAGAGCATCAATGTTGATGATGAGCTCATGCCAAACTGGCACAAGTTGATGATGTGTGATCGCTCAACCTAGCCGTACAGGAGTTCGCTGTTCACCTGCGCACCCTGAACGTCAAACTGTCGCAGCCTGAGTTTTTGCAGCGCGATCAGGAACAGATATGTCGGATTGAGCAGCACATAGCGCCGCCAAAGCCGTCCCGGCTCGCGCAGAAGGCGGAAGAGCCACTCCAGACCCGCATTTTGAACCCAGACCGGCGCCTGCGCCTTCGTCCCGGCCAGGAAGTCGAACGCCGCGCCCACGGCAATGACCGGCATCGACAGGCGATCGCGGTACTCGTAAGCCCAGGTTTCCTGGCGTGGGCAGCCCAGGCCGACAAACACGATCTGCGCGCCGCTGGCTTGAATCCGCTCGATCACTTCATCCCGCTCATCCGGCGTCAGTCGCCGAAAGCGCGAGGGTTCCGTGCCCACGATCTTGAGCTGCGGAAAGCGCTCCTTGGCGTTCTTTTGCAGTTCGGTCAGAACTTCCGGACGGCTGCCGTAGAAGTAGACGCCATAGCCCGACTCTTCGGCGGCTTTGAGCACGTGCAGCGTCAGGTTGGGGCCATAGACACGATCCGGCAGATTGACTCCGTGCAGCAGGCGCAGTGCCCAGCGCACCGGTTGGCCGTCGGGCGTCACCAGATCGAAGTGATTGAGGCGATAGCGCTGCTGGTCATCGAAGACGCCCGTCATGACACCGTGGACGGCCAGGGCGGTCACGGCCATGGGTTGGCCCGCACCCGCCGCACTTGCGATCCGGGCGGTGGCGTCGTCGTAGTTGGTGGCACTCACGAGAATGCCAAGCACAGAGTGTTTGTCGTTGTTCATGGTGGGAGGCAGCGCTAGAAGGCGCCCTTTCCTTTCAAAACCGCCAGCGGTGTACGGGCCAGGATCATCAGGTCGAGCCAGACGGAATAATTGCGAATGTAGAAAACGTCATAGTCCGTGTGTTCATAGAGGGAGAGATCGGCACGTCCGTTAATTTGCCACCAGCCCGTCAACCCCTGTGGGACTTCAAAGCGCTTCCATTGCAGCGGCGAATACTGCCCGACGACCTGCGGCAGTTCTGGCCGCGGCCCGACCAGGCTCATATCACCGCGCAAGACGTTCAGGAACTGCGGGATCTCATCCAGGCTGGTGCGCCGTAGAAAGCGCCCAACTCGCGTGACGCGTGGGTCATTGGCGCGCTTGTAATTCTGACTATAGGTGATTTGTTGCTCCGCGTCGCACACCATCGAGCGGAATTTGTACATGGTGAACTCACGCCCGCGCTCACCCGCCCGTTTCTGGCTGAACAGGATCGGGCCGGGGCTATCGAGTTTGATGGCGATCGCGATCAGAATGATCAGCGGCGAGAAGGCGGCTAAGAGCAGCGTGGCGCCCACGATGTCAAAGATGCGTTTCACGATCCGCTGCCAGATGGTCAGCATGTCATAGCGGAGGCCGACGAGCGGCATCCCGGCGAAGTCTTCGACCGTCACGTGGAAATAGGCCAGGTCGGAATAGTCCGGCGCAATGCGCACGTTGACCGGCAAACTGCTCAACGTGTCGCTGATCTGGCGCAGATATTCGTGATCGTTGGATCGGTCACAAATGATGATTTCGCGGATGTTGTGCGCCGTCACGAGGTCTTTGAGCACATCAAGGTCGCCCAGAACCTGTTCGGCTGTGATTTCGGACGCGATGTGCTCGTCGTGCGAATGGCGCACAAAGCCGACAAACTGCAGGCCCGCCGTCGCGAACTCCGTGATGATGCGCTGGATTTGCAGCGCCTGGTTGTTGGTGCCGATGATCAGCACCTTGCGCTTCGTCCATGGGTTAGCGCCGACGATGGCGCTGGCGAACGGCCAGATGAAGCGGTAGGCCAGCATAAGCACGAGCGAAATGATGATGAAGTAAGCACTTTCCAGACGCGAGAAATCGCGATGGACGATGTAGAGAATGCCCATGAAGGTGAGCGCAGCGATCAAATGGCCTTCGATCAGCCGCGGAAACGAGCGCATGTGGAGTTTGATGTGGGAGAGACTGTAGACCTGAAAAGCAGTGAAGACGAGCTGCCAGATGATGACGGTGATGGGTAGGAAGTAGAGTGGGACAGTCAGGACTTCATTCGGGGCTGGCTTACCGAGAGGGAACGATACACGAATCTGGTTCGAGACCTCCAGCGTCAGCACGATGATGATGGCATCAAAAAGCCGACTGAGGAAGCTGTATCGCTCATTCACCGCTTGAATCATAAGTTTGTCCAGGAGTACTGTCGAACTTTTGCGCGCGTATTATAACAAAAACATTCTCCAGATGAGTTCCTAAATGCAATCGTATTCTTTGCGGTGGATTCGTGACCACGGCAAGAGCTCGACGCCAGTATGCCGTTGGGCGTAGAGCAACCGTCGGCAACCCATCGACTCGATGGGTGCGAACCCACCTATAATGAAGTGTGTTCAGAACAACCGTTTTAAGAAGACCTGTCCATGCTCAACAAGCGTGAGCTTCCGCAAAGATCTCGTCTGCCAGGGCCGACGATTCAGCCGCCAGCGCGACGCCCGGCCAGAGCGCAGCGCCGGCCTGTGAAGCACCGGCTGGTGGCGCGTCCTGTGTATCAGGCCGCGGTTGCGCAGTCGCGACAACTGCCCCCGGCGCCTGTGCCCCAGGCGAGAGCGCGGCTGCCGCGTGCGCGCGCCCAGGGGACGGCAAAATCCTCACGCCGTTGGCTGTGGTATGCCATCGTCGGCGCGCCGCTGGTGGGCGTCGTCGGCTTGCTGTTGATCGGCATGGTCGCCATGCTGATCCTGTGGGGCGGCGGGCGCATCCTGCCGATGGTCTCCGTTGGCGGCGTGCCGGTCGGCGGGATGAGTGCCGAGCAGGCTTCAGCCCTGATCGCGGAGACGTGGCAAGGGCGTGGCGTCGTCCTACGCGATGGCGCGGCTGAGTATCCTGTGGCGGCGGATGTGCTCGGCATCACGCTTGACAGCGGGGCGAGCGCTGCCGCCGCGCTCGACTATGGCCGGGCCAACGGTGGTCTGGGCGGATTCCTGCGCGGATTATTCTCACGGACGGATGTGCCGCCGGTTGCGACGTTGGATGCGCAAGCCTTTGCGGCCGGTCTGGCGGAAGTCGCGCCGCACGTCGAAACACAGCCCCGAAACGCCGGTGTCCAGTTCGTCAACGGCCAGGTGCGGCCGCGGTCCGCGGTCGACGGCCGCTTGATCGACATCCCTGCCACGGTGCGCAACTTCGAACAGAACAGCGCATCCGAACTGGCGGACGGCACCGTCGATCTGGTGATGTATACCGTCGCGCCACAGATCGTCGATCCAACACCGGTGGTGGCTGCGGCCCAGGCGCTGCTGGCCAATCCGTTTGAGATCCGGGGCTACAACCCGGCTACGGGCGAAGATACCTACTGGACGGTCATGCCCGAGGAGTGGGGCGAGTGGCTGACGGCAGGGGATTCGGCCCTCGGTCTGGCTGCCGATGATGCGATGGTCAGGACGTATCTGGAAGCCCAGGAGGGGAGTCTACCCGCGTCCACGTCGATCGATCTGGACGAGGCGACGCAAGCCATCGACGAGGCCATCGCCGAGGGCAATACGCAGGCCGCAATCCGCGTCTACAATCAGGATCGCCAGCACACGGTGCAAGCGGGTGAGACGATCACGAGCATTGCCTGGGACTATGGCGTGCCCTATCTCTATATCGAGCGCGCGAACCCCGGCGTGAGCAGCCTCTCGGTCGGCCAGACGATCACGATCCCCTCGGCGGACACTTTCCTCGAACTGCCGGTCGTGCCGGACAAACGGGTCGTCGTCAGCATCTCCGAGCAGCGCGTGCGCGTCTACGAGAATGGCGACCTGAAGTGGGATTGGGTCGCGAGCACGGGCATTGATTCGAGCCCGACGTGGCCGGGCATCTACCAGATCATCTCACACGAGCCGAATGCCTACGCGGGCAACTGGGATCTGTGGATGCCGAACTTCATGGGGGTCTACCGGCCGATCCCGGATACAGATTTCACCAACGGGTTCCACGGATTTCCAACGCGTGGCGGCAGCCAGCTGCTGTGGACGAACAGCCTGGGCACGCGCGTGACCTACGGCTGCATCTTGATCAGCGACGACCACATCCGGCAGCTTTATGACTGGGCGGAGGATGGCGTCGTCGTCCAGATCACGCCGTAAGATGAGCGTCTCGGAAGAGGCTGCCTGAGTCATCGAACTTTAACGAATGGAAATCGAGACTTGTATAGAATGAAAGGAGTGACCGAGTTTATTAGGCGAGATTTCCATTATGACATTCATACAAAGATTCAGGCGGATTATTTGTCTGAATCTTGCAAAAGTCTACGTTGCATGGGCCGAGACGCATCTTTTCCGTGACGAACCCGCCAAGGCGCTTAAGAATTGTGCGAGGGCGCTTGCCCTCGACCCCCACATAGTCGATGCCTACGTCCAGCGTGGGCGGGCGCATTACCGGCTCGGCGCTTATGCCGAGGCACTCGCTGACTACGACGCGGCGCTGGCACTGGCCCCGAAGACTCCTTCGATCTATATCAATCGTGGTCTGGCGCATCATGCGCTGGGCAACAGCGTGGAAGCGGTCGGGGATTTCAACTGGGCCATTTATCTCGACCCGCATCAACCCCTTGCTTATAACCATCGCGGGCTGACCGACGAGGCCCTGGGCAATTATCTCGGCGCGATTGCCGACTACACGCAGGCGATTGCGCTGGCGCCGCACCTCGCCATCTGTTACGCGAACCGGGCGCGCGTGCGCATGCTGCGCGGCGATCTGGCCGGTGCGCTGCGCGACCTGCGCCACTATCTCGCGCTCGCCACCGGGCTGATCCACAGCGAGCGGACGGCGATCGAGACGACGATGGCGGATCTGCTGAAACAATTGGGTGGAGAGTCGTCGGCTTCTATGGCGTGAGTGGCGGCTTGTCTTGAGAGGGCATGAAAACGGGGACCTGAGCGTCCCCGTTGTGATTCTAGATGGCGGCTTCGGCTTCGGTCGCCGGTTGTAAGCGCGCGTCGCTGATCAGGCGGCGGCGGGCCAGCAGCATGAAGCCGGCGACGAGGGCGATGCTGGCCGCGATTTGCACGCGCGGCGGCAGCTTGCGGATGCGCGTGACGACGGTCATGCGCGGCGCGCCCATCAAATCCTGGCGCAGCCGGTGGGCGAAGCGGCGCGACGGCTTGACGCCGGTGAGCGCCGTGTGCAGGACTTCGATCAAGCTGAGGAAACCGCTGACTTCCTGGCGTGAGACCTGATAACGGGCCAGAACTGTGTCGACGTTGCCGTTATCCAGCATGACGTCGGTCACTGCTGCCAGAAGGTCGTGCATATAGGGTTGGTTTGCTTGGCTATTCATCGTCAAGTTCTAGCTTTCCCGTGTCTCATCCAGACGATTCCCGCCGGTGGCGGGTGGCTCGTCAATTCCCTGCAAATCATCCCGCAGTGAGAGCAGCGTGCGGTGATAGAGCGACTTGATCGCACCTTCCGTGCGCTCCATGATCTCCCCGATCTCCGCGTTCGAAAGACCGTCGACAAACTTGAGAACGATCAGTTGTTGACGATCTTCAGGCAGCCGCCGGATTGCCGCCAGCAGTGCCTCACGCTCTTGCTTGTCCTCCGCGTGACGATCAGGCGCGTCACTGCGCAAACTGCCTGCCACATATTCATCGAGCGGGATGATCTTGCGTCTGCCGCTATCCCGGTGCCAGTTGGCGACCAGATTGTGGGCAATACGATACAGCCACGCCTGAAACGGCACACCGCGTTCGGTGTACGTTTGAATGTGCGCCATCGCCCGGAAAAACACCCGTGCGGTCAAGTCCTCTGCGTCGTGATGGTTCCCTGTTCTATAGAAGACGTAGTTATAAATCTTCTCCAGGTAACGCTCATACAACTCGCCGAAAGCATCGTTATCGTCTGCTTTCGCCAGTTCGACCAATTCGACATCGGTGAGGCGCTTGAGGTTTCTTGCGCGCTTGAGCAAGCGTTTACGTATGTTCATAGCACTTGTAGTAACCCAGACCCGCGCACGGCGTTACGGAAATATTCCACCGGTTTTTCATCGCATTCATGCCTCGCTTATGGCGGGTGCTTTCCCGTATAATAGCGAGGTTTCCCGGCAGGATTTGGACGGAATCATGACACAACCCTTGACCTTTCAACAGATGATCCTGAAGCTGCATGAGTTCTGGGCGGAACAGGGCTGCGTTTTGTGGCAGCCGCATAACGTGCAGGTCGGCGCCGGTACCAACAACCCGGCGACACTCTTGCGCGTGCTGGGGCCGGAACCCTGGCGTGTCGCCTACGTCGAGCCGAGCGTGCGGCCTGACGACGGCCGCTACGGCGAGAACCCGAACCGGATGCAGTACTACTACCAGTATCAGGTGATTCTGAAGCCAGATCCCGGCAATCCTCAGGAACTCTATCTCCAATCGCTCGAAGCCCTGGGCATCAACCCGCGCGAACACGACGTCCGCTTTGTCGAGGACAACTGGGAAAGCCCGGCGTTGGGCGCGTGGGGTCTCGGTTGGGAAGTCTGGTTGGATGGTCAAGAGATCACGCAGTTCACCTATTTCCAGCAGGCGGGCGGCATCGAGCTCAATCCGGTCTCGGTCGAGATCACCTATGGTCTGGAGCGGATTGCGTTACCGTTACAAGGCAAGGATGCCGTCTGGCACATCGACTGGATGAGCAACGGTCTGCAATATGGTGACATGCTGCTGCAGGCTGAAATCGAGCACTGCAAGTATTACTTCGAGATCGCCGACATCGACGGCCTGCGCCAGACCTACGACGTCTACGAGCGTGAGAGCCAGCGCGCGCTTGAGGCGGGTGTGATCGCGCCTGCCTACGATTACATCCTCAAGTGCAGCCATCTGTTCAACGTGTTGGATACGCGCGGCGCCATCGGCGTGACCGAGCGCGCCAGCTATTTCCGGCGCATGCGCGATATGACTCGGCGCGTGGCTCGTGCCTACGTCGATCAGCGTCAGTCGATGGAATATCCGTTAGAGAAGCTAGAGAGTGCCTGGGGCGTTCAGCGCCAGGTCGCCGTCAACGGCACGACGGCGCCGGTCGACACACCGGCCGATCTCCTGTTCGAGATCGGTGTGGAAGAAATGCCCGCCGAAGATACCTCGGCTGCGCTGGCACAGCTCCGCGAGGCCGCGCCCGCGCTGCTGGAAGCACTGCGGCTCGATTACTCGACCGTGCAGGTCTTCGCGACGCCGCGCCGTCTGGTGATCTCTGCCCAGAATGTCGCGCCGCGCCAGCGCGATCTCGAGCGCGTCGAGCGCGGCCCCTCCGCGCAAATCGCGTTCGACGCCGAGGGCAAACCGACCAAGGCTGCGCTTGGCTTCGCGCGTGGTAAAGGCTTGAGCGTCGACGATCTACGCGTGGAAGAGCGCGATGGCGGGCAGTACGTCGTCGCCACGGTGCGCGAGACGGGCCGCCCGGCGGTCGACATCCTGGCCGATAAGCTGCCGGAGGTGATCGCCGGGATCAAGTTCGGCAAGTCGATGCGCTGGAACGACAGCGGCATTGCCTTCTCGCGGCCCATTCGCTGGATCGTTGCGCTGCTCGGTCAGGCCGTCATCCCCTTCAGCTATGCTGGTGTGGATAGTGGGCGCGTCACGCGCGGCCTGCGTCCCTATGGTTCGCCGGAACATCGCATCGAGGATGTGGAGACGTACTTCGAGACACTGCTGACTCAAGGCATCGTGCTCGACTCCGATGCGCGCCGGGCCAAAATTGTTGAGCAGATCACGGCGCTGGCGAGTGAGGTTGGTGCGCACATTCTGGATGACGACGCCCTGTTGGACGAGGTCACCAATCTGGTCGAGGCGCCGACGGCGCTGCGCGGAAGCTTTGAGCCGGAGTCGCTTCGGCTGCCGCGTGAGGTGCTGGTGACGGTCATGCGCGATAAGCAGCGCTATTTCGCGCTCGAAGATGCCGCAGGCAAGCTGATGGCCTATTTCATCGCTGTGCGCAATGGCGATGAGCAGCATCTCGACAAGGTGACCGACGGCAACGAGCACGTCCTGCGTGCGCGCTTCAGCGATGCCAATTACTTCTTCACCCAGGATACACAGAAGAAACTGGGTGATTTCCTGCCGCGCTTGAGCACGCTGACCTTCCAGGAGAAGCTCGGCTCGATGCTTGACAAAAACAACCGCGTGGCGGCGCTGGTCAAGCCCGTCGGCGAGCGGCTTGGTGTGGCGAACACGGACGTCGAGACGGCGGTCGCGGCGGCGCGCATCCTGAAAGCCGACCTGGCGACGCAGATGGTGATCGAGATGACCTCGCTCCAGGGCACGATGGGACGCGAATACGCGCGGCTGAGCGGCTATCCAGCGGCGGTCGCCGATGCCATCTACGAACACTGGCTGCCGCGCGGCGCAGGCGATGCCCTGCCGGACTCCCAGCCCGGCATGCTGCTCGCGATCACCGATCGTCTGGATAGTCTCGTCGGTTTGTTTGCCGCCGGGCTGGCCCCACGCTCAAATGCCGATCCGTACGGGCTGCGTCGCGCCGCCCTCGGCGTCATCCAGATCCTGGTCTCCAGGCAGATCGACGTCGACCTGTGGAATGAATCGGATGGTGGGCTGCTCAGCATCGTCGCCCAGCAGCAGCCGGTCGACGTCTCACAAGAGACACTGAAAGAGGTTGTCGCTTTCATCGACGGGCGCCTGAAAGCCTGGATCGACGAGCAGTCGTATGCCGCCGATGTCGTCGCCGCGGCCCATAGTGGGGCGGCCTCGCTCAATCCGTACCGTCTGACACAGAATCTGGAGCAGTTGGCGGCCTGGGTGCAGAAGCCGGAATGGCAGCAGATCCTGGAGAGCTTCGCGCGCTGCGTCCGCATCACGCGGGCGGAGGCCGAGCAGTATCCAGTCGATGAGCAGGTGCTAAGCGAACCGTCGGAGATCCGCCTCTACGATGCCTATCGCCATGCGAAGGCGCAGATGAACGACGGGCGCAGCGTCGACAGCTTCCTGACCGCGTTCGAGCCGATGCTGCCCGCAGTGACGGAGTTCTTCGACACGGTGCTCGTCAACACGGAAGATCAGACGGTGCGCAAGAATCGTCTTGGTTTGCTGCAAGCGATCAGCGCGATGCAGAACGGCAGCGCGGATCTGAGCCATCTGGTCGGCTTCTGAGCAGACCGGACTGCGAATATAATGGTGTGGGGCGGGTCATGGACTCGCCTCTTTTCGTCTATACAGAGTCGGGGCGGGCGTGTTCCAAAGGGGCCAATCATGCATGTCATCGCCTATCAGGGTTACAGGACGTGGGAGCCTGGCGCGGATGAAGTAGATAATCTGCTACACCGTGAGGACGTGGTGCTGTGGCTGGATATGACCGGCCCCACGCCGGAGGAGGTCCATATCCTGCGGGAAGTTCTGCGCATGCATCCGCTCGCCATCGAGCAGGTGCTCGACCACAAGCAGCGGCCTAAGGTCGAGGAATATGCCGATCATCTGTTTGCGATCATGAACTCGGCAAACATGGATGGCATCGACGTGCAGTTTCGCGAGCTGGATATTTTCGTGCAGCGCCAGCTCCTCGTCACCGTGCATCGCTTTGAAGAGCCTGGCCTTCTCGATGTTCGGCGACTGGTCAACGATGCTTGCGCGACCAAAGGCATGACGACCGGCTATCTGCTCTATACACTGGTTCAAGTCATCGTCGATTCGTACTTTCCCGTGCTCGATCGACTCGAAGCTGAGTTGGACGAACTCGAAGACAAGATCATTCAGAAGCCGAGCAATGAGAAGCTGGCCCGCTTGTTCCATCTCAAGCGCGTCGTCTCGGAAATCTGGCGCATTGCCGGCCAGCAGCGCGATATGTTCAGCCTGCTGATGCGCGACGAGTCGCCCTACATCAATCAGACGCAGCTACGCTACTACCTGCGCGACGTCTACGATCACCTGCTGCGTATTTATGACAACGCCAACGCCGTGCGCGAAAATGTCGTCAGCGCGGTCGATCTGTTCTTCTCGGCTCAGTCGCAGCAGTTGAACTTCTTCGTCAACCGGCTGACGCTGGCGACGATTGCCCTGGGCGTGCTCTCGGTCATCACCGGCTTTTTCGGCATGAATTTTGAAGTCATGTGGCCGGTGTCAATGGATGAGCCATACGGGGTCTTCTTTGTCGTCGTCGTGAGTTTGGGGGTACTTGGTATTCTGTGGTTTGTGCTCCAGCGGCAAAGGCAACCCTAAGGGAAATTGCATGTGTCTCCAGACATATGTATACTGGTGGATGAGGGGAGTGGCCTGCTCATGTCGGTTGTCGACGACATCAAATCCAGATTGGATATAGTCGAGTACATTTCACGGACGGTGCCGCTCAAACGCGCTGGACGGTCATATAAGGCTTGCTGCCCGTTTCACAGCGAACGTACGCCGAGCTTTGTGGTCGATCCGAACCGTCAAACGTGGCGTTGTTTCGGTGCCTGCTCGACAGGCGGCGACGTCTTTTCGTTCGCCATGCGCCAGAACGGCTGGACGTTTGCCGAAGCGCTGCAAGAACTGGGCAAGCTGACGGGCGTCGAAGTGCGCCCGCGCTCGCCGGAGCAGCAGGCCCAGGATGAGGTGATCGATCGCCTGCGCGGGCTGGTCAAGGCGGCTGCCGAGTTCTACCACGAACAGCTGCTCGACCCGCGCGACTCGGAAGCCAAGCGCACGCTCGATTACGTCCGCCAGAAACGCGGCCTGAACGACGAGACGATCCAGCGCTTCATGATCGGCTACGCGCCGCCGGGCTGGAGCACCGCGCTAGAGACGTTCACCACGCTTGGCTATGACGAAGAAGATCTGGTCACGACCGGGCTCGCCATCCGCAATGACGCCGGGCGGGTCTATGACCGCTTTCGCAATCGCCTGATGATCCCGATCCGCGACGGACGCGGGCGCACGGTCGGGTTTGGCGCGCGCGCCCTGGCGGCCGAGGACAATCCCAAGTATCTCAACTCACCGCAGACTACGCTCTTCGATAAGAGCCATTTGCTCTTTGGTCTCGATCTGGCCGGGCCTGCCATTCGTGAGCAGGAGACAGTCGTCATCGTCGAAGGCTATCTCGACGCAATCCAGGCGCATCAGGCGGGCTACACCAACGTCGTCGCGCAGATGGGCACGGCGCTGACCGAAACCCAGCTCAAGCTGGTCGCGCCGCGTTGGGCGACCAAGATCATCCTGGCGCTCGATTCGGACGCTGCCGGGCAGAGCGCCACGCGGCGCAGCCTGGAGGTCGCGCGCGAGACGCTGCAAGCCGATTACGGCGGCCGCCTCAGCGTCGACATTCGCATCCTGACCGTGCCCGACGCTAAAGACCCGGACGATCTGATCCGCGAGCACCCGGAGCAGTGGGAGACGTTGATCGCTCAGGCGGAACCAGTCGCGGACTACGTGATCGGCATGGAGACCGCGGAGCTGTCGCCGCAGGCATCGCTGCAGGAACGGGCCACGCTGGCGCGCCGGGTACTGCCACTCTTGATCGCGTCCGAAAGCAATCTGTATCGCAAAGACAATCTGCAGAAGCTGGCGCTCAAACTGCACATCTCCGAGCGCGATTTGCTGGCCTGGGCGGACGAGCAGCAGGCAATCGACGCGCTCAAATCCCGGCGGCGCGAGGAAACGCGCCAGGAGATGCCACCGGAACCGGCGCCGTTCGCGCCAGACGACATGGATTGGGTGCCCACTGATGATCCGTACGCCGCGCCCAGACCGGCACAGACCTTCCCGAGCGTGGGGCGCAGCCCGGAGAACGCGCTCGAACGCGACTGCTTGCGCCTGCTGCTTTACCAGCCAGACTTGATCTTCGACATTAATCGTAAGTTCCGCGAGCTGGCCAAAAACGATCGTGCGCTGCTGGCCGGGCCGCTCAACGATCTCAATCTGGATGATTTCAGCCGCACGGAATACCGCGCGCTGGCGGGGGTCTTCAACGAGGCGCTCGAACAAGATGAACTCGAAATCCTGGCCTACATGCGCGGCCAGTTGGATGGTGACCTGTGGCGAGAACTGGAGGAAATCATCGCCGGGGATTTGGAGCTACTGCGCCCGCGCTTGCGTCACGGTCTCTCAATCGATCTGGAGACGGTGGTGCAGGCGGCTCAGCGCACCCATGGTGTGCCTGACCCGATTATGCAGGCGACGGAAAAAGCGTTACGCTTACGCAGTCAGCGTCTGCTGCGCGAGCGCCAGGAATTGCAGTACTTGCAGATGGATGCAGCAGAATTTGAAAACGAGGTTGAAGAAAATTATGATTCGTATATCATGCTGTCAACGATGGCGCAGCGTTTAATTGATGCGGCGCTCCGTGAACAGAATCGCGTGAAGCGTTCATGAGTCTCCGTTCCCTCCATCCAACGCGCATCAGGCGCTTGGCGATCCCATCTTCATCCTATTTCATTTGGTAGAGAGAGCATATGGCGCGCAAACGAACCAAACGAAACTCGGATGTTCGCACTTCGGATGAATTTCCGAAGGTCAAGGCGGATGACTCCGACGATATGAAATCCGATCTCGATGTCGAAGACATGGATGACGACATCGATGAATATGATGACTCCATGAACGACGACGATCCGGCGGATCTCCTCTTCGACGAAGAGGACATGGACGACATGGATAGTGAAGCGTTGATGGAGAGCACGCGCATCGACGCCTTCACTCTGGCTGATGATCCGGTGCGCATGTATCTCAAAGAGATCGGCCAGGTGCCGCTGTTGGACTCCAACCGCGAGACCTGGTTGAGCACGCAGATCGCGGCTGAGCGCCTGCTGCAAACGCTGACCGACGCTCTATGCAGCCAGCCACGTCCGGCGGATAACCCGCTGCCGACGGTCAGTGAGATCTCGCGCGCAGCTTATCTCCACTTCAAGCAGCACTGGGATTCCGTCCTTGCCAGGGCACAGGGGTTCAAGGTTGCGCCGCCGCAGCTCAAAGAGCTGATGGCAGAGGTGCAGCATGTCACCGACGAATGGGACGTGAGCGGCAATTCTCACGTGCGCGAATACCTGCGCCAGCGCGACTGGGGCCGGGACGAACACTGGAATATGCTGGCGCTCGATCTGTTCGAGGCGATGCACGCACTCTACCTGATCCCGCTGCAAGAGCAGATCCAGGTGCGCCGTTTCTACGACGCCAAGAATGCTCTGCCGCCGGTCGAGCAGTTCGACAAGTGGCTGGCCGAAGACGAACTCGGCGTGGAAGATCTGCCGGACAAGTACGAAGCGATCGAGCGCAAGGCGGAGGCCGCCGTCGAATCACTGACGCGCGCTAACCTGCGCCTCGTCGTCAGCGTCGCCAAGCGCTATATGGGCCGCGGCATCAACTTCCTCGACCTGATCCAGGAAGGCAATATCGGCTTGCTGCGCGCGGTGCAGAAGTTCGATCACACCAAGGGCTACAAGTTCAGCACTTATGCCACGTGGTGGATCCGCCAGGCGATCAGCCGTGCGATTGCCGACCAGGCGCGCACGATCCGCATCCCCGTGCACATGGTCGAGACGATCAACCGGCTAATGCGCGTCCAGCGCCAGTTGACGCAGGAACTCGGCGCCGAGCCGAGCGCGGAACAGATCGCGCTGGAGATGGAATTCCTGACCAAAGATGAGACGGACGCCATCCGCCTGCTGCGTCGTGACGGCGCGCGCATGGACCCCGGCCTGGCGCGCAAGCTGCGCCGTGCCGCACAGAAAGTCCGCAAGATCATGCGCCTGTCGCAAGAACCGATGAGCCTTGAGATGCCGATCGGTCAGGAAGACAACAGCCTGCTGGGTGACTTCATCGAAGATGACAAGGTGATGGGGCCGGTCGACGCGGCCAGCCGCCAGCTCCTGAAGGAGCAGATCCGTTCGGCCTTGGGCGTCCTGAGCGAACGCGAGCGCGAAGTCCTGGAGATGCGCTTCGGATTGGCAGACGGACAGGATCACACGCTCGAAGAGGTGGGCAAGCACTTCGGCGTGACGCGCGAGCGCATCCGCCAGATCGAGGCCAAGGCGCTGCGCAAACTGCGCCATCCAACACGCAGCCGGCAGCTGCGCGACTACCTGGAGATGTGAGATTGCAGAGGACGGTTGAGAAGCCGTCCTTTGTTTTACCGATGGTTTTACGCCGGTTTTGAAATGCACTACAATGGGACTCTATTGTTCGCTCGACTAACATGAGCTGTTAAGAGAGCCTGCCCCATGCCGCCAGTCAAGAAAACCATCACCATCATCGAAGCGCCGTCCAATCTTGGCCTGATGCCGCCCGCGCCGGGGAAAACGCCCGGCGTCAACTACGCACCGGCAGCGCTCAAGACGGCTCAGTTGGCGAGCCGTTTGCGCGCGCAGGACGGCGGACGGGTTGAAGCGCCGATCTACAATCCGCAGATCGAGCCTGAGACGGGCATACGCAATGCCGCCGCCATCCGTGGCTACAGCACCCGGCTGGCCGAAGCCGTTGGCCGCGTCGTCAAGACGGATCGCTTCGTCCTCGTCCTCGGCGGCGATTGCAGCATTCTGCTCGGCTCGGCGCTGGCGCTGCGTCGCCTGGGGCGCTATGGCCTCGTCTTCATCGACGGGCATACCGATTTTCACACGCCGCAGACGACGCGCAGCGGCGGGGTGGCGGGGATGGATCTGGCGCTCGTCACCGGCAACGGGCCGGAACTGCTGACGAACATCGGTGGCCTGAAGCCCTACATCCGCGAAACCGACACGGTCCTGCTCGGCAACCGTGACATTGCCGACCCGCGCACGTACCCCGCCAAGCACATCTTTGGCTCGCAGGTGCAGATGATCCCACTGGATAAGCTGCGCGCGCTCGGCATCGACAGCGTCATCCAGCAAATGCTGCAAAAGTTCGAGATCAGCGCGGTTTCCGGTTTCTTCATCCATCTCGACGTCGACGTGATTGACAACGCGGTCATGCCCGCCGTCGATTCGCCGCAGCCGGGCGGGTTAAGCTACATCGAGCTGGGGCGCATTTTGCGCGGGCTGCTGACGTCGGATCTCGTGGTCGGCATGGAAATCACCATCTACGATCCGGATCGTGACCCGGACGGCTCGGCGGCGCGCGATTTCGTCAGTGCCCTGGTGCATATCTTCAGTACCGTCTATGAGTGAACTCGTCTACTGTCCCATCTGCGGGCATAACCTGATCTGGCGTGAAGAGGGCGGTCGCCTGCGCCAGGCGTGCGAGAGCTGTGGCTACATTCACTACGTCAACCCGATCCCCGCAGTCGGCATCCTGATCGAATACGAAGACGGCATTGTGCTGATCCGGCGCAACAATCCGCCGCATAAAGATGAGTGGACGCTGCCGAGCGGCTTCATCGAAGCCGACGAGAGCGCGGAAGACGCCGCCGTCCGTGAAGCCAAAGAAGAAACCGGGCTCGACGTTCAGATCCTCGAACTGGCTGGGATCAACTCGTTCCCGGAAGGCCCGCCGATGAGCGGCATCATCGTCTTCTACCGCGCGCAGCCCGTCGGCGGCAGTTTGCGCGCAGGTGACGACGCCAGCGACGCGCGCATCTTCCCGTTCGAAAGCATCCCGCTGCTGCCTTTCCGCACGCACCGTGAAGCGATGGCGCAGTATCTCCAGGAGCGCAAGGTCAAGACCGGCCTCTACGTGCAGGCGGACGACGCGCAGGAAGTCGAAGGTCGTGACTTCCTCATTCGCCCGGCAGAGAGCACTGATGTGCAAGAACTGCTGGCGCTCCTGCAGCTCATTCCGGCCAATCGCGACCTGTCGGACGAGCAGTGGCGTGACGTGGCGCTGCGTTTCCGCGAGGCCAACGGCGTCGAGGTCTTCGTCGCGCAGTTGAATCAACAGCCGCCGATCCTGATCGGTTTCATCGCGCTCTCGGTCATGCGCGGCCTGACAGAAGGGCGCGGCTTCATCAATGACATGGCTGTGCTGCCGACGCATCAACGGCGCGGCGTTGGCGCAGCGCTGCTAGAAGCGGCGCTCAAGCGCGCTGCGCGGCTCAACCTGACGCACGTGATGGTCAATACCGACCGCGCCAACGAGCGCGCTCGCGCCTTCTATGCGGCGCTGGGCTTCGCCGAAAGCAGCGTCCTGCACCTCAAGCTGCGCCAGGGGTGAGCCGGTCGCTGGGCGGAATGCATAAATAGGCAGAATTGATTCTGCTCGCGGATATTTTTCGCTCATAATAGATCACAGCGCGATGTACCTTGAGGTGAGTTTCTCACGATGACCGAATCGACCGGGCTGCGCTGGGCATCGGGCTGCTTCAAACGCGGCAATGGAGATGTCCCCGGCACCTACACCGCCAATTACCGCTTGAGCGACTTGATCGAGCAGGGCTTGATCGATGCGGATGCGGCGCGCGAATTCCTCGCGGCTGCCGGTCTGGTCGAGTGCGTCTGGCAGATGACGTGGGCGGACGATGCGCTCACGCCGACCGAAGCCTTGGAGACACGGCTGGCGTCCGGCCATGGCTACGTCGTCTTCGTCCACGGTTGGACGGGCAATCACACCATCTGGGAGAGCATCCCGTCGTTAGTCGCCGCTAATGATCGGCGCCTGGTCGCGCTGGCGGTCGATCACAATGGTTTTGGCGCGTCGCTGCTGACGGACGAAACCCCGCCGCTCGATTCGTGTAATCCGCCTGCCGCCATGCGCACGATCGAACTGCTGATCGATCTGCTGGGTCTGCGCGAACTGCCAGAGCCGAAAGTGATCAACTTCGTCGGCCACAGCATGGGCGGCGCGATGCTCTTCTATCTCGATCCTGAGCACTGGCGCGAAGGCGAAGAGACTCGTTACGCCATATCGCCCGCGCTCCTATTAGAGGATGAGCAAAATCGCATCTTCTATACGGCGCTGGGGATCGGCATTGGCATCGTCAATCTGGTGCCCGTCTTCGAGATCGTCGAGCGCGCCCTCAGGCCGAGTGTGGTCGATGCGCTGTGCCAGGGCGCCAGCAGCTACGTCAAGAACGCGCACACGGAGCAGTATCAGGAGACGCCGCGCGGCATCACCGCCGCAACCTTCATCGCCATGGGCCTGCTCGATAACCGCCAGATCGCGCATAACTTCGACCTGTTCCGCATCATCCTCGGCCATCGCGATCGGCTGGTCGACGTGATTGCGATGCTCGACCTGCTCAGCACATTGGAGTTTCCGGCGCGCAACGTGCGCGTCGTCGCCGGAACGCATTATCTGTTCAGTGTGGGGGTCGATTCGGTCTTCCAGCATGCCCAGAATCGCGAGCTTGTGGTGGAGGATATTCTCTCGCTTCATGAGCGTGCTTATGCGCTTTTGCGCCAGTCGTCACGAAGCCGTTAGTTCCTTGACTTCAGGATTTGAACATGTTAACCTCAATTTGCCGTGATTGTTCTTTTTTGAACAAACTGAACGTTCTAACTGGGTGAGTCATGCCGACTTTGAATGCCTTCGCGCCGATCGCCGCACTGGTGATAATTTCGGTGCTCGTAACCATCCTGATCTCGCTCTTGTCCTACCTGATGGGACCCTTCAAACCAACTTCGCGCAAGACCGCTCCGTATGAAAGCGGTATGAAGCCGATTGGTCCAGCGAGACGCCGTTATTCGGTGCGCTTCTATCTGATCGCCGTGCTTTTCATCCTGTTCGATATTGAAGTGATCTTCTTCCTCCCGTGGGCGGTTGTCTTCCGGGATTTGGGGTTTTATGGGTTAGTCGCGATGGGCATTTTCACCCTTGTGCTCACCATCGGTCTGATTTATGAGTGGAAAGTGGGAGCGCTGGAATGGGAGTAGTTGGTTCCAAGCTCGGTAATCTGGGCGTGGTCACGACCACGCTGGAAACTGCGGTGAACTGGGGACGCACCGGCGCGATGTGGCCCCTGTTGTTCGGTCTTGCCTGCTGCGCCATCGAAATGATGAGCACCCAGGCATCGAATTACGATCTGTCGCGCTTTGGGATGGAGTTGAATCGCGCCAGCCCGCGCCAGAGCGATCTGATGATCGTCGCCGGGCGTGTGACGCGCAAGATGGCGCCCGTCGTCCGCCAGCTCTACGATCAGATGGCGTCGCCCCGTTACGTCATTTCGATGGGCGATTGCGCATCCTGCGGCGGTGTTTACAACAACTATGCGATTGTCCAGGGCGTCGATGAGATCATCCCGGTCGACGTCTACGTTGCCGGGTGCCCGCCGCGCCCAGAGCAGCTCATCCACGGCATCATCACCCTCCATGAGAAGGTGAAGGGCGAGCGATTTGCCGATTGGTTGACTGAAGAAGCCTAGTCGATATGATAGAACTTCGAGGCGGGGCGAACCAGCGGTTCGCCCTTGTCACGTGAAAGATTGGACGAAAGACGATGCAAATCCCAGCGGCACTCAACCCGGTGGACGCGCTCAAAGGCAAGATGCCGGAAGCCGTGATCGACGTCAAGACGTTCCGCGACGAAACGACCATCATTGTTGAGCCAGCGCGTTTGCCAGAGATCTTGCATTATTTGCGCGATACGCGCGGGCTGGTCTACAACTATCTCTCCGATATCAGCCCGGTGGATTACTACCCAGAGACGCGCTACGACGGCCAGCGCTTCGCCGTGAGCTATCACATCTACTCGCTGCTGTACAACCGCCGTCTGCGCATCAAGATCTATCTGTTCGAAGATGATCCGACGGTGCCGACGGCGACCGAAGTCTATCCGGCAGCCAACTGGCTGGAACGCGAAGCGTACGACATGATGGGGATTGTCTTCAGCGGACATCCCGACCTGCGCCGCATTCTGATGCCGGAAGACTGGCAGGGCCATCCGCAGCGACGTGATTACCCGCTGGGCTACGAGACGCCGATGTTCTCGTTCAATGTGGAAGAGATCGCCCGGCACAAACCCTTCGCTAAAGAATAGGGTGTGGAGATTGAGCGTATGAGCATGATGACGCGTCCGACTGATGACGCCACTTCATGGGAAGGTCAAGTCGAGGAACTTCGCGGTCTGGTCTCTGATCGTGCGCTGACTGGCGAAACGATCCTCTTGAATATGGGGCCGCACCATCCAAGCACGCACGGCGTGCTCCGTGTGCTGCTGGAACTCGACGGCGAAGAGATCGTGACCTGCCTGCCCGATGTCGGTTATCTGCACACGGGCATCGAAAAGAACATCGAGTCGAAGACCTACGAAAAAGGGGTCACGCTCACCGACCGGATAGACTATCTCGCGCCGATGTCGAACAACACGGCCTTCTCGATGGCAATTGAGAAGCTGGCCGGGCTGGAAGTGCCGGAACGCGCGCAGGTGATCCGCGTCATCTGCCTGGAATTGACGCGCCTGAACAGCCATCTCGTCTGGCTGGGCACGCACGCGCTCGACCTGGGCGCCATGAGCGTCTTTCTCTATGCTTTCCGCGAGCGCGAAGTCATTCTCGACATGTTCGAGATGCTTAGCGGCCAGCGCATGATGACCAGCTACATTCGTCCGGGTGGTCTGTGGCGCGATATTGTGCCTGAATTCCTGCCGGCGCTGGAGAATTTCCTCAGCTACTTCCCGCGCAAGGTCGACGATTACGAAGGCCTGCTGACCAACAACCCGATCTTCATCGATCGCACGCAGGGTATCGGCGTCGTCGAGCCGGAAGATGCGTTGGCCTGGGGCATGAGCGGTCCGTGCCTGCGTGGCAGCGGCGTCAACTGGGACATCCGCAAGGCCATGCCGTACATGGGCTACGAGCAATACGACTTCGACGTGCCGCTCGGCGAGCACGGCGACGTCTACGACCGCTACATGGTGCGCATGGAAGAGATGCGCCAGAGTGTGCGCATTATTCAGCAGGCCATCAAGAAGCTGGAAAAGGCGCCGGGCGGCTTCCGCGCGGACAATCGCAAGTTCGTGCCGCCGCCGCGTGCGGAACTCGGTCGCAGCATGGAAGCGGTCATCCACCACTTCAAGCTGTGGACGGAAGGTTTCTCGCTGCCGGACGAAGAGGTCTACGTCGGCATCGAAAGCCCGCGCGGCGAAATTGGCTGCTATCTCCACGGCACGGGCGGCAACAAGCCGCGGCGCGTCCGTTTCAAGACGCCGTCGTTCATGCACATCAGCTCGCTCGGCCTGGTGTCCCAGGGGCACATGATCGCCGATCTGGTGGCGATCATCGGCAGTGTCGACATCGTATTGGGCGATAGTGATCGCTAGAGTTTGACCATCAGGAAAATCGTGTGACGTGAGAACATCCGCCGCACGTGCGCGCAGAGAAGGTTGAAGACATGTTGGCAGATAAATACGCCGATCGGATCGAGACTGCGTTTGCCAAATATCCGACCAAACGCTCGGCTGTGATGCCGCTCCTGTACATTGCACAGGAAGAGTATGGTTGGTTATCCCCGGAAGCGATTGAAGAAGTCGCATCTCTGTGCGACCTCGACCCGACGCAGGTGCGATCGATCGCGGGCTTCTACACGATGTATCGCGAGCGGCCCAAGGGCAAGTACTGGCTGCAGGTCTGCACGGATCTCGCCTGCGCTCTCAAGGGTGCGGACGAGTTCTACGAGCAGCTGCTTGAGGAGCTCGGCCTGGATCACGAAAATGACACCACGGAAGACGGGACGTTCACCGTCGAGCACGTGATGTGCCTGGGGGCGTGCGACCGCGCGCCGATGCTCCAGTGCAATTTCCATTTCGATCCGAAATACGATCGCCTCGACATGGAGAAGGCCCGCAAACTGATCGAGGAATGGCGCAGCGAAGCGAAGAAGAAGTAGAGTCCGGCATTCGCGATCAGCGATGGACTGAAGGTGTATGGCAATGGCGACACGCATTCTGCTACGAGAGCTTGATACCCCGAACATCCACAAGATGGATGTCTACATGAAGAACGACGGCTACGAGGGCTTGAAGAAAGCCATTGGCATGAAGCCGGCCGAGGTCATCGACGAAGTCAAAGCATCCAACCTGCGTGGCCGCGGCGGCGCGGGCTTCCCGACCGGCGTCAAGTGGAGCTTCATCCCGCAGACGGAGCCGGTCAAGTACGTCGTCGTCAACGCCGACGAGAGCGAGACGGGCACCTTCAAAGATCGCCAGATCATGGAGAACAACCCACACCAGCTCATCGAAGGCGCGATGATCGCCGCCTGGGCCATCCAGGCGACCGCCGTCTACATCTACCTGCGCGGTGAGTATTGGGATGTCGCCGCCGGGCTGGACAAGTGCATCGCCGAAGCCGAAAAGAAGGGCTTCGTCGGCAAGAACGTGCTCAAGAGCGGCTGGGACTGCCCGATGTATACGCACCTGGGCGCAGGCGCTTACATCTGCGGCGAGGAAAGCGCGCTGCTTGAAAGTCTGGAAGGCAAGCTAGGCCAGCCGCGTGTGCGCCCGCCATTCCCGGCACAGAAGGGCGGTGGCCTCTATGCGGAGCCGACCGTCGTCAACAATGTCGAGACTCTCGCCAATGTGCCGTGGATCATGGTCAACGGTGCGGCGGAATATAAGAAATTCGGCACCGAGCAGAGCCCCGGCACTAAGGTCTTCTGCTTGAGTGGGCACGTCAAGAAGCCCGGCAACTATGAAGCGCCGCTCGGCTCGCTCACCCTGCGCCAGTTGATCTTTGACGAGGAATATGGCGGTGGCGTCCCCGGTGATAAGAAGGTGAAGGCGGTTCTGCCCTCCGGCGGATCCGGCCCGATCATTCCGGCGACGGACGAGGCACTCGACATGCCGCTGACGTATGAGGATATGCAGAAGCTGGGCACGATCCTCGGCTCCGCGTCGATCATCGTCATGGATGAGGACACGGACATCGCCTGGGTCGCGGCCAAGGTGACCAAGTTCTTCAAGCATGAGAGCTGCGGCAAATGCACACCCTGTCGCGAGGGAACTTACTGGCTGGATAAAGTGCTGGATCGCATTATGGCGGATCAGGCCCGTGAATCTGACATCGACCTGATTGCCAACATCGCCAAGAACATGCAGGGCGTCACGCTGTGCGCGCTCGGCGATTTCGCTGCGAATCCGATCATTCACACCGTCAAGAACTTCCCGGACGATTTCAAGCGGCACGTGGGCGAGACCGCTGTCACGGCGGGCGGCAGCGCACGACGCGGCGCAGCAGCGCCTGCGGGAGACTGAAGGCCGCTCCATGACGGACGAGTTTTTATCGTCCGCTGAGGTACAGGAGGGCGAGACCGAGTCTGCGCAAGAGCCTTCTCCGGTCAAACGCGGACTACTCCAGCATTTACGCGCCTTGTTACTGGGAACGCCGCGCGCGGACAGCGCGTTGATGGCCGAGCGCCTGGTTGCGCTCTCCCAGGGCATTGAGCAGCAACCGTCCGAGCCGGGCAATTACGTGTTGCGCGGTGAGTTGTATCTGGCGCTGGGCGACCAGGCGCGTGCGGCGGAAGACTTCGAAGCCGCGTTAGAATTGGCACAGGCGCAGCTAGAGCACGGCAATTGGGGCTTTGTCGCTCAAGCCGTTCAAGATCGCGCGCTGGCCGGGCTGGAAATGGTAAGATCAGAACGCTAAAACGTTGTTTCGGCGTTCGGAGATGATACAATCGCGGCATTACTGTCGCAGACCTTGGGCGTGAGAGGTTATTGGGTAAGGGATCAGCAGCACAATGCCGAACACGGTAAAAATCTACATCGACGATAAAGAATACGAAGTACCCGCCGGGAAGAATCTGGTGGATGTCGCCAAATTCTATGCGGATAACGACATCCCGGTTTTCTGTTATCACCCGAAGATGAATCCGGTCGGCATGTGTCGTATGTGTCTGGTCGAGATGGGGTCGATTGAGAAGGATAGGGCGACCGGCGAGGTCGTGCTCGACCCGGCTGGCAAGCCGAAGATCCGCTGGTTCCCCAAGCTGCAGACCGCCTGCACCACGACCGTCAGCGATGGGCTGGTCATCCGCACCGGCACGTCTCAGGTCGAGGAAGCGCGCGAGAACGTGGTCGAATTCCTGCTGACCAGCCATCCACTTGACTGCCCGATTTGCGATAAAGGTGGCGAGTGCCCGCTGCAGAACCTGACCATGGCCTATGGCCCTGGCACCAGCCGCATGAACTTCGAAGACAAGATCGACCTGGATAAGCACGTGCCGCTGGGCGACCTGATCTACCTGGATGAGGAACGCTGCATCCAGTGCGCGCGCTGTATCCGCTTCCAGGACGAGGTCGTGGGTGATCCGGTGCTTGCGTTCCACGAGCGTGGCCGCAGCCTCCAGATCATCACCGTTAGCGAGCCTGGCTTCGACAGTTACTTCTCCGGCAACACGACCGACATTTGCCCGGTCGGCGCTTTGACGACCGAGGACTTCCGCTTTGGCGCGCGTCCCTGGGAACTGACCAACATCCCCAGCATCGACCCGTGGGATGCGGCAGGCTCGAACATCACGCTTTGTGTGCGCCTGGAGCGCGACTTCGGCGGTAAGGCCGCCATCAAGCGCGTCATGCCGCGCCAGAATGAACTGGTCAACGAGATCTGGATCAGCGACAAGGCGCGCTGGGGCCATCACTTCACGCGGGCCGAAGATCGCTTGCAGCATCCGGTCGTCGCCGGTCACAACGTGACCTGGCCGAACGCGCTGACCGTCGCTTCCGACAAGATCAAAGCGGCGGGTTCGGACGTTGCCGCCATCGCCGGGCCGCAGATGAGCAATGAAGATCTGTGGTCGCTGCGCCAACTCCTCGCCGGGGTCGGCAGCGAGCGCCTGGGCGCCTGGCCTCCCACACACGCAGGTGCGGATCTGCTCGCGCAGGTCGGCGTCGGCAGCGGGACGAACCTGGGCACGCTGGGCAAGGGCGATGCGGTGCTCGTGATCGGCAGCGATCTCGAAGAAGAAGTGCCGATCTGGCGCCTGCGCGTCAAGCGCGCCCACGATCACGGCGCTTATCTGGTTGTCGCCAATGCGCGCCCGACCCGCCTCGATCAATTTGGTGACGAGTGCATGCAGTACGGTGTTGGCGAAGCCGCCGAATTCATGGCCGAGCTGGTGAAGACGCCGGTCGGTAAGCAGCTCGCCGAAGCTGAGAACCTCGTCATCATCGCTGGTGCGGAGGGCATGACGCTCGACGGCAGCCGCGCGCTGATGCAGGCAGCGGCGAACTTCCTGATCAGCACCGGACACGTCGGCAAAGCCAACAACGGCCTGCTCTCGACGCTGCCCGGCGCGAATGGCATGGGCCTGCACTACATGGGCTTCACGCCGGAAACCACGCTCGACATCACGCAGAACCCGCCCAAGGTGCTGATCATCGCGCAGGCTGACGTCATGGCGGACGATCCGGACGCTCAGGAATGGCTGTCCAGGGTCGAGACGATCATCACGTTCGGTCTGTTCCCGGATGGCGCCTCCGAACGCGCGGCGGTTTCACTTCCGATCCAGAGCTTTGCTGAGCGTGACGGCACGTTCACCAACGGTGAGCGGCGCGTGCAGCGCTTCTACACCGCGCAAGGACCGATGGGCGAGGCGCTGCCTGCCTGGCAGGCGGTCCAGCGCCTGGGCGCGGTGCTCGGCCAGGGGCAGGCGAAACCTTCCGCCGCCGCGGTCATGCTGGAGATCACCCAGAACGTGCCCGGCTGGGAAGGCTGCCGCTTCAGCCAGTTGGCGAAGGTCGAAAAGCAGTTTCCGGATGTCGGCGGCCACGATCTTTACTACGGCGGCACCGCCTACAAGAATTTCGGCGGCCTCGGCGTTCAAATCGCCTCGGCTGCGGAGCAGGGTAAGGTCAGCGAAGGCAAGGTCACGTCGCCCAAGGCGGCCAAGGCCAAGATCCTGGCGCTGCCGGTCACTCGCCTCTACAACCGTGAGCGCGTGCTGCGCGCCAGCGAGGCCGATGTGCTCGGCCCGCGCATTGCCCAGCCGTTTGTCGAGATCAACAGTGCGGATGCCAAGAAGCTCGGCATCAAGACCGGCGATACGGTGGATGTTAAGATGGGATCGGCACCTGCGCTGCGCGCGCGGGCGCACGTCGATGGGATAGCGCCGGTGGGGACGGTCGTCGTGCCGCGCCATCTCTCGGATACGGCTGCGCCGCTCGCCCCGGCTGCGGTCGAGATCAGCAAAGTTGAGGGTTAGTAAATGGCTACAACCTCTGTATCTGACAGCCGGGCGCGTCGATTTCCCATTCCAACCTGGGTGATCGTCGTCGTTGTCCTGCTCTTGCTGGCCTTGGTCTTACTGCTCGCCAACTGGGATGCGGTCTTCAACGCCGGCGATTCGGTGCTGCGTTACATCTTCGAGCCGGGGTCGCGCGTCGGCACGTCGCAGGTCGTCCAGTGCTACGGCCCGGATGGCGGCGGCTGCCCGGTCGTGCACTCGATACTCTACTCGCTGATCTTCTTCTTGATCATCGTCACCGGCTTTGCCTATACGACGCTGCTTGAGCGGCGCTTCATCGCTTTCTTCCAGCAGCGCGTCGGCCCCAATCGCGCAGGCCCGCTCGGCTTGCTCCAGCCGCTGGCGGATGCGATCAAGCTGATCTTCAAGGAAGACATCACGCCGAGCGAGGCGGATCGCCCGATCTATCTGCTCGCGCCGATCCTGAAGACCGTCCCGGCGCTGATCTTGCTGGCCGTGGTGCCGTTCGGCCCCGACCTGCTGATCCCGTGGTTTGACGGCGTCTGGTATCAGGTGCCGCTTGGCCTGGCCGACCCGAACGTCGGCATCCTCTGGCTGCTGGCCGTGACCAGCATCGGCACCTATGGTGTCGTGCTGGCAGGGTGGGCGAGCAACAACAAGTACGCCATGCTCGGCGGTCTGCGCGCTTCGGCGCAGATGCTCAGCTACGAGTTGAGCCTCGGCCTGACGATGGCGATCCCGATCATGATCGTCGGCAGCATGAGCGTCGGCGATATCGTGCGCAGCCAGACGTACATCTATCAGTGGTACATCTTCCAGAACCCGCTGGCCGCAGGCATCCTGTTCATCGCGCTGCTGGCGGAGCTGAACCGTTCACCGTTCGACCTGCCGGAAGCGGAGCAGGAACTGACCCAGGGCTTCATGACCGAATACAGCGGTATGAAATTCGCCAGCTTCATGATGGCCGAATACCTGGGCATGGTCGGCGTCAGCGTGGTTATCAGTTCGCTCTACCTGGGCGGCTATCAGGATGGCTTTGGCCTGGTCGACAGCCTGCCGATCCTGGGGCCGCTGGTGCTGCTCGGCAAAGCCATTCTGCTGCTGATCTTCATGATCTGGATTCGTGCGACACTGCCGCGCATCCGTTACGACCGCCTGATGGCGCTGGGCTGGAAAGTCCTGCTGCCGTTGGCCTTCGTCGCTGTCGGTTGGACGGCCATCGCGCTCGTCATCGGTGACACGTTCGGCAGCCCGATCGTCTATGGCGTGGTCGCCGGTATCATCTTCGTGCTCGTGATTGGCGGCGGCTACTGGCTGCTGCGCCGGAGCGGGCAGGATCTTCAGCCGGTGCCGCTGGAAGATGATCCTATCATCACCGGCGAACGCCGCGGTCTTGGCTGGGTCGTGCTTCAGGTGGTCGGCGGCCTGCTTTCGGCGCCCTTCACCATTTACAGCGCGACGTTGAAGTGGTTGGATGGTCTGGCTGCGGCAGCGAATAAGCCCGAACAGGCGGAACCCGCCAACACCGAGACCACGACGATTGTGACGACGGATTCAAGTGGTGAATGACGCGGGTGACGGGAACTTCGCCCAGAACAAGACGTCGTTAGGGAGTGTAGAGGTAGCATGAATATCATTCGCGGTTTTGCGACGACATTCAAACACGTGCTCGAAGAGCCGGTCACAACTCAGTATCCGGAACAGATCCGTCCATATCGTGAGCGCTACAAGGGGCGGCATCATCTGCGCCGTTACGCCAACGGCATGGAGAAGTGCATCGGCTGCGCGCTGTGTGCGGCGGCTTGCCCTGCGGACGCCATCTGGGTCGAGGCGGCGGAGAATGCCGACGATCGGCGTTTCAGCCCTGGCGAACGCTACGCCAAAACCTACGAGATCAACATGCTGCGCTGCATTTTCTGCGGCTACTGTGAGGATGCGTGCCCGACCCAGGCGATCGAGCTGGGCAGCGAATTCCAGCTCAGTTTCACCAATCGGCGCGATGCCATCTTCACCAAAGATATGTTGATCGATCCGGTGCCGTCGGGCGGCGCAGATACGCCGCAAACGGTCAAGCCGGGCACGTATGATCGTGCCATACCGGATATGGAAAACCCGCTCTGATCTTGTGCAGAGTGGTTGAGAAAAGCTAAACTTACGAGGCGCACGCTTCAACGTGCGCCTCGTCTGTGTGTGGGAAGTCTGTTACGATTTGAGTTGCGTCCGGCGCATTTGAAATGCGTTAGTCTTTGCGCTAAACTGCACAATCGGTTTTGCACACCTTAGGAAAACGTGATGACAGAGGTTGTCCTGTTTGGGATTGTCGGCTTGATTGCGGTGGCAGCCGCCGCATTCATGGTGATAAGCCCTACCAAGAACGCTGTCCACAGTGCATTGGCCCTGGTTCTGACCATGGGCTGCCTGGCGTTCTTATTCCTCATGCTTGACGCGCCCTTCCTCGCCATGATCCAGATCACGGTTTACGCCGGGGCGATCATGGTGCTCTTTCTGTTCGTCATCATGCTTTTGGGCGCGGAAAAGCTGGACGTGCGTGAAACACGGTTTCCGTGGTTGCCCGTGTTCGGGCTTGTGCTGGCCGTTCTGCTGCTGCTGGTGATCGGGCTGCCCATTCTCAATTCCGGCCTCAACGTGATGGAACCGGTGGCGGCGACCCCGCTCGTGCGCGTGATCAACGCTGCGACGGACATGGCCCCGGTCGAGGTGGCCTTCAACGATCAGACCGTGGCGAGCGATCTCGCCTTCGGATCGGCTTCCGAGTTCGTCCAGGTGCCCGCGGGTGATTATTCGGTCACCCTGACGCCCCAGGACGGCGCGCCGATCACGACTTCCGTCAGCCTGGAAGGCGGCACCACCCAGTCGCTCATCGCTTATGGCGAGGGGGACGCGGTGACCTTCGCCGTCGTGCCGGATGACCTCTCTACGGTCAGCGAAGCGCGCACCAGTCGCATTGTCGTCTTCAATGCTTACGACCCTGAGAACCCGATCAGCCTGGTCGACTTCGGCTCCAGCTTCAGCGCAACCGATACCACAACCTACGCCGGCGAAGTCGCTTATGGCGCGTACTCGGAACCGGTGCTGGTGCCCGAAGGTACCTACGACTTCGCCTATATCACCGGCGCTGATGTGCCCGACGTGGACGGCGAGCCGGTGCTGTATCGCAATCGCGAATACGAACTCCCGCGTGATGAATCGCAACTGGTCGTCGTCATGCCTGAGCGCCTGTTCGATGGCTCCCTGCGTGCGGCGGCGGCCCCGTTCGTCGATAATGCGCGCGCTTCATTCGGTGGGCCGCGCGCCATTGGCACGCTGCTGTTCATCGACTACATGATGCCGTTCCAGATGTTGGCGATGCTGCTGCTGGCTGCGATGGTCGGTGTGATCGTTTTGACACGCCATCACATTCCGGGCGCGAAGGAACGCATCAACGTACGCCGCCGGGTCAGCCGGCCTTTGACCAACGTGATTGCCAGCCAGGTTGGACATGAAGTGGCCGAGGAAACGCCGTCTCAGCTGCCTGCACAGACTGAACAACACGAAACTGCCGGCGATTAGAACGCCCATACGGAGGAATGCAGACTCATGGTTCAGACTGAAATGTATATTCTGCTGAGCGCGATTCTGTTCGTGCTGGGCGTCATGGGCGTCTTATTTCGCCGCAACGCGATCATCGTTTTTATGTCGGTCGAGTTGATGCTCAATGCGACGAATCTGGCACTGGCGGCGTTTGCGCGTCACTGGGGCATGGAAAGCGGTCATCTCTTCGCCTTCTTCGTCATCACGGTTGCGGCTGCCGAGGTTGCGGTGGGACTGGCGCTAATCGTCGCCATCTTCCGCACGAAGCACAGCATCAACATCGACGAACTGCACCAGATGCAGGGCTAGGGCAGTCAATATGCACACGGAAACTTATCCACAGCTCGTCACACTCGTCATCCTGATCCCGGCCATCGGTGCGTTCATCAACCTGTTCTGGGGCGCGCGCCTGAACGAGTTGGCCGTCAGCGCGATCGCGACAGTGGCCTCTTCCCTGGCTTTCCTGGTCGCGGTGCTGCTGTACGCCTACCTCGTCAATAACAACTACCAGGGCGTGGTTGTCAACCCGCCGCTGCTGGATGGCTGGATACGCATCGGCACCAGCGTCGAAATACCCTGGCAGATGCGGGTCGATACGCTCAGTGTGACGATGATGCTGGTGGTCAGCGGCATCGGCTCGTTGATCCACATGTACGCCGCCGGTTACATGCACGGCGACCCGATGTTCCATCGCTTCTTTGCCTATCTGAATATGTTCCTCGCCTTCATGCTGATCCTCGTCACGGGCAACAACTTCCTGATGATGTTCGTCGGCTGGGAAGGCGTCGGTTTGTGTTCCTTCCTCCTGATCGGCTTCTGGTTCGATAGGGCCAACGGGGTCGGCTGGCGTAACAGCAATGCCGCGCGCAAAGCGATGGTCGTCAATCGTATCGGCGACTTCGGCATGATGATGGCCGTCTTTATGATCTTCTGGACCTTCGGCACGCTCGATTACTATCGCCCCGGCGAAATCGCCAACCCCGGCTTTGGCACGCACGGTGCAGAAGCCGCTCACGTCGAAGGCGAAGCAGTCGCGGCTGAGGGCGAACATGAAGAAGCCGCAGCGACCACCGAAGCCACACATGAAGAGACTACAGCTGTCGTGGAGGGCGAAGAAGCCCATGGCGAGGCTGTCGCCGCCTTCACCAATAACGATCACATCCCAACCGAGCAGCTCGGCGTCTTCGGCAAGACGATGCGCTGGATTGAAGAGGGCGGTCACGAAGTCGACTTCGGCCCCTTCTCGCTGCCGTTTGAAACCGTCCTGATCATCATCACGTTGTTCTTGCTCCTGGGCGCGACCGGCAAATCCGCGCAGATTCCGTTGTTCGTCTGGCTGCCGGACGCCATGGCTGGCCCGACGCCTGTCAGCGCGCTCATCCACGCCGCGACGATGGTCACGGCGGGCGTTTACATGATGGTGCGCAGCAACGTCTGGTATCACGAGGCGGCTTTGACCTCGCTCGTCGTCGCCATCATCGGCGCGACCACAGCGCTCGTCGCCGGCTTCATCGCCGTTGGGCAGTGGGATATCAAGCGTGTGCTGGCGTATTCAACGGTCAGCCAGCTCGGCTTCATGGTCGCGGCGGTCGGCGTCGGCGCTTACAGCGCAGCGGTCTTCCATTTGCTGACGCACGCGTTCTTCAAAGCGCTGCTCTTTCTCGGCAGCGGCTCCGTCATTCATGGTGTGGAGCATGGCCATCATCTGGCCCATGAAGGTCACGGCCATGGAGACGATCACGGGCATCACGAGGAAGCCTTTGATCCGCAGGACATGCGCAACATGGGCGGCCTGCGGCGCAACATGCCCGTCACCTATATCACCTACCTGGTCGGCACGCTGGCACTATCGGGCATTTTCCCGTTGGCTGGCTTCTGGTCGAAAGATGAAATCCTGGCGGATTCCTTCATTGTCGGCTTCGGAGAAGGTCAACTGCGCGGTTACATCGCCTTTGGCCTGCTGCTGATTGCGGCGGCGTTCACCGCCTTCTACATGTGGCGCCAGATCGAGCTCGTCTTCCATGGAGACGCACGTTCGGACGCGGCACGTCATGCGCCTGAGAGCGTCGCGACCATGACGGTTCCGCTCGTCATCCTCATGATCGGCAGCATCGTCGCCGGGTTCATCAACACGCCTGCCAATGTCCTGGGGTTGGACAATCTGTTCGGCGCGCATCGTTTCACCGATTGGCTCTCGGCCACGGTCGTCAACGCGCACGCGGGTGATTTCCAATGGCTGCTGGCGCTGATTGCGCTGGGGCTGGCACTTGGTGCCATCTTCCTTGCACGCACAATCTACGGCAAAGCGAGCCCGCTCGTGGGTGCGGAGCAGCGCGACCCGTTGGCAATCGGCGCTATTGGCCGCGCCTGGTCGCTCGCGAATGCACGCCTGTACTGGGATGAGACCTACTACCGGCTGTTTGAGGGGCCGTTCAACGCCATCTCGAGATTCCTGGCCGATACGTTAGACTGGCGCTTCTGGCACGATTACTTCCACAACAACGTCATTCGCGATGGCTTCAACGCCATTGGTAACCTCCTGAGCAAACCGGTTGACCTCGGCATCATCGACGGCGTGGTCAATGGCATCGGGCGGCTGACGCGCTGGTTGAGTGGTGCTGTACGCGGTGTTCAGACCGGCTACGTGAGGACTTACGCGATCACGCTGCTGTTGGGCGTCGTAATCGTGATCGTTGTGTTACTACTGCCGTTGCTACAGACCAACGGCTGAACTGGAGGAGCTTTAACCGATGGAAGCGACCGGACTTTCGCTGCTTACGGTAATCCTGTTCTTACCGTTGGTCGGCATGACGATCATACTCTTCATCCCTGGCGATCAGGGACGCAATATCCGCTATACGGCGCTTGGCTTCAGCGTAGTGACCTTTGCGCTGTCACTGGTGATGTGGGCGAGCTTCGACCCGAACGTCGCCGGGCTGCAAATGGTGCAGCGCTGGGACTGGATGCCGACCTTCGGCATCAGTTACTACGTCGGTGTCGATGGTATCAGCCTGCTGCTGATCGTGCTGACGGCCTTCATCATGCCGATCGCAATCCTCGTGTCGATGGCATCGCACATCTTCCAGGAACGCGGGCGTGAAAAGTGGTACTACCTGTTCCTGATGGTGCTCGAGTGGGCTATGCTCGGCGCCTTCATGATCCAGGACTTGATCGTCTTTTACATCTTCTTCGAAATCACGCTCGTGCCGATGTACTTCTTGATCGGCATCTGGGGTGCGGAAAACCGGGTCTACGCGGCGGTGAA
The DNA here is from genome assembly GCA_020849765.1 of Anaerolineae bacterium. Taxonomy (GTDB): domain Bacteria; phylum Chloroflexota; class Anaerolineae; order Aggregatilineales; family Phototrophicaceae; genus Flexifilum. The sequence continues at coordinate 227,791 of JADLAY010000075.1, forward strand.
GTTCTTCCTCTACACGCTCGCGGGTTCGGTGCTGATGCTGCTCGCCATTCTGTACGTCGGTAATCAGGCGGGCACCTTCGCTATCCCTGAAATCGTCTCGATGGTGCACAGCGGCGCGCTGACCTTCCCATTTGACGGGTTGTTCAGCACACAGTCGTATCTGTTCCTGGGCTTCTTCATCGCCTTCGCCATCAAAGTGCCGCTATGGCCCTTCCACAGCTGGCTGCCGGATGCGCACGTTCAGGCGCCGACCGCCGGTTCGGTCATCCTGGCCGGTGTGCTCTTGAAGCTTGGCACCTACGGTATGATCCGCGTCCTGCTGCCGATCTTCCCGGAGGCGACCGTCGCCTGGGCGCCGATCGTCGCCGTCCTGGCAATCATCGGCATCATCTACGGCGCGTGGGTTTGCTACGCGCAGGACGACGCCAAGAAATTGGTCGCTTACTCCTCCGTCAGTCACATGGGTTTCATCGTGCTCGGCATCTTCGCCCTCAACGGGCAGGGGATCCAGGGCAGCATTCTGCAGATGGTCAATCACGGCGTCAGCACCGGCGGCTTGTTCTTGATCGTCGGTATGCTCTACGAGCGGCGCCACACCAAGAAGCTGGCCGATTATGGCGGCATCTGGAAAGCGCTGCCGGTCTTCGGCGCGATCAGTCTGGTCATCACTTTGAGCAGTATGGGCTTGCCGGGGCTGAACGGCTTCATCGGCGAGTTCACCATCCTGCTCGGCACCTTCGGCAGTGAAGTGCTCGGCTTCTTCTTCGCGCTGTTCGCGACGCTGGGCATCATTCTGGCCGCCGTCTACATGCTCTACATGTTCCAGAAGGTCTTCATGGGCGAGCTTGACAAAGAAGAGAACAAGCATCTGCCTGACATGAACTGGATGGAATATGCGGCATTGATCCCGGTGCTGGTCGGCGTCTTCCTGATTGGTCTCTACCCGGCGCTGTTCTTCGCACCGATGAACACGACGGTGATGGAACTCGCCGCGCAGGTGGGCCATTTTGTGACGACCGTCGCCCAGGCAGTTCCGTAAGGCAGGTGGCATGATACAGGTTCCGAGCCTCAGCGATTTCAATCTTCAGTACACGTTGCCCGCACTCAGCATTGTGGTGTGGGCGGCGGCACTGTTGATTATCGATCTGTTCATACCGAGGGAACGCAAGCAGACGACGGCCTGGCTTGCCGCCGGTGGCCTCGTCTTCGCGTTCGTCGTCAATGCCTTCCTGTTCAACGTCAACGACGAAGCCTTCCTCGGCATGTTTCGCGCTGACCAATTCACGGCCTATCTGAATGCGGTCGTCCTCGGCGCTGCCTTCATCGGCGTGCTGATGAGCGTGGATTACATCAAGCGCATCGGCATCGAGCGCGGCGAGTATTACGTCCTGCTGCTCTTCAGCGTGGCGGGCATGATGTTCATGGCCGCGGCCAACGATTTGATCGCCGTGTTCGTCGCGCTCGAACTGCTGAGCATTCCGCTCTACGTGCTGTCCGCCTTCCGCGCGCCGGATACGAAGTCTGAAGAGAGTGGTCTCAAGTACTTCATCCTCGGCGCGTTTGCCAGCGCTTTCCTGGTCTACGGCGCGGCGCTCATCTACGGCGCGACCGGCACGACCAACATCCCGGCGATCTTCGCCGCCGTCAGCGGCATCGAGATCGGCGGCAGCGCCTCGATTTTGCTCCTGATCGGCTCCGGTTTGATGCTGGTCGGTCTTGGCTTCAAGGTCGCGGCGGTGCCATTCCACATGTGGACGCCGGACGTCTACGAAGGTGCGCCGACGCCGATCACAGCCTTCATGAGTGTGGGCGCCAAGGTCGGCGGTTTCGCGGCCATGTTCCGCATTCTGGCCTCGGCTCTGCCGACGTTCATCCTGATGGATGCGTCGCTCCACGCCGCCTGGCAGACGACGGTCTGGATTCTGGCGGCGGCCACCCTGATCCTGGGCAATCTGGTCGCCATCTCGCAGTCCAACGTCAAGCGTATGCTCGCCTACTCGTCGATTGCTCACGCAGGCTACATCCTGATGGCGGTCGCAGCGGCGGGCACGGCAGGTGTGGCTGATGCGGCGGCGCGTGCTGCGCTGTTCTATCTGCTGGCCTACATGTTCACCAACCTGGGCGCATTTGCCATCGCCATCGCACTTGAGAAAGATGATGGCAGTGGCACCAACATCTCGGACTTCACCGGGTTGGCGAAATCGCGACCGGGCCTGGCCGCCATGATGGCCTTCTTCATGCTCAGTCTGACTGGCTTCCCGCCCACCGCCGGGTTCGTCGCCAAGTTCCTCATCTTCCAGCAGACGCTGGATGCGGGGCTGGTGCCGCTCGCGATCATCGGTGTGCTCACCAGCGTGATCAGCGGTTACTACTACCTGAACATCGTCGTCAAGATGTTCCTGGGCGATGGTGAGGGCGACCCTGCCGAAGGCGCGACTCCGCACCTGCGCTGGGCAGCCTATGCCTGCTTCGCGGGCACGCTGATCCTGTTCGTGCTGCCGGTTTTGGGCACGGATATCGCATCGTCGGTGCATCTGGCGACGGCGCTCATTCCGTAAGTCTGAACGGTTACCCATCGGTTTGAAAAAGGCGTCGTTAAGGCGCCTTTTTTGTTCGTCAAACCCCGTAAATTAGGGCGGGCGGTGCGCGCAAGTGGGTTATACTGGCGGGGTGGAAAAGGTACTTCGATGACCAAACGTAAACGCGACATTCTGAACCCCGACATGCGCGACCGCCTGCGCTCGAATCGTGAGGGGCGTTTGTCGTCGGCGCAGTGGATCGCGATTACGAGCGATCCACTGGTGACGCTGCTGTTGCTGCTGGCCCCTGCAATCCTCATCGTTGGCTTGCGCCTGCCTGCCCTGCTCTCGCGCGGCTGGCTGATCCTACTCGTCATCCTGGCGACCTACGGCGGCATGATCTTGATGCGTGCCCGGCGCTACGCACGTGCGCGCGTGCACTACAAAGTGCTTTACGCTGCGCGCCCCTCCCTGACGCGCTGGGCTTTGCGCCGTTCGCCATCGTTCTACGACGATCGCGGCCAGGTCTTTCGCTTCACGCGCTGGTTGGCGCCGCGCATCTCACTGACGAACGATCACGCCTATATGGTCTACTACCTGGATGACCCGCGCGAGCGCATTCTGTGCAGCCTCGCGCCGCTGACTCATGAGGATGCGGACAAATTCAAGCCATCGGCGGAGTTTCAGCGCCGCTTCGAACGCCGGGCCGCTCCCTCGAAATCAAGCTGATTTGCATTGTTTTTACATTTGTCAGACGTCCTTCTGACACTCCGAATCTATATTGAGAGTCGGGACAGTGATTTAGGGAGGACAAAAATGGCAAACACACTTACTCGCTGGAACCCTGTCCGCGAAATGGCAGCCATGCAGCGGGCAATGGATCGTATGTTCGATGATTGGCGTCCGTACTTCGATTTTGGTGTTGAACCTGAAGTGGGCACCCGTGCGCTGGCCCTCGACGTTCACGAAGATGACAACAACTACACCCTGACGACCGAGATGGCGGGCGTGCAGCCCGATCAGATTCAGGTGCGCAAGGAGGGCGATTACCTCGTGATCGAGGGCGAGACCTCCGAGGAGAAGTCTGAGAAAGACGGCACCCGTACTCTGGTCAGCGAGCGGCGCTATGGCCGCTACATGCGTCGGATTCGCCTGCCGCAGGATATCGACGTCGATAAGGCCGAGGCGCAGTACGAGAACGGCGTGCTGACCCTCAAGCTGCCGAAGGCAGAGCCGGTCAAGCCGAAGCTCATTCCGATCAAGTCCGGCAAATAGCCACCAGCTCATCTTCAACACTGTGGCGAGGGAGCGCATATGCGCTCCCTTTTTGCTTGTCAAAACGACCGCGTCGCGCTACTGTCGTGGACTGTTCTGCAATTGAAGTGCACGATGCGCCGATATTATCTCCCCCTCGCCGTCCTCATTCTGTTCACAGCCGCGCTCCTGCGCTTCTGGAATCTACACAGTTATCCGCCCGGTCCGCACTACGACGAAGCCGCCAATCTGCTGATTGCGCGCAGCATCGCCTATGGCGGCGCGCGCTTCTTCCCAATTGTCGAAGCCTACCAGGGCCGCGAGGTGATCTATTACTACCTCGTGGCGCCGCTGCTTCCGCTCCTGGGCGACCGCATGTATACGTTTCATCTAGTCAATGCTTTTGCCAACCTGGTCACTGTCGCGGCTGCCATGCGATTGGCACGTGAGATGTTCCGCGGCGAGCGCGGCGTGATCGTTGCCCTGGGAGTCGGTATTGTCGCGACGATCTCGTTCCCGCAGATCTTTATCGGCCGCCAGGCTTTCCGCGCGGTCACACTGCCGTTGATGCAGGCGCTCGCGCTGTGCTTCCTCTGGCGCGGCTTGAGACGTCGAGGCGGCTGGGGTTGGCTCGTCCTCGGCGGTGTCTTCGCGGGCGCGGCACTCTACACCTACATGGCATCCCGGTTGTTCCCGCTCTGGCTGGCGGTGGGCGGGCTGGCGCTGCTGATCTTCGACCGGGGCCAGTGGCGGCTGCGCCTGCGCCAGGGCGCGATCTTTTTCGCCGCGCTGGTCGTCACGGCGCTGCCCATCATCGTCTATGCGCTGCAGAAGCCCGATCTGTTCTGGGGCAGGCTGGGCGAGGTCACACTGCCCGGCCAGTCGATCAGCCTGCTGGAGAGCGTGGTGCTGCACCTGCGTATGTTCTTCATCGCAGGCGATCCGTACCTGCGCTACAACATTCCGGGGCGACCGTATTTCACCTGGCCGGAGGGCATCCTGCTCGTGATCGGCTTCGGGGTTGCCGCCTGGCGGGTCATCCGCGTGCGTCGGCCGATCGAACGCACGGCCTATTTCCTTGCGCTGCTCTCGCCGCTGATGGTCATCCCCAGCGTCGTCTCCGTCAGCGGCCTGCCGCCGAGCCACATGCGCTCTCTGGGCATGATCCCGCTCATCTTCGTGCTGGTCGGCGTGGGATTTGAATTCGGCCTGGATCTTGTGCGCCGATTGGTGCGGCTGTCCCCGCGGGTGGTCGCAGGCGGGCTGCTGCTCACCCTCGTCGTGAGCGCGCTGCTGGTTGGGCAAACATATTTCTCGTGGGCCGGGCGCGCCGATCTCTACTATGAGACGGATGCCGATCTGTCCGCGGCGGCCCGCTGGCTGGCGACGCAGCCCGTCGAGAATACGCGCGTCTATCTGGCGGCACGCGACCGCACACATCCGACGGTCTTGATCGAGCAGACGCCGCCGATCACGTGGTTGGGCACCAACACGCTCTATCGCGCGCCGGAGGGAGCCGATGGCCTCTACATCTTCCCGCGCAGCGCGCCGCCGCCCGCCGATTGGGCGGCCTGGCTCGAGGCCGGGCGCATTGACGATCTGCCGCTTGGGCCGGATGGGCGCACGGCCTTCGAGGCGTTTCGTCTGCCCGGCAATACACCGCTGCCGACGTCGGGCCGAGACGTGCCAGGAGACTCACATAATGCCTGGATCTCGCTGGCGGCCTTCTACCCGGTCGCGATTGAATCCGGCGGCAGCGGCGAAGTCGTGACTGCCTGGCAGATCGAACGGGCGCCCGACGTCGGCGACCTGACGCCGCTGGTGCAGATCGAGACGGCGCAGGGTGACGTCCTGGGGCGGGGCGACATCTACATGACGGACACGGATCGCTGGGAGCCGGGCGCTGTCGTGTTTGTCCGGGTGCCGGTCACCATTCCTGCCGGGACACCGCCCGGTGATTATCCCGTCCGTATTGCCTGGGTCGGGCGTGCGAGCGACACCTACGCGCCCTATCTGAAGGATTCTGGCGGGCAGGCGGGCATCTGGGCACTGGCGGGTGAAGCGCAGGTGCTGCCCGCGACACAACCTGCCGATCCGGATCAGCTGCCAATTGCCACGCGGCTCGATCTGGATGTCGCGCCCGGCGTGCGCCTGCTGGGCTTCACGCCTCCGGCAGATGCGCTTCGCCCAGGTGAGTCGGCGCCGGTGACATTCTACTGGCAGGCAGTGCCAACTCAGGAGGAACGACGATCGATCGAAGTGCATCCAATTTTGCGCAGCGAAGACCGCGTATATGATTTGGCGGATAACCTTGGATTAGATACAATCTACCCGCCGCGGCGTTGGCGTGACGGTGACGTCCTGACGGAATACCTGCATTGGGAGATCGAGCGAGCCCAACCTGCCGGTGCTTATCAACTCTACGCCCTCATCGGGGACCATGAAGTACTGATTGGTTCTCTACAGATTGAGGGCGTTGCGCGCCTCTATGATCGGCCTGATTTCGACGTCGAAGTCGGGGCGGAATTTGGGGGTGTCATTCGCTTAGTCGGCTATTCGATCGATACGACGAATGGGTTGAAACTCCGGTTGATATGGCAGGCGATCCAGGCCATGGAACAGGATTACACCGTCTTTGTGCACCTGATCGATGATCACAAGAACATTGTTACCCAGCAAGATTCCATGCCGGTCAATAATAGTTACCCGACCCGTCTCTGGCAGGAAGGGGAGTACATCGTCGATGAATACCAGTTTTCCGATGTGGAGACTGATGGGCTGAGCATTGAGTTGGGTTGGTATTTACAGGCTTCAGGGGATCGGCTTGTCGTGACCGCGCCAGCGATCGGTGACGCGCGTGACACGGTGAACTTGTCGCTCGAATGATTGTCTTGAACCGAACTGAAGGAAATCCCCCTTGATTCCTTGCGATAACCTCTATGAATCTATATCTTCTCTATTATAATGAAGGGATATCGAAGAATTATCCTTACATAAATATGAGTAAAGCTTCATATTGTGACTCTATAAGTTATTTACCCATATCTATGCGGGGAATGTAGACCATGAAGCAACTCACGCTTCGCCGACATCCCGACAATCTCATCATCACGCAGGTGCACCCGCCTGAGCATAACGGATACGTATTAGGCCGCTCGGATGACAACAGTGATTTCGTGCCAGATATCGATCTGGCCCAGTTCGATGCGAGAGAGCTGGGGGTCTCGCGCAGACATGCGGCCCTCGTCCGTTTCCAGGGGGCAACCCACGTGATCGATTTGGGATCTGTGAATGGCACTTTCCTGAATGGAAAACGTCTGATCAGTGACATGCCTTACCCCGTAATGTCTGGTAATGTTATCCGGGTCGGTACGCTCGAACTGGTTATCGACGAAGAGTAGTTATCGGGTCACCTTTATGTGGCTCCCGCTTATCGTGTCTTATCCTATGACGATGGATGGTAGCATGATCCCCACCAATCTGCGGTTCGAAGGTTCATTCTGGGTGAACATGGACATCGCATTACGCCATCTCGATCACCTTATTGGGCGGATGATTGCGCCGCTGCATATTTCGGTCATCGAGTGGTACATTCTGCGAGCCTTGTTCGAAGACGACGGTCGCCATGCCAGCGAACTCGCACGCGCCGTTGGCCGTGCGGCAACGTCCTTTACACCGAATCTGGATAAGCTCCAGACGCGTGGTCTGATCGAGCGTCGCCCTGATCCTACGGATCGGCGCGCCGTGCGCATTCACCTGACCGACGAGGGTGAAAAACTTCGCCCGGAGATCAATCGGTTGGTGCAGGAGGTCGAAGCGTATTTTCGTGAGCGCTTCGAACCGGAGGAGTTGGATGCGTTCCTCGCGGTTCTGGCAGAGCTTCAATCACTGGCGGTCGAGGACGAGGCGTACGGTTAATCGTTACGCGTTCTTCTCCCGGATCAATTGGGTGAGCGCGTTCTCGAACGTCAGATAGATGCGTTCGCTGAACAACACAAAGCGCACCAATGTGATCGCCGGTGATTGCTCCACAAAGGCCCATGTCGTACGCAGCGCGATACGAGCAGCTTCTTCCAGTGGATAACCATAAACCCCGGTGCTGATGGCGGGGAAGGCGAGCGTTCGGACGCCGTTTTCGACAGCGACTTCGAGGCTGCGCCGGTATGCGCTCGCCAGCAGCGCCGGGATCTCCGCATCATTCGGTTCGTAGATGGGGCCGACCGTGTGGATGACGTAGCGCGCTTTCAGCCGAAACCCAGGCGTGATCTTGGCCTCTCCTGTAGGGCAGCCGTTCAACTTGCGCGTTGCTTCCAATAACTGCGGGCCCGCCGCGCGGTGAATGGCACCGTCGACCCCGCCGCCGCCCAGCAGGGAGTTGTTGGCCGCATTGACGATTGCGTCTGTCTCCTGCAAGGTGATGTCACCCTGGGCGAGTTCCAGGGTTGTCTCATGAACCTTCGTGCGCATAATTACATCCTGTTTTTGGCGACATTCTATAAGCGCAGGCGACCATGATGCAACCTTTCACTTCCGAACACGTTCAAACGGCGCTGGCTGAGCATGGCCTGGACGTCCAGATTCATCACTTCGAGACGACGACCGCCACCTCGCAGCAGGCCGCTGACAACATTGGCTGCCAGCTCGGCCAGATCGTCAAGAGCATTGCTTTTCTGGTCGATGGTCACCCAATCCTGGTGTTGACGAGCGGCGATCAACGGGTGGACGATAAGAAGATCGCCGGGCTTTACAACGTCGGGCGCAAGAAGGTAAAGGTCGCCACGCCGGAGCAGATGGTCGACATCTATGGTTATGCGCCGGGATGCATGCCGCCGCTGGCGCACCGCACACCGGATATCCACGTTTATATCGACGAGTCGCTGGGGCGCTTCGACATGTTGTACGCTGCCGGGGGCGCGCACAACGCGATTTTCCCGCTCACGCTGGAACAGTTGCTCCAGGTGTCGCACGGCAAGCTGAGCGACGTGGTGCGCTCGTCAGACACGAGCGACGAAGCCTAAAGGCCAGCGAATACCTGCCACTGTTCGGCGAGCTTGCCCAGCACGGTCAGCAGATGTTCGCGCCAATCGCCGGTCGCGGTCGTGATTTCCACGGCTGTGCGCGTGACGCGGATGCCCTTGCCCAGACGAAGCTGCAGCAGATCGCGGTTGAGTTCGACCAGATAGGGCAGCCGCACCTCGATCCGATCCGCGCGCTGCAAGATGGCGGTAGCGTTGGCCGCCTGCGCCATCAGCTTGACTTCGATCTGGTAGAGCAGGCCTTCGACTGCAGCGGGCAGTTCGCCGAAGCGATCGCGCAGTTCGCTGCGCATGGCACCGACGGCACCCGCGCTGTCGAGACCGCCGATGCGGCGATAGATCTGGAGGCGCAAACTCATCTCCGGAATCCAGTCGGTCGGCAGGTAGGCGGGCAGCGGCAGATCGATCATGATCGCTGCCTCGCTGACCGTCGGTGCGCTGCGATCGATGCGCTCGCCTTTCAGATTCTGCACGGCCTGCGCCAGCATCTGCGTGTAGAGGTGGAAGCCGATCAGCGCGATGTGGCCGGTCTGGCGCGTGCTCAGGATGTCGCCCGCGCCGCGCAGCTCCAGGTCGCGCATGGCGATCTGGTAGCCAGAGCCGAGGTCGGCGTATTCCGCCAGCGTTTCCAGGCGCATGTGTGCATCCTCGGTCATACGCCCGATTGGCGGGTGGAAGAAGTACGCATAAGCCTGCTGTGCGCTGCGCCCAACGCGCCCGCGAAGCTGATAGAGCTGCGCCATGCCGAACAGATCGGCGCGGTCGACGATCAGTGTGTTCGCGTTCGGGATGTCCAGACCGCTCTCGATGATCGAGGTCGCCAGCAGCACGTCGTATTCGCCATTGCCGAACGACGTCATCACGTTTTCCAGCAGCCGCTCGTCCATCTGGCCATGGCCGATCACCATGCGCGCTTCCGGGATGATCCGTTCCAGCCGTTCGCGCAGCAGGTCGATCGTCTGCACTCGGTTGTGGACGATGAAGACCTGGCCGCCGCGCTCCATCTCGCGCAGGACGGCCTGGCGCACCAAACGCTCGTCGAATGTGCCGACGTGCGTGATGATCGGCAGGCGTTCTTCCGGCGGTGTCTGGATCATGCTGATGTCGCGCACGCCGGTCAGGCCCATGTACAGTGTGCGTGGGATCGGCGTCGCCGTCAGCGTCAGCACGTCGACCTGCGTCCGCAGCGACTTAAGATGCTCCTTGTGCTTGACGCCGAAGCGCTGTTCCTCGTCGATAATGACGAGGCCGAGGTTCTTGAAGCGGACGTCATTCTGCAGCAGCCGGTGCGTGCCGATGACGATGTCGACGTCGCCATCCGCCAGCTTGCCGATCAGCGTCGTTTGCTCAGCGCGGCTGCGGAAGCGTGACAGCGCCTCGACCGCGACTGGGAACGGCGCCATCCGCCGCCGGAACGTCTCGTAATGCTGCTGGGCCAGGATCGTCGTCGGTACGAGGATGGCGACCTGCTTGCCATCCATGACCGCTTTGAAGGCCGCGCGCAGGGCGATCTCAGTCTTGCCATAGCCGACGTCGCCACAGATGAGCCGGTCCATCGGATGGGGCTTTTCCATGTCGAGCTTGACGTCGCGCACCGCACGCAGTTGATCTTCCGTCTCGATGAACGGGAACGACGCTTCCAATTCCGCCTGCCAGGGTGTGTCGACGCTGTAAGCATGGCCGAGGGCGCTGGCACGCTGTGCGTACAATGCCAGCAGCTCGTGCGCCTCTTCTTCGACCGCTCTCTTCGCCTTACTCTTGATGCGTATCCAGTCCGGCTGGCCGAGCTTGTTCAAGGTCGGCGGCTTGTCGTCCGGGCCGATGTAGCGCGTCAGCCGATCCGTCTGGTGGATCGGCACGAACAGCGCGTCGGTGCCCGCATACTCAACCGAGAGATACTCGCGCTCGATCCCTTCGAGCGTGCGGCGGCGCATCCCGGCGAAACGACCGATGCCATAATCGACGTGGACGACGAAATCACCCTCGTTCAGGTCGCTGTAGCTCAGTTCCGGCGTGCGAGCGCGGCGGCGCGCCGGTCGACGCTGGGGTTCTGGCCGTGACCAGCCGAAGATCTCCGCATCGCTGAGCAGATGCACATCGCCATCGCCGGTGCGCAGGCGCCAGCCTTCCTGAAGCGTGCCATCGACGAACGTGATGCTGCGCCCCGCCGGCGGTTGATCGAGCTTGGTCGTCTGCGTGATGGGCGCGTTGTCGCTCTCGCGCCACAGGTCGACCAGGCGCGGCGACTGCGCGCTGACGATGACCATGCGGTCACCCGCGCTGCGCATGGCGCGCACCTGCGTGAGCAGATTCTTCAACTGCCCGGCAAAGCGATTCTCCGGCGCGAGCACCGTTCGAAATGCGGCCTCGGCATGATCGCCGTCGGTCTCCAGATTCAAGCCGAGTGACACGTGCAGCCGGTTGTTCAGCCTATCTTCGAGCGCCGCCCAACTGAGGTACGGCTGCGGATGATCCGGCGCGACGTGTCGAACGCCCACCTTTTCTTCGCGCGTCTGCGCTGCCCGCCCCTCGATCTCCTGGATCGTCGTGCGCAGCTCCGCCTCATCCTCGATCACGATCAGGGCGTGCTCCGGCGCGTAGTCGAGCAGGCTGGAGACGCCGTCATACAGATAGGGCAGATAGTGCTCAAGCTGCGGGAAGGCGACGCCCGTCGCCAGGGAGTCGGCGTCCTCTTGCGGACTGGTCGGGTCGGCGTCCGTCGCCGGGAGCTGGGCGAACCAATCGGCGAGCTGCGTCGCCACCGGGGGAGTCATCAGCGGCAGCGCTTCCCGGGCCGGAGGGATGATGAAGCGCTCGACGCGTTCGGTCGACCGCTGCGTCGCCGGGTCGAACTTGCGCAGGCTGTCGATCTCGTCGTCGAAGAACTCGATACGCACTGGCGTATCGCTCGCGATCGGGTAGATATCGAGGATGCCGCCGCGGCGGCTGAAGGTGCCGGGCGCGACGACCACGGTCGCCGGTTCATAGCCGATGCCAATCCACTGCGCGATCAACCGGTCGATGACGTGACGCTGCCCCGGCTGGAGGATCAGCGTGCGCTCTCGAAAGAGGGCAGGCGGCACCGTCCGCTGCATCAAAGCGCGCGCGGAGGCGACGACGACGAATGGCTGCTGGTGATGGATGTCGCCCGTCAGGGTGCTGAGCGTTTCCAGCCGGTTGCGGATGCCGGTGTCGCTCCACGGCGCGCGCTCGTAGAAGAAGGGCGCCGGTTCGGCGAAGCGGTCGATCAGCGCTTCCTCGCCGAGCCAGACCGGGAGCTGCTCGGAGACGTTGTAGGCGCGGTCGATGCGCGCGCTGAAATAGAAGACCGGCGCGCCCCAATCGCGTGCCAGGGCTGCCAGCAGCAGCGGACGCGCGGCGCGCAGCACGCCGAGATCGCTGGCGCTTTCGCCGTGGCGTAGGCGCGCGATCAAACCCCGATACGGGGCGGTATCGCGGAGTAAATCGAGGAGACCTGTGAGTTGCATTTGCATGGATGATCGGCTGCTCAAGTGTGGTGCGTGGCTCAAGACTTCAACGGCAGTGTGGCGGCGCCGTGCGGCTCACGAACGGTTCGTCAGCCTCCGGCGTCGGGATCGGGCTGGGCATTCCTGGGCGCGCGTTCCTGTTCGTTTGTGCCCGGCCCATTATGACGCGACATGGCCAATTCGATCCCTTCGGTCAGCCACGTCTCGATCGCTTTGACGGCGCGGTCGATCGTTTCCATGACGATGATGTCCTCATCGCCCTGGAAGGTCGTCAGCACGTAGTCCGCCGGATTCATACGCCCCGGCGGGCGCCCGATGCCGAAGCGCACGCGGTTGATCATCTGCGTGCCGAGGCGCTGCAAGATGTGCGCCATGCCCCGTTGGCCGCCGGCGCTGCCGCTCTTGCGCAGGCGCAGCGTCCCCAACGGGATGTCCATGTCGTCACACACGATCAGGATGCGTTCGTGCGGGATCTTGTAGAAGTTTGCGATTGGCACGACCGAATCGCCGCTGACATTCATGTAGGTCTGCGGTTTCGCCAGGATGACGCGTTTGTCCAGGATGGTGCCGGTCGCGACGATCGACTTGTGCTCGTGCTTGCCGAAGCTCAAACCATGGCGCTGCGCCAGCGCCTCTACGCAGCGGAAGCCGACGTTGTGACGCGTCTTCTCATAGCGCGCGCCGGGGTTGCCCAGCCCGACAATCAGATAGTAATCCACCATGCAGTTGACCTGTGGACGGCTGATGTGATGTGTCCATTATAGTCTGGGCTGTCAACCCAAACATGGTGGATGCGCAGGAATCAGGGCAGCTCCCGCTGCGCGCCAAACTGAGTCTCGTAAAGCTGCGCATAGAGGCCATCCTGCGCCAGCAGGCTCTCGTGCGTGCCGCGCTCGATGATGCGCCCGCGATCCATGACCAGGATCAGATCGGCGGACAGGATCGTGCTCAACCGGTGCGCGATGACGATGCTGGTGCGGCCTTCCATGATCCGTTCCAGCGCTTCCTGGATCAGCACCTCAGACTGGCTGTCGAGGTGGCTGGTCGCTTCGTCGAGGACGAGCACGCGCGGATTCTTCAGGATGACGCGGGCCAGCGCCAGCCGCTGCTTCTCGCCGCCGCTCAGGCGGTAGCCGCGTTCGCCGACGATGGTGTCGTAGCCGCGCGGCAGTTCCATGATGAAATCGTGGATGTTGGCCGCTTTGCAGGCCGCTTCGATCTCGCCCTGAGTCGCGTCGAGCTTGGCGTAAAGCAAGTTGGTGCGGATGGTGTCGTGAAACAGGTACGTCTCTTGCGTGACCATGCCGATGCTGGCACTCAACGTTTCGTGCGTGAGGTCGCGCAAGTCGATGCCGTCGAGCAGGATGCGCCCGCTGGTCGGGTCATAGAGCCGCGGGATCAAGTAGGTCATCGTCGTCTTGCCCGCGCCGCTGGGGCCGACCAGCGCCGCAATCTGGCCCGGCTCAATCGCGAACGAGACGCCGTCGAGCGCGGTCTCGCGCGCCTGGCTTTGCGGTCGCTCCTGCGCCCCGTTGCCATTCTTGTTGTCCTGGCTGCTATCGCCAGACAAGACCGCCTGCACATTGTCCATGCGGCCATAACGCCGCACTTCGCTGAGCAGGCCATCGCTGCCCGTCTCATAGCGGAAATGCACATCTTCGAACGTCAAAGCGCCGTGGAGGTCATCCAGCGCCTGCGCGTCCGGCTTTTCGACGATTTCTTGTGGCAGGTCGATGATTTCGAACACGCGCTCGAAGCTGACGAGCGAGGTCGCGAACTCGACTGGCACGTTGATCAGATACTGCAGCGGACCGTAGAGCTGGCCGAGATAGGCGGCGAAGGCGACGATCGTGCCGATGGTGAAGACACCTTGCAGCACCAGATGGCCGCCGACCCAATAGACCAGCGCCGTGCCTGCCACGCCGATCAGGCCGAGCAGCGCCCAGAACTGGCTGCCGATCACGGCGCGCTTGATGCCGATATCGCGCACGCGGCCCGCACGTTCCTGAAAGCGATCGGTCTCAGTCGCCTCGCGGCCAAACAGCTTGACCAGCAGCGCGCCGCTGATGTTGAGCGTTTCGTTCATCATCGCGTTCATCTCGGCGTTGAGATCCATGCCGCGGCGGGCGATCTCGCGCAGCTTGTTGCCGATTCTGCGGGCGGGGTAGTAAATCGCGGGCAGGATCAGCAGCCCGATCAGCGTCAGACGCCATTCGAGCGTCAGCATGACCGCCAGCGTAGCGATGGCCTGCACCGCCTGCGTGATCGAGCCGATGATCGTGTCACTGATCGCCGTCTGCGCATTGACCACGTCGTTGTTCAGGCGACTCATGAGTTCGCCCGTCTTGGTATTGGTGAAGAAGCGCAGCGACATGCGCTGTAAGTGCCCGTAAAGGCCGCGCCGCAGATCGTAGATGACGCCCTCGCCGATGCCGGAGTTGAGCCGCCGGATGACGATGCCCAGGACGCTGTTCAGGATCGGGATCAGCACCAGGCCGAAGGCCAGCACATTGAGCCGCTCCATATTCTGCGAGGGCAGCGTGTTGTCGATCAGATCGCGGAAAATCAGCGGGGTGATCAAGCCCAATCCGGACTGGATCAGGATCAAGACCAGTGTCACGCCCAGGTAGAGGCGGTAGGGCCGGGCATAACTCAATACGCGGCGGACGAGCGGCCACGATATTTTGGGCTTTTGATCGGGATCACCATGAAAGTAGGCGTAACGCCACATGAACCGCTCCTCGGTCGCCTGGATGCATCAGTAAGACTTACTATACGGGTCGCAGCCTCAACTGAAAACTACTCATCCGTCTAGTATTATCACTGCCTAATGGTCGCTCAGCCACTGATCGTGAAGGAGGCGGGCGTCCCGGCCATGGCGCCATCAATCAAGATGTCGATGCTCCAGTTGCCGGGTCCCAGTTCGACCTCGGCTGGGGTCAGGTAGTACCAGATGCACTGCCCGTTAGTTTCGCCGCGCGGCGACCAGGAATCCACCCACACTTCGGCGCCGTCGCGCAGCCAGCGATAGGTGATCGTGTTCTGCGGCCCCAGGTTGAAGGCGGTCGCCACCACGTAGATGCCGGGTGTCGTGCTGGAAAAGCTGGTCGAGGGGGAGACGGCGCAGTCATCCGCGCCAACACTCTCGGACGTCACGATGTTGGCGAGCGATGTCACTGTGGGATCGCCGGTGGCGGCGGGGGCGGTCGCCTGCGCCTGTGGCACCTCGCCGTTGGCACCGCCCTGGGCGACACCGCCAGGCGTGACCGCAACCGGTGGCTGCGTGGCCCCGTCGAGCGCGGTCAGCGGGGCCGCAGGGGTGATCATCTGCGCGTCGATGAAGGTTGTCCCCAGCGCGATCATGGTCACCGCCGTGCGCGTGTTCTGCAGCATGATGTCCTGGACTGCCGTCTGCACGGCTTCCTGGGTGACCAGCAGGCGATCCATTTCGTAAGTGGCGGTTTGGCGCAGAATAGCCACCTGCGTGCCCGCAGCCTGATGCGCGGCCTCTTGAGTCTGGACGTCCGACCCCGGCGCGAAGAAATTGCAGGCGGATAAGGTCAGGAGGAGGAGGAACGAGACGAGTTGTTTCAAGATAGGCAAATTCACAACCGATACATCATCATACGCGAGCAAGTTTAGCAAAGGCGCGCGAAATGACAACCGGGCGTCGGGCAAACAAAACAGCCTCACGTTGTGGTGAGGCTGTTTGTGGATGGAGGTGCGGAGCATCGCAGCTCCGGTCCGCAAGAATCGATACAACGCATCTACAGGTTTAGTCGACTATTTGTCTCTCGCCAGCGGTAGCCCGGTCAACACGGTT
>JADLAY010000076.1 GCA_020849765.1 Anaerolineae bacterium
CACCCGTCTGTCCTCGTTCTACGATCTCGCGCCGCTCATGCAGCGTCAATGCGGCTGGCATCTCCCAACCTGCTTTCTACAACCCTATGTCGCCTCTCTCTAGTATATCCCTATGTCGCATGACAAACGGCGCGTCCGCGGGCGGCAAAATGCCGTCCCTACGCATTCGGATGGCCGTTTGCAGCCCCGACGATTTGCCCCAGGACGCGCACGGCGTTGCCGACGCCATCTTCGGCGCGGAGCGCTTCGCCGAGCGCGGCGGCGCGCTGCTGCATGGCGCTGTCGCCTACCATCTGAGCGATGGCGAAGGCCAGCCGTTCGGCCGTCAGCTCGTGGCGCGGGATCGGCTTCGGGCCAACGCCCAACTCGTGCACGCGTCGTCCCCAGAACGGCTGATCGCCCATGTGCGCGATGACGGTCGAGGGCACACCCGCGCGCAAGCCGGAGGCCGTCGTGCCCGCGCCGCCGTGATGAACGACGCCTGCCATCCGCGGGAACAGCCACTCGTGCGGTGCGTAATCGAGCATGTAGATGGTGTCCGGCAGATCTTCGGCGCGCAGGCCCGCCCAGCCGCTGTGAAGGATGCCGCGCCTGCCTGACCGCTTGAGCGCCTCGACGAAGCTGCGCAGCGTGCCCGCCGGATCGCTGTTGGACATACTGCCGAAGCCGATGTAGATTGGCGCATCGCCCGCATCGAGGAAAGCTTGCAGCGCCGGGGGCGGCGTGTAGCGCTCGTCCGGCGCGTCGAGCCAGTAGCCGGTGATATGCAGGTGTGGCGGCCAATCTGCGGGCCGGGGCACGACGCGCTCGCTGTAGCCGAGCAGGGTCGGCTTGCGATTCCAGGCGCGCATGAAGTCGCCGCGCGTGCCCGGCGGCAGATGGAGCACGTCTTCGCGCAGGGTGTTGGTCGGCCCGCGCATGACGTTCCACATGATCGCCTGGACGAGATAGCCCCACCAACGGTTGATGAACAGGTTGCGCCCAGGCAGCGGCGCGGTCAGGCCCGCGGCACCGTCGGCCGTCGGGTAGAACGGCTGCAAGAAGGCGTGGATGTGCTGCTTGCCATACATCCGCGCGAGCGTATCGAGCGGCGCGATCGTCATCAGGCCGCTGACGTAGACGTCCGCCGTCTGCGCCATCCGCATCAGATCCTGCGCGACCGGCCCGGCGACCTCGTCGGCCATGCGCTTCATGTTGCGCATCTCCGCGCGCTGATCGTCACTGCTCTCGTTGAGCCATTCTTTGCCGCCGCTGCTGTTGACGAGCGCCTCGACGTCGACGTTGATCGGCTCGTAAGTCAGGCCTTCGCGCTCGATCCAAGACTGAAAGTTGATCCCGGCGGCGAGTGTCACATCGTTACCGGCGTCGCGCAGCCCTTTGCCGAGCGCGACCATCGGCTGCACGTCGCCGCGTGAACCAAAACCGACCAGTAATATGCGCATAGAGTTTCTCCTGTGCGCCTAATTACAACACAAACCCGCGCCGCTGAAAAGATGACAAGGGGAAGATTTCAACCGCAGAGACACAGAGTGCACAGAGGGGAAGTATCTCGGATGCCAAAAATGGCGTCCCTACGAATGGTCTTGTAGGGGCGACCCGGCAGGTCGCCCACCCATTCCGCAACGATCCAAACGCAACAGGCAATCGCTCGCCTACGCCACCGCGTGGCGGATGCTGCGCGTCACCCACAGAGCGAAGACGCCAGTCAGCACGGCGAACGCTGCGAAGCCGATCAGGATCGACGGGTCGCCGGTGGTGCCCGCGACCAGCGCACGCGAGGCGTCGATGGCGTAGGCCAGCGGGTTGACGTCGGCGATCGTGCGCATCCACTGCGGCGCGAACGTCAGCGGCAGCAGCACGCCGGAGAGCAGCAGCAGCGGCAGCGTGAACAGATTCGCCATCGAGGCGAGCGCATTTTCATCTCGCAGGGTCAGGGCCAGCCCGTACGAAAGCGATGCCATGGCGATGCCGATCAGGATCATCAGTCCGTAGAGCAGGACGATGCCGAGCACGTCCGGGCGGAAGTTGAAGAACAGCGCCGACACGCAGAGCACGGTGCACTGCACCAGCAGCATGAGCACGTCACGGGCGACCATGCCGAGCACGATGGCCAGACGGCTGACCGGCGTCACGCGCAGGCGCTCAATCACACCGCTGCGCAGCTTCTCGATCAGGCCGAAGCCGACGAACAACGAGCTGAACAGCGCGGTGATGATGAGCAGGCCGGGCACGAACACGTTGTAGGCATCGTCGCCGCCGAGGCCGGGCACATTCTTGAGCAGCGGCGCGTAGAGCAGCAGATACATGATCGGCTGCATCAGGCCGACGATGACCCAGACGGGATTGCGCAGCGTCTCTTTGACCGACGCCGCGAAGATCAAACGGGTATCACGAATGACTCGTGTCATGATTGGGTTCCTCCTTCGCAGGATAAGCGCGGCCTACTCAGCCGCCTCGCGCAGCGTGCGCCCGGTGTGATGCAGAAAGACGTCGTCCAGCGACGGACGCGCCATCGACACGGTGCGGATCGGCATCTCGGCACCGTCGAGCAGACGCAGCACGCTCGGCAGCGCGCTCTCACCGCCCTCGACGACCAGACTGATGCCGCCATCGGCCTCGCGCGCATTGCGCACGTACGGCTGCGCCAGCAGCAGATCCTGCGCCCGCTTGACCGAGCCATTCTGCACGTCCAGGCCGAGCGCGATCACGTCGCCGCCAATCGCGCGCTTAAGCGAATCCAGCGTGCCCTCGGTCACAATCGTGCCGTGGTCGATGATCGCCAGCCGGTCGCACAACGCATCGGCCTCGTCCAGGTAATGCGTCGTGATAAAGATGGTCGTGCCCGCACTGCGCAGCTTGCGCACCTCCGCCCAGAGATGGACACGGCTCTGTGGATCGAGACCAGTCGTCGGCTCGTCGAGGAACAACAGCGCAGGCTGGTGCACCATGCCCATCGCCAGGTCGAGCCGCCGCCGCTGGCCGCCGGAGAAGGTCTTCACCAGCCGGTCGCCGAACGACGCCAGCTCCAGCGTTTCCATCAGTTCGGTCGTGCGCTGGCGCGCTTCAGCGGCGCTCAGGCCGTACAGTCTTGCCTGCAGCATCAGGTTTTCGCGGCCGGTCAGGCTGGATTCGGTGCCGCCCGATTGCCCCACGTAGCCGATACGTTCACGCACGCGGCTCGGCTCGCGCAGCAGATCGTGCCCGCCGACGGTCGCCTGGCCGCTGGTCGGCACCAGGAGCGTCGCCAGCATGCGCATGGTGGTCGATTTTCCGGCGCCGTTTGGTCCCAGGAAGCCGAAGATTTCGCCGTCGCGCACGATCATATTGACGCCCTTAACGGCCTCAACCGTGCGCGCTGCACCTTTGCCGCGCGTGCGGCTGGTGAATGTTTTGGTCAGATTGCGTGTTTCGATGATGTTCATGGTTTTCGCCTGCCTCCCTCTCATTAATGAGACTCAGCGGGTCATACGTGACGGATAGTGCTATTGTTTCAACGGATGGCGACGTCGCTCGAGTGCTTATCCCTACCTAATACGTCGCGCCGTGAACATTGTTGCATTTGGGTGCTTACTCCCCCCGATGACGAATTGTTCCTGCCTAGATGGTCATCCTCGATCTCCTTTTATATACATGCAGGTACGTATGTATACGAGCGAAATAAAAAGAAGTTGCAGACTAGGGGCGCAACCCGCGCAAAAACAGGTCCGCCATAGCCGGGGCGCTCTGCTTGATCGAAAAGCTCGACGGGTCGAGCACCCACATCAGCACCATCCCATTGAGATAGGCATAATAGCCGCGCGCCAACGCTTCCGCGTCCAGGCGTGGGTCGATATCGCCCTCGGCCATCGCCCGCCGAAAGGACACAACCAACTTCGCCGACTGATTGCGAACAGCCTCCAGTTTCTGTCCCATGCTCTCTTGCAGGTCGGGTGTCAATTCGGATTTGAGCAAACTCAATTCCTGCACGGCGCGGAATTCTTCATCCTCTTCGAGATACGACCAGATACGGATTAGCATCCGGCGCAGGAAGTCGATCGTGCGCCCGCCTTCCTCGATTGCCTCGGCGATCACCTGTTCCACACGCTCGGCGGCGCGATATTGCAGTTCGACGTACAGATCGGCCTTGTTCTTGAAGTGCCAGTAGATCGCCCCGCGGGTGACCCCGGCCTCGTCGGCGATGTCTTCCAGGCGCGTCGCCGCATAACCCTGCCGGCTGAAAACCTTGAGTGCAGCCATCACGACCGCCTGGCGCGTCAGTTCTGCTTCTTCCTTCGTCTTGCGTACCAAATCACACCCACTTCAACACACGCCCCTCTTGATTTACATACTAGCGTGTATGTAAACGAGTGTCAAGCAAGAATTTTCACCGGTCACGCTTTCCAGAGAAACCGTTATACTGAAACCAGTCTTCGTGGTCGTTTACGTCCCTACAGGAACACTGATGGTACAACATCTCTGGCACAATCTTTCCCCCGGCCCGCACGCACCGGAAGTCGTCTATGCGGTGGTCGAAGTGCCGAAAGGCAGCCGCAACAAATATGAATACAGCAAGAGCGCGGGCGTCATCAAGCTCGACCGCGTGCTTTACAGCCCACTGCACTACCCCGGCGATTACGGCTTCATCCCGCAGTCTTACTACGGCGATGGCGACCCGCTCGACATCCTCGTCATGATGAGCGAGCCGACCTACCCGGGCTGCATCATCGAAGCACGCGTGATCGGGATGCTGCGCTTGATCGACAGGGGCGACAACGACGACAAGATCCTGGCCGTCCCCGCGACCGACCCGCAGTTCGAAGAAGTCTCCAGTCTGGCCGATGCGCCGAAGCATTTCCTGCGCGAGGTCGAGCACTTTTTCGTCGTCTATAAGCAATTGGAGGGTAAACCCGTCGAGAGCAAAGGCTGGGCGGATGAGAAAGAAGCGCACGCGGCAATTGAAAGCGCGCTCAAGCTCTACCGCGACACATTCCCACCGCAAAGAATCTGAGTTTTACACACAGTTTACATTCCTCTAAGACAGGGCTTATGCCAGACGTCTAAGCTGGATCAGGGAGAAAAGAGCGATGCGCCCTGCCATGTGTGCCGGGCGCGCCTTTCAAGTTGAGGTTATGTGACCTATGAACGCATGGACAAAGCGGATTACATCGCTGGTTGTGGTGGCGATCCTGATGCTCGGTGCCTTCTACGTCGGCACGATGGTGGTGGCGACCAACGCCAGCCACACCGCGGTCGTCTTCCAGGCGCCGGAACAGGTGATCGTGACGCCGCCGGCGGATGCGACCGAGCAGGAGCGCGCCCTCGCCACACTCTACAACAGTGTGGTCAATTCGGTCGTCTCGATCGAAGTCGTCTCGCACTTTGAGCATCCCGCGGTTGAACTGGAAGATCAGTTCGCGCAGGCGGGCGGCACCGGCTTCGTGTTGGATACCAATGGGCACATCGTCACCAATTATCACGTCGTCGAAGGCGCGGTGCAGATTTCAGTCAACTTCTACGATGGCACCATCGCGCGCGGTGAAATCGTCGGCCTCGATCCGGATGCCGACATTGCCGTGATCAAGGTCGATTTGCCCGCCGAGGAGTTCACGCCGCTGCCGCTGGCAGATTCGAGCCAGTTGTTCGTCGGCCAGACGACGGTCGCGCTCGGCAGCCCGTTCGGGCGTGACTGGACGATGACGACCGGCATCATCAGCGCGTTGGGGCGCACGATTCGCGGCCTGAACATCTACTCGATTGGCGAGGTCATCCAGACCGACACGGCCATCAACCCCGGCAACAGCGGTGGCCCGCTGCTCAACCTGCGCGGAGAGGTGATCGGCGTCAACGCGCAGATCGCCAGCGACGTCCGCGCGAATTCGGGCGTCGGCTTCGCCATTCCCAGCAATCTGGTCAGCCGCGTCGCCCAGGCGTTGATCGAGAAGGGGCACATCGATTACAGCTACATCGGCATTCAGGGCGGCGACATGACGCTGGCTCAGATCGAAGTGCTCGATCTGCCCAACAACGCGCGTGGCATCGTCGTCGGCAACGTCGAGAACAACAGTCCGGCGGAGCGCGGTGGCCTGCAGAACCCCGAAGGCGAGCGCACCGTCGACGGCATCCCGGCTTATGTCCGCGCGGACATCATCACCGAGATTGACGGGTATCCGCTGCGCGATATGTCCGACCTGATCGCCTATCTCGCCAGCCATACGCAGCCCGGCCAGACCGTGACGTTGACCGTCCTGCGCAATGGCCACGACATGATCCAACTGCCGGTCACGTTGAGCACCCGTCCGACGCAGTAAAGATGGACTCGACGGCGCACCGGCGCATCTGACGTGACGAGGGCGTTCGCAAGAGCGCCCTTTTTGTTGCACCCGCTCGGCCTGTAGGTGTTTAAAACAGAGTATAATGAATTCAAAATAACCTTATTGCGCATTCGGGGGAGTTCGACCATGACATTTCCTCCGGCCACCTCTTCGCCATCGCCGCCCCGCCGCCAGATCTTCATCAGCTATTCCAGAAGCGATTTGTTGGCCGTCCAGCACCTCTGTGAGGACCTGCAGAAGGCCGGTCACGTGGTCTGGATGGACGTTAAAGGCATCGAGGTCGGCGAAGCCTGGCGCCAGGAACTCGAAACACAGATCAGCGCTTCCGAGGCGCTGATCGCCTGCATCTCGCCGGACTTCCTGGACTCACCCCACTGCCAGGACGAGATCGACCAGGCCCAGCGCGAACGCAAACCGATCTACCCCGTGCTGGTGCGCCGCCTGAACGCGGGCCAGAACACCGGCAGCTTATCCCACCTGCAATACATCGACCTGACGATCAACTACCCGATCGGCCTGCGCTTGCTGCGGCGGCAGTTACCCCGTCCTCGGCTTGTCCCACGTCTGCTCGCGCGCGACATCGCCGTTGGCGGGCTGCTGCTGCTGGCCGTGCTCTTCTTCGTCCTGATCATCGCCGCCGGGCCGCAGATCAATGGCTTCGTCTTCGGGCCAACGCCGACTCTGACGCCGACCCCCTCGCTTGAAACGTACGGCGTCGGCGTGGCCGTCGGCTACTTCGCGACGGAGCCGGACGCCGCCATCCAGACCGACGAGGCCGATCTGATGGTCGAGCGCTTTGGCCGCCTGCTCGAACAGGAGCTGGCGGACTATGCCCGCCGCGTTGGGACGCGCATCACCTATGGCTACCTGGGGCCCGCGGTCATTGGCCGCATCACCGACGAGGAGGAAGCGCGGCAGAAAGCGGTCGACTACGCTGCCGACATCGTCGTCTACGGCACGATTGAGCGCACGCGCGCCGGGCAGGTCGAGATCCAGCCGCAGTTCTACATCAACCCACGCACGCACCCCGGCATGCACGAGATGACCGGCAGCTATCGTTTCGGCAGCCCGATTCGCGTCTCCACACTTGACAGCGGTGTCTCGCAGGATGAATTGACGGCGCGGACGCAGGCGCTGGCCGACGTCGTCGATGGGCTGGCGCAGTTCAGCAACGACAACTTCGACGGCGCTCTGACGGCCTTCGGCGCGACGTCCGACGTGCCCGGCTGGGACGAGATGACAGGTCGCGAAGTCGTCAACATCCTGACCGGGAACGTCTACCTGGGGCTGGCGGGCCAGGCGACGCTCCATTGCGAGCGCAACACCGTGCTGGAGAACGTGGACGCGGCGATTGCGCAGTTCGAGGCGGCCAGCGCACTGACCAACGAGAGCGACGACGTCCGCGATTACGGCCGCCCCTACGCCGGGCTGGCCGCCGCGCGCTATCTGCAAGCCCGCTGGCTGCCGCCGGAGAACGACGGCTGCGACGACGAATTGATCGATGCGTCGCCTCTACGCGCCGGGCTGGACGACATGGAACAGGCCAGGCGCATCTACGCGCGCGACGCCACCGCGTCCGAGCCGGTCGTCAAGGCGCGCATGTGGGCGATCGAAGCCAATCTGCAATACACGATCTGCATCCTCGAACCGGGCGGCGGCTTCAGTGACGAGGAAATGGGCGACGCCTGCGCCCAGACTCGCGCCATCGCCCAGCAGATCATCGATCTGTACGAGGACAGCCACGACCCGACCGTCGCCTCGCTGGCCGGGGAAGCCCACGGCATACAGGGCGACCTCGATCAACTGCTCGATGGGGATTTCTACGCCGCCATCGACGCCTACGACGCGGCGCTCGCGATTGACGGCATCTACCCGGAACACCGGATGCTCTACACCCGCTTCAAAGGCGACGCCTATTTCCATCTCGATCAGTTTTCGCAGGCGGCGACGTTGTACGACGCCGCACGGCAGATCGCGGAGGAACTCAGCCTGGATGCGCACGCGGAGTACTACCGCGCCCTGCGCGACCTGGCGAACGACAACCTCTGACACGCGCGCGAGCTTTAGAGAAAGGGCAACCTGATGCAGATATTCAAGAACAGACGACGTCTGGGCTCACTTGGGTGCGCCATCCTCACGTCCTTACTGGCGCTGTTCCTGACCGTGGGCGATAGCTTGCACGCCCAAACGCCCGTGCCCAGCGAGTCGTCGCGCACGCGCATCGGCCAGATTCGTGTGCGTCCGCGTGCTCAAACGGCGGCCAGCGCTCAGGGCGTTGGCGAAAGTGCGGGCAGCACGCGCCGCATCTCGAATAGCGATGCTTGCTACAGCGGCCTGTTCTACTCGAACGTCGGCAGAACCGAAGTCGCGGATTTCGATCCATTCGAGGGTGTGGTGCTTGCCATCCCCAGCAAGAGCGGCGATGTCTTCATTTCGCTTCAGGCCGATGGTGACGGGCAGATTATCATCGATGACTTCAGCCAGATCTATCAGCAGACCGGCCTTGCACCTGCCGATCTGGTCGATCTGGTGCTGATCGAGCAAGATGGCCGTGTGCGCGGTGATTGTGCCGAGTCGCTCCCCTACGACGCGGCCCAACTCTACCAGGATTATTTCGATGACAGCGGCTTCGAGCCGATCTTCTTCATGATCACGGCCTACATCCTGCCCAGCGCAGAAGGTGCGCTCGAATTTGGGCGCTGGACTCAGAACAGGCTCGCGCCCAACCAGGGCGACCTGTGGACGTTCCACGGCGACGGCGGGCAGACGATCTCGATCTCGGCGCAGAGCGATGCTTTTGACACGGTGATCCAACTCCAGAACAGCGGCGGCGAATGGCTGACGCAGGACGACGACGGCGGCCTGGGGCTGAACTCGACCATTGCATACTTCGAGTTGCCCTATTCCGGCGAATACCGGCTGCTGGTCAATGCGTTCGACGGCACAGCGTCAGGGGATTACTGGATCGCGTATGGCTGGCCGTCGGATATGGCGAACGAGGTCGGCTACCTCAATTACGGCGACGGCCAGGAGAGCTACCTGGAGACGACTGCCGGTGACCGCTGGTGGTTTGACGGGCGAGCGGGCGATGTGATCACGATCTACGTCCATGGCATCGACGACTTCGACCCGATGGTCGAACTGTACGCGGGGGCGCGCAACTATCAGTATGCATTCAACGACGACTATAGCGATACGCTGGATGCCGGAATCATCGAGTTCGAACTGCCTGAATCCGGTGCCTATCGCATTATCGTCCGCGGCTTCGACAACGCCTTCGGCCCCTATGCGATTGAGTTGTATCAAAACTGAACGGGAAACAGGAAACCCCTCCCGCCACGACATGGCAAGGAGGGGTTCGATAGCGCGTCATTCCTCGTCGATCTCGGCGCGTGAGGCGTCCGCGGCATCTTCACGGCTGCTGGTCGCCTTGTAGCGCCGCCACAGCCGCTCGAACAACGCGTCGCCATCGCAATCGACTCCCTGGGCGGAGAAGTACTCGCACACGCGCACGACGTCGCGATGGAGGATGTCCGCCGCCTGGCGGTTGCGCTGAATGTCAACCACCTGCGGAAAGTCGATCAACGTCAGGCGCCCCTCCCAGTAGAGGATGTTGTAGGCGCTGAGATCGCCGTGCACCATGCGCTGGCGCAGCATGATGTGCAGGTTGCGCAGGACTTCGTCGAACAGGCTGTGCGCCTCGTCGACGTCGAGCGCGACATCGCTCAGGGCGGGCGCGCCCAGCCCGACCTCGCCGGCGTAACCCATCAGGATCGAGTTCTCGTTGACGGCGATTGGCCGCGGCACCGCAGCCCCTGCCGCGTACAGTGACTCCAACGCACGGTACTCGTGCATGAGCCAGGACGTGTGCGCCAGCTCGGCGCCGTAGGCACTGCCCTGGTCGAGCGCGCGCATGGTGCGGCGGTCGTTCTCTTTGACCGCGCCGCCCTCTGCGCGCAGCACGTCGCGCCCCTCGCGGTAGAGTTTGTCGTTGCGCAGGTTGCGGAACATGCGCGGGCGATAGACCTTGGCCGCCACCAGCTCGACGCCGGTCGACGGGTGAGCGGCGCAGCAGTAGACGTTGGCCTCTTTGCCGCCACGCACGCGCGCCAGCACGTCCGTGATCAGCGCCTGGTCGTAGAAGCTGCGCAGCGAGGAGAGCAGCCAGCCTTCTTCGAACAGGCCGGGCACGTAGGTCGTCTCAAAGCCGCCTTCCAGGCCTTCGGTATCGGCAATATCCTGCACGATATCGGTTTGTGCCTTCTTCGGTTGATGTTTGACCTTCGGCTTGCGCTTGCGGCGTGCCTGGCGGTCGGAATTCATCGGGTCGAAGTAGGATTCGTAGACTTCGTAGCGGTCGTCGTATGCACCATCGTAAGACATGGTGTGGATTTTCCTTGCAATCAATCGGTTCGCGTCAGTGAGCCGGGAACAGCCCGGCGCGGTCAGCACTTCCCGTTGGGAAGCGCACCGGCATCACTCGGCGTGGACGGCGCAATCTGTGCGCACACGCAGAGCGAGGTACGCAGCACCACCCGCGCGTTCACTCATTCGATTGTGATTGCAAGGTCAGGGGAAAGTCGAGGCGATCCTAGACCCGGCCAAGCACCCACAGAGACGCGCGAGCGGCCAAAACAACGGCGCTATGACGATGGGCTGCCATGACGTGCCTCCTGGGTATCTAAGGGTCAAGAGTCGTCAAAACGATACTACGAAAGACGCCCGGATGTCAAGTATGACTCACGGCGAACGAACGAAGACTTTTCACTTGCGCCGGGCTACCAACGCACAGCTATTGGATATTTCGAAAACTGCTGGTCATGGGTCAGGATCGGTAGATCTTCAACGCGTGCCTGAGCGATGAGCATACGATCGAACGGGTCGCGATGATGATCTGGCAGGGAGTCCAGCGCATAAATATGGCTGGGCATCACCGGCAATAGCTGCACGAGGTTGTTCTGCTGCTGCCACTGAATGATTTCGGGCAGAGCGCGAGGCAGGCGGAGCTTGCCCAGGCTGATCTTGATCTGGATTTCCCAGATGCTGGCAATACTCAGAAACAGCGTGTTCGCCGGATCTTTGCAGATGGCGGTCGCCGTCTCCGAAAGAGTCTGCGGCGTGCTATCGAGCCCGATAAATGCATGCGTATCGAGCAGGATGTTCATGCATCCTTGCCCAACCAGAAGTCGTCCGGCAATGGCGCATCGAAATCATCGCTCATCCATGCGCCGGGGTGCGCGCCCAGAATGCGTTCTTGCATGGGCGCTGCTGGCGGTTCGGCAGCGACGATCTTCACCAAGGGATGCTCCCCCTGCATGATGATCACTTCTACGCCCTGATCGTGGGCCAGGGCGACCAGTTCATCCCAGTTGGCGTCGTTTTGTTGGACGCTGATCTGCTTGTCAAGCATGGCACTGTCTCACAATTGATTCACGCACATTCTAGCATAAGTGATGTCCTCACGAGCGCCCCATCACCATGTCAAGACAAACAAAATGGCCCCCGTGCAGCGCGGGCGCACGGGGGCCGATATATTTTGGAGACGTTTATCGCCACGCCTCAGGGCATCTGCTCATTCGCTGCCTCTTGGGGCAGCACGCGACTTTTCGTCGCGTTAGCTAAAATTAATTATGTGTAATATTTTCGCGCTTTGTTCGACTTAATGAAGTGAACTTAGCTTGTACTCATTATTATAGGAAGATTAAAGGCATTGTCAAACAGATCAAGAATCTGAGCGGCCATACTTGGGCAGTTTACCCAATCAATTCGCCCTTCTCGACGGACTACGCCATAGTTGTCCGAATCACCCAGCGTGATCCTGCCTTGAGTCCCTGCCAAATCCACCTCAACTGAATAGGCCGTGAGCGTCGTGTCTTGTGACGCGGACGAACAATATGGACGCGCCTCGCAGGCAGGCGATCCAGTTGGCGCAAAACGCGGGGAAATTGATGTCTTGACAGAATTGTGAACTACGCTTACACTGTGAACAGTGTTCACAATTCAAAGTTCGTTTACAGCCATGAAAACCGCAACCCGGACGCCGCGCGAGCGCCGACAGGAGCGCACCCGGCAGGACATCCTGCTCGCCGCCATCGACATTATTGCCGAGGAAGGCGCGGAGCAGTTGTCGCTGCGCGAGATCGCCCGGCGCATCGATTACAGCCCGGCAGCACTCTACCGGCATTTCGACAGCAAAGAAGCCATCGTCGACGCCGTCTGCAACGAAGCCACCCGTCGCCTTGGCGACTCACTGACCGTCGTCCCGGAGACGCTGCCGCCGGTCGAGTATCTGGTCGAGTTGGGCATGGCCTATCTGCGCTTCGCCAACGACCATCCGCAGCATTTTCGCTTCATCGCCACCTGGCGCGTGCCGATGCCGGAAGACATCACGCGCGAACAGATGGAACAGGCCGCGGACAACCCGGCCGATCCATTCTCGCTGCTGTACCGGGCCATTCAGCGCGGCATCGATGTCGGACTATTGCGCGTCAAGCCGAACTACGCGACGCTGGAGATGGCTCTCAGCATGTGGGCGCTGGCGCACGGCATGGCCGTGCTGCAAACGCAGCGCCTCGGCAAAATACCGATGGACTATGCCCGCGCTAATCGCCAGGCATTCCAGGATTTCATCAAAGGGATGGGCGACTAGCTCGTCGACAGCCCTGCACATCAACGAGTGGAGCGCAACGCTCCACTTTTTTCGACCAAAAGTGAACAATGTTCACAAACACAACGATGTTTGTAGCAGGTATCCTTCCAAATGGAGTAGCATGATCATGAGTTCAGTAGCGAGTACACCCGAAATGTACAGTCCTGACGTAGACGTGCCGCCGACACCGGCACCCGAAGCAGCTCCCGGCCTGTTCCGCCTGCGCAACTTCCGCCTGCTCTGGGGCGGAGAAGCCATCTCCATGCTGGGCGACCAGTTCTACATGGTCGCGCTGCCCTGGCTGGTGCTCCAGCTCACCGGCGACCCGCTGGCGGTTGGCGTCGTGATGGCGCTCGGCGGCATCCCGCGGGCGCTGTTCATGCTGGTCGGCGGCGCCATCACCGACCGCTTCTCGCCACGCATGACGATGCTGGCCTCGAATGCCATCCGTTTGGTGTTGACTGCGGTGCTGGCTGTTCTCGTCTTCACCGGGCTGGTGCAGTTGTGGATGCTCTACGTCTTCGCGCTGGCGTTTGGCCTGGCCGATGCGTTCTTCTTCCCGGCACAGAGCGCCATCATCCCGCGGCTGGTGCCGGAGAAGCACCTGCAAACGGCCAACGCGGCGATTCAGGGCACGGCGCAATTGAGTATGTTCCTCGGCCCGGTGTTGGCCGGTGGCCTGATCGCCCTGATGGCCGGTGGCGTGACCGAGACCGCCAGCGCGTCCAATCTGCGCGGTACGGCCATCGCCTTCGCCTTCGACGCGCTCACGTTCGCCGCATCCGTGCTGACGCTGTGGTTCATTCGCAGCGACGCCCTGAAGTCGACCGGCGATGCAAGTGTGACGAGCAGCGTGATCGACTCGATCCGCGACGGGCTGCGCCACGTGTGGAACGACCGCTCGATGCGCGCGACCTTCATCCTGATCGCCGTCGGCAACTTCCTGATCAGCGGCGCGCTGTCCGTCGGCATCCCCGTGCTGGCCGATACGCGCTTCGTGGAGGGCGCAGCCGCCTTCGGCATCCTGATGTCCGCGTTCGGGGCTGGTTCGCTGCTCGGCACGCTGCTGGCGATGGTGCTGCCGCAGCCCCCGGCACGCTCGCTTGGCGGTGTGCTCGGCGTGACGTGGAGCGGCCTGGGCCTCGGCATCGCCGCGCTTGGCCTGATCACGGTGACGATGCCCGCCGCCGCGGTGCTCTTCATCACCGGTTTGCTGATGGGTTACGTGCAGATCCTGTACATCACCTGGCTGCAGAAGCGCACACCCGACCAGATGATGGGCCGCATCATGAGCCTGATGATGTTCGCGTCGATTGGCTTGCAGCCGATTTCTCAGTCTGTGACGGGCGCCATCGCCCGCGTCGACCCGATGATCCTGTTCGTCGGCGGCGGTGTGCTGATGACGGCCATCACGCTGGTCGCCCTGGTCAGCCCGGCACTCCGCCGCATGGGTGATCTGCCGGAGACGGTTGCCTCGGCACCGTCACAGGCGTAATGCGCGCGTCTGGCGCTGGAGCATCCGCGCACCCAGCACCAGCGCCACCGTCGGCAGCCAGACAATCCCGAACGCCGTCATCACCCCACCGATGACGGCGATCGGGTCAGCCGCTCCCTCACCGCGCGGCAGTGCCCAGCCCAGGGTGACCGCCGCCGCGAAGATCAGCAGACTCAATCCCAGCCAGCGCCAACGCGGCGCGAACGTCCCCAACAAATCGACATAGGCCTCGCCCCTGGCGCGGGCCGTCGCCCACAGCGCCGCCCAGCACAGTGCCGACACCGCTGCGGTCAGCGCCAGCGGCACCGGTTCGAGCGCGCCCTCGGCATACTGCCAGGCACCCAGCCCGATCAGCCCGGCGGCGACGACGAGCCATTCGACTAGGCCGAGGCGGAAGTCCGGCGGCGCGTCGGGTTGCGCGCGACTGGTCACCCAGGTCAAGACGGCGATGATAGCCATGACGATGCCGGCGGCGAGGTAGACCTGAGCCAGCGGCGTCTCGGTCGCATCGAACAGCACGAGCGGCGACCAGCGCGCCCAGGCCCCGGCAGCGATGCCGACCAACAGCGCGGCCAGCGCCAGCCATGGCCCCCGCCCACGCCCCGCCAGCCAGATCAGCAGCGCCATCATCCCCAAGCTGACGAGCGCCCCCGGCCCCAGGACACGCGTCACCAGTGTGCGCGGGATGTCGTAGAGGGTCGTCTGCGGGCTGATGGTCAGGGCATTGAGCGTGGCGAAGACCCCGGCCAGCAGCAGCGCGCCGAAGACATCGCGCACGCGGTAGCGCGCCGCCAGGTCAAGCAGCAGGGCAGCGATCAGGATGTGGCCGAGGACTGCCCGTGCCCAACTGAGTGCGTCTTGGGTGTAGGGGATGTTCCAGAGCAGGATTTCGGAGCCGAAAAGCAGCAGCGCGCCAAGCAGAAAGCGCAGGAGCCAAGGGGTAAAACGTGCGCGCATCATAAGCTGCTCACGCTCAGGCCGGTTCGGCGGCCAGCAGCGTTCCGGAGCGCCGCGCGCGGTAGAAGCAATAGCGGGCGCCGTCCGGCACGGCGTTGAAGACGTCCTTGGGCACGACCAACTCGCCCCGGTCGACCTTGAGCACGTAGATGAGCACGCGCCCGATCACGCGCACGGTGCGTTCGACGACACCGTTGAGCGTTTCGACGTCACCGCCGCGAAGATCGTCGGCCAGCCGCAGCCAGTTCTGGACGGCCCGCGCCATGACGACGGCATTGATGACCGTCAGCGCCAGGCCGACCAGCAGGCCGACAGCCGACGCATCACGCTGGGACAGGAACAGGACGACCGCCGCCGCCAACCCGATCAGGAACATGATCGCCGCGTTGATGAGCGTCGTGCGCCTGCGCAGGCGCTTGAGGCGGGTCGTCTGCCGCGGGCTGAGGCGGCCATCATGATTGGCCTGGAGATCCTCCGGCGTGAAGTCGAGCAGGCGTGCGAGATCGGAATCGGATGCGGTGGACATCGGCGTACGTCCCTGGCGATGGCTGATCGATGTGACAGCGCCGACTCTACCAAGGCTTGTCCGGTATTGAAAAGGGAGAAAGTACCCAGCCAGAGTACACTCAAAGTTGTCAAACACAGGAGTGAAACTCATGGACTTGGATACTTTCTTCACAGAATTATATGTGTTGATCGACGA
>JADLAY010000077.1 GCA_020849765.1 Anaerolineae bacterium
CTGCGCCGCCTCAACGTGACCCAGGGCGGTTTCACCTGGGGCGCCGCGCACGTGCTGTGCATCCTGAACGATGCGCCCATGAACGATCCCACTGTAGGGGCGACCCGGCAGGTCGTCCCCGCCCCCATTCGAGACGAGCGCGCCCTGGCCGCCGCCCTACAAACCTTGCAGCGCTGGCAGTTCGTGACCATGGACACTGGTGGCCGCTACGCCA
This sequence comes from Anaerolineae bacterium, assembly GCA_020849765.1. Taxonomy (GTDB): domain Bacteria; phylum Chloroflexota; class Anaerolineae; order Aggregatilineales; family Phototrophicaceae; genus Flexifilum. Next base: position 215 of record JADLAY010000077.1, read on the forward strand.
TCGACCCGATGGCCGCCGAGGTCGTCCGGCCGGATGAGGGCGCCCGCCGTCCGCACTACGATTTCTACAAGGCACTGGCTTGGGAACATGACGACAAGCAGGATTACCTGGGGCTGGACGTCGAGAGCGCCAACCTGGAAGCCGCTTTCGAATGGGCCATGCGCGAGGACGCCGAGGATGCGCTCTGGCTGGCGAATGCGATTACTTCCTTCCTCGCCAATCGAGGTCGATACCAGCAGCGGCTCGAATGGATCGAACACGTGCTGACATCTTTGCAGGTAGGGAGCAATGAAGAATTGATCGCATACGCTCAAAATAGTCTGGGTATTGCCTATCAGGAACACCCCCTCGGCGACCGGCGCGACAACCTGCGCCGGTCGGTGGATGCCTACGAGCAGGCGCTGCGCTTCTTCACGCTGGAGGCCGCGCCGCTCGACTACGCCATGACGCAGAGCAACCTGGGCAATGCCTACGGCGACCTGGCGGCGCTCGAAGACGGGGCGCGCAATCTGCGCCGGGCGGTGGATGCCTACGAGCAGGCGCTGCGCTTCTGGACGCCGGAGGCCGCACCGCTCGACTACGCCATGGCGCAGAACAATCTGGGTATTGCCTACGGCAACCTGTGCGAGATTGAAGACCGGGCGGGCAACCTGCGCCGGGCGGTAGCGGCCTACGAGCAGGCGCTGCGCTTCTTCACGCCGGAGGCCGCGCCGCTCGCCTACGCACAGACGCAGAACAACCTGGGGACTGCCTACCGTGACCTGGCGGCGCTCGAAGACCGGGCGGGCAATCTGCGCCGGGCGCTCGCCGCCTATCAAGACGCGCTGCGCTTCCGCACGCCGGAGGCCGCGCCGCTCGCCTACGCCATGACGCAGAACAACCTGGGGATTGCCTACCGTGACCTGGCGGCGCTCGAAGATCGGGCGGGCAACCTGCGCCGGGCGGTGACGGCCTACGAGCAGGCACTGCGCTTCCGCACGCCGGAGGCCGCGCCGCTCGCCTACGCCATGACGCAGGCAAATCTGGGCCTCGCGCACGAAGACCATGGCGATATGCCGGCGGCGGTCGCCTGCTGGCGCGAGGCCGAGCACTATTATCGCCAGATGGGTTACGTCGAGGACGCGGATGAGATGCTGCGCTGGATCGCGGAGGCGGCAGGCGGGGATGATGCGGAGGGCGACGCCTGACCATCGAATGGTCAGGCTGGCGCATCTGGAAGCCACCTGGAAGGTGGCTGATCAGATTCGTTTCCTCGCGTAAACGAAAAACAGCCTCGTTATGGTTCTTTGCCAGAATAATCCGGGTACGTCCGCTTGCAGCCTGCTGGAAGCGGGCTTTCAGGCCCAGCCTCAGGCTTCGAGCCTGCGGCGAAGGGGAACGACATACATATCCGGTTATAAAAAGCAAAGAGCATCAAGGCTTAAATCACCCGCCAGATGCTTCGAAGCGCAGATCCCCGAAGGGTGCATCTGGCGGCGCACATGTGCGGGGGCGAGGTATCTCAAGGCCAAAAGCCAACCGCCAATACCCAACAGCCCTCAGCGCACCGCCTCGAACTGACGGCGATAGAGCCGCGCGTAGAGACCACCCTTCTTGAGCAGCACGTCGTGCGAGCCATCCTCGACGATCTGGCCGCGGCGCATGACGAGGATGCGGTCGGCATCGTGGACGGTACTCAGCCGGTGGGCGATGATCACGCTTGTGCGCCCGTGCAGCGCCGACTCCAGCGCCTGCTGGATCAGCTCCTCGGTCTCGGTGTCGATGCTGCTCGTCGCTTCGTCAAGCACGAGCACGCTGTCCGGGCTGTGCAGCAGCGCGCGCGCCAGCGCGAGCAACTGCCGCTGCCCCTGGCTGAGATCCGCGCCGCCCGGCAGCAGCTTGTATTGATAGCCGCCCGGCAGCCGCTCGATGAACGGCGCCGCGCGCGCCATCTCCGCCGCGCGGCGCATGGCGTCTTCGCTGATGTCGTCGCGGAACAGGCACAGATTTTCCGCCACCGTGCCGTCGAAGCAGTACGGGTTCTGCGGCACGACCGTCACCAGCGCGCGCAGATCCGTCTGCGAGATGTCGCGCACGTCGATGCCGCCGATGCACACACGCCCGCTGTCCACGTCATAGAGACGCGTCAGCAGCCCGGCCAGCGATGTCTTGCCCGCGCCGGTCGCGCCGACGATGGCGACGCGCTGCCCGGCAGGGATGGTGAGCGTGACGTCGCGCAGCACCGGCGTGCCGGGGTCGTAGCTGAACTGGACGTGCTCCAACGAGATCGATCGTTCGACCCTGGCCGGGTCGATCTTGCGCCCCCCGTCGCGGATGCCCGGCTCGACCTGCAGCATGCGCGCGATGCGGTCGCCTGCCGCCAGCGCCGTCTGGATCTGCGCCACCTGATCCGCCAGTTGCAGCAGCGGCTCGAAGCTGCGCCGCGAATACTCGACGAACGCGATCAACATGCCGAGCGTCGCCCAACCGGCCAGCACGCCCTGCCCGCCGCCCCACAGCACCAGCGCCATGCCGATGCTCGTCAGCACCTGAAGCACGGAGGCATAGGCGGTGTAGGTATCACGCCATTCCGAGTGGACGTCGCGCACCTGCATGTTGATGATGTCGAAGTCGCCGCGGCTGCGCTCTTGCAGGCCGAATAACTGCACGACCAGCATCCCGCCCAACTGTTCGTTGACGTAGGCCAGGTAATCGGCGACCGTCTTGTGATAGCGGCTGGCGTTGGCGCGGATGCGCTTGCGGAAGTAGATCGTCGCGGCAAGCATGATCGGCAGCACTGCCAGCCCGATCAGGGCCAGCCGCCAGTTGAGGCCGAGCATGACGAGCACGATCCCGGCCACGGTGATCAGGTTGGTGACGACGACGACGAAGCTCGTGCTGACGAGTTCGGTCAGCGCCTCGATGTCGTTCGACATGCGCGCGACCAACTGCCCGACCGGCGTCAGGTTGAAGAAGTGCATGTCCTGCTCGACGATGTGGTCGAACAGCACCTGGCGCAGGTCGACCAGCGCGTTCTGGCCCGCCGTCTGCAGCAGGTAGGTGCTGCCAAAGCGGAGCAAGAACAGCAGTACGATCGAGCCGAGGTAGATGATGCCGAGCGGAACCAGACCGTTCAGATCGTTATGTGTGATCGGCCCGTCGACTGCCTGCTGGATCAGATACGGCGGCAGCAGGCCGAGCGCGCTCACGCTGACGAGCATAACGCCGACGGCGAGCAGCGCCTTCCAGTAGGGACGCAAAAAGCGCGCCAGCATCCACAGCAGCGCGCTGTCGGAAACGTCGGATTGTGTGCGGGTGGAGTCCAGGGTTGCAGTAGCCATGGACTCATTTTACACCGCTCGTCGTATCAGCCAAGAGCCATTCAGGAATGGTTCATGTGGGTGGGGAGTGCTGAGTGCTGGGTACGGAGTTCTGGGTACTTAGTTCTCAGTGCTCAGTGCTCAGTCGAATGTCGTACGAGCAGATCGCAGCCTGGAGCGACCAGCCGACCGCTGACAGCCGATAGCCGATAGCTACCCGCCAATCTTCAGCTAATTCGCTAATCTGCTAATTCGCTGTTCTGCTGTCCGGCCAATGGCTAACAGCCAACCGCTAACAGCTCCTCACACATACTCCGCGTCGCCGCGCTTCGGCTTGTCTTCGACGTCATAGAAGTCACGCTTCGGCTTCTCCGCCCAATCCTCCGACACCTTCTGACGCGTGTCCTCAGCCCATTGGCGTGCGCGCGGCGACGTCATGTACCAGACGGCCCCGGCGACGATCACGAACGGCAGCAGCGCGAACAGATGCGGCAGGATGAAGAGGAAGAAGAAGACGCCGAACAGGATCGGCAGCAGCGGGAAGAAACCCCACGGGCGGTGTCCGAAGCCCATCCGTGGCCCGAACATCATCGGCCCGCGCGGCCCGCGGTGATGCATGTGCATATGGCCGAAGCCATGATGATGGTGGTGGTGATGCGGTCCTCGCATGACGTCAATCTCCATTGCGATAATCCATCGTTCAATGGAATGTACGCGAAGCGCATCGGCGGAGTTGCGCCGAATCAGGGATACTCCCCAAAAGTATAGGGGGCGCGCCTAGTTAGCTCAGGAAGTGTGAACCACCGAGATACGGAGGACACAGAGGGAAACCGTCCCACGGCGAGTAGCAAGCGGATGGTGGGAGCGTGTCATCATGAGTCATTGTCGTCTACTAACCAGTTTTCCATTCTCACAAGTGGCAAATACGCAAAGTCTCCATCATCCGTGATCAGGATTCCATTAAGGCGCAGCGTCATTGCCGCAAGCAATACGTCTACATCCGAGACTTGGCGTCCGTGCCTCCGTGCATCGCCCCACAGTTTTGCCGCCACGCGCCAATCCGCCAGTTGGACCGGGACAACCGCAAACAAGGGGACTAGATGTGCGCGAAAATGGGCTAACTGCTGGTGTGCCTGGCGATGCTCATAGCCGCGTTCGACTTCAAAGATCACTGGCTCACAGAGGCACAATGTCTGGTCTTTGTTCTGCTGCAAGCGCCTGAACAACCCCGGATTCTTGCCGGGTCGCAAGCTGGATATGATGTTGGTGTCGAACACGTAGACGCTGTCACTCATCTGTGCTCAAATCCGGTTCGACGTACTCTTCATTCATGGCCTGTACGATGGCCTCAATTTCCCCTTCCTCCAGCCCATCCCACATTTCATGCGCGGCCTGGAGCAGTTGATCTATATTCATCGTCCCTGCTTGCAGGGACACTGGCTGCGCCGCTGCCAGGATTGTGTCAATCTCATCTCGCAGCACGTCTGGTTGGTGATCGAGGTATTGTTTGACCTGTTGTCTCTGTTCGGGTGTCAACCGGTCAATGATTTTGTATATCTCATCTAGAATCATGGTTTCACCTGATGTCCAACACTTTTTCTATTGTACACGCCTAACGTCTCATAAAGAGCATCCTTTGATGTTCTTTGTTCCTCTGAATTGCGCGGCCAATCTGCGATGACTTCGAGCAGAATGTGCCCGTCGTTCTGACCACGCCGTCGGCAATGTGATCGGTGAATGGGCACAGTCTCAGGCATCCACACCGCACCCATTGGGCGTGAATACTCTCCTGTGATTGACTTCCAGGGCAAATGGTCAGGGCTTTAGATGCATCACATGTGTCGCGTGCGGGATGGCATCGGTGACTGCGAAGTCGAGCGCGACGTAGAATGCCGACGCGTCGGCGGACAGCGTGCGCAGAGTCAGCAGATTGAAGTGCCGCCGGGCGTGGTCGATCAGCGCCGCCATCAACGCCCGCCCGACGCCGCTCCGGCGATAGGCGTCCAAAACGTAGACGTGGCGGATGCGCCCAACGTCCGGTCGCTCGAGATAAGGATCGGGGTGGAGGCCACCGACGGCGATTATGCGCTGCCCATCGAAGATCCCAAGCAGCACAGCGCCGGGCTGATCGAAACGGTTGCGGCCGTCGGCGTACTCGTCACGAAGGGTTTGCACAAAGCAGTAGCCCTGCGCGAGGCTTTCGGCCAGCAGCGGACCAAGGTCTTCGTCGCGCAGATATTCGAGGGGTCGGGCGACCCAATCCGGCATACGCCGTCAGTCGCCCGCATCCAGGGCAGAGGCTGCCGCGTCGACGTCTTCACGCTCGGCCATCGCTTCGCGCGCGGCCATGTGCGCGTACATGCCACCGCTCGCGATCAGGTCATCGTGCGTGCCCTGCTCAATGATGTGGCCGTTATCCATGACGACGATGAAGTCGGCATCTTTGACCGTCGCCAGCCGGTGCGCCACGATCAGGCTCGTGCGCTGGCGCAGCACCCCGCGCAGATCCTGCAGGATGTCCGCCGCCGTCTGTGTATCGACGCTCGACAGCGCGTCGTCGAGCACCAGCACCGAGGGATCGCGAATCAGCGCGCGCGCAATCGCCACGCGCTGCTTCTGGCCGCCGCTGAGCATGACACCCTTCTCGCCGACCATCGTCTCCAGCCCGCGCGGTAGCTGCGCCAGATCGTTACTCATGCGGGCGATGTGAATGGCGCGTTCGAGTTCTTCTTCGGCGGTGCTGTCGCTGCCCATGCGCACATTCTCGTGCAGCGGGCGGCTGAACAGGAACGTCGCCTGCGGCACGTAAGCGATCGCCGCGCGCAGGTCGTCGAGCGGCAGTTGGCGCACGTCGATGCCGTCGACCAGCACACGTCCTTCTGTCGGGTCGAGCACACGCGCGATCAGGCTGAGCAGCATGGTCTTACCGCTGCCGGTCGCGCCGACGAAGCCGACGACCGACCCCGCCGGGATGTGCAGGTGGACGTGGCGCAGCGCCCAGTAATTGCCCATGCGCACGCCGACGCTCTCGAACGTGATCTCGCCGTGGAATTCGGGATGGGTCGATGTGTCGTGCACCTCATCGGCCTCAGCAACGGCGAGTTCGTCGCTCTCGGTGCGGATCTGCGCCGGCTGCAGCAGCAGTGTGAAGCGCGCCAGCGCGCCGCGGCCCTGCTGCCAGCGCTGGTAGATCATGCCGAGCTGCAGGAGCACCGTGCTGATCAGGTTGAGCGAGATCAGGAAGCGCGCGAAGTCGCCGAGCGTGAGCTGCCCTTGCAGCGTGAGCACGCCGCCCGCCACGACGACGACGCCCGACGTCAGCTCGGCGATGGCGTTCGGCAAGATGCCGACCGGCTCGTTGCGCCGCTTGAAGGCCAGCCACTTGCGCCGGTATTCGCGGTTCTGCTCGGCGAAGCGCGCGCCCACGCTGTCCTCGCGTGCAAAGGCCTTGATCGCCAGGATGCCGCTGAAGATATCCTGGACGTAACCGGCCATGATGCCCGCCTGCGCCTGCGATTCTTCAAAGATGGGCGTGATCGCCAGCCCGGCGCGCGCCTGGAACGCCGTCGAGATCGTCAGCACGACGAACACGATCAGCGTCAGCGGCAGGTTGATGGTGCCGAGCAGGACGAACGTCATCAGCAGCGAGAACAGCGCGCTGCCGCCGCGCACGAACGTCATCGTCAGCATGCGCCAGATGGCGTCGATGTCGAGATGCATGCGCGAGAGCAGGTCGCCGGTCGAGTTGCGCTGGTAGAAGGCTTGCTCCAGCGTCAGCAGGTTGTCGAACAGCAGTTGACGGATGCGATAGGTCACGCCGTAAGAGATGACGCCGCTGTAATAGCGCTGGCCGTAAAAGGCGATCACCGTCACGATTGCGACGAACGCGAACAAGCCGAGTTCGCCCGGCAGATTGCTGGCCGCCGTTTCTGAGTTGGCGCCGCCACCGGCCATCGCGCCGAACGTGTCGACGATGCTCCCGGCCAGATACGGTTGGAGCGCCTGGGCGGCACCGCCGATGAAGCCACTGAGGAGTGCGGCCACGGCGGCTCGCCGCTCCAACCAGACGAATTGCATCAACCAACGCATGTTGGCGACCGGGGCGGATGGAGTTGAAGACTGAGACATGAAGAACTACGCGCGTCAATTACGAACGAAGGATTCCCATTGTAACCCAAAAACCGCGCGCCGGGTCAAGATTGGAATTGGATGTGAACGACCGAGGCAATCAACACGGGGGACAACGGGAACGGTAGAGACGCAGAGACCACAGAGCATGCTTCCCCGCTCAATTTCACCAAGAAACTCACCGCTAACGGCCAGAAGCTAATTAACTAATCCGCTAATTTGCTTAATCTGCTTCAAGCCAAAAAGCCAACGGCTAACCGCTAAAAGCTATTCACCGAATCGCAAACGCAAACTTGGCGATCTGGCGCATCTGCAGGACGAGCGTCCGCAGACTGCTGACGATGCGAGAAATGGGGGATGAATGATGGTCGTTCAACTGAATCTCTACCTCGTGCGAAAGTTCACAAGACTATAACACGATGTTACGACCAGATCACGTATCAAAAGCTTGAGATAACCCGACGCTAGGACAACGACAAGATAAGAATACATCGTGAACAAGGTCGGCGCCGAGCCTGTCGCGGTTGATCCGTTTTGCGTCGCCGTTGGCCGAAATCAAGATCGCTAAAGGGGCTAAAAGCGCCAGAAGAGATTAGAAAGCGCCTTTAGTGCGCTTGACGAAGTGAGCCGGGCGTTTCAACGTCCGGCGGACGCAAACGCATTTCATGCCACCCCGAACGGCTGACCCTACAAACAGGTTGTTCCGGGTGTCAACTTGAGGTTGGCGATGTACTAGCCTGGCGGCACGAAGGTCTGCGCGGCTGCTGTGCCCGTCAGGGCCAGATCGCTCTGCTGCGTGCGCGCGATTTCGCGGAAGGCCGTCGCCGTCACGTCGTAGACCGCGAGCGTCGGCGTCAGCGTCGGCGCGGGCGTCTCGGTCGGCAGCACCGGCGGCTGAGTCGGCAGCACGACGGGTACGCTCGTCTCCGTCGGCAGTCCCGCCAGCGTCGGGATGACGGCAGGGGACGTGCCGCCCACGCCGAGGTTGCTCGCCAGCGCGACCAGCAGCACGACCAGGAGCAGCCCGACGACGATGATCGCCGCGATCATGCCGATCTGACCTTCCTTCGACATCTGCTTGGGCGTTGGTGATTGGCGCACAGGCGCGGACTGTGGCGTTGGCGGCGCCGGCGCGGGATCGTCGACGATGGCGCTCGTTTGCAGGCGCGCCAGCATCAGATCTGCCTCTTCGTGAAACGGGTCGACGTGGAGCGCACGCTGCAGCAGCTTGATGCTCTGCGCCGACGACGTCGCCATTTGCGCGGCGTTGAACCATGCCTCGGCGTTGTTCGGGTCATCTCTGAGCAGCGCGGCCAGGGCAGCTCTCGCCCCGTCCTGATCGCCCCGGCGATACAGATCCTGCGCCTGTCGAATGCGTTCCTGGCTATCCGTCATTGCCTCATCCTGACTCGCGGGACGGCGCCCGAAGGCTGCAATCGTCCCCATAAGTTGCCTCTGGACCCCGGTTTCGCCCTCCCCACCGCGCGGGCGATGGGGAGGGGAAAGGAGAGAGGAAAGATCTCAAATCTGCTTGCGCGACCTAATCCGCCACGAACGCGTCCACGGCGGGGATCAAGACCCCTTCGTAGAGCAGGTCGCGCTCGAACTCGGTCGACACCATCATCACCCAGTAAGACTCGCGGCCATTTTCCGCCAGCGCCGCGTGCACGTAATCATCGCCGCGCCGGAACTCGAAGATCTGCCACGTGAAGCTGCTCGTCGTGCGCTGCTCGCGCGGCGTCGGATGATCGTAGACGTCGAACTCCGCCGCCAGATAGCGCAGGAAGTCGTCGCTCGACATGTCCGTGAAATGGAAGAAGGCGATCAGCGTCGCATCGACGGCGTTGCGCACGAACTTGCCGCCGCCCACGTCGAGCCACGAGGCAGGGCGCAAACTGCTGATGCCCAGGTCATCTTCGTGGAACGGCTCCAGATCGAGCGCGTCCTCGACGATCAGGAAGTCCGGCGTTGGCATGTCGGCGATGCAGCTCGAATCCGGCTCGCTCGTCGGATCATTCAGGAAGGCGTTCAACAGGCTCTCCGGGCATGGATCGCCGACGCTGGCGCCGTGACCGGCACCGGGAATCTCGTAGTAGAAGCTGTTCGGCAGCGAATCGGCCACCATTTTGCCCCACGATGGCGGCGTGATCGGGTCGTACTCCCCGCTGATGACGAGCGTCGGGATGTCGCTGACGACCGGCGCGTTCTCTTCCGACGCGGGCATCACGGTCGTCCACGAATGACAGACCGAGACGATCATGTTGCCGGTGTTCGGCTCGTTGGCGAAGTAGCCGCCCAGGATCGGGCTGGCTTCCAGCGATGCGGCCACGTTCTCCGGCGCGACGAACGGCGTCTCCTCGTTGCACTGCACCGCGAAGTGCATGCCCATGCTGAAGCCCTCTTGATCCTCCAGGATCGACTGCAGCGTGCTGCCGAGCAGGCGGTAATTGCCGTCGCGCACGTCGTAGATGATCTCCGGCAGCAGTTGGAACCACTCGCGGCTGTAGAGCGCTCCAAACGCCAGGCCGATCAACTGGTTGCCGTCGACGAGCACACTGTATTCGGCGCGCGTCGTCGGGTGCGTGATGCGAACGATGCCGGGTTCAGCGTTCAGGCGCGCGACGGTGTCGTAAAAGACCGTGCCCAGGCGCGGATAGTGCGCGTTGCATTCTTCATCGAGCGTGCAGCCGAGGAACAGCGTGTTGAGCGCGCGCTCCAGGTTGGCCGGTTCGTCGTCGTAGAGGCTGGCTTCAAGCGGCAGCACCGAGTCGATGATGACGCTGCGGATGCCGTCCGGCTGGTCGCGCATGGCGGTCAGCGCCAGCCGCGTGCCGTAGGAAATGCCGTACAGATTCCACTGGTCGTAGCCGAGCAGCTCGCGCAGATCGTCAAGATCCGCCGCGTTCTCGGCGCTGTTGTAGTTGGCGACGTTGACGCCGCGGCTCTCCAACCGGTCGTGACAACTGCGCAGCGTGTCCACGATCAGCGCACGCGATTCCTCGCTGCTGATCTCCTCGCCGAGCAGGTCGTAGCGCATGGCGTCGTATTCCGGGCAGTCGAGCGCCGGGCGCGAATAGCCCGTGCCGCGCTGATCGAAGAAGATCACGTCGCGGTCGGCATTGAGCGGTGCGCCGATGGCGTAGTAGGCCCACGGCATTTGCATCAGCGTATCGCTGCCCGGCCCGCCGTCGAGAAAGACGACCGGGTCAGGCTTGTGTTCGTCAGCCAGGGCATGATAGATGGCATAATGCAGGCGCACGCGGTTGCCGTCCGGCTGATCGCGGTCTTCCGGCGCGATCAGGTAACCGCAGGTGATGCCGCTCTCGTCGTTGTAGGTCAGACCGTAGCTGCGGCCATAGCCAGGGTCGAACTCGCAGCTGCCCGTCTCCAGACGTGGCAACTGCGCGCCCTGCGCCGCGACGACACCCGTCCCTACGACGAGCGCCAGCAGCCAGAGGATGACACGATGAAGGCGCAAGACGTCACTCTCCTTGACGTGGTTTGTGCACTATTTCTCTATTTTCCCTGAGGGATGGCGCCAGAAACGTTATGGATTTGTGAATTTGCCGCGAAGATTGGGGGGAAGGTCACGGGAAATCGGTGTAGGGGTTTGGCGCTGCCAAACCCCGTCTCCCCCCACAAACAAAAAAGGCCTGCCGAGGCAAACCCCCGACAGGCCGTGTTGCAAAATCAGTCTTTTGCTCTAATAACGGTCGTACCGCTCGCGCCGATCACCACCATCGCGGTCGCGATAATTCTCACGGTAGCCCCCACGGTTGCCACCATAACCGCCGCCGCCACCACGCTCTTCACGCGGCTTCGCTTCATTGACCGTCAGACTACGATTGTTGATGCTGTAGCCATTGAAACGGGTGATCGCGGATTGCGCCAGTTCTTCGGTCGCCATTTCGACGAAGCCGAAGCCCTTGGAACGGCCGGTCTCGCGGTCGGTGATAATGGTGAGCTTTTCGATTTCCCCAACCTGGTTGAAGAGATCGCGCAGCTCATCTTCGGTAATAGAATACGGCAGGTTGCCCACGTACAACCTCTTGGTCACAGAAGCCTCCCTGAAGCAAAACACGTTGTGCGAAAAGGGCGATAGGTCGAACGTGGTCTATCAACGCGGCGTCGTGGTGGCGCTGCCGTCACTGCAAACCGAACCGTAGCGACTATCGCCATAATATTGGCATAAGATGAGCGTTTTGTAAATTATGAAACTTGTAATATATGAGGCGCTAGCGTTATGCGGGATCCGTACGCGCGCTCAGTAGCTGTCCGGCGCCTGCCACAGCTCGATCCGGTTGCCCTCCGGATCACTGATCCAGATGAAGCGCCCGTGCTCCGTCTCCTGGATCTCCCCATGCACGGTCACGCCTTCCTGACGCAGCGCCGCCACCAGCGCGTCCAGGTCGTCGACGCGGTAGTTGATCATGAAGCCGCTGCCCGGGTCGCCGAAGTATTGGGTCGCCTGCGGGAACAGCGCCCAGACCGTCGCGCCTCCGACCGTTGGGTTATCTTTTTCCAACCAGCGGAAAACGGAAGTCGGCGATTCGTCCTCCATTTCGATGCCCAGGTGCTGGTTGTACCAGTGCCCCAACGCCTCGGGATCGTTGGCCTTGAAGAAGATCCCGCCAATACCGGTCACGCGTTTCATGGTCGCTCCTCGAATTGTTCGCTGTCCCTCAATCTCCATTACACGGCCAACCGAAACCGGTTCACCAAAGGGTCATGCGCGGCATGGGTGCGTTCGGATTCTGAGGCAAGACCTTGTTTAGGGTGCGATGTGAATCGTTTTCGCCGCCACACAGTTCACCTCACCCCGCCTCGCTGCGCTTCGACTCCCCTCTCCGCGCGCGGAGAGGGGTTGGGGGTGAGGTTAATGAACAAGTTCTGCATCTCAGATGCAGATTTACCCCCTGCCTCCAAGCTCGAATACACCCCGCAGCACGCCAGGCACATTCCATTTGCACAAATCCACCGTCGGGCGCGCATCCTCCAACCCTGGTTTACAAATATTAACGGCGCAAAACATTAACGGAAGATGAAGTGAAATACAGCTTAATATCGAACCATATCATATCGCTTACTGCATCAAGGCATCTTGATTCCCCCATGACCCTCCGAAGCAAGACCTTCCTCATCGTCGGGTTAACCCTGGTCGTGCTCGTTAGTGTGCTTTATGGCATCGCCACGGCCATTCTCGGCAGCAGCAATCGCGATCTGGAACGGCAGTACGTCACCGAAAACGTGAGCCGTGCGGTCAACAGTCTGCAATCGAATCTCGACGCGCTGAGCGTCTTCGCCGACGACTGGGCGCATTGGGACGATACGGTCAGCTTCGTCACGGGCGACTTTCCGCAGTACATCGATCTCAATCTGGGGGATACCACCTTCGCATCGGCCAACATCGACTGGATGGTCTTCATCGACGTCGACGGCAATGTGGTCTACAACCGCTATTACGATGCCGATGATCCCGACGCTGCATCGCTGCCCGACGGCTTGATGGCGCACATTGCGCCCGACAGCGGGCTGCTAACCCACGACGAGGCCGAGAGCACCATCACCGGCTTCGTCACCATCCCGGATGGCATCATGCTGCTCGTCGCCTCGCCGATCACCGACAGCGAGATCACGCCGCCCATTTACGGCACCATGATTTTCGGCAGAATGCTGTGTGACGAAGAAGTCACCAGCCTGGAAGAGACGACTCATCTGAAGATCAGCTTCACGCCGCTCGGCCCGGTCACGCCGACGCTGACTCCGGCGGAGACAACCGCGCTCGACGCCCTGGAAGCAGGCGACGCGATCTTCATCGCACCGAACGATGCCACCTCGATCTCCGGCTTTCGGCTGCTTGACGATGCTTACGGCCAGCCCGCCGTTCTTCTCGAAATGGATCAGACCCGGCGCATCTATTTGCAGGGGCAGACGAGCCTCGGCTACTTCCTGCTCTCGCTCTTGATCACCGGTATGGTCTTCACCCTGATCACGCTCGGCTTCCTCGAAAAGACGATCCTCAAGCCGCTCAGCGCGCTCAGCCATGGCGTCGAAACCATCCAGCGCACCGAAGACCTGGCGACCCACGTGCCGGTCGAGGGCAAAGACGAACTCTCCGCCCTCTCGCGCGGTTTCAACGAGATGATCGATGCGCTGGCCGCCTCACGCGCGCGCCTGCAAAAAGCCCACGACGAACTCGAACAGCGCGTGTGTGAGCGCACAACCCAACTGACCGAGAGCAACGCCCTGCTTGAACAGGAGATTGAGGAGCGTAAGCAGGCGCAGACCGAACTGGCCGTCGCCCGCGACCAGGCGCTCGACGCTCTGAGCTTCAAATCGCAGATCCTGGCCAACATCAGCCACGATGCGCGTACGCCGCTCAACATCATTTCGTTGCACTCGGAGTTGATCCAGCGCGGCGTCTACGGGCCGGTCAACCAGCGCCAGAATGAGAAGCTGGACGACGTCCTCATCAGTGCGCGCCAACTGCTCAGCTTCCTCGACAATCTGCTCGGCGAAGCGCAGATGAACCGGCACCAGACAACGATCAATGCCCAGCCCTTCAACCCGATCGTCACCATGCGCGAGGTCTTCCACAGCATGCAGCCGTTGGCCGCGCGCCGCGGCCTGGAACTCGCCTTCAGCGTCGAGGATGGCGCGCCGGATCACGTCATCGGCGATGCGGAGCGACTCAAGCAGGTCGTCATGAACCTGATCGACAACGCGCTCAAGTTCAGCGACCAGGGCGTCATCGATCTGCGATTGCTGCGTTCAGACCGAACTCACTGGGCCATCGCCGTGTCCGATCAAGGCATCGGCATGACGCAGGAAGCACAGGAGCATATCTTCGACGCCTTCTACCAGGTCGACGGATCGACCACGCGGCGAGCCAATCGCGGCGTCGGCCTCGGCCTGTCTATCGTGCGCCAGTTGGTGACTTTGATGGATGGTGAGATACTGGTGACGAGTAAGATGGGACAGGGCACGACCTTCACCGTGTACCTGCCGCTGGGTACGAGTGAGGATGAGGAGGAGCCGGAGCTTGTCCAACATCATCATCGTTGAAGACGACATCACCCTCGGTGAGTCGTTCGCTGACGTCTTCCGCCTGAACGATCACGCAGTCGACATCATCACCGACGGCCTCCACGCCGTCGAGCAGATCCGCAGCGCCATGCCGAATTTGCTTGTGCTCGACATGCATCTGCCGCACGTTGACGGGCTGGACATTTTGAATCAACTGCGCGCGCTGCCGGAGCTGGCGGACTTGAAGATCGCCGTCGTCAGCGCGGATGCGACCATGGTTAATACCTCGGTGGCGCTGGCGGACGCGGCCCTGCTCAAACCGATCAGCATCGGCCAACTGCTCGGCCTGCTCGACCTGCTCAACTGACCACGCTCCCCCAAGCGCGGGCCAACGCAGCAGCAATGTAACTGGCGCGCGTTGGCTGTTTCCCCCATGCTGCGTGCGCCCGATTTGTGATAGCAGCCATCTCATGCGAACATAGAGCTTGCACGACCTGCACCCAGGAGGAAGCACATGCCCCCGAACGCAGTGTTTGCAGCACGCCCGCAGATGCGCCTGAACGGCCAGCACGCGCCCGCCCTGGATCAGCGCCTGGTCGAATTGGCGATCGCACACGCGTTGAACCAGCCCGCGCAGTGCCGGGCCGTCTTCAGTGCGGGGACTGTCCTCGCGGGCGGTGACCTCGGCGCCTTTGGCGATGTCCTCCAGGTCGACGTTGGCGACCTGTCGGTGCGCCTGTTCACGGGCGCGGTCGACGCGCTCGGCGCCGATTTCAGCGACGATGGCCCGCCGACCAGCGTTGTCGTCGCCCATGACCGGCTGCGCTCACTCGACATGAGCCAACGCACGCGCGTCTTCAGCGAGGCGACCGACCCCGATGCCATCAGCGCCGTCGCCGGTGAGGCAGGGCTGACAGCGCAGTTCGAAATCGAGGGCATCGAAATCACCCACGACGCCATCGTCCAGGCCAACCAGACCGATCTCGAATTCATCCGCGAGCGCGCACGACGACTCGGCGCCGACGTCTGGTGCGAGGACGGCGGCCTGATCGTCCGGTCGCGCGGCGCGTGGGATGCGTCGGACGCGCTGGAACTCAACTACGGCGCCAGTTTGACGCGCTTCAGCGTCCTCGCCGATCTGACGACACAGGCCTCCGCGCTCGAACTGACTGGCTGGAACGTCGCCCACAAGCACACCATCGACCAGCAAGCCGAGCCAAACGCGGCGCTGGCGCTCAACGGCGGCGAGATCGGCGCCGATCTGCTGGCGGAGACGCTCGGCGAACAGACGCGGCGCATCGTCCACACGGCGCCCGCCAGCGACGAGGCAGCCCTGGCCGACGCGCGCGCACGCGTCGAGGCCGTGGCCTGGCGCTTCATCCGTGGGACGGGTGTGGCGCTCGAAACGCCCGAACTCGCCGTCGGCAGGGTCGTCGATCTCGATGGCCTCGGCGAGCGCTTCGACGGTCTCTACTACTGCGTCGGCGTCCGCCATCGCTTCGACACGATGGCAGGCTACCGCGTCGAATTCGAGGTCGAGCGGGCCGATTTCGTCTCCGGCGAGCGCCGTCGCCCGCCGTCGGCGCATCCCGGCACCCGACTGCCACCCAAAGTCAAACCCACGCGCGGCAAATAGGAGGAACGAGATGGAGACCGGAAACAACGACATGCTCGAACGCGCGGCGACCGGCCTGGGCGGGCGCTTTTACGGCGTCTGCCCGGCGCGCGTCACCAACAACCTCGATCCGCTCGGCCAGGGGCGCGTGAGCATCATCATCCCGATGCTCGGCGATACCAGCGGCCTGTGGGCGCGCGTCGCCGTGCCCTTCGCGGGCAACAATCGCGGGACGTGGTTGATCCCCGACGTCGACGACGAGGTGCTGATCGCCTTCGAGAGCGGCGACCCCGCCCGCCCGATTGTGATCGGCGCGCTGTGGAACGGCGTCGACGTGCCGCCGGAGACGATGGACGCCAACAACAGCCGCAAGCGCATCGTCACGCGCACGGGCATTGAGATCACGATGGATGACGGGCAGCGCTCGGTGCAGCTTAAGACGCCGGAAGGCCGCAGCATCACGCTTGACGACACGACCAACAGCGTCGAGATCGAGGACAACGCGGGCAATCAGATCAAAATCACCGCCAGCGAGATTAGCATCTCAGCCAGTGCGAAGGTCAAGATCAGCGCCAGCGCCGTCGAGATCGAGGCGAGCATGATCACCGGCGAGACCGGCATGGCCAAGTTCAGCGGCGTCGTCCAGTGCGACACGCTGATCGCCAACTCGGTCGTCGCCAGCAGCTACACACCCGGCGCAGGCAACATCTGGTAGGCGCAGCGCCAGCACGTTTGCTTGCCTTCGCTGGTGGACATGCCGCTGCACATCCACCTCACCCCTAAATCCCCTCTCCGAAATCGGAGGGGGGACTTTACGCCCTCTGCATGAACATGCCGTTGCGCGTCTCTATGAATCGTAGACGATGCGGTGTAGGGGCTTGGCGATGCCAAGCCCGCCATCCGCCATGCGCGCCTCAATCGTCGTAGATGCCCTTGACGTAGCGGTCGAAGAAGACGACCGACAGCGCAAGCGCTCCGTCGCGATTGGTCGCGATATTGTGGTCATCGCCGGGATACAGGTAGAGTTCGACCGGCTGCCCGGCAGCGCGGATCTCCTCGTCGAGCATGACCGAGTAGGCGAAGGGCACGGTCGTATCGCCGGTGCCGTGGTGGATCTGGATCGGCCCGCTCAGATCGGCCAGGAAGCTGTTGGCGGACAGCGCATTCCAGAAGCCGGGGTTGTCATCCGGCAGCCCGAACTCGTTGACGGCATCGGTCAGCCAGCCGCGCCGTGAGCCATCCCAGCCGCGGAACCAGCTCTGGAACATCTCCGGGTACGAGGCGACGACGCCCGCCCAGATCACACCGGCCTGGATATTCTGATCGGCGACCATGGCGCGAATGGTGATGTAGCCGCCCATCGAGTGCCCCCACATGCCGACGCGGTTCGGATCGGCGTCCGGGTAGCGGCGCGCCGAGGCCAGCGCATTGAGCACATCGATCACGTAGGCCGGGCTGCCGTAAGCCGATTCCGGATCGCCCTCGGAACTGCCGTGGCCGCGATAATCCGGGCGCACGACGATGTAGCCGCTGCGCGCGAAGGCGTCGACGTAGGCGACGTAGCGCTCGGTCGTGCGATATTGATCCGGCGGGATGTAGCCATGGTTGAAGATGACGACCGGGTAGCCAGTGGCGGGTTTCGGCTCCTGTGGCAAGGTCAGCAGCGCGTAAATCTTCAAGCCGTCGGATTGGTAGGACACGATCGAGCGATTGTAGTTGACGCCTGGCTCCAGCACCTGCTCGACGACGAAATCGCTGCCCGCGTAGGTGCGCGCCCGCAGCGACGCGATGCTGAGTGGATGCGCGGAAGCGGCGGCGGATGTATCGATCAGGAGATTGGCTGCGGACTCTGCGACAGCTGGCTCCTCTGCCGGGGGCGCAGCAGCCGGTGGATCGTCCGGGCTGATGGCGACCAGCGTCGGCGGCGTGGACTCCGGCGCGCCGGCCTGGAAGCAGCCCGCCAGCGCGAGCAGCAGCGCCGTCATGAGGATGGAAAACGTCAGCGCGGAATGGTGTTTCTCGATCATCTCCTTGCCTGCAATAGCCAGTAAACTGAGTGAGCACATTCACCTCACCCCGTCTCGCTTCGCTCTGACTCCCCCTCTCCGCGCGCGGAGAGGGGATAGGGGATGAGGTTTATGGCCGGGATCTTATCATGTGTTTCAAGTCGAATCCCCATCCTGGATCTTGTATGAACTCGACACGGCCGATCTTATCCTGAGTCAACCCCTGGCGCAGCTAAACTTGTGATGAGGAAAGGCGCGGCGTTATGCTGGGCGCATCCCGCAGCAAAGCATCTCGACGAGGGAGCCATGACCGAATTCTCCGCCCTGGGCAAATCGGTGACCAGATTCGAACGGCTGGACGCCATCCCGACGCCCTGCCAGACGATCAGCTATCACAGCGACCAGTTGGTGTCTGCGTGCCCCGTCACCGGCCAGACGGATTTCTACGAGGTGACGATCGACCTCGACGCAGATGGCACCGGCATCGAGACGAAGACGCTCAAGCTCTACCTGGAGACCTACCAGGGGCAGGCCATCTTCTGCGAAGACCTGGCGGTCAAGATCTGCGAGGACATCTTCGCGGCGAGCACGCCCCGGCGCTGCGCGGTCACGCTCGTGCAACGGCGGCGCGGCGGCATTCAGATCACCGCCCGCCACGAGTTGAAGAAAGACTGAATGCGGCGGTCTGCAAAGGCAACCGGACTTCTCGATTTGCCTGAATGAAATGACTATACTTTCTCGTCGGCTGCCGCACTTGTGCCGGCGCTTGTAGCAGCCCCGATCGACGACGCAGTCCTCCACCACACAATACGGACACCGGAAAATCCATAGGCGCAGCGTGATTGCCTGTTACGGCGGTCAGGCTGCGTCTGTTTCGTTCGTTACGTGATCCCATTTGAAACACCTCATAAGGAGACTCTCGTGGCGACTGACTCCCTTGCACCCAAATTCACCTGTGGCAGCGGACAACTGGAGGCGACGCTTTCCGAGCAAGACTCTGACCGCGTACGCAAGCGTCAGGCAGCAAAGGCGTCCATCGTCAAGCGCGACGGCCTCGATATGCAGACCCTGTACACAATCCCGATCGTCTTTCACGTCGTCTACCATACACCGGAAGAGAACATCGCCACATCGAAGATTCTAGGGCAGCTTCAACTGTTGAATGATTGCTACCGGAACCGCGTCGAACGACAGGAAGTGCCCTGGGTGTTCGAGCAGCGCGCTACCGATGCGTTGATCGAATTCAGGCTCGCAGTGAGAGATCCACTTGGCAAGCCGACGCTGGGTGTCACCAGAACTTATACCGATAAGACGGTTTTCACCGTCGAGGACGACGATGTGAAGAGTAGTGACTCAGGAGGCTGCGACGGTTGGCCTGGGAATCAATATATGAACATTTGGATTTGTAACCTGAAAAGCAAAACCGACAGCGCACTGGAGCAACTGTTTGGCTACAGCCCCTACCCGTCGCCCGCGGCCACAGCGCCCAAGTCCGACGGAGTCGTGGTGCATTTTGGGACGGTTTCCGGAGCGCACGACAAGAATTACTGGGATCTGACGTATGGAGCGGCCTTCGGGGCACGATCAAAAACGCTTATTCATGAAGCGGGACACTACTTCGATTTGAAACATCTGTGGGGAGATAGCGATGGCGGCCACATAGGTTCCGGCTGCGGCGATGACGAGGTCGAGGATACACCGCCGCAAAAAGGGCCGAATGACTATGTCTTGTTTCCGCCAAGTTATCCCCACATCAGCTGCAACAACGGGCCGGATGGCGACATGTTCATGAACTACATGGATTATTCTGGTGACGAGGTGCAGTCCATGTTCACCCGGGGGCAGGTCGAGCGGATGCGGGCCTGTTTTCAATGGTCACCCCATCGGCGAGCGCTGCTCTCGTCAAACGCGCTGACGCCGCCCGCGGGCTTTGGCCCCGGCGAAGACTGGACTCAGGGGCCGTTCGTGCGCGCTAACGCCGCCAGCCTGCCTTACGGTAATTTCTTCGCGGATGTGATCGGCAGTGGGCAGTCCGCAGCGCTCATGATCAACGACGTCGGGATCGTGAAGATTCGCCCGTCGTCGGGCACCGCCTTCAGTCCGGCGCTGACCATGGCGGATGGCGACCTGCCTTTGTTCATGGGCGAGATCGGCCGCTTCTATTTCGCCAATGTCACCGGCAGCGGACAGGCCGCAGCGCTGCTGGTCGGCGATGATGGCCGTGTTTGGGTGCGACGCTGGAACGGTCACGCCTTCAACCCATCGGAAACCTGGATCGGCGACGGCGAGCGCCTTTTCTATACCGAGGGCACGCTCCATTTTGCCGATATCGACGGCGGCGGCCACGACCATGCCATCCTGGTGAACAACAGCGGCGATAGCAGTGACTGCCGCGTCTACGTGCGGCGCTCGACCGGCAGCGGTTTCGGCACAATCGAGGATTGGTCTCCGCCCGTGTCGGTGCCACCGGCCGCGAAGGCGACCTACTTCGCGGACATGACCGGCGATGGACGAGCCGACATGGTTCTGGTCGATGAGCGGGCAATCCGGGTCTGTCTCTCCAACGGCAACGGTTTTCAAATGCCCCAGGTCTGGAAGAACCGCCGCCGCGACATCGACACCAGCGGTGAACTCCACTTTGCCGACGTGATCGGCGATGGGCGCGCCCACCTTATCACGCTCAAAGACAGAAGCGTGACCGTCCGGCGTTCAACCGGCAGCGGTTTCGGCGATCCGGAAAACTGGACGTGGCCGCTGCCCGTCCTCACAGACGCGCCCAAGATCGCGTTCGGCAAGCTGAGCGAAGGCGTCTGGCCGGACGCCATCTTTGTGAACGGCGACGTGACGAAGATCCGTCGCTTGATGCGCACGCGCTTTGGCCCGCTGGAAGATTGGTCGAATCGGGATATCGGCAGTAAAGCGATCAAGGGGCCATTTCTTGCGCGACTCTCGGGCAACCCAACTGACGACATGGTCTGGTTTGTGCGGCTAAATTCGAATGTCTACAACATGATCGTACAGTCGTTCGATCCCAAAACCCGGAAGGACAAGCTCAACTACTATACCTACGTGGGCACTTTTGGGAGTCAGGGAACATACATCACGAACCTGACCATCAACCCCAAACCGGATCTCATCCTGCTCAACGACAACTCCGTCAAAGTGAGGCGCTTCAACAACCAGCAGCACAACATCTATGCCACCGAAGAAGACTGGACGTGGCAGGATGGCCCGCTGCTGGGCAGCCAGGGCACCTACTTTGCCAAGGTACTCGGCGGAGGGCTGGCGGCTGCCGTCGTCGTCGATGACGACAAGGTCACGATCCGCCGTTCGACAGGCGATGGGTTTGGGCCAGCGCAGGTATGGAGCGGGCCATTGTTTGCCAGCGCGCCGACTGGTTTTGCCGATCTCTTCCTGACCGCGCGCGATGCCGCCATCCTGGTTCGAGACAATGTCATCACCGTCCGGCGTGCGACCCCCAACGGCTTTGCTGCGCCTGAAACTGTGCCCTGGGATGGCGGCGATCTGCGCGGCAGCCTGGGCACCTTCTTCGCCGACGTGACGGGCGATGGCCGGGCCGACTTGATCGCCGTCAGCGAGAAGACCGTGACCGTCTACCCCAATCTCAATCCGCTTTGAGCTATCCCCTCGACGAGAGGTGAAAGGCACCGATCATGCCTGCGTCTGAACAGGGTGAGTTGATGTTCGTCTATATCGGCACGAAGACACGGGGCACGGTTTTGCCGACAGGGCAAGATCTGTATTATGCGACGGCGAACCAGATCGGCGGGCGGATGACAACGCTGGGAACACCGAAGAGAGTCGGCGCCCAGGCCGCCATGAGCAGCCCGGCGCTCGCTGTCTACAACGGGCAGGTGGTCTGCGCGTACCGTGAAGGACAGCACAACCGCGTCGAATACACGACGTTCGACGGCAGCAACTGGCCCAAGGGTGCACAGGATGTCACGGGCCATCACACGATCGCCGGGACTGCCCTCGCGGTTTATGCTGGGCGATTGGTGTGCGTTTACGGCGGAGTCGACGACAACAGGATGTGGTCAACCAGCTTTGACGGTGCGGGCTGGAACCCACGCGGCGTGCGAGTCTTTGGCGTTTCAACCGCGTCTGCCCCAGCGCTCGCCGTCTATCGAGGAGCACTCCACTGCGCCTACCGCGATGCGGACAACAATAGCCTTAAGATCACGCGCTACTTCAGTGGCGACTGGAGCGGCACGAGCACGGCCATCCTGAAGGCGAAGACCAGCACGACGCCAGCGCTGGCGGTCTTCGGCGGCCTTCTCTACTGCGCCTACAAGGATTTGAAGACGTCACGGATTTGCTTCGCCGCCTTCGACGGTAAGCAGTGGAGCGCGATCAGCACCTATCTCGCGGCAGGCAGCTACACTTCGGGCCCGGCGTTGGTCGTGAGTCACGGTCTATTGCTTTGTGCACTGCTGATCCCGCAGGCAAAGACCAACCAGGTCGTCATCCTGAACGCGAGCATGACCGTCGACCCGATCCCGGAGGTCGCCAAAGAGACGAACACCTGGGTCCCGTGGGCACCCGGGATCATCGCCAATCCCTATTACGCGTACAGCCCTCGCGATTGAGCAGCCCTCAGCGCGACCGAAGCTATTCGGCGGCGTGTCA
>JADLAY010000078.1 GCA_020849765.1 Anaerolineae bacterium
AGAAGCAGCGCAAAGCAGCAGTTATGTGAACTCTCGAAAGTAATTGGCTCATGCGCTGCGCGCGTTTTACCTCACCCCCGGCCCCTTTCCATGTTGGAGAGGGGAGAAAAGCGGCAGCGGCGCGCGCGGCTTGAAGTCCCCTCTCCGCGCCGGAGAGGGGATTGAGGGGTGAGGTAAACCCTGCGAATCGCCATATTCGCCAGATCATTTCGAAAGGCCGCTTAGCAGTTAGCGGTTAGCGAGAGACAAAAACAGCGCCGGGAACCTCATTCCTGGCCTCTTTCCGCTAACGGAGAGAGGAAAAGGAGACGAGGGTTAAGGGGAGAGGTCCGCCTCGCGGCGAACGGCGCGCCTCACTTGTGCGTGCTTTCACAAATATGCCATCCGGCAGGATTTACCACGTCAAGCGCCACTGGTCAGACCCCCAGGCCCTGCTAGCCTATAGGTTGAGGTTAATGGCGCTCGCGCAGACCTTCACGCGGTCTGCCGGGCCTGCTTCGACAAGATTTACGTGTTCTCAACGGAGCTAAAATGAGCCTGTACATTCTCCCCAAAGAGCGGCTGCCGGGGTTTGTCGATAACCTGCGCGCCGGTTTCCGGGTGGTGGGTCCTGTCCGCACGGAGACCGGGTACGCTTTCGACGCGATCCACTCGGCTGATGAGCTGGCGCTGGACTATCCGACGACCATCTTGCCGCCCAAGAAATATCTGCTTCCACAGCGCGAGACCCTGTTCACCTTCCACACCGGGACCGACGAGCAAGGCGCGCGGCAGATCGACGTGCAGCCTGCCTTTGAAGACGTGCAGCCGACGGTCATCCTCGGCGTGCACACCTGCGACATGCACGGCATTATGCTCTACGACAAGGTGTTCACCGAGGGGTATCGGGACGAGCACTACGTCGCCCGGCGCGAGCAGACCTACATCGTCGGGATCGAGTGCCTGCGCCCATGCGACGACGCGTCGTTCTGCAAGGACATGGGCACGCTGACCGCGCCGCCGGTTTACGACCTGCACATGACCGCTGTCGATGGGATGTATCTGATCGACACCGGGACGGAAAAGGGCGAGCGGCTGCTGCTGTCGAACGTCGAGGTGCATCTGGCGACGACCGAGGACATCCGCCGCCTGAGCCAGACCCTGTCGGCCAAGTGGCCGCACTTCCGCCACCGCCTGAAGATGACCAAAGACCAGATTCCGTCTCTGATGACGATCAACTACGGCTCGAACATCTGGGACACGCTCGGCGAGCGCTGCCTGGCGTGCGGATCGTGCACGAATGTCTGCCCGACCTGCTTCTGCTTCGACGTGCAGGACGAGGTGGAGTTGAACATGAGCGACGGGCGGCGGTCACGCATCTGGGATTCGTGCCAGCTTCACGAGTTCGCGCTGGTGGCTGGCGGGCACAACTTCCGGGGCAGCAAGGCGTCGCGCGTCCGGCACCGCATGATGCGCAAGGGTAAGTACATCCAGCAGGTGCACAGCATCACGGGCTGCACCGGCTGTGGACGCTGCCAGCGGGCGTGCCTGGTGGACATCACCATCCCCGGCACGCTGAACGCGCTCTACGACGAGATGCAGATCGACTTGAATCCGGCAGCAACGGGGGCGTAGCATGTTTGAGACAGCACCCAACCTGGTGACGACCACCACCCCGCGCCCGACGAACGGGCATAGCTCGATCTATCTGCCGACGGTCGCGCAGGTCGTCGGCGTACAGACCGAGACCGTTTTCGAGAAGGTCTACACGGTGCGGCTGCCCGGCGGCCAGAACCTCGGCCACCGGCCCGGCCAGTTCGTGATGGTCTCGATCCCTGGAGTGGGCGAAGCGCCGATCAGCGTGATGTCTTCGCCCAGCCGCACCCACGACACCTTCCGGCTGTGTATCCGCAACGCGGGCGACCTGACCGGCGTGATCCACGACACGGTGCTGCCCGGCGACTCCATCGGGATTCGCGGCCCGTTCGGGCGCGGCTTTCCGCTGGAAGTCTTCAAAGGTAAAGACGTGCTGGTTGCGCCCGGCGGGCTGGGCATGGCCCCGGCCCGCTCGCTGATCGACGAGATTCTCGACAACCGCGACAAGTACGGGCGCCTGGTCGTGCTGTACGGCGCCAAGAACCCGTCCGAGATCCTGTTCCGCGAGGAGCTGCGCGCCTGGCGCCAGCGCGACGACATCGAGCTGTTTGTGACGGTGGACCGGCCCGACGAAAGCTGGGTCGGCCACATCGGCGTGATCACGCGCCTGTTCCCGCGCGTCCAGATCAACCCCTTCAAGACGGTCGCGATCACCATCGGCCCGCCGGTGATGTACCGCTTCGTCGTGATGGAGCTGCTCGGCAAGGGCCTGACGCCCGACCAGATCTGGATGAGCTTCGAGCGCCGGATGAAATGCGGCGTCGGCAAGTGCGGACACTGCCAGGTGAACCACCGTTATAGCTGCCAGGACGGCCCGGCCTGGACCTACGCCGAGGCGCTGGCTTTTGAGGAGGCGCTGTGATGGCGGCTAAACCGAAGATCGCCTTCTTCGACTTCACAAGCTGCGAAGGCTGCCAGTTGACGGTCGTAGACGCGCTGCAAACGCATCTTGGCCTGCTCGATCTGGTCGAGATCGTGCAGTTCCGCGAGGCGATGTCCGAGCGGGGCGAAGATTATCAGATCGCCTTCATCGAAGGCTCGTGCACGCGCGAAAGCGACGAGCCGCGCCTGCACGCCATCCGCCGGCAGGCGGCAGTCGTGGTCGCGCTCGGCGCTTGCGCGCACCTGGGCGGCGTCAACAGCATGAAGAACCGCTGGTCGATCGAGAACGTGCAGACCTACGTCTACGGGAAGCACGGGCGGGAGCTGTACGAGAGCTACCCGGCGCGGCCCATCTCGGCGGTGATCGAGGTCGATTACGCCATTCCCGGCTGCCCGATCGACCGCTTTGAGTTCGTCCGGTTCGTGCAGAAGCTGCTCCAGGGCCGCAAGCCCAAGCTGCCCGATTACCCGCTGTGCGTCGAGTGCAAGCTGGCTGAAAACGCGTGCCTGAACAAGCTGGGCCAGCCCTGCCTGGGGCCGGTCACGCTGGCGGGCTGCAACGCTATCTGCCCCAGCTATGGCGACGGCTGCGAAGCCTGCCGGGGGTTCGCGCCGGAGGCGAACTTCGCGCACATGCGCGAAATCTTGCAGGGGCACGGCCTGCCGGACGTCGAGATCGACGCCCAGTTCACGATGTTCAACGCGTACCAGCTCAAAGCGATGGGCGCTAACGCGCCGCTGAGCGCGGGCGCTGGCAACGGCTCGCGCCGCCGCGCCGCCGACGCGGAGAAGCTGCCCTCGTCCACCTTTGCCGCGCCGAAGGAGTCCTGAATCGATGACTAAGAAAGCAACCCAACCGGCCCCCGGCGCCCAGCTTCGCATCAACGTGCATCATGTCACGCGCGTCGAAGGGCACGGCAATATCGTCGTGGATGTGCGCGACGGATCGCTGGAACGCTGCGAGCTGGAGATCATCGAGACGCCGCGCTTCTTTGAAGCGATGCTGCGCGGGCGGCCTTACACACAGGCATCGCACATCACCAGCCGCATCTGCGGTATCTGCGCCTGCGGGCACGCGACGGCCAGCCTGCGCGCTTCGGAGCGCGCGCTGAACGTCCGGCTGAGCGATCAGACTGTTTTGCTGCGCA
>JADLAY010000079.1 GCA_020849765.1 Anaerolineae bacterium
AAGCTGGCGCACAAGCTCGAAGGCGCCTACACCTCGCCGCAGACGCTGCGCCGCTTCGATCCGGCTGAGCCGCCAAGCTTCTACTACAACGAAGACCACGAGGACAAGCTGTCGATTGGCCCGCTCGACGGCGACTGGATCATCCAGCGCCACGTACTGCGCGAGCACGGCGTCGTCGTGACCGGCCCGCCGCTCAAACCGCTGATCGACCCGGTCAGTCCCGATGCGATCCGGGCGACCGTGCGCGACCTCGTCAACGGCTGGTGGGCGTCGATGCTGGATGACGCAACCTTCTTGCGGCCTGACGCTTATCAGGTCTTCGCCGTCCTGACCATGTGCCGCGCGCTCCACACGCTCGAAACCGGGACAATCGTCTCCAAGCCCGAGGCGGCGCGCTGGGCGCTGACGCACGTCGAGGCGGCCTGGCATCCGCTGATCGCCGCCGCGCTCGATTGGCGACCGGGCAGCACTTACGACCGGCTGGCCCAGACGCTTGATTTGATCGCTTATGTGATTGCGCGCTCGGAAAGGAAGTCGGGGACGTAAATCTGCGGGGTGACCTGTGCCGAGCCTGCTCAAGGAGACAGGCCCGGCACATTCTCGTGGCCCACCGCAGGTCTACGGCCCGGCGATGGCAGGACGACGTTTAAGACCAAAGACGCCCTGTCGGCTGCTGAGCAATTTCTGCAAGCCGACGAAGGCGAACAACAGGACGCCGATCACGATCTTGATCCACCACGGCGTCAGCGAACCGTCGAGCGTGAGATAGGTTTGAATCGTGCCGAGCGTCATCACGGCGATGAAGGTACCGATGACATAGCCGACACCGCCGGTGAGCAAGGTGCCGCCGATGACCACCGCGGCGATCACGTCTAGCTCCAGCCCGACGGCGATCGTCGAATCGCCGGAGTGTTTGGCCAGCGACAGGATAATGCCTGCGAGCGTTGTCAGGAAACTGTTCAGCGCATAGACCGTGATCGTCGTCCGCCCGACCGGGACACCCAGCAGCAGCGCCGCATCGGGATTGCCGCCCAGCGCGTAGACGTTGCGGCCAAAGCGTGTGAAGTGCGCCAGGAAGATGCCGATCACGAGCACGACCAGGAACGCGCCCGCCGCGAACGTGAAGCGGCCGCGATCCGGGAAGATGTAGACGAGGTCCGAAATCTGCTCGTAGAAGGGGTGATCGATCCGGATCGAATCGGTCGAAAGCACGTAGGCCATGCCGCGCGCCAGGAACAGGCCAGAGAGTGTGACGATGAAGGCCGGGATCTTGAAGCGGTGGATGAAGAAGCCCATCGTCGCCCCAAAGATCGTCCCGATCGTGAGGATAACAACGAACGTCGCCAGCGGGTCCCAGCCATTGCGGTCGATCATCAGGGCACAGAAGACGCCGGTGAAGGCGATCACGGAGCCGACCGAGAGGTCGATCCCGCCGGAGATGATCACGAACGTCATACCGACGGCGGCGATCCCCCAGAACGCGTTGTCTCGCAGCAAGTTGCCGATGATGCGCATCGAGCCGAAGCTATCGAAGCGCGAATAGGCAAAGGCGTACATCAATATGAAGACGAGCAGCGTCATAAGTAGGGGCAAAAAGCGGGATCTCATGCAGTTCTCCTAAACGGCCCGGTAATAAATCGTCTGAATTCCGGCGACTGGAGCAGCAAGACGGCCAGCACGACGATCGCTTTCACAACCAGGTTGGTGGTGGGGTGGAGGGAGCTCACGTAAAGCCCGACCAGCAGGCTCTGGATGATCAGCACGCCCATGACGCTCAACCCAAGATAGAAGCGGCCGCCGCTCAACGCAGTGCCGCCAATCACCACGGCCAGGATCGCGTCCAGCTCGGTGAACAGGCCGGCTGTGTGCGGATCGGCAGATTTGACCTCGCCGGCGACGATCATGCCCGCGATCGCCGCGCAAACACCCGACAGCATGTAGACGAACAGCTTGATCATGCGCGCCTGAATGCCGGCGTAGTAGCTGGCGCGATCGTTGACACCGACCGACTCGATCAGCAGGCCGAGGGCCGTTCGGCGTACGAGCAGCATTACCAGGATGAGGGCGGCCAGGGCGAGGTAGATCGGGAAGGGGACGCCGAAGACCACGCCGCGCCCGATGAAGGCAAGGGTCTCATTCGTGAACGTCGGCGACTGCCCGCCGGTGATCATCTGCGCCACACCGCGGCCCGCCACCATCAGGATCAGCGTGGCAATGATCGGTTGCAGATCGAGGAAGGCGACCAGGATGCCGTTCCACAGCCCGCAGATGGCACCGATGATGATCGTGATCAGCATGACGAAGCCCGGCTGATAGTAGAACTCGGTCGCTCCGGCCTCGTAGTTGCGGATCATCACGACCGCCACCGCAGCACAGATCGCCATCACGGCGCCGACGGACAGGTCAATGCCTTTGGTGGCGATCACCAGCGTCATGCCGACGGCGAGCAGCGCGTAGGGCGCGGAGTTGTCCAGAATGTTGATCAGACTTCCCACGAGGCGGTCATTGACCAGACGAACGTCGAAGAAGTTGGCGGAGATGAGGCGGTCGACGAGCAGGATGATGACAAGTGCCAGGACCGTCCACAGAAGTCGCGAATCGCCGCTGAAAAGCTTCCCTATCTTCAAATTGCCCCGTCTGTTTTGGTCAGAACTAACTTCTTTTCCTGCCGAGTTCATGTCTGCCTCTTGGAGTTGCCTCAATAATCCATTCGCGCATGCTTCCCGCTCCCAGGTAGGGTTTCGTCGGCGAAACGGGGGAGAGGAAGACGAAGATCCGCAATGACATCTAGCGCAGCGGCGCGACGTCTTCAGTCAGCCGCGATCGCCTGCATAATCGTATTTTCATTGATGTCATCGCTTTCTAGCTCGCGCAGCTTCTTGCGGTCGCGCATGATCACGACCCGGTCGCTGTAATCGACCACCTCCGCCAACTCGGACGAAATGATCAGCATGGCTTTGCCCTCTTTGGCCAGCCGCTTAATGATCTGGATGATTTCGGCATGCGCGCCCACGTCGATGCCGCGCGTCGGCTCGTCCAGGATCAGGAAGTCGGGGTTCGAAATGAGCCAGCGGGCCAGGATCACCTTCTGCTGGTTGCCGCCCGAAAGCTCCTTGACCGGTTTTTCCGCGTTGGGCGTGGCAATGCTCAGCGCCTTGATCATGTCGTCGGCCAGCGCGTTCTGCTTCTGGCGCGAGAGATAGTTGAACCAGCCCATCTTGGCTTGCAGAGCCAGGATGATGTTCTCACGCACGCTCAGGTCGCCGATGATGCCTTCGACTTTGCGGTCTTCCGGGCACAAGCCAAAGCCGTGCTGGATCGCTTTGCGGGGCGACGTAATTCTGGTCTGCTCGCCGCGCACGTAGGCCTCGCCCTGGTCGTGCTGATCGATGCCGAAAATGAGGTGGGCGACTTCCGTCCGCCCGGAACCCAACAGCCCGGCCAGGCCGACGATCTCGCCCTCGCGAATCTCCAGGTCGAACGGCTCGACCATGCCCTCGCGCGCATAGCCCTGCACCCTGAGATAGGCCTTTCCGGCGGCGCGGCTGGCGGATGCTTCCGTTCCTTTCTCGTCGAGCGTTTGCGTTAGCTCTTTGCCGAGCATCTCCGTGATCAACTGCACCCTGGGCAGTTCCGTGACCAGATGTTCGCCGACCTTCTGCCCATTGCGCAGCACGGTGATCCGGTCGGAGATTTCGTAGACCTGATCGAGGAAGTGCGTGATCAGGATGATGCCGATGCCGCGCTCCTTCAGCGAGCGAATCACCGAAAACAGCATGTCCACTTCCTGGCGGTCGAGGCTAGAGGTCGGCTCATCCAGGATCAGCACCTTCGCCGACAGATCCACACCGCGCACAATCGCGATGATCTGCTGGATCGCCACCGAGAAGGAGGAGAGATTGCGCGTGACGTCGATGTCGACGCCGAAGTCCTTGAGCAGTTGTTTGGCCTGCCGGTTTGTGGCGCGCGTGTCGATCATGCCGTAGCGCATCGGCTGGCGGCCCAGGAAGATATTCTCCGCGACCGACATCGTCGGGATCAGATTGACTTCCTGATAGACGGTGCTGATGCCCAGTTCCTGCGCATGGCGCGGGCTGCGCGGCTCGATCTCTTTGCCTTCGAGCAGAATTGTGCCGCCATCTTTGGGATAGACGCCGGTGATCAGCTTGATCAGGGTCGACTTGCCCGCACCGTTTTCGCCGACCAGCGCGTGGACATCGCCCGCGTGAAGCGTGAAATCTACGTTCGACAATGCAACAGTGGAGGGAAAAATCTTTGTCAGGCCCTGTGCTTCTAACAAGGGAGTTTTTTCTTGGCCGTTCGTACTCATGTTGAATTGTCCGTTTGCCACTTCGTCAAAACTGCGGGAGGACGAATGCTCCCCATTTGTATTTTTCCAGGCCGGAAGGGTACAGACGTGATGGTCGTGAAAGCCGCCTGTACCCTCCCAGCTTCAGCGCACTGCTAGGCGATGCGCCTTGTCATGCCGCTGAGTGCACTGCGTATCAATGATCGGCGTCGTAGGCCGCGCGGGAGGTGTACAGACCGCCACCCACCGGAATCCACTTGGGCAGTTCTTCGCCGTTCAGGGTCGCGACCACGGCATCGAAGGCCGGGCCACCCATGAAGGGGCTGAGTTCGACGGTGGCGTTGGTTTCGCCGGCATCCATCGAGTCGAAAATGTCAGGGATGGCGTCGACGGACACGACGAGGATGTCCTGCGCGGGAACCAGGCCAGCTTCCTTGATGGCTTCGATGGCGCCAATCGCCATGTCGTCGTTGTGCGCGAAGACGGCGCAAATGTTGGCGGGATCTTCGGAGCTCAGGATGCTCTCCATGACGGCCTTGCCCTCAGTGCGGACGAAGTTGCCGGTCTCGGACTGGATGATGGTCATGTTGCTGAACAGATCGATGACCTGGGAGAAGCCCGTGTGACGATCTTCGGCAGCCGCGGAACCGACCGTGCCGTACAGCTCGACAATGTTGCAGTTGCCGGAAGTCGCCGCTGCCAGCCAGGCAGCCGCCAGACGACCTTCGTGCACGAAGTCAGAGGAGACGCGGGTGACGTAGAGCGAAGGATCGGAATCGACGTTGCGGTCGACGATGATGACCGGCACGCCAGCATCAGCAGCTTCCTGCAGCACGTCGTCCCAACCGCTCTCGATCACGGGGGCGAGCACGATGGCGTCGACATCGCCCTGGGCCAGCCACGCACGCATGGCGGCAATCTGGTTTTCCTGGCTCTGCTGCGCATCGGAGAAGAGCAGGTTGATGCCGCGCGCTTCGGCCTCGGCCTGGACGGCTTCGGTGAAGGCGGTGCGCCAGGCGCTTTCGGAACCAATCTGAGAGAATCCGATGGTGAGGCCTGCGCCGTTCTCCTGGGCACTGGCAGCGGGAACCAGGACTGCCAGAAGAATCAAAACAATTAGGCTCAACTTCGCAAATCGCATTTCAAAACTCCTTAGTCGAGCGCGTGTTGCGGTCTATTGTTAAGGCGGTCAAGGTAGATTGCGTCTACCGGATTGCTCAAATCAATCTTGGTCTCGGATATCAACCAAACGCATTTTGATGATCAGAAACTCAGCATTGATCTGAAGCCAATTTATGTTCACACTTCTACTGGCGCGTGCATGGGTATGCTGTGGTATGTTGACTCGTAACACACAAACCCATCCTGCGCCACCAGCGTTGAACCCTGTTCTAGAGCTGTGACTCCCTTTTTTCCAGAACCCGAATTCGACCCAACGGCCCATCGTCTGGCGTGCGGAAGCCCCTGCTGCGTCTACTTTTGATCTGCTTTCTTGTTCGGGCGCCTCCTCGAGGAACTATAAATTTTGGATATGGGGTGTTGGTTCAATGAAGAATGTGAACGCTCACATAGCATAGCATGTTCTGGGGTTGTCGTCAAGAAATGGTGGGCATATGTACCAATTGGGCGGGTGCTTCTGAGGGGACAGATGGGGGCAAATCATGAGTCGGCGTGGCCATGCGAACGGCGCCGCGGCCTGCAAGGGGTGCATTTCAAAGTTTCGGAAATGCAGTTGATTCCCTGCCCGTTAACCTCAACCCCGACCCCCTCTCCGCGCGCGGAGAGGGGGAGTCACAGTTTGCGGCGTGCCAGGTCTACGCGGGGGTGAGGTGAAAAGGCCCTGAGTCGAATAAGTGCCAAGAACTTGAAATGCGCTGCGGCCTGCAAGTCGTTGCTTGACGGAAGGCGAAGATTCTGTTAATCTCGATTTGTGTAATGCTTCACAATATCACCTGACCCCGCTTAAAGAATCCTCTTATTTCTGGTTGTGCATAAGTACATTTGGTCACGCCAGAAAGGCCGATCGTCCCCATGGAAACGCGCTATTTCGTCAAGTTCATTGGCGAACAGTTCGTCACGCTCGCCGTCGCCCACAACGACAAAGAAGCAGCTACCCTGCTCGCGAACCAGTTCGAGCCGACGACGGAGGAGTTCTATCACTGGCTGCAAGAGCAGACCAAGCAAATCGCCTGATCCCTCCCACACAGCGCTGACAATTGAATCAAATGAAAACGGGGCGCTCGCAGTGAGCGCCCCGTTCCCCCTGAAGGAACAGAATTTCCCTGCCCTCTATGTGTTATAGCCGTAGACGCCCATTTCCCAGTGTTCGGGCGAGCGCCAGATGTTCGAGAGCAGCAGCTCGCGCACAGCCAGCATCTCTTTGGGCAAACGGTCGTAGAGCTTGATGAACAGGTCATCGTGCATGACCATCTCGCGTTCCCATTCCTCGCGCGTGATCGACATCAGCTCGTTGAACTGCTCGCGCGTGAAATCCAGCCCGCTCCAGTCGAGGTCGTCGTAGTGAGGCATGCGGCCCAAGGGTGACTCGGTCGCCTTGCCATGGCCGTTGGCGCGCTCGACGATCCACTTGAGCACACGCATGTTCTCGCTGTAGCCGGGCCACAGGAACTTGCCGTCTTCGTCTTTGCGGAACCAGTTGACGCTGAAGATGCGCGGCGGCTCGCTGATCTGGCGGCCCATGTTGAGCCAGTGATTGATGTAGCTCGCCATGTGGTACCCGGCGAAGGGCAGCATCGCGAACGGGTCGCGCCGGACTTCACCCTGCTTGCCGAAGGCCGCCGCTGTCATCTCTGAGCCCATGGTCGCGCCGATGTAGACGCCGAACTGCCAGTTGAACGCCTGGTAGACGAGCGGGACGATGGTCGCGCGCCGTCCGCCGAAGATGATCGCCTTGATCGGCACACCGGCGGGGTTATCCCAATCGGGGTCGATGGCGGGGTTCTGCTCCGCCGGGGCGGTGAAGCGCGAATTCGGGTGCGCGGCTTTGCGGTCGCTGGCGGGTGTCCACTCGTTGCCCTGCCAGTCGATGGCATGCGCCGGCGCATCGCCGTCCATGCCTTCCCACCACACGTCGCCGGCGTCGGTCAGCGCCACGTTGGTGAAGATGGTGTTCGACGCCATCGTCAGCATGGCGTTCGGGTTGGTCTTCATGTTGGTGCCGGGGGCGACGCCGAAGTAACCCGCTTCCGGGTTGATGGCGTACAAGCGGCCATCCGGGCCGGGCTTGAGCCAGGCGATGTCGTCGCCGATGGTCGTCACTTTCCAATCCGAGAGCGCCTGGGGCGGGATCAGCATGGCGAAGTTGGTCTTGCCGCACGCGCTGGGGAAGGCCGCCGAGACGTAGGTCTTGCCGCCGTCCGGGTCTTCGACGCCGAGGATGAGCATGTGCTCGGCCATCCAGCCCTCGTCGCGCCCAAGGACGCTGGCGATGCGCAGGGCGAGGCACTTCTTGCCCAGCAGCGCGTTGCCGCCGTAGCCGCTGCCATACGACCAGATCGCGCGTTCTTCTGGGAAGTGGACGATGTACTTGTTCTTCGGATCAGGTTCGCACGGCCACGGCACATCTTCCTGACCGGGCGCGAGCGGCGCGCCGACCGAGTGCATGCAGGGGACGAAATCGCTGCTGTCGCTGAGCACGTCCCAGACTTTGCTGCCCATGCGCGTCATGATCTTCATGTTGGTCACGACGTAGGCGGAGTCGGTGATTTCCACGCCGATGTAGGCGATGGGCGAGCCAAGCGGGCCCATCGAGAAGGGCACGATGTACATGGTGCGCCCGCGCATACAGCCGTCAAACAGCTTGTCGAGCGTGTCGTGCATTTCCTTCGCGTTGACCCAGTTGTTGGTCGGGCCAGCGTCGTTCTTGTTCAGGCTGCAGATGAACGTGCGATCTTCAACGCGCGCCACATCGGACGGGTCCGAACGGGCGAGGAAGCTATTCGGACGGATGTCCGGGTTCAGACGAATGAAAGTGCCGCTTTCGACCAATTCGTCGCATAACTGCTGATACTCAGCATCAGACCCATCACACCAATGCACAGCGTCCGGCTTGCACAGCGCCACCATATCGGTGACCCAGGATTTGACACGTTCGCTGCGAAGATTGGCTGGGAATTGCAGTTGTATCTGGCTTCCCACGGGGGCTGAATCCATGTTTGTGTCCCTCCCTGATTTTCAATTGCTCGTGGTCTCAACACCTGTCTCACTATAGCAGAGACAAGAGTGGGATTCTATTACATTTGTCCTCATTGTCTGTGAAAGAAGTTACAAGGTCGATTCAGCGGCGCGGCCGACGTAGCGCGCCCGCGGACGGATCAGCTTTTGCAGGCTGTACTGCTCAATGGCGTGGGCAATCCAGCCCGCCGAACGGCCGAGCGCGAATAGGGCCAGCGGCGCATCTCCCGGCAGTTTGAGCGTATGCGCCAGCGTCGCCAGCGCGAAGTCGATGTTCGGCGCATGGCCCGTCAGCGCGCGCACAACCCCCGCCAGACGATCCGCCGTCGCCAGGGCAGATGCGTCCGGGATAGCCTCGCGCAGCATCGTGAGCAGCGCCGCCGCCCGCGGATCGTCCTCAGGGTAGAGGCGGTGGCCGAAGCCGGGCAATCCTTCGCCGCGCTGCATGCGCGCCCGCAGCGCCGCCTCGACCGAGTCGACGCCGTCGACTTCGCGCATGAGCGCCGCCACACGCAGCGTCATGCCGCCGTGCCGGAAGCCGCTCAGCGCGGCCAGCCCGCCCTGGACGACCGCGTAAGGCGTCGCGCCGGTGCTGGCGACGATCCGCGCGGCGAAGGCCGACGCATTCAGCTCGTGATCGGCGCACAGGATGAGCGCAGCGTTGAGCAGATCCGGGTGCGCGCAGTGCCAGGCGCCCGCCAGTGCGTCGGCGATGCGTCCCTCGACCGGTGTCCGCACGATCGCTCGTGCCAGCAGGCGGACGAGCCGCGCCCCCGTGCGCGCCGCGCCCTCTGGCGACAGGTCATACGCCTGCAAGTCCGCCGCCGCGCCATGCGCCAGCGCCACGTGCAGCGAGGGCAGCAGCGCGTCCTCCGGTGCCTCGCGCCACGCCGCATCCGGCAGTGTCACCGGCGGCTGAGCGAACAGGGCCGCCGTCTCATCGACGCTGTCCGTCCACAGCAGAGCGGCCACCTGCTCGAACGTGTGCGAATGCGCCAGCCGCGCCGCATCCTGACCACGATAGTAGACCGTCCGCTCCGTAATCAGCGTCAGCGCGCTTTCGAGCACCGGCACACCCCAATCAAGCGCCGTCTTCGCGGCGTTGGCCGGGTTGCGCCGCTGGGCTTTGCGCTCGGCCAGCCGCTGGACGTCCTCGGCGACGTAGCGGCGCGCGCGCTTGCCGTCGTCCGCCGGTTCGCTGCGGATCAGCCCGCGGCTGACGTAGCTGTAGAGCGTCGCCGTGTTGATGCCGAGCAGGGCTGTCGCTTCTTTGGCCGTCATCGTCCGCCGCGCCATGAGTCCATTCCTTGCATGATAGGTTGATTCATCAATCAAGATTGACGCAATTGATCAAGCTTTTATACCATGAATCAGGGCATTCGTTCATACAAGTGCGTTGTGATGGCTGTGGGCAGGCGGACAGGGCACATGAATCTTGTTGTTTCTCGGACGAGGAAGGTATGCGATCGGGCAACCCGCCGATTCCGAAAACGTCGGTCACGTTGCCTTGTGTCCGCCGACGGGTCAACCCGTCGGCTAGGCTAAATCAAGCCTGCTAAAGCGGCTGAAAAAAGAAAGATTGTATGCAGCTTGACTTCTGTCTATCCGATTGCTCGGCTCAACCCTCATCACCTCGTCACCTCGTTGCACATCACTTTGCACTCATTACCCATCACTCGTTACTATCCCTTGGAGCACCCCATGATCCCCGACGTTGAAACACCCGAATATTTCCTCGACGCTTTCCCGCGCGAGCGCTTCCCGCAGTACGTCTGGACGGAACGCCCGGCCGATTTGCCCGCGGCAGCTTGGACGACCGAGACGACTCATCGTGACGGCCAGCAGGGCGGCCTGCCGCTGACGACCGAGCAGAGCCTGCGCATCTACGACATCCTGTGCGCCTTCACCGGGACAAGCGGCGCCATTCGTCAGGCGGAGTTCTTCGTCTATCACCCGGCGGACAGGGCGGCGCTGCAGGGCGCACTCGAACGCTGGGGGGCGGGCGCGCCAATCGAGCCAACGACGTGGATACGCGCCGCCGCCAAGGACGTCGCCTTGATCAAGGCGCTCGGCGTGCGCGAGACGGGCATGCTGGCGTCAGCCTCGGATTACCACACCTTTCACAAGTTCAAACCCGGCGGCAGGCGCCAGGCCGCGGAGACCTACCTCGACGCCGTGCGCATGGCCGTCGACAGCGGCATCCGCCCGCGGTTGCACCTGGAAGATGCGACGCGCGCCTCGCTCGACTTCATCCGCCCGTTCGTCGAGGCTGTGCAGGCGATCTGCGCGCCGAGCGGCCTGCGGCCTAAGTTCCGCGTCTGCGATACGATGGGCCTCGGCCTGCCCTACGACGATGTCGCCCTGCCGCGCAGCGTCCCGCGCATGATCCGCGCCCTGCGTGAGATGGGGCTGGCGGCGGAGGATCTCGAATTTCACCCGCACAACGATACGCATCTGGTCGTCGCCAACTGTCTGGCCGCCGTCCGCGCGGGCTGCTCCGTCGTCAACGGCACCAGCCTGGGCAAGGGCGAACGCAGCGGCAATGCTCCGCTCGAAGGCGTGCTGCTCCATCTGAGCGGCATGGGCTACTACAGCGACGACGCGCCGGATTTCACCGCCCTCAATGAACTGGCGGCGCTCTACGCCGAGATGGGCGAGGCGCTGCCGCCCAAGTACCCGCTCTATGGTCGCGATGCGCACCGCACGCGCGCGGGCGTCCACGCCGACGGGCTGAACAAGTTCTGGTGGATGTACGCGCCATTCGACGTGCCGCGCTTGCTCGGTCGCCCGCTCGAAGTCTCGCTGACCAAGGACAGCGGTCTCGCCGGGCTGACCTTCCTGATCAAGCAGCATCTCGGCCTGGAACTGCCCAAGGATGATCCCGGCGTGGGCGCGCTGCACGAATGGGTCGCGGCCCAGTTCGACGCCGGGCGCCAGACGAGCATCGAGTGGGAAGAGATCGAGGCGCACGTGCGCGAACACATCCGCCAGGACGCGTTGGTTTAGCCGCATTTCCGCCACACAATTCACGAGGGCGATCGACGGTCGCCCTCGTAAACTTGCGATAATCCACAAAATCTCGCTGAAGCCTTGGGTATTTTCGCCCGATCTCGGCCTGACAGCCTCGCTTTGGATCTGGACAATAGGCCAGGAGGAATGGATTGCGGCCCGCTTCTTAATTCTTTTGTGGACGTTCTTTATATTCGCATTCGAGAACATTCACGAAAAATTCATGCAATCTTATATATTCCCTATATACACATTCTGAAAATGACCCTATGCTGTAATTGTCGTTAGGACGCAATTATCATCATTTCAAGGGAGTTCATCATGTTGTATATGCCTCGCGAAGAAGGTCAAGGTCTGGTCGAATACGCGCTCATCCTCGTCCTCGTGGCGGTCGTCGTGATCGTCATCCTGGCGTTGATTGGCCCGGCGGTCGGCAACATCTTCTCGAACATCGTCACGGCTCTCTAAGCATCAGTGACTCAAGGACAAAACGAGGCGGTTTACCGCCTCGTTTTGTTTTCCCTAATTTCCATTAATTCCTGACGACTCAGTGCCCGCCGAGACCCTCCTCGCCCCAGACAAATGACGGATCGAGCACTTCATAGATGACGTGGACGATGCCGTTCGACGCCTGAATATCCGCCGCCTGCACCCAGGCATAATCCACAATCAACGAACCGTCGTCGTCGGTGAACTCGACGTAGGTGCCTTGCAGCGTCTGCAGGTAGTCGTTCGGCCAGCCGGAGCGCGAAAGATCGAACAGGGCCGCCGCATCGTACTCACCGGCCACGACGTGATAGAGCAGTACGTCGTTGAGCAGGGCCGTGTTGCTCAGCAGGTCCGCCGCGCTGATGCCGAGGCGATTCAACAGGCGCTCGAACGCGGCGTCGGTCGGCGCGAATACGGTCAGGCTGGCGCCGGGGTCGCTGAGCGCCGCCAGGATGGCGGGGTCGGCGGCCTGCACAGCGGCGAGCAGGATGGTGAACTCCGCCGGATCGCCGGAGGCGGATTGAACGACGATCTCGGCAATCGTCGGTTCCTGCGCCGCTGCCGGGGCCACCGCCAGTACGAGGATGGCCGCCAGCGCGGCCACGAGCAAGACAAACTTACGCATGAGACTCTCTCCCCAAAACTCATCCGGTAAATCTGTGTGCCGCACGGTGTGTCGTCCGTGCGTGCCGGTTTCCAGGATGCAAGAGGAACATAAGTTATGGTGAAATAATGAATGAAATCTGCCTGAACGAATGCCGAGAGGACGCTGAATATCGCTGATCGCGATTGGCGTTTTTAGTCAGCCACTCATCTTTCCGGAGCATGATTCCGCAGGGCAGCCGCGGATTGTGCGGCCCGTCGCCATACGCTACCATTGCGCGCCGGAAGACATTTATTGACGAGCGTTCTTGATGAGAAGACTACTGTTGCTTGGAGTGCTCTTGATGGCGATGAGCCTACAACAGCCGCGCCTCGCTCGTTTGCAGGCGTCGCCCGAACCCCCGTGGTGGAACGACCGCGTCTTCTACGAGGTGTTCGTGCGCAGCTTCTACGATAGCGACGGCGATGGCGTCGGCGACCTGCGCGGGCTGATCGAAAAGCTCGACTACCTCAACGACGGCGACCCGAACACGACCGACGACCTGGGCGTCACCGGCATCTGGCTGATGCCCGTCCAGGAAGCGACGCGCTATCACGGTTACGACGTGATGGATTACCGTGCCGTCGAGCGGCAGTACGGCACGGCGGACGACTTCCGCAAGCTGATGGCGGCGGCCCATGAGCGCGGCATCGCCGTGATCGTGGATCTGGTGCTCAATCACACCTCAGTGCTGCATCCGTGGTTTCAGGCCTCGCTGCGCGGCGAAGCGCCGTATGCCGATTGGTACGTCTGGCGCGATGCCGACCCCGGTTATCGCGGGCCGGACGGCCAGAAAGTGTGGCACGAATACGAAGATCGCTATTACTACGGCGTCTTCTCGGACAGCATGCCGGATCTCAACCTGGAGAACCCGGACGTGACGGCGGCGCTCTATGACGTGGCCGATTTCTGGCTCAACGAGCTGGGCGTCGATGGCTTCCGCCTGGATGCGCTGCGCCACTACATCGAGGATGGCGAGGATCAGATCAACACGCCGGAGACGATCGCCTGGGCGACCGCCTTCAACCATCACGTCCACGAGGTCAAGCCGGACGCGCTGACCGTCGGCGAGATCTGGAGCAGCAGCTACGACGTCGCGCCCTACATCCCGGAAGCGGTCGACATCGCCTTCGAGTTCGACCTGGCGACAGCTCTGTGGGCGAGCGCGCAGGCGCGCAATCCGAGCGGCGTCAAAGCGCTCTACAACCTGGCGCTCGATCTGTACCCGCCGGGCCAGTTCGCCTCGTTCCTGACCAACCACGATCAGAACCGTGTCATGAGCGAACTCCGCGGCGACGTCGGCGCGGCCAGGGTCGCCGCCAGCGTGCTGCTGACCGGCCCCGGCGTGCCCTTCATCTATTACGGCGAAGAGATCGGCATGATGGGGCGCAAGCCGGACGAGCGCATCCGCACGCCGATGCAGTGGACGTCCGACCCGGTCACGGCGGGCTTCACCAACGCCGAGGAGCCGTGGGAAGCGCTGGCCGACGACGGCCTGGAGTTCACCGTCGCCGCTGAGACGGACGACCCGGACTCACTGCTCAGCCACTACCGCGCGCTGATCCACCTGCGCAATGCGCATCCGGCCCTGCGCACCGGCTTCTACCGCCCGCTCGATAGCGAGGGCCATCACGTCTACGCCTTCCTGCGTTCGGACGAGACGGAGACGCTGCTCGTGATCGTCAACCTGGATCGCCAGCCAACGGACGACTACGCGCTGTCGATGAACAGCGGCGACCTGAGCGACAGTCTCCACGCGGAAGCGCTGTTCGGCGTCGCGCCGGGCACCGCCCTGGCCGATCCGGTCATCAGCGACGCGGGCGGCTTCCAGGACTATGTCCCGCTGCCGCAGTTGGAGGCGCGCCAGACGGTCATCCTCAAGCTGAGCTAGACCCAGGCGCAAACGGGCACGGTTCGTCGCCGTGCCTCTTCAATAGACGCGGCTCTCCAGGTCGATGGTCAGGCTTGTGCGCAGGATGCTGCCGACTTGCTGCAACGTCGCGAAGCGCTGCTGCCGGTCGAGATCGCCCCAATTGGTCGCCAGCTCGCCGATCCCGGCGCGCCACTGCTTGCCGCGCTCGGCTGCCGTGCTCTGCCAGTCTTCGAAATTGCCGCGCCCGAAGTAATCGAGGACTGCGAGCGCCTCGCCGACAGAACCGGTGGTCTGTTTGGCCGCCAGCAAGGCGCGGAAAGTATCGCGCTGCTCTCCATCGCTGCCGGCTGAGGGGTCGGTATCCCAGTCCTCGGCGGATCTGGCCGTCGCCCGGAGCAAATCCTGCAAACTGAAGTAGAAAGAACGCGCCTGTGGTGTGAGCAGCAGCCCGCCGCAGTCCGAGAAGTACCAATCGCTCAGCGACGAGGACATTTCACCCGCCGCTTCCCGGTTGATGACCTTGTCGTCATAGAGCGCCAGCGGACGAAGCTTCTGCCACAGCGCGCCGTAGCTCTTGTAGCGCAGCTCCTGGCGTTCGACGCCGCGCGTCTTCTGCAGCTCACGCGCCAGCTCGGCGGGCCATTGGAGCTGCCTGATCGCCGCCTTGGCCGCCTCTTCCGCGCTCGTCTTGACGGCGGCCTCGGTCCCTGCCCGCAGCAGAAACAGCGCGCCTCCCCCAATCGTCAACGCAATCAACGTCAGTACGTCCAGGATCGTGTTCAACTCCTGCATGCTGCGTACCCCCTTTGCGCCTGGCAACCTGTCGAAATGGATCGGTCAGTTCAGTCGATTCGGGCGTTTCGGCCTGCCGTGGTGGATCGCTGCGACTGCCACATCCGATGATCCATAATGTCGCCGGGTCGAGAAATATCCACAAAGCGATACGGAATCGGTGGCACTGACTGAGGATTTGATGAGATAGGGGCGGCGAGAGCAAAAGTGGGGCGCACGGCGCTGCGCCCCGTACGGACACTACGCCATGGCCGGGGCGACTGCCTCGGCCTGTCCGATCAGGTGCGCGTTGAGGCGATCCAGGTTCTGCGCGATCACCTGCTTGAGCATGCGGCTCATCAGCAGAGTGTCGAGCGCGCGCCCGACGACGCCCGTGCTCGGCAGCACCTGAAACTCGACCTGCATCTGCACGTAAGTACCGACGGCGGTCGGCGCCAGCAGAAACGAGATCGTCGAGGGCAGCGCCGCCGATTCCGAAACGTGCGTCTGCCGCGTCATCGGCTCGAACTCGGTGATGCGCCACGGCGTCACCTGCGGGAAGGGGCCGAGCCGGTTGTGATCGACGTAGAGAGTGCCGACGCCGAACGGCCCCTCGGTGACGATCTCCGCCGCCTCCAGCCCGACGACCCACTCCGGCGTGCGATCGATGTCGTTCAGGCAGCGCCAGACGGCCTCGACCGGCGCTTCGATGATGCGTTCTGCCATGACCTTGCCCATGCGTTTCGCTCCTGATTGGTCTCATTGATAGACCCATACTAAGCGCGCAGGCCTGCCGCATCATCCTCCTTCCGAACGATCAGGCGGCTGGTCTTTGGTCTACACGGACGCAAAAGTCGGTTGTTTCGCCCGATTCACGGACAAAGGTGACATTTGTAACTACCGCATCGCCACAATGTTTGCATGAATATAGATATAAAGAACTTTCAACTATTACTTTAGGAGATGGGATCATGCGCGTACACATTAATCGGGACGTTTGCCCGGCGCATCTCGCCTTCTGCGAACGTTGTTTGGGTCAGTTTCTCAAATATCCGATGGGTTACGAGCGACGCTGCTTTGAGAAGATCGAAGATGACGGTCAGGACTTGCTGACCATCGAATTACACAGTGGCACTCACGACGTCGTTCTGAAACTGAATGAAGAAGAACGGCGGGTCATCGCCGGCGAGGGATGGGCTTACTTCGTCGACTTTGGCATCCCAATGTATCGCGATCACGGGGCTTAGCACCCAGAGATCGACCTCCGATAAAATTGAATAGTGCTTCATTGAATTAGAGGGCGAAGTCAGTACTCTGGAAGCTGGTTTCGCCCCTTTTTGTTTCCCCGCGTGCCTCAGCCTTCGACCGGCGCGAGCAGATAGTGCGCGATCAGCTCGGCGCTGTGCAGCAGGGCGTCGGTGTGCATCCGCTCGTAGCTGTGCGAGCCGCTGACGCCCGGCCCGATCAAAGCCACCTTCGCTGAGCCGCCGGAACGCCAGTAAGCCGAACCATCCGAACTGTAGGTCGGGTAAATATCCATCTTGTACGGGATGTCATTGGCGGCGGCGAGCTGGCGCAGGCGGGCAGTCATGCCGTAGTGATACGGCCCGCTGCTGTCCTTGGCGCAGATCGTGCAGTTGAATTCGTCCGAGTTCTGCCCCTCGCCGATCGCGGCCATGTCCACGCACAGATATTCATCGAGATCCGCGGGCCAATCCGGCGCGCCGCCATGCCCGACCTCCTCGTAGTTCGAGATCAGCACGTGCGTGTCGTTGGCCGGGCGCAGCCCCGCCGCGTTCATGGCCGCCAGCGCGGCGTAGATGCCGGCGACGCC
This sequence comes from Anaerolineae bacterium, assembly GCA_020849765.1. Taxonomy (GTDB): domain Bacteria; phylum Chloroflexota; class Anaerolineae; order Aggregatilineales; family Phototrophicaceae; genus Flexifilum. Next base: position 17,123 of record JADLAY010000079.1, read on the forward strand.
CGCCTTGTTATCGAGGAAGCGTGAGCGGATGAAGCCCGTCTCCGTCACCTCGACGCGCGGATCGACGAAGATGAAATCGCCGACGTCGACGCCAAGCGCGCGCGTCTCTTCGGCGCTGCGTGTGCGCGCATCCAGCCGGACTTCCATCGTCGTTTCGTCGCGCGGGGACGTCATCGCGTTGGGGTTGACGTGCGACGACGGGTTGACGAGCATGACCGTGCCGCGGTAGTGCCGGCCGTTGAACGTGCGCACGGTCACGTTCTCGTTCTCGATCCCGTGCATGTTGATGCCGCCCAGGCGCGTCACCTTGAGGCAGCCGTTGCTCTTGATCTCCTTCACCATCAGGCCGAGCGTATCCGCGTGCGCCGTGAGGCCGACCTTCCGGCTCTGCTCGCCCGGCCAGTGCAGTGTCATGCCGCCTTTGCGCGTGCGCGCGATCGTCGCGTCTGGCAGCGCCAGCCCAGCGAAGACGTGCTCGCACAACGCGATGGCGTCGCTGGTGTAGCCGGTCGGGCTGGGCGTATTCAGCAAGTCCACCAGGAAATCGACGGCGGGCTGCAGGTTGATGGTGAAGGAGGCCATGGCGAGATTATCCTGTCGTGTGCTTGAAAAGACGATTCTGCGCCCAGATCCAGCCCACGATCAGCGCCAGAACGGCGATGCCGGGCAGGATCGAGCGATGATACCCGTGGAATGTCGGGTCAAAGGTGACTGGCGGATACGGGTGCAGCCAGTTGGTGATCATGAAGGCCAGCGTCGACAAGATCAACAGCCCGGCAGCGAACAGCAGGTGCCCGCCGAACAGCTTGAGCAGCGCTCTGACGGAGGCATCCCGGCGCAGCGCACGCAGCGAGAGAACGCCGCCGACCAGCGCGATCATGGCAGGGATCAGAAATGACCCCGGCGCGACCTCGAAGAAGTCGTTCACCGTACGCGCCAGCGTCCCCATCTCAGGGCGCGTGATGGCGGTGTCCCACGGCACCAGGATGAACTCGGTCAACAAAGCGGTGACGAAGAAGACGGGTACCAACGCCACGATCACGAGGGCACCCAGGCCGATCTGTTTGACTACATGCATGTCCGTAACCTCCACGGTCTGCGGTCGTACGCCCGCCATGCTACCGCACGATCCGCCGCTCGTGACCGACGCTCGCCCTGCGTTGAACGGGCGTTTGCGCGCCGCTCTCACTCAGCGGCGACCAGCTTCACCTGGTAGACCGTCGACCACAGCTTGCCCGTCAGGTAAAAGATGTCCTCTTCCGGGTCGTAGGCGATGCCGTTGAGCACCGCGCGGCTCGGCGTCAGCGCGATGTCTGGCTGCGGCGTCGGCGACTCGGCCAGGGCGGTGGCGACCGGGCCAACTTCCGCCAGCACACTCGGTTCCTGATCGACCAGATTCGACGCGTCGATCACGGCGTCGACGTAGCCGGTCGCCTTCTGGACGCGCACGATCGTGTTCGTCTGCCAGACGTTGGCGTAAACGTGATCGCCGACGCACTCAAGTTCGTTCAGATTGTGCACGGGCGCGCCGTCCTGCGTCACCGGCAGCATCGACAGCAGGCGGAAGGTCTGCGGATCGCGCACGAACAGGTTCGGGCTGCCGTCGCTCATGTAGAGCAGTTCGCCATCGTAGCAGATGCCCCAGCCCTCAGTCTCGTAGATGTAGCGCCCGACCGCCTCGAGCGTGTCCAGATCCCAGACGATGGCGATATTTTCGCGCCACGTCAGTTGGATCAGTTGGTTGTCGACCAGCGTCAGCCCTTCGGCGAAGATCTGCTCGTTGATATCGACCTGGCGCATAACCTCGCCCGTCTCGATGTCCACCTGGCGCACGTCGGAATCGCCATACTGCCCGGCGCTTTCGTAGAAGGTGCCGTCGTGCAGCAGCAGCCCTTGCGTGAACGCGTTGCTGTCGTGCGGGAAGGTCGCGATCACCTCCGGCACGAGCTGCTCAATCACGGGCAGCGGTTCGGCGCAGGGGCAGGTTTGCGCGGCGGCAGGCGCCGCCACCACGAGCAGGCACAGGCCGACGAGGCCTAACAGAACGCGATGGTTTCGCATGTGGATTGTCCGTTTCTAGCCGATGATTTCCTGACGCGCAATCGACAGATGCGCAGCCCGTGAGTATAGTAACGTCCGCAAAATTCGCAATCGGATGGATGGGGACGATCGACGACGGACGGCATGAATGCCGTCCCTACAACGGCGGTCGTAGGGACGCGATTTTTCGCGTCCGCCCAAATGTCTAATTGTGAATGGTCGTGGTCATTATCTCCGCCCAGGCGCCCGACGCGAACACCGGGCCAGGGCCGCACCCATGAGGACGTATGCGCCGACGCTTACCCGATCTCGCTATCATCGCCCTGCTGCTCTTGCTGCCGCTGATCCTGTTCTGGCAGCAGACGGTCGGCGGGCGCACGCTGCTGCCGGCGGAGAATCTCTATCAATACGAGCCGTACGCGACTTATCGCGAGGTGGCGGGCGCACCGGCCATCCCGCACAACCACCTCGTCTCGGATCTCGTGCTGCAGAACATGCAGTTCCGCACCTTCATTCGCTCGCAGCTCGCCCAGGGCGAGATCCCGCTCTGGAACCCGCACCAGTTCAGCGGCGTCCCGTTTTTCGCCGCCGGGCAGCACGCCGTGCTCTACCCGTTCAGCGCCATCTTCTACGTCATGGATCTGCCCGCGGCTTACGGCTGGTACACGGTTTCGCAGTTGTGGCTGGCGGGCCTCTTCATGCTGCTGTTCGTGCGCGGCTTGGGCGTCGGGCGTTTCGGCGGGGCGGTCGCGGGCATCATCTACCAGTTGAGCGCCTTCTTCGTCATCAGCGTCGTCTTCCCGATGATCGTCGGCGCTGCCATCTGGCTGCCGCTGATCCTGCTGATGGCTGAGAACGTCATCCGCGCGCAGCCGATTCGCGGTCGACCGGCGCGGCCCATCTGGGCGATCATCGGCGCGGCGGCGCTCGGCTGCAACGTCCTCTCCGGCCACGTCGAGATCACGTATTACACGCTGCTGGTGACCGCCTTCTACGCCGCCGGGCGCCTGATCGGCCAGATCGTGACGGCGTGGCGCGCGGGGGAGACCAGGCTCAGCGCGCTGCTGCCCGGCGTCGACGCGAGTGTGCTCTGGCTCGCGATCATGGTTGGCCTGGGTATGGCGCTCGGCGCCGTCCAGTTCATCCCGATCTTCGAGGCGGCCAACGGCAACTTCCGCTCCGGCTCGGCCTCGCTCGATCAGGTGCTCGGCTGGGCGCATCCGATGCGCGATCTGCTCCAGTTCGCGCTGCCGAATTTCTACGGCAACCCGGCACATCACACGATCTTCGACGTCTTCAGTGGCCAGAATGTGCCGGTGACGTTCAACGCGCTCGGCGCATCGATCACGAACACCGAGTGGGGGATTAAGAACTACGTCGAAGGCGCGCTCTACGTCGGCATTCTGCCGCTGGCGCTGGCCGTCTATGCGCTGCTGCCCGGTAAACGGGGCGAGGGCGATCCGCCGCTCGGCATCCATAAGATCACGCTGGCGGTGCTCGGCCTGCTCGCGCTGACCTTCATGTTCGGCCTGCCGACTTACGCGCTGCTCTACAAGCTGCCGGGCATCGATCAACTGCACTCGCCCTTCCGCTGGGTCTTCCCGCTGACGGTGTGCGTGGCGGCGCTGGCGGGCTTCGGCGCGCATCGCTTGCTGGCGGTCTTCCGCACGGACGCCGTGAGCGAGCACAAACTGGCGCGGCGGATCGGTTATGTGCTGAGCGGCGCGGGCCTGCTCGTGCTGGCCGGGCTGGTCTTCTCGCATCTGTTCTACGCCCAGGTCGAGCCGCTCGTGATGCGCGTCTTCGACGGCATGGCGCAGGCCGTCAACGCCTTTCCGGATGCGCGCACCTTCTACAGCTACGAATTCACCAACCTGCTCGTCTTCGGCCTGATGCTGCTCTGCGGGGGATTCGTCTTCCTGCTCGCCACGCCGGGGCGCAGGCGGCTGCTCAACGCCTGGCAGATCGGCGTGGTCGTCTTGATCGCCGCCGACCTGATGATCGCCTCGTGGGATTTCAACCCGGCGTCCGACCCGGCCCTGCTCGACTTCACGCCGCCCGCCATCGAATGGCTGCAAGGCCAGCCGGGCGAGTGGCGCTACACCACCATCGACGATCCGACGCTGGGCGAGCGCGGCAAGATCATGATCGCCAACGTCGGCATGCGCTACGGCTTCGACGACATCCGCGGCTACGAGAGCATCATCCCTGGCCAGTACGTCGACTTCATGAAGGAGATCGCCCCCCAGCCGCAGTTGGAGTTCAACCGCGTGGCGCCGTTCTACACGGACGAGCAGTACGCAGCCATGGGCTACGACTTCCATCTGCGCGACGCGCTCGATTCGCCGCTGCTCGGCCTGCTCAACGTGCGCTACGTCATCACATCGCGCGCGTTCTCGCTGCCGGAAGATATGACGACCAGTCCCGATCCGCGACGACTGCCCGCCGCCTGGGCGCTGGCCTACGAAGATGAGGCCGTGCGCATCTGGCAGCAGGCCGCCGCGCCGCGCGCCTTCGTGGCGCAGCTCTACGATGAGACCGAGATGCCGGATCTCGACATGAACTTCGGCATCGGCTTCGACGTCACCCGCGGCGCGGATACCGGCCGTGAGCAGGTGCTGCACGCCAACATCACCCAGCAGCCGTCGTGGCTGGTCGTCAGCGAGTCGTATGCGCCCGGCTGGCGCGCGTTCGTGCGCCCACGCGGCGGCGGCGAAGACAGCGAGCAGCAGATCCCGGTCGAGCGCCTCTTCGGCAATCTGATGGGGATGAACGTCTCGCGCTCGGTCGTCGGGCCGCTCTACGACGGCGCAGATCTGCCGGAAGCGCAGCGCATCGCCGTCGATAACGGGCAGATCACCGTCCGCCTCGTCTACAGCCCGACCAGCTTCCAGGTCGGCGCTTTCGCGACCTTCATCGGCGCGGCGGTCGCCGTGCTCATGATCGGCATGTGGCTGTGGCGCGCGTTCGTCGTCGTGCCGGAGGACGAGCGCGGCGCGACTGCCCGCATCGCCAAGAACAGCGTCGCGCCGATTGTGCTCAACCTGTTCAACCGCGGCATCGATTTCGCCTTCGCCGCCGTCATGCTGCGCTTGCTCGGCCCGAATGATGCCGGTCTCTACTACTACGCGATCGTCATCTTCGGCTGGTTCGACATCTTCACCAACTTCGGGCTCAATCTGTTCGTCATCCGCGAGGCGGCCCGCGACCGCAGTCAGACGCGCCGCCTGTTCGTCAACACCAGCGTTCTGCGCCTGATCCTGGCGGTGATCGGCGTGCCGCTGTTGATCGCCTTCCTGGCCGCGCGCCAGTCGACCGGCGCGGAGCCGCTGGCCGCCGATGCCATCCTGGCGATCGTGCTGCTCTACGTCGGGCTGGCGCCGAGCAGCCTGAGCACTGGCCTGACCGCCGTCTACTACGCGCACGAAAAGGCGGAGATCCCGGCGGCGGTGGCGACCGTCAGCACCATGTGCAAGGCGGTCTTCGGGCTGGCGGCGCTCGTGCTCGGCTATGGTTTCGTCGGGCTGGCGGCGGCCAGCATCCTGACCAATGTGATCACACTCGTGATTTTGTGGTGGAATGCGCGCGGATGGCTCGCGCCCGAACCGGCGGCGGAAGCCAGCCCAGGACGCGGCCTCGACTTCTCGCTCATGCGCGGCATGATCCGCGAGAGCTACCCGCTGATGCTGAACCACTTCCTGGCCAGCATCTTCTTCAAGATCGACGTGATCCTGATCGAGGTCATCCACAACGCGACCATGGTCGGCCAGTACAGCCAGGCCTATAAGTGGGTCGAGGCGATCAACATCATCCCGTCGTTTTTCACCCAGGCGCTGCTGCCGGTCATGTCGCGCCAGACGCGCGATGATCACGCCGCCTTCCGCCGCACCTACGAGTTGGCGATCAAGCTGCTGGTGATGGTGTCGCTGCCGCTGGCGGTCTTCTTCACGGTGTCGGCGGAGTTCCTGACCGAGGTGTTGGCCGGGCCGCAGTTCCTGCCCGAAGGTGCCATCGCCCTCCGGCTGATGATCTGGAGCATCCCCATCGGCTGGATGAACAGCCTGACGCAGTACGCGCTGATCGCGCTCGATCTCCAGCGGCTGATCACGCGCGCCTTCGTCATTGGCGTGTCGTTCAACCTGATCACGAACCTGATCTTCATCCCGCAGTATGGCTTCCAGGCGGCGGCCATCACGACGATCTTCTCAGAGCTGGCGCTGCTGATCCCGTTCGCCATCCTCATGCAGCGCAGTATCGGCAAAATTGATTGGTTGGATCTGGTCTGGCGACCGTTTTTAGCAACAGGGGCAATGGTGGCCGTCGTCGTGCCGGGCTGGGCATGGGCGCCCGTGCCGGCGCTGGCGGTCTCAGTCGTGGTTTATGTGGGGGTGCTGGTCTTGCTGCGTCCCTTATCGGCGGATGAATGGACGCGGCTGGCGCCACTGCTGCCCGCGCGTCTGCGCAGGCTGCGGCCCGCCGCTAATTGATGGCATCCACATCACGGGAACGGCGCGCTTGCAGCACTTGATCGGTAAGCGGCACCACTTCGAAGTTCTCGAAGTAGACCAACCGGCGCACAAACGGATTGCTGATGACGGGCATCTTCATCGTTTTGCCGTTGCGAGTCAGCTCGAAGTGCAGCACGACGACGAGTCGCAGCCCGGCCAGCCAGAATTCTTCTTCGTAAACCGGCGACACGACCTGCCAGCCCTTGCTCATGGCGGTCAGGAGGGCGTCACCACCGGCGTACGATTCGCATACAGGTGACCAATAGCGGTTGACATCGGGGTACGAGACGTGGAAGTTGGCGGTAGCCATCTGGGAAAACTCCTTCTTTTCCAACAAAACTGACACATTGCTATACATATTGACCATTATTGCGCATTAATGTTAACATTTCGTGCGCTCTGCCTAAAGATTTGACGATCCTTTCCTTGATTTCTCAAGCAAGCTCAGTCTAGGCCACTTTCAGAGCGCCGTTCCTTAAGATCCTCACTCTAGCGTAACACGAAGTTGAGCAAATCGGTCAAGCGGACTATTCAGGATTTTGCCGCCATGTTTGTCTTAACAGAATGACGCCAGACCTACGCTGACCCGGCGTTAACGAAAATACGCTTGTTCCGCATCCGACTCGCGCTACACTATCTGACTGGACAACGATCCAACTAGAGACCTATGGCACTAACACCCCGCGATACGCCCAACACGATCCAGCTTCCATTCCGCCGCCGGCGCAGCTTCCTGAGCGATGTCGGCCAGGCCATGATGCAGCCGCGCACATTCTTCATGGGTCTGCGCCAAAGCCCGGTCTGGGGCATGGCGGCGCTCGTCATTGTGGCGCTCATCACCCTGGCTGAGGTGCAGGCGCTGGGATCGGCCAGCCCGACGACACCGGTCGATACGTGGGCGACGGCGCTGGTCGCCATCGCGCGCGTCGTCTTCACCTGGATTCTGCAGGCCATCCTCTTGAGCGAAGTCTCGCTCTTCAACGGCATTGCGCCGCAGTGGGGCTTGAATTGGCGCGTCGCCGTTTGGGCCAGCCTGCCGCTCGGCTTCATGGCCGCGCTGCAGATGCTCTATCGCAGCGGCGGTGGTGTCATCGGCGAGCCGGGGCTGGCGGGCTTCCTACCGGAACTGCCGTGGTTCGAGACGCTACCAATGCTCCTGCAGCAGATTTTGCGCGCCCTGTCCAGCAATCTGACGCTGTTCTGGCTCTGGCATCTGCTGCTGCTTTACCTGGGCGCGCGCTTCGCGCTCAAGGGCCGCACCTGGGCGGCCATCCTGGTCGTCGTCATGTGGGTGATCATCGTCGTCATGCTGCCCGTCATCACCAACCGGGCGTGAACCATGGGTGATGCCCCGGACGATCGCACGCCGATGATCATGGCGCGGCACCTGGAGAAGACGTACCGCATCGGGACGCATCAGGTGCACGCGGTCGATCGCGTGTCGCTCGCCATTCCGCGCGGGCAGTTCATCACCATCATGGGGCCGAGCGGCAGCGGCAAGAGCACGCTGCTCTATCTGCTCGGCGGGCTCGATCATCCGACCGCGGGCGACATCGTGATCAACCGGCAGCACCTGAACTCGCTCAGCTCGGAAGACCTGGCCGAATTCCGGCGCGAGACGATCGGGTTCATCTTCCAGGCCTTTCATCTCGTACCGTCGATGAGCGCGCTCGAAAATGTGGCGCTGCCGGGCATTTTCGCCGGGCTGGGGCGCGCCGAACGTGAAGAACGCGCCTACCGCCTGATGCACATGCTCGGCCTGGATCGCTGGGTCGACCACAAGCCGACGCAGCTTTCTGGCGGCCAGCAGCAGCGTGTCGCCATCGCCCGCGCACTCTTCAACGATCCGCCGATCATCATGGCCGACGAGCCGACCGGCGCGCTCGACAGCCAGACGGGCGAGCACGTCCTGCGCCTGCTGGAACGGATGGCACGCAAGCTCAACAAGACGGTCGTCGTCGTCACCCACGATGCGCGCATCGCGGGCCGCGCTGACCGCGTCCTGCGTCTGCGCGACGGCAGCATCATTGAGGATACGAAACAACTCCCGGCAGCTACGCATGAAACACATGAACATGAAACGACTTGATGTCATCGTCCTGATCCTGGCGCTGCTGGCGCTGGTTTGCACGCCCGTCCTGGCGCAAGACCCGGTCGTCATCCGCGTCACCCAGTCGGAGCCGGTGCAAACGATCTACGGCCAGGGCGCGCAGCTTTCGATCTTCGGCGAGAACTTCACCGAGAGCACGATCGTGCGCCTGACCGGCTACGGCCTGCTGGAGACGACCTTCGTCAATGCCGGCGCGTTGATCGCGACCGTGCCGACTTCGGTGCCGCCGGGGTCGTATGGCGTCGAAGTCTCCGACCCGGTCGGTGGCGTGGCCAATTCGCCGAACACGTTCAGCGTCCTGGCGCCCTCGGCGACGCCCGCCCCCGCGGCGACCGTCGCACCGACTGCGCTGCCGACATTGACGCTGCCGCCGCCGACGCCCGTGCCAGGCGAGCCGACGCTGGTCATCCGCAGCTACACGCCATCGGCGGATACGATCGCGCCGGGGGACACGGTCATCATCTCGATGGAGATCGTCAACCAGGGCAATCGCGTCGCCACCGGTATCTCGATCGAGGTTGCCACGGGCGGCACCTTCACCGCAGCCAGCGGCCAGGGCACCGTCCTGCTGCCGAACATCGGGCCGGGCGGCGTCGCTTACAGCAACGTCGCGCTGGTCGCCTCGTCGACGGCCACCGATGGCCCGAACATCGTCGCCTTCAACTTCGCCTACAGCGATTATCTGGGCAACACCTACACGCGCACCTCGAACGTGACCATCAACGTGCAGAAGTTCGCGCTGACCTCGCAGATCACCGTCGCGCGCTATTCAGCCGAGCCTGCCCCGGCGCTGCCAGGCGAGCCGGTTTCGGTCACGCTCGAACTGAGCAACAGCGGCAACGAAGACGCCGAGCAGGTGCTGCTCAAGTTCAACACGACCGAGACGAGCGTGCTGCTGCCAGGGCCGCAGGGCGATAGCTTCCCGGTCGGCGATCTGGCGGCGGGCGACAGCATCGAACTCGAACTGCCGATGATCCTCAACCCGGAGGCGGACGCAGGGCCGCAGTTGCAGACGCTCACGCTGTCGCTGATCCAGGCGGGCGAGGCGCAGGAGGTCAACAGCGGCGTCACGATTGAAGTCGGCGAGAAGCGCACGTCAGAGCCGTTGTTCCTGCTGCAAACCTACACCAGCGACCCGGAGACGCTGACGCCGGGTGACCGCTTCAACCTGTCGCTGACGATCGTCAACGCGGGCGATACCGAAGCGCGCGATCTGACGCTGACCTTCGGCGGTGCGCAGCCGCGCCGCTCGGATGACGAGGGCACGCCGAGCGCGCCCAGCACGCCATCCGCCGTCAGCAGCAGCACGACCTTCGCCCCGACCGACGCGGGTGCCACCCATCTGATCGGCAACGTCGAGGCCGACGGCGGCATCATCGACATCACGCAGAACTTCATCGTCAACGGCACCGTCAACAGCGGCATCTACGACCTGCCGGTGACGCTGCGCTACGTCGGTGGCGATGGCCGCACCGTCCAGGAGACGTTGACCGCCAATCTGGTCGTGCTGCGCCCGCCGCGCCTGCGCATCAGCCTGGAAGAGCCAATCTCTGGGCCGGATTACCCGGTCGGCGAACTGACGACCGTCTCGCTGACGATCATCAACATCGGTAGGACGGACGTGGCGCTGACCGTCGGCGAACTCGATGCCGAGAACGCCCAGGTCATGAGCGGCGCCGAGTCGTTCATCGGCACGCTGCGCGCGGGCGAAGACCGCACGATCGACGCGGACATCATGGCCCAGGACGAGGGCGAGGTCACGCTCAATTACACACTCAACTACATCGACGACTTCGACCAGGAGCAGACGATCACGCGCAGCTACACGGCGGATGCTGTCGTGGTCGAACGGCCGCCGGACGAATTCATGCCGCCGGACGAGTTCTCCGTGCCAGCTGTCGAAGAACCGGAGCGCGATTGGATCTCGCGTCTGGTGCTGGCGTTCATGGGGCTGGGGAGCTAGGCCGATGTTCTTCGAGCTGGCGCGCCTGGCTCTGAGCAACCTGACGCGCAACCGCTCGCGTCTGATCATGACCGTCAGCGGTGTGATCGTGGGCACGACCGCCGTCATGGTGCTGCTGGCGCTGACCTTCGGCCTGCAGAACGCGGCGGAGAGCGGCCTCGGGGCCTCCTCAGCGCTGACCGAGATCCGTCTTTACGCGCCGCCTGCCTTCGTCTCGCGCGAGGATATGGATAACCCGGCGCCGATCCTCGACGACGACACGGTGAACGAACTGCGGGCGATGCCGGGCGTGCAGGCCGTCATCCCGACGCTCAGCTTTTACGGCTCGGGCGAGCTGGTCTCCGGCGACTACCACGCCTACGCGCCGATTGTCGGCATCGACGCGGCGCTGGTGCCCATGCTCAACGTCGCGATCGCGCAAGGCGAGTTGAGCCTGAAGTCGGGCGAGGCCATCTTCGGCGGCCAGATCAACCAGTATTTCGTCGACCCGGAAGCGAGCGAATACGAACCGATCGAGGTCGACGTGTTTGCCGAGCCGGTCGTGCTGCGCATCACCTCCTATTCCGACAACCGCCAGCGCGATTTCCGCCTGCGCCCGTCGGCCATGCTCGCGCCGGGCAACGGCCTCTATGACAGCCTGTTGTTTCTGCCGCTGGAAGATGTGATGTCACTCAACGAGTGGGTGACGGGCGAGCGGCAGTCGCGGCGCGACATCAGCTATGACCAGGCGATCGTGCGCACGACCGACCGCGAGATCACGCAGGACGTCGCCGAGGCGTTCCGCGATCTCGGCTTCTACGTCGAAGATGCGGGCGATTTCATCCGCCAGCTCAACGATTTCTTCACAACACTGCGTCTCGTGCTCGGCAGCATCGGCGGTATCGCGCTGATCGTGGCGGCGTTCGGCATCGCCAACACGATGTCGATGGCGATCCTGGAGCGCACCAAAGAGATCGGCGTCATGAAGGCGGTCGGCGCGCGCGACGGTGACGTGCTGACGGTCTTCCTGGTCGAGGCCGGGCTGGTCGGGTTGGTCGGTGGCGCCATCGGCGTGCTCATCACCTACGGCATTCAAAATGTCGTCAACGGCGCGCTGCAGCAGGCCGCGGCCGCGGGCGAAAACACCGGCGGCGGCGGTGCGATGTTCTTCCTGCCCATCGATCCGACGCGCTTCGACGGCCAACTGCTCGCCATCCCGCCCGAACTGCCGATCTTCATCCTCGTCGTGGCGACGCTTGTCGGCCTGCTCGCCGGGCTGTGGCCCGCCGTGCGCGCCTCGCATCTGCTGCCCGTGATCGCGCTGCGGTCGGAGTGAGCGGGGCGCCGAAGGGATACCGCAAGGGCACTGTCGATGACCGCCTTGCCACAGCGCAAATCCCCACGTCTCCAAGGCTACGATTATGCGCAATCGGGCGTCTATTTCGTGACGATCTGCACGATTCGGCGTGTGGAATGCTTCGGGGTGATTAATGATGGCATCATGACACGCTCGCCCGTGGGCGAGATCGCGCACAATGAATTGGTGTCCATCCCAGATCGCTGGCACAATGTTCATCTCGATTTGTTTGTGGTCATGCCCAATCACGTCCATGCCATCGTCGTGATTGAATCCGAAGATGCACAAATACCGGACGGCAAGAATGCCGTCCCTACAAACGACAACGACGTAGGGACGCCATTATTGGCGTCCGCGCCCTCCGTCAAATCCGCCACGCCCATGCTGGGCAATATTGTCGGCGCGTACAAGGCGGGCGTCACACGTCTCGTGCGGGAACAAGGGCTGCTCGACGATGGCGAACCGTTGTCTGGCAAACGCGCTTTCACGATCACATCGTCCGCAGCGAACGCGCGCTCGACCGCATCCGCGAATACGTCGTCGACAATCCGATGCGCTGGCCGGAAGATGCTTTCTATTCCGCCTAACCAAAAGCGGCGACCATGTGGCCGCCGCTCTTGCTTAAGTGCGGGCATCTTCAGTCACCCGCGATGTCCGTCGCTCTAGTAGCCGGTATTGACGACACCCATGCCATAGTACGGCGTATTGCCGCCATAGCTGGCACGGCGCTGCATCTCCGTGCGCAGCTGCGCCGGTGTCATTGTGCCGCCGTTTTCACCAACGATGATGGCTGCGACGCCCGCCGCGTGCGGTGCCGCCATGCTCGTCCCGACCGACCAGTACCAGCCGGCATTCCCGGTGCTGAAGACGTAATCGAACACGTAGCACGGGCGTGTCAAACCGGCGACGACGCAGTTTTCATTGCCGGGATAGACGAAGTTGCCGCCGGGGGCCGCGAAATCGACCGCCGAGCGCCCAAAGTTGGAGTAGCCCGTCGGAATGTCGAAGTTGCCATCCCAGGTTGGGGTTGCCCAGCCAATCGGCGCCACGGACGCGATCGAGATCACGTGCTCGGCGTCTGCTGGCAGGGTAATGATCGGGCCGGTGTGATCCTTGTCGATACCGTCGTTGCCCTCAGACGCAAAGATAGTGACCCCATGCAGGTAAGCATAGGTCGTGGCGCGGCTCATGGCGACGCGCAGTTCCGCCGCATCACGTGCCGTATAGGGTTCGTCCGGATCGCTCAAATCGCCGTTCTTGGCGATGACCGCGCCCAGACTCATGTTGATGATGTCGACATCACCGTGATTCGCCGCGTAGAGGATGCCTGCAATCACCCAGTCAAAATCGCCGCTGCCTGCATCCGCCAGCACCTTGACCAGCACCAATCGGGCATCCGGCGCGACACCGATCGTGCCGAAACCGTTGTCGGCAGCCGCAATCGTGCCCGACGTGTGCGTGCCATGGCTGAAGGTATTCGGCAGCATGTAGATTGGGGGTTCGTTGGGTACGAAGCTGACCGCGTCGATGATCTGCGGCGCCAGATCCGGATGATCCAGGTCGAATCCCGTATCGAGCACCGCCACAACCGCGCCCGCGCCGCGCTGCCCGGCTTCCCAGGCTTCCGGCGCATTGACAGAATCGTGGCCCCACTGCAAATCGAAGAAGAAATCGTCATCGCCGCTGTTCGGCGGGTTAGCGGCATCCGTCACCACGTCGCCGGTGCGCTCACCCGGCAGCCAATCGACCGTCAGGTTCGGCACGACAGAACGCACGCCGCGCACCAGCCCGGCAAATCTGGGGTTGGACGACTCCGCGACCGCGATCCCAATCTCAGGCATGACGCGCGTAATGGTGCCGCCCGCGCTTGCCACTTGTTGGGCCAAATTGTTTGGTAAGCTGCTGCCACTCGACAAAATTAAGTAGGAACGCGCATTGCTCTGTGCGCTGACTCCTCCGACACCGACGACGAGTACCACGACGACCAATAAGAGAACCAGCCGCTTCATCACACTATCTCCCTCAAAACAGATATAGAAACAAACATTCGGCGCGATTTTTGAACTTTTCCGCACCGAATGTGTATGTGAGTATAATATAATAAACGAGAATTTCATAACTTTGGTTATATTTCCATCAATTATTCGTGCTTTCGGAGCGCTATCTTTCTCGTCAACTTTCAGAAACACGGCATAATCATCCCCTTTCGGGTACCTGCTGACCCGACCTGGCACACCTACATTGCCGAAACATTGTCGTATATCTGTGTTAAAAGAATAATGATGTGGTGCTCATGTCTTTTTCATTTGTAATCGTTCAAATGAAAACCAGGGGAACTTCTGACAGCACTGCTCATCAAGAAGGCAGCGTTACATGGCCAAGGTTGTGATTATTGGCAGCGGCTTCGGCGGACTGGGCGCGGCTGTGCGCCTGCTTGCCCAGGGCCACGAAGTCGAAATCTACGAGAAACTCGATAAGCTGGGGGGGCGTGCCTACGTTTTCGAGGTCAACGGCTTTCGCTTCGACGCCGGGCCGACGGTCATCACCGCGCCGTTCATGTTCGACGATCTGTTCGTGGTCGCCGGGCGCAAGCGCGAGGATTACGTGACGCTCGTCCCGCTCGATCCGTTCTACCGCGTGTTCGATCATCACGGGCGCGCGTTCGATTACAACGGCGACGAGGCCTTCATCCTCGACCAGATCAACAAATTCAACCCGGCGGATCGCGAGGGCTACCAGCGCTTCATGGCGACGACCAAGCCGATCTTCGAAAAAGGCTTCGTCGAGCTGGCGGATAAGCCGTTCCTGCGCTTCACGGACATGATCAAGGTCGCGCCGGATCTGATCAAGATGCAGTCATACCTGAGCGTCTACCGCTACGCCGCGCAGTTCGTGCAGGATGAATTCCTGCGCCGCGTCTTCTCGTTCCACCCGCTTCTGATCGGCGGCAATCCATTCGACGCGCCGAGCATCTACGCCATGATCCACTACCTGGAGCGCGAGTGGGGCATCCACTACGCGATGGGTGGCACGGGCGCGCTCGTCGCGGCCATGGGGCGGCTGATCGAGGAGCTGGGCGGCAAGATTCACCTGAACGCCGAGGTCGGCGAGATCCTGGTCAATGGCCCGCGCGTGAGCGGCATCCGGCTGGCGGATGGCACACGCGTGGCGGCGGATCACATCGTCTCGAATGCGGACGTCGCCCACACCTACCGCAGCCTGATCCCGGAAGTCTACCGGCGCAAGTTCAGCGATCGGCGCATCGAGCGCATGAAGTACAGCATGTCGCTGTTCGTCATCTACTTCGGCACTAAGAAGCGCTATCTCGACAGCGGCCTGTCGCATCACAACATCATTCTCGGCGAGCGCTATCACGACCTGCTGAGCGACATCTTCAACAAGCAGAAGCTGGCGGACGACTTCTCGCTCTACCTGCACATGCCGACGATCACCGATCCGTCGATTGCGCCGGAGGGCTGCGAAGGTTTCTACGTCCTGTCGCCGGTGCCGCACCTGGGCAGCGGTGTCGATTGGGCGCAGATGGCCGGGCCATACCGCGACGCCATCCTCACCTTTCTGGAAGACAACTACCTGCCCGACCTGCGCGCGAATATCGTCGCCGAGCATCACATCGACCCGCGCCACTTCCAGAACCGGCTCAACAGCTATCTCGGCTCGGCCTTCAGCGTCCAGCCGATCCTGACGCAGTCGGCCTGGTTCCGCCCGCACAACCGCTCGGAGGAGTTCGACAATCTCTACTTCGTTGGCGCGGGCACGCATCCCGGCGCGGGATTGCCCGGCGTCCTCTCGTCGTCGATCATCGTCCAGAATCTGATCGGCGGCGCCGACGAAACGACCGCTGCACCGGCACCAACCACACTGCACAGCATGGAGCAAGCCCTATGAGCGTGAGTCTCCAGCCGCATCCCTGGGAGACGACGCTGCTCGATTGGGCCTATGCGCCGCTGGCAGCCAGCCCGTGCGCGCGCATGCTGAAAGCGGATGCGCAAGTGCTGCGCGCCGCCTACGCGGTCTGTGACGACATCACGCGCGAGAGCAGCCGCACGTTCTTCCTGGCGTCCGGCCTGCTGCCGCCAGACAAGCGCCATGCCGCGCGCGCCCTGTATGCCTTCTGCCGCGTGACCGATAACCTGGTCGATGCGCCGGATACGTCCGTCGCCGAGCGGCAGGCGGCTCTGGATCGTTGGCGCGCGCTGGCGCTGGATCACAACCCGCCGCACGATGCGCCGGTCGCGCTGGCCTGGGCGGATACGCGGGCGCGCTTCCACATCCCGGCGGGCTATGCCGAGCAGTTGATCGACGGCGTGGCGCAGGATCTGGACAAGACCCGCTACGACAGCTTCGAAGAGCTGGCCGCCTACGCCTACGGTGTCGCCTCGACCGTCGGCCTGATGGCGATGCACATCATCGGTTTCACCGGCGAGCAGGCGATCCCGTACGCGATCAAGCTCGGCGTCGCGCTCCAGGTGACGAACATCCTGCGCGACGTCGGCGAAGACTGGGCCAATGGGCGTCTCTATCTGCCGCTGGAGGAGTTGCAGGCGTTCGGCCTGAGCGAGGCGAATATCGCCTCCGGGCGCGTGTGCAACCGCTGGCGCGCTTTCATCCGCTCGCAGATCGCGCGCACGAACGCGCTCTACGAAGAAGCGCTGCCCGGCATCGCCCACCTCAACCCCGACGGGCGCTTCGCCATCACCGCCGCGGCCCAGCTCTACCGCGCCATCATGGACGACATCGAGCGCCGCGATTACGACGTGTTCCGCGGGCGCGCACGCATCGGTGCGCTGGGCAAGCTCAGCCGTCTGCCGGGCATCTGGTGGCGCAGCAAGAGCCTGTAACTTTGATGGAGCTGGGCAACACGGAAGGCGTAGTTAGGGGGATTTGCGCCCACCGTAATGGTCATCACGCACGTTTGCGTTCGCCGGACGTTGAAACGCCCGGCTAGGTGCCATCAAGCGCACTAAAGGCGCTATGTGGAAGCTCTTGGTTTTTAGCCCCTTCAGTGGGCTTGATTGTCGTCAGCCGTTTGGCTTCAGCCAACGGCGACCCAAAGACGAATCAATCTCAAATGTCTATTCGTAGTTGTGATTCAGGCTTGGGGCGTAGCGGTTGACCGTATCCTCGCCGAGCTTGTCCGCCAGCTTCTTGCGCAGCTTGGGCGTCTCTTCGGCCCATTTGGATTGCAGCTCTGCGCTGGAGGCGCGGCCACCCGTGCCTGCTTCCGCCATGATGCCCTTGAGCGAGGAGGGCGCGCGCGTGATCACACGATGGACCTGCGCGCTGCCACAGGCCGGGCACGCCGGCGCCGGATCGTTGAAGCCGTGCCGCGCTTCATAGGGCGTCTCGCAGCTTTCGCACAGGTAATCATAAAGAGGCATGCCGTTTGCTCCTGAGTGCCATTGTCACCCAGTATACAACCGGACGCCTCTCATGTCCGTTGATCGTTCGTCTGTAAGTAACCGTGCGACCCTGCGCTCAGATCAACGGATCGGCACGGAATTGATCTCGCCGTGGATGGTGACGAACGGCGCGTAGATCCAGCCAACCAGGCCTTCCTGCGTGCGCACCTGCAGCCAGAAGTTCTGGCGCGCCTGCACCGTCCGCCCGATGATTGAGACTTCTTCGCCCCAGGCGATCTGGTCGAGCTGCTGTGTGCGCGCACTCGGACGCACGCGCAGATTCATGACCGAGCGCGGGATGCCAATCACGTTGCGATCCTGCGCATCGCCGATCGTGTCGAAGACGGTGCCCTCTTCCGGCAGCGCATTCGGGTCGACGCCGCTGATGGTCAGGTAGCGACCGCTGGCCCAGCCCTCACGCTCGCCGACGCGGATCTTGTACCACGTGTAAACGCCTTCGCTCTCGTTGCGCGCCAGCACGCTGTAGCCGGTGCTGCCCTGCGCGGTCGTGACGAACGAGGCGCCCAGGTACGGGCCGGTGCGCACGGCCAACCCACGGACGCCGGTCACGGTCGCCAGCGGGCCGGTGGGGGTGCCACTGATGGCTGGCGTCCCCAGGATCAGCCCCAGGTCGCTGGTCGCCACGCTGCCCTGCAGCCAGAAGTACTGGAACTGCACCTGCGCCTGATCGACCAGCTCCAGGAATTCGACGCGCAGCGTGTGCACGCCAGCGGTCAGCGTCTGCTGGAAGCGGTCGGTCGTGAAGACGCGCCCGATGAACTTGTCGAGCACGAGCGCGCCGTCGATGTAGACGCGAATGCCGTCATCCGAGGCGGCCACGAACTCATAGGTGCCCTGCTGGAACGTCTGCACCGACTCGAAGCGGACGGTGAAGTTATCCGTATTGACGCCCTGGAATGGGCTGCTCACGCCCCAGTTGAAGTTGATGCCGTTGATACCGGTCTGGGTCGCGACGACCGGGCAGTTAAAGTCGGTACAGTTGTAGTAAGACGCTGTCCAGTTCGTGCCGAATTCAGCCTGCGCAGCGATCGGCGCAAGCAAGGCCGCAACCGCAAGCGCCAGCACAACCAATATCAGGGCAGTAGCTCGCCTCATGACACATCTCCGATGCTGGTGCGGAACTTGTTCCCATTATACATGTACATCTTACCCATCCGGGTGCATGACATGCCAATCCTCCTAGATAAAGATGGTCGATTTGTCCTACTCGAAAGCTGCAGAAGGCGTTAGAATGCCCGCAACTTTATGCGTTCGGCTGCGTATATCTATTCGAAAGCAAGACACGACACCTTAGCCAATTAGGAGACACACGATGTCAGACCAGACGCCTGAAGGGAAGAAGACCTTCACCGAGCAAATCGAAGTGACCGGCAGTCAGCTGGTTGACCAGTTCAAAGAGATCATCGAGCAGGGCAACGTTCGCCGCGTCATCATCAAGACGCAGGACGGCAAGACACTGCTGGAGATCCCGCTTACCGTCGGCGCGGCCATCGGCGGCACGCTGTTAATCTTCAACCCGTGGCTGGCGATGCTGGGTGCGCTGGGTGCGCTCGTCGCCCGCGTGACCATCGAGATCGTCCGCGAAGCGCCGGACACGATCGAAGGAGAGATCAAGGAGAAGGTCGACGACGTCGCCGACCGCCTGAGCGAGTAAGCGCTCAGCGCCAACCTGTACGATCCACATCGGGGGTGCGCAGCAGTGCACCCCTTTTCATGTGCCTGTATTTCCCCGGCGAGCCTGTATGGACGCCAACTTTGTGTAAGCCTCATCCAAGGAGCATGCCGTGAACAAAACAAGCCTTCGCACTATCCTCGTCTTCGTCCTCCTCGCGCTCATGTCGACGGTCGCTTATGCTCAGGAGACGACCTTTGTCCCCTTCAGCGACGATACCTATGGCATTCAGGGCCTTGTCCCGGAGGGCTGGCAGAGCCAGAACAACACGACCATCTACGCGCGCGCGGCCAACGGTTCGGATCTCACGACGCTGATCATCCAGTCCGCCCCGCTGACGATTGACTCGCTGTGGCCGCTGATCATGCCGCAGTTCGGCCTGGACGCCGTCCCGGAGAGCACCGGCACTTACAGCACCGATGCTTTCGACTGGACGCTCTACAACTTCGACTATTCGCAGGGCAATCTCAGCGTCGAATTCGACCTGGGATTGGCTGAGGTCGGCGGCAAGACCTACCTGGTCGTCCTGCAGTCGCTGCCCGACGAATACGACGCGCTGCACGAATCCGTCTTCCTGCCCGTGCTCGATTCGATCACGCTGCTTGAAGAAGAAGCCGTACCCTACGGCGTCGAAGATGTCACCTTCACCAACGGCGACGTCACGCTGGCGGGCACGTTGACCCTGCCGGAGGGCGAAGGACCACATCCGGCGCTGATCCTGATGAGCGGCTCCGGCCCGCAGGATCGCGACGAGGTCGTCGTGCCGGGCTTCCCGATCTTCAAGCGCATTGCCGATCATCTGACGCGCAACGGCGTCGCCGTGCTGCGCTATGATGACCGCGGCGTCGGCGAATCGCAGGGCGATTACAAGTCGACCAGCATCTACGACTTCGCCGCCGATGGCGAGGCGGCCATCGCCTACTTGCAGTCGCGCGAGGACATCAATCCCGATCAGGTCGGCGTCATGGGCCACAGCGAAGGCGGCGTTTATGCCTCTATCATCGGCGCCAACCCGGACAGCGGCGCCGCGTTCATCATCACCATGGCAGGCCCGGCGGTCGATGGCAAGGCGATCCTGCTCCGCCAGAACGAGCTGATCCTGCAGGTGAACGGCGCCACCGACGAACAGGTTCAGATGCAGCTCGACTTCCTGAACAGCATCTTCGCACCGATCGCCGACCGTGATTGGGACGCCGTCGCCGAGCTGACCCGCGAGCGCGTCACTGCGCAGTGGGAGACGCTGACGGATGCCGAGCGCGCTGCCACCGGCACAGACAATGTGGAGGAATTCGCGCAGCGCGAAGCCGACGGCTTCCTGGAGAACTACGCCAACGAATCCTTCGCCACCTTCCTCGACTATGACCCGGTGGAAGGCTGGGCACAGACGACGGTGCCCGTGCTGGGGCTGTTCGGTAGCCTCGACGTCCAGGTCGACGACGAGCAGAATGCCGGGCCGATGGAAGCCGCGCTGACCGAAGCCGGGAACGAGGACTTCGACGTCGTCACCATTGAAGGCGCTAATCACCTGTTCCAGGCGGCTGAAACCGGCGGCATCGCCGAGTACCTGTCGCTGCCCAAGGAATTCACGGCCGATTTCCTGCCGACGATCACCGACTGGCTGCTGGAACACGTCGACGTGAACTAGGCACCAACGGCATATCCTCGTCCACAGTCAGAAGGGCAGCACATGCCCTTTTGACGTGTCAAGTGAATGCGCTTGAAGACAACAGTGTGAACCGCAATGTCGCAAAGGACACGACGAATTGACCTGGGTACATTTGTCCTTTGTGACTTTGCGGTTCAAAGCGAATGTGATGATTCTTCTCGATTGTGTGGGTTGACTCGCAGTCTCAATGCAAGGCCGCTTGCGCGGAACTTCACCCATGCTCTATACTGAAACAAGACTTCCCATCAGGAGAATCATCGGTGAAATCTCGCACAGAACAACTCGTATCCCGCCTGCGCGATCTTCAGACGAGTTCGGGCGACGTCGAAGCGGCGGCGATCGTCAGCGTTGACGGTTTGAGCATTGCCTCGCTGCTGCCGGTCGGCACCGAGGAAGACCGCGTGAGCGCCATGTCCGCGGCCATGCAATCGCTGGGCGAACGCATTTCCACCGAGTTGGGCCGCGGCGCGCTGCAGCAGGTCTACGTCAAGGGCGAGAACGGCTACGTCATCCTGACGTCGGTCGGCGATGAGGCCGTGTTGACTGTGCTGGCACGTAAAGAAGCCCGCCTGGGCTTGATCTTCCTGGACATTGGGCGCGCCAAACAAGACCTGGAGCAGCTCCTCTGATTAGCCGCCCAGGCTGAGCGACCTCCGCGGGAAAGATCGCTATGCCGTGACCGATTCATCCGACCTGTTTTACCCCAACCGATTCGCGCGGCTGCTCATCCAGGCGATGCAGACCGAACTTGGCGCCTATTCGACCGAGTCGCTGCTCAAGAATGCCGGGCTGCCGTCGGATCTGCCGCCCGATGACCTGGAGCGCGTCTATCCGTTCACGCGGCTGTCAGCCATCAACCACGGTCTGTTTGATATGTATGGCGACCAGGGCGCGCGCGGGCTGGCGCAGACCGTTGGGCGCGCGTGGTTCACGCCCGGCCTGGCGACGCTGGGGGCGTTCGCGGCCTTCACCGATCCGGCCTTCATGGCGCTGCCCGGCCAGACGCGCGCGGACGTCGGGCTTAAGGTGCTGGCGGAGATCTTCTCGCGCCTGAGCGATCAGGACGGCCACATCGAGGCGAGCCCGCACGGCCACCGCTGGATCGTCGAGCACAGCCCGTTCATCTTCGAGAACGTCGAAGCCCCTGTCTGCTATCTGCTCGCCGGGCTGGCTGCCTCGTGCCTGAGCGCCGCGACCGGCGGCGACGCCTTCTACATCACCGAGGTCGAGTGTCGCGCATCCGGCGCGCCGCACTGCATCTTCGCCATCGGGCAGGCGGGCCGCGCGCGTGATAGCCTATAATCCATTCGAGCGCTGATGCTCACACGCAGACCAGCCGGTTCAGAATAGTCGTCAGACAACTCAAAAATGACGTCGTTTAAGAGCTATATTGAATCCATTCTCTATTTTGAAGGCATCGCCGAGGATGACCTGGCGTACATCACGGAACACAGCCTGCTGCGGACCTTCTCCGCGGGCGAGATGATCTTCATCGAAGGCGAACCCGCCGACGGCCTGTGGATCGTCGAGGCGGGCCACGTCAAGATCTTCAAGCTCAACGCCGATGGCAGCGAACACATCCTGCATCTGCTCGGCCCCGGCAAGTCCTTCAACGACATCGCGACCCTGGATGGCGGCGCGAACCCGGCCAATGCGACGATCCTGAGCGACGAAGCACAGCTCTGGCTGGTGCCGTCCGCGGTCATTGCCGAAGTCCTGGCCCGTGACCCGCGGATTGCCTCGAATGTCATCCGGCTGCTGGCGCTGCGCGTGCGCTCGCTCGTCGGCCAGATCGAAGATCTCGCACTCTATTCCGTGGTGGTGCGGCTGGCGCGCTTCCTGCTCAAGCAGGCCGAAGATCCCTCGCTCAGCGGCCCCGGCATCACGCGCACCGCGATTGCCGCGCACATCAACACCACGCCGCAGACGATCAGCAACATGCTCCATTCGCTCGAACAGGCGGGGGCGATCACGTTCAATCGCCACCGGATCGTGATCGTGGACGAGCGCATCCTGCGTTCCATCGCGCTGCTGTAGATCGCTCGAAACAAGATACCCCGATCATAACGTAGGGGCGCATCACGATGCGCCCAAGGCCAATTTTCCCCGACTTAAGCCAGCTTAAATACAAACGCTCCTGACCATCCTACCCTGAAGCCAGAGTTCGCAGCAGATGCGCTGGCCGATGCCGGTGCCATCTCTACAGGAGACAGCAGACGCATGATCCCGATCAGCGATCCATGGATGCCGCGCATCGATCGCGGCTTATGCACCGGCTGTGGCGACTGCATCGCCCGCTGCCCGACAGGGGCGCTGGGGCGGAAGGAAGACAAAGCCACGTTGGTGCAGCCCGCTCTGTGCACGTACTGCGCAGCCTGTGAAGACGTGTGCCCGGTCGGCGCCATCGAGCTGCCTTATTTGATTGTGAAACAAGGGGGGTATGAAACGTGAATAATCGAGAACCTAATCCCAACGTCGTCGCCGCCATTCTGATCGGCTTCGCGGTTCTGTTCATGGCAATACTGCCGGTGCGGATCGATATCGTGCCGACCAGCGTCGAAGCACAAGAAACACCTTCTCAAACGGAACCCGTCTCCGCGAACCAACCTGAAGCGCAAGTCGTCGAATACACGCTGCGGACGGTGCTGGGGCAGACGCCGCCCATGGCTTTCATTGGCGTTGGCGGTGACATCGACGGCCAGATCAACCCGCCGCTGTCGGCGAACGTCGGCGATACCGTACGCATCACTGTGATCAACGGCGACCCGGTGCTGCACAACCTGACGATTGATGAGTTCGCCGTTTCCACGGGCGATCTGTTGCAGCAGGAGCAAACGGCGACCATCGAATTCACGGCCAATCGGCTCGGCGAGTTCGTCTATTACTGCGCGACGCCCGGCCACCGCGAGGTTGGCATGTGGGGCACGCTGACCATCACCGGCGAAGCCTCTGGCGAGGTCGCCTACGCCGCAGCGCCCGCTGAGACGGCGCCGGTGCCGACCGTCGCGCCCGCGCTGGCGGATGCCGTCTCGGTCGTGCGCAATCCCGCCGACCTGCCCGTTCCGGTCGGCGACCGCGGCCCAATGGACGTGCGCGTCGATCTGACCGCGATCGAGGTCAACGGCATCCTGGCCGATGGCACCACTTATCGCTATTTCACCTTCGACGGGCAGATCCCTGGCCCGATGATCCGCGTCCGCGTGGGCGATACGGTCGATCTGCACGTCCACAACGACACCAGCAGCCAATTGCAGCACTCGATTGACCTGCACGCCGTGACCGGCCCCGGCGGCGGTGCCGTCTTCACCCAGACCAACCCGGGGCAGGAGACCGCCTTCACCTTTCAGGCGCTGATTCCGGGCGTCTACGTCTACCACTGCGCGACGCCGAGCGTCGCCCATCACATCGCCAGCGGCATGTTCGGGTTGATCGTGGTCGAGCCGCCCGGCGGTCTGCCCCCAGTCGACCGCGAGTTCTACGTGATGCAGAGCGAGATCTACACCGCCGAACCCTTTGGCACGAAGGGCCACCTGACCTTTGATCATGCGGCGATGCTTGACGAGCGGCCCCAATATTACGTCTTCAACGGCGCGGCCAATGCGCTGGCGAGCGATGAAAACGCCTTGCGCGCCAATGTCGGCGAGACCGTGCGCATTTTCTTCGGCGTCGGCGGGCCGAACGCGATCTCGTCGTTCCACGTCATCGGCGAGATTTTCGACCGCGTCTACAACTATGGCTCTTTGACGACCGCGCCGATGACCGGTGTCCAGACAACGCTGGTGCCGCCCGGCGGCGCGACCATGGTCGAGTTCGGGCTGGAAGTGCCGGGACGCTACATCCTGGTCGATCATGCGCTGGCTCGGCTGGAGCGCGGGCTGGCGGGCTATCTCTACGTCGAGGGTGAGGAAAACCCAGCCATCTTCCATGGCGAAGGGGCAGCGGATACCTCCGGTCACTGATCTCGGTGCTAAGCCGGCAGTGTACGAAATTGCTGGCTTAGCCATGTTTTGGGAAGTAGAGGAGAAGACTCATGAACCAGATCGATGCGCGCACCCTTCCGCCGCGTGAGCGCCACCCGGCGATTTTCAATGCCTTCGACCGGCTGCAACCGGGCGAGTCGTTTGAGCTGATCAACGATCACCCGCCGACGCCGCTCTACTATCAGTTCCTCCATGAGCGCGCCGGGCTGTTTGAGTGGGACAATCTGGAACAAGGCCCGGAACTATGGCGCGTGCGCATCACGCGGAAAGGCGGCAACTAAGCCGATGGACGAACGTGTTTACACCCTCGTCGAAGATCTGGCCGGGATGATCGGGGCGATCCAGCCGGACAGCATCGTCAGCCGCACCTTCTACAGGGACGACCATCTCAAAGCCATCCTGTTTGGCTTCGACGCCGGGCAGGAACTTTCGGAGCACACGGCCAGCCAGGCCGCCATCATCCAGATCGTGCGCGGAGACGCAACGATCACGCTCGGTGACGATCGCCATGAGCTGAGCGCCGGGGCCTGGCTCTACATGCCGCCGCGCCTCAAACACAGCGTGCTTGCCAAGACGCCGCTGCACATGCTGCTGTTGATGTTGGGGGCAGACTGAGACGCCGACGGGAGGTTCCACCCGGCGCGAGCGTCCACGTCGCCGATGCGTCGGTCAGACGTTGAGGAATGATGATCCGTATCGCCCTTATAATCGTATAATCGAAACGGACGCTCGCCCGAACACACCCCGAAGGATAGTGCATGACCCAGCCTCGCATCCTGATCGTGGAGGATGACGGCGATCTGGCGGAACTGCTGGAAGCCCACTTCAGTACGGAAAAATACGACGTTCTGACGGCAGCCTGGGGTGCGGAAGCGCTCGAAATTGCCCAGGCGGAACCCCTGAATCTGGTGGTGCTCGACATTCGACTGCCGGACATCAATGGCTACGAGGTGTGTCGGCAACTGCGCCTCAACCGGCGCACGCAGGACGTGCCGATCGTCTTCCTGACGGAAAAGCGCGACCGCGTCGACAAGCTGCACGGGCTGGAGCTGGGCGTCGTCGATTACATCACCAAGCCGTTCGACGTGCGCGAACTGCGCCTGCGCGTGCGCAATGCCCTGGCGCGCGCCAACCAGCGGGCTTTCATCCACCACACGACCGAGCTGCCGGAAGGCGTGCTCGTCGATGAGCGCATGACCAGGGCGCTGCATGGCGGCTCGCCGTGGAGCATAGTTGTCTTCTCGCTGCGCGGGCTGGAGGATTTCCGCGAGCGCTACGGCTTCGTCGCCGGGGATGACGTGCTGCGCGCCGTCGCGCTGATGCTGCGCAATGCCGTGCGCGAACTCGGCGGCGAGGATGATTTCATCGGTCACCTCGATCACGACACGTTCGTCGTCGTCACGCAGCCGGAACACGCCGAGGCAATCCGCGAGCGCGTGCAGACCAAGATGCATTATTCGCGCGAATTCTTCTACCCCGTGAGTGATCGTGAGGCCGGGACGCCGATCGCGTTCGACGATATGCTCCGGCTCGATACGGCCATGGTCGGCGACGGCCAGGGTTACGCTGATACGAACGGGCTGCGCGCCGGGCTCGCCGAAGCGCTGGCGCGCGCCAACGACGACTCAGCGCTGGACGATGAGGACGTCTCGTAGCGGCTTCTTTGTGATCGTGGGCACCTGCGCATCCGCCGCCGGGTAGCCGACCGGGATGACGACGTAGGCGCGCTCGTTCGGCGGCCTGCCCAGCAGATCGCTGAGGAAGCTCATCGGGCTGGGCGTGTGCGTCAGCGTCGCCAGCCCGGCCAGATGCAGGCTCGCCAGCAGCAAACCGACCGCGATGCCGACCGACTCGGTCGTGTAATAGTGCTTGACCTTGCGCGCCACGCCGTCGGCATCCATCTCCAACCCATAGACCTGCTGAAAGACGACGATCAGGTAGGGCGCATCTTCGAGATGCGGCTTGTGCCAGTCCGTGCCGAGCGGTGCGAGCGCGGCTTTCCATTCCTCGCTCATGCGCCGCTCGTAGCTTTCGCGCTCCTCGGCCTCGGCTGCGGCGCGGATCTGGCGCTTGAGTTCGGCATCCGCCACGACGACGAACGTCCACGGCTGTTGATTGGCGCCAGAGGGAGCGGTCGCCGCCGTCGCCACCGCGTTCTCGATCAGCTCGAAGGCGACCGGCTCGGTCGAAAACTGGCGTACGCTGCGCCGTGTGCGCATCCGGCTGAGGAATGCGCGCGACTGCGCCAGCTGCTCTTGCGGCAGCAAGCGCTCGAACGTAAGCGGCGTGAAAACGGCCTCGTCGTGCATGCGTGATCTTCCCTCGCCTACGATGACCTCATGCTGCATTGCGCCGAGCACGTTAGTGGGGCCGTACGCAGCGAAAGCCCATGTTGTCGTAGCTGTGCGGGTCGTCTGAGTTGCGGTAGCTCCCACGAAAGATGTACTCGTCGTCATTGAACGAACCACCGCGCCGGACGCGGCTGACGTCGGTGCGTTCCATATCCTCGCGACCGTCGTCGGAGACGTACGGGTAGGGAAATTCGCTTGACTCCCACACCGCGTAGATTGTACTCGCCCATTCCCACACGTTCCCGCTCATGTCGAAGACCCCAACCCAGGACGCCCCCTCCGGATAGCGACCGACCCTCGTCGGCGCATCGAGGTTTTCATTGGCGACGTTAGCCGCCACGAACGTGTTGCCCCACGGGTATTCGAGCGCATCCGGCCCGCGCGCCGCATACTCCCACTCGGCTTCGGTCGGCAGCCGCCCAGCGCGCTTATCGGCGCAGAAGGCGGCCGCTTCAAACCAGGTGGCGACCCGCGGTTGATCCGGTTCGGGCAGCGCGACGGATTCCGATGCTCGGCCACCCAGGCGGTTGAACTGCGCGTTCGTCACCTCGTAGCGGTCGATCCAGAAAGGCTCGTCGAAGCACTGCGGGTTGATCGGCTGCTCATCGCCGTCGCCGTTGTCGCTGCCCATCATGAAACAGCCGGTCGGGACAAGCACCATCTCGACGCCGTCAAAGGTCTGGCTCGTCGGCGTCCACTGGGCATTGCTCACAATCCGATTATCGGCAG
The DNA here is from genome assembly GCA_020849765.1 of Anaerolineae bacterium. Classification (GTDB taxonomy): domain Bacteria; phylum Chloroflexota; class Anaerolineae; order Aggregatilineales; family Phototrophicaceae; genus Flexifilum. The sequence goes on from JADLAY010000079.1 coordinate 44,919, forward strand.
CGTAGCCTGGGGATCTCGCTTGCAGCACCCTTGTCGCCACGAGGTAGACCGCCGCACCGGCGATCACCAGCCCGGCGATGCCCAGGAATATCCGCAGGGCAGGTGAGCGACGGGGCGCCACGGTTTCCAGCGCAGGCCTTGGCGTCGATTCGGCAACCGGGTCAGGTTGAGGTTGAGGACGGGGTTCGCTCTTGGGGTGATTTGCGGCAGGTTTGTCGCCAGCGTCGACCGGCTCTGAAGCGCAATCCGCGCCCAGATGAGCACAGATCGCGGGGATCAGGCGGTTGGTGATGGGGGCGTAGCTCGTGCGCGCGTCGATCCACTGGTGACTGGAGAACCCGAATGGCACCACGTCGTCGCTGTTGCCGCGCGCCAGGACGAGAAAGATCCGCTTCTCTTGCGCCTCGGCGAAATCGAGCTCTTCGCGCACCCAGCGGGAGTTGGACGCATCCGGCGACAGGATGCTGATGACACAGCCCGCGCCCTTGATGGCCTCTTCGACCGCGCGTTTCCACGACGGCGTCCCTGGCTGGATGCCCTCGTCCGTCCACACGTCCAGATGCGCGGCGCGCATGTCCGCCCGCATCCGCGCCATGAGGTCGACGTCCTCATGGCTGTAACTGAGGAAAATATGGGCCATGGCGCGACGCCTCCTCGTGAAGACGAACTCACCAGGGAACGGAATCGATGCCCAATATCTTACTCCCGATTCGCCGAAACGATCTCATCCTCCCACCAGGATGACGGTGCCGATGCCGGGCGGGATTCCCGTATGACCTGTCCACTGATCCAGAGTTCAGTTTCCTGTGCGATATACTGATCAACAAAGGGTTTCACGATTGCATAATCTGGAAACTGCAAAATTGTTGATCGCAGCAAGATGTTTGTATCGACAAAGACCTTAGTGGGCATCGTCGTACCAATCTTCGCGCTGATCCGAATAGCTGGGTAGTACGGGGCCGAGATCGACCGTCATCGAGTCAAAGATCGCCTGCCGTTCTTGGGCGGTCAATTCATGCGTCTTGATGCGATCCAGCAGCCATACTACCAGCTCGGCTTTCTGATCGTCGGTCAAACCTTCCGCCATGTTGACCACATCTTGAAGATTGACTGCCATCAGCCTGACTCCATACTCAGATCGAACAACTCACCTCGATCATAATGGACTTGGGGCGCGCTGTCATCCGGTTTTTCGGCGCGGCGCGCTCACCCTCCCACCAGCACAACTGTGCCGATGCCGGGCAGCGTCGCGCAGGTGAAGCCATTCTGGTGCGTTGCCGCCAGATAGCGCGCGGCGCGCGGTGAGGTCTGCGCATCCAGGAAGATGACGTCGCCCGTGCCCGCGAAACAGACGCGCCCACCGGCTGCGCTGGCGCCGTTGAGCGCGAACACGTCGACGGCGGCGATCACACCCAGGTCGAGCACGCCTGCATTGCCGATCTCGGCAGGGCTGCGCAGGAAAATGCCGTCGCGCGCGATGATCCGGCTGTAGACGTCTTGCGGCAGCCCGGCGCGGATCGACTCATCGCCGCTGCCACCATCCGATGGCGGGGGCAGCACGACCGGGCGCTGGAGCGTCGCGCCGAACTCGAACGCGCCAATGTCACAGGCGTCATCCACGCGATAGTAGCCGCGCTGATCGACAACGTCGGTGCAGGCGCCGCGGTTGCGCGCCGGGCTGGTCACCAGCAGTGCCAGCGTCTCGGTCGCTCCGCCGTTCTCGCTCAGGGCACCCAGCAGCGGATCGACATCGAAGATGGAGCGTATGGCTTCCTGGGTCAGCGTCCCGTCGTCGGCACTGCCGATCAGGTTGTAGCCGAGCGACTCGGCCACGCCGCCGACATCGACCAGATTCTGCGCGGTGTTGGCCGCGATGATGCTGCTGCGGATCTGCACGCCGCCCGCGCCGAACAAGCCGCCGCCGACGCTGGCCGTGTTGTTGGCAATCGTGCTGTTGGCGACGCGCGCTGGCTCATCAGCGCCGTGTACCCAGAGTCCACCGCCTTCACCCTCACCGATCACGCCGGGTGCGCCGTTGCCGTTTTGATCGTAGATAATGATGCCATCCTGGGCCAGCAGGTCGATGATAGCGCTGTCGAGGCCCGCGAGCGCGCCTTGCCCGCCTGAGCCAATTGCGCCCGCTTGCGCCGTGTTGCCGCTCAAGGTGCTGCGCATGAGCGTGAACGATCCGTCGGTCGCATAGAGCGCACCGCCCGCCGCATGGCCGCCCGCGCCGCCGTTGCCGCCTGTGCCACCGGGCGCGCCGGATGACGTGACACCGCCCAGATTGAGGATCAGGACTTGTGTGAGAACTCTGGGGTCCAGGTCGACGCCGAAGTAGACCGGGCCACCCGTCCCGCCATCCCCGGCACGGTTGCCGCTGCCACCGTTGCCGCCCTGGACGATGTTGTCGAACATCGTGCTGCGCTCGACGAACAGCGCGCCGCCATCGCTGAAGAGAGCGCCGCCGCGCGCATCCGCACTGGTGCCGCCTTGACCGCCGGGGCCGCCAAACGCGCCATCCCCCTGATCGATGCCGCCGTCGCCGCCAACACCCGCAGTGCCGCCCTGACCGCTACGCCCGCCGTTGGCGAGATTCTCGACGAAGCGCGCGTTGCTGATCGTGACGCTGCCGCCTGCGTTGTAGAGTGCACCGCCTGCACTGGCGCCGCCCGATCCGCCGCGTCCACCTTCACCGCCGCGTCCGCCCGTTCCGCCGGAGCCGAGTGTGCCGCGCTGCCCCAGACCGCCCGGCCCGCCGGTGCCACCCCCGCCGCCACGCCCACCCGTGCCAGCCGTGCCGCCGAACGCCTGATTGCCCGCGAATGCGCTCGTCCGAATGACGACCTCGCCGCCATCGTTGTAGATCGCGCCGCCGTAAGCGGCGCCGCCACTCCCACCGGTGCCGCCGGTACCGCCAATGCCGCCTCTGCCGCCGGGGCCAGGCGGGCCGAGGATTGCGAACAGGATCAGCGGAATCGGGACGCCGGGTGTACCGCCGATGCCGCCCTGTCCGCCGCGACTGGCGTTGCCGCCGACCCCGCCATTGCCACCCTGCACCGTGTTGTCCTCAAGCGTGACGTCGATCAGTTCCAGCGCACCGCGGCTGTAGATGGCACCGCCCGCCACCGATCCGCCACTGCCACCTGCACCGCCGGATCGTCCGTTGCCGCCGGTGCCGCCTGGCCCGCCCGCACCGCTGACGACGAAGCCGACGCTGCCCATCTCGCCATCGTCACCTTCGGCGCCGGGCGTGCTGATGTTGCGTCCGCGCCCGCCGCTGCGCCCGACCAGACGGCCATTGCGCAGGACGACATCCTCCAGTCGCAGCGAGGCGTCCGGCGCGACTTGAAACAGGCGGAAGTTCTGCACGTTGGCGCCGTCGGCGCGCGCGAGGGTGAAGCCGTCGCCGAGAATGGTGATGTCGCTCGTGATGAGGGGCAGGCCGTTGGCGCCTTCGGGTGTCGTCGTGTGCGCGCTCGTCAGAGTCACGTCTATCGTCAGGAGGATCGTGTCTGCGCCATTGCCCGCTGGGCAGCTGCCGACGGCGCTGTCCGTGTTGGCCGCCCGGATCGCATCGATCAACGAGCAATCCGCATCGACTGTGATCGCGTCCGGCTGGGCGGCGGCGGGCGCGGCAGCCTGGATGCCGAGTGCCAATAGCAAAAGCAGCGGCATCAGCGTGCGCGGCGACAGGTTGATTCTCATGGCGGCTCCCCCCTGAGTCGTAGTGCCAGTCTACCATGAAGTGCTGTATGCCGTGTGCTCGTCGGTTGTCGAGCGGGTGTATGGGCGCCTCATGATGCGCCTGCCGGAAGCAGCCGAGCGGCTATGGCGGTGTCTGGCCTACGACGTTGAACGTGCTCACCATTGGACGATCGCCCAACGGCTGATCGTGATCGTCGAACGCGGCCAGGCGCGCCCCGGTCGCCCAGTCGTAGACCAGCAGATGCAGCGTGTAGGTGCCGGGCGGCAGGTCGAGCGGCAGCCGCAGCGTTTGGCAGGCGCTGTCGGCGTCGGCCAGCCCGGCGTCCGTCTGCGCGACGAGCGTCCCGTCAGGCCCGTCCACGTGCAGGCCGATCGAATAGGTGCCGCGCGGCACGTCCAGGCTGAGGCTCGTGCGCACGGTCACGGCCAGCCTATTGCTGACCTCGCCCGGCAGCGGGCCGATCCAATCGAGCGTGATGCCGTCGCCGAAGCGCCAGCGCGTCGTCTCATGGCCTGCGCGTGGGATGTACAGCGCCAGCGCCCACGCCTGCTCCTGTGGCGAGGCGGCGCACGCCAGGTAGCCATCATTGAGGATCGTATCGACCGCCCACAGCGTTTGGCGCGCGGGCCGCTGCGTTCGATCCCAGGCGATCCACAGGCGCGCGGCGTCGCCGGCGAAGCCCTCGAACTGCGCGGCGGTCACGTCCGGCGTGGTCTCCGGCAGCGACTCCAGGACGTGCAGTTGCAGACCAAGGTCATGCAGATAGTGATCGGCGACCGGCAGGTGAATCCAGTTCGGATCAGGCTCCGGCAGCAGGAAGACGAAGTCGTCGCCGGGCTGTGCTTGCGCACGCAGGTCTGCGCGCACGCCGTCCCAGGGCAGGTAGGGATGGATCGCCTCCGGGTCATTGTTGATGGTGGGGAACAACGTCAGCCAGATCCCGGCCAGCACCCAGACGCTGGCGACCACCGTGCGCCCGGCGGGCAGATGCGCCAACCCCGCCCCGCCGATCAGCGCCAGCGCGGGGAACAGCGCCAGCAGGTAATGCACATCCGAGATGAAGCCGAACAGCTCGTTAACAACGATCGCCAGCGCGAAACCGACGACGAAGGCGAACCAGGCCAGCCGCGCACGGCGCAGCGCGAACCAGCCGATGACCGCGGCCAGCGCCAGGCTCTGATTGCTGAAGCGGTTGATCAGCCGAGCCAGCAGATTGAGCGCATCGCGGGCGTAGTAGTCGCGGCTTGGGTCGGCGTTGACCTGGCCGAGCGCGGAGCCGGCCACGCTGATCCAGGGCACGAAGGCGAGCGCGCCCAGCGCGATCAGCCCGCTCACACGCCACCAACGAACATCGTTATTTCTGCGCACGAGCAGGGCGTGATAGAGCGCCAGTGTGCCGAGCACGGGCGTCGACAGATAGTGACTGTAGAGCATGACGGCGACGCCGAGCGCGAGCAGCAGACCGAGCGGCCACGACCAGCGTCGGCGTGGGTGGGTCAGGCGCGCGTAGGCGAACAGGACCGCCGACGTCGCCATCATCAACTGCATGTAGGTGCGCGCCTCGTGGGCATAGCTGATGAAGAAGGCGGACGTGCCGAGCAGCAGCGCGCCGTACAGCCCGGCGCGACGCCCGCCGATCTCGCACCCGGCGCGGTAGATGAAGGCGAGCGCCAGCGCGGCCATCAGCAGCGACCACGAACGCATGGCGAAAGCGCTGCCGCCGGTGACGTCGCTCCACAGGTTGATGGCGACGTAATAGCCGGACGGGTTGGTGTCCGGGTAGACGTGTGCGACGCGATCCCATGTCTCCGCGGGCGTGAACGGGCCGAAGTCCGGGTCGTCGATTCGTGGCGCGCTCCCGGCGTAGAACGACGTCCACCACTCGTCATACCAGAGGACGTCGCTGTGGGCGCCGCGCGCGGCCAGCCACGTCACCAGCAGCAGCAGGCTGACGAGCGTGAGATAGGGTGTGCGGATACGTCGCGTCATAACGTTGGGCGTGGGTTCAGCGGGTCACGGGGACTGGAGGCAGGGAGTGCGCGTTTGCGTGCGTTATCAAGACAGACCTCTGGATACGCCGGGTCTTCATTGCCGCCATTTTAACGCAGGCGCGCCTTCGCTCACCACTGTCACTGATCGCGCGAGGCCAGCACCAGATCGTAGACATTGATGATGCCGTCGCCGTTCAGGTCGAGCGCAGGATCGGCGGGCGGCACGCTCAGACCATAGTGCGCGGCGATCTGCTCAGGATCGACAGGGGTGGCGGTGGCGGTCGGCTCGTCGGTTGGTGTGGGAGTCGCGGATGGCGCGGCCGTCAGCTCCGGCTCGCTCGTGGGCGACGGGGTGGCGGTTTCCGTCACGGTGACTTCGGGGCTGGCTTCCGGCGTTGGGTCGATCGTGAGCGTCATTTCCGCCGTGAGCGGCGGCAGCGGATAGCCGTCCAGGTCGCTCAACTGGAGTTCACAGGCGATGGCTGCCGTGCCGGGCGCGCCGGTCTCGTAAGTCATCTGCCACAGCACGCCCGCGCCTTCGATGCCGATGCCAATCTGATTGTGCGTGGCGGCCAGCGCCCAACTGCCATCGGGCGCGTAGCCGCTGTCGAGCGTCGTGACCTGCTCCATCGGCAGCAGATCCCCGGCGCGCGCCTCGACTCCGCGCAGCAGGGCGGCGTCCGTCGCGCAGACGAGCACCATGCCCTGGACGGCGGTCAGTCCCTCGGCGTAGACCGTCAGCGTCAGTGTGTCGCCACCTGGCAGGGTCGTCGCATCCGGCAGCAGGATGATCTGCGTGACGGCGGTGGGCGTCGCAGTTGGAGCCGCCGTCAGGGTGGCGGTCGGCTGCACAGCCTCCTGCGCCGGCGTGAGCGTTGGCGGCGCATCCGTGGCTGCGTCGCCGTCTGGGACGGACTCCACCGTCAAGGTTGGCGCGACTTCTACGCTAGGTGCCATTTCCACTGTCGCGGTTGGCGATGGGAGCACCTCATTCATGGACACGCTAACGGTGGATTGTTCGTCCACGGTTGGTGCAGCTGATGCATCGGGCGCAGTCGTGGGCGTCAGATCGACCGTCGCCGGTGGCTGCGCGGTCGGCACGTCCGTCGCTGCTTCTTCGCCGGGCGTTGGCTCAGGTGTCGGCAGGTCGGCGGTCGGGGGTGGCAGCGTCGCGCCTGGGAGGATCATCACGGTTGGCGTGGCGGCCAGCGTCGGCGCGGGTGGGCTGGTGCTCTCCGGCGCGAGCGGCGTGGACGTGGGGGGCATAACGAGCGTCTCGGTGGCGGTCGGCGTCAGCGTCGCCGGGGTTTCGGCGGCGTCGGTATCCGCCAGGGCCAGGATCAGCGGATGGAAGTAGGCGATCGCGAGGATGCAGAAGGCGCACAACCCCACGGTGACCAGATTTCGCTTGAGCGCAGCCATACCGATCCTGGCTTTCTCCAGACTGTCGTTGTGCGGCGTGACCTGTCGCTCCATAGACGGCGGCAGGTCACGTCGCAAAGGCTCCGGTTAGCGGTTGTCTTTCCTGCCGGAGCGCAGGATGCGGATGCCGATCGCGAGCAGGACGATGACGACCAGCGTCAGGACGACGAGCACGATCACCATCAGGTTGCTCTGCGGCGAGCCGGTCTCCGGCGTCGTGACCGTTGCGAGCGTCGGCGTCGGGCCGATCTCGGTCGTGGCGGTGGGCACGGCGGTCGCCGGTGCGGAGGTCAGCGTCGGCGCGGCTTCGCTGGTGGCCGTCGGTACTTCGGCGGTCGCTTCGGCGGGCAGCAGCGTCAACTGCGCATTGACGATGTTGAGCGTGCCCTTGTCCATTTCGTAGTTGATCAGGTCGATGATCTCGGCCTGCGGGTCGATGTAGCTGCTCACCTGCGCGCGGGCGACCGTGACGGCAGCGCTGCCCTGGCCGCAGGTCGGCTCAAGCTGCACGCGGTAGAAGACGCCGTCCCCGCTCGCATGCCGGGTTCGATCCGCCAGCGCGACGGCGAGCCGCGTGTCGTGGTCGTTGACGGCGGAAAAGGTGGCGAAGGCGCCTTCCGTTTCCGTGGTCGGCAAAAAGCCGCCCGGCTGCCGGTCGACGATGCGCAGGCAGTCCGCATCGACCGTGATGCCGAGGTCGATGCCGCCGACGGTGCGCGCATTGCGCACCCACACCTCGGCGGTGACGATCTCGCCCTCGTGCGCCGTCGGCTGGCTGAGAACGATCTCTATGGTCGGGTTGGTCTGGGCGGCGGACATGCTGACGGCCTGCAGGGCCAGGCACAGTAGGATGATCAGAAAGCGTCTCATTCGATGGGACTTGGTGATGATGTCGAACGTTCTCAAGGGAGTGACCTTACGTCTCAGTCAGATTACGGTGCAAAGCCAGGAACAATACTCTTCCAATAAACGCTGGATGGGCCGCAGGCTTTGAGAACAAACGCAATCACCCCGATGACAGGGTGGGAGATTCGCGGACGTGCCGATGAAACGATACGGACAGTGAGCCGAAACCCACTGTCCCATCCGTGATAGCGCCAGAGAGCTAACTGCCGGTGCCGCACGAGGTCGGCGCGAGCGTGTCGAAGTTGCGCCCGACGTGCACCAGGTCGAGCACGTTGATGCTGTTGTCGCCGTTGACATCGCGGTCGTCGCCTGGGTTGGTGCCGATGTTGGCGCCGATCAGCGTGGCGTCCGCATTGTCGATGTCGTCGTCGTCATCGGCGTCGCCCGCCTTGAGCGTGATCGTGCCCGTCGTGCCGATCTTGGTGTCGACGTCGGTCGCGCTGCCGGTATCGCCCAGGTTGATGCTGTTGGTGGCGCAGGCCAGATGTCCCGTCATGTCCGCGGTCGCGTTGATGCTGAGTGTGCCGTCGCTCGCCGGTGAGCCGTCCTCGGCATAGAGATAGGCCGAGTCCATGTTGAACGTATTCGTGTAGCTGGCGACGTCGGTGGCGGAATAGAGCTTGCCGCCCAGCGTCAGGTCGACCAGCCCGACGTTCGAGATGGCCGTCACGTCGCTGCGCACGATCATGTCGCCGCTCAACCAGGCCAGGTCGAGGTTGGTGATCGTCACCGAGACATCGTTGACGTCACGCAGCCAGCCGGTCAGGCTGGTGCCGTTGATATCGGACAAGATGAAATCGGCGTCCGTCATGGTGATGTCGACCGAGCTATCGCTGGTCAGGTTGTCCTCAGCCGTCAGCGCGTAGCTGCCGAGCGAGAAGTTCGCGCTGTTGACGGTCTCTGCCGCGCGGCGCGTGACCGCATAGTAGCCGCTCAGCGCATTGGTGCCGACGACCACGCCGCTGTCGGCGCCGGTCGACGCCTCGGAGAAGGTGCCCGCCGTGTAGGCTGCCGGGACGGTGCCCGCGACGAAATCGCCGCTGCGCGTGGTGCCGATCTGGAAGCCGAAGACGTTGTTCTCGGTCGGGACGTTATCGCACTGTACCGTAACGGTGAAGCTCTGACCTTCGTTGACGGTCGTGGGTGTGGCGGTCGCGTAGCAACCGTCGGTTGGATGGGCACCGGCAGAGCCTGCCAGCCCCAACAGCAAGGCAAGGGTGAATAGAAGCGCAAAACGCCGAAGCATGAACCAGTTCCTCCTGGTCTAGTTGATGAGCCAAAGCTGGAAAAGAGGAGAACTTATCCTGAGCGTATCATTAATAAATAATTGATTCAAGCCAAATGCATGATAATATATCAAGTTTAACTTTATTTTCATGATGTTCACAAGCCATGGAGATCCGTACACACGTCTGGTTTTATCATTTCCGCATAGCCTTTACGACTTGGGCAAGCATGAGAGATAATAGATGTTACGAACAAGCACTATCGTCTGGACGATATTACGAGACTGTATGGATCTTCTTGCGGGAATTCATTTGACATTTTCGTACTATCATGAATAAGATTATCTATAGACGGTTAAGTTATTCCAACCACATGTTCTATGGACGATGACGTTGGCAGAAGTGTCTTCATCAGCTACCGACGTCGGGTAGCGTCATTCATCGCGCGTGCGGTCTATCAGGATCTGACCGCGCACGGATTTAACGTGTTTATGGACGTTGTTGACCTGGATGCTGGTGGCTTCAAACAGGTCATCGTCCGTCAGATTGCCTCACGCCCCCACTTCATCGTCATTCTGACACCCGGCACGCTGGAACGCTGTGAAGACCCGAATGATTGGCTGCGCCAGGAGATCGAATACGCCATCCAGATGGAGCGCAACATTGTGCCCGTGCTGGCGAACGGCTTCGATTTCTCCGCCAACATGCGCTACCTGACCGGCACTCTGGCCGAGCTGAAGGAACGCAACGCGCTGCCGGTGCCGCACGAGTATTTCGACGAGGCGATGGAGCGGCTGCGCAAGCGCTTCCTCAGGCAGCACGCTCCGGGCACGCTGATCCCGGCCCCGCGGAAAGACCTGGCCGAGGTCGCGCGCCGGTTGGCGATCGTCGACGCACAGCCGGAGGTGACGACCCAGGATCTGACGGCGGAAGATTACTTCATCCGCGCCATTCAGAAGCAGGACGAGTTCGAAGACCTGGACGGCGCGATTGCCGACTTCGGCCACGCCATCAAGCTCAACCCCGAATACGTGATGGCCTACAACAACCGCGGCAATGCCTATGCCCTCAAAGGCAACATGGAAGGCGCCATAGCCGACTGGAATGAGACGCTGCGTCTCGACCCCTGTTGTTTCCCGGCCTACAACAACCGCGGCAATGGGCGCAAGAGCCAGGGCGACTTCACCGGCGCGATTACGGACTTCGACAAAGCCCTCAGCCTGGAGCCGAAGAGCGCTCACGTCTACCACAACCGCGCCAGCGCCCGCCACAGCCTGGGCGATCTCGACGGTGCGATCGCGGATTACACGTCCGCGCTCAAGCTGGATGCGAACAATGCGCGCAGCTTCTACAATCGCGGCACCGCCCGCTATGCCAATGGCGACCTGGTACAGGCGATCAACGACTGGGACGAAGCCATCCGCCTCGACCCGACCTACGCCGCGCCCTACTACAACCGCGCGGTGGCGCGCCGGGCGCAGGGCAATCTGCTCGGCGCGCTCGAAGACTTCCAGCGCTTCCTGACGATGGGCGGCGGCGATCACTTCCAGAACCGCGACAAGGTCACGCAGCAGATCCACGAGCTGGAAGCGCGCCTGGGCTAGGCAGGGCTTTCGGTTACCCCTCCGTTTGACAGACGAACGCTCTCTTGACTAAGATCATAGGTGAGACAAATCACCTGGAAGTGCCCGCTCTATGAGGACGGGCGACCCGGACCTTTACGCCGCGATCTGAGGCTGAGACATGAACGACGACACGAACAAAACGGTTTTCATCAGCTACCGGCGGAGCGTGGCAGCTTACGTCGCGCGCGCGGTCTTCCAGGACTTGCACGCGCACGGCTGGGACGCCTTCATGGATGTGGAGAGCATCGACTCTGGCGAGTTCGACCGCATCATCCTCAACCAGATCGCCGCGCGGGCACATTTCATCGTCATCCTGACGCCGGGCACGCTCGATCGCTGTGACGAGCCGAACGACTGGCTGCGCCGCGAGATCGAGTACGCGTTCGAAAAAGATCGCAACATCGTGCCGCTGATGACCAACGGTTTCGACTTCGGCACCAACGAATCTCATCTGACCGGCCAACTGGCCGAACTCAAGCGGCGCAACGCGCTCAACGTGCCTTACGACTACTTCGATGAGGCGATGGAGCGCCTGCGCTCGCGCTACCTCAAGCAGCCGGTTTACGGCGCTGTCGTACCGACCCCGGTGGACGATCGGGCCGAAGTTGCGCGCCGTGTCAATCATGCCGCCGCTCAACCACAGGTGACGACCGAGCAGCTTTCCGCCGAAGAGTATTTCCGCCGGGCCTACAAGAAGCATCAAGAGGATCACGATCTACCCGGCGCCATCGAAGACTATTCGCAGGCGATCCGCCTCAATCCGAGCTTCGCCATGGCTTATAACAATCGCGCCTGGGTGCGGCTGGACATGGACGATGTCGATGGCGCGCTGGTCGACGTCGACGCGGCGGCAGGCCTCGATCCGAAGCTGGTCTATGCCTATTACAACCGCGGCATCGCGCTCGATCGCAAGGGCGATTACGACGACGCCATCACCGCCTACAACAATGCGCTTGCCATCGACACGACCTATCTCAGCGCCTACTACAACCGCGCGCTGACACGCTATCGCACGGGCGACTACAGCGGCTCGATGGTCGACTACGAGACGGCGATCAAGCTGGACCCGTCCTTCGCCAATGCCTACTGGGGCCTGGGTAACTGCCACTACAATCTCAAGGATTGGGCGCGCGCGCTCGACGCCTATGAGAAGTATGTCCAGACGGTCAAAGGCGCGCCGACTGAATCCGTCGTCAAGGCGATCAAAGAACTGAAGCAGAAGCTGGGCCGGTCATGAGCGCCGAGAGTGATCAGCGCCCGGTCGTCTTGATCACCGGCGCATCGAGCCGAATGGTTGATAAGGCGTGCTCAAGGTACCGCGATTTGAGGCTGACACATGAATGACGACACGAACAAGACGGTTTTCATCAGCTACCGGCGGAGCGTGGCTGCCTACGTCGCGCGCGCGGTTTTTCAGGATTTGCACACGCACGGTTGGGACGCCTTCATGGATGTCGAGAGCATCGACTCCGGCGAGTTCGATCGCATCATCCTCAATCAGATCGCAGCGCGAGCGCATTTCGTCGTCATCCTGACGCCAGGCACGCTCGACCGCTGCGACGAGCCGAACGACTGGCTGCGCCGCGAGATCGAGTACGCCTTCGAAAAAGATCGCAACATCGTGCCGCTGATGACCACCGGTTTCGACTTCGCCACCAACGAAGCGCATCTGACCGGCCAACTGGCCGAGCTGAAACGACATAACGCGCTGAATGTGCCCTACGACTACTTCGAAGAAGCGATGGAGCGGCTGCGCACGCGCTACCTCAAGCAGCCGGTCTATGGTGCTGTTATCCCCACTCCGGTGAACGATAAGGCGGAGGTCGAGAGGCGCGTCTCCGAAGCTGTGGCTCAACCGCAGGTGACAGCCGAGCAACTAACAGCGGAGGAGTATTTCAACCAAGCGTTCAACAAAGTTCACCGTGGCGATCTTGACGGAGGGATTGACGATTACTCACACGGCATCCGGCTGAATCCGAACTATGCCCTCGCCTACAACAATCGTGGGATCGCACGCCAAGATAGTGGAGATCTCGACGGTGCGATTGCCGACTACAATGAGGCGATTCGTCTCGATCCGAAGTATGCGAAGCCATACTACAATCGCGCGCGTGCTTACTACCACAAAGGCGATCTTGACGGTGTGATTGCCAACTATGATGACGCCATACGCCTCGATGCAACCTACGTCTCCGCCTACTACGGTCGCGGGCTTGCCCGCAAAGGCAAAGGTGATCTCGACGGCGCAATCGCCGATTTTGATGACACGATACGTCTCGACCCAGATTATGTAAATGCGTATTGGGGATTGGGCAATTGCTTCTACGCTCGCAAAGATTGGCCACGAGCACTGAATGCATACGAATCCTACCTGCGATTGGTACGCGGTACCCCGGACGAGTCCGTCTTGAAAGCCATCAAAGACCTCAAGCAGAAGCTGGGCCGGTCATGAGCGCCGAGAGCGATAAGCGCCCGGTCGTCCTGATCACTGGCGCATCGAGCGGTATCGGCTATGCGGCGGCGCTCGCTTTCGCGCGCCGTGGCTGGCATGTGGCGGCGCTGGCTCGTCGGGCCGAGCGGCTGGCGGAACTGGCGCAGGCCGTCGCCATGATGCGCGGCGATCACGGCCAACTGATCGCGCTCGAGGCGGACGTGCGCGACGCGGCGGCCATGCAGAACGCGGTCGATCAGGCGGTGGCGCGCTTCGGGCGGCTCAATGCCCTGATCGCGAACGCCGGGTTAGGGCAGCGTGGGACCGTCGCCGACTCGAACTGGGATGATCTGGAGACGGTCATGCGCACGAACATGGACGGTGTGCTCCACAGCGTGCGCGCGGCCATCCCGGCCCTGAAGGCGGCGCACGGGCACATCGTCTTCGTCTCGTCGGTGACGGCGGAACTGACGATGCCGTACACGGCGGTCTACGCGGCGAGCAAGGCCTTCGTCAGCAGCCTGGCGCGCTCACTGCGGCTGGAACTGGCGGCGGATGGCGTCACCGTCACCGACATCCTGGTCGGGCGCACTGAATCCGAGTTCAGCCAGAAGCGTCTCGGCCAGTCAGGACGCAGCAGCCGGGCGGGCGGCGTGCCCGTCATGCGCCCGGAGCAGGTCGCCGATGCGATTGTGCGTGCGGTCGAGCGGCGCCAGAGCCACGTCGTCCTGCGCTTCTTCGACCGGCTGCTGATCTGGGCTCACCGCCTGCTGCCGGGCTTCGTCGGGCGCATGGCGATGCGCCAGTACGAGACGCGGTGAAATAGAAGCATGACCCGATCGTGGGTTATCATGGTCATGATCTGTAAAGGCGAAATGGACGGTTCCTTATGAGCGACTACATGTTGACCGTTCCGGAAGAGGTTTACGCTCGCGCGCGCCAGATCGCCGAAGAAACATCGCGGCCTGTCGATCAGGTCATGATTGAGTACCTGCGCACGCTGTCCACGCCGCTGCCTGCCTTGCCCCCAGATGAAGAGGCGGAACTCGAAGCGCTGAAAAATCTATCTGATGACGCGCTGTGGACGATTGCCCGCGAGCAAATGCCTAACGATGTCCAGACGCGAATGCAGGATCTGATGGACAAGAATTCGCGCGGAACTCTCGCGTCCGATGAATATAGCGAACTTGAAATGCTGGTCGAGCGTGGGCAGCGGCTGATGGTCAGGAAGTCAGAAGCCGCCGCACTGCTGACAGAGCGGGGCTACACGGTTACACCGAGGCATACCTACCAGGGGCCGTCGAACTAACCGGCGCCATGATGCAATATGCGAGAGCCTCCGGGCATCCACCGGGCGCTTTTCGATTCTCCCCATTTGCATGGCGAATGCAGCGACAGTTCACAGAATCCAAGCCTCCACACATCCGATTCGGGTTATCATGGTCTTTACCTTTTGCACGTCCGTGCGTATAGTGCCTTTGAAGCTTGCTTGAAGGACGGCGACGGAATTAATGACGACGACTTTGACCCAGGCGGAAAAGATCCGCCATTTGCACTGGAATACGACGCTCAATGGCTTTGGAACCGTCTTTTATCATCTGGTTTATTTCGGCTCCGCCTTCGTCCTCTTCCTGAACGAGCTGGAATTTAGCAGTGGTGACATCGGCTTCTTGCTCTCGCTGCTGCTTTTCTCCAACGTCATCGCCTTGTTCGTCGCGCCGGTCATCGCGCGCATCGGCTTCAAACGCAGCTTCGTCACCTTCTTTGGCCTGGGCCGCGTCTTCTCGCTCGGCCTGCTCGCGGTGCCGTGGGTGTTGGAGACGTACGGCGTGCGCGCGACTTTCGTCGTCGTCGCGCTGATCGTGACCGCCTACTCGATCTGCAAGGCCATCGGCGAGACGGCCATGTTCCCGTGGTCGCAGGAGTTCATCCCCAACTCGATCCGCGGGCGCTATTCCGCCATCAGCGACATCGTCACGCGTTTGGTCGGCATCGCGGCGATCACGTTTGCCGGGGTTGTGCTCGGCCTGTCGAGCGATCTGCATCGCTTCATGATCCTGTTCGTGGTCGGCATCGTCGCCGGGAGCATCGCCGTCTGGGCCTCGTCGCGCATCGTCGGCGGTGCGCCGATGCCGCTCTCGGACAAGACCGCGCGCGGGTTGGGGCGCTTCCGCCTCGTGCTGCGAGACCGCAATTTCGTCTTCTACCTTGTCGCCTTCTGCGTGGTCACTTTCGGCAGCCTGCCGATGTATTCGTTCGTGCCGCTCTACATGACCGAAGTCATTGGCCTGAGCGACAGCGCAGCCGTCTCTCTACAAATCGGCACGCTGCTCGGCGGGCTGGCGGCGACCTATCTGCTCGGCTGGGCGGCGGATCGCTATGGCAGCAAGCCGGTGCTTCTGCTCGGCCTGATCTTGAAGGCGCTGCTGCCGGTCGCCTGGCTGATCATGCCGCGCGAAACCGCGGCCAGCCTGCCGATTGCAATGGGTATTGCCGCGATCTCCGGCATCGGCGAGGTCGCCTGGGTCAATGGCGCGCTGCGGCTGTTGTTCGTCGGCGTGGTGCCCGCCGAGTACAAATCGCAGTACATGGCTGTCTATACGGCGACGACGGGCTTCATCGGCGGGCTGGGCTGGCTCGTCGGCGGCTACCTGATCGATGCGTCGGCGGGAGTCTCCGGTCAGTTCATGTTCCTGATGCTGGATAAGTTCTCGCCGCTCTTCATCATCGGTCTGGCGCTGACGCTCGTCGGGATGGTGCTCTTCCGCCGTGTGCGCGCGGATAGCGCCGTCAGCCTGGGCGAGTTCGCCGGGATGTTCGTCCACGGCAACCCGATCCTGGCCGTCGGTTCGGTCGCACGTTACTACCGCGCTCAGGACGAACGCGCATTGATCGCCGTGACCGAGGCGATGAGCCATACCAAAAGCCCGCTGACCGAGGCTGAACTGCTGGCCGCGCTCAAAGATCCGCGCTTCAACGTCCGCTTCGAGGCCGTCATCTCGATCGCGCGCATGAGTCCGTCGCCGCAGTTGATCGACGCGCTGACCGAGATCCTCGACGGCACCGAGCTCTCGCTGACCGTGATCGCTGCCTGGGCGTTGGGCCGACTCGGCGATCCAAGCGCGATCCCTGCGCTGCGCCGCGGGCTGCACTCGGAGTACCGTTCGATTCAGGCCCACTGCGCCCGTGCGCTTGGCACACTCGGCGATAGGGAGAGCATCCCGCTGCTGCGCGAGCGCATGAACGCTGCCACCGATAAAGGCCTGCGCATGGCCTGCGCCGCCGCGCTCGGCAACCTGGGCGCCAGTGATGCGCTCAGCGACCTGCTCATGATGCTGCAGACGACCGAGAACGAGGGCGCGCGCATGGAATTGGCGCTGGCCGTCGCGCGCATCGCCGGGCGCGAGGGGCACTTCATCCGCCTGCTGCGCCGCCTGCGCGAGGATACCGGCACCGGCGCCTACCAGGCGATGGTCGCGCTCAAGAAGCGGCTGAGAACGCGTCTCGATCCCGAAGTGCTGGCTTTGGTCGAGCAGTGCGACATGGCCTTCGCCAAGGAGCAGTTCGATCAGGGCATCAGCGGCCTGAGCCAGATGATCCGCGCGCTGCCGCCGGACACGCACACGGCGACCGGTCGCTTGATCCTGGCGGAATGCGCGGCGCGCCTCGACGATTACGGCGACTCACGCCCGGAGTATCTGCTGCTCGCGCTGCACACGCTCTACGTGACCGCGATGTGACAGGGCACAGGGAAGCACCAGGCGAAGCGATGGGCCTAGGCTGTGTCTACAAGCTCAATCGCGTGATGTTGGCTGCCTGCTTGCCCTTGCTGCCTTCAAGGAGGTCAAGTTCTACAGTCTCACCTTCATTCAGTGTGCGATAGCCTGATCCCTTGATCTCCGCATAGTGCGCGAAGATGTCTTCGCCCGTCTCCAACGTGATGAAGCCGTAACCCTTTTCCTGATTGAACCACTTGACAATACCGCGCAGCCGCGACGATGCGGATCGCGCAGGCTGCGCCTTGCTCGGCGTCGTGGGTACCGGCGTTACAGGCGGAGTCACAGGCGGGCTTGGGGGTTTCTGCGCTTCACCGCACAGCGCGCTCAGGTTCTCCGGGTCGTAGTCCGGGAACTGCTGCTGGAAGTTGACGAACTCGCGGCAGCCGAGGGCGCGTGTTCCGGCGAGCTTGATCAGCGTCGCAATCGGTGCGTATTCGTGCTCGGCCAGGCGCAGGCGGGTCTGCTGCTCCAGCTTCTGCTCGGCTTCGTTGAGCATGAGCTTGATGATGCGCTGGTCGCTTTCGCTGGCCTCACGCAGTTCCAGCGCCTGCTTGAGCACCAGGATCGCGCCGTCGTAGTCGTCGTCGTTCATGGCGGTCGCCGCATCGCGCACGGCATCGAGGGCCGTGCGAGCCTTGCCGGGGGCTTCGGCTTCATCCGGCATCGGCGGGGCCACGGGCGTCGAGAGATGGATGCGTTCAGCGACGGTGACGGCGTTGAGCAGGACGTAAATGTCCTCCATCCCGGCACTGAGATCGGCATATTGAATGTGACTGAGGGATTCCGGCACGGCCACGCCACCCTGAATCAGGACGGGGAACAGATGCTTCTCCAGGCGCTGAGCGATGGCGAACTCTTTCTGGCAGTACTCCGACGTGACCGAGGTCTGCGAGAGCAGGTAAACGAAGCCATCACACCACTGCAAGCGGCGCTGAATCTCACTCCACCAGTGCTGACCGGCAAACAGGCGCTCGTCGTACCAAATTTCGTGCACCCCGGATAACCGTTCGACGACGAGCTTGCAGAGGGCTTTATCGACGTGCGCGTAAGAGACAAACAACCGCATAAGCACCTGACCCAGACGTGGCCGCAAAGAGACGATGATAACCTAAGGATACCGCGCTATGCAGCAGGACAAGTTTGTATCTTGTAGCGAGGAACATGCATTGGTTATCCCAGGGGCGTCCGGCTGTGTTTACGCCTCGAACACGACGTCGACGTAGACATCGGCCAGCGTCAGCTTGCACCCAACCGACGCAAGCTCAATTGCGCCATTCGCCGCATCCACGACGGCGATGCGCCAACTGTCATCCGGCTGCCGCGCCCAGTGCTCGATCTGCTGGCGCGTGCTCGAAATGAGCACGTATTCTCGAAATGAGGGGATGGAGCGGTAATGATGAAACTTGTCGCCGCGATCGTAGGACTCGGTCGAAGGAGACAGCACCTCGACGATCACAATCGGGTTAAGCAGCGAGGGAGGCTTGTCGTCGTTGAACTGCCGCTCGCCACAGACGACAGAGATGTCGGGATATGTGTACAACCCCGAACGTGTCTTGACGCGCATGTCCGGTCCATTCACCTTACATGGGCGCCCTTTGACTTGATTCATCAAGCTGTTGTGCGTATTGCTGAAAATGTCATTGTGCGCAGGTTCTGCTCCCGATCTGGCAGAGACTTCGCCATCGAAGTATTCGTGCCGAATCTCGCTCTCGCGCTCGAACGCCAGATACTCGTCTACCGTCCACTTGCGCTTGACTTCAACCGCCATTCGCCTGCCCTCACGCTTGCTGTCCCGATCTTACCATGCTTCCGCTGCCTCGCTCCCACGAATCGATACGCTGCTCCTACGCCGGCAGGCGGAAGCGGAAGATCGTCTCGCTTGCTGTCGTCTCGACCCATAGATCGCCGCCGTGCAGGCGCACGAGCTGGCGCGCGATGGCGAGGCCGAGGCCGCTGCCGCCGGTATCAGCCTGGCGGGCGCTGTCGGCGCGCCAGAAGCGGTCGAACACGTGCGCCGCTTGATCGGGTGGCAGGATGCCGCTGTTGCGCACGCTGAAGACGACCGCATCGCCCTCGCGCCGCACGGCGAGGACGATCTGGCCCCCGGCGCCGGTGTGGCGGACGGCGTTCGAGAGCAGGTTATCGAGCACCTGACGGATGCGCCCGGCGTCGACGTTCAGCGCGGGCAGATCCGGCGCCAGTTCGTGGCGCAGGCTGACGTCGCCATCTTGCGCCAGCGGCGCAAATCGCGCGATCGCTTCCTCAGCCAGTTCGCGCGGGGCGGTCGACGTGCGCTGGAGCGAGAGCTGCCCGTGCTCGGCCATCGTCAGCAGGCGCAGATCTTCGACCAGGCGCGCCAGATGGAGCGATTGATCGTAGACGACGGCGACGTGGGCGCTGTCCATCGGGTAGACGCCGTCCATCATCGCTTCCAGATGGCCGCGCAGCACAGAGACCGGCGTGCGCAGCTCGTGCGCGACGTCCGCTGCCATCCGTTGGCGCAGAGCGTCGGCTTCGGCCAGCTCGCCCGCCATCTGGTTGAAGGCCGTCGCCAGTTCGCGCACCTCGTCCGTGCCCTGGGCGGGCACCGGCGTATCGAGCCGCCCGCGTGGGAACCGGCGCACCGCATCCGTGACTGTGCGCAGCGGGCGCGCCAGCAGCCAGGCCAGGCCGACGCCGGTCACGACCGCCAGCGCTGAGGCGATCAGCGCGGCCACGCCGATCCAGCGGTTAACCTCGTCGAGAAAGGCCGTCTCCGCATCGCCGAACATCTGCGCGCTCGGCGTCAGCCACAGCAGCCAGCCCGCCGTCTCACCGTCGACGGTCAGCGCCTGGGCAGCGGCGCGCGCCTCGCCATCAACCGAGGTGCCGACCAGATCCGGTGTTTCCGCGGCGAGGATGCGGCCATCGCTATCGAGGATGACCCACTGTGCACCCCCGGTCTGTTCGCCGCCGCGCCCGCGACCGCGATTGCCCGCGCTGCCGCTGCCACGATCCCCGATCAGGATGTCCTCGGCGCCGTCCCAACTGCCGTGCTCAGCGTAGTACGCCTCAAGCTGGGCGATCGGATCGGCCCCGGCGTTCGTGCGGTCGCGCTGGCGCAGATACTGCTGGAAGCCGAGGCCGGTCGTCTGATTGACGATCAGGCTGACGGCGACAATGCTGATCCAGGCGACGATCAGGAAGGCGAGCGACAGGCGAAACCAGAGCTTATTCCACATCGTCAGGCTCTTCATTCATGCGGTAGCCGACGCCGAAGACCGTCTCGATGTAACGGGGATGGCGCGGGTCGTCTTCGATTTTGGCGCGCAGGTTCTTGATGTGCACGTCGACGGTGCGGTCGAAACCGGCGTACTCGTCGCCCTGGACGTGATCGAGCAGTTCCATGCGCGTGAAGACGCGACCCGGTCGTGTGATCAGCGTGTGCAGCAGGGCGAACTCGGTCGGCGTCAGTTCGATGCGCTGATCGCGGACGGTCACGGCGTGCGTCTCGGTGTTGAGTTCGAGCGTCCCCATCCGCCAGACGACCGGCTCGGTCGATAGTTCGCCGTAGACACGGCGCAGCAGCGCGTTCACCCTGGCGACGACCACGCGCGGGCTGAAGGGCTTGGTCACGTACTCGTCGGCGCCCAGTTCCAGCCCGGTGACCTGATCGATGTCCTCGACGCGCGCGGTCAGGAACAGCAGCGGCACGTCCGCCTCCTTGCGGATCAGGCGCGCCGCTTCGAAGCCGTCCAGCTCCGGCATCATCACGTCGAGGATGACCAGATCCGGGCGCTCGTGGCGGAAGGTGTAGAGCGCCGTCCGCCCATCGCGCGCCTCGACCACCTGATAGCCCTGCTGGCGCAGGTAGGCGCCGAGCATGTCGAGGATGTGCTGTTCGTCGTCGGCGATCAAGATCTTGCGCGTCATCGGGACTCCGGGGGCGTTAGTACTCGGTGCTCAGTGCTCGGTACTCAGGGTAAGTCATGAGGGATGAGTAATGCGTGATGAGTACGAATTGTGCCTGCTATACGATGTCTTGCTCATGGTTCACCATCCGTAATCATTATTCGATCAACAACAAGTATCGCCCATCCGGCTAAAAGCCAAAAGCCAAAACGCCAAGGGGCGCAGTCTGTGCTGCACCCCTCGGCGGCGATTGGAAACGATGGAAGTTAACGAGCGGCGCATTGCTCGAAGGCGGGCAGATGCTGGAACTCTGACGCATCGCGCAGCGACGTGACGACCTGGACCATGTCGGGATAATCGGCCAGCGTCACCAACATGTCGTCGTAGAGGCCGAAGTTCGCGATTTCGGCGTCGGCTGCGGCCTGGCAGGCGTCGGTCAGGCTGGCGAAAGCCGGCACGTCCGTCTGCGGCGCTGCCGGGACGGCCACGCTGTAACGGTCGAACAGGAACTGCCAGGCGGCGATGTGCTGCGCTTCCGCGTTCTGGATGTTGATGAACGGAGCGACCGCGCCGAACTGCTCGATCACGCCGCCGTAGATGGCGTAAGCGTTGTACTCGTCCATCAGACCGGCGGTCATGGCGGCGATCACGTCGTCAGACAGGTCACCCGCGACGGCGGGCGGCAGGTTGCCATACAGGCCCATGCCCTGGCCCCGGTTGCTGCCCATGTTGCCGCGCGTCTGATCGTCCCAGCGCATGCCGTTGTGGCCACCATTCATCATGCCCATGCCGCTGTTTTGGGCGTTGTTCGCCTGCGGATCGCAGCCGTAAGGACAGTCGCCGGGCGTCTGCGGGTTGGTCGTGCCCATGCCACCCTGGCCGCCTGCGCCGCCGGGGCCAGGGCCATTGCCCTGCGCCGATGCGGCAAGCGCGCCGGCGACGAATACTGCCACGAGCACCAACAGTGCGATCACGATTTGCTTCCTGGTCATGAGTGTCCTCTTTCTAAACGTCTGACCCGGTTATCGAATGCCCTGAACGATAGCCGGGACTTGTGTAGAAGTTATGAAGGCGGCGGATTCTGCTCGCGCCGCTTCATGTCACAGCGAACCCGTGGAAATGGCTCGCGACTCCCGGCGGCCGTAGGAGCGATCCGCCGGGTTGCCCAATAGGACAAATGCAATTTCACCGATCACGGAGATTTCCCCGTTCCAGCCGTGATTGGGCGCACTGAGGCGAAAAAATCGGTGTACAATCACATTACGTATTGTGAACGAATTCACAATGAGATCGTTCGAAAGGGTGCTCTCAGGATGTTGCGCCGGCTCAGTGTTGTCGTCGCAATCGGGATTGTGTTCGCCGTCGTCGTCGTACTCGTAGGGAACCCTCAGGTTGCCCACACCAGTCCCCCGGCCAATCAGAGCGTTCAATGGGATGCGACAGACGCCGTGCAGCGCGTGCACGTCGCTTGCATCGACTGTCATGAGAGCGAGGAAACCCACTCGCCGTGGACGCCCCACATCGCGCCCACGTCCTTGATGGTCGGCTGCGGTATGAGTCAGGGCGTCGGGCGCTGATCACCGGTTGCTGCGATCCGCCTGAAGATGAAGACTTAAGCCATCGCTGCTCGAAAACACGAGCGGGTGTACAATCACGCCGGATTTGTGCGCCGTTTCACATATGAGGCGCAAGAAAGTGCAGAGGTACACCATGATTCGCCGGTTCGCAGTTCTGGCCGTGATCGCGCTTGCCGTCGTCGCAGTGCTCGTCCTGATCGGGAATGTCGCGGTCGCGCATACCAATCCGCCGGTGGAACGTACGATTGACTGGGATTCGCCGGAGACGGAGGCGCTGGCGCGGGCGGCCTGCTTCGATTGCCACAGCAACGAGACGCGCTGGCCGTGGTATTCGTACGTCGCGCCGATGGCCTTCCTCGTCACTCACGACGTGAACGAGGGGCGTGAGGAGATGAACTTTTCGTCCATGCGCGGCAGGCTTGAAGGCCGCGAAATGGCAGAAAAGATCGAGCGCGGCGAAATGCCGTTGGCCGTCTACTTACCACTGCATCCGGAAGCCAACCTGAGCGACGCGCAGAAATCGCAGTTGATCCAGGGGCTGGTGGCGACCTTTGGCCGTTGATTGAATGGTGCGCGAGATCGCTCACGAAGCAACAAAAAAGGCGAGCAGTGCGCTCGCCTTTGCAAATGACATGAACAGGAGGCGAGGTTAGTCCTCGTCTTCTTCCTCGTCCTTCTTGCCGCGGCCAATGACTTCCGGCTCGCCGCCTTCGCTGGCAGCCTCTTCGCCTTCGGCCCCTTCTTCGCTTTCGGACAGGGACGCGGAGGTCGGGACGACACGCACGAGCATCTCGTCTTCGTCGTTGACGATCGTGACGTTTTCCAGGCTCTTGAGGTCGCGCACATGAATGGCGTCACCGACCTCGGCCAGCGACGACAGATCGACCTCGACCGCCGAGATCAGGTTTTTCGGCAGCGCTTCAATCGTCAGCTTGGACACGTTCTGCAGCAGAATGCCGAGCCGCGCACGCACCGCCGGCGCTTCATTGACGTAGTGCACCGGCACTTCCGCCGTGATCGTCGTCGATGCATCGACCGCCAGGAAATCGACGTGCAGGATGTCGCCGCGAATGACGTGGCGCTGCACTTCGCGCGCCAGCACGGAATAGGGCTGGCCGCCGACGCTGACGTCGATCAGGTTCGTGCCGCCGGCCTTCATGAGCACGTTCTGCAGATCACGCGCGGGCACCTGGATCGATACCGACTCAATCTTCTTGCCATAAATAACTCCCGGCACCAGCCCGTCGCGGCGAAGCTGGCTGACTTTTCTACCGGTAGTCGCGCGGGCTTCCGCCTCGAGCGTAAACGTTTCGGACACGTCCGGACTCCTTTTTCGCTTCTGGCGCTTGGCAATCGGGTTTCTTATGCTAGACTGCGCCTTCGTGCGGCACGTCTCAATGGCCGTCCACGCAGCACAAAGCCCATCGCCAAAAGCTAATCTCTTGAGAATGGATGTTAGACAGAGCATTGTAGCGGTCGAGCTCATGCTGGTCAATGGAGAACCGAATGTCGATCAGCCACGTTTTTTTCGATCTGCACGGCACCATCGTCGATCGTGAGCGCAATCCGTCTCATTATGCCCGCGGGCTGGGCGAATTCATGGCCGAACGCTATGGCGGCGCGGCGGAGGATTGGGCTGAGGCGAACCGGCGCATCTTTGCCGATTTCGACAGCTACTACACCGACCTCGACCTTGGGGCGGATGACTGCATCGAGCAGATGTGGGAGGGTGAGTTCCGCACCACGCGCGCGCTCTTCCGTCTGACGGGCACGCCCGAACCCTCGCACGAGGAGCTGTGGACGCTGACACGGGAGCGTGGCGAGCAGGCGACCTCGCGCGGCGGCGATGCGTTCTACCCGGACTCCGCGCCGACGATCAAGGCCCTCGCAGCGGCGGGCTACGCGCTCGGCACGTGCAGCAATGCGCTCAGCGGGCAGGTGCGCGGATCACTGCACGCGGGCGGCGTGCTCGAATACTTCACGACGCCGCACTTTGGTGGCGATCTGGCAGGTCACTTCATCAAGGACGAACTGTTCTTCGGGGCGATCTGTAGACGCGTCGGCGTCGAACCCTCTTCATGCCTGATCGTCGAGGATCATCTGGGCGCGCTCGCCAGTGCGCGCAGGCTCGGCGCCATGGCCGTGCACATCTGCCGGGGAGCAGAGGCCGCGAAATTGGCCGCTAAGTCCCCGGCGCATCACGCGCTGATCGACAGCCTGGCCGGGCTGCCGGATCTCCTCAATTGAACGAACTGAGGCGTGGTCATAAATCGTTATGAACCTTTGATGTCCTTTTTGCCCTCACCCTAAATCCCTCTCCCTTATGGAGAGGGACTTTCAGAGCCGAGTCTTCTCCCCTTCTCCCTGATGGAGAAGGGGCTGGGGGTTGAGGGTAGGCAATGGCGAGACTGGATTATGTCCACCTCTCAATTGAACTCACTACCCCGGCTCGTACGAGAACGGCTCCAGGCCCAGGCGGCTGATGGCGAAGAAGAGCGATTGCAGTTCCGGCGGCGTGTAGCCCTCCGAAGCGCTGATCCCGCGGCTGGCGTCGGTCGTGTCGACGTTGAGTGCGAAGCGATAGCCGTCGGGCGGGGTGTTGGGGCCTTCAAAGGTGCCGGTCACAGTGAAAAAGTGGACTTTGTCCAGCGCTTCGAGCACCGCCTGCACCTCCACCAGCGGGATCGAGCCGGTCACGCCATCGCGCGTGAGCGTGCCATCCGGCAGCAGGATGATCGTGAGCGCGGCATTGCCCGCGCCGCCCGTCTGGTTGTACTCCAGCATCTGGAACGTGGTGAGCAGTGACGACTGTGGGCCGACCGCCTCGGTCTCTTCAGGGAAGATCATCGTGCCTGGAATCACGACGTTCAGCGGCTCGCCCGCCTGCGCTTCCAGCGTCGCGACCGATTCGTTGGTCTGCGCAGTCGGCTGCTCGATGTTATCCGGCGCGGGTACGGCGGTCGCGTCCGGGTTGGGCGTGTCGAGCGGCGGGGCGGCGCTCGTCGGCAGCGCGGTCGGGGGCTCCGCGGTCGGTTCAGCCTGGCCCGCGCAGGCCGTCAGAGCGAAGATGGCGAGGATGGCAAGGACGACGATAGAGCGCATGAATACGTCTCCTGATGTGCATGTTCCGTGTGGCGACCGGTGCCACGATCTCTCACGAGAGCCGATTGCATCCCTGTCAGGCGGACGAGGCGCGCCTCGTCCCGACAGAATTGCCCCGTAGGGACGCCATTCTTGGCGTCCACATCTCCGGGGCGGAGCAATGCCCTCTACCCCCTATTCTGCAACAGAACCGCCCGCCTCTGCATAGACATTTACGCCCACGAGGCGCAGCAGCCACAGCGCGCCGAGCATCGCCAGCAGCGACGCGACCGGGATCAGCGCCAGATAGTAACGCTGCCACGGCAGGGGATTCGCCAGCAGCGAGGCGACGATCACCGCCAGCCAGATCAGCAGCCCGACGGCCAGCGCCCGGTCGCGTCCGGGCCGCAGCAGGCGCACGATCAGCGCGACGACGCCGATCAGGCTGAGCAGTTCCAACACGATGCCCGCAACGTCAAACTGCACGCCGCTCAAGGGCGAGGCCATGTAAGCGGCGATCTCGGCTTGCATCGGCGGCACGTCGAACAGGGTGGCTTCGAAGTGCGCGACCGGTGTCATGAACGGCTGTGTCAGGATCGCGTTGACGCGTTGCTCGAGCGACATCGGCGCGTTCGGGTCCGCCATGACCTGGATATCGATCAGATCGGCGCGGATGCGCAGCAGATCGTCAAAGCGCGCCGCCGGATCTTGCCACAGCGCGGGCATCAGCGCGATCGTCAGGCCGAGCGCGAGCAGCCCGGCGACCGCCGTCTTGAGGATGAGCGCCCCGGCATTGCCGAGGAACGATCGGCCATCGCGGCGGGTGTCGAACGCGCGCACCAGTCCGCCGACAAAGACCCAACCGAACGCGCCGGCGACGAACACGATCCCACTGTGCTTGCTCGCCAGCGTCAGTCCACAGGCGAGCGCAAGCAGGGCCCAGCGCCAGAATCCGCCGTTGGTCAGGCGCAGAGCGGGGCGGGCGGGCCCGGTCGATCGCGAGCGCATCCTGCTCACGATCAGGCAGGCGGCGTAGACGGCCAGCAGCCCGAAGAAGAGCATCGCACCTTCCTGCATGGCGCGGCGGCCATTGACGAGCACGATCGGGTTGAGCGTGTAGAGCGCCGTCGCGCCGTAAGCCAGCGCTCGCCCGCCGACGATCTGCGCCAGCGCGAACATGACGGCGATGCTGCCCGCCAGCAGCAGCGCCGAAGGCAGCCGCGCGATGGCGAGCTGGTGCTCGGTCGGGCGGTGGCCGGTGGCGACGTTGTCGTCGTAGCTCAGGCCCCAATCCCAGCCGGGCGCGGGCGGCAGATCAGCACGGGTGTAGCCCGCCGCATACCAGGCGAAGCCGATGGTGTGCCGGTTGACCGAGCCGTTGAGGATGCGCAGCTGCGCGTCGCTGTCGATGTTGTACTGCCCCGGCGTCGAGAGTGAGGCGGCGTTGCCTTCCAGGAAGACGGTCGCGTAATCAGCGCTCATGTAGATCTGCATCGCTTCGTCGCCGTGGAAGGTCACGCCCGGCGCGCCGATCAGCACGTAGAGCGCCAGCGCCGCCACGAAGACGACATCGACCCAACGCGGGAGGCGGAATCTGGGGTGCTCAGTGCTCGGTGCTCGGTGCTCAGTTTTGGGGCTCTGAGTTTTGGGTTCTGAGTTCATGGTGTCAGGCATTCTGGGAGACTCGTGCGGCGGCTCAGGCGAACGGCTCGTCGAGCTTGACGACGCGCGCCTTGCCATCCTCCGCCTGAACGTAACGCCCGGCAGGGCGCTGCGAATCGTGCGGGAAGATCAACACGGCGTTCGACTCCAGCGCCCAACGCTGCCAGATGCGCTTGCTCTCCAGCGTGATCAACGGCTCGACGTCGTAGCCGGTCATCCAGCCGAGCCGCTCGAAGTGAATCGCGTAGCTGGCGAGATCGCAGACGAACATGGCATGCTCGCCGTTGCTCTCGATCAGCACGCTCATGTGGCCAGGTGTGTGCCCCGGCGTGACCACAGTGCGCACGCCCGGCGCCAGATCGGTGTCGCCGTCGAGCAGGCGCAGCTGACCGTTTTCCAGCAGCGGGACATGATTCTCCTGGATGTACGTGGCGCGCGTGCGCTCGTTGGGGTGCGTGGCGTCCTCGTATTCTCGGCGCTGGACAACGTGCTCGGCATTCGGGAAGGTCGGGCAGACGCGGCCCTCGGCATCGAAATAGGTGTTGCCGCCGCAGTGATCGTTGTGCAGATGGGTGTTGATGACGAGCTGGATGTCCTCGGCGCGCAGGCCGAGTCGCGCCAGTCCATCGAGCACGCCACCGCGCGGACGCTTGAGCTTCATGAACGCCATCTGCTTGTCGCTCAGCCGGGTGCCGTAGCCGGTGTCGGCGATGATGGTCATGCCGCCCGTCTGGATCAGGACGCAGTTCTGCACCATCGGCACGAGATGATCTTCATCCGGCGGCAGCAGCGGACTCCAGAGCGCGCGCGGCACCAGCCCGAACGCGCCGCCCGGGTCGACCATGATGTCGCAGTCGTTGATCAAGTGGATACGGATGTCGCCGATTTGGATCATAGCGGTGAACGCTTTCCTGAGTCACGCCGCCAGCGTGCCGCGAGTCCGCTCAAGGCTAACGTTTATCAGCCGAAAGCTCAATCCCTTTCCGCCAGCAGCCAGCTCCAATAGCGCCAGGCGCCGACGACGCCGATGGTGACGGCGAGCGCGGGCAGCCCGTGATAAAGCAGCACCCAGACGATCTCCGTGCGATCCGACTCGATGGTGACGTCGCCGGAGAGCAGCCCGGCGATGCGGGCGGCGGCGCTCAGGAAGGCGAGCGCGGCGGCCACGTAATACCAGCGGTAGAGCGGCTTGCCGTCCGCGATCACGCTCATGCTGTTCATGCGCTTGCTCAGCAGGCCGACGACGAGCAGGGCGATGCCGATGCCGAGCGGCCCGGCGGCGCTCAGGAGATGGGTCAAGGTGCTGCTCATGGGGCCGGCTCTCCATGCTTGTTGAGCACCATCAGCCAGTAGAGGCGGGCGCTCAGGACCAGCAGCAGCAGCCCGGCCAGTGCCGTCGCCAGGTCGCCGAGGCTGTCACCGGCCACGCGGTCGACGCTGGCATAGCGCACGGCGGCGATACCGAACAGGCCAAGGGGCAGCAGGAAGAGCGGGTAGAAGGTGCGCTCGCCGCTGAATTTGCCGTAGAAGCGGGCGATCAGGCCCAGGAACAGCGTCAGTGCAGCAAGGACAAACCACCCATAGAGCATGAGCAGTTGGCCGACCGATACGGACGTGCTCACGTGAGGCTCAGCCTGCCGCGGTCGTCAATACATACTGGATCGCACAGCGGCGGAATTTGGGGTTGTCACAGGCACTCATGAAGGCGTCAATCTCCTGGCGGGCGGCGTCGTTGCCGGTCAGCATGTAAAGCGCTGTGCTGGCGTCGACCTGCATCTCCAGCAGGCCGGTGTCGGCAAGTTCGGCGGCGGCGTGGGCCACGCTGTCGAGATCGCGACTGAGCGCCTCCGCAATTTCCCTGGCCGTCTTGATCGCATCCGAATGGCGATAGAAGAACTGCATCACGTCCCACTTGACGAGGGTATTCAGCCGCTCGTCCAGCAGCGTCAGCAGGGCAGGGTTGGTATTGCGGATGATGGTGTCGGGATCACGAAACTGCATGAGTCGTTGTCCTCTCGCGGGGTTTCAGAGAAACACGAATGTAAGCAATAACGTGTTTTGGGTATTTTCGAGTCCGCATTCGCGAAAGCCGTCACATCATAACGTAAATTGACGGCTTTCGCACATCCCGCCACGATCCGATTAGGGCAACATGCACATGATTTTCGCTATCTGCGCGACGAGTTTTCGTGCCGCGTGCCGCGCCTATGGCTGAACCTAGCCGATCGCCTCCAGCAGCCCGACCAACTGCTGCGTGTGCGAGCGCTCGTGGCGGGCAAAATAGCAGGCCTGGCTCAGGATCGTCACCGGGCCGAACTCGTCGTGATAGCCGCGCCGCCACCAATCGCCGGGCGCGATCTCGTTCAGCAGGTCGAACGTCTTCGCCCGCGATGCGCGGTAGCGTTCGAAGATGTCGCGCGTCGTCACGGACTCGCCCTCACCCATCGCCCAGACGGCGACGCTCTTAAGCGCCGGGTTGTCCTGAGTGACGAGTTGTTCCAGCCGCCCTTGTAGGACTTCCTGCGCCATGGCGAAGTGAAAGATCAGCTCGCGCGGCGACCATTCGCCCGCAAATGGCTTCTGCTGCATCTGCGCTTCGTCGAGGCCGTCGATGCGCGCCGCGACGCTGTCCGGAAAGGCGCTCAGCGCGGCCAGCACGTCCGCCGGGGACATCAGTTCGAAGTAATAGATCGCCTCGAAGCGCTTGAGGTCGAGCGGGTCGTCGCCGCAGGCGGTGACGTCGCTCACACCGCCGAGATAGACGTCGCCACACTTGCGGCTGACGAAGATGTCGGGGATGGCTGTGAACGGGATCGTCCGATCCTCGCGGATGCCCTGAATGCCAGCCTCGATCGCCGTGACCAGATCGTCTGCCGCGCCGCCCGCGCGCAGATCCGCCACCAACGCGTCGAGCTCGCCCACCAGCGAATCCCCGCGCGGAATGCCTTGCTGATTGCTGCCGCGGATCTCCTCGCTAAAGGCCAGCGCCCACAGCACTTTGGCGAGGCCGTAATAGCCCCCGGCCTGCGCGCCGCGCGCCAGCCGCACCAGGCGGATGATGTCCACTTCGCTCATGCGCTTTCCCTCCTCGGTGGTCGATAGTCCAGCGCGCGAGAGTATACCTGATGCCGCCTAGGTGCCGCTCTGCAAATTGTTATGGCCTCCACACTCGTGCCTTAACAGGGTGGGTGTACAATGATGCCAGCGATTTTATCTCCTTGGAGTAAGGAAAACGTGACGTATATCGTAGTAACCAATGACGACGGCGTAACCGCACCCGGCATTCTCGCCCTGGCTCAGGCGATGAGCACCATCGGCGACGTGCAGGTGATCGGGCCGTCGATCAATCAAAGCGCGAGCGGCCATAAGAAGACGCTGTATCAGGATATCGCGGTCGAGGAGCTTACCCTCGCGGACGGGCGCTCGGCCATGTCGGTCGCTGGCTCACCGGCGGATTCGATCGCCCTGGCCTCGCTGGGGGTGGTCGATTGGCCGCCAAGCATCGTTGTCTCCGGCATCAACCGTGGGCCGAATCTCGGCCAGGACATCACCTACAGCGGCACCGTGACCGCCGCACTCGAATCGACCATTCAGGGCGTGCCCGCCGTGGCCGTCTCGCTCAATAACCGCATCGCCAATGACCCGGATGAATACCGCGAGGCTGCGCGCGTGGCCCTCAACGTCGTCCAGCACGTGCTCAAGTTTGGCCTGCCGCCGTTCACGGTGTTGAACGTCAACGTGCCGAACGTGCCCCACGTGAAGGGGATGCGTATCACGCGCCAGGGCATCAGCATCTACCGCGACGCGCTCGTGCGCGGCAACGGCACCTATCAGATCGGCGGCGATGAACCGACCGGCGTCCTTGACGAACTGGGCACCGACATCTGGGCGATTGCCGAGGGCTACGCCAGCATCACGCCGATCCACCTGGACATGACCGCCCACAAGCTGATGGCGGATCTCATGAACTGGGACATGGGCGTCGAAGGCTAACTGGGTGCTGAGTTCAGGGTTCTGGGTACTTGAAAGTCAAGTGCTCGGTACTCGGTGCTCAGTGCTCGGTCAATACGGGTTCACCCGTAAGGACGCGCAAACGAAGTCAACGAAGGTAACGGCGCGTCCGCTGCCTTCACAGGTGATATTTCATTGATTTGAGACCAGTTATTGGCTTAGCCGAATCGTGAACGTCGGCCGATCACGTCAGCCGGATCGGGATGGTCGGCGTTGGGCTGGGCATGGGCAGTGCAGGTGGCATCGGCAGCGGCGCAAGCTGATCCTCCGCGCGCATGATCGTGATGTTGTTGAACGTCACCACCTCGTAGATCCACTCGCGCTCCTCCGGCAGCCACTGATAACGGCTGACCCACCAATCGACGTAATTGGCGATGTCTGGCGACAGGTTGGCGACCAGCACCTTCTGCCCGATGAAGTACAACGGCGGCGGATCAACATCCGGCAGCGGCTGCGTCGGCGGTGGGAAGATCATCTGCGTTCCCTGGAGCGACACCATTGGCGGTGTTGGGTAAGGTACGACCGTCGGATTGGGCAGCGGCGTCACGAAGACGGTGACCGTCCGCACCGGGAAGATCAGGAAGAAGGCGGCCACCTGCACGAAGACGAGCAGCCCGGCCAGTGTGACCATGCGCCATTGGCGCGGCGTCTCCGGCACGGGGATGTCGATGCCACGTTTGACTTTCGGCTTGCCCTGGATCTCCGCTTCCGGCGCTCTGACGACTTCGAGCGCCCCATGATCCCCGGCGTCGAGCGTGTTTCTTGGTTTCACGTGACTCCGCCTCCTGAGCGCACTCTCCACATCACGGATCATCAACCATGCACTGCAGCCAGCAATCAGTCCTCCCGTGACCATTCCGGTAAGCAAAAACCAGAGGGCACTATCTGGCTGAAATTGAAAGAACACGACATATATGAACGCGAAAAAAAGGGCATAACTGAGGACAAACATGATGAAACCCGCTCCCCAGGCCGCCGACAGTGATACGCCGGTAAGGCGGAAGCCGACCACTCGCTCGATGGTCTCTCTTGTCGCCCATCCGGTGAACCCTCCGGCGATTACGGGGACAAACGGTATAAGCTGACCTCCCAGCGTGTTTGCCGACCCGCTCATTAGGTGAAGAATCGGCAGAATCGTGCCGCTGCCAATCGCCCAGATGACAACCAGGTCAAGAATGTGATTGCGTCGGAGTCTCAAGCCTGAGCGGCTAAGCGACAGACTCACAGCCAAACCCATCGTCATGCCACCTACCAGTGGCAGGATGTACGCCCACAAATCCATCGTATCGAGCAGAAATGTGTCGAAGTTAAGGTCAGGCAGCAGCGCCAGGCCATACGATCCGCCCGCGATCGCGCCGCCCAGGGCGACGATCAGAATCGGCAGCAGGATGCTCTCCTGGCGTGCAACACGGTCTGCGTTCGCCATAACGCCTCCACAACGGATGTCGTTGCCTTCTGGCGTTTATACCCGCACTGAACGCTGCTGGATGAACCGCGTTGGGTAAGCGGAGGATTGTGGGAGGGCTTTTGGCTAACAGCGGTCGGCGGTCGGCTGTGAGGAATCTATATGGAGACAGCAGGTCAAGATGACTTACTTTGTGCTTGAGTCCGCCGACGGGTCAACCCATCGGCTAGGCGAAATCAAGCGCGCTAAAGGCGCTCACTTCAGGCACTGGTCGTTTACAAGACCCATCACTCATACCTCGTTACTCATCACCTTTCCCCGCACCGAGTACTCAGAGCGTAACTGTTAAAAAAGATTACGAGACAGGCGTCGCAGGAACAGGTGAATGAAGGCGATGTAGATGAGACCTTCACTGCTGAGGGGCGACTGCTCGTAGTCTTTGCTCAAGCGTCGA
>JADLAY010000080.1 GCA_020849765.1 Anaerolineae bacterium
AGGTCGAGCGAGTCCGCCTGCAGATCTTCCTTGAAGCGAGCTTCAGGGACGACCTTATCGGCTTCCACGCCCAGCAAATCGACCACGATGTTCGTGACACGGTCTTGAATCGATGCCATTGAACTTCCCCTCCTCTGCGGAGCATGTATTGGCAATGCTTATGCGCCAGATTATACAGACAATGTGCGTCGTCGCCAGTGTTTGATTGAGCGCACCGTTTCGCCATCGGTTTGCGTATCAGTAGACGAACAGCGGCGGCCTTTGAATTGACACGCGACGGCCACGCCTGTAGGATTACCGGCACATAAGGAAGGAACACCGTCCGATGCCCGAAGTCACGGCGAATCCCTCGATTGAAGATCGCAAAGTCGAACACATCAAAATCAACCTCGAACGCGACGTGCAGTTTCCGCGCCTGACGACCGGGCTGGAACGATTCCGCTTCATGCACAATGCGCTGCCCGAAATCAACCTGACCGAAATCGACAGCACGGTGACGCTGTTTGGCAAAACGCTCAGCGCGCCGATTCTGATCTCGTCGATGACCGGCGGCGCGGACATGGCGCACCGGCTCAACATGCGGCTGGCCGAAGCCGCCCAGGCCTACGGCGTCGCCATGGGCCTCGGCTCCCAGCGCGCGGCGCTCAAGAACCCGGACGTCGCCTACAGCTACCAGGTGCGCAAGGTCGCTCCGGACATCCTGCTCTTCGGCAATCTCGGCGCGGTGCAGTTCAACTACGGTTATGGTGTGGACGAGTGCCGCCGCTGCGTCGATATGATCGAGGCGGACGCGCTCATCCTCCACTTCAACGTGCTGCAGGAGGCTGTCCAGCCGGAAGGCGATACCAACTTCGCCGGGCTGCTCCAGCGCGTCGAGCAGGTCTGCCGCGCGCTCGAAGTGCCGGTCATCGCCAAGGAGGTCGGCTGGGGCTTCAGCGAGCAGAACTGCCGCGATCTCAAGAATGCGGGCGTCGCCGCCATCGACGTGGCGGGGAGCGGCGGCACCTCGTGGAGCGAGGTCGAGTACCACCGCGCGCCGACCGCGCTGCATGCGCGCGTGGCCGCCGCCTTTGCCGATTGGGGCATCCCGACTGCCGACGCCGTGCAGTACGCCGTCAGCGGCGCGCCCGGCCTGCCGGTCTTCGCCAGCGGCGGCCTGCGCGACGGCATCGACATCGCCAAGAGCATCGCCCTCGGCGCGACGCTTGGCGGCATCGCCGGGCCGTTCCTGAAAGCGGCCGATCACTCGACCGAGGCCGTGAGCGAATTCATCGACGAACTGACGCGCCAGATCCGCATCGCCATGCTCTGCAGCGGCGCGCGCAACATCGCCGAGCTGCAGCAGACGCCGCTGATCAAGGACTGAGAAAAAGAGTACTTGGTGCTCAGTGCTCGGTGCTCAGATAGGTGATGAGTAACGAGGTATGAGTGATGTGTTTTCGGGTTCACGGTGCCCGTTTCACAGTTCACGGTGCAGGAAGAGGCGCTCTGGGTTCCGGGTACTGGGCGATGGATGCGGCCACGGATCGGCGTAGGGACAGGGCGCGCCCTGTCCGCCGCTTGATTTCACCTAGCCGACCATCTTAAGCCTTCGGCGGATGTGGTGCTCAGTCTTGAAGGTTCACCGTATGCACAAGGTGTTGAGGCGAGAGGCGACGAGTCAGTCACGTTCGATGTAGGGGCGCATCGTAATGCGCCCGATGGATGAAACGACGAGACAGTCATGAGTGGGTGCTGCCACGGCATCATCGCCGTCTGACGGGCGAGTCAGAATCTGCTTCAGCAGGCTTCCCGCACGAACGGTTAGCCGGGCGGCTTCCAGCCCCTGGCGACTAGCGGTGCTCAAGATGGGGCTTTTCTCGTGTCATTGTAGGGACAGTAGCGAGCAAACGAACGAAGAACCCTGTCCACTCGATTGATTTCTCCTGGCCCGGTTGGATAATATCCGGCAGGTCATTTGCAGGGATGCCATTCCTGGCGTCCGTTCCCAAGACCGCATGGTTCGATCGACATGAAGTTGACGCCCTTCGCAGCGCACGAATGAGAGAAGACCACCCGTGATCCAGGACATCGCCCAACGCTACTTCGCCGAGATCGACCGCACGATGCGCCAGATCGTCGCCCTCGCGCCGGACGCGCCCGACCTGCACGTCATGCTCAAGTATCCGCTCGGCTGGGTCGACGAGCACGATCAGCCCTACGACCGGGCGACCGGCAAGCGCATCCGCCCGATGGTCGTGCTGCTGTGCGCCGAGGCCGCCGGGGGCGATTGGCACGATGCCCTGCCCGCCGCCGCTGCCGTCGAGCTGCTGCACAACTTCACGCTCATCCACGACGACATCCAGGATGACAGCCCAACGCGCCACGGACGCCCGACCGTCTGGCAGATCTGGGGCCGCCCGAACGCGATCAACGCGGGCGATGCGCTGTTCACGCTCGCATACGTCGCCCTTCAACGTCTGGAGACGACCAGCACGCCGGCGGTCACGCTGGGTGCGTGGCGCATCTTCAATGAGACGATGCTCGAACTCACGCGCGGCCAGCATCTCGACATGCGCTTCGAACAGCAGGCCGACGTTTCAGTGGACGAGTACATCTCGATGATCCGCGGCAAGACGAGCGCCCTGCTCAGCGCCTGCGCCCAGATTGGCGCGCTGGTCGGCAGCGGCGACGCCGAGACGGCCCGCCACTACGCCGAGTTCGGGCTGAATCTGGGCATCGCCTTCCAGATCCACGATGACATCCTCGGCATCTGGGGTGACGAGACCGTGACCGGCAAATCAACCGCGACCGACATCCTCTCGAAGAAGAAATCGCTGCCCGTGCTCTACGGCCTCGCCCAGAGCAACACTCTGGTCAAGATCTACGAGCGCCCGCAGTTCAGTGACGCCGACGTGCACGAAGCCGTCGCCCTGCTCGACGCGGCGGGCGCACGCACCTACGCCACCGGCCTGGAGAACACCTACTACGAGCGCGCCCTCGCCGCCCTGGAAGCCGCAGAGCCGATTGGCGCGGCGGGCCAACTGCTGCGCGGACTTGCGGCGTGGCTGTTCGCGCGAGCGTATTGATGGGGGGTGCTCAGTGCTCGGTACTCGGTGCTCAGTCAAGAGTTCACGGTGGACCTGAACGTGTTCTGAGTTCCAGGTTCTGGGTTCGGAAGATGGATGTGCTGATGCAGTGAAGGAGACGCAAGCTACCCGCGCACCATCGTCGTCTGGCGGGCGGGTCAGAGCCTGCGTCAGCAGGCTTCCCGCACGAACAGTTAGCCGGGCGGCTTCCAGCCCCCGGCGGCTCGGTGCCCGGTTCACTGTTACCTTCGGTGACTTCGTTTCACAGTGCGGGAGAACGGGTTCTGAGTTCGGCAAGATGGACGCTGACAGACGAGACGACAAGCAACCGTGACGAGATTTCGTAGGGACAGGGCGCGCCCTGTCCGCCCGCGCGTATCTGCGTTTCAACTCAGGTGCGGGCATCCATCCCTGTCGGTGATCTGCTCGAGGGTCGCAGCCCCATGATCGACATCGTGTCACCCTATTCACCCGCCGAATGCGCCGCGCGCCTTACCCAACTCGGCAAACGCCGTGCGTTTCGTGTCAGCATCCGCCAGACTGAGATCAGTCAATATCATTTTTCGGTGACTCGGTTGATGTATTTCAGGCGTTTTGCCATCGTGGCGGGCAATATCGCGCTGATCGATGGAGAGACGATTGTCTACGCGAAAGCGGAGTTGACCCCCAACGTAAAGTTATATTACTACGGCGTACCGATTGTATTTCTGTTTTTTGCAGTTCCCTCTTTATTTGACAGCCAGAGAGACATCGTCGCAGTCATTTTCGGATGGCTTGTATTCGGGACTCTCATACCCGCGATGTGGATCGTCTGGAACTACTTCAAACGGCAGTTGGCGCGCACCGTAGTAGAGATACTCACTCACTAGACTGAGCGAGGCGCTGCCTCGCCCACGATAAACCCCCATCTCTTTGTGCAGATCACGCCATTCCACCCGTGGTCCACGCACAAATCGCACGAAAATTACGGCGGCGCAACATATCTTTCAAATTAGGTGTACAGTTCTTGTTGTGCTGTTATCTCAAGGAGAGCCACTATGCAGCGCACGAGAACCGCCCTTTTTCTGAGCATTGTTTGTGTTTTTGCCCTTTGCATCGGGGTCGCGTCGGTTGCGGCACAGCCGTCGCTGCCCATTTCCATCGGCCAGAACGCCCAGGGCACGCTGAGCCAACAGCAGCCCACCGCGGAATTCGTCCTGACGATCAGCACGCCGCAGGTCATCACGATGCAGGCGCTTTCGCTGACGGCCGGGTTCGCACCCGCCTTCAGCGTCCTGGCGCCGTCGGGTGTCGTCGTGGCGACCAACGCCAACCCGGATGACGCCAACCTGATCGCCAGCACCATCAATCTGACTGAGACCGGCGCCTACTCGATCCTGATCCAGCGCGCGAGTGCGGGCTTCGGTCAGTTCGTGGTGACGGTGGAGCCAGGCGCACCGGCCGCCCCGCCGATCCCGATCAACCTGGGGCAGGTCGTCAACGATAGCGTCGACGGGCAAACGTCGCTGCGCAACTACGGTTTCGCCGCCTCGCCGAGCGAGCCGATCGTCCTCAACGTGAGCGCGCCGCCCGGCAGCCTGTCCGGCCCCAATGTCACCCTGCGCGATGCCGCCAGCAATGAGACGCTGGCTTACGGCAGCGCACGCCTGCTCGGCATCAGCTTCCGCATCCCGCCGGGGCAGGATCTGTACGAGGTGGTCATCAGCAGCAGCGGCGCTGCGGGCCAGGAAGCCTTCTCACTCTGCGTTGGCACCGAGAGCGGCAGCGCGCCCTGCCCGGCCACGGTCACCGCCTTCGTCGCGCCGATTGCGACGGCACTGCCCTCTCAGCCCACACCGACGAACTTCGTCCCGGTCAGCATTCCAGCCAATGGCCCTTGCCAGGTTGCCTCGGCCAGCGGCGCGGTCATCAACGTGCGCGCCGCGCCAACCACCACCAGTGACGTCATCGGGCGCCTGAACCCGACGGCGACCGCGCTCGTCCTCGGCAGGCTGCCGGATGGCACCTGGTACCAGGTCAGCCTGAACGGCGTCACCGGTTGGATTGCGACCTCGGTTGTCGTCGCCGGTGGCACCTGCGGCACGCTGCCTGTCGTCGCCCCGACCAGCCCTGCGACGCCCACGACGAACCTGACGACGACCGCCACACCAACGCCGACCACAAACCTGACGGCCACGGCGACCTTCACCCCGACCATCACGCTCTCACCCACATATACCTACACCCCCACGCCGACGCTTACACCCGCCGCTGTTGCGACGCTGAACTTCAGCCTGCCGCCCAACTACGGTTCGACGGCACTGACGTCCGGCTTTGTCCCCGATCCGTACACGATCGGCATCACCGCGGGTGGCCCGGTCAACGTCAGCTATCTGGGCGGCGGATGCACCGGTTTCGCGACCTCGGCGCCAGACTTCTCCGTCAACTACACGTCGGGTGCTTTCCCAACGCTGCGCATGTACTTCATCGGCAGCGGTGATACGACCATGGTCATCAACGCACCGAATGGCTCCTACTACTGCGTCGATGATTCATTCGGCACGCTCAACCCGACCATCGATTTCAACACGCCGTCGAGTGGTCGCTACGACATCTGGATCGGCAGCTATGCTTCCGGCACATTCGTCAGCGGCACACTCTACGTGACCGAAAACACGGGCAACCATCCGTAAAGGCAGGGGGGGCGCGCGGTTGTAGACAGACCGTGCGCCCGCCATATCCGTATGCAAGGGCGCATCGTGATGCGCCCCTACACAGGCGCTGTGGGGACGTGCGAAAGCGCGTCCGCCCTCTCGTTCACAACCCCCACAAAAGATTGAACCATGGACGGTCTCTGCGTACTATTTGTCAGCAGAAGGAGATCGATCATGATCAGATATGTCTTGCTCGCCCTACTCATGCTGTTGACGTTCTCATCCGCCGCCGCGCAGGATGTTCCCACCCCCAGCCCGACCCGCCCACCCATGGACGAAACGCCGTTTGAAGACCGTGAATACGACCTGTTCCTGCCCCAACGCGACGCGGACGACGACGCCTTGATGCCGCTGCTGTTCGTCCTCCATGGCGCCAGTGGCAGCGGCCCCGGCACACGCCAATGGCTCGGTTTCGACGACCTGGCTCAGGCAGCGGGCTTCGCTGTCGTCTACCCGACCGGCGTCGCCAACAACTGGGACTTCGGCGGCGGCATTCGCACCGCGGACGGCCTCATCCTCAGCGACGACGTCAGCTATCTCGTCTGGCTGGCGGAGCAGCTCGAGGCCGAGTACCCGATCGACAGCGCTCGCGTCTACGCGACCGGCATGTCCAACGGCGCACAGA
This sequence comes from Anaerolineae bacterium, assembly GCA_020849765.1. Classification (GTDB taxonomy): domain Bacteria; phylum Chloroflexota; class Anaerolineae; order Aggregatilineales; family Phototrophicaceae; genus Flexifilum. The sequence goes on from JADLAY010000080.1 coordinate 6,387, forward strand.
TGGCCTATTACCTCGCCTGCCAGGCGCCGGAGACATTCGCCGCGGTGGCCGGGGTCGCCGCGCCCTTGAGCGGTGCGACGGCGGCGCGCTGTGCGCAAAGCTCGATCTCCGTGCTCATGGTGCACGGCACGCTCGACCCGATCCTGTACTGGCAGCCGCAGTACACCACCAACGGACAGGTGATCAGCCTGGGCGCGACCGGCACGCTCGAATTCTGGGCACAGCGCAACCGCTGCAACGTCGAAGATGATGCCATCGTCGTCGAAGAGATCCCCGACGCCGACCCGGACGACGGCTCGACCATCCGCCACGTCGCGCTCGACGACTGCGCCGACCATACGAACGTCCAGTTCTACGGTGTGATCGGCGGCGGGCATACCTGGCCGGGCCATCCGCTCGACATCTCGATCGACCTGGGGCCGACCAACATGGACATCGACGCGACCGCCCTCATCCTCGACTGGCTGCAAGGGCTGAACGCCCCGGCCAGCGACGAGGCCGACGCAAGCTGACCATTGCCTGCGCAATGACCGCTCGTTCGGCCTCATCAATTGCTCTGTATCTGGGCTGAGCACAGGCGGTATACTTGACGTCATCTTGGAGTGAGAATTCGTTGGTCGTCGCCCATGTTATTCACGCGCATCTTTGGCCGTTTCGCCCTGCTCTTGATCGCCCCGCTGGCGCTCGTCATCGTCGTGACGCGTCTGGTCGCGCCGCTTATGCCGCAGGACGGTCAGATCGCATTCAGCGGAGCGCTGGGTGACGTCGAAACGCTCTACCTGCTCGATCTGACTCACCAGCAGGTACATCCGCTCGCGCGGGATGCCTTCGCGGCGCGCCTGCCGGGCTGGTCGCCGGATGGTGCGCGCCTGGCCTTCGCCGATTCGGGTGGGCGCATCTTCTGGGACACGGTCTTCGTCAAGGATATGGCCGCGCTGCCGGAGATGGCGCTGCCCGACGATCCCGATGGCGGCGGCCAGGTGACCGAGCCGCCGGTCTGGTCGCCGGACGCGGACTCGATCGTTGTCTCGTACGCGCCGGGCCGTGAAATCGGCCAGGGCGACGTGCGCCTCGTCCACTACGGGTCGAAGAACGCCAACATCAGCACGCTGCCACTGCCGAGCACCCGCGCCAACAATCACGCCCTGCGCTGGCTGCCGGATGGTCGCCTGCTCTACGTGCTGGTCGAAAATGACCGCGTCCGCCTGGACGAAATCGACCTCGCCAATCTGTCCATCCACACGCTGCAAGAATGGGATTTCGACGTCACCAGCACCTGGCAGCCCGTTATCGCGCCCGACGGCGAGAAGTTCGTCATCTCCGCCACTCGCCCGAACGCGCTGACGTCCGATCTGTATGTGTTCGAGCGCGGCGTGCCGGACGTGATCGACATCACCCAGCTCAACACCAGCAATGAGACGCAGCCCGTCTGGTCGTCCGATAGCACCCAGCTCGCCTACAAGCTGCTCAACGGGAGCAGCCAGTACGTCGTCGTCACCGCTGCCGACGGGAGCCATGCGCGTATGTTGTTCGAGCACGACAGCATGCGCATCAGCGATCTGAACTGGTCGCCGGATGACACACGCGTGTCGTTCGTGCTCAGCCCGATTGGCGAGCGCTATCTGTGCATCGTCACAGTGGATACTGCCGCGCTTGACTGCCCCTACGCGGGCGGCGGCGTCAGCGAACCCGTCTGGCGGCCATAGCGAATAGTAATGAGTAATGCGTGATGAGTGTTGAGGTGCTCAGTACTCGGTGCTCAGTGCTCAGTTTGGACTGGTTCACGGTGCGACTGAATACGTTCTGAGTTCCGAGTACTGGGTTCTGATGGATCGAGCAAATAGGATGGGCATGATCAGCGCTTTGATGGGCTGTTTTCCAGCGCCTTTAGTGCGCTTGATTACCGTCAGCCGGGCGTTTCAACGTCCGGCAAGCACAAGCATGAATCATGTCAATTTGAACTGGTTTCTCCATCAGGGCTCAGATAGTGACCTGATGATGAGCGGCGAATTCGGATGGACAGGGCGCGGCCTGTCCCTACCTGGAACGTCCTTAAACGCACCGTGCACGGTGAACCGGGCGCCGTGAACCAATCCTGACTGAGCACCGAGCACTGAGCACCCAGTACTCCAATCCCCCTACACCAACTCCCGAAAGACGACGTTGCTCAGCATGCGGCCGCGGTCGGTCAGGCGCACGCTCGTCTCATCCACCTGAAGCAGCCCGTCGTGCGTGAAGCGGTCGATCAGACTTCGGTGCAGATGGACCAGGTCGACGCCGAAGCGCCGGGCAAAACGTGCCCGATCCACGCCCTCGTGCGTCAGCCGCAGCCACATGATCAGCGTCTCGGCGATCTCGTCGTCGCGTTCGAGCGTAACCGCCTCGTCGACGGCGGGCGTCAGCGGGAAGGCGGCGGCGGAGTGCTCCTCGGCTTGCGGCAGCAGCGCCGCGATATAGCGCTGCGGCGAGCGGATGACCGAGTAGCGCACGCCGTTGGCGAAGCCATGGGCGCCGGGCCCCAGGCCGAGATAGGGCTCGTTGTACCAGTATTGCAGGTTGTGGCGGCACTCGTGGCCCGGCTTGCACCAGTTGCTGATCTCGTACTGGCCGTAGCCCGCCGCCGCCAGCATGTCGGTCGCCAGATCGTACATGTCCGCCGCGAGATCGTCGTCCGGCGCGGGCAGCTTGCCACGCTCGACCCAGTTGTGCATCGACGTGCCCTCTTCGAGCGAGAGCGCGTAGAGCGAGGTGTGATCCGGCTGCAAGGCGAGCATCTGGCGCAGCGAGGCTTCCCAGGTCGCCATCGTCTGCTGCGGCACGCCGAAGATCAGATCCAGATTGAGGTTGTCGAAGCCCGCGCCGCGCGCCGCATCGACCGCGCGCACGACGGCCTCGTTATCGTGACGGCGGTCGAACAGCCGGAGCTCCATCTCGCTCGACGACTGCATGCCGATGCTCAGCCGGTTGACGCCCATCCGGCGCAGCGGCGCCAGGTAAGCGCGGTCGAGATCGTTCGGGTTGGCTTCAATCGTGATCTCGGCATCCGGCAGCAGCGTGTACGACGTCGCCAGCGCGCCGAACAGCCGCTCGAACTGCCCATGCGTCAGCAGGCTCGGCGTGCCACCGCCGAAGAAGATCGTATGCACCTGGTAGCCGTTCGCGCCCGCGCCCGTCAGGCGGATTTCTTCACACAGTGCATCGACGAATCGATCGACCAGATGGTCGAACTGGGTGTACGTGTTGAATGCGCAGTAACTGCAGCGCGTTTTGCAGAATGGGATGTGTAAGTAGAGAGAGAGTGAACGCGATCCTTGAGAATTCATGACATCTTCACGAGGGAAATACGATTACAGGCTCAATTGTGCCACAGTCTGCGATAAACTATAATGGAGCAAGTTATTATGGGCGCAGCATTATCAATCTTGTCTTAGCGCCTTAACCGAGTATTGTCGAGCGACATCATGCCCGAAACCACCCAATTTGGAGGAATGGCGCCCCCCGGCAGTTCGGGCGACGTCACGCTCAAGCCAAACTCAATTCTGCAGCATCGATACAAGATCATGGGCGTGCTTGGCGGCGGCGGCATGGGCACCGTCTACCAGGCGCGCGATCTTAATTTCCCGGATGTGCGCAAGCTGGCCGCCATCAAGGAAATGCAGCTCTTGAGCAACGATGCCAACGTGCGCCAGACCGCCCTGCGCAACTTTCGCCGGGAAGCCAATATCCTGGCCACCCTGAGCCACCCGGCCATCCCCAAGATCTTCGATTTCTTCGACATCAACGACCGCGCCTACCTCGTGATGGAATACATCAACGGCAGCGATCTTGAAGTCCTCATGGGCCGCACGCGCGAACTCCCGGTCGAGCGTATCCTTCAGTGGGCGATTGACCTGTGCGACGTGCTTGCTTACCTGCACAGCGCCGAGCCGGAACCGATTATCTTCCGCGACATGAAACCGCCGAATGTCATGATCGATGCGCTGGGCAAAGTCCGTCTGATCGACTTCGGCATCGCCAAGACCTTCACCAGCGGTGTCAAGCACACGATGATTGGCACCGAGGGCTACTCCGCGCCGGAACAATACAAAGGCGACGTCACGCCCCTGAGCGATATTTACAGCCTGGGCGCGACGCTCCATCACATCCTGACGCGCAAAGACCCACGCCTGGAACCGCCCTTCAGCTTCCATGAGCGGCCGATCGCCGCCTTCAACCCGACCGTACCCGAAGGCTTCATCGCCGTGATCGAGAAGGCGCTCGCCTTCAAGCCGGAAGAGCGCTACCAGAACTGCGAAGACATGAAGAAGGATCTGGAATCGGTGCGCTACACGTCGCAGTCGGGCAGCCTGTACGTCCCGCCGACGGCCACCGCGACCAGCGAAAACGGCGCCGTCGCGATGACGACTGCCTCGTTCGAACACAGCGAGCAGACCGGCGGCATTCAGCCCAAGTGGACGTTCAAGACCGAGGACGAGATTCGCACCAGCCCGGCCATCTGGAAAGACATGGTCTTCATCGGCTCGTACGACACCAACATGTGGGCGCTCAACCTCGAAAATGGTGAACTGGTGTGGAAGTTCCCGACCAACGCAGGCATCGCCTCTTCGCCGGTCATCGACGAGACCAACCGCGCACTCATCTTCGGCTCGGAAGACTACCGCGTCTATTCACTTGACGCGCGCACCGGCCGAGCCAACTGGACGTTCAACACGCAGGATCGCGTCCGCGGCACGCCGCGCATCGCCCACAACCATGTCTTCTTCGGCAGCGACGACGGCAGGGTTTATGCCCTCAACGCCGTCAACGGCAAGAAGGTCTGGGATTTCGAAACGGGGGCGCCCGTGCGCAGCCGCCCGGCGGTGACCAACGAACTCGTCATCGTCGGCTGCGAGTCCGGTGAAATCTTCGGCCTGGGTCTGTCCGGACAGCGCAAATGGAGCTACAGGACGCGCAAGGGCGTCATCGCCGCGCCGTTCGTCGATCACGAGGAAGGCATCTGCTACGTCGGCTCAGCCGATAACTACCTCTACGCCCTCGACTCCAACAACGGCTACACAAGCTGGCGTTTTCGGACGACCGGGCCGATCATCTCCTCGCCGGTGATGAGCGGCAGTCTCGTCTATTTTGGCTCCGCGGACGGCAATCTGTACGCCGTCAACACGCAGAACGGCAAAGAAAAATGGAAGTACAAGACGGAAAAACCGATCGTTGGCTCTCCTGCCGTTTATGAAGGTGCAGTCTTTTTCGGCGGATCTGATAACATCCTTTACTGTCTCGACGCCGAATTAGGCAAGGAGCGCTGGCAGTTCGTGACCGGCGGCGCCATCACGTCGACACCGCTCATTCATGATGGGGCCATCTATTTTGGCTCGTTCGATAACGTCCTTTATGCCCTACCTCTGGCGATGTGATGTAACATCTTATGTAACACCATCATTGGCCGGACTACCTGCTGCGGAGCTTGTCCATGAATGTTTTTCGTCGCCTGTTCAATTCGTCAGAAGCCGATAAACAACTGCCAGCCACGGAACCAGCCCTTGACCGCGATGTCGAGCTGGATAGTGAAGATGAAGCACGTGCGCTGGCCGGGCTTAACGGAGCGACGCGCCCCCTCCCCGCAGAAGAAGAACCCCCGGCGCTCGATTTGCGACACCTGATGTTCGGGCAGCAGAGCGACATCGGCATGGTGCGCAAGAACAACCAGGACGCCATTCACTCGTTCTATGCCATCAGCGACAGCGTCGACAACCGCCCCGGCTTCGGCATCTTCATCGTCGCGGACGGCATGGGCGGCCATCACGACGGTGAGATCGCCGCCAGCATTGCCGCGCGTACGGTACTCAACGAGTTGATCCGCAGCCTCTACCTGCCGATGCTGGCCGCCGGTGACGACGACCGACCGCCCATCGCCGAGGCCATCGAGACCGCCATTATCAATGCCAACAGCGCCGTCGTCCGCGGAGTACCCGAAGGCGGCACCACACTGACCCTGGCCGTGATCCAGGACGATCTGGTCTGCGTCGGTCACGTCGGTGATAGCCGTGCTTATCTCATTCGGGGTCGCGAAGCCGAGCAGTTGACGCGCGATCATTCCTACGTCCAGCGCCTGGCCGAACTCGGCCAGATTGATGCTGCCGACGCTTCCAGCCACCTGATCAAGAACGTGTTGTATCGTGCTCTGGGACAAACGGAGCAGCTCGAAGTCGACATCATGACGCGGCGCCTGCCGCCGCAGTCGTACCTGCTGCTGTGCAGCGATGGCCTGTGGGGACAGGTCAAAGAGTACGAGATCATCAGTACGGTCGTCAACAACCCGAATCCGCAGGCCGCCTGCCGCGAACTCATCGCCAGAGCGAACGCCAGCGGCGGCGTCGACAACGTGAGCGCCATCTTGATCCAGGTACCCGGCTGAGCGAGTAGACAGGCAGCGCACACTTATGGCTTACGACGGTTTTGATCCTTATAGTGTCCTAGGCATTGCGCAGACGGCGACGGCGGAAGAAGTCAAGCTGGCCTACCGGCGACTCGCCCGCCGCCTGCATCCTGATGCCAATCGTAATCCCGGCGCCGGGGCGCAGTTTCAATACATCAATAAAGCTTACGAAATGTTGAGCGACCCCGCGCAGCGTCAGGCCTACGAGAAGGCCCACGCCAGCGACGACGCCGACCGGCCATATTTCACCCTGCGCGTGACGCCGAGCCGCCGCCGGATTGCGCCGCTCGACGAGCCACAGGTCGTCTATCTGCTGGCGGATATCATCCCCGACCCGCGCGCGACCGAAGCCCGCTTCCGGCGCGATACGCGCCTGAATCTCGTGCTGGCGCTCGACCGAAGCAACTCCATGAACGGCGCCCGCCTCAACGAGGTCAAGATCGCCGCCCATCAGATCATCGATCATTTGAACGAGGACGACATCTTCTCGATCGTCGCCTTCAGCGATCGCGCTGAGGTCATCATCCCGGCGACGCCCGTCAATGACAAACCGGCCATGAAGGCGCGCGTCAGCATGATGACGGCGAGCGGCGGCACGGAAATCTTCCAGGGCCTGAACGGCGCCGTCGCCGAAGCGCGCCGTTACCTGGCGCCGCGGCTGGTCAATCACATCCTGCTGCTGACCGACGGCCACACCTTCGGCGATCAACCACAGTCGCTGCAACTGGCACGGACGGCGGCCCAGGAAGGCATCGTCGTCAGCGCCATGGGCCTGGGCCAGGAATGGAACGACGAGTTCCTCGACGAGCTCGCCTCCGCAACCGGCGGCACCAGCGCCTACATCAATTCGGCGCGCGCCGTTGCCCGCTTCATGAATTCGCACGTGCGCAACCTGTCCAATGTGTTCGCTGACCGGATTCAGGTCTCGATCGCGCCGGATTCGGACATCAAGCTGGAGTACGTCTTCAAGCTGCAGCCCAGCCCGCAGCCGCTGACCATCGGGCAAGGCTTCATCCCGCTCGGCAGTCTGCATCGCAACCGGCCGATCTCGGTCCTGATGCAGTTCGAGCTGCCGCCCGGCCTATCGAACGGATTCCGCTCGGTCGCCCGCATCGTGACGATTGGCGACATTCTGGCCGAGCGCATCAGCAGCTTCCACACCATGAGCGACACCTCGGTCGAGGTCGCCGCCGACGCGATGATCGAAAACCCGCCGACTGCTATCCTCGACGCGTTGGGCAAACTGACGCTTTACCGGATGCAGGAACGCGCACAGGAAGCACTCGAGCAGGGAGATGTGCGCAAAGCGACGCAGCATCTCGAAAACCTCGCCGCACGGCTGGCCGCCCTGGGCGAAACCGAACTGGCGCAGCAGGCGCGTTCGGAAGCCCAGCAGGTCGCCCACACAGCTGCTCTTACCGACAAAGGGCGGAAAACGCTGAAATACCAGACGCGGCACCTCTTACTTGGTAGCGATGGTGGAGAGGTCGGTTGATGAAGCTCTGCCCATTCTGTGGACATCAGAATCGTCCGGGTTCACTCTTCTGCGAGGACTGCGCCCAGCCGTTGTTTGAAGATGCGAAGGTATTGACGTTGCAGACGAAACAGATCGAACTGCCCGGTGATGTGGATGCCCGCTCGACCTGGGGTACGGCCAGCTTTGAGAAGCACGCGACCGTGCTACTCCACGTGCGCGATGCCTCCGAGCCGATTTCCCTGCGCCCGACCGAGAACCAACTGACGATTGGCCGCGCAGATAACACCAGCCCGATCGGGCCAGACCTCGACCTGACGCCGTTTGGCGCGATGGACAAAGGCGTCTCGCGCCTCCATGCCGCCATCATTCGCAATGAAGACACGCTCACGCTCGTCGACCTGAACAGTTCGAACGGCACCTACCTCAACGGCCAGCGGCTGACGCCGGATACGCCGCGCGTGCTGCGCGACGGCGACGAGATCCGCTTCGGGCGCCTGGTCGCGCACCTCTACTTCCAGGAGGATCTGCGCGCATAGTGCCGTGCGCGCCGCCTTGATCCGTTCATCGCGCGGCGCCTCTATCATCATTTGTCCGTCACTTCCACGGAGTGCATATCTATGGTCACGCTGCTACTGCACATCAACGGCGCGGAGCCGATCAAGGTCGACGTCGATGACATCCCCAGCCCCAACGACCAGATCGTCGTCGGCAAGAATCCGCGCGACAAGGCCGAGCGCGAGGTCACGTGGCTGGAAGAAGGCGTCTCGACCGTGATCTTCCCCTGGTGGCGCATCACGTTCCTCGAAGTGCTCCCATCGGAAGAGGATGGCGAAGACTTCCCGCTGCCGTTCCGTATCGACTAGCCGCCGGAAAACGTGCCCGCGTGCCAACGCAGTTCTGATCTTTGGGCGCTATAATGAACACTGGCATAATCCCTGTCGATGATTTGATTCCAATGAGCCAGCGGCAAGCGGCTCAAAGAGGACAAAGACTAGCATGAGCAACCCCAACATTCCGCGCATGGCACAGCGCGATGGCAAACGCATCCTCGTCGTCGACGACGAGCCGCGCATGATCAACTTCATCCGCATGAACCTGGAGATCGAGGGCCATCAGGTCATCGAAGCGCACAGCGGCCTGGAAGCGCTCGAAGCCGTGCGCACCAAGCTGCCGGACGTCATCCTGCTCGACGTGATGATGCCGGAACTTGACGGGTTCGAAACCCTGCGCCTGCTGCGCGAATTTTCGACCATCCCGGTCATCATGCTGACGGCCAAGGGCGAGGAGAACGACAAGGTCTACGGCCTCGAACTGGGCGCCGACGACTACATCACCAAGCCGTTCGGCCCGCGCGAGCTATCCAGCCGCATCAAGGCCGTGCTGCGCCGCGCCGATATGCCGTCCGCGGCGCCGAGCCAGGCCGTGCTCAAGATTGACGACCGGCTGAGCGTCGACTTCAACCGGCGCGAGGTGATCGTCAACGGTGAGCGCATCAAGCTCCGCCCGACCGAGTACCGCCTGCTCTATCATCTGATTGAGAATGCGGGTTGGACGGTGCCACACGATCAACTGCTGGCCAAGGTCTGGGGCTACGAGTACCGCGACGAGGCCCATTATGTGCGCCTGTACGTCAATTACCTGCGCGAGAAGATCGAAGAAGATCCCAGCAACCCCAGGTACATCCTGACCGAGCGTGGCGTCGGCTACCGCTTCGTCGACTTCAAGCGCGAAGAGGTGTGAGTCGGCGTGGAGTGCCTTCCACAGCGTAAATCTCCGCGATTGAAAGACTACGATTACGCGCTGTCCGGCGCGTATTTCGTTACCGTGTGCGCCTGTCAGCGGCAGTGCCTGTTTGGACGTATCGTCAATGAGGAAATGCACTTCAACACCCTCGGCACACTCGTCGCGGCCCATCTCGTCGACATTCCCGGTCATTTTCCGTCGACCGAACTCGATCTGTGGGTGGTGATGCCGAACCATCTGCACGCGATCATCGTCCTGCACGAGGACGGCAGCATTCGTCTGACGGACGTAATCGGCAACTTCAAGGCGGCAGTGACGCGCGCCTGGCGCGGGAGCCAGGGGAGAATCAACGACAACGCGACGATGGATGAGATAGATCACCGTAGGGGCGGCATATATGCCGCCCGTACACACGGCACCGAACCTCCCCACACGAATGAAGATCTCGCCCGTACAACGGATCAGCTTAACCCAAGTCCGACGCCCATCTGGCACCGCAGCTTCCACGACCACATCATCCGCAATGAGCGTGCCCTCAATCAGATCCGGCAGTACATCCGGATCAATCCCGCACGGTGGAGCGAAGATCACTACTTTCGCGCTTGAGTGAGGCGATTCGCACGCTCCCTCCACGTTCGGTAGAGCAGCATGCCGGTCAGCTGCCAGATCAGCACGATCAGCGTCAGCATCAGGGTCAGGTCGGCGAACGGCGGTTCGCGGCTGCTCGCCTGCTGGTAGATCAGCGTGTGCACCAGCGCCAGCACGGCCAGCGCGTAGTTCAGCCGCTGCACCGTCTTCCAACGCTTGCCCTTGAGCCGCCGCAGCATCAGATCGTTGCTCGTCAGCAGCAGCACGATCAGCAGGATCGTCGCGATCAGGCCGATGTAGTTGCTTAGGCCGCGCCCCTCGAGCAGCAGCCGCGGCAAACCATCCGCATCGAGACGCAGGAAGTTGGACAGGATGTTGCCGCGCGCGTTGAGGAACAAGCCAAAGCCGACGTGTAGCAGCCCGGTGATCCCCGCCCAGATGCCGACGTCACGGCGCAGGAAGACGTTGACCGGGTTCTTGCGCCGCACGATCAGCCACACCGGCCCGATGATCAGGCTGACGCCGATCAGCAGCAGCGCGACGTAGCCCGCCCCGATTGTGATCACGTAGTCCAGCCCGCCGCGCGGCACGTAGAAGATCTTGATCGACGCGATGCCCGCCAGCGAGATCAGCGCCAGCGCGATGTGATTGCGCAGACGGCTCCAGCCGAAACCGCGCCAGCTTTGTTCGAGCGATGTCAATAGGGTCGTCGTTTGCATGGCCCCAATACTACGCAGCTTCGATTACATGCAGATGAATTACGTCATTGGCAAAGCGGTTTTGGCTGCGGTCGCTTTCGCTTCTGTACGCCGTTTTTTGCAGCGCCTTCAGTGCGCTTGATTATGTCTAGCCGACGGGTTGACCCGTCGGAGAGGATAAGCACTATTCACATCCGCTTCAACCGCATTGCCCACCATCTCACACGCGGATCAGCGGCAGCCCGGAGACCAGCGCATCCGGCCAACCCGGCAGCCCTGCGGCTTCCGCCAGCGGACGCGGCACAGTGGGCGTATCGCTGATGTAATGCAGACGCAGCCCCCACCACGAGACGTCGTGCCATGCGCCGAGCTTGTAGCCGACTCCCCTGTAAACGCCGACCGCCTCGAAGCCCATCGCCGTGTGCAGGCCGATGCTGGCCTCGTTCGGCAGCGCGATCCCGGCGTAGGCGTTGGCATAGCCTTGCAGACGCAGCAGCGCGAACAGCGACGTATACAAGCCGCGCCCCATGCCCGTGCGCTTCCACGGCACGTCGATGTAGGCGCTCACGTCGACCGACCACTGGTAGGCCGCGCGCTCGCGATGCTTGCTGGCGTAGGCGTAACCGAGGACGCGGTCGTGCTCATCCGCGCAGACGAGCCACGGCGACATGATCAGCGTCTTGCGGATGCGCTCGGCCATCTCTTCGACGGTCGGCACGGTCAGTTCGAAGGAGACGGTCGTGTTCTGAACGTAGGGCGCGTAGATGGCCTGCAGGGCGTGCGCGTCGGCTTCGGTCGCAAGGCGAATAGTGGTCATTGTGGTCTGCTGTGCCTCCCTGAGACATGGATGCGCACTATCATAACGCCTCCAATGCAGGTCTAATACTGATCAGACGCCCCTCTTACGTCGTCATCCTAGACTCAAGACTGAAACACATCCCAAGAAAACGAACAGGCCAGTAGTGAACACTATTTGCCGGAGGAGCAAGAACTATGTCACGCATTGTAGGCATTGACCTGGGGACGACCAACAGCGTGATCGCGGTGTTGGAAGGCGGCGAGCCGACCGTGATCCCCAGCGCAGAAGGTGGCCGCACCGTGCCGTCGGTCGTCGCCTTCACCAAGAGCGGCGAGCGTCTGGTCGGCCAGTCGGCCAAGCGCCAGGCGGTCGTCAATCCAGAAAACACCGTCTTTTCAGTCAAGCGGCTGATGGGCAAGAGCTTCGACGATGCCCAGTGGGAAATCGAGCACCTGCCGTACAGCGTCGTCAAGGGCGTTGCCAGTGACGCGCGCATCAAGATTCCGGCCACGGGCAAGGAATATACGCCGCAGGAAATCAGCGCGATGATCCTGACCAAGCTCAAGCAGGATGCCGAGGCATACCTGGGCGAGCCGGTCACCAAGGCGGTCATCACGGTGCCCGCGTACTTCAACGACAGCCAGCGCCAGGCGACCAAGGATGCCGGTAAGGTCGCCGGTCTGGACGTGCTGCGCATCATCAACGAGCCGACCGCATCGAGCCTGGCTTACGGCCTGGACAAGAAGACGCACGAGACGATCCTCGTCTTCGACCTCGGCGGTGGCACGTTCGACGTCTCGATCCTGGAAGTCGGCGACGGCGTGGTCGAGGTCAAGGCGACCAGCGGCGACACGCACCTGGGCGGCGACGACTGGGATCAGGCGATCGTCGATTGGCTGGCGGACGAATTCAAGCGCGAGAACGGCATCGACCTGCGTCAGGATCGCCAGGCGCTCCAGCGGCTCAAGGAAGGCGCGGAGAAGGCCAAGATCGAGCTGTCGAACACGGTGCAGACGGAGATCAACCTGCCGTTCATCACGGCGGATGCATCCGGCCCCAAGCATCTCGTGCAGACGCTGACCCGCTCGAAGTTCGAGCAGTTGAGTGCGCACCTGTTGGAGCGCGTGCGTAAGCCGGTCGAGCAGGCGCTGAGCGACGCCGAACTCAACAAGGGCCAGATCGACGAGGTCGTCCTGGTCGGTGGCGCGACTCGTATGCCGATGGTGCAGGATCTCGTCAACAGCCTGCTCGGCAAGACGCCCAACAAGAGCGTCAACCCGGATGAAGTCGTCGCGATTGGCGCGGCCATCCAGGCCGGTGTGCTGGCGGGCGAGGTCAAGGACGTGCTGCTGCTCGACGTGACGCCGCTCAGCCTGGGCGTCGAGACGATGGGCGGCGTGATGACGCCTCTGATCGAGCGCAACACGACCATCCCGGTGCAGAAGAGCGAGACCTTCTCGACCGCTGCCGATGGCCAGACCGCCGTCGACATCCACATCCTGCAGGGCGAGCGCCCGATGGCTGCGGATAACATGTCGCTCGGCACGTTCCGGCTCGAAGGTATCCCGGCAGCGCCACGCGGCACGCCGCAGATCGAGGTCACATTCGACATCGACGCCAACGGCATCCTCAACGTGACGGCCAGGGACACCGCCAGCGGCAAGTCGCAGAAGATCACCGTGACGGCGACGACCAACCTGAATCAGGGTGAGATCGACCGTCTGGTGCGCGAGGCCGAGCAGCACCGCAGCGACGATCAGCATCGTCAGCAGGTGGCGCAGGCTCGCAATGAGGCGGACACGCTGGTCTACCAGGCCGAAAAGGCGCTGCAAGACCTCGGCGACGCCGTCCCGGCCAACGATCGCTCGATGATCAAGCAGCAGATTGCCGACGTCAAGCAGACGATGGCGGGCGACGACGCCAACCTGATCCGCCAGGCGGCCCAGACGCTGCAGAACGCGACCTACGCGCTGAGCCAGCAGGCCCAGGCGCAGAACGCCGCGACCAACGGGGGCAGCACGCATCAGGGTGCGCATGGCCAGCCCGGCGGCGAAGACGTGGTCGAAGGCGAATTCAGCGAGGCGTAATCGTATCGGCTGAGCGCCAACAAAAAGCGATAGATTGCTTGAGGGCGAGTCACACTGTGGCTCGCCCTCTTTGATTCCTGGCTCTCAGCGTCAACCCGACATTCTAAATGCCGGATTAGGGAAACATTTCACAAGACATCCGATGCATCCAATTCGCTCCGTGGGCCGAAGTACAGCATAGAGCAAGTTTTGTTCACAAGGAGCGATACAGAATGTCTCGACGTTATGTCATGGCCGTGCTCGTCATCGCGGCACTGCTCGTCGGCGCGCTGAGCGTGATGGCGCAGGATGAAGAGATGGCTCCCGCCACCATTCAGATGGGCGGTACGGATGAATTGGGGTCATTCCTGGTCGATGCCAACGGGATGACGCTTTACATGTTCACCAACGATGCGGCAGCCGTTAGCAACTGTGCGGGCGACTGTGCCACCAACTGGCCGCCTCTGACCGTCGGCGAAGAAGAACGCGCCACGCTCGACCCGAGTGTGCCCGGCATCGTCGGCGAAATCACGCGTGAGGATGGCAACCGCCAGGTCGTCTACAACGGGATGCCGCTCTACTATTTCGCGCAGGATGCCGCCGCGGGCGATACCACCGGTCAGGGCCGCGGTGACGTCTGGTACGTCGTCACCCCGCCGGATGTCTCGGTCGGCCAGAACAACGACCTCGGTTACTTCCTGGTCGGCCCCAACGGCCTGACTCTCTACACCTTCGACAACGACGAGATGGGCGTCAGCAACTGCTCAGGCGATTGCGCGACCAACTGGCCGCCGCTGACCGTTGCCGATGGCATGGACGTCAGCGCGCAGCCCGGCCTGGTCGGGGAACTGAGCACGATCGTGCGCGACGATGGCTCGACGCAGGTCACCTACAACGGCATGCCACTCTATTACTTTGCGCAGGACGCCGCCCCCGGCGATGCGACCGGTCAGGCGCGCGGTGAGGTCTGGTGGGTCGCCAAGCCCCCGACGGTCAGCGTCGGCGGCAATGACGAACTCGGCCAGTTCGTCGTCGGCCCCAACGGCATGACGCTCTACATGTTCTTCAACGATGAACCGCCGGTCAGCAACTGCTACGATCGCTGCGCCGCCGCCTGGCCGCCGCTGATCGTCGGCGAGGGTGAAACACCGACCGCGGGCGACGGCGTCACCGGCACGCTCGGCGTCTCCGAGCGCACGGATGGCACCTACATCGTCACGCTCAACGACAACCCACTTTACTACTGGTGGGATGACAATCTGCCCGGTGATTCGAGTGGTCAGGGCGTCGGCGACGTCTGGTACGTCCTGATGCCGGACGGCACCGTCGTCGGCCCGTAACGCGCTCCTTCCTCTACCCGTGGCGACCTGCGGTGTGATGCCGCAGGTCGCCTTTTTGTTGTTATAGAGACGGGTCGCGCCTCAGATTTGTTCGGGCGGGCGCATCGTGATGCGCCCCTACACCTGCCGCCAACTGACGTGGCACATCTTCGAACTCAGTACCCAGAACTCAGAACCCAGTACCCCCATCCCTACCCGCGTCCTCCGCCAGCATGCGCTCGATCTCCGCCGTCTCCAGATCGTCCACGTACTGCGAGATGCCTTCTTGAAGATAGGCGGGCAGATCGACGTGCAGCTTCTGGAAGTTGGCGATGAAGTCCGGGTGCGAGTTGTAGCCCTCGCCCAGCCCGCGCAGGATCTCCAGCGTCGGCTCGTAGAAGTAGCGCAGATGCTCGTGCCAGCGCTGAAATAGCGCCTGGACTTCCGGGCTGGTCGGCGCCAGGCCCGCCTCAATCGCATCGACGATGTCGCTGTAGATCTGGTTGCCTTCGCCGGCGATGATCTCGCGCTGAGTCTGGGTGTAGTCGTTCCAGCGCTTGATCGAGTCGTTGACCTTGTCCGGGCCATACTGCAGACGCGCCTGCCGTTCGTAATCCTTCTGTTGTTCGCTGCTGAAGGCGGAAAACATCTGCCGCTTACTCATTTCCACTTCTCCTGCCAGATGCATAATCGTGCTGTCGACGGTGCCGATCAAGTCCTGCAAGCGCGTGATCTTCGCCTGAAGCACGGATCGGTGTGAGCGGAGGGCCGCCAGCAGATCGAAATCCGGGCTGTCGAGCACGTCCTTGATGCGCAGCAGCCCCAGCCCGATCTCGCGGTAAAACAGGATCTGCTGCAAGCGCAGGAGCGCGTCGTCGTCGTAGTAACGATAGCTATTCGCGCCCACGTCCGACGGATTGAGCAGCCCGATCTCGTCGTAATAGTGCAGCGTGCGCACGCTGACCCCGGCCAGTTCTGACAGTTGTTTGACGGTGTACATGACGCTGCGGCCTCCAGACTCAAGCCGCATCTTAAACCATGACGTAACGTGAGAGTCAAGCGTTTCAGGTCACAGACCGCCGCCCGGCTGCCCATGGAAATCCTGCGGCGGCACATTCGACGCGAACGGCAAACTACATTACACTGGTCGCTGGCTGCACTTGCGCCCTCTCACCTGCGGAGTCGCCTCATGCCCAGCTACTTGACCCCTGGCATTTACATCGAAGAATCGGCGGCACCAGTGCAACGTCCTGCTGATGCCTGGCGCGGCGATTGCACGGCCCTGACCGCTGAATACACCGACACGATAAAGATTGTCGACGTGGGCACCGCCGCCTTCATCGGCATTGCGGCGAGCACCGCCGCAGCGGAAGGCCTGCTGCGCAAACCGACCCTGGTGAAAAGCTGGCAAGAATTCGTCGATCAGTTTGGGGACAGCACCGGCCCCGGCTACCTTCCGCAAGCCGTGCGTGGCTTCTTCGCCAACGGTGGTCCCGCCTGCATCATCATCAGCATCGGACTCGTCATTGTTGACAAGCGAAGCACCCATCTCCCCCACCTGCGCCCGCAAGATTTCTTTGATGCCATGTACGGGCGCACGGGGTTGGGCGCAATCCGCCCCGGCCATGAGCCGGGCATCCTGTGCATGCCGGACATCATGGCTCTTTTTCAGCAGGGCGCGCTCGATCGTAAGGACGTGCAGGCTATCCAGCAGTCTATGATCGATTATTGCGAATACGCCGGCAACTGCACGGCAATCCTCGATCCCTTGCCGTCGCAAACGCCGGATGAAGTGCGCGAGTGGCGTCTGCAGGCCAATTACGACACCTCCCGCGCAGCCCTCTATTACCCCTGGGTGATGAGCGAAGCGAGCGCAGGCTGGGGTTCGCGCGCCATCCCACCGTGCGGACACATCGCCGGAGTGATGATGCGCACCCAGATTGAGGAAGGCGTACAAAAGACCCCCGCTAACGAAATCCTGCGCGATGTGGGCGATCTGGAACTGCATGTCATGCGCGATGACCAGGGGTATCTGAATCCATTAGGGATCAACGTGCTGCAAGCCACCCCCGAAGGCCAGATACGCATCTGGGGAGCGCGCACACTGTCATCCGATCCCGCTTATCGCTTGATCAAAACGCGGCGGGTGATGATGACCGCCCAGCGCAGCATCGAGCGCGCCGTCAGCTGGGCGATTTTCGAGAGCCTCAATCGCAAAGCGCGCGAACGTATCTGCTGCACCATCCAATATCTCTTGCGCCTGCTCTGGCAAGAGGGTGCGCTGGCTGGTACGAACGAAGACGAGGCCTTTTTCCTCGTTCCAAGTCTCGACCCTGACAGGCCATCCACCTACGTCGTCGACACAGGGCTGGCGGCCGATGCGCCCGGTGTCTTCAAAATGTTCCGGGTTGTCTTCTTCACCGATGATGTCATCCCCGATCTGTTCGAGCCTGCCCGTTCCCCCCTCGACAGCACGGAATCCGCGCCCGCGTACTCGCGCCAACTGGTCGACGAGCAGCCGCCGCCAGACATCTTCGTGTCCTACAGCCGGAAGGATTGGGACGAGTTCGCCGAACCGCTCGTCGCCAGCCTGAGCGCCAGTGGTTTATCTGTCTGGATCGACCAACATCTGTTGCAGGGCGGCCAGGACTGGATGGATGAGATCAACCACGCGCTTAAGCTGTGCCGTGTCATGATCCTGTGCGTATCGCCGGACGCGCTGCAATCGCGCTATGTCAAAATGGAGTATCGCCAGTTCTTCAACACCAACAAGCCGATCCTGCCGGTCATCTGCCGGCCGGCGGAACTACCTGCAGAATTGGGCGGCATTCAGTTTCTATCCTATGACGACCGTGACACCCTGATGGCGCGGGTGCGGCAGCTCCTGGCGCCGTAGATATGTTGCGCGTGTGAGCCAGCGCACAGCCAAAGGCCGGGCGCTAGGGCCGGACGCGCCATCGCGCTACAATCCTGCGCCGGATCGATGCGTGTTCAGGAGAAATCAGCATGGGATTTCCATCATTCTCGTCGCTCAAAGATCGACGAGTCGTCACCCGCGGCGGATCGACGCTCGACGCCGACGCGCAGAGCGAGGGCAACCAGACGGCCCAAACCACGGCGCAGAATCTGCTCGCACACATCCCCGGCGAAGCCAGCGGCTTCTACCTGCTGGCCGTGGACAACCTGCAAGACCCAACGACCGGGACGCTCGTCTTCATCTTCCTGCTGGCGCTCATCCTACTGATTCTCGTACGCGTGCTCGGCAAGGCCAGCCGGGCGGTCATCCTGACGTCGCTCGGCGCGTTCGTCGTCTGGATGCTGGTGCTCGACCAGGGCTTGTTTCACGTGCTGGCGCCCAATCTGCTGCCCGACCCGCTCGGCCTGATCGTCGCCATTTTCTACTCGTCCGCCATCACTGCGCTCGCCAACGCGGGCGTCATCAAGTAATGCAGGCATGAAAACAGCGCCGTCGTGGCGCTGTTTTCACAAGACTATTCTGAGTTGTAAGGCCGAAATCAGGCGCGACGAAGCAGACGCAGCAGCGCCAGCAGGATGACCGCGCCGATGAAGGCGACGAGCAGGCTGGACAGGTTGAGGCCCGTCACTGCCCCACCGACGCCGATGAAGTTGAGGACGAAACCGCCGATCAGGCCGCCGACGATGCCGACGATGATGTCGGTCAGCAGCCCCTGCGAGGCGTTCGTCTTCATGACCATGCTGGCGAGCCAGCCCGCAATGGCACCGATAATAATCCAGACCAGAATATTGACAGGATCTAAGTTCATATCAAAAACTCCTTTTGCCCCCTGCGCATTTGGTGAAACAAATGTTCCCCACAAAGTAGTATGGCATAACTTTACGAAATTTACCACTAACCCCCTTTGACACGAACAACGCCCCACGATTTGTGGGGCGCTGTACGAGATGCGACTGTCGCGAGGCGCTTACGCGCGACGGAGCATACGCAGCAAAGCCAGCAGAATAACCGCGCCGATGAAGGCCACCAGAATGCTGCCGAGATTGAGGCCGGTGACCGCGCCACCGACACCGATCAGATTGAGCACAAAGCCGCCGATCAGACCGCCGACGATGCCGACGATGATGTCGGTCAGCAGCCCTTGCGAGGCGTTCGTCTTCATGACGATGCTGGCGAGCCAGCCGGCAATGGCACCGACGATGATCCAGACCAGGATGTTGATAGGATCGAGAACCATGGAATTTCTCCCCTTACGTGCATGTCCGGCGTCCCCATGAACGCGGACCGTGAGTATGTTTGGAGGATAGTTACAAATCCTAACCGTCACATCCCCCAACCGACCCAATTGCGCCTGGGCCATCTCGCGCCTGACTGATTCACCACATGACATCCGTCGCGACGGCGCGCGTGCCGTCCGCCGCTCACGCTCGCCGCAGCGGCAGCGCCATGCAGCGCGGGCCGCCCATGCCTCGCACGAGTTCCGAGCCTTCGATTTCGAGCACTTCGATGCCGAGCGCGCGCATCGCCCGGTTAGTGTGCAGATTGCGGTCGTAGCTGATCACGCGGCCCGGCGCGATGGCGAAGACGTTGGTGCCGTCGGCGCCCTGCTCGCGAGCGGCGTAGCGGGCGTCGTTGTTGCCGGTGTTGACGACCGTCAGCGGCGCGGCGAATTCATCGCTCAGCAGCGTGTAGAAGCGCCGGTTCTCGCGGATCGGCAGCGCGACCAGTTCGCCGTCGCGTGTCAGCGTCGGCTCGTAGCGCTTGATGATCTCGATCTGATCCATCACGTCAGGATAGACGACGATCACCCCGTGCGCGATCACGGTGAAGACAGTATCCAGATGCATGTACTGGCGCGAGCTGGGGATAGTCACCTCGTAGACGCGCTGGACTTTGCCCGCCTGGAACAGCTTGCGCGCCAGCATCCCGACCGTCTCCGAGCGCGTGCGTTGGCTGCAGCCGATGACGACCGTCTCGTCGTTGAGCACCAGGATGTCGCCGCCCTCGATCGTGAACGGCCTGCCCTCGTCCTCCTGCGCGCCGTAGACGATCTCGACCCCGGCGAACAGCGGGTGCCACTGGACGACCGCCTGCATGATCAGCGTCTCGCGCACGCGGGCGTCGAACTGGGCCTTGCAGGCGACGTAGCCATCGCCGATCACGGCGCCGGGGTCGCGCGTGAAGTAGGCGTTCGGCACCGGGTCGGCCAGGAAGCCGGGCGCATCACCGCCCATGCCCTCGAACAACAGCGTCCGCAGTTCGCCTGGCCCGCAGCAATCGAGCAGGTGCGCGCTCATCTCCGGCGCGCCGCCCGCCCGGCAGATCCAGTCGATGGCGAGCGAGCGGGCGGGTTCGACGTTGAGGACGTCGTCGACGAGCTTGTCGAGATAGAGCACCTCAATGCCCTGGTCGCTCAGAAGCTGGCAGAAAGCATCGTGCTCAAGCTGCATCTTGCGCAGGAACGGGATGTCTTCGAACAGCAGCCGCGACTTGTTGCTCAGGTCGAGCAAATCGATCTCGCTGCCGGGGCGATGCACGAGCACCGTCTGCAGCTGGCTGCACTCGGACGCCACTTGCGGGCGGATCGGCTCTGGCGCTCCGGCGGCGACCGGCGGCTCGGCGACCTCGCGCGTCGAGATGCGCGCCAGGAAGGCGTCGTTCGTGCTCGCTTCCGCGGCTGATCCGTCTGCCGCGAAGGCGCCGACCAGCGTGTGATAGACGAACTCCGGCACGACGCGGAACGAGTACGGCATGTGGACGCGCTCGTAAAGACCATGCGCATCCTTGCCGAACGGCCCGATATTGACGACCGGGCAGTCGAGCGCGCCCATCTGGTCGAAGGCGAGCCGGTAGCCGTGATCGTAGAGCGGCATGTTGTCGATCAGCGCGGGCAGGTGATCGCGCACGGTCGGGTCGAGGCGCAGGTAGCTGATGTCGGCGATGTACGGGTAGAAGCCGCGCAGGCGGATCTGGCCGCTGGGGTTGACGTCCGGGTCGTCGAGCAGCGCCGCAATCGCATCGACGATCGCGTGCGGCCCCGGCTGGATGTGCGGGTAGAACGGCGGCGCGAAGAAGACGATCACCGCCGGGCCGGTCAGCTCAGCCTCGCGCGCCAGCCGCGCCACGATCTGCTGGCTGATCTCTCGCGCGTCGCCCTTGTGCGTGGCCGCCGGGATCGCCAGCGTCTCGCCGCCCCCGCTGATCGAGCGCACGAGCGCATCCAGCCACTCGCCGAAGCTCGCCTCGCCCTTGGCGCCGAACCAGCCGCGCTTCTGGCGCACTCGTCGGCACAGGTCGGCGAAGTTGAGCACCGTCGGCGCGTACTGCTTGGGATGCGGCTCCTGCCCGCGGAAGGCCGCGAACTGGGCGTCGCGCTGTTCGAGCGCGCTCAGCAGCGCGGCGGATGCCTCCGCCTCCATCGTCTCCAGTGCCTGCGCCGGGGAGATGCTGTAGGTCAGCCAGTTGAAGTAGACGAACGCCTCCGCCGAGGTCTGCACGTTGTAGCTCGGCTTGAGGTCGCGCAGCTTGAGCGTGACCGGCGGCACCGCGACTTCGAGCGGCGTCTCGCCATCCGGCGACCAGCTATCGCTCAGGCGCGTGTTCAGGTTGAGCCGCCGCACGAGTTCCGCCGCGATCTGGTTCGCGTCGACGCCGCGGAACGGCTCGCCCACGTGCGTCGGATCGCCCAGGATGTAGAACGATGGCAGCAGCTTGCCGACGACGCCGGTGTAAATGTAGCGCTCCCAGTCGTCGCTCGCGCGCGGCGCGGTGTAATCCGTGTTGATGACGCCGATATAGTCGAGATCCTCCGCCACGCGCAGCGCGATCAGGTTGGTCAGCGCACCGAGGATGCCCGCCGATTCGTTCTCTTCGTCCGGGCAGGCCAGCAGGAGCAGATTGCCGTCGAGTTCGTCCCGGTGGGCAGCGAAGTGCCGCATCAGCGCGATGTTGATCGCGAGGCCGCTCTTCATGTCGACCGAGCCGCGCCCGAACATCCAGACCGGCTCGCGCGCGCCGCCGTGACGCTGCCACGATTGCTCCAGGTCGCGCTTGACCTCGGCCGGGAGGCCCTGCGCCAGCCCGCGTTCGAGCGCCGCCCGCAGCCGCTCAGGATCGCGTGCAATCGCCCCACCCTGCTCCGGGTCGAACGTCCTGAACTCGTCGATGCCGACGGTATCGTAATGCGCCATCAGCACGATCGTCCGCCGCGTCGGCGTCAAGCTGCGCAGCAGGCAGGCGACGTTATGTCGCCCATCCTCGACCGGCCACAATTCCGGCGCCAGACCGTCTGCGCCGCCCTCAGCCAGCAACCCCGCGATCAGGTGGGCGCAGGCGTTCTCGCCCTCGACGTCCGGGCTGATGGTCGAGACGGCCATCAGGCGCTCGGTCATGGCTTTGACGGTGGTGTACCAGCGTTCGGGTTCGAAGGCGATCAACGATGCGCTCCTTGGTGTTGCAGATGCCTCTATTCTCGCATCATTTACCACTTTGCAATATGAGTAACCCGCGCGCTAGCTCGACCTTCAGACTACGATTCGCAATTCGCCACCCAGGGATCTTCCCACGTCTCGACCGGCGGCCCGGCATAGCTCAACGACTGGATGAAAGCGACCAGTTCCGGCAAGCTGAGCCGCGTGAAGAAAACCACCTCGTGGCCAAAGGTGTCTTCGACCAGGACGATCGGATTGCCATTGACGAACAGATCGAGCTGGCCCGACCGCGACGGCACCCACTCGGCGTTGATCGCCAGCGTCTCGCGCACGGTGCCCGTATTATCCCAATCGGTGTTGTACGGCGCGATTGAGATGCCGACGTACGACAGACCGTCAGCGTCCGTGTACAGGATCCTGACCGGATTGTCGCTGCCGGAGTCGGGCGAGCACTGCGCGTCAAACGAGTCCATGCTGATGCGCACGCTCAAGTCGTTTGCCTCTGCCGCCCACTCAGGCAAGAGATAGCCGTAGTACCCCGCATCCCTGAGCTGCTCGACGGTCAGATTGCGAAAATCGGGGCCGGGTGCCGTACAACCGACCGCCAGGAACATCGCCAGGAACACCATTGCTCGTCTGATGATCATGTCGCCGCAACCTCGATCCTAGGCAGGGCTGTTGCAAAGTCAGAATTGCGCTGTCGTGCCCTCACCCTAAATCCCTCTCCCTGATGGAGAGGGACTTTTAAGAGCCGTTTTGGCCCCCTTCGCCCTAAGGGAGAAGGAGCTGGGGGATGAGGGTCATAGGCTATGGCAACTTCGCAGCAACCCTGCGATCCTACGCCTGCCGCCATGCACATCATAACAATTCAAGATTACGTCGGGCGGAAGTCGTCCGATTCTGGTTGCGAACAATTCGCCAGCTTGTGCGTATATGATCGTGTTCACATCGCCTACAGGGGACGCAACCATGAACGAAGGGCGCAAACTCCGCACCTTCTACACGATTCTGCTGACGCAGGCCTTCTCGCAAATCGGCAGCCAGATGACCGGGCTGGCGATCGGCATCTGGCTCTATGCCGAGACTGGCGAGGTCACGCCGCTGGCGACCATCGCGGCCATCAACATGCTGCCGCGCGTGCTGCTGGCGAATCTGACCGGCTGGGTGGCGGATCGTTTCGACCGGCGCATGATCATGGCGCTGGCGGACACGGGTGCGGCGCTCTGCACGCTCATCCTGCTGATCCTGTTCGCGACCGGTCTGTTCCAGGTCTGGCATCTGTACGTGCTGGCCTTCATCCAGCAGACGTCGAACGCCTTCCAGGGCCCCGCTTACATGGCCTCCGTCACCATGCTGGTGCCGGATTCGCAGCGCGAACGCGCCAACGCCGTCATGCAGTTGACTGGGCCGCTGGCGGGGTTGTTCGCCCCGGCGCTGACGGGCCTCGTCTACGCTGTCGTCAGCGTCACCGGCATCATGATCGTCGACCTGGTCACGTTCGCGGTCGCCATCACCGCTATGCTGCTGCTCCACATCCCGCGCCCGGCACAGACCGACGCGGGCAAGGCGCGCAGCGGCTCGTTCCTGCGCGAGCTGACCGGCGGCTTCTCCTACCTGTGGCAGTACAAGCCCTTGATCGCGCTCATGCTGTGCGCGGCGCTGATCAACTTCGTCGCGGTCGGCTTCAGCTCGATGCAAACGCCCTACCTGCTCGCGCGCACAGGCAGCGAGGTCACGCTCGGCCTCGTCTTGAGCGCCAGCAGCCTGGGCGCCATCGTCGGTGGCATCATCATCGGCGCCTGGGGCGGCACGCGCCCGCGCATCCACACCGTCATGCCGAGTCTGATCGCCTTTGGCATCTTCCTCGCCATCGTCGGCGTCGGGCGCACACCGGTCGTCCTGGCGGTGGCGTTGTTCTGCTTCATGGCCTGCCCGATGTTCATCAACGTCAGCCTCGTCTCGATGTTCCAGGCCAAGATCCCGCCGGACATGCAGGGGCGCGTCTTCGCTGCCATTACGCAGGTGGCGCTGGCCGTCAGCCCGATCTCGCCGCTGATCGTCGGCCCGCTGGCGGATCGTGTCTTCGAACCCGCCGTCGGCACGCCAGCCTGGGCGCCGTTCGCGCCGCTGGTCGGAAACAGCACCGGCGCGGGCATGGGCCTGATCATCGTCATTGGCGGTGTCGTGATGACCGTCTTCGCGATCGTGACCTATCTGCTGCCCGCGATCCGTCACATGGAGGCGAACATCCCGGATTACGCGCCGGTCGAAGTCGAGACCGTGCCGGAAGTCGCCGTCGCCAGTTGAGGCCACAGGTTCGGCTCGTGGACGGTCGCCCAATGATGAGAGCATGATGAGAACGCCGCCCAGGTTGTCATCTTGCACCCTTCCCGTTCGCCGTTATGATGAAACGACGAAATGAGTCGTAAGTCATAAATCCGAATGAGGGAGATTCTCATGAGCGCAGACAAGAGCACCACCAAGAAAGCCAGCACCAAGGCTAAAGCGTCCGACGGCTTCACCGCAGAGGAACGCGCCGCGATGAAGGAGCGCGCCAAGGAGCTGAAGGCGGAAGCCCGCGCGAGCAAGGACAGAGCGGCGGGCGAAGCGGACCTGCTCGCCAAGATCGCCGAGATGCCGGAACCGGATCACGGCATGGCCGAACGCATCCATGCCCTCGTCACTGCCAACGCGCCGGGCCTGATGCCGAAGACCTGGTACGGCATGCCCGCCTACGCTGACAAAGACGGCAAGATCGTTTGCTTTTTCCAGCCCGCGTCCAAATTCAACGCGCGCTACGGAACGTTGGGCTTCAACGACTCGGCCAACCTTGACGACGGCGCCATGTGGGCAACGTCCTTTGCACTGATCGAGTTGACTGCCGACGCCGAGAAGAAGATCGTCGCCCTCGTCAGGAAAGCCGTGAGCTGACGGGCGTTTACCCACCAAAACGAGCATCACAATCCGGCCCGCGCGCGCCATATAGCAAAATGCGCGCGGTACCATGCAGACCTCGGTTTCTGGTACTTTAGCCGAGTCCACGATTGGCCTACACTGGCACTATCGCATACGAGCCAGTGAGGGAGAATCAATAAGGTGGAAGCACGGCTAGACTACAGCACCATTTCGCCGGAAGCGATGCGCGCGATGAACGGTTTGGAGCGCGTCGTCCGCGCCTCGTCGCTGGAACCGGCGCTGCTCGAGCTCGTCCGGCTGCGCGCGTCACAGATCAACGGCTGCGGATACTGCGTCGACATGCACAGCAAGGACGCCCGCGCCAAGGGCGAAACTGAGCAGCGCCTCTACGCCCTGAGCGTCTGGCACGAGACGCCCTTCTACGATGAGCGCGAACGTGCGGCGCTGCTGTGGACGGAGAACCTGACGCTGATTTCCGAGACGCACGTTCCGGACGAGGTTTACGAAGAAGTGCGCCGCCACTTCAGCGAAAAGGAACTGGTCGAGCTGACCCTGGCCGTCGTCCTGATCAACGGTTGGAATCGTTTCGGCATCTCGTTCCGCGATGTGCCCGGCTCGTATGAGCCTGAACAGCCGGTCGCCGCGACATCATAAACCAGATTGCATAACCGCAGCTCAGGGGTGACAATGCGGAAGCACCCCTGAGATTATTCTTGAGCGCGATTTGTTCGACCGCTAACGAAAGCAGCCGGCAACCTATGAAACGTGAATGGCTCTTCTTCTGGCTCGTCGCCCTGATCTGGGGATCGTCGTTCTTGTTCATGCGCATCGGTGTGGAAGAAGTGCCGCCCGCGCAGATCGCGTTCACGCGCACCGGCATCGCCGCGGTCTGCATGAACATCGTCCTGCTGCTGACGCGTCGGCGCTACCCGTCCAATCTGCAAACGTTCCTGCTGCTGATGCTGCTCGGCGTCGTCAATACCGGCCTGCCCTTCGCGCTGCTGGCCTGGGGTGAGCAGACCGTCGAAAGCGGCATGACCGGCGTCCTCCAGGCGATCACGCCCGTGTTCGCCGTCGTCATCGCCCATTTCGCTTTCGCCGACGAGCGCATCACGCCGATGAAGATCCTTGGCGTGGTCGTCAGTTTCAGCGGCATCCTCGTGCTGACGAGCCGCGACCTGACGAGCGGCAGCGGCCTGGGCAGCGACCTCAGCGGCGAGATCGCGATCCTGATCGCGTCGCTCTGCTACGGCATCGGCACCAACTTCAGCCGCAAGATGATCCAGAAACGGGCGCCGGATACGGTCGTCGTCGCCGCCGTCACCATGATCGGCGCGGCCCTGGCGACCTTGCTGCTGACCCTCGGCCTGCCGCTGCTGGGCGAACGCGCACCGGTCAGCTACGCCAGCCTGAGCGGCGACATCCTGCAAATCATGCTCGTGCTTGGCTTCTTCAATACGTTCATCGCCTACCTGATGTTCTACAAGGTGATCGCCGGTCTCGGCGGGGCTCGTGCCTCGATGGTGACCTACGTCATCCCGGTCATTTCGGTCGCGCTGGGCGCATTGTTCCTGGATGAACTGATCGACGGCACGCTCCTGATCGGCTCGGCGTTGATCCTGGCGGGCCTCGTGCTCGTCAACGGCTGGCTCAAGCCGCTGCTGGTGCGGCTCGGCTACCCGGCGAAGGGCCATCCGCAGCACGCCGCAGGGGATTAGTTGAGGCGTGGTCAAAATTCAGTTTCCCTCTGCCTGCCCTCAACCCCCGCCCCTTCTCCCTTGGGGAGAAGGGGAGAAAACTCGCCTCTGTACGTCCCTCTCCATCAGGGAGAGGGATTTAAGGTGAGGGCAAAAAGGCCAACAAAGGCTCATAACGAACAATGACCACCTCTCGATTGGTTAGCCCAGCGCAAGCGCCAGGCGTTTGACACCCGCCTCGATCTCCGCCTGGGCGACAGCGGCGTAGCCAAGGCCGAGGCCGCCACGTGGCAGCGGCTCAATCGCGAGCAGGGACAGCGGCAGCACATCGACGTGCTGCTCGGCAGCGCGCTGTGCGACCTCGCGGTCGTCGATTCCAGGCGGCAGCCAGCCGATCAGATGCATCCCCGTGTGCGGCGCGACCAATTCCAGCGGCAGATCGCGCGCGGCGTGCAGCAGCAGGGCGCGGCGCTCGGCGTAGAGCGTGCGCATCCGGCGGATGTGGCGGGTGAAGTGCCCTTTGGCGATGAACTCCGCCAGCACCGCCTGCTCCAGATGCGGCAGATTGACGTCGATGGCGCGCCGCATCGCCTCGAACGCGTCGATCAGCGTCGTCGGCACGATCAGATAACCCAGACGCAGCGACGGGAACAGCACCTTGCTGAACGTGCCGACGTAGATGACCGAGTCGGCATCATCCAGGCCTTGCAGCGAGGCCAGCGGACGCCCATCGAAGCGATACTCGCCGTCGTAGTCATCCTCCAGCAGATAGGCGCTGGCCGCCTTGGCCCAATCGAGCAGCGCCAGCCGCCGTTCCAGGCTCAAGGTCATGCCGAGCGGAAATTGATGCGACGGCGTCAGGTAGGCCATCCGCGCATCGGGCGCGCGCGCAATGCCCGCCGCTACATCCAGCCCGCTCGCATCGACCGGCACCGGGACGAGCCGCGCCCCGGACGCCAGCAGCGCCGACCGCGCCCCCAGATAGCCCGGATCTTCGATCCAGACGGCGTCGCCCGGATTGAGCAGCACCCGCGCCGCCAGATGCAGCGCGCCCTGCGACCCGCTCGTGATGATCACCTGCTCGGGCGTGCAGTGCACCTGCCGCGCGACGATCGCGTAGTCGGCAATCGCCTCGCGCAGCGGGCGGTAGCCGCCCGGATCTTGATAACTGAGCGCGCCCGGATACAGGGCGTGGGCGTGGCGGCTGATCAGCCTGGCCCACAGTTCGTAGGGGAAGGCGTCGAGCGCGGGCATTCCGGCGCGGAAGGCGTAATTCGCCGGGCGCGATGGGCGCGGCGAGATCGGCATCGACGCCGACGCCAGCAGCGCCCCGGCGTGCGTCGACAATTGATGCGTCCGCGGCGGCCGCTCATCCCGGCGGACAGGCCGCCCGACCGAGAGATACGCCTCCGGCAGCCGCTGGGTGACGAAGGTGCCCTGGCCCTCGATGCGTTCGAGGTAGCCCTCAGCCGCCAGTTGATCGTAGGCGGTCAGGATCGTGTTGCGCGACACGCCGAGTTCGTCCGCCAGCGCGCGCGTCGACGGCAGCCTGGCCCCGGTCTTGAGCTGCCCGGCCAGGATGGCGACGCGCAGGTGCTCGTAGATCTGCTGGTAGAGCGGCGACGGCACGTCGCGCTGGAGGTTGGATTTGATGAACATGGTCATCGCCGTGGCTTGGGTTGGATTGGCACGGCACCATGTTACCACCCGGCGGCACGCAGCGCGTCATTCCGAGCTATGCCGAACACGGGCGCATCGTGATGCGCCCCTACACATACGGCATCTGTGAAATCACTCAGCATCGCCGGAGGCCGGAAGCCATCCGGCTAACCTATTCGGACGGGAAGCCTGCTGAAGCAGGCTCGAACCCGTCCGCCAGACGACGATTAGCGACGCCAGCGCCTTCACTTCACCTGGAGAGCACATCATGATGTGGCGCCACACCCAGCGTACCTGAGCCGTCACCGTCGCCGCACGGCGAACCCATTCCAACTGAGCACCGAGTACCGAGCACTGAGCACCCTTCTCTCCCCGACTCATCACGCATTACTCGTTACTCATCACTTCTCCCCATCTCCCCCGCCGCGACCAGCGCCTCATACGCCGACCGCGCCCATTGGCGGACGCTCTCGACGTAATGATCCGCGCCCTGGGCGACGACGTCGGCGGCGGTCATCGGCCAGGGGATCGAATGCGCGTAGGCGCCGCGGGCGCCATCCTTGCCCTTGATCGTGAACGTCCGGCGGCTCGAATCGACCTGGCCGCGCATCCGCCGGCGCATGTCCTGCGGGCGAACGCCGTTCGCGACGAACTCGACCAGCAGGCGCCTACCCTCGCGCAGCCCGTCCGGCGAATACAAACTCGGATGCTGCAAGTAGTAGCAGAGCACCGTCAGGTGATGGACGACACCGTAATCGGGGAACTCGTTCTCCCAGTAGAGCATCTGGTGGAAGTGCGCCTCGCAGGGGATGCCGTCCCGCCACGCCGCGCCGCACTCCGGGCAGATCTGCACGTCCTGCACCGTTCTGTCTCCTTGTGAACCTATCATCGCGCGCCATTGTAGCACAGGTGCGGGGCCGAGACGGGCGAGCTGAACTATAATGTGTATTCGCGAAGCAAGTCGTGAGGAAACATGCAATGGCGACCATTGCGAATATGACCATCGAGCAGTTGAAGCAGCTCGTTGAAGAGACGATTGACGAACGGCTAACACGTCTTCTCGGCACCTTCGAAAATGACCGTGCGGATGATGCAGATAGCAGCCTATCGTGGGCTGAGATTAGCACGCTCGTTGAACAGCATCGCAAGACCCCACAGCCTGGCGGGAAATCGTCGCTTGATATGCTTCGTGAGGATCGAGAAAGCGGATGCCACATTACATCGTCGATGCGAGCGTCGTGATCGAGTATCTGATTACTGGGCCATACACACAGCCAGTCAAAGAATTCTTCGAGACACTGACCGACCAGGATGAATTAGTCGTGCCCGAATTCTGCCTTCTTGAATGCACTAACGTCATCTGGAAGCAGGTACGGTTCAACAGTATTTCGCGCAGTGACGCCAAAGATTTACTGGGAGTCCTACGTGCACTAATACTGCGACGGGCACCTATGAAACTTCTCCTCGATCGTGCATTGGACATAGCTCTCAACAACACACTGTCGGTCTACGATTCAGGTTACCTCGCTCTGGCGCTACACTAAGGTTATCCCCTCGCGACTGTTGATAAGCCACAACTGAAGGCGGCATCTGCCGAAGGCGTCAGCCTGATCCCTATCCGGACACAACTGTGATCCGCAGTTGATTGAAATGCTGCTGCGCATTACGAATGCCATCAGCGGCAAAAGTCATCCCCCCAATTGCGCGCGAATGCCCCGGCGCGGTATAAATGCCGCCAATAATCCTTCATCTTATCCGAGAGGACTTTGAAAATGACGACGCAGCCGGACGCACCTCGCATCTGCATGGTCGGCAGTTGTAACATCGACCTGATCGCGCGTGTGCCGCGCCTGCCCGGCCCCGGCGAAACGCTCATCGGCACCAGGTTTCAGATGGGCTTCGGCGGCAAGGGCGCCAATCAGGCCGTGATGGCCGCGCGGCTGGGGGCGAAGGTGTCCGTGGTCGCCAAGGTCGGGCGCGATATCTTCGGCCAGGACACGCTCAAGAACTTCGAAAAAGAGGGCATCGACACGACCTACTTCATGTTTGACGACGAGCGCTTCTCCGGCGTCGCGCCGATCTCGGTCGACGAGGTCACCGGCCAGAACTCGATCATCATCGTGCCCGGTGCCAATGACGGCCTGTCCCCGGCGGATGTACGCAATGCCGCCCCCGCTATTCAGGGCGCACAGCTCGTCATCTGCCAGCTCGAGGTGCCGGTCGAGACGACGCTGGAAGCCTTTCGCGTGGCCAAAGAAGCGGGTGTGACGACGATCCTCAACCCGGCGCCCGCCGCCCCGCTGCCGGACGAACTGCTGGCGCTGACGGACGTCTGCGCGCCCAACGAGGTCGAAGCGGAGATGCTGACCGGCGTCAAGACCGACTCGACCGAGGGTGCGGAGCAGGCGGCTCGTGCCCTGCAGGCGCGCGGCCCCAAGACGATCGTCGTCACGTTGGGCGCGCGCGGTGCGCTGGTGGTCGAAGGCGACAGCCCGGCGGAGTTCGTCGCCGCGGAAAAAGTCCAGGCGGTTGATTCGACCGGCGCGGGCGATTCGTTCGTCGGCAGCCTGGCCTATGCTCTGGCCGCCGGGCGCTCGCTCGGCGACGCGGTGCGCATGAGCTGCGCCATCGCCACGCGCTCCGTGCTCAAGCCGGGCACGCAAACGTCCTTCCCATATCGTGAGGAAGTCATGGGCATCGTCGGATAAGCAGAAAAAAGAGAGAGGTGGTCATAATCCAGTTTCGCCACCACCTTCCCTCAACCCCCGGCCCCTTCTCCCAACCTTCGGTAACCTTGTGGTTACAGGGAGAAGGGGAGCAGAATCAGTTCTGAAAGTCCCTCTCCATAAGGGAGAGGAATTTAGGGTGAGGGCAAAAAGGGCAACAAAGGTTCATGACGAGTTGTGACCACGCCTCAACTAAGCACTCAGATCGTGCCCGATCAAAACAGGGCGAGCTACAACCTCGCCCTGAAGTCATTTGAGGATGTGTCGCCTTGAAGCCCTTCAGCTACTATGATCTGCTTGACGCCTTCACGCTGTCCGGCTGCCCCGTCTGCCGCCTGCTCACCGCCGACGCCGAGCGTTTTCTCGACAACCTGCTCTACGAGAACACGATGGACATTGGCGTCCAGCAGGGCTACCGGGCCAGCCGCGGCCTCTGCAATACGCATGCCTGGCAGTTGATGGAGTACAAGGGCAATGCGGCGGGCATCGCCGTGCTGTCCGAGGCGGTGCTGGACGAGCTGATCGGCCTGCTGAAGAACGGCGGCAGCCCGGCGCCGAGCGGGCGCAGCCTGCGCGGGCTCGTCTCCAAGCGCGACGGCGAGCAGACGGCGGCGGCGCTTGACCCGCGCGGCGGCTGCCTGTGCTGCGGCCTGCTCGACCGCGCAGAGACGCACTACCTGCAAACGATTGCCGATCACTTCGGCGAGGGGCAGATGCAGGAGGCCTTCCGCGTCTCCGAAGGGCTGTGCCTGCCTCACTTCCGCCAGTTCGCGCCGATGCTGCGCGACCCCGCCCTGCTGCGATCCGCCGTCGAGGCCCAGGCGCGCATCTGGCAGCATCTCAAAGACGAGCTGGAGCTCTACCTGCGCCAGAGCGGCGCCCGCGCCACCGATGAGCCGATGGGCGCCGAGGGCGATAGCTGGCAGCGCGCCATCCTCGCCATCGCCGGCGATAAGCGCCTGTTCGGCATGGATGGCTCGCGCAAAAAGCGGTAATCCCTGCTCGCTCTCAGTCTTCGATGTAGAGCGCGCGTAGCTTGCCGTAATCCTCCGTGAACGAGGCGACCATCGCGGCCTTGGCCTCGTCGTCGAGCGCGCTGGCGCGCACGGCGTTGAGCGACACTTCTTCCAGTTCGTCCAGCGTCAGCAGTTCAAGATCGACCGCCTGCTGGTATTCCTGCACCAGTGATGTGCCGTACATGGCGGGCATGTCGCTGCCGAGCACGAGCGGCGCACCCGAATCGTAGAGCGCGCGCAGCGGGTAGGCCGCGGCCTCTTCGACCCAGCCCTGCTTGACCGCGCGCGTCACGTTGACGCACAGCGCGACGTTTTGCTCTTGCAGCTTGGCCAGCGCTTCCGGCGCTTCCGCCAGCCCGAAGCCATCGACCACGCGTGAGGCTGACAGCGCATCGACCGCCGCCTCCACACCCTCGGCGCCCTGCTCGTCACCCGCGCGCACCATGCGCACGGCGTCGCGCTTCTCCGCCAGTTTGAACGAACGCTCGAACTGGCCGACCGGCATCACGCTCTCGTGGCCACCCAGGCCCACGCCGACGATGCCGCTCTTGGCCGCCGCCGGGCCGGTCGCCCAGCGCACGATCTCCTCGGCGCGGCGCGGCTCCTCACGCGGCATGGTGATGATCCAGGCCACTTTGATGCCCCAGGCGCGCTCGGCACGATCGCGACCGTCGTTGATCAGCGTCATGAAGTCGTCCGGCTGCAGGCTGAGCGCCCCGTAGAGCGTCGGGTCGATGCTGATCTCGGCGTAGCGCAC
This sequence comes from Anaerolineae bacterium, assembly GCA_020849765.1. Classification (GTDB taxonomy): domain Bacteria; phylum Chloroflexota; class Anaerolineae; order Aggregatilineales; family Phototrophicaceae; genus Flexifilum. Next base: position 39,688 of record JADLAY010000080.1, read on the forward strand.
GTTCTGGCGGAAGAGCGTCGTCGCCAGCTCGTAGACGAGGAACTTGAGATCGTCCGGCTGCTGCAGCCAACTGCTCGCCATCTTGGCGATTTCATCAACGCGCGCGTAATCCGGGTCGCGCACCAGCCCCAGCCAATCGTGATAGTGCTTAATCTGGTCGATAATCTCGTTCTGCTCGGCGATGGTGGCGACCGTGCTCGGCTTCATTGCGCCGTGAAATTGCACCGAAAGCTCCACCTTCGGCATTGCCTTAATGTAATCTGCTACTGTCATGACTCTCTGTCCTTTTCAGGCTGAAATGCGAAATTCGTGACGCCGTCAGCGCGTCTTGCCGTGCTCCAGGGCCGCCTCGACCAGTTTACTGAAGAGTGGATGCGGCGCGTTCGGGCGGCTCAGGAACTCAGGATGGAACTGCGAGCCGACCATGAACGGATGATCCTGGACTTCGGCGATTTCGACCAGATGCCCATCCGGGCTGATGCCGCTGAAGAGCATGCCCGCATCGGCAAATGCATTGCGATAAACGTTGTTGAATTCAAAGCGATGGCGATGGCGTTCCTCGACGCAGTCGGCATTGCCGTAAGCTGAGCCCGCCTTCGAGCCTGCCACCAGACGGCACGGGTAGACGCCGAGCCGCATCGTGCCGCCCAGCTCGGTCACAGCGCGCTGCTCGTGCATCAGGTCGATGACCGTGTGCTCGCTGTTCGTCTCGAACTCCGAGCTGTTGGCATCCTCGTAGCCGAGCACGTCGCGCGCGAACTCGATGCACATCGTCTGCATGCCCAGGCAGAGGCCGAGATACGGCACCTTGCGCTCGCGGGCGAAGCGCGCCGCCAGGATCTTGCCCTCGATGCCGCGATAGCCGAAGCCGCCCGGCACGACGATCCCGTCGACCGATTCGAGCACGTCCCAGCCGCGATCCTTCTCCAGGTCGCCGGAGTAGAGCCACTCGATTTCGAGGCGGCGATTCTGCGCGCTGGCCGCGTGGTAAAGCGCCTCTTTGACGCTCATGTAGGCGTCGTGCAGCTCGACATACTTGCCGACGATGCCGATGCGCACCGGCGCATGGCCGTTTTCGGTCAGCGCCCGCATGCGTGCGGTCATGGCGCGCCAATCGCCCAATTCGGGCTTGCGCCGCGGCAGCCCCAACGCCTCGACCAGGTAATTGCCCAGCCCGGCATCTTCGAGCAGGAGCGGCACGCCGTAGAGCAGATCGGTCGTCACCAGCGGGATGACCGCCTCCTGATCGACGTCGCAGAAGAGCGCGATCTTGTCGCACAGTTCCTTCTCCACCTCGTGATCCGAGCGCGCGACGATCACCTGCGGCTGAATGCCCATGCTGCGCAGTTCGCGCACGCTGTGCTGCGTCGGCTTGGTCTTCAGTTCGCCGGTCGCGCCGATGTGCGGCAGATAAGTGACGTGGATGAACAGCGCGTCGTTGCGGCCGATGCCCTGGCGCATCTGGCGGATCGCCTCCAGGAACGGCTGGCTCTCGATGTCGCCGACCGTGCCGCCGACCTCGACGATGACCACGTCGGCGTTCGTCTCCTTAGCCACCAGCACGATGCAGCGCTTGATCTCGTTGGTGATGTGCGGGATGACCTGGATCGTCCCGCCCAGGTAGTCGCCACGGCGTTCCTTTTCGAGCACGTTCATATAGACGCGCCCGGCAGTCACGTTACACGTGCGGTTGAGATGCTCGTCGATGAAGCGCTCGTAGTGCCCCAGGTCGAGGTCGGTCTCCGCGCCGTCGGCGGTCACGAACACTTCGCCGTGCTGGTAAGGACTCATCGTCCCAGGGTCGACGTTCAGATAGGGATCGAGTTTCTGGATGGCGACCTTCAGCCCGCGCGCCTTGAGAATGCGCCCGATTGCAGCCGCGGTCACGCCCTTGCCCACGGAGCTGACAACGCCGCCCGTGCAGAAGATGTATTTGGTCATAGCTTGCTCACTCGCACATGATCGTACATGAGTAGAAAAACGTCGGCGACGCGTTGCGACTCACGGGGCCGCGTGCCAATGACTGCGACGCACGAGGCGCGCATTCCCCCATCATCAAAAACACAGCGGGGATAGAATCCCCGCTAATGCATCTGATTGCCGACCATGTAAATCAATTGTACACGAAAATCGGTGGCTAGAGAAGTTTCCCCAGGTCGTCGACCGTGCGCCGCATGTCGAGCAAAATCAGGCCGAGCTTGGCCCCCTCGCGTACGAGCGTCGTCAACACCGCTTCCGTGCTGACGTCCATCAGGATGACGTAGCCTTCCGCCCCCTTGATGTAGACCTGATCCAGCCCACCGCGGCCCAGTTCGTTCGAGATGCGCTCGCCCAGCGACAGCATCGCCGCGCTCATCGCGGAGACGCGATCCTCTTCAACGCCGACCGGCAGCGATGACGCCATGATCAGGCCGTCGACGCTCACCACCGCCGACGCTTCAATTTCCGGCGTGGTGGCCTGGAGATCGCGAAGGCGCTCTACCATCATCTCGGCGCGAGACTTCGCCATGTGCACAAGCTCCTTCAGTAAATCGCCCCTGTGGGACGTCAGTGTCATGTGTGTGAATAGAAATAAGGCACTCTATAGGCAGGAAAACGCGCCCGTTCCACTCTCTCCGTATTATACTGTGCAAGTGTTCTGACACAACATTGAGCCTGAAATCCGCATAGAACAAGCGCATCACGCCGATGTTTGCGCGCAAAGGGTGTGCGCATGGCGACCCCAGTCATGGCGTCTCGCATCGGCAAATTACACTCACTCGTTACAAAGGTGCGGCTCGTTGGGCGCATCGTGATGCGTCCCTACGCACAGCCACACAGCGCTGCGCCCCTCCTCCCTCGTCACCTTCAGCGCCCGGTAAGCCCGCATCTGAGTACCGAGCACTGAGCACCGAGCACCATCCGTAGTCATCACCTTCACGGCCTTGTGATCTCGCATCCCAGTACCGAGCACTGAGCACGGAGCACGGAGCACTTTCCCCACCCGTCCCCCCATCTTTCCCTCGCGAAATCCCATCCGCCCGCTGCGCATAAACGCCGTCCACCCGCGCGGAATGCAGAACGAACCCGCTGTGATCGCCCGAGTTAATCGGCCTGAAAACCCGGCTGATCGGGGTCGTACTTGTGTCTTAACCGTCCTTGTGGACAGGCTGCCGAGGGAGTTTGTACAATTTTGCACATGCCGGGCCGACCTACCTCACGGTGAGAAGTTATATGCAGCATCATGCCTTGATACGGCGCACCCTCGCGCTCTTGAGTGTGACCGCGCTCTTGATCGTGGGCAGCGCCGGGGCACAAACGGACGAATTCTCCCGGCGCGACATGCTGGAGAACATCGTCCAGAATATCATCCTGCCTCTGCACGAGGGTTTTGTTCAACAGACGGAAGCGTTTCACGATGCGGCGGAGGAATTCGTCGCCAACCCCAGGCCGCCCGCGCTCGAGACCGTACGCGAGCAGTGGCGGAGAACCTCTTTGATGTGGGAGAAGGTCTCCTTGTTCCGGCTCGGACGTGACATCCCGCTGCTGCACAACCGGATCGACAACGGCTACCCGGCGGCGCCGAGCGTCATCGACGGCTTACTCGACGGCGATCAACCACTCGATGCCGACTTCATGGAGACGCAGGCGTCGAACGTCTACAACCTGCGCGCCATCGAGTATCTGCTCTTCGACGGCGACTGGACGCCGAACGAGGCGATTGCCGCCTTCGCCAGCGGGCGCGCGGGCCAGCGGCGCCAGCAGTACGTGCTGACGGCCACGTCGATGCTCCAGCAGACGGCCGCCGATCTGTGGCAGATCTGGTCGCCGGAGGGCGACGACTACGCGCGCACCTTCGTCAACCTGGACGACCTGCGCAATCCCAACGAGACGATCAGCATGCTGACGGCCAACATGCTGCGCGCCATCAAAGACATTTACACGACCGACCTGGCGCTGCCGCTCGGCATCACGACCGGCGAGCCTGACCCGGCGCTGGTGCCGTCTCCCTACGGCGATTACAGCTTGCAGGAGATGAACAGTCTGCTCAAGATCATCCAGCAGACCTTCAACGGCGACAGCGACCACGGCTCGCTTGGCCTGGACGACTATCTCGACCTGATCGGCGCGACCGAGAACGGCGTGCCGCTGTCCGGCGAGATCAACGATCAGCTCACGGCGATCATCGCCGCCATCGACGCGCTCAACTACCCGTTGAGCACCCTCATCGAGGTTCAACCGCAGCGCATCCAGAGTATCTATGGCGGCATGGAATACCTGGTGCACCTGTTCGAGGTCGATATGGCCGGTCAGATGGGGCTGAGCATCGCCGTTCCAGACAGTGGTGATGTCGATTAGCGCCGCGCTCACTGACATACCCACCGGAAGCGCTGGCCGCCGATCGAGAGGGGCGGCCATGCCTTGAATCCTGCATCGCGCATCGAAGACGACGACTATGCTCAGGAGGCACACAACCGATGAAAGTTACACGACCCACCTTGTTATCACTGCTTTTGCTCACGCTGCTGGTCGCGCTCTCCGCCAGCCCGATTCTGGCGCAGGATGAGCTGGCGACGCTCAAGCAGGAAGCCGCGGCGACCTACGCCGACATCGTCTTCGCGTCGTACCAAGACGCCTACACGACCGCGCTCGATCTGCAAACGGCGATCGACAGTTTCCTCGACGCGCCCTCGGACGACACGCTCCAGGCCGCACGCGCTGCCTGGTTGGCCGCCCGCGAACCCTACGGCCAGACGGAAGCCTTCCGCTTCTACGGCGGGCCGATTGACGATGCCGACGGCCCCGAAGGCCTGATCAACGCCTGGCCGCTCGACGAGGTCTACATTGATTACGTCGACGGCGACCCGGACAGCGGCATCATCCAGGACACGACCGACTACCCCGATCTCGACGCGGAGCTGCTCGAATCGCTCAACGAGAGCGGCGCCGAGGAGAACATCAGCGTCGGCTACCACGCCGTCGAGTTCCTGCTCTGGGGGCAGGATCTGAGCGCGGACGGCCCCGGCGCGCGCCCATTCACCGATTACACGACCGCGCCGAATGCCGAGCGCCGCGCGGCCTACCTGCGGCTGGTCACCGATCGGCTGGTCGAGCACCTTGACTACCTCGTCTCAGAATGGGACCCGACCGCCGAAGACAACTACCGCGCGACCTTCCTCGCCCTGCCGCCGGATGACGCCATAAGCGCGATCCTGACCGGCATCGGCGTGCTCAGCAAGTCCGAGCTGGCCGGTGAGCGCATGTTCACCGCCTACGACAACCGCGACCAGGAAGACGAGCACTCGTGCTTCTCGGACAACACCCATCGCGACATCGTCAACAACTTCAACGGCATTCGCAACGTCTACAGCGGCCACTACACGCGCGTCGACGGCAGCGTCGTCGAGGGCACCAGCCTGGCGAGCGTGATCGAGGCGGTCGACCCCGACCTTAATGCAACCGTCCTGGAGACGCTGACGAATGCGGATACACTGGTCAATAGCATCCCTGCACCATTCGATCAGGCGATTGTGTCGGATGACAGCCGGCCGATCATCCTCGCTGCCGTCTTCTCGCTCATGGATCTGGGCGATCTGTTTGCGGAGTCGGCCTCTGAGCTTGGCCTGACGATCAACACCGCGCTGCCAGAATAGGAGTCATCATCATGCGTCGTTTGCCCCCCATCGTGCCAATCGGCCTTCTCAGCCTCCTGGGGGGAGTGCTGCTCGTGATCGGCGTTCTGCTGACCGGCGCCCAACCTGCCCAGACGCAGGAGGCTCCGGCGGCACTCATGGCGCTCCTGGGTGGGCAAACGACCGTTCATGACATCACGCCCAACGCCTTCGGCCAACCGGCCCCGGGGCTGGAGCGTGAGCAGAACCTGCTCTTCTTCGTAGGCAACTCGTTCTTCAATCAGAACTGGGTGATTGCGCCGTCGTCGACCACTGCGCGCGACGGGCTGGGGCCGCTCTTCATCTCGCGCTCGTGCGCGGGCTGTCACTTCAAGGATGGCCGCGGGCGTGCGCCCAACTTCGACGGCGAGCAGTCCTCGGGCTTTCTCATCCGCCTGAGCATCCCGGAGCGCGATCTGACCGGCGCTAATCTGCCCGACCCGAACTACGGCGGGCAGTTCGAACCGGAAGGCATCGAAGGTGTGCCCGGCGAGGGCCAGGTGCACATCGTCTACACCGACATCCCGATGACGTTCAACGATGGCCGCGTGGTCACGCTGCGCCAGCCGGAATACACCTTCAGCGGACTCAACTATGGCCCGATGAGCGCCGAAACCATGATCTCACCGCGCGTCGCCAACCAGATGATCGGCCTCGGCCTGCTCGAAGCGGTGCCGGAAGCGGACATCCTGGCGCTGGCCGACCCGACCGACGCCGACGGCGACGGCATCTCCGGCAGGCCAAATTACGCCTGGGACACGTTCGAAGGACGACTCGCGCTCGGTCGCTTCGGCTGGAAGGCCAACCAGCCGACGCTGCTCTCGCAAATCGCCGGGGCCTTCAACGGCGACATCGGCGTGACGACCAGCGTCATGCCGAACCAGAACTGCACTGCCGTCCAGATCGACTGCCGGGCGGCGCCCGGCGGCGGTGAGCCGGAACTGAGCGACGACGATCTGCGCAAGGTCGTGCTCTATTCCAGCGTGCTGGCTGTGCCCGCCCAGCGCACGCCGGATGATCCGCAGGTGCAGCGCGGCGCGCAGGTTTTCGAAGAGGCTGACTGCCAGAGCTGCCATACGATCACGCTGACGACGGGCATTCATCCGGTCGTGCCGCAGCTCTCCAACCAGACGATCCACCCGTACACCGACCTGCTCCTGCACGACATGGGCGACGACTTAGCTGATGGCCGCCCGGACTTCCAGGCGACCGGCAATGAATGGCGCACGCCGCCGCTGTGGGGCATCGGCCTGTTCGAGACGGTCAACGAGCACACGACTTACATGCACGACGGGCGCGCGCGCAACCTGCTCGAAGCGATCCTGTGGCACGGCGGTGAAGCCGAAGCCTCGCGCGATGCCGTGCTCGACATGAACGAGGGCGACATCGACGCCCTGCTCGCGTTCCTGGCGTCGCTGTAGGGGGTGCTGAGTGCTCGGTGCTCAGTGCTCAGTGCGAACACAGGTGATGAGTAACGAGGTATGAGTAATGAGTCGGGCAGCATATATTGTAGGGGCGCATCACGATGCGCCCGCGGGGTGAAACGACGAGATGGACGCATGGCCGCTAGATTCTGGCGGCGCTGTCGTAGGGACAGGGCGTGCGACCGAAGGAAGTCCCCTTGGGGCCCTGTCCGTTCTTGAACGGTGACACAATCCACCTAACTCCGCCCTACATCACCTGACCGTCGCGGTTGTATGATCCGCAGCGCCGTGCCGTTCTTTCATCATCATGCTCAGGAGGCCGTATGCCTTTTTTCCGTTCCCTTCTGCTCGCGCTGGTCGCCGGGCTGCTGCTGGCCGCGCCGGTCGTCGCGCAGGACGAGCAGACGGAGACATTCACTCAGGGCGCGATGCTGGAAAACATCGGCAACCAGATCATCATGCCGCTGCACACGGCCTTTTACCAGCGCGTCGCCAATCTGCATAACCTGGCGCAGGCCTTCACCGACGACCCGACTCAGGAGCACCTGGCGGCCTTGCAGCAGCAGTGGCGCACGACCGTCCTCCTGTGGGAGCAGGTCAAGATCTTCCGGCTGGGGCGCGCCTTCGTCACCCATGCGCGCATCGCCAATGAGACACCGCCCAACGTCGACTTCATCGAGTCGTTGATCGCCGAGCCGCGCATCATCGACGCGGACTTCATCGGCACCTTCGGCTCGAACATGATCGGCCTGCACACGCTCGAATACCTGCTCTTCAACAGCGGCGCGCCGGAAAACGTGCTCGCGCGCTACACCGAGGGCGATGCCGGTGCCCAGCGGCGCCGCTACCTGCTGATCGTGACCGACATCTTGGAGCAGGACACCAGCGCGCTGTTGGAGATGTGGTCGCCGGACGGGCAGAACTACCTGCGCACGTTCATCGTGTCCGACAACCCGACCAGCGTCCGCCAGTCGACCAGTATGCTCGCCAACGAGATGATCTTCTCGCTCGAACAGGTCGTCCAGATGAGCCTGCACGAACCGCTCGGCATGGGCACCGGCATCGTGCGCCCGGTCGCCGTGCCCGCACCCTACAGCGGCTTCTCGATGCCGATGATCCAGGGCTTCTTTGAGGCTTTCCGGGCGACCTTCAACGGCAACATCGAAGGCCAGACCGGCCTCGGCTTCGACGACTATCTCAACAGCCTCGACGTCATGTATAACGGGGTGCCGATGGCGGACGAGATCAACCGCGAGATTGACGACATCCTGGTCGCCATCGAGGCCGTTCAGCAGCCAATGGAAATCGTGCTCAACGAAACGCCGGACAAAATCACGACCATCTACGAAGAAGCGCGCGATCTCGTGCTGCTGATGAAGATCGACATGATGACCAACCTGGGCCTGACGATCACGTTCACGGATAGCGATGGCGACTAATAGCCTGCGGGCGGTGAGCGACCGCCTGCGGACGCCCGTCCCCAGCCTGCCGCTCGCCATCTACCGCATCGGTTTCGGGCTGGTGATGTTCATCAGCCTCGTCCGTTTCATCGGCAACGGCTGGGTCGAGACGCAGTACATCGCGCCGCAGTTCCATTTCACCTACGCGGGCTTCGGCTGGGTGCGCCCGCTGCCCGGCCAATGGATGCTCGTCGTGTTCGTGGTGATGACCCTGCTCGCCCTGCTGATCGCCGTCGGCTGGCATTATCGCGCCAGCATCGTCGCATTCTTCATCCTCTTCACCTACGTCGAGCTGATCGACCAGGCCTACTACCTCAACCACTACTACCTGATCACCTTGCTCAGCTTCCTCATGATCTGGCTGCCGCTCAACTGCCGCTGGTCGCTCGATGCCCGCCGCGATCCGCGCCTGTATGCCGCGACCGTCCCGGCCTGGACGATTGCCGTCCTCCGCGCGCAGTTGGGGCTGGTCTATTTCTTCGCCGGGATCGCCAAGCTCAACCCGGACTGGCTTCTGAACGGGATGCCGCTGGCGCTGTGGCTGCCGCCGCTGCGAGAATTGCCGCTGATCGGCCCGCTGCTCGCCCACCGCGAGACGGCGCTGCTCATGAGTTGGGCAGGCGCGCTCTACGACCTGACGATCCCGTTCTGGTTGACGTGGCGAAAGACACGCCCGTTCGCCTACGTCGTCGCGGCCGGTTTCCACGTCGCCACGGGCGTGCTCTTCCCGGTGATCGGCATGTTCCCGGTCATCATGACGACGCTGACGCTGGTCTTCTTTGACGAGCGCGATTGGCGCTGGCTGGCGCGCAGACCGCAGCCCACCGCCGATCTGCCGCCCACACCCCGCCAGACCGCGCGCTGGCTGACGATCATGCTGGCGGCCTTTTTTTCCGCGCAGGTGCTGCTGCCCTTCCGCTGCCTGCTCTATCCGGGCGATGTGTTGTGGACGGAGGAGGGCTTCCGCCTGAGTTGGCGCGTGATGCTGGTCGAGAAGGCCGCCTACGCCGAGTTCCACGTCCGCGACCCGGCCAGCGGGCGAGAATGGACGGTCTTCCCCGATCAATACCTGACGCGGCTGCAAGAACGGCAGATGGCCTTCCAACCGGACATGATCCTGGACTTCGCGCATTACGTCGAAGACATGGCGCGGGCGCAGGGCTATGCCGACGTCGAGGTGCGTGCGGAGGTCTACATCGCCTTCAACGGGCGCTCACGCCGCCTCTTGATCGACCCCGACGCCGACCTGACGCAGACGCCGCCGTCCTTCCTGCACAAGCCCTGGATTCTGCCGTTGTAGCGAAAGCGCGCCCGATGCTCGAAGCATCGGGCTGGGCGCTTGAAGCCACCTGAAGGTGGCTGGTAATCACAAAAAAACATCTGGCAGCCTGCTTCAGCAGGCTTTGGCATGCCAGCCAGTGGCTTCGAGCCACTGGCGACGTAACTCACAAGTTGAAACGCATCCCTCACGCCCAGCGCCAATCGCGCACGATTTCGAGCAGGAGCGGCGGGATTTGCGCCCGCAGTTCCGGCGTCAGCAGCGGCTTGATCCGCGACCACGGCAGAAACCATTCGAACCCCAGCTGCCGGTTGCCACTGCGGATTTGTTCGAGTTGAGTGACGATCCCGCGCATGATCGTCGCCCGCATATCAGGCTGATCGGCCAGTCGCGGATACAGCGACAGCAAGAACTGCCCCTGGTAGCCCGGCTCCATATACTGCACGCTCTCGACCAGCGTTTGCAGCGCCTCGTCTACCCCGGCCAGGGCCAGGTCGACGAAGACCGCGCGCCGTTCACCCAGTCTCTGCACCAGCTTCGCCGCGGCCAACGCCCCTTCGAGCAGTGCGGGCCGCTCCTCGTCCGCCGCCTCGCGCGCCAGTTCGAGCAGCCGGTAGACCTCGTGCTGACTTCCGACGGCCCCCTCGTCAGGCAGCGCCACGAGTTGGTCATCGCTCAGGTGCGGGCGCAGCCGGGCGATCACGGATGCGCGTGCGCCCGCATCATCCCAGCCGGTCACGGCTTCCAGCACGCGGGCCAGTTGACCGGCATCGAACATGCGCCCCAGCTCCCCCAGGACGCTCGCGGCGTAGCGCTTGTCCTCAAAGGCAAGGCACAGCTTGAGCGCGCCTTCGATCAATGGTGCGCGGCGCGCCTCGTCCAGATGAAACAGCAGCGGGTAGACGTGACGCAAACGGCCGTCGCGGTAATAGTCGTCGTCCGTCGCCGCGCTCGGCGCTGGCGGCGCGTCCGTTTCCGGCGCGAACTCGGCGTAGGCCGTCGTGACTGCCGTGTAGAGGGCCTCCAACGCGGCGGGCTGATCGGCCTCGTCGAGCAGGGCGTATATTCGGCTCAGGTGCTCCGCGCGACCGGGCAGATACTCATCCGCGAGCGCCGTCGCCAGGGCTTCGGCAGAGTGGGCACGTTTCGCCTCACCCGTCAGATGCGGCAGCAGCGTGTGCCGCAGATCGATCCGTGTGAACGGGTCCAGCCGCGCTTGCAGGCACGACTCGACATAGGTAATCGCCCCCGGCATGAATCCGTCAGGCGGCTCGTAGCCCCAATGCAACAGCATCTGGCAGTCCGAGATCATCTGCCAGGTGACGACGGCGCGCTCGAACAACGCGGGCAGCGCCTCGGCAGCGCAGCGCAGCGCAATCGCCCCGATCAGCCGGTCGCGCAAGTGATCGTCACCGCGTGCCGCATGCGCATCTTCCAGCACAATCCGAATTTGCTCATCGGAGAGCTGCGGCAGCAATCGTTCGAGCACCGGAAAGCGATCCTCCGCCCAGCGGATCTTGAGCGCCGCGGCGAACTGCTCATCGATTGACGGTTCGTCCGTCCCCACCCCTGCGCCGGATTGCGTTGTCGCGTCTGGTGCAGGATCGCGCGCCGCGAGTGCGGTTCGGATCGTCTCCAACGCCCAGGCTCGCTGATCGTCGTCCGCGATGTGTTCCGCGAACAGTCGCCCCGCTTCAAGCAGCGCCGGGTCGACGTCCGCAGCCATCGACCGGCGAATGACCTCGCGCGCCTCGCCATGGCCGATCACGAGCAGGCCTTCGAGTGCGCGCCGCTGAGTCTGACCGCGTGCGTGCCGCACCAGTGCCAGCAGGCCATCCTTGCGCCCCCACTCATCCTCGACCGTCAGCAGGACGTTAAGCGCCCGCACCTGCTGCGCCTCGTCCAGCCGATCCACCAGCGGTGCAATGGCGCGCGTCAGCCAGACCTCAAGCATCAGTCCCATTTCGAATGCGCGCGACACCTGCTCGCCTTCAAGGAGATCGGCCATCTGCATGATGGCGTTCGCCCGCATCACGGTGTCCAAACCCTGCGCTGTGGCATCGACGATAGCGGGCACGGCGGCCAATGCATCGTCGACCAGCGCCTTGCGCTCATCAGGCAGCCGGCGCGCCAGCGCCGCCAGCACCCAGGCGCGCGCATCTGCATTGCCGAGCGCTCGCACACCCTCGACCGCCTGAGCCAGCAGCGCCGCCGGCAGTTCCGCCGCTAACTGCCCAAGCATGTACCTATCGGGATACTCGTCGCGATCTGCCGCCTTGAGCGCCGCAGCGAGCGACGCCAGCAGCGAGACCGTCTGCGCTTCCGCATCCGCATGTTTGGCCGCACGTTCGAACGCTTGCGCACGCATTCCCTCGTACTCGATGGCCTCGGCGGCCAGCATCATCAGCCGGTAGACGGTGCTGGCGTGCGCTTGGCTCAGATTGCCATGCGCCAGCAGCGCATCGTAGACGTCGAAGGCGCGCTCTGGCTCCCAACTGAGTGCTGCGGCGCTGACAGCACGCTCCGGTGACCACAAACCTGTCGCCACCGCCCGCGCGATCAACCCCGGCGCGAAATAGTTCGCCGCCATGCAGACGCCGCTCCAGATCAGTGTGTAGCGCAGCAAATCGATCAGCGCCGGCAGGGGTTCGCCCTCCTCGGACTGGCGCAGCAGATCTGCGGCGGCCCTGTCCCACGCGACCTGCAGATCGGCCAGGTAACCGTCGTAGCCGCCCTGAGCCACGCGCTCACGCAGCCACATATCGTCGCTGAACAACGCTCGTAGGGCTTCGCTGTCGCCTGCATCGCGCAGCCACGCCACCTGATCGTCCGTGATCGGCGCTGTTGGGTTGTCCATGACGAGTGTGCTCCTCGTGATCGCGCCGGGCAGCGCGAGGCTTTGTCCGCCTTAAATTTATGCCGATCATGCGCCGCGTGTCTACAGGTTGAGCATCATGTGGGCTGCAAACACCGCCAGGGACTCAAGCCCCTGGCTCAGGCTGCGCCCGCTCAAGCGGGCTACCGACGACGACCCGAAGCATAGAAAGTTGAGCATCCGGCGGTCGTTGGGCGCACAGACTAGTGCAATGACCTCAATATGTGTGTGAACTCGGTGTGGAATGAATTGACCGTAGACTGAGCGCAGGGTAAGCACCGGCTTTCCCACTTTTTTCTCATCCTTCCGACAGGGAATCTTTAGGGATATACTGCTAAGATAGAAGTGCGCCAGGAGTTTTCCCGGCGCATGACGTGATTCTGATAACAAAAGAGCCGAGACATATGCCGGATACCCCTACGTCTAGATTACGACGCGCACAGCAAGATCAGACGCAGTACGCCGACAATTCCAATGCCAACGGGACGAATGTCGACGTCGTTCAACAGGTCGCTGAGCGGATCACGCACAGCGTCAGCCAGGTGATCGTCGGCAAGCGCAATGAAATCCGCCTGACGGTGCTGGGTCTGCTCAGCATGGGTCACCTGCTCATCGAGGACGTGCCAGGCGTCGGCAAGACGATGCTGGCGAAGGCACTGGCCCGCTCGATCGGCGCCACCTTCAGCCGCATCCAGTTCACGCCGGATATGCTGCCGTCGGACGTCACGGGCGTCTCGCTCTTCAACCAGAAGACGCGCGAATTCGAGTTCCGCGCCGGGCCGATCATGGCCCAGATCGTGCTGGCGGACGAGATCAACCGCGCGACGCCGAAGACGCAGGCCGCCCTCCTGGAAGCGATGGAAGAGCACCAGGTGACGGTCGACGGTGTCACCTACCAGCTTCAGGAGCCGTTCCAACTGCTGGCGACGCAGAACCCGATCGAATACGAGGGCACCTTCCCGCTGCCGGAAGCGCAGCTCGACCGCTTCTTCATGCGCATCCAGCTCGGCTATCCCTCGCCGCAGGAAGAGATGGCGGTGCTCACCTCGCAGCAGTACGAGCACCCGCTGGCGAACACCTACCAGGTCGTCACTGTGCAGGATCTGATCAACGCGCAGTACGCCGTGCGCCAGGTCTACGTCGCCGACGAGATCAAGCGCTACATCATCGACCTCGTCACCCACACCCGCAATCACACCGACGTCTACCTGGGCAGCAGCCCGCGCGGGGGTCTGGCGCTGTTCCGCGCCGCCCAATCGCGCGCAGCCATGGCCGGGCGCAACTACGTCATCCCAGATGACGTCAAAGCGCTGGCCGAAGTCTGCCTGGCGCATCGTGTCATCGTCCGCCCGGAGGCGCGCATCAACAAGGTGACCGCGCGCAACGTCGTCCACGACATCCTGCAGACGACGCCCGTGGCCGGGGCGACGGCGCGCTAGTTCCCGCCGATGCCTAATCGTCGCAACGCCTTCTACCTGCTGCTGATCGCCAGTCTGGCGATCGGCTTGATCACGGGCCGCTCGTTCCTGTTCAACCTCGCCTACATCTTCGGCGCGATCCTGGTCGTCTCGCTGATCTGGGCCTGGATTTCGGTACAGTGGATCAGCGTCAGCCGCCGCACGCGCTCCACGCGCTCGCAGGTCGGTGGCGTCATCGACGAGTCGTTCGCCGTCATCAACCGCAGCTACCTGCCGCGCCTGTGGCTCGAAGTGCGCGATCATTCGACGCTCTCCAGCCATTCCGCCGGGCACATCGTCCCGGCGATGACGGGCCGCTCGACCTACACCTGGCATGTGCAAACGCCCTGCCACACGCGCGGCGAGTTCCAGCTTGGCCCAATGACGATCGTCAGCGGCGATCCGTTCGGCTTCTTCGTCTACCCGCGCTCGATCCCGGCCACCTCCAGAGTGATCGTCTTCCCGCAGACGGTGCCGGTCGACCGCTTCAATCTGCCGGCGGGCGCGCTCAGCGGCGGTGAGGCGCAGCGCCAGCGCACCCACTACGTGACGACCAACGCCGCCGGTGTGCGCGAATATGCCTATGGCGACAGCTTCAACCGCATCCATTGGAAAAGCTCGGCCCGCCGCGACCAACTGATGGTCAAAGAGTTCGAGCTCGATCCGATGGTCGATCTGTGGCTGATGGTCGATTTCTCAGCCGGGTCGCTGTACGAAGAGCCGTCCGTGCGCCGCGTCGGTGGTGTCGGCCCGGTCGTGCCGACCCAGGCGGGCATCCCTGCCTCGACCGAGGAATACGCGGTTGTGGCAGCGGCATCGCTGGCCGAGCATTTCGTCCAGGGCGAGCGCGCCGTCGGCTTCATCGCTTACGTGCCGCAGCGCGTCGTCCATCATGCGGAGCACGGCACGCCCCAGCTCGCGCGCATCCTCAACACGCTGGCGACGGCGCGCAGCTTCACCACCTACACGCTGCAACTGATGCTCTCGCTGGAGAATCCGCACCTGCCGCGCGGCGCCACGCTGATCGTCGTCACGTCGTCGGCGGATACGCAGTGGGTCAGCATGCTGCACATCCTGAGCAGCCGCGGCATTCGCCCGGCCGTCGTCTTCGTCGACCCGGCCTCGTTCGGCGGCGCGAACGCCGAACCGACGATCACGGCACTGCGCGCCGCGCGCATCCCGACGCTCGTCATCCAGAAGGGCGACGATCTCAAGGTCGCGCTCGCCAAGCCGATGCTGTATTGACCTTTGCGCAACGCCAGCGCGAAATGTATGCTCTAGAAATCTCGGACGAGGCACGTCTCGTCCCTACGACACGCGATGTAGGGACGTCCCGTGGGTCGTCCGCTGTGCCCGCGTGTGATATTGTGCGGATTGATAGACTTAACGCATCTTGTTACGCATATCCACTCACCCAATGATTTCACCCTATGTCTGAAGCGCGCCGCAACTACCTGTATTTCGCCGTTTTCACCAGCGGCATGACGACGCTCGCCGTCGAATTGACCGCTTCGCGCCTGCTCGGCAGCGTCTTCGGCACGAGCAACCTGATCTGGGCCAACGTCATCGGCCTGATCCTGCTCTTCCTGACAGCGGGCTACTTCCTCGGCGGCAGAATGGCCGACCGCAATCCGCATCCGGCCCGCTTCTACCAGATATTGCTCTGGGGCGCGTTTGCCAATGCGCTGGTGCCGCTGCTGGCGCGCCCGCTGCTCTCGCTGGCGGCGAGCGCCGTCCAGGGCATCGAAGCGCCGCTCGTGGTCGGCTCGTTCATCGTCGTGCTGCTGCTGTTCGCGGCGCCGATCACCCTGCTCGGCATGGCCTCCCCGTTCGCCATCCGCCTCGCCGTCGAAGACGCCGAGCGCGCGGGCAGCATCAGCGGGCGCATCTATGCCATCGGGACGCTCGGCAGCCTGATCGGCACCTTCCTGCCCGTGCTCGTGATCACGCCGGAGGTTGGCACGTTCTGGACGTTCCTGATCTTCGCGGCATTGCTCTACGTCGTCGGGCTGATCGGCTTGCTGTGGGCGCGCGGCATAATGGCGCTGCGTTTCCTGTGGATGCCGATCGTGATCGCCGGATTGGCGGCGCTCGCGCTCAGCCAGCCGGTGCGCGCCGCACTGCCAGGCCAGACGATCCTCTATGAAGACGAGAGCGCCTACAACTACATCCAGGTCGCCGAGGATCGACAGGGCAACCGCTATCTCTATCTCAACGAGGGCCAGGGCGTCCACAGTGAGTGGAATCCGACGCAGATCCTGACCGGGCGCACGTGGGATTTCTTCCTGTCGGCACCCTACTTCAATCCACCGCCGTATACGCCGGATGACGTCGAGTCACTGGCGATTGTCGGGCTGGCCGCGGGCACGATTGCGCGCCAATACACGGCGGTCTACCCGGACATCCCGATCGACGGCATCGAGATCGACCCGGCCATCGTCGAGGCGGGCGCGCGCTACTTCGACATGAACGCCGCCGCTATGCCCAACCTGACCGTCTACACGGAAGATGCGCGCTTCATCGTCCAGCGGCTGCCGCGCCAATACAGCGTGATCGGCATCGACGCCTACCGCCCGCCCTACATCCCGTGGCAGTTGTGCACGGTCGAGTTCTTCCGCGAGGTGCGCGACCGGCTGACCGACGACGGCGTGGTCGTCATCAACGTCGGGCGCACGCAGAGCGACCGCCGCCTGGTCGACGCGCTGACGGCGACGCTGCTCGAAGTCTTCCCCAGCGTCGAGGCGATGGACGTGCCGCTGTCATTCAACACGATCCTGGTCGCGACCGTTAAGCCGAGCGACAGCACCAACCTGGACGCCAACCTCGCCGCCCTACCCGCTGACGCCAGCCCGCTCCTGCGCCAGACGCTGGAGCTCGCCGCCGCGTCGCGCGTGCCCGTCGCCCCGTCGGATCTCGTCTTCACCGATGACCGCGCACCGGTCGAGCGGCTGGTCGATTCGCTCGTCCTCAACTTCCTGCTCAGCGGCGGCGCCGAACAACTGCGACCGAATTAGGGGTCATTTGGTTCATGGACACCACACCAACGGCCAGCACAGACTCATCTGCCCCGCGCACCCTGCCGCTGCTTTCGCTCGCGGGCTGGCTGCTGTCGTTTGCCGTGCCGATCCTGCTCGTGCTGATCAACGTCCGCCTCGTCATGTCGCCGCTCTACGTGCAGATCGAATACCAGCGCCCCGGCTTCCCCGAAGACATCTTCGGCTTCACACAGGAAGATCGCCTGACCTACGCGCCCTACGCCATCAACTACCTGACTGAGCAACGCGACATCAGCTACCTGGGCGACTTGCGCTTCGACGACGGCACACCGCTGTTCAATTCACGCGAGCTGCGCCACATGCGCGACGTGCAGACGGTCACGACCTATGCTTTCGCGGTCGGCATCGCGACCGGGATCGTCGCACTCGGCGGTGTTCTCGTCTTGCGCCGGTCGCAAAGGGCGGGATCATTGCGCATGGCGCTGCTGCGCGGCGCGTTGATGACGCTGCTCGCCATCGGCGTGATCGTCGTGCTGGCGGTCGTCGGCTGGCAGATGTTCTTCACCGGCTTTCACGAGCTGTTCTTCTCCGAGGGCACCTGGTATTTCCTGACCTCGGACACGCTGATCCGCCTGTTCCCGGAGCAGTTCTGGTTCGACGCGGCGCTGACCATCGGCGGGCTAACGGCGCTCGAAGCGTTGGCGATCTGGTGGTTCACGCGGCTCGCGTAAGCCAATTTTGATCTCTTGCGGCGCTCTGGCGTTCCCCTTACAATTCCCGCATCGTTCGTAATGCGTGCTCCTGGAGCGAACCGATGGTGGATGCCACCGCCGATTCACCACGGCTGGATGTGACCAAGGCGCTGCAAAACTACGCGCCGAGTCCATTCGATTTGCTCTTCGACTTCGTCGATCGCCTGCCGGGTCACCCGTGGATCTTTTACGGCGTCCTCTGGGTGCTCCTGATGTTGATCGAGCTGCTCGTCAACGAAACCAACAGCCTCTCGCAGCCGCTCTACGTCGTCACCTTGACCGCGCCGTTCGTCCTTGCACTCATGCACTGGACGGACCTGATGGCGGCGCAGGCGCTGGAAGAATTTCGCCCGGCGATGGACTGCACCGACGAAGAATACGCCTCGCTCAAGTACCGCCTGACGACGACACCGCGGCTGCCGACCTTGATCGCGTGCCTGCAGGGCGTGGTCGCGGGCGCGGTCTATTACACCATCGTGCCCGTGTCCGTGCGCACCGCCACCTTCCAGATCTCGGACAGCGTGATGTCGACGCACTATCACCACTTCATCGGCATCGTCGATCTGGCGGCGGCATTCGTGCTGATGTACTTCCTGCGCCACAAGATGTGGATCGTGCGCGAAATCCTGTCCAAGTGGTCGCGCGTCGATCTGTTCGATCTGCGCCGTGTCTATGCTTTCTCGCGCACGACGGCCTTCACCGCCATCAGTCTCGTGGTCATCGTCTACCTGTGGATCGGCAACGTCGCCTTCCTCAGCCAGAACATGGTGCTCGTCTTCGTGCTCGGCAGCCTGTTGATCGCCGCGGCCATCTCATTCATCCTGCCGCTGACGGATACGCATCGCGTGCTCGTCGCCGAAAAGCGTCGCCTGATGCTCGAAAACGCGCGGCGCATGGAGGCGACTGCCACAGAGCTGCGGCGGCGCATCGACAGCGACGAGATCGCCGATATGGACAACCTCTTCAAGACGCTGCACAGCCTGGAGATCGAGCACCAGACGCTCTTCCGCGTGGCGACGTGGCCCTGGCAGCCGGAGACGGCGCGGTTGGTCGCGCTGGCCGTGCTCTTCCCGATCGCCCTCTGGCTGATTCAGCAAATCATCCGACGACTGATAGCGACCTGAAGGCGATCCTATGGCAGATACCCTGATCGCTTCGCCGGGCGCCGAAGCCCGTACCACCGACCACCGCCCCTACGGCTATAGCTGGGTCGACCAGCTCTGCTACCGCATCGACCGGCTGCCGGGGCCAGGCTGGATGGTCTATGCCGGGTTGTGGGCGGTCTTCATCTTGATCGATGTCGTGCTGCGCAGCCAGGGTAGCAATTCCGAGCCGCTGCCGCCGCCATTCGCGCTCGTCTACTATGCGACGCCGTTCTATCTGTTGTGGCTGCTGCACACGCTCGACGGGCTGGCGCGGCGCGCGCTGCATCAGTTTTACCCGGCGCTGGAATGCGACGAGACGACCTACCGCGAACTCAGCTTCCGCCTGACGACGATGCCGCCGCGCCCCGTGCTGCTGGCGTCGCTCGCCGGGCTGTTGATCGGCCCGTTCTATCTGTCGCTGCTCCCGTTCGACCGGCAGATGGCGCTGATCGGCATCGACCTGACGCACCCGGCGCTGCACAGCCTGACGCTGCTCGGCCAGGTGACCGGCATCGTCGTCGGCATCATCACCGGTGCCTTCGTCTATCACACCTGGCACCAACTGCGCACCGTGAGCGAGATCTACCGCAAGCATACCTGCGTCAACCTGTTCGAGCAGACGTCGATGTATGCCTTCTCCAACCTGAGCGCAGCCACGGCCATCGGTATGCTGGTCGATACGTATGCGTGGTCGCTGGCAAGCCCGCTGGTCGCGCAGAACACGCTGTTCGTCGGTTGGATGGTGATCTTCAGCGTCGTCTGTGCCCTGACCTTCGTCGCGCCCTTCATCGGCGCGCACAATCTGCTCAAGGCGACGCGCGACGAACATCTGCTGGACATCAACCGACGCCTGCAGCAGGTGTCGGCCAAGCTGCATACACGCGTCGATGCCGGGGACGTCACCAACATGGACGATCTGAACAAGGCGATCCAGAGCCTGGAACTGGAGTACCAGATCGTCAAGCGACAGCCGACCTGGCCGTGGAACCCGGAAGCGCCGCGCGCTGTCGTCGCCACGCTCTTCTTCCCGATCTTGCTCTGGCTGATGGAGGAATTCCTTGGCCGCGTACTCGGCTAATCACGTGCTGCCGCAGGAGGATGACCGCCGATGGAATCCGTGACGACGCCGCGAACGGCGCAGCCGATTGTGGGCCTGCCGACCTACGCGCCGAGCTGGGTCGACCGCCTGAACACGTTCACCGACCGGCTGCCGGGGCCGCCGCTGCTCTACCAGTTTGGCCTCTGGCTGCTGCTGATCGGCATCGACCTCGTGCTGCGCAATCAGGGTGCGACGGAGCTGCAGCTGCCGCGTCCGTTCGTCTTCGTCTTCCTGATCGCCTTCCCGTACAACACGTGGCTGATGCACTATCTCGACCGGATGGCGGGCAAGGCCTTGCAGCGCTTCCGTCCCGGCCTCGAATGCGACGACGACAGCTACGACACGCTCTGCTATCACCTGACGACACTGCCCGCCCAGCCAACCCTGCTCGTGCTGGTCGTCGGCGTCCTCTTCAGCCTGATCGTCGTCGACAGCATCCCGATCGAGCAGCGGCTTGCCTTCGTCGAGGTGAATGCCGTCGGCCCGCTCTACTACTATCACTCGTTGATGGCCGTGGTCGCCTTTGTCGCCGCGGCCACGATCATCTATCACACGTGGCACCAACTGCGCATCGTCAACTACATCTACCGCAACTACACGATCGTCAATCTGTTCGAGCAGCAGCCGCTTTATGCCTTCTCCAACCTGAGCGCGCAGACGGCCGTCGGCATCCTCTTCATCAGCTATGGCTGGACGATTGCCGCGCCGGAGTTGTTCAACATCGCCATCACGTCGATCTGGCTGCCGATCTTCAACATCATCTGCGCGCTGACGTTCGTCTACCCGCTGATCGGCATTCACAACCTGCTCAAAGCGGATAAAGAAGCGCGGCTCGTCCAGGTCAGCCACAGGCAGCGCATCGCCGAGGAAGAGCTGCACCGGCGCGTCGACGCGCACGCCATGGTCGACATGGACAATCTGAACAAGGCGATGCAGGCGCTCGAAACCGAGTACCAGGCGATCAAGCGCGCGCCGACCTGGCCGTGGCATCCCGAAGCGCCGCGCGCCGTCGCCGCCGCCCTCCTCTTCCCGATCCTGCTCTGGTTGATGCAGCGCATCCTGGAGCGCTCGCTGGGGAGCTAACGTTCGATCATTTGGGCGCATCGTCATGCGCCCCTACACTGCCCCCATGATGGTTCGCATTTGATTGCCTGACGCATCCAGCCAAGCAGCAGCCGTGCTGACGTGATATGATTGCTAGCAATGACGATAGAGGGGCTATCATCATGGTCGCCGCACGGCATTACACCTGGACAATCGACGATTACCTGGCCTACGAAGGCGCCCATCAGATCAAGCACGAGTATGTCATGGGCTATGTCTATGCCATGGCGGGCGCCAACAAGGCGCACATCCGCATCACCGGCAGCGCATACGCCAGCCTGTATAACCAGCTCAGCGGGCGTGATTGCAACGTCGACTCGGTCGATATGCGTGTGGGCACGCCGTCGGGCCTATTCTCGTATCCCGACATTGTGATCGTTTGCGGCAAGGAAGAGACCCGAACCGATCACGGCACGGTGACCCTGCTCAATCCGACGGCCATCATCGAAGTCCTCTCACCGACGACCGAGGTCTACGATCGCACGACCAAGTTCGATCACTACAAGTCGCTGTCCTCGCTCCAGGAGTATGTCCTGATCGCGCAGGACGAGCGCCGCATCGAATGTTTCCGCCGCCAACCAAATGACTTGTGGGAGCATTCTGTCGTGCGGGACAAGGGAGCAATGCTGCTCACCTCCGTCGACTGCACGCTGGCGCTGGAAGACGTCTACGCCCGCGTCACGTTGGACGATCCAGCCACGTGACTTGAATCACATTTGCGTCCGCCAACGGGTCAACCCGTCGGCTAAGGTAAATCAAGCGCACTGAAGGCGCTGTTGAAAATAGCTCCTAGAACTGCGATAGAGCCGTATCATCGGCTTCCTTGATCAGTTCAGTCTTCCTGAACTCAGAACTCGGAACCCAGAACATGTCCAGCGGCACTGTGAACCCGCACTGAGTACCGAGCACCGAGCACTGAGTACCCGCCCACCTATCGGCGCACACAACAACCGTCCTACCTATTCCGTACGACATCTTTCCTGAACTCCCCTGTCAAACCTCACGCGTGCTTTGACATCCGGCGGAGAAAATGCTAATCTGAACGTCGCATCCAGGAGCGAGCCAATCGTTTCATGATGATCCTCCAACGATTCGCCCGACTAACCAAAATTGGTCTCGGGGTCAAACGCTGGGTTGTCCTCGTTGTGGCCGGTATTGCCCTGCTGATCGCGAGCATCAGTTTAATGGTCGCGACATTGCTGGGCGGCGGCGTGTTGGCGAGCGCCTGGCAGAACTGGGCCCTTGCCCTCGTCGGAGGCACCGCCGGGCTGGCGATGATCCTGTACGGCCTGCTGCGGCTGGTGCGCCGCTTCGTCGAGCCGTTCCGCGCGCACAATGACGCGAGCATGATCGAAGTCCTTTACGAGCACAGCCAGCGCTCGAAGGGGATCAAGATCGTCGCGCTTGGCGGCGGCACGGGGATGCCGTCTGTGCTGCGCGGCCTCAAGTCCATCACACGCAATATCACGGCGGTCGTGACCGTCGCCGACGACGGCGGCAGTTCCGGCAGGCTGCGGCGTGAAATGGGCGTGCTGCCGCCGGGCGACCTGCGCAACAACATCGTCGCGCTGGCGGATGACGAAAGCAGCATGGCGCGCCTGTTCCAGTATCGCTTCGAAAGCGGTGACCTCAAGGGGCACGCCTTCGGCAATCTGTTCATCAGTGCGCTGTCCGCCGTGTCCGGCGGCCTTGAAGCAGCGCTGGTCGAAACGGGGCGTGTGCTCAACATTCAAGGGCGCGTGCTGCCATCGACCTTGCAGGATGTGACGCTGGCCGCGTGGATACGCCCGCTCGACGGCGACGAAGCCGAATGGATCGTCGGCGAATCGAACGTCACCGATGCAGGCGGCAGAATCGAGCAATTGTGCCTGGAACCGGCGGACGTTGAGGCGTATCCTGGTAGCGTCGACGCCATCCTGAATGCCGACCTCGTCGTCATCGGCCCCGGCAGCCTGTTCACGAGCATCCTTCCCAATCTGCTCGTGCCAGGCATTGCCGACGCGCTGCGGGCGACCAGCGCCGAGATCGTGTACGTCTGCAACGTGGCGACGCAGCCCGGCGAGACGGATGCCTTCACGGTCGCCGACCACGTGCAGGCGATTGAGAAGCACATCGGGCGCGGGGTCTTCGGCGCCGTGCTGGCGAACAACAACTACCCGACGATGAACGCCGGGGTGAACACCATCTATGTGACGCCTGTGCCGCCCAATCACGACGTGCTCAAGCGCTACGAAATCATCAATGCCGACCTCGTCAACGAAGAAAAACCGTGGCGGCATGATCCCACCAAGCTCGCACAGGCCATTATGGCCGTGCGCAGCAACACGAATGGAGTAAACTAAGCGACTGAAGGGGTCACTTCCCAACTTCGCTCAGTGATGTAATCATGAATCAAGGAGACACAACCATGGCGAAGATTCGCATTGGCATCAACGGGTTCGGGCGCATTGGGCGTCAGGTAATGCGCGCGATCCGCGAGTATTATCCCGGTGACATCGACGTCGTCGCATTCAACGATCTCGGTGATCTGCCGACGATGGCGCATCTTTTCCGCTACGATTCGAACTATGGCAAGTACAATGGCACGGTCGAGGTTGGCGAGGGTTCGCTCATCATCGACGGTGACGAGATCAA
Source organism: Anaerolineae bacterium (assembly GCA_020849765.1). Taxonomy (GTDB): domain Bacteria; phylum Chloroflexota; class Anaerolineae; order Aggregatilineales; family Phototrophicaceae; genus Flexifilum. The sequence goes on from JADLAY010000080.1 coordinate 63,564, forward strand.
GGCGCTGGCAGAAAAAGACCCGGCAGCCCTGCCCTGGGGCGACCTGGGCGTCGACATCGTCATCGAGAGCACCGGCCGCTTCACCGACCGTGACAGCGCCAGCAAGCATCTGACCGCCGGCGCGAAGAAGGTCATCATCTCGGCCCCGGCCAAGGGTGAAGACATCACCATTTGCCTCGGCGTCAACGGCGATAAATATGACCCGGCTGCGCACAACATCATCTCGAATGCGTCGTGCACGACCAACTGCCTCGCCCCCGCCGCCAAAGTCGTCAACGACATGCTGACGATCAAGCGCGGTCTGATGACGACCATCCACAGCTACACCAACGACCAGAACATCCTCGACCTGCCGCACAAAGATCTGCGCCGCGCTCGCGCCGCCGCTCTGAGCATGATCCCGACGACGACCGGCGCCGCCAAGGCCGTCGCGCTCGTCATCCCGGAACTCAAGGGCAAGTTCGATGGCTTCTCGGTGCGCGTCCCGACCCCGACCGTCTCGCTGGTCGACTTCGTCTGCGAGACCGAAGGCTCGACGACCAAGGAAGAGCTGATCGCCGCCTTCGAAGCCGCCGCCGCGGGCCCGATGAAGGGCATCCTCGGCGTGTCGCACGAACCGCTCGTGTCGATCGACTTCAAGGGTGACAGCCGTTCGAGCATCATCGACGTCGGCAGCACTCAGGTCATGGGTGGTAACTTCCTCAAGGTCGTGACCTGGTACGACAATGAGTGGGGTTATTCCTGCCGCGTCGCCGACCTGGTCGAAAAAGTCGGTCAGGCACTCTAGCGGGCCATCGGCGGTTAGCTCTCCGCTTTCGGCTTAGTCTACCCCTAAGTGTCCCCTCTCCGACCTGGAGGGGGGATATAGCCTTCCCAAAGGCCAACAGCGAATACCTAAGAGCCCACCGCCAACACCCACCAACCAAAGGCCATCACCATGAACAAAATGACGATTCGCGACATCGATCTCAAGGGCAAGCGCGTTCTAGTGCGCGTCGACTTCAACGTGCCGCTCGACGGCACCACGATCACCGACGACACGCGCATCCGCGCCGCCGTGCCAACGATCAAGGGGATCCTGGCGCAGCAGCCGCGCTACGTGGCGCTGATGTCGCACCTGGGCCGCCCGAAAGGCGAGCCCGATCCGAAGTATTCGCTGAAGCCGGTCGCGCCCGCATTGAGCGCCCTGCTTGGCGTGCCGGTCGCCTTTGCCGAGGATTGCGTCGGCGAGGCGGCGGAGCAAGCCGCGGCAGCGCTGCCCGACGGCGGCGTGCTCCTGCTCGAAAACACGCGCTTCCACGCGACCGAGACCAAGAACGACCTCGACCTGGCCAAGCAGATGGCGAAGCTGGGCGACGTGTTCGTCAACGACGCGTTCGGCAGCGCTCACCGCGCACACAGCAGCACCGAGGGCGTGGCGCAGTTCCTGCCCGCCGTCAGCGGCCTGCTGCTTGAGAAAGAGATCGACTACCTGGGCACGGCGCTGGAAAACCCGAAGCGCCCGTTCGTCGCCATCCTGGGCGGCGCCAAGGTCAGCGACAAGATCGCCGTGATCGAATCGCTGCTCGGCAAGTGCGACACCCTGCTGATCGGCGGCGGCATGGCGAACACCTTCTTCGCCGCGCAGGGCTACGCGACCGGCAGTTCGCTGGTCGAGCCGGACGCGGTCGAGACGGCCAAGGGGCTGCTCGCAAAGGGCGCCGGTAAGCTCGTGCTGCCGACCGACGCCGTCATCGGCGACAAGTTTGCCGACGACGCCAACACCAAGGTGATCGAGGTCAGCGATGGCACGCCGGAAGGCTGGGGCATCTACGACATCGGCCCGGAGACGATCAAGCAGTTCGAAGCTCACATCATGGGCGCGCTGACGATCGTCTGGAATGGCCCGATGGGCGTCTTTGAGAAAGCCCCGTTCGCCGAGGGCACCAAGGCGATTGCGCGCGCGGTCGCCTCACGCACGGCGGATGGCGCGGTCAGCATCATCGGCGGCGGCGACTCGGTCGCGGCGGTCGAAGACGCGGGCGTCGCCGATCAGATCACGCACATTAGCACCGGCGGCGGCGCGAGCCTGGAAATGCTCGAAGGCAAGATTCTGCCCGGCCTCGCCGCGCTGAAGGATAAATAACGATTCACCCAGGGTGAGCCGGTTCCCGTTTGGGATCGGCTCGCCCCCAGGCAATGCACTTAGCCCCCTGAATTCACGTACACGTTCGATATTTGTCTGTTGGGTACTGTCAGGTGCCGTGTGCACCAGGTGCGAAATGCCCTGTATGTGCGGTTGCCAGGTCAGCCTTAACCTTACTCACTAAACCAACACAAGCGAGCTACTATGTGCGGTATCTTCGGTCACTATGTTCGTGCGCGAGGGGCCAGTGCAGATCCGGCGCTCATCGAGCGCATGGCGAAACGACTCGTGCATCGCGGGCCGGACGGCTTCGGGACTTATCACGCCGGGCGTCTGGCAATGGGCGCGGGACGTCTGGCGATCATCGATCTGTCTGCGCCCGCGGGGCCGATCTTCAATGAGGATCGAACCGTGTCGGTCGTCTTCAACGGGGAGATCTACAACTATCGCGAGTTGCGCACGGAACTGGAACGTGCAGGGCATCATTTCAGAACCGCGACCGACACGGAAGTGATCGTCCACGGCTACGAGCAGTGGGGCAGCGATGTCGTCAAGCGGCTGCGGGGCATGTTCGCGCTGTGCCTCTACAGTGAGCACGACGAGCGCATGCTCCTGACGCGCGATCGTGCGGGCGAGAAACCGCTCTACTACGCGTTTCTCGACGACGAGTTCATCTTCACCAGCGAAATCAAAGCCCTGTTTGAGCATCCGCACATGCCGACTCAGGTCAATGCCTCGGCCATGCCGCTCTATCTGACCTTTGGCTATGTCCCCCCGCCGCAGACGCTCTTCGCCGGCATTGAGAAACTCGCCCCAGGCGAACTGATGATCCTGGAGCGTGGGGTTCTCGTCCATCGTGAGCGTTACTGGCAACCCTACATGGACACCACCGGACACGATTTCCGCTATGCCGATGCCGTTCGCCAGGTGCGCACTGCGGTGACTGAAGCCGTGGAAACGCGGATGATCAGTGATGTCCCGGTCGGTGCGTTCCTGAGCGGCGGGCTCGACTCGACGGCGGTCGTCGCGCTGATGGCCCAGGCGACACCGAACCCCGTCCGCACTTTCACCGTCGGCTTCGACTTTGGCGCCGACGCCAAGAACGATCAGAAATTCAACGTCGACATGCGTTATGCCCGCGTGGCGGCGGATCATTACAGGACGGACCATCACAGTATCACGATCAAGGTCGATGACCGCCTGACCGACCTGCTGCCGCGGCTGGTCTGGCACATGGACGAACCTGTCGCGCAGCAGAGCATCATTCAGACGGCCTACGTGTCCGCGCTCGCACGCCGGATGGGGGTGCCCGTACTGTTGTCGGGCGACGCGGGCGACGAGCTGTTCGCCGGATACACCCATTATCGCGCTGACCGGCTGCTAGAGAGCTACCAGTCGATTCTGCCGCCGCTGCGCAATCGAGTCCTGTCACCGCTGCTTTCCAGAGTCCAGCGCACAGAAAAACTGATCGAAAAGTCGCGCATCATCAGCCCGGCAGCCCGCTACCTCGCCTGGATGCGGATGATCGACCCGGCGCATCTACCCGGATTGCTGCAGGATCAAGCGTTGGCCCGGTCGGCAAGCGAACACGTCAGCGCCATTTTCGACCCCATCCTGCTCAGACCGAAGACCGCTCACTTTGCGGATCGGATTGCTTATGCCAGCTTCAACCTGTGGATCGCCGAAGATAGCAATATGCGGGTCGACAAGATGAGCATGGCGATGTCCGTCGAAGCGCGCGCGCCGCTTGAGGATCATCCTCTGGTCGACCTGGCCTTCCGTTTGCCCCTGGAATACAAACTGCGCGGCGGTGACTTCAAACGCGTGTTCAAGGATGCTGTGCGCGACCTGATCCCGGCTGCCATCCTCAAGCGCCCCAAGTGGGGTTTTGTGCCGCCGACTTCGGAGTGGCTGCGCACGGTCTTTCGCCCCCTGGTCGAGCGCTACATGTCGCCCGAACGCCTGCACGCGAGCGGCATCTTCAACGCCCGGCAGGTGTGTGAACTGGTCGAAGCCCACCGGGCCAAACGGAGCTACGAACTGTGGACGATCTGGCCGATCCTCGTCTTCCAGCTCTGGCACGCGCTCTATATCGAACGCGATCTCACGGTTGCGCCGCTGACCGCGACCGAGCTGGTGTAGGTTAGGCACGTTTGGCGTCCGCCCGGCCACCGCGTGGGCGGGCGGGCGGGATCTACGGTAGGAGCGACCATCGTAGGGACGGCATGAATGCCGTCCGCCGCCCCGCCCCGGACGCGATGAATCGCGTCCCTACGCCGTCCGTTTTCACCCCGCGCCGTAGACGCCGATGCGCGGCACGCCGTCGCTGTCGGTGTATCCGGCGATCAACGCCTGTCCGTCGGCGCTGAAGCCGAGCGCGTAGAAACTCCCGAACACCTCGTCGCGCACGCTGGCCGCGCTGACCAACCCCGTCGCCAGGTCGAGGAAGGCGATGCGCCCGGTGTAATCCTCCGGCGTCTCGTCGACGTCGATCAGGCCGCTGCCGATGGCCGCCAACTGCCCCGTCGGATCGACCGCCAGCGCGGTCACGGCGACCGGCACGTCATCCAGCGCCGGGAAGACCTCGACGCGGCCCAGGCGTTCCAGCCGTCCCGAACGGATGCGATCCGGCAGCGCGGCGTCGTCCGCCAGCACGTTGTAGACCGCGACCGCCCCATCCGCCTCGCCGATCAGCAGTTGGCCCAGCGCACTGCCCGCCGCCCTGCTGAGCGCGAGCGCGCCATGCTCCGGGGCGGACGCCACGTCCTCCAGCGCCTCCAGGTCGAGCAGATGCGTCTCGCCGTCGGCCTCGCTCGTGCTGACGAGCGCGCCCAGGCCAGTCGTATCAACGAGCAGCGCTTCCGGCGCAAACGGCAGCTCGATCCGCCCGTGCTCCTCACCCGCCTCGATGTCCCACACGATCACCCGCCCGGCGTCGTCCTCACCGTGCGCGGTGATCAGGTATGGCGGGCTGATGGCGAGCGCAGTCAGCGGCGGCTCATCCCCCAGATCGAACGGATCGCCGAGTGGCTGTAGGTCGGGGTTGGCGCGCGGATCGTAGCGATAGAGGGTGACACGCTCGGCCTGCGTCTCCACATCGGTCGTGGCGGCAGCGACGAGACTCGCCGCCGAACTGACGGCCACACGGCGCAGCACGCCTTCGACGCTCACGCTCACCAGCGCCTCGAACGGATTACCCGCGTGATAGACGCTGAAGGCGTCGCGCCGGTCGGCCACGACCAGCAGATTGGCGAAGGCCGCGCTGTCGAAGCCACCGGGCAGCAGATCGGGATACGGCAGCGCGGACAGGCTGTCGAGATTGTCACGTGTGATGGCCGGGCGCGAACCCGGCGCGAGCGCGTCGAACACGACGCCATTTTCCGCACCTTGAAGATAGTACGTCCGGTCGGCAGTGTTCGATTCCGCCGTCCAGCCGACTCGCCCATCGGCATCCACCCGCCACCAGACGACCCCATCGGCGCAGGCAGGCCCGGCGATCAGCGTAAAGCGGCTCCCCGGCTGGATGTCGAACAGGTAGTGCCCGTCGAGCGCCGGGGTCTCGCGCACGCGGTTGGGCACGCCGTCGGCGCGGATCTCGCCCGCATCTCCCAGCGCCAGCCGCGGCGGCAGAAAGCCCTGGTAGTCCACCGGGCACAGGCCGCCGCCCTGGGCATTCAGCCCGGCAGCATTCACGAACGGTAACAGCATCAAAATCGGCACGATCAGCCGCTGAATTCTCCGCACAGGTCACTCCAATGCGACACTAACACGCAAGCAAGCGGCTCATTGTAGCGGAAAACGCCACCGGGTTGAGGATGGGTTTGGATGTGATCAACCGCGTAAGGCATCGCCAACCACAAACGGCGTTCGGTGCAATGAGTTATTCATGGAACCGTGCAAAGGGACATGCGGCGCGTTTGCGCTCGCCGGACGTTGAAACGCCCGGCTCACATCATCGAGCGCACTAAAGGCGCTCAGTCGTCCCTTCTGGTCGCTTATAGCCCCTTTAGTGGGCTTGATTTCCGTTAGCCGTTCGGCTTCAGCCAACGGCGAAAGAAGCCGAATCAACCGAATTCGATACGCTACCTTTCTCAACCAAAATTAGCACTCTCCACCTGAGAGTGCTAAAATGGGCCATGTACTTTGGGCCAGAGTGACAATTTCATACGGATGTGAAGGAACGACCCATGCGCTGGACCGGCTTATGGCGTCACGCCGATTTTCTGAAGCTCTGGCTCGGACAAACGATTTCTCTCTTCGGCACGCAGGTCAAATTCCTGGCGCTGCCGCTCACCGCCATCCTCGTGCTGGATGCCACGCCCGCGCAGATGGGGCTGCTGACAGCGATTGAGTCGCTCCCGGCGATCTTCATAGGGCTATTTGTGGGCGTATGGGTGGATCGGCGCCGCCGTCGCCCGATCTTGATCGCGACGGACTTAGGACGGATGCTATTGGTGCTGGTGATTCCGGTCGCCGCGCTGTTGGGCGTCTTGCGCATCGAAATCCTCTACCTGAGCGCGTTCGGAACCGGTGCGCTGGGATTGGTGTTTGGCGTCGCCTATCAATCGTATCTGCCCACCCTTGTCGCGCCGACACAGTTGGTCGAAGGCAACAGCAAGCTGGAACTCAGCCGGTCAGGCGCGGAGATCGTCGGCCCTGGGCTGGGTGGACTGCTGACCCAGTGGTTCACAGCCCCGGTCGCCCTGGTGGCGGATGCGCTCTCATTTGGCGTATCGGCAGTCTCCCTGATGCTGATCCGGGCGCCCGAACCTCAGCCAGAAATCGGCGAGCGATCCGAATCCATGCTGCGCGCCGCCTGGGACGGCCTGCGCATCGTCTGGAAGCATCCGACGCTGCGCGCGCTGCTCGGCTGCATGAGCATGGTCAACCTGTTCAATGCGCTGCTGGAGACGGTCGCTCTCCTGTATATGACCGACAAGCTGGGGCTGGGGCCGGAGCTGATCGGACTGGTTTTCGCCAGCGGTAGCGTCGGCTTCATGGCCGGCGCGTTGGCCGCAGGGCGCATCACCCGGCGCATCGGTTTGGGGCCAACAGTGATTATAGGCGTTCTGATCGCGGCGGCGAGCGACTTTGTGCTGCCCCTGGTGGACGGGTCGGCGCTATTCATCACCGTGATGCTGATTGCGTCACAGCTTTGCTTCGGCTTGGGCATCACATTGTACAACGTCGGGCAGGCCAGCCTGCGCCAGGGGATCACGCCCAATCATCTGCGGGGCCGGATGAACGCGACCTTCAGGGTCGCGTCATCGGTGCTGACACCGATCGGGGCCCTGGTGGGCGGCGCGCTTGGGGGGACGATTGGCTTGCAGGCGACTTTGCTGGTCGCGGCATCCGGCGAAGTGCTGGTGGCCTTGTGGGCGATATTCTCAGCTATTCGTACCCAGCGCGAACAGCCAGAATCTCTGGATTGAGAGGAAAAGATTCGCTCGCGACTGTCACAAATCCGCGTCGTCGTTCGTCCTATCTTGTGTAGATCGTTCGTTACACAGGAGGACTGAACATGAGCACAACGCTCGCGCGGCAAACGGCGCTGGATCGACTGGCCGTCGGCACGGTCGCCAGGATTCACAAAGTGGCGCACGTCCGTGCAAGGCATGTCTGTCCGTAATTTTCATGAATTTTTCATAACCTGGAAGGCTTTTGCAAGGTCATTGACGTAATCTTTGCTATAAGATATGACATGTTCCGTTATGCCTTCTGGAGTGACCATCGTGCAGGCGCAGCATCATCTCATCAACCCTGCCAACCGCGCTTATTTACAGAACCCGCACCTGACCCCTAAGGTCGCCATGGGCCGTAACTGGTTCAGCTACCTGCTGCTCCTGCTGCTGATCGTCGTGGCCGCCGCCGAAGGCTTCTTCGTGCGCCGCTTCATCGATCATCTGGATGCGCTTGGCGGCGGTGGCATCAAGTGGGGCTTCCGGCTCTTCATGGAGCGCCCGGAGTGGCGTCAACTGCTCATCCCTGGGGTTCTCGCCGCCGTGCTGATCGTGCTGATCGTGGCGACCGCCGCCATGTTGGCGCGCAATGGGAACAAGCGCCAGCTCATCCACCAGGGCAAGGTCGTCACCGGCAAGCTGATCGCCGTCGACGACAAGTCCGTCACCTACTGGCTGCGCTCGCCGATGACCGGCCTCAACCTGCAGGGCACGCGCAAGCTCAACGGGCACACCGAGGTGCCCGCCGTCGACGAGCCGGTCGCCGTGCTCTACCTGGACGATCAGACGCACGCGGTGTTGTAGGCGGCGGTTGGCGGTTGACTGCCTGCCTGAAGCGTCGCTCGATGCTCGAAGCATCTCGCTGGCCATCTGAAAGCCTCATGAATGAGGCTGTTTTTCAATCCGCACACATTGATCTGTCTTGACCAGCCGCCTTCGAGGCGGCTTCTCGATTCCACCAGCCAGACCATTTGAGGGTTTGGCGGACGCCTCTGCACGCCCGCCGCCTCATCCCCTCGTCACCTGTCTTTCGCACCGAGCACTGAGCACCGAGTACTATCCGCCTCCCCCCACCCCCATCTCCCATGTTCATGCGACGCGTTGCCCGTATAATGCGTAAAGAGACCTGAGACACGCAGCAAAGGCAGACGATGTCGAAAATCGACACGATGGTCATCGGCCAGTATCGCATCCTGGAGCACGTCGGCCAGGGCGGCATGGCGACGGTCTACAAAGCCTATCACCCTCGGCTCGACCGCCTGGTCGCCATCAAGATGATCCACCGGCACTTCCTGGACGATGCCAACTTCGTCGCCCGCTTCGAACGCGAGGCGCAGATCGTCGCCCGGCTGGAGCATCCGAACATCGTCCCGGTCTACGACTTCGCCGAGTATGACGGCCAGCCCTACATCGTCATGAAGTTCATCGAAGGCGCCCCGCTCAAGGATGCGCTCGACGAGGGGCCGATCCCGGTGGCGGATGCGCTGCACGTGATGACGCACGTCGCCAGCGCGCTCGATTACGCGCACAGCAAGGGCGTGCTCCACCGCGACATCAAGCCGAGCAACATCATGCTCGACATGCAAACGACGCCCTACCTGACCGATTTCGGGCTGGCGCGCATCGTGACCGGCGGCGCGACCACCCTGAGCGCGGACATGCTGATCGGCACGCCCTACTACATGTCGCCGGAGCAGGGTCGCGGCGAGGAAACGGTCGATCACCGGGCGGACATCTACTCGCTCGGCATCGTCCTCTACGAACTGCTGACCGGCACCGTGCCCTACCGCAGCGGCACGCCCTACGCCATCATCAACCAGCACATCACCGAGCCGCTCAAGCCGCCGCGCGACTACAACCCGGACATCCCGCCCGCGGTCGAGGCGGTCATCCTGCGCGCCACGGCCAAAAATCGCGAGGATCGTTACAACTCGGCGGGCGAGATGCTGGCCGCGCTGCGCCAGAGCCTCGGCGCCGAGGACATGCCGTCGCTGCCGGATGCGCATCCGCTCACGCAGTCGGTGCTGATCGCGAGCCACGCCCGGCCTGCGCGCCCCGTCACCAACCTGCCGTCGACAGCCTCGGCCCCGGCCATCCCGGCGCCGATCCAGACCGCAGATCACGCGCAGACACTGCCCAGGCAGCCCGTGAAAGCGCGCCGGGGTCTGCTGCCAACCGTGCTGATGGCGATCGGCGCGTTGGTCGTCGTGCTGCTCGTGCTGACCGTCGTCACCCGCATCATCCGCAATAACCGCGCCGACGAGATCACGCCGACGCTCGCCACGCTGCCCACACTCGCCGCCGAACCGACCACCATCGCCGCCCCGGCCAACACCTACACGACCGCGGATGGCCTGACGCTCTTCATCGTGCCCGAACTCAGCCTCGAAGATGCGCGGGCGCTGGTTCAGGCCGAGCCGCAGAACCCGGCGGCCTACCTGAGCGTCGTCCGCGCGCTGGCGCTGATGAATGACCTGGCCGCGACCGAGCCCCTGCTCACCACCGGCGCCACCTACGCCGAAGACACGATCATGTACATCCTGTCCGCCGCCGTTGCCCTGCACGAGGCGGATCGCGACTGGCTGGCGCTCGTCATCCTGCGCGACAGCCTGACGCGCCTGCAAGATGCGCCCAACTTCGACGATCTGCGCGAATATGGCGGGCGCTCACTCTACGAGGCGGCGCTGAGCGACCGCGGCGTCGAACTGTACCAGCTCGCCACCCTGCGCGACCTGCGTGATCTGACCGACGAGAGGCTGCACTCGACTTCACCCATCTACCAGGCGCTCGCCGCCCGTGCGCTGCTCACGATCGACCGCACGGCGCTGGCGAACCGTCTGGTCGAGACGGCGCTCAACCGCTCGCCGGGGCTGGCGGAAGCGCAGCTCGTGCTCGGCGAGATCCAGGCGTCGGTCGGCAATCTGAACGAGGCGCGCCTGCAATGGACGGCTGCGCGCGATGGTTCGTCCTCGCCGGAGTGGGTCAAGGCGCGCGCTCGGCAATTGCTCGAAGAAAACGTCGGCGTTGCGAGCGCCGATCCGACGGCAACGTCGAGCACGATGCCCGTCACCAACGTGACGTCGACGCAGCCCGAATTCGCCCCGCCGCCCACGCTCGCTGCCGGCCAACGCTCTCCGACCCTGCGACCGGGCGAGACGCCGCGCTTCCCGCCACCGCGTCCGGGGCAGCCGTAGGTCATCCTTGTGAAAGATGGTTTGATGCCCTTGGATGTGCGAATGGACACGCGCATTGTAGTAGGGACGGCATTATTGCCGCCCGTGCATTCGGACGCGATGAATCGCGTCCCTACGGCCCAGGCGCCATCGTTGTGATTGCGTTGGTCTTGACCGGAATTGCCTGCACGCAGGGTTCGTGTCCGGCGCGCGCCTGCGGTAGAATCCGAGCCTGAACTACGCACAATTTGGAGTGACTATGCGAACCCCAATCATCGCAGGCAACTGGAAGATGCACAAAACCCTGGACGAGTCCGTCGCCTTCGTCCGTGAACTCGCGCCGCGGCTGGAGCCGTTCGCGGGCGTCGAGCGCGTCGTCTGCCCGACATTCGTCTCGCTGGCTGCGGCGGCCGATGCCCTGCGCGGCACGCCGATCAAGGTCGGCGCGCAGAACGTCTCCCACGAGGAGAAGGGCGCCTTCACCTCGCAGATCGCGCCGGACATGCTCGCCGGGCTGGTCGAATACGTCATCATCGGCCATTCCGAGTGCCGACAGTACCTGGGCGAAACCGACGAACTCATCAACAAGAAGGCGCACGCCGCGCTCAACCACGGTCTCAAGCCGATCATCGCCGTCGGTGAGAGCCTGCAGCAGCGTGAGGCCGGTGAAGCCCTGCCGTTCGTCGAACGCCAGGTGCGCGCCGCGCTGGCGGACATCAGCGCCGAGCAGATGGCGCAGGTCGTCATCGCTTACGAGCCAATCTGGGCGATTGGCACCGGGCTCAATGCCAGCGTCGCCGACGCCGCCGAAGTCTGCGGCCACATCCGCAGTATCGTGCGCGATATCTACGGCGATGCCGTCGCCGGGGCCCTGCGCATCCAGTACGGCGGCAGCGTCAAGCCCGGCAACATGCTCGACTACATGGGCGCGGAAGACATCGACGGCGCGCTCGTCGGCGGCGCCTCACTCAAGGTCGACGACTTCACGACGCTGGTCGAACTCGCGGCTCAGGCCAAGGGCGTCTAGCTTGAACAGCCCGGCACGATCTTCACGGCGCGGCAGCCCATGACTCCCGGTGGGACAGGCGCCGCCGTCGCCAGTGCGCTCGATTTCATCGGGCCGTTTATCGTGGCCGGGCTCTTGCTCTATGCCCTGGGCCGGATGCGCCGCTATCTCTACGAGCACATCTTCAAGGTCGGCTGGCTGCTGACCAAGAACCTGCGCACGACGACCATCCTGTTCTACGTCTTCTTCCTGCCCGGCCTGCTCGTCTACGAGTTCGTCTACTGGCTGGCGGCGGGCTTCCTCGACGTGCGAGCGGAACGCGCCATCACCTGGCCGGAAGCGCAGCAAATTGCCGAACTGCGCCTCAACTTCGTCAAGCTGGCCAAGGCGGCGGGCGCCTTCCGCACTGCGGTCATCACGATCGCGCCGTTCATCACCGGCACCCTGCTGATCTGGCTGGTGGCGCATGACATCCTCGGCGTCAGCGCCTTCGCCGACCGCCTGCAGACGGATGGGGTGAGCGACCTCGGCGGCGCCATCGAGCAGCTCTTTTCCGCGCCGGATTTCTTCCTCTGGGTCTATATCCTGTTCACCATCGGCAACACGATGATGCCGCACTGGTCGGACTTGCGCGGCGCGCGCATTGTCCTGATCGTGCTCGGCGTCGCCCTCGTCATCATGCTCGCGCTCGGCGTCGGCACGGACATCATCCGCGAGACGATCGTCACGCCGCTGATCGAGGCGGTCAACCTCGTCTCGACCGTCTTCGCCATCACGCTTGGCGTCAACCTGATCATGACCGCCCTGCTCGGCCTGGCCGAGTCGATCATCGAGCGCATCACCGGCGACAGCGCCACCTACCAGAATGGCAAGCTGGTCGCCATGACGCGGGCCGAAGTCCAGGTCTTCAAGCGTGAGCAGGCCGAACGCGAAGCCACCGCGCGCAAACGCCAGCAGGAACGGCAGAAACGCGCGGCATCCGGCCCGCCGAGCATCTACCGGATGCCGCTGCCGATCCCCGGCTCACCCGGCCGCGAGATGCGCGCGGCGCCGGAGAGCGTCAGCGTGCGCCGCGACGACTCGCACAGCCTCGGCCCCGGTGCCCCCGGCCTGCCCGCCCAGACGATGCCGCCCGCGCCGCCACCGTCGTCGTTGACCCAACCCGGCCACCCGCGGCCGCAACCCGGCCCGCCGACGCCCGGCTCGCCCGCCACGCGCCCGATCGAGCGGCAGCCCGGCCAGGGCAGCGAGCAAGGCGATCAGCAGACGCGCCCGCAGCCCGCGCGCCCCTTGATGCCCGCCGCCAACCGTCCACAGCCGACCCAAATGCCGAATCGCGGCGAGGGGGAGCAAAGCGCTTCACAACCGCAGCGTCCCGCGCCCTATCGCCCGACGACGCCGACCACCCCACAGCGAACAACTTCAGCGCCCGGCACCTTCCGTCGCCCAGACAACGATGAAGACGACGAGGCAGATGAGGCCAAGGCCCAACCGCAGCGTCCCGCGCCCTATCGCGCACCAACGCCGACCACCCCGCAGCGGACAGCCTCAGCGCTCGGCGCCTTCCGAGACGACGATGATGAGGACGAAGACGACGAGGCAGACGAAGCTAAAGCAATGCCGCAGCGTCCGGCGCCTTATCGCCCACCTACGACGACCGGCCCGCAGCGGACAGCCTCAGCGCTCGGCGCCTTCCGCGACGACGACGATGAAGAGGAAGATGAAGACGACGAGGCGGACGAGGCCCTTGGCGCCTTCCGCGACGATGATGAAGAGGAAGACGACGAAGCGGACGAGGCTAAGGCACTTCCACAGCGTCCCGCGCCCTATCGCTCGCCGACACCGCTGTCGCCACAGCGCACGTCATCGGCGCTGGATGCATTCCTCGACGACGACGATGAGGATGAAGACGACGACGACTTGACTGACGAACCCGGTCGACCCTGATCTGCTGATAGGCAACACACGATGCAGCGAACCACCCTCTACCCCATGATCCAGGCCCTGGCAGCGGCACTGCTGTTTGGCGCAAGTGCCCCGCTGGCCAAGCTGCTGCTCGGCGAGATCGCGCCGACGACGCTGGCCGCCCTGCTCTATCTCGGCAGCGGGACGGGCATCCTGCTCTACAAGCTACTGACCGGAACGCGCCAGACGGACGCCGAGGCGGGCATCACGCGCCCGGATCTGCCGTGGCTGGCCGGGGCGGTCATCGCCGGGGGCATCGTCGCGCCGATTCTGCTGCTCTTCAGCCTGCAAGACACGCCCGCCTCGACCGCCTCACTCCTGCTCAACTTCGAGGGCGTGGCGACGGCGACGATTGCCGCGTTCGTCTTCGGCGAGGCCGTCAGCCGCCGTGCGCTGCTCGCGATGGGGCTGGTCACGCTCGCCAGCATCCTTCTCTCGTGGAACGCCCAGGCGCAGTGGGGCTTCTCGCTCGGCGCGCTCGGCATCCTCGGCGCCTGCGTGCTCTGGGGGGTGGATAACAACCTGACGCGCAACATCTCGGCCAAAGATCCGCTGGCGATCGTGCTGGTCAAGGGCCTGGGCGCGGGGACGTTCTCGCTCGTGCTGACGTTGGCGCTCGGCAATCCGCTGCCGTCGCTGCCGGTCGCGCTCGGCGCGCTGCTGCTCGGCAGCCTGAGCTATGGCTTCAGCATCGTCCTCTTCATCCGGGCGATGCGCGGGCTGGGCGCCGTGCGCACGAGCGCCCTCTACGGCACGGCGCCGCTGGCCGGGGTCATTCTGTCGTTCCTGCTCCTGCACGAGTCGCTGACGGCAGCCTTCGTCATCGCCCTGCCGCTGATGGCGATCGCCGCCGTCCTGCTGATCGACGAGCACCATCAGCACCGGCACATGCACGCGGCGGTCACGCACGATCATCGCCACAGCCACGACGACGGCCATCACAATCACGATCACCCCGGCATGACCGATCGCAGCCTGACTCACGCGCACACCCATCATCACGATGCGCTGGAGCACGAGCACGTCCACCTGCCGGACATCCATCACCGCCACACGCACGAGGCGTAATGCAGGTGGCGTTGGCCGGTGGCTTGCCCCGTCGGCCCGCCCAGATCAAACGAAGACGCAGCGCGGAGCGCATCGTGATGCGCCCCTACACGGAACGCGCCTGCGTCGTCGCGTTGAACCTCATCATTTCCCTTGCATCGTGAACTGTGAATCGCGCACCGTGAACCCGAAACTCATCACTCATACCTCGTCACTCATCACCTATCTGAGTACCGAGCACTGAGCACCACATTCCCTTAGGCCAGATGAACCATGCCGAAATCCGACGGTCGACCATTCTGCGGACGCGCGCGCCGGGGTATCGTGGAGAAGTTAGTCGCAGAACCTGAGGAGGTTTCTGATGCAATTCAAGCAAGGAACACCCGTCAAGACCGCAAGCGGTGACACCGTCGGCAACATCCGGCGCTTCGTCATCGACCCGAACACCAACGAGATCACGCATCTGGTCGTCGAGAAGGGCTTCCTCTTCACTGAGGATCGAGTCGTGCCGGTTAAGGACATCGCGTCGAGCGCCAAGGACGAGGTCGTCCTGCAGGGCAACGCGGGCCAGCCGGACGAATTCCCGATCTACGAGGATGACTACTACATCCGCCCGTATGATGGCGAAGTCCTGACCGACCCGGTGCCGATGCCGAACTTCCCGGTCTATTACTACCCGCCGATCGGCTCGCCAGGCTGGTATGCGCCGATTACGCCAGAAGAGCAGTACGTGCGCAAGACGGTAACGAACACGCCCGCAGGCACCGTCGCCGTTGGGGAAGGCGCGCCGGTCTATGCCCGTGACGACGAGCACGTCGGCGACGTGGCCCGCGTCTTCACCGCGCCGAACTCGGACAGCGTGACGCACTTCGCCATCTCGCAAGGCCTGTTGTTCAAGCACGAAAAGCTGGTGCCGATGAACTGGGTCACGCGCCTGAACGACGACGAAATCCGCCTGGCCGTGACGTCGGAGACGCTCGAACATCTGCCGGACTTCGACGGCTAAGCCGAGAGACGTCGCACAGAGCGCAGGGCGCGGTCACAGTGACCGCGCCCTTTTAGGTGGGCTACAACCCACTTAGAATTGCTACCACATGAAGCCCACCGGACGTTGAAACGCCCGGCTCACTTCATCAAGCGCACTAAAGGCGCTTCTTCATCGTTCTCGATCCCTTTTGGCCCTTCAGTGGGCTTAAATTCCGTCAGCCGTTCGGCTTCAGCCAACGGGGGAAAGCGCCTCCCTCTCACGCCTCGGCGCTCGCATCCTGACGCGCCCGCCAGCGAGCGACCAGCGCGAAGCCGAGCGCGATCAGCACGCACATGGCGCCGAGCGCGATCAGCTTGAACAGGCGGCTCTCGACGGCCAGCGTCAGCACGCCGAACAGCGCGCAGAAGGCGTAATAGCCGCTGACGATCTGGCGCTGGCTGAAGCCCATATCGAGCAGCCGGAAGTGCAGATGCCCACGGTCGCCCTCGAACGGATTACGACCCTGGCGCAGCCGCGTCATCGCCTGCCAGATCGTATCCAGCAGCGGCAGCACGATCACGAATAGGATGGTCGCCATCTTGGCGCCGCCGATGATGCTCAGTGAGCCGAGGATGAAGCCGAGCGTGACCGCCCCGCTGCCCATGAAGATGCGCGCCGGATTGAAATTGAACAACGTGAAACCGAGCGCCGCGCCGATCAAGGCCACGTGCAGCAGACTGACACTGATCTGGCCCAGGCGGAAGACGCCGTTGATGAACAGCACCAGCCCGGCGATGATGGCGACGCCGCCCGCCAGCCCGTCGAGGCCGTCGAGGAAGTTGACCGTGTTCATCATCAGCATGAGCCAGAAGTAGCTCAGCGCCACGGTCACGATGTACGGGAACGGATCGGTCTGCTGGCCGCTCACGGGGTTGTTGAAATACTGGATGAAGATTTGAAAGCCGATGGCGATGCCCGCCGCTCCCGATTGGATGATGAACTGCGGCAGCGCCTTGAGTTCGTAGCGGTCGTCAATCAGCCCGGCGAACATCAGCAGCAGCGTGCCCAGGATCAGCCCGGTGAAGCGGACGATCTCGTACGGATCGAAGCGCGGCACGGGCAGGATCTGCGCCGCGCTCGCCGCGATGACGAAGCCGAGCGCCAGGCCGAAACCGCCGAGCTTGCTCACCCGGCGGTAATCGGCATCGGTCGTGCGCCGCCCACCCGCCCTGGCGACCATGCCCCAGCGCCGCCCCAGCCGGTCACAGACCGGCATCAGCAGCAGCGTGACGCCCAGCGCCAGGCCAAACGTCGTCAGGAAGGCGGCGACTTCGATCAAGCTCATGCGGCACTGATGCGCACGTCGTGCCCGGCCAGCGCGCGGATGACGGCCATCGCCGCCCGCAGCACCGCGCCGTCCGTATCGTGCGACGGATCGTAGGCGCTCACGCTGGCGCTGACGACTTCGAAATGCTGGTGCGCGTCGCTGATGGCGTCGATCACGTGCTGCACGCCGAGTCCATCCGGCGCGGCGAACAGGTTGACCTGCCCGACCGTCGCCGGGTCGAGCACGTCGAGGTCGACGTGGATGTGCAGCCGCGAAACCCGTCGATCCAGCGCATCCAGCCCGCGCGCGATGCCCGATTGGCGCACCTCGCTTGGCGGGATCAGCGTGAGGGCAGAGTCGTGCAGCAATCCGGCTTCTTGTGCGTCGAAATCGCGCCCGCCGACGTGGACGACGTTGGCCTCCGCCAGCGGCTGGAAGCCGTCGATCTGGGCCGTCATCGTGCGCCAGCAGCGCCCGGTCAGCGCCGCCAGCCCCATGCCGTCGAAGAAGCCCATCTCGGTCGTTTCCGGCGTATTGAAATCGCCGTGCGCGTCAAACCAGACGATACCATCCGCCCCTGCCCCGGTAACCGGGCCGATGCTGGCATTGCAGTTACCCGCCAGCAGCAAGGGGAAGGCATCGTCCGCCAATGCCCGCCGAGTCGCCTCAGCGCCGAGCCGTTGCAGCTCGAACGCAAGCGCGATCTCGGCAGGAAAAGCGGCGGAGGGCGTCAGCGTCTCGCTCACGAGCGTGTGCCCATCCGCCGCCAGTGCCGTCTCCAGGCCGCTCGCCTGGATGTGGATCGGCCCTGCGCCCATCCGCCGGGCGAAATACCCGGAGTCGTAGGGCGACAGGATCGTGTAGACCTTCATCGGACGTTACGTGCCGAACTGGCGGTCGCCCGCATCACCCAGGCCGGGCACGATGAAGCCGATGTCGTTCAGCTTCTCGTCGACCGCCGCCACATGGATCGGCACGTCGGGGTGCGCGCTGGACAGGTTGTGGATGCCCTCCGGCGCGGCGATGATGCCGACGTACTTGATGCGCTTGACGCCCCAGTCCTTGAGCAGATTGACCGCGTGCACTGCCGTGCCGCCCGTCGCCAGCATCGGGTCGAGCACCAGGCAGACCTGCACGGTCGGGGTTTCCGGCAGCCGGTTGTAATAGGTCACGGGCCGCAGCGTTTCCTCATCGCGATACAAGCCGATGTGCCAGACCTGCACGCTCGGCAGCAGTTCGAGGATGCCCTCGACCATGCCCAACCCGGCGCGCAGAATCGGCACCAAACCGATCATCTCATCCGTCTTATAGCCCTGCGCCTGGCCCATCGGCGTTTGCACTGTGCGTTGTGACACCGGCAGGTCGAGCGTGGCCTCGTAGCAGAGCAGCATCGCCAGTTCGCGCATCAGCTCACGGAAGGCGCGGTGCTCGGTCGCCGAGTCGCGTAGAACCGCCAGCTTGTGCAGCACGAGAGGATGCTTCGAAACATTCACATTTGGTGACATTTGTCCCCCTTGATTAAGGATAGACCCAGGAGATTTTACGCGGAGACAGGCAGTGGAGTCAAAAAGGTTCACATATGAGCAAAGTCAAGGCAGATGCAAGGCGAAATGCCATATAATCGTCCTGAATGATCCTTGAAAAGACTGTCTTTGGACGATGTTTTTTGGGCATAAGAATGTTTGACTATCGTACTGCCTTGCCGATTGACGTTGTGGCGCAGCGACTGCAGGCGCTTCACCAACCTGCGACGAACATCCTGCAAACATGGTGCAAGCGAGTGGTATTTACGCCGCGGCATGAGGGCGGCTTCGACTTCGAGATTCACGGTCAAGAGCACAAATTGTCCGGCGACAAAACAATTGTCGAAGCAATCGGCACACTCAGCAGCCACCCGGTGACGAATGAGACGGTCCTGGCAGGTCGATGGAGTCCCACGTACCGCGAATTCCTGGCGAACACACTCAAGGGCCTGGTCATCTTCCTGGGCATCGTGGCTGTGTTGGTGCTCGTCTTTGTCGAAGACGTCGACCAGCGCTCGAGGGCGATCGCGGGCTTTGGCGCCATCGCATCTCTGGTATGCGTCTGGCTCTTCTACGAATACTGGCGCAACCGGCGGGGACTCTCCCGCGCGCTTCAAGCAGCGATAGAACAGGCCATGCGTGCAGAGGACGCGTGATGCCTCACAGACTGAGCAGGTATGCGATCAGATCGTCGAGATCCTGGTCGTCGAAGTGCGAGGCGAAGTCGGGATACATGATGTTGCGATACCCCGGCGTGATGAACGCATACGGATCGAGGATGCTCTCGCGAATATAGTCCAGAGCGCTGACGCCGTCCTCGCGCGTCGCCGCACGCTCACCGACCCCGGCCAGGTTGGGGCCGAGCGAGAAGCCGGTCATGCCCTGCGCAGTCAGATGGCAGGTCGAACATGGCGGCGAGCCATTGACGCCGTGGTGGAAGATGTCGCTGCCGCGTACCGGGTCGCCGTGCATAGCATCGGGCGACGAGACAGCGGCGCGTACTGGCAGGTACTGGCGGATGTCGTAGGTGCAGGCCGCCGACAGCAGCGCAAGCAAGATGAGCAAGACGACGAATGGGCGTTTCATGATCGGTTCCTACGAGGTTGGTGTGTGCGATTCAGCCTGCGGGGGGCTGTTTCACCCCCCGCGCATGTCGTATGCGATTTGCGCTACGGATACTGACGGAGTGACCTATCCGGCTAAAGGCTGACAGCCCATAGCCAACGGCCAACCACCCTACATATCCATGTCGATCTTGACGACGCCACCGGGTGCGGGCGGGCCGAACGAGAGCGTGCCGTAG
The DNA here is from genome assembly GCA_020849765.1 of Anaerolineae bacterium. GTDB lineage: Bacteria > Chloroflexota > Anaerolineae > Aggregatilineales > Phototrophicaceae > Flexifilum. Next base: position 83,459 of record JADLAY010000080.1, read on the forward strand.
CTGACGTAGAGTGCACCGTCAGGGCCCTTGGCGATGCCGAAGGGGGTCACCAAACCATCGGCGACCGGGGTCGAGCCATCGGCGGTCAACATAATGACGCCGCCCGGCCCAGGGCCTTCTTCGCCGAAGCGCACCAGCTCGACCGCGTACAGGTTGTCGCCATCGACCAGGATATCCGACACCGCGTTCAAGCCGCCGAACGTCTCGGCCAGTTCACCATTCGACCAGCGCTCGACCTTACCGGCGCCCGGCGCCAGGCCTGCACCCAGGAAGCCGACGTAGACATCGCCGTTTTCCGCCACCTCGACCGAGGTCGGCACCGAGTTATCCGGCCACGTCGCCACGACCGTCAGGCCATCCGCTTCCGTCCAGCTGTAGAGCGAGTTGGCGCCCGCGTCGCTGATCAGCATGGTGCCGTCGGCAGTCCAGGCCAGGTCAGTGACGTTGCTGTCAAGTTCGTTGCCGTCGGGGTTATTCGCGACCTCGAACGACCAGGGGCTGAACATACGCACCGGGAAGCCGGTCGCCATATCCAGTTCGACAATTGTGTTGGAGAATGGGTTGAACGGGCCACCCGACGTGTACAACAGCCAGAGCGAGCCGTCGTGCGGGATGGCGCGGTAGACGCCGGTCGTTTCCATCGGCGAGGCATAGCTGGGAATGCCCTGGAGCAAAGTGCTGGTGGTTCCGTCTGCGGCCACGGAAATCACTGAGCCGGTCAAGCCGACGTTGAAGGTCGTTTCGCCCTCAGGGCCGGGGGCGACAAGTTCCTGCGCACCACCACTGCCCGCGACGGCGACGATCATGTTGCCGTCCGCGTCGAAAGCGACACCGCGCGGCGCCATCAGATCACCGACGACCTGCTCGCCCGGCAGCGGCGGCATTTCTTGCGCCAGCGCAGGCAGAGCCAGCGCCGCCAGAACAAAAATCATCAAAACGGATAAAGAAATCAGACGCTGCAAACGCATATCGAACCCCCTTCTCGGTGAACAGAACGTTTGCCAATAAGCTGCACCTGCACAAGCAACGCTGCACGGCGCATCGTCGTCGAGGTACTGCCGAGTCGAAGCCGCAGCGCAGCACACCTCGCCAACGATATATTATGCGCCTCTAGCGCGTGACCTCTACAATATCGTGTCAACTCGTTGGTGCAATCATGCCTCTATCATCGCCATCTTCCCCGTCGCCTTCATCCAACTTTCGGATGAGACACGATCCTCCATCTGGCACAATTTCGCGCACGCCTCACTCTGCCGGAAGGTCGCACACAATGGTGGATGAATCGCCGCGAATGGCTTATACTGGCCGCATCGTCCAGCAGACCGGGTGGTCAGCCGCCCGCAATTTGCCCCATGAGCCACGCCGTCATCGGACTTTGCACCCTCGAGCTCGATCTCGCCGGGGTCGACTCGCTCAAGCTCAAACGGAGCATCGTCAAATCGGTGCTCGCCCGCGTGCGTAATCAGTTCAACGTCAGCGCCGCCGAAGTCGACGAGCAGGACACGCACGAACTGGCCGTAATCGCCATCGCGACGGTCAGCAATTCGTCCGCCCACGCCAACAGCACGATCGACAAGGTGATCGACTGGATTGAGCAGAACTGCCGCGAAGTCGACATCGCCGACCAGCAGATCGAAATCTTGTAACCGACTCACCCACAAAGAGAGCCGAACATGAATCTCCCTCCTGGCTACGTCACCCGCGCGGCGCAGCTCGATGACGCGCCCGCCGTCCTCGCCATCATGCACAAGGTCTCGCTCCAGATTGTGAGCGAGACGGACGACACACTCGAAGACGTGATCGCCGAGTGGGAATCGCCGGATCAGGATCTTGCCCGCGATACCCGTGTTGTCCTCCACCCGGATGGCCGCCTGGTCGGCTACGGCATCTTCTACGACGCCGGCCACAAAGAGGTGCCGGTGCTCGACATCTACGTCGACCCTGACGAATGGACGCACGACACGACGACCGCGCCCTACCTGTTCGCATGGGCCGAAGCCCGCGCGCTCGAAAATCTGCCGGAATGTCCGGCAGACGTGCGCGTGGCCCTGCATGCCTTCACCTATTCTGAGGATCACTGGTATCAGAGCGAACTGACCAGAGCCGGGTTGACGCTCATTCGCCACGCCTTCCGCATGCAGATCGAGCTGGGCGGCGCGCCGGAGCCGGTTACGCTGCCGGACGGCTTCACGCTGCGCCGCATCGAACGCGACGACGACTGGCGGCCGGTGCTCGACTGCATCCGCGATGCCTGGCGCGATCATTTCGGCTACATCGAGAGTCCGTTCGACGAGCACTTCGCGCGCTGGCAGCGGCATTGGCACGATCATTTCACGCCGGATCTGTGGCTGGCGGCGATGGATGGCGAGACGGTCGCCGGGGTCTGCCTGTGCATGGAGAACTTCAACGACAGCCCCGGCTTCGGCTGGGTCTCGACGCTGGCCGTGCGTCGTGCCTACCGGCGGCGTGGGCTGGCGATGGCGCTGCTGCAGACGGCCTTCCGCACGCTCTACGACAAGGGCAGCACGCGCGTCGGCCTCGGCGTCGATGCCAGCAGCCTGACCGGCGCCACCCGCCTCTACGAGCGCGCGGGCATGTCCGTCAATACGCGCTACGATCTGTTCGAGAAAGAACTGCGCCCCGGCGTCGACACGACCACGCGCGAAGCGGGGGAATAATAGAGCCAGCCCGTTTGCGCAGGGATTAACAGGAAGCGATACAGCCATGACGCCCGGAATCATCCGCACCGTCACAGGGGACATCGAAGCACAATCGCTTGGCGTGATGCTGCCGCACGAGCACCTGTTTGTGGATCTGCGCGGCCCGCTGGCGCCCGGCTATGCCGAGGCCGACCCCGACATGGTCGTTGCCGTGATGAGGCCGTATCTGGCGGCCATCGAAGCGCTGGGTGTGACGGCTTTCGTCGACTGTGCGCCGGTCGGCGTCGGGCGCAACATCGGCGTGCTGCGCCGTCTGGCCGACAGCACGACGATCCACATCGTCGCGCCGACGGGCACCTACAAACAGGGCTTCATTCCGGCGTCGCTGCTCGATTTGAGCGTCGAAGCCCTGGCGGAGGTGTGGGTGCGAGAACTGACCGAAGGCATCGAGGGCACCGACAGCCGCGCCGGGTTCATCAAGGTCGCCCTGAGTGACGACGGCCCAACGGCGATCGAGGTGCGCAACTTACAGGCCGCCGTTCTGGCCAGCCAGCAGACGGGCGCCGTCGTCGCCAGTCACACGATCGGTACGGCGGCCGCCCGGCGCGAGCTGGATGTCCTCGAACGCGCGGGACACAATCTGGAGCGCTTCATCTGGGTGCACGCGCACACGGCCGATCATGCACTCCACGTCGAGGCGGCGCGACGCGGCGCCTGGGTCGAGTTTGACGCCGTCGGTGGGGAGAGTTGGCATCCGCAGGCCGCCCTGCTCGAGTCAGTCGTGGCCTTCATCGAGGCGGGCCACGCGCATCGTCTGCTGCTGTCGCACGATGCGGGCTTCTACGATCCGTCGCAGCCGGATGGACAGCCGAAACCGGACGGCATCCGCGGCTATACCGCGCTGTTCGAGCAGTTTATCCCTGCGCTGAAGACGCGCGGCGTGACCGACGACGTCATCCGCCAGATCACCGTCAGCAATCCGGCGCGCGCATACGCGATCGGCTAAGGATTCGCGGCTCACTCAATTGGCTGCCAGCGCCATTCATCGCCCTCACTCACGACGTGTCCGAGTCCGGGGTACGGCAGATGGAAGCCAAGCGTAAGCAGATTCTCATTCGCCAGCCGCGCCAGCAGCGCTTCTCTTGTGTTCACCGCATCCTTCGCCTCGACGTCGTGCCTGCAGTACCACTCGGGATGCGCCATCTGCAGCGGCGTATGCAGCGTATCCACCATGTCGAGGAACTGGACACCGCCAGACTCGATCAGAACGCCGCAGTGGCCCGGCGTATGGCCGAACAGCGGCACGTAGCGGATACCCGGCACGATCTCCGCCTCGGATTCCACGAGATTGACTCGATCCCGGATCGTCCCGAACGAGGCCCGGCGCGCCGCCGCCCGTTCCGCGTCCAACTGCGCCAGCGTCGCCTCGTTCATCCAGTAATCCCACTCGGTCTTCCACATGAAGGTGCGCACGTTCGGGTAGAAAAGCTGGCCGTCCGCATCCGCCAGCCCGCCGATGTGATCGCCGTGGCCGTGCGTGAGCATGATCACGTCAATCGACTCCGGCGCGATGCCCTCCGCGCGCAGCCCGCTCAAGAGATAGCCATCGCCGCCCGCCTCGACCTGCGGCCTGCCGACGTCGATCAGCACACGCTCACGCCCCGTGTCGATAAAGAGCGGCGTACACGGAAACGGAAACGACTCGATATCGTAGCCGAGCGCCTGCGCGACCGCGGCGACTCGATACGCAGGAAGATTGGTGTAGAGATTGGCGATCGAGCGCAGGTCGTTCTTATCACAAATCGCGATGCAGGCGTAATCCCCCACCTGAAAATGATGTGTTTGACCAGTCATGGACTTGCCTCACTTTGGTTGGCATCTCAGCCGTCAAACGCTAAGGATAGCGTCAGTATAGACGGCTGGACAAGCTCCACCTGGTCTCTACGTCCGACTGCGACTGTGAGTATTCAGCGCGACAGCAGATGCGTTTGGACCGAGTGACAGCACCGGCGTATCCGCACTGCTGTCGGTCAGATGCGTGAACAGGTCATCCAGCACCTTGTTCGCGAGCAGATAGGTTTGTGCGCGCCACCAGTAAGGCCCGACATAGTACACACGCCCCGCCTCGACGGCTGACAGTGCCCCCCAGACCGCATTTTCCTGGAATGCTGCCATGGCGGCGTTTTCCGTTTCGAGGGTTTCCGGGTCTGTCGTCGCATAGGTGAAGACAAAGATGGCATCGGCATCCGCAAGATCGAATCGTTCTTCAGAAATCTGAACCCAGCGCTGCTCACCATACCGCTCTATGGCCGCTTCGCCGCTCAGGGCCTGCGATTCCGGGCGGGATAAGCCCGCATCGGCGACGACCACACCCGGCGCGGTGTCCTCCAGCCACAAATAGGTTCCATAGGAGCTGGTGCCAATGATTGAAACTTCAGCGTCCTCATCGAATGCCGCCTTGAATTCAGCGATGCGCGCTTCATAGTTGGCCAGCATGTCGGCATAGAGATCTTCAGTGCCGAGAACCGCACTCCAGAATTCCATGCTGAGCCGCCAGTCATTGTCGATCCCGGCAACCGGCATCACTATCGGCGCAATCTCACGACCCGTCTCGACATCGATGTCGCCATCGACCGCCAGAATCAGGTCAGGCGCGACCACCAGGGTGGCTTCCAAACTCGCCGGGTAGTAGCCCGTGTCGGCGATTTCCTCAAGCACGGGCGCGAGTTCGGGCAGCAGCACGGGCACTTCCTCATGCAGCCAGCCCGCTGTGCCGACCACTTGTTTACCAGACAGCAGCGCGCTCTCAAGCGCTGAAAGCTCTAGCGCGACAATGCGCTGAGGATCTTCCGGTATGCATATCGGATCGCCAGCCAGATATTCATGGTCAAAGAGACGCAGGCCATCTCCGCAGTCGGCTGTGTCCTGCGCTGCGAGTGGGGTGACACTCGCCAGCAGCGTCAGTATCGCCGCGATCAATACAGCCCGAAACTTCATAGAACTGCTCCTCGCCAGGGCGTTTCAAGTTCAGATTAATTGACAATGTGATGATGTTCGATGGCTAGCCTCAGAGGCTGATTCAGCCGCAGGGCCTACTCGGCGAAGATCGCCTCTAACTGCGGCAGCACGGCGTCGAGCGCGTAGGCCAGGCTCAGCGGCGAGCTGAAGCCGAGCGCGTTCTCCGACTGCTCGTCGAGATAGACGACGTGCCCGGCCTGCACCGCCTCAAGCTGGCTGAACAGCGGCAGGCTTTCGAGCGCATCACGGCCACCTTCGATGAACTGCAAGTTGACAATTGCAATCAGATCCTGGTCGATCAGGTCGATGCGTTCGGCGCTGACATCGGCGTAGAACGACTCCCCCGCGATCTCGACCAGCTCGTCCGGGATGACGAAGCCCAGGTCAGTAAAGAAACGGCCGCGGCTGTCCTGTGACGTGTAGAAGCCGTAGGTGCCGTCGTAGTAATACGACACGGCCACAGTCTTGCCCTCGAACTGCGGGTTGGCTTCGCGCGCGTCTTCGAACAGCGCTTCGACGTCCTCGACCAGCGTCGCGGCTTGCTCGCTCTTGCCCAATGCATCGCCGATCTCCTGCGTGACTGCCTGCCACGGCATGCCGAAGTTGATGTAGTCGCCGCTCTGCGCAATCGTCGGCGCAATCTGCGACAGCACGTCGTACTCTTCTTGCGTAATGCCTGCCGTGACCGCGCTGATCAAATCCGGCTGTAGATCCAGGATCGCCTCGTAGTTGAGGTTGCCGAACGGCATGTTGAGCACAACCGGCTCGTCACCTTCGACCAGATCGTCCGCCCACGGGAAGATGGCGTCGTCGTCGTCGCCATACCAGTAGCGCACAGCCAGCGGCGTGACGCCCAGCGCCAGCAGAAAGTCCTGCTCGGTGTAGCCAATCGAGACGACGCGCTGCGGCGCCTCCGGGATGATCGTGCTGCCGAACTGGTGTTCAATCGTGACCGGGAACAGATCGGCTTCCTCGGTCTCCTGCGCGGCCAGCGGCGCGACGCTGACCAGCAGCGGGGCCAGCAGCAGCAAGAAGGAAAGACGGCGATGTTTCATGGTGATGCTCCTCATGTGGATGTGTTTCGCACGAGCCTCGGCCCGTTTTCGTCGTGATGTTGTGCGGCTCACGTCGGAGCCAGAACAAGCTGCCTCCATCCTAGTGAGACGGACGACGAATATCCACGCAGGTGCCTTATTCCTGGATTTCAGCCGGGGAGCCGGGCGCATGTGCCCGCTCAATCTTCATCTGTGAGACCGGTGAACGACACGCAAAAGCCGGTTTGCAGCCAGGCATGCGAGGGCAGAACATCCGACTCGCGCCCTGCAAACACGGATTTTACCGTGCGCCGAATCGGTGCTTACGCCACGTAAAAATCAGGTTTCGCAGGGATCATGCCAGCGCTGTTATGGAGGAACAATCGATGAAAAGTCCTTCTCCCTAAATGGGGAAGGACTTTGAATGAGGTTTCGCAGCCACGCCATAGATCAGGTGGTCGATGACACAGAAAACGAGCGCCGCGCGGGCGCTCGCCTCCGTATCGTCACCAGTTTACGCTTTTAGCGCTTCCGGCAGGCTCTGCGCCCAGGCGCGGATCGCGTTCCAGTCGCGGTGATCGCCCTCCGACCAGACGCCCGCCAGCACGCTCATGCGGAACTTGAGCCGCTCGCTGAACGACGGCACCTTGCTGATGTCGAGCACCCCGGCAAACAACCCCTCGCTGACCGGCTTGACCAGCGCGCGCACCGGCGCCAACCACGGACCGACCTGCTCGCGATAGTCGCCTTTGGTCATGGCGAGCGTCATGCAGACGAGGAAGGCGGCGAACGGCTTCCGCGCCAGCGCCGTCTGATGCGTCCGCAAGAACGTCATCGCTTCAGGCAGCCACTGCGCCCCCTGGATGGCGCTCCCGGCGACCACGGCATCGTAAGGCGTCAGATCGGTGATCTCGGCCATAGGGCGCACGTCGACCTGTGCACCGGTTTCGGTCAGGGTTTTGCCAATCGCTTCGGCCACACCGGCGGTGGCGCCGTTACGGCTGGCATAGGTGACGAGGATCTTATTCGACATCAGATTGAGGTTCCTCCAAGAGCTAGATGAGAGGTGATCAAGATTCAGTTTCCCCGCTCTCTGCCCTCAACCCCCGGACCTTCTCACCAAGGGAGATGGGGAGAAAACTCGGCTCCGAAAGTCCCTCTCCATCAGGGAGAGGGATTTAGGGTGAGGGCAATAAGGGCAACAACGGTTCATAAGGTTTCATGACCACCTCTCGGCTAGATGGCTCAGCGATAGTGCTGAGCACCGTTCGTATGTTGAATGTCGCAAGCGAAGGCGCTGATGATCGACAGCGCCAGCGCCGCCAGCCCGACCGGGATCACGATCGGCCCGACGGCGAGCAGGTAACGATTGAGCGCATGGCTGAAAAACGTCTGGATCGCGATCCAGGCGAAGTAGACGATGAACAATGACGGCCACAACGCGGCCAACCAGCGCAGCGCGCGATCGGACAGGTGCACACGCCACCAGCGGCCCGCCACGTCGATCTGCGTGGCGGCAGCAGCGGCCATCATGGCGTAGATCGGGGGCAAGAAGCCGCCGCCGACCGGCAGCAGTGCCAGCCCTAGCGCGAACAGCAGCGGTGTGCGCCGCTCGCGCGAAATGAAGAAGGTCGCCCAGGCCAGCGCCGCCAGCCCGATCAGGATGGCGAGGCTGCCGCCGACGCGCAGGTTGGGCAGCAGCGTCATCGCGGGCCAGCAGGCGTGCGCGACCGCCTCCGGCTGGCACGGCGCGCCAATCGCATTAATCGCGATGCTGCCGGGGACAGTGGCACCCTGGCGCAGCTCGAAGTAGCCGTGCGCCGCGCCGAGCAGCCCGGCGTAGACACCGACGACCGAGGCGGCGATGCGCGTTGCGCTCAACGGCCGCGCGCCCTCCGTGACCTGATCAGCGCAACGAGGATCAGCGTGCATCGGCTCCTCCTTTCGCCTCCTCCCCTGCCAGGGTGCTGCCACCGGTTACAGTTCGCACGGCTTGCCTGGTCATCACGCTTTGTCCAGTCTCTTTCGCTGTGATCGCTGTACGCATGGCGCCTCACCCCATCAGGGGTTTGACGAGATTCATGGTGAAGGCGGGAAACGCGCCGAAGGTTTCGTCCACGTCGAACCCGGTTTCGTCGGCCAGCTTGCGGATGCGGCCGGGCATCTGCACGTCAGGGTCCAGGTACATCTCCGTGATCGACAGAATGCCGCCGGGCTTGAGCGCGCGGTAGATCTCGCGTAGCGCTGCCGGTTTATCTGGGATTTCGCCCAGCACCGTGACCAGAAAGGCGCGGTCGAACGTCTCCGAGTCGGTCATACCGTCGCCCGCACCTGCGTGGAGCAGGCGGACATTGGTCACGCCCTGCGCATCGAGCTTCTTCTGCACGCGGTCGAGCATCGCGATCTGCACGTCGAGCGCGATCACCTCGCCCGCTGCGCCGACGCGCTCCGCCGTCGGCAGCGTCACCCGCCCCGGCCCGCAGCCGACGTCGAGTACGCGCATCCCAGGCGCCACCTGGGCGCGGTCAAGCAGCTTCTTAGCCCCGGCCATGCCATTCATGACCGGGTTTTCGAGCAGCCAGCTCAAGTTCGATGGGCAGGGCAGCGGCTGCTTGCGACGGCGCTGTAAGAAGATGACGCCGCCGGCCAGCGCCAGACCGATTACAACCAGGGGCGTGATGCGTTTTGCGTTCATGTTCACCTCAGCGACGCGCGCCGCGCGCGTACGAATAGATCAGCACCAGCGGAAGCAGCCCGACAGCGCCGAACGCGATCAAACTTGTATCGGCAGCGGTGCCCGTCAGCGGCCCGGCCAGGATTCCGGCGACGGGCAGGCCTGTGCGGGCGGCAACACTGCCGCCCTTCTGCATCGGGGCACCCCGCGAACGAGTGAACTCGGCCATGCGCTTACGGCGCCGTCACGGGCAGCCCGGTCGCCCAGGCGCGGATGGCGTCCCAATCGCGGTTGTCGCTCGCGCTCAGACCATGGAGCGGGCTGGCGGGCACCGCGGCCAGCAGACGATGGGCAAAGCTCAGCTTGGCCGGTTCGTACTTGCCGACGAACATCTCGACCGCCACCGGCTTGAGCCAGGCATACTGCGCCAGTTCTTTGTCGAGCTGCGCGCGTGAGCCTTCCATCTCCTTGGCGTCGGTGCTCAGCGGGCCAAGCCCGAAGATGGCGACCGGGCGCTGCACCAGTTGATTGCGGTGGATGTCGACGAAGCGATGCGCCTCCTCGTGCCACTTGCCGATGTAGAGCGGCGCGCCGAGCACGACCGCCCGATAATCGTCGAGCGAGCGCACTTCGCGCGCGGGCCGCACGTCGACGTCAGCGCCGCTTTCGCGCAGCGTGGCCGCCACGCGCTCGGCCACTTCCTGCGTCGAACCATAACGGGTCCCGTAAGCGATCAGGATCTTGTTCAACATCATCTTCTCTCCTCAGACACTTTCGATGCATGCATGCGAGTTGACCGGCGTCACCTGGGCGAGCCGGTGAAGAACTTCCACATGGCGACCAGCGCGGTGATCGGCCCGGCGATCAGTTGGATGATCAGCGGAATCCTGGCGATGTCGTTCGTGATCCACGCCAGCAGGAAGCGCAGCCCTTCCGGCAGCACATCCGGCAGATGCGCGAATTCGAACGGGAACTGGATCAAGAACCAGAGTGCGCCCAACGTCATCAACACGCCGCTGAGCGCTTCGAACGGGCGCGCCATGCGCCGGTGACCGGTCACGATCTGAATGATGGCGTCGACCAGCGAGAACGACGGCGGACCAAAGAGCAAGAACGCCTCCAGCGTGCCGAACTTCTCAGTGAAGAAGCCTGTGTTCTGCGTCAGGTGCTGATTGTAGAAGCCGATCAGCAGCAGCGTCCCGGCAACGACGAACAGCTCACCCACGCGTTGGCCCAGGCCGATTTCGTCCGTGCGCCGTTCGACGGTGTTCATCGAATTGAGTGTGGTCATGGTCGTGATTCCCTTTCCCTAACCGTGGCTTTGGAGCGGTTCACGCGCCCCAGTACCATTGCCGTTGGATCGCGGCAGCGGCAGCCGCACTTCGAGATAGACCAGCGCGATCAGGATCATGACCTGAACGACGCGGATGACGATGCCCCAGACCTCGAACGCGGGTGTGCGCTGCGAGGCCAGATTGAAATAGGTGTAGATGACGAAGACCTGGAGGATCGCCCCCAGAATCCAGAGCAGGCGGCGGTCATAGGCGACCAGCAGTCCCGCGCCCAGGGCGTAGGCGGCTGCCGGGGCCAGTCCCCAGGTCTGGTCGGCGTTGCCGTCGAGCACCGTCACCAGATGCAAGCCGATCAACAGATAGAGCACCGCCGTGACCGCGCACAGCCCGGCGGCCACATAGCGGATCGTCCGGCGGCGGTGGGCCGTCTCTCGCTGTGGGTCATTCGAGTATGTCGTCATCAGGTTCTTCTCCTTATGACCGAAATTCACCACTTCATACCGGGACTAGGGACGACGGCCATGGCAGCACGGCGGGCGCGTCTGCGCCATCACCGTGTCGACCATCACCTCGACGAAATGGCGCGGCTCGTCCCACAGCGGCGTGTGCTGCGAATCTTCAAACCAGATCAGCTCTTTGTGCGGCGCTTCGAGGACGGCGAAGTATTCTTCGGTCTGCGAGTTGATCGCGTTGACGTCCCAGCGCCCCTTGATCATGTAGACCGGCACGCTTAGCTCTGTCGCCTGCGTGCGAAAGTCCAGATCCGCCAGCTGCGGGTAGACGTTGACGAACACATCCATCAGGCCGCGCAGCCAGTTGACCTTGTCGAGCTGGCCATATTCGGGCGCCAGCAGCGAGTCGAACATCAGGTTGTGGTCGATGCCTTCGCCGCGCGCGTTGGCAAACATGTAGCTGTTCTGCGGCGCAAACGCATCCATGTAGCGCCACATCATGTCCGGGCCGGAGTAGGGCGGCGGACCCACCTGACGCAGACGCTCGGCCGCCTCGGTCTGGCCGCGCTGTTCCAGGTAGTCGAGGTCGAATTCGTAGCCGAGGATGTCGTTCTCGGTCGTCGTCACCATCTGGCCGGAGCTGACGAAGGCGTAGTACATCTCCGGGTGCTGCTGCACCATCCAGATGCCGAGGATGCTGCCCCACGACTCGCCGAGGACGTAGATGCGATCCTGGCCGAAGCGTTCGCGCAGGTACGTCGTCAGCGCGATGCCGTCGTCGACAAAGCGCTGCGGCGTCAGTTCAGCCATCGGGACGGCGTTGTAGGACTTGCCCGTCCCCGGCTGATCCCAGTTGACGACGATGAAGTGCTTCTCCAACTCGCCCAGGTAGCGGCGGGTCATCACCAGTTCGCTGCCGCCTGGCCCACCGGCCAGGAACAACAGCACCGGGTTATCCAGGTTGTGGCCGCGGATCGTGATCCACTGCTCCGAGCCGTTCAGATCGACGGTTGTCATTTCGGCGATGCTGCCGGGCAGAACCTCGCCGTCGGCACCCGTGATCGGCGGCGTGGCGGCGAACACCTGCGACAGCCAGATCGCCAGCACACTGACGATCGCGATCCCGGCGAGCGCGCCGAGAAGGACGACCGGCGTCCGTTCCAGGCGCAGCACGGCGATGACGATGCCGATGTCGGCGACGGCCAGCGCAACCGCGATCAGGGTCGGCACCGACGTGGCGACGAACAGCAGCGGGATCGGCAGCGCCAGGATCAGCGCGGCGACCACGCCCACCAGCGTCAGCACAGCGACACCGATGCGGCGCAGAATGCCGCCTGCGGAAGTCCGTGTCTCGCCTTGCAGGGGCTGTGCGGATTGAAAAGTTGAACGTGCAGTCATGATGAAGTCTTTCGCGTAAGCCTCGTTCGAGGCGGGATACTCACTTTTTGCCCCGTGCCGGGCGCTGGCTGCCGGTCGTTTTCGGCGTCCAATGTCCCCTTGTTCGCCCCTTGGCACGGTTTCGCCCACAGACCGTGGGCATCACTTGAGTCTAGGTACGCAAAAGTGACGGCTTGAGTTGTGAAATCCATCACAAGACCTGGCGACGAAGCATGACAAGATGGGCGTGTGGTGGCCGTTTGGGCGGCGATGAAGGCGGTGAAGTCCGGTACAAACAAAATGACGGCGCACAGGTCTGTGCGGCGTCACGACGAGCTACAAGGCCAACGCGTACGCGGCGACCGCCGAATAGACGCTCGACAGCTTGCTCGCGTTCACGCGATCTGGTGGGGCGAATGTCACGCCAATGCCGGGGAGGGTGACGCCCCCACTGTTGAAACGTACTCGCACAGGATCGTGCATCGAGGAATGACTCCCTCGCCCGCTCTCCCCGATCAGGCGTCATGGCAATACAAACCGTAAGACGATCATCTTCAGTATGCCGGTTCCCGCCGCCCGCCGGGTAGTGACCATCGTCACACCTGCGTCGGATCATGCTCACAGGTTGGATGTGGGACGCGCGAAACCCCACCCGACGAGCGACAGCCGTCCCATCGGGCGCATCGTGATGCCCCCTACGTAGGCATGGCATGTCCCCCTCCCTGCATCGCACCGCGCGCTCGCGCAGGCTCGAATCTTCTCGACCGTTCGTAGGGGTTTGGCGCTGCCAAACCCTCTGCATGCCATCACACCATACCCCGCACATTGGGCGCCTCGTGATACGCCCCTACACAGACGTGGCATGTCCCCACCGTACCGTGAACGGTGAACCGCGCATTGTGTGCCCTCTGAGCACCGAGCACCTCTTATCTTCTCCCCCTCCCCGGTTGTCCATTCACCGCCTCTCGATCTATCATTGATCGACCCGACGATCAAACATCGCTTACGGACGCACGGGAGCGCGGGATGCGCGTCGAAAAAACAGTCTTCATCTGCTACCGGCGCACGAATTACTACACGGCGCTGGCGGTCTATAACGAACTCAAGCGTCATGACTATGACGTTTTTCTCGATTACCGCAGCATCAACGTCGGTGATTGGCGCCGCGTGATCCTGGCGCAGATCAGCGCCCGCGCGCACTTCCTGATCATCCTGACGCCGGAGGCGCTCGAACGCTGCCTCAACCCCAGCGACGTCATGCGCATGGAGATCGAACACGCCATCGCCGAGCGGCGCAACATCATCCCGCTCTTCTTCGAAGGCTTCGAATTCAACGAGACGATCCACAACTACCTGTCGCCGGGGATGAAGAACCTGCCCCGTTACAGCGGCATGAGCGTGCCGGAGGGTTACTTCGACGAGGCGCTCGAACGCGTGCGCACGCGCCATCTCAACGTCCCGCTGGACATGGTGCTGCACCCGATCACGCCCGTGCCCAACAATCACCGGCGCGAGGCGGAAACCTGGTTCGAGTGGGGCTTCACCAGCTACGCCAACGGTCACTTTCAGTCCGCCGTCGTCAAGTTCACCAGAGCCATCGAGCTTCAATCGAACTACGGGCACGCCTACTACCGCCGCGGCCATGCGCAGCGCATGCTGCTCAACAAGGACGCCGCGATTGACGACTTCATCGAAGCGCTGCGTTTCACACGTTCCGTCGCGCAAGCGGCGCTGATCCAGAGCAATCTCTACCGCGTGCGCGGCAATCTCAAGCGCGCGTTGGAAGAGGCCAATATCGCCCTGAGCAACCTGCCCTCCAACGCCGAGCTGCACAAGAACCGCGGCGACATCCTGGGCGACATGGGCCAGCACGGCGATGCCATCGACTCGTACCAGGAGGCGCTCCGGCTCAACCCGCGCTACGCCTTTGCGCACAACAATCTCGGCCTGGCGCGGCAAAACAACGGCGACTTCGAGGGGGCGATTAAGGACTACGACCGCGCCATCCGCCTCAACCCCAAGGACGCCAACGCCTTCAACAATCGCGGCGTCGCGCGGCAACACAGCGGCGACCTGGACGGTGCGATCCACGACTACAACCAGGCGATCCGCCTCAACCCGCAGTTCACGCTCGCCTTCAACAACCGAGGCTGGGCGCAGTACAGCAAAGGCGACGCCAACAGCGCCATCGCCGACTTCGAGGCGGCGCTGCGCATCGAGCCGCATCACGAGCTGGCGCGCAAGAACCTCGACATCGCCCACCGCAAGAAGCGCGACGAGTAGCAGCGACGGCATCCCTGCCGCCCATACTGCATGAACGCCTCGGCGGCACGCTGACCTACCCCATCGGCGGCGCATATCCCAGGGCGACGCCCGCACCGTTCTTGACCACCTGGCGCGCGACAATCGCCTGTTCTTCCTGCTGCGGGATCACGATCATCGGCACGCCGTGCCACAGGCTCTCGTGCACGCTGTTCATGCCGCCGTGCGTGATGAACAGATCCGTCCGTTTGAGCACTTCAAGCTGTGGGACGAAATTGCGCACGAGGAAGTTCGGCGGGATCGGCCCTAACTGCCCCAGATCGCTGCGCTTCCCGGCGGAGAGGTCTTACCGCGCCGGGGTTCCCCGCTGCTCACCCAAAGGGCGGCACGGGTTTGCTATGAGAGCAAGGGCGCAAGCCACAAGCAACCCGTAGCCACAGCCGCTGGCGGCTGTGAGACAGTGGGGTGACGTGGTACTGTGCAGTGTGAAATGCACCGAAAAACAGGCGGCAGCAAGCGGAAACGGAGCGGAGATCCGACAAATGTGAGGGGCACTGTGAATCTACGGACACGCTGCCCTCGATCTACGCGCCAGATTGTGGGTTGAACAGCGTAATGGAGGGTATTGACTGCCTTATATATGATCGCAAAAGAGTCGTCCTCTGAACCATTGGATGGAGAGGGGAAGCTAAGAGGAGTGCAGCGAGATGAGGTAGACTTTAGTGGCTTATCCAAAACTGGCGTTAATCAAAGGCCATTCCACGACGTACCAATTCCTGTTTCGCCAATTGATTGAGTTTAGAGCAGTCAACCTCCACCCGCCAAGTTGCAGTCGTGTACCCGAACTCATTTCCTGACTTTTCTTCTTGAAAGACACCGTTGAGACTGGCGAGGCGTTGTAGAGTTTCCTCGTCCATTTCGGACACATACTGGTCAAGCGTCTTTTCAAGAAGGCCGATGGCCTCTTTTGCCCACACCTGGGAATTGACGGCGGTTGTGAACAGCGGCCCGGCAGCGCGTGCGTCACCAATTTCGCCTAGATAAATCGCAATATTGGATTGAATAGTGCTGTCGTTATATTCCGCTAACAGAGTGTCAACGGCAGATTTCCCTATTTTCAATATCGCTGTTTGCGCAGCCATGCTTAGCCCACTTCGATTGAATTGTCTAGGCAGAATGGGGTGGTATTCCAGGATTTTGAGCAGCGGCTTAACAGCCCGTGCGTCGCCAAGCGTTGCTAACGTTGCGATAACTGCTGTGCGGTCAATTTCGTCGCCAGTATCGTTGAGCAGCAAGATCAGCGGCTCAACTGCTGCTTCTCCAATCCGCTCGACTTCCTGCCATTTTTTCTTCATCGCCAGCTGCAAGGTACGTTCAAAATCATCTTTAGGTACCCAAGGAAGTCGAGAGAGTACAACGAACGGTGATCTTTCGCTTCCTCTGCCTCCGTTTTCTCTAAATTGCACGATGAGTTTCGCAATGCCCTCCTTAACCCATTCCGACTCTATCCATTTTGGGTCGATTCGATTTAGAGCAGTCGAAACCTCGTCTACACCCACTGTACCGTCAAACCTAAATAGAAGGGAAATTAGAGGTCTGACCGCCTTTGGGTTATTAATTTTTCCAAGCGCCTCGACAGCGTACTTGCGAACATAGCCATCTTCATCGCCAAGGGCTTCAATCAGTGGCTCAACAACTTTTGGATCATCAAGCCGCCCTAAAATCTCCACGATAGTCATGGGCATAGACTTCATACTGGTAGCGTCCCGTTTTGCTTTGTTTCGCAAAAGGTTGACTAATGGCTC
Organism: Anaerolineae bacterium; assembly: GCA_020849765.1. Lineage (GTDB taxonomy): Bacteria > Chloroflexota > Anaerolineae > Aggregatilineales > Phototrophicaceae > Flexifilum. Next base: position 100,033 of record JADLAY010000080.1, read on the forward strand.
AATCACGCGGCTGTCTAAAGGTTTTCCCCCTTTTTGCAGTTCTGCAAGCCGAAAGACACTCTCAGCATATTTGTTGCTACCCAGGGCATCCCTAAAAATGTCCATAACTCGTGGATCATTTATCATTAATAGGGCTTTCCCGGCAGTGTCGAACATATCCTCCTTGTCGTTATAAAAAGCATCACGAAGAGCGTCGATTGCTTCAGGGTCTCCGATCTCACCTAATGCTTCCGCAGCCCAGTTACGGATGTATTTATCTTGCTTATAGGCAAGCGCTTTCATCAAGCCTTTAATGTCGCGCTTTTCCTGCATCTGCTTAATGTCTTTATGCTCAAGTTTGCCCAGCAATTTTTTGAACATACGGGGACACTCCAAATCCAAGAGTATAGTTGGATAGATGTTTGCTTAATTGAGAGGTGGTCATAATTCAGTTTCGCCTCTGCCTGCTCTCAACCCCCAGCCCGTTCTCTCTGTAACCGCAAGGTCACCGCAGGTTGAGAGAAGGGGAGAAATATCGGCTCTGAAAGTCCCTCTCCATGAGGAAGAGGGATTTAGGGTGAGGGCAAAAAGGACAGCAAGGTTCAGAAAGGCTTATTGCCACGCCTTGTTTGATTATTGCACAATCGACCGCAAATATCTAAGGCAGGAAAGGTGATGACTACTGGCATTTCTTCGTGAGACATTTCCGCACTGCGTCAAAAAAAGCCGCGAGCTCGTCAGAGTTTTCAAGATTGTAGCCTTCGACAACAAAGACCAGGCATCGACCGGGAGTATTCAGGTAAGGCGGCGCGGAGATCGGCACGATCTGCGCGACGAGATCGAGGATCATCCTGGGCGCGAACGGTGGCAGGACGTCGCGCGAGACGACAAAGGTGCTCATGCGGGTTGCTGCCCGGAAGCCGCGCTGTGCCGCCGCCTGCTTCGCCCACAGCGCCAGCGAGTCGGTGATGATGTAGTCCGGTCGTTCGCGATCGAGCAGATCGAAGACCCACGGCAGCAGCCGCTCGCTGACGTGCGTGAGCATGAGCGCGTTCTGTGCGAGCGTGCCGCCGCCGATCTCATCCATCAGCGCCGCTTGATCGCCCACGACGGGCAGCGCCGGGTTGATGTGCCCGTGCGCCGGGATGTTGAAGAAGATGACTTTCAAGACGCCCCCTGCTTGCACATTTGCCGCAATGTGAAACTGACAGGCGGGAATAATAACGAAGTCCGCGCCGCCTGACCGCCCATCTTGCCCACCGCACGCCGCCCGTCCATGTGCGAAAGCAAGAGGCTGCGCGGCCGCCAGCTCTCATCAGCCTCTTCGCATTCTTTTGCCGCATCTGCCAGCGCATGAGCTATACTTCTGACACGGTTGTCATGTTTTTCCACGTCTGGAGGCATATCTGTGAACCTGCACGAATACCAGTCGAAGCAGCGGTTCGGCAAGTTTGGCGTGCCCATACCTCAGGGCAAAGTCGCCGCGTCGCCGCAAGAAGTCTACGAAATCGCCCGCGAACTCGGCGGCCCGGTCGTCGTCAAATCGCAGGTGCTCGTCGGCGGGCGCGGCAAGGCTGGCGGCATCAAGCTCGCTCAGGACGCCGACGAAGCGCAGCAGCTCGCCGAGACCATCCTCGGCATGCAGATCAAAGGGCTGACCGTGCGCAAGGTGCTGGTCGACCCGGCTTCGAAGTTCGTCAAGGAGATCTATCTTGGCATCGTCAATGACCGCGCCGCTGGTAAGCCGGTCATGATGGCGTCGTCCGAAGGTGGCGTCGAAATCGAAGAGGTCGCGCGCACCAACCCGAAAGCGATCATCCGCGAGCAAATCGACCCCTTCCTTGGCCTGCGCGATTATCAGGCTCGCAACCTCGCCAGCGGCATCAACCTGCCGCGCGAACACTGGCGCGCCTTCGTCAAAATCGCCCAGTCCCTCTATGCCTGCTACCTGGATAGCGACGCCGTACTGGCCGAGATCAACCCGCTCGTGATCACCGCCGATGGGCAGCTGCTCGCGCTCGACGGAAAGATGTCGATTGACGATAACGCCCTCTTCCGCCATGCGGATCTGGCGGAGATGCGCGACACGGACGCCGAGCCGGAAGCCGAAACGCAGGCGCGCGCGGCGGACATCAGCTACGTCAAGCTCGACGGACAGATCGGCTGCATGGTCAACGGTGCTGGTCTGGCGATGACAACCATGGACATGACCAAGCTGTTCGGCGGCGAAGAAATCGGCCCGGCCAACTTCCTCGACATCGGCGGCGGCGCCCAGGCGGATAAAGTCGCCGCGGCCCTGCGCATCATCCTCAGCGACCCCAACGTCAAGTCGATCCTGGTCAACATCTTCGGCGGCATCACGCGCGGTGACGAAGTGGCGCGCGGCATCCTCCAGGCGCGCGAGCAGGTCGGCATCAACCTGCCGATGATCGTCCGCCTTAACGGGACTAACGCCAAAGAGGCGCGCGAGATCATCCAGAACGCCGCCCTGCCCAACCTGCATTACGCCGAAACCCTGACCCAGGCCGCGCAGCTCGCGGTCAGCGCCGCCAAAGGAGAGCTTTAACGATGGCCATTCTCGCCGATAAGAATACGCGCCTGATCGTCCAGGGCATCACCGGGCGCGAGGGCAGCTTCCACGCGGAAAAGATGATCGAGTACGGCACCAACGTCGTCGGCGGCGTCACGCCCGGCAAAGGCGGCGAATGGGTGCACAGCAAGCCGGTCTTCGATACGGTCAAGAGCGCGGTCGATGCGACCGACGCCAATGCGACGATCATCTACGTCAACCCGCAGTTCGCCGCCGACGCGCTCTACGAAGCCATCGACGCGGAAGTGCCGCTGATCGTCTGCATCACCGAGGGCATCCCGGTCGCCGACATGATGAAGGTCTACAGCTACCTCAAGGGCAGCAAGAGCCGCCTGCTCGGCCCCAACTGCCCCGGCATGCTGACGCCCGGCCAGGCCAAGGTCGGCATCATGCCCGGCTACATCGCCACGCCTGGCAGTGTCGGCGTCGTCAGCAAGAGCGGCACGCTCACCTATGAGGTCGTCTATGCCCTCACGAACAAGGGCATGGGCCAGAGCACCTGCGTCGGCATCGGCGGTGACCCGATCATCGGCACCAACTTCGTCGACGTGCTGGAGATGTTCGAGAATGACCCGGCGACCGAGAAGGTCGTCCTCATCGGCGAGATCGGCGGACGCGCGGAAATCGACGCCGCCGAGTACATCAAGACGCACATGACCAAGCCCGTCGCCGGCTTCATCGCCGGGGCGACCGCCCCGCCCGGCAAGCGCATGGGTCACGCGGGCGCCATCGTCGAAGGTGGCGAAGGCACCGCCGAAGAGAAGATCAACGCCCTGCGCGCGGCAGGTGTTCGCATCGCTGCCAACCCGGAGGAGATCCCTGGGCTGCTGGGGTAATTGGCTTTCGGCCGTCAGCTATCGGCTGAAAAAAATCGGGGGGCGCATTGGTTGCGCCCTTTGTTCAACTTCACCTCAAGACATTTGCTAGATGAAAATGGCGTGACAGCGACAAGGATGCGAATTGCCAGCGAGAGACAAGTATCACGATACCGTAGTCGCCGCACTTGAGCGTGACGGATGGACAATATCCGGGCAGCAAGTCACATTCATCACGTCCGAGCGGCAGATCGTGATCGACATCGCAGCATCCAGAGTGTCTGGTGAGAATATCATTCTGGTCGAGGTGAAGGGCTTTGAGCGATCGCCTGTGGAAGAACTGGCAATCGCCATGGGCAAACTCGCGATCTATCGATACGTCCTGTCTGAATTGGAGTTATCATTCCCTGTATGGTTGGCTGTGCCAGAAGCGGCATTTCAAGGTATTTTCAGCCAACGCATCGGCAAAAGGATGTGCGAGCAATTCGCCGTTTCCCTTCTTGTGTTTTCGCCTGAGCGGAAGGAGATCATTCAATGGATACCCTTCGCCAAATCCTGATCCAGGAACTTGAGAAATACGCCGGGAAAGCCTTCAATGGCTACAGCTACCTCACGATGAGTCGCGACGAAACGCGATTTGTCATCACGTCGATTGGTGATGTACGCGGTGAGCGGATTGTCAACACGGCGATTGTCGCTCAAATCGCTGATGGCACCATCGTGATCGATTGGGACATCTACGACAAACCGCTGGTCGACGCCTTGCTCCAGGCAGGCGTCCCGCGCGAAAAGATCATCCTCGCCTATGCGGGCGAGCCGTCGCCGGAGGGCGTCTAGCGCACGAGGCCGCCAGTCTATCTCGCATCCCATCCACCGAGACTCACCCATGACCCTCAAGCAGTTCTGGATCGATCCCTTTCAGACGACGCTCGACACACACGTCACCGGCGTGGACGGCGACACGATTCAGGTTGCGGAGACGATCTTCTATGCTTTCGCCGGAGGCCAGGAGAGCGACCGCGGCACGATTGGCGGCTACGACGTGCGTGAGGCACGCAAAGATGGGCTGGCGATCTACTACACGCTCGACGGCGGGCATGATCTGGCGCAGGGCGACGCCGTGACGATGACGATCGACTGGCCGCGGCGCTACCGGCTCATGCGCCTGCACTTCGCCGCCGAGATCATCCTCGAACTCACCTATCAGCATCTACCGGGCATCGAGAAGATCGGTGCGCACATCGCCGAGGATAAGTCGCGCATCGACTTCGTCTGGCCGAGCAACATCGCCGCCGAGTTCCCCTACCTGACCGAACACGCCCACGCGCTGATCGGGGCTGACCGCCCAATCGTCAGCGCCTTCAGCGATGCCGCCGCCGAACGCCGCACCTGGGAGATCGAGGGCTTCGCGCGCGTCGCCTGCGGCGGAACGCATCTGCGCTCGACTGGCGAGGTCGGCCGGCTGACGCTCAAGCGCAAGAATGTCGGTAAAGGCAAAGAGCGCATCGAGATCTATTTGGATGAGTGAGCGTGTTGCAGGAGATCGCAGAGAGAGAAAGTCCCTCTCCTACGGGAGAGGGATTTAGGGTGAGGGCCGCCTACTCTCCGCGCCGGGCCTCTGCCGGGAGATAGCGCATCGCCAGGATCGACACGGCGATCAGCACGACAATCGCGACAATCTGCGCCGAGTAGATTCCCGCCAGGAAGGCGTGATTCGAGGTCGAGATCAGCGTGTCGCCCAGCCCACCACCGAGCTGCCCGGCGATCACGTGCGCGCCCTGAATGCCGTGCAGCGCCGCCTCGCGCACCGCCTCCGGCAGCGATCCGGCGCTCGCCAGCAGCGGCTCGATCTCCCCACGGTACATGCTGTTCGCTACGCTGCCAAGCACGGCGATGCCAAGTGCGCCGCCCAACTGGCGCGTCATGTCGTTCATGGCCGAACCGATTCCCGCGCGATGCACCGGCACTGCCTGCATGACCGAATTGGTCGCCGGGCTGAAGATCAGGCCCAGGCCCAGACCGAACACGAGCTGGCCGAGCATGAAGACGAGATACGGCGTGTCCGCCGTCATCGTCAGCCGCCAGTAGATCATGCCGACGGCGGCGAGCGCCGAGCCGAGCGCGACCGTTCGATTGGTGCCGATGCGCTCCGCCACCATCGACGAGCGCTCCGCCACAAATGTCAGCATGAGCGCGATCGGCAGCGCCGCCAGCCCCGCCGCGAACGGCGTGTAGCCGAGCACCGATTGGAAATACTGCGTCAGGAAGAACGTCCAGCCGAACAGGCAGAACGTCACCAGCACGAGCGAGACATTCGCCACCGTGAACGACGGATTGCGAAAGAAGCTGAGCGGCAGCATCGGGTGCTCGGTACGATTCTCCCACCAGGCGAACAACGCCAGCAGCACAATCGCCACGCCGAACGCCAACCAGACCGTCTGGGCGCTCCAACCCAACTCGCCCGCCTCGATGATGGCGAACAGCAGCGCGAACAACCCGGCAATCGACAGCACGACCCCGGCCACGTCAAGCGGCGGCGCGTGCTCGTCGCGCGAGTCGGTGATGTACAGCTGGCCGCCGATCAGCGCGATGACCACGATCGGCAGGTTGACGAAGAAGACGGAGTTCCACTCGAAGAAGCGCAGCAGGATGCCACCCGTGATCGGGCCGATGCCGACGCCAAGGCCAAAGGTTGCCGCCCAAATGGCAATGGCGCGCGGGCGTTCCCGCGGAGGAAAAGTTGCGCTGATGATCGAGAGTGTCGCCGGCATGATCAACGCACCGCCGATGCCCGTAAAGGCGCGCGCGAGGATCAGCGCGGTAGTCGTGGGCGCCAGCGCGCACCACAGCGAGCCGATGCCGAACAGCGTCAGGCCGCCCTGGAGCGCGCGTTTGCGCCCCAGCTTGTCGCCCAGCGACCCCATGGTCAGCAGCAGCGAGGCGAAGACGAGCACGTAGGCATCGACCACCCACTGCAATTCGCTGGCGGTCGCGCCAAGCTGGCGCGAGATGGACGGCAGCGCCACGTTGAGGATGGTGTTGTCGAGCGAGATAACGATAAGGGCGATAGAGATAGAGATCATGGCGCGCCAGCGGTGGGCATACCCCGGCGTCGCCTCGACGGGCATGTTACCCGCAGCAGTGGACGGACTGGTCACAGTGTGTTCCTTCTCGACAATATGCATCAATGCACGGAGATCAGACGAGGATCGGCGCTACAATCTTTCCGACTCGGCGCGAGCAAAAGCGCAACTTGGTCGCCATCGCTCACGTAATGAAAGTTATAGCGCAGAACGTTGCCACGCGCGTTAGGTCCGCGCAGGCCAACTCAGGAGAAATAAGCTCATGTCCAAGATGCAAGAGATGGTCGATGAATTCTTAGCCCAGCCCCGCATCGCCGTCGCGGGCGTCTCGCGCTCGCCGAATGGCACCGCCAACCTGATCTACCGCAAGCTCAAGGCGACCGGCCACACCGTCTACGCCATCAATCCGAACGCGGAAACGGTCGAGGACGGCGATCCCGCTTACCCGGATGTCAAATCGACGCCAGAAAAGCCCGACGGTGTCATGATCGTGACCACGCCGGACGTGACCGACCGCATCGTGCGTGATTGCGACATCGCGGGCATCAAACGCGTCTGGATGCACTGCTCGTTCGCCCACGGCCAGAGCACGTCCGCCGGTGCCGTCCAGTACTGCAAAGATCACGGCATCGCCGTCATTCCGGTCGGCTGCCCACTCATGTACGATCAGCCGGTCGACTTCGGCCACAAGTTCATCAAGTGGTGGATGGGCATGACCGGCAAGCTCAACGTGTAGCCTGACGGCAGACAATCCTCGCGCCGCGTCTCGCTTCCGCTTCACGATAACGGCAAGTCCGGGCATTATGGAGTGAGGCACGCCACGAGGTAGATATGTGATCTTCAGCACGATCCGAGACCCCAGGCTGATCACGGTGCGGCGCGGCGGCACCCTGCAGGACGCCGATCATCAGCTGCTCGCGCTGTGGGCGGCGGATTGCGCGCAGCACGTGCTGCATTTGTTCGAGCAAGCGCAGCCCGGTGACGGCCGTCCGCGCCATGCGATCGAGATGGCGCGCGCCTGGGTGCGTGGCGAAGTCTCGATGATGGACGCCCGCGCCGCCGGTGGGCACGCCATGGGCGCTGCCAGAGATCTGAAAGGCGCCGCGCGCGAAGCAGCTTACGCGGCGGGACAGGCTGCGGCGGTGGCGCATGTGGCCGCGCACGAGCTGGGCGCCGCGGCCTATGCGATCCGGGCGGCACGCGCGGCGGCGCCTGATGTTCAACGACTGGAGGCCGGTCGGCTGGAGTGCCAGTGGCAGCGCGCACAACTTCCCGACCCCATCCGCGCGCTCGTGCTTGACGACCAGCGATTGCGCAACGAGTACTGCTGGTTCGTCTTCGATTGCTGATCCGTTCGCACGGCCACCGGCCTCAGTGCGCCTCGCTCTCGGCCAGGAAGACGAACAGGCCGCCGATCGCCGCGCAGAGCAGCTTTCAAGAGACGGCCCGGCTCCCTTCTCGCTGAGGGAGAAGGGCCAGGGGATGAGGGTTGCACGATACACGAACTCCGAAAGCTGTCCCAAGAGATCGCTGAAGCCACACGCATAAGTCACCAAAAAAACAACGAGAGGCGCCTGGCCTCTCGCTGAATGTCTGACTCGATTGTCGCTCGGATCGTGGGCTATCCCCCGGCGGACACGACCATCAATTCCGGAGTCGTCAGCGGCGGCACGCTCACGAGCACGCGCTCGTTGAAGCCGCTCAACTGGCAGGCGGTGATCGTCGTCTGGTCGAGCACCAGCGGAACACCGACCGCCGCGCTGATGTCGGCATTGATGCGCGTCGTATCGACCACGCGGCGCACCATGCCATCGACCGGGCTGACCCAGACTTCGAGGTCGATCTGCATCGACTGCGCCAGCAGTGCCCGCACGGCCTCACGATCCGCGCCGACGCCCTGGTCGCGCAGCAGCCGCGTCAGCGCATCCGTGCCAACCTCATCGAAGACCGTCACGGGGTCGAGGCGGACGAAGTAGACCTCGGTCGGCTCGCCTTCGAGCAGCTGCGCCCCACGTGCTTCCGCCCACAGGATCGTGTCGCTGCGCACGGGGTAGATCATGGGGTGGATGAGCATGTCTCGCGTGCCCGCGGCATCAACCAGATTGGAGCCGGGGAAATAAGGCGCGGCGGCCTGCCAATCGACCCAATCGGTCGGCAGATTGCGGCTGACGCCCGGCGTCAGGTCGGAGAACTTGACGTAGGTATCCTCGCCGAGGAAAACCATCTGCATCGTCAGGTCGAGCGCGGTGGCGCTGCCACCTGCCTGCGCATCGAAGCTGTGGACGAGCAGCGCATAACCTTCCTGGACGCCATTGGTCGTCTGCACATGGACGCTGCCCTGCTGGCTGAGCGCATTCGCAATCGTGACGGTCAGGTCGCCCTGCGTCACGTGGAGATTCTGGTGGATGTCTGTCTCGACGTTAGCGGAGTAGCTCTCCATCTGAGACAGCCGCGCAAAAGCATCGAGCACGATGGTCGACGGCATCGGCTCCTGGGCCGCAGCGGGCAGGGCCAGCATCAGCAGTGCTGCCAGCACCAAGCACAAACGTATCATTGCGCCCATAGTTAATTTCCATCACTTGATAACCCTATCTTTATTCTTAGGGATTGTGACGCCTGTGTCGCTTAAGATTTCCGAAAGAACGCCAAAAAGCGGGCCACTTGCGACCCGCTTTTTACGCTCTTGGGTTTTTCAACCCATGTCTGACTGTTGTTCGGCCTTCTATGCCGGGAGGATCGACCAGATGCGGTCGTTGACGCGCGTGACCGTGCCGCGGTTATCCGGCAGCGTGAAGCTGTAGATCACGCCGTCGGAGAAGCGGTTGACCACGCTCAGGTAACCCTTCTCCCCTTCCGTCGCCCAGCCGAGTGCGGCGCGGATGTTGCCGTAGTTGCTCCAGACGCGGCCAAAGCCGTTATCCGGGCGGACGCGCCCCGCCGGTGGGATCAGGCTGTAGTTGATGCCCAGCCGCCCATAGACCGCGCCCTGGAAGACGAACAGCTCGCTGGTCGAATAGATGTAGGCGTAGATGTCGCTCGTGTCCGCGCGCCAGACCATGAAGCCACCCTCGAACGGCTCGAAGCTGAAGCCAACCGACGGCGGGTTCGGCATCAGGTAGGGCGTCGGCGTCGGGTAGACGGGCGTCGGCGGCACCGGCGTGATCACGGGCGGCGCGCCGTTCGAATAGCTCCACGTGCCATTGCCGTTGTTGATCAGGTACTGGCCGGTCGGCAGGGTGAAGCTGCTGACGCGATTGCTCGTGTTGTAGTTAACGACCATCGTGAAGCCCTGCTCCGGGCCGGTGCCCCAACCGAGGCCGTCGCGCACGCCGACGCCGGAGTTCCAGACCTTGCCGAAGCCGAGGATCGGCTGGTAGAACGGCGACGGCACCGGCAGCGAGACCGCATTCGGCCAGTAGCCGTAGGTGCTGGCGGCGAAGCTGCGCAGTTGGGCGCTGCTGTTGAAGAAGACCGAGATCGCGCTGCTATCCGAACTCCAGACCATGAAGCCGTTCTGGAACGGTTGGTAGGTGGCGTAAATCGTCACCGTGCGCCCGACCGGCCCCGGCCCTGGCTGCGTCGTCGGAGGTGGCGGCGCCGACGGCGGCACGTAGATCACCCAGCCGGGATAAATGACGGTCGAGGTCAGGCAGTTGGCCTGCATCAGCGTCACGTAGCTGGTGCCGTAGGCGCGCCCGATGCGCGAGAGGGTATCGCCGCGCTGGATGACGTAAGCCTGCCAGCCCGACGGAATCTGGCATTGTGCGTGCGTGACCAGCGTCGGGATGCCAAGGCTGAGCACGAGCACCAGGATCAAACCGATCAGGAACTTCTTCTTCATGGCAACCTCGCTTCTGCACTTGTGATGCGAACAATGTCTATCTTCCATTGAACATCAGGTTAGGATTTTGTGATCTCAGCGCCCGGTTCGCGTAGGTGAACCGTCAGGAGTCAATGGAAGATCGTCAATGGCCCTATCTTAACGCAAACGAGGTTGTACCTTCGTCCGCCTAAAGCATGACTCGCGCGTCCGCAACTGGAGGGAGAAGGCATAGATGTAGACGCGCATAAGGTATCGATTAATATATCAATGATCACGAACATCTGGGACATTTGTCACGTTAAGTATCTATTATTTGCTCGTAGACTAATAAAAGTGCACTCATTGCCATAAACTAAATTTCGTAAGTGAAGCTCGAAAATGCGTCTACTAATACTTCTTGCAGTCGTTCCCCTCTTGGCAGTCTTCATCCCAACGGCAACCGCGGCCACAGGCCAGCATGGCGTGATGATTCACGACGGCACCCTCCGCGATTCCGCCGGAAACCCGCTTTCAGTCGGCTACAGCTGTCAGACGCATCAGGTCATTCAAAATAAGCCCTTGTCGAAAACTTTCGGCGACTTACAGCTTTTAACTAAATAGAGCATTGTCATCAAATCGAAGAGGTTGGGGTCAGCGTCAAACATGCACTTTTTTGAGGAAAGGACACGGAAGAATGAAACGCTTGGCATTAGTTCTTGTTCTTATCGTTCTGGCAGCCGCGGTTCTGGTCGCTCCTGCGGCAGCGAAACCCGGTGATTGCGCTACCACCGTTCCTGGGCATTGTGACCGGTATGACGAAGACAACAACGGCTACCCCGACGCAGGGGTCTATGTCAACGGCCACTACACATCGGTATACGCCTACGACGACAATGGCGACTATTATTGGGATCTCGGCGATGGGCGCATACAAGGCACAGTGGGTTCAGTCGACGCGCTGGATGCTGCAACACTCACGGTCTGCGACTACGTGGTGAACTACAGAGTCGACTATGGCAATGATCCGTACTCCAATGAAGGCTGGATCATGAATCAGATCAACTGCTACGGCTACGACGACAACGGCCACTACAGTTATCTGATCGTCAGCCAGACGGATCCACGCTACAGAGGCAACCCTGACTGGGCAGTCTGGGGCACGTGGGAGTACCATGTGGACGTCGAATGGAAGCTGGGCAACCTGGTCCGGCCAGAACACGCTGTGGGCAACTAGCCCCTGATCACTTAGTCTCGAAAGGAAACCGGCGCCCAACCTCTTCGAGTATCTTCTAATGGCCTACGAATGCGAGCACACCGAAGCCAGGTGGTGTAGTTGTCCAACTATCACCTGGCCCCGAATCCTTACGCGGAATTGCTAACAGGATCGACTAGGTTGCTTTACTTCAGCCTTCAACTTCTGCAACCCATTCAACGTCGCGCGCCACGATATTGACACGAATGTCTTCACCTATGAGCATGAACTGCGTATGGCTCAACGCGCTCCCTTGGATGTCAAGTAACCGATCATCATCTAGCACTCGATAGAAGCCAGGGTCAGGACAGATTGCGGTACTTGACCTTCGGCACTTCGATCAATCTCCTCAGAAATGTATGCCTCGTCCACTGTACGTATCATCATCACGTTTCAGGGCACACAATGGCGTACAATGCTAGGATTTCTCACACGGGTACTCACCAAGCACCATCGCTATTCGGCGCTGTTTGACACGACTTGCCTCATTGATCCTCAGCACGATGATCGTCGCGCGTCCTTCGGGACTTATTCCCGTGAGTGTGGCGTCAGCATTGATCTGAAAGTGGTCCTCCCACCGCTGCTTACGGGGATGATAGAGTTTTGTCGCTTGTCCCGTAGAGGGATCGAGCGCGGCGACATTTGGCCCCTTGAAGCTGTTGCACTTCAAACAGGCAAGGCACAGGTTTTCAGTATCATCACTGCCGCCATGTTTGATCGGAATAATGTGGTCGATCTGAAACCTGGAGTAGCGATCTCCTTCTGTGACACGGCAGTACTCACAACAATCGCCTGCCGCTTCACGAACGAGTTGTCGCTGCTCGCCGGTAATGCTCACCGATTACCATTCCGCAGCTTGAGCTTAGTCTTCGCCTTGAGCAGCGCCATCATCTCGTCGGCGCGCATGAAATCGTAGAGTTCCTGTTGTTCATCGAAGGTCAACTGTCCTTCGCCGTTGCGCTCAACCAGTTCGTCCACACGCGCTTGCAGATCATCTGGCAGATGGTAGGCGATGATGGCCTCTGGCGTCGGATCGGATGTGAGGAAGTCGGTGATTGCATCGAAAACCGTACGCGCAGGTGCGTTCAACATGAGATGCACTCCATTGCTCATCTGACTACCATTGTAGCCCGAATCGCTCAATCTTCATCCCGCCAGCACCAGCAATCCCCGCTTCACCACTCACCCACCCGGCACGTTGCCCCGAAACATTGAATACGTGAAGAAGGCGTAATAGTCGTCGCCGTCGAGGATGAAATCATCCGATCCGGGCGTGCACAACTGCTGGTACGCCTGCCAATCCTCAGCGGCGACCTCCGGCTGCGGCTGACCCCACAACATCTCGAACAACGCTGCCAGCGCGATCCGCTCTCCCCCACTGAGCGGGGCCTGCACGTCGCCGACGAACGTCCGCGCCCGCACATCGTGCAGACCGGCGGCGCGGAACGAGCGCAGCGCCCGCTGGAAATGAAATTCCGGCGGCATTCCCCTCAAGTAGGGCAAATAGCCGGAGCAGGTTGCATTCAGGCGCGTCTCCAGCAGCGGATAGCCGGGCAGCACCTGCTGATCCGTCCAGCCGAGCAGGATGATGCAGCCACCCGGCCGCACGACGCGCGCCAGCTCCGTCAGCACGGGCTGCAGATCGCCCACGGGGTAGCCGATGCAGTCGACGCTCCACGCCCAGTCGAAAGCGTCATCCGCGAACGGCAGACGGCCCACGTCCCCCGCGCAGAAGCTGACACGGTCGCCATATCCGGCGAGCGCTACCGTGTCCTCCGCGTAGGTCAACACGTCCGGCAGGATGTCCAGCCCGGTGATGTGCCCATCCGCGCCGACCGCCTCGGCCAGCAGATGCGCGGGCAGCCCAATGCCACAGCCCGCATCCAGGCCGTGACTGCCGCGCGCAAGCTGAAGCGACTCGATGATCGAGCGCAGCAGCGGCTCACGCAGCGGATGCGCATCCAGAGAGCGTTGTATGATCGGGTTGAGCGTCACCATAGGCCTCCGGCAGCCGCGGCAGGCTAGATATACTCCGCGAGTTCAGGCGTCACATCGATAACGCAGCCCTTGCCCTTTTCGGCACTCTGGGCATGATATTGATCCATCAGCCGGTACTGGCGCCAATGGGTGGCGTAGTTGGCGATACCACCGGGGTTGAGGATGTACTTGAGTGCCACGCGCCAGCGATAGGCCTTCTGGATTTCCTCGTCGGTCGTCACGGTGGCCTGGCCGCTGATGCGCAGGATGCGCCGGTCGCCCGAATTGTGCTCGAGCTGAAACAGCACGCTCACTCGCGGATCGGCCCTGGCCTCACGCGCGGCCAGCGTCCAATCCGCCGTACCCAGCCAGACGTGCCCGTTCATTGGGATGAAGTAGAGGGAAGTGATGCTCGGTCGGCCACCGCCCGAGAGCGTGGCGATACGGGCGACCATCGCGCGCCGGATCATCTCACGCACGGCAGGATCGTCAACGGTCATCGTCCACCTCGCGCAGGCTGCCGTAATCCCAGGCGACCGTCCGCGTCGGCGTGATCTCGTACCAGGTGTGGCCCTCCGGCGCGGCCTCAGGCGCATCGACCGGCTCGGCGAGACCGCGGATGTAGATCGCGCGCAGGTCGAAGAAGTACCGCCCCTCATCGACCAGCAGGACGACCTCGTCTCCGGCATCCGGCCGCCGTGCGGCAGCAGATGGCACGCCGACCTGATAGCGCCCATCGCGCCAGATCAGCGCGACTGGCTGCGCTATTGGCCCCTCCTCACGAGCGAACGCGATGCACGCGCGCGGCACCCGCTCCAGCAGATCGTGCGCGCTCTCCGGGTCGATGTCCCGCGTCACACGCTTCATGTTTCTTCTCCAAGAAGTACCGGTCAAAAAGCAAAGAGCAGATTAGCTGAGGCGCGGCTATAGACCGTTATGAACCTTTGTTGCCTTTTTTGCCCTCACCCTAAATCCCTCTCCCTTATGGAGAGGGACTTTCAGAGCTGTATTTTCTCCCCTTCTCCCTGATAGAGAAGGGGCTGGGGGTTGAGGGCAGGCAGCGGCGAAACTGAATCATGACCACCTCTCGATTAGCTTGTCCTGTATAGCCAAAAGCCAACTGCCAATACCCAACAGCCTTGATTCACCGCCCCAGCAGCGTACACAGATTGACCGCGCTCGGCGTGCCGCAGCTGCTCAGCGCCGAGCCGAGCAAGAGCACTGACCCGCCGCAGATGAAAAGCACGACGATCACGGCCAGGCAGCCGCACCACGTGATCGGCCCGCCGGTGACGATGTCGATGCCGACGTTGGCAATCCCACCGAGCAAGCCGAAGACCGCACCCAGGAAGTGCAGCGCGACGAATAAGCCAATGCCGATCGCGCACATCACGCCGCAGACGACGACGATGCCGGAGGCATTGGAACCATTGATCAACTGCGATAAGTCCATGATAGTTCACACTCACACGGGCCGCCGCGCGGCGATGACTGCGCCGCCGCGTGCCCCAGCTTCCACTCAGGCGCCCGGCGCGCCGATCACCTCCCAGCCGCGCGCGCGTGCCAGCAGCAGGAGATCCGCCTCCGGGTAAGTCGCCACCGGGTGCGCGACCGACGACAGCAGCGGCACGTCGGAATAGCTGTCGGCATAGGCGTAGGCCGTCGCCAGCGCATCATCGCCGGCGTAATCGCGCACGAACTGCGGCTTATGCTCCCCTGCACAGCCGTGCCCGTCGATGCGCCCGCTGCACGTGTCGCCGTCGAAGGCCAGCCGCGTGCCCAGCCCGGCCTCCGCGCCGAGCAGCTGCGCGAAGCGGTCGGCGAACCCGGCGAACATGCCGGAGACGAGCACGACTCGGTCGCCGCGCGCGATGTGTTCGCGCACCCGGTCTGCAATGTCATCACGGAACGTCTCGCGCATCTCTTCCAGCACGATCCGATCCATCAGCGCCTCGAGCTGCGATCGCTGCCAGCCCGCCAGCAGGCGCGCCATCATCACGACCCAGCGCTCACGCAGGCGCGGCTCGCCGATCAGCTTGAGCCTGCGCGCGGCATACATCGGCATGGCGTTGAGGTAGACCATGCGCTTCTTGTGCGCCAGCTCCGGGCCACCCAGGAAGTAGCGCCAGACGTTGGCCGTGATCAGCGTGCCGTCGATGTCGAAGAATGCGAAGGTGTTGGACAAGACTCAGCCTTTGCGGTCGCCACCATGTCACCTACGGTATTGAACCACAAAGGCGCGCCGAGCGCCAAATGTTCGCGATTGCGAGCTGGGGTCGCCGCAAAATCGATTCATTGTGTGACCCTCATCCCCAATCCCTTCTCCCTGTAACCGCAAGTTCACCGAAGGTTGGGAGAAGGGGGCCAGAGCAGTTCATGAAAGTCCCTCTCCATCAGGGAGAGGGATTTAGGGTGAGGGCCTTACGGCGCAGACTCCCTAATACGACGGCGGCCCGAAATCCGGCGGCGGAGGGAAGGCGACCGTCTCGACCACCGACACCAGCGAGTCCGGCAGATAGCGCGCCGGCAGCTCGGTGACGGTTCGGCCATCCGGCAGGGCGAAGGCGTAACCGCCCTCGTCCGTCACCTGCACCTTGAGACCGAACAGCGCCCTGAAAGTGGAAGGCGGGGCCGTGATGTCGAAACTGATGCCGACGTAATGACCGACATCGAAACCCGCCTTATCGAAGACTGTGCGCGCGTGGCGCACCATCTCCGGCGACGCCTGGTAGCGGGCGAGCGTCTCGCTCGTGATTTCCGCGTCGCTAAGCGCCTCGCCGCTGGCGCTCTTGAGGATCACCTGGGCCGAAATAGCCTCATGCTGCTCTGCCGACATCCCCCCACCTCCTCACCTATCTGCTTCAGTGTCAGGCCGGTTTCAGTTCGGGCGCAAGATAGCTGCTCGCAGGGCGCGGCACGCCGTCCAGGTAGGCAACCGCCAGCGGCGGTTTGAAGTCTTCGTAGACGGGTGCGGTCTTGATGGCGAGGCTCAGGTAGTAACTCCCGTCGCTGATCATCCAACGCCCTTGCACCAGATCGTCGAGCAGCCGTGTGGTCTGCTCGTCGCTCACATCACTATCAGGATACAACTCGCGCAGATGTTTTGCCACAGCGCTCGCCGTATGATAGCTATCGCAAAAGACATAGGCGGCCTGCGCCAGCCCGTCGAGATGCAGATTACGCCGCTGGTTGCCGCGTGTATCCAGCAGCATCAGCGTCCCATCCGGCTGATCCAGCACGTAGACCGCGCCCTGCTCCGGTGCGCTGCGCCACTCGCTGATGTAGGCCACCAGCCGGTCGAAGATGCCGTCGCCGGTGATGCTCTGCTCGTAGTCGTAATCGAAGTAGTAGGCCACGCGCGCCAGCGTCTCGGCGTCGAACGGGTAGAGATAGCGATACGGTGGGATCGGGCGGATGTTGACGAAGCCGTGCCCGCCGGGGTCGTCAAAATAGGGGCTGAAGCGATCCAGGCGGATGGGGCCGAAGCCGCTCGGCGGTTTAAGGAAGCGCACCTGATCGAACAGGCGGAGCATCTGCGCGTAATCGTCCTCGGTTTCGCCGGGGAAGTTGTAGAGCACGTTCCAGTCGACACCGATGCCGTACTCCTGGCACCACTTGAGCAACTGAATGTTGATCATGGCGCTGGTGCCCTTGCGCATCAGCTTGAGCACGTGATCGCTCATGCTCTCGATGCCGGGCTGGATGCGCGTCACCCCGGCGGCGCGCAGAGTCTCCAGATGGCGCCGATTCAGATTGGCCTTGACCTCGTAGAAGAGTTGCACTGGGCGCTGCGCTTGCGCCAGCGCGGGCAGCATGTCGTGGAAGTAGTGCATGTCGAGGATGTTGTCGACGACCTCGACGTATTCGACGCGCCAGCGGTCGACGAGATGTTCGAGCTCGTCCAACGCGCGGCGGGCACTCTTGCTGCGGAACGACATCGTGCCGCCGTTGAGGCCGCAGAAGGTGCAGTGCGATTTCGCGCCCCACCAGCAGCCGCGCGACGTCTCCAGCAGCAGCACCGGCATGACCGACGCGCCGACGGTGCTCTGCCCAATGTCGGCGAAGTAATCGCTGTAATCCGGGATCGGCAACGAGTCCATGTCGGCGATCATCGGCGCCTGCCCGGTGTAGTGCGTCTCCCCACGCTGCCGGTAGATGATGCCGGGGATGGTTTCGCCGAAGTCCTCGACCGGTTCGCCCGCCAGGATCTGCTTGACCAGCGCCGGGAAGCTCTCGTCGGCCTCGCCGGAGCAGACGTAGTCGACGAACGTGAACTGGCGGTGCAGCTCACAGCCCATCTCACCTTCCCAGTTAGCGCCGCCGAAGACGATCGTCATCTGCGGGTAACGCGCCTTCAACTGGCGAGCCAGCGCCAGCGAGGCGATG
Organism: Anaerolineae bacterium; assembly: GCA_020849765.1. Taxonomy (GTDB): domain Bacteria; phylum Chloroflexota; class Anaerolineae; order Aggregatilineales; family Phototrophicaceae; genus Flexifilum. Next base: position 117,917 of record JADLAY010000080.1, read on the forward strand.
TTCTGCTCGAAGGTCGACGTGAAGCCGACGATGGCGTAATCGTCCCACGGCACGGCGTCCAGGCAGTACTGAATGAAATGATGCACGAAAGAACGCACGCGCAGCACGCGGCTGATCGACTCGTGGCTGAGCTGCCACTTTTCGACCAGCACCTCCTGGATGTAGCCCTGATCGACCTCCGGACGCTTGCCGTAGAGCGCTTCTGTGAAGGCCCAATCGCCCGCGAACGCGGTGTAAGGCATCTCGAACGAGAGCCACTGATATTCTTCAAAACCGATGAACTCGGCAAAAGCGAAAGTGAGGTAACGCACGTCGCAGGCGATGCCCTCGCGCATCAGCGCTCCCTTGAGCAAGCTCAAGCCGATCGACTGCCGTTCGAGCGCGCCAAACGGCATACTGACGAGCAAGACCTTATTCATGACCACCCCTTACGTCCAGGCTCCGGGGCCATGCCCGGCAGGCACAGCCCCGGAGTTCGGCTTACGGTTGGTTACAGACCGAGATCAGGCTCTTCGCCCGGCTTGGCGTTGCGAATCACATCCTCCAGATGCTGGATGTCTTCCGGTGTCAGGCCAAGTTCCTGCGCGCTCTCTTGCGCTGCCTGCATGCTGGCCTCCTGCGCCGGTGTGATCGGGCCGGGTGGCTGCGGACCAATCGGCGGGATCGGCGGCTGAATCGTGGGCGGGATCGGCGGGCGTATGGTCGGCGGCACAATCGACGGCGGGGTGACTGTCGGCGGCCGCACGACAACCGGCGGCACCGTCGGGCCAATCACGCCGGGCGGCACGATCGACGGCAGGCAGCGCACCTTCGACATCAGCACCGCCTTGTGCGCGTCGACCAGGCCATCGCCGGTCGCCAGATCCGGGCCGACAGCCGCGGGATGCCCGCCCGTGGATGGGTTGCAGTTACCCGTCGTGACGTCACGAGCCGACTTGCGCAGGATGTCTTTGACGTCCGCGGGCGTCAGCTTGACGCAGGCCTGCTTCATCAGGGCCGCCGTCCCAGCGAGCTGAGGCGCCGCCGCCGACGTGCCGCTGAACGCTGCCCAGCCATCGTTGTTGGCGGTCTCGTCGCCGTTCGGGTGTGTGCCCCCGGCGAGATCCCTGTCGATGTCGTCGTTCGGCTCGACCGGCAGCATGATGTAGGCCGCGCGCGGCAGCAGACCGACCAGACCGCAGACATCCGGCACGCGCCGGTTCGGGTAGATCTGGCTCATGAAGCCGCTGGCATAGTTGGAGGCGCGCAGGTTGCCGTTCGGCTCCATGTAGACGCCGCCCGCCGAGATCACGTCAGGATGCTGGCCGGGGAAGCCGAAGTGGCCGTTGCCCGCCGAGAAGATGACGATGATGCCCGCCGCGACCGCGGCGGCAATCGCCGCTGCCAGCGCCTGATCGGCAGCCGTGAGCGCCGTCTGCTTGCTGCTGCCCCAACTGCAGGTGATGATGTCCGGGTTGAGGCCGACGGCAGCGTTGAAGGCCCCAATGCTGTTGACGAAGTTGATCTTGACCGGCAGCAGTTCCGCATCCGGCGCGATGGCGAAGATGTTGGCCGATTCGCCGGTGCCGTGGCCGCTCTCATCCGCCAGCGGGTTGGCCGCCGCCGGGCCGAGGACGACCGGCGCCGCGCGATAGCCGCGTTTGACGAAATACGGATGCTTGAACCAGCCGCTGTCGACCATCGCCACCTTGACGCCGCGCCCGGTGGTCCCGCTGCGGTGCGCCAGATCGGCATTCGCAGCCAGCGAGACGTCCGCCGGGACTTCGAGATGCCAGTAGGCTTTCTTGGGCGGGAACGGCAGCGCGGCCATGAAATAACGCGGCTCTTCGATGGCGACGCCTTCGAGCAGATTCTGGAAGGCGGTGCCGCGGGTGGAAATCAAGCCAGGCACGTCTGTGTCCGGCGAGTCGAGGAAGGCAGCCGTGGTCTCCTCACCCAACTCCTTGATCACGGGCCGCTCTTCAGCGTAGATCTCGGTGTTGAAGGCCTCGCGGTAGGTTTCAGGCGATCCGGCAATGTTGATCATGGAGGCTGTGATCTGCAGGATCTCGAACCCGGCTTGCTGAAGTTGATTGGCGGCCTGATTAATAATCGTATCTTCGGAGAAGAAATTCACCACCGTCTGCGAATTGATCTGCTCCCCTGCTTCGAACATCGATACGCCGCCGATGGAGCGAGGTGAGGCCTGGGCGAAAATTCGCTCAGGAACCGCCGGCTTCTCCTGCCCCCCCGAACGGCTGCGGCTGGACGAACTGCGTTTGCTTGGCATTTTGCTACCTCCTGTAGGCCCTGCTGTGGACGCAGTCACGCAGTACACGGCGGAGCACGGCGTCGACGATGTCTGACTACGTGAAAGGCAGCGAACCGTGTCTGCGACTCAAGGACTTAATGTGTCCATCACGCGTCTTGTCTACAGCATGTCTGGGGCGCTTCTGCTGAACTGTACTTAAGGACGGTACAAAAATGTCTTCAAATGTCATAGGGTACAGGGCATGTTGCGCAAACTACGACGAAGCCAACAAGACTGCGCAGAGCGAAGCGGAGCACCACGCAAGCGCTTCGTGCGTGAGCAAATCAAGCTAGAAACTGGAGGTTCCGGCGGCGACGCGCCTGAGGATGCAGCCGTCCGCGCGTCCTGGCGTATCGTATTAAACTGTGGACACGCGGCACTCTGAGAAGGACGAGCGACATTCGAATCTACGAAGGAGACAGCGGCAATGTCAGATGAATCCAAGACAACGACCACGAAGCTGCCACGCCAGACCGCCGGGTTGACGGGGGTCTCGATCGCGCAGCTTCGCGCCTCCATCAACGGACAGGTGATCGCGCCCGGCGATGAGACTTACGATGAGGCGCGCACGGTCTTCTACGGCGGCATCGACCGCCGGCCGGCCCTGATCATCCGGGCTGCGGATGCGGGCGACGTGTCGAAGGTCGTCTCGCTGGCGCGCGAGACCGGCGCCGAGCTGGCCATCCGCGCCGGAGGCCACAGCGTGGCCGGGCACAGCACCACCGAGGGCGGTATCGTGCTCGACCTGTCGGCCATGAAAGGGCTGGATATCGACGTCGAGGGGCGCACGGCCTGGGCCGGGGGTGGAGTGACGGCTGGGGAGTACACCGTCGCGACCGGGGCGCACGGCCTGGCGACCGGCTTCGGCGACACCGCCTCGGTCGGCATCGCGGGCATCACGCTGGGCGGCGGGCTAGGCTTGCTCTTGCGCAAGTACGGCCTGACGATCGACGATCTGCTGGCCGCCGAGGTCGTGACCGCCGACGGGCAGATCCTGCTCACCGATGCCGAGACACATCCCGATCTGTTCTGGGCGATCCGCGGCGGCGGTGGCAACTTCGGCGTCGTCACGCGCCTCAAGTACCGGCTGCATCCGGTCAATCAGGTCGTCGGCGGCATGCTGATTCTCCCGGCCACGCCGGAACTGGCGCGCGCGTTCATCGCCGAGGCCGAAGCGGCGCCGGAAGACCTCTCGACCATCCTCAACATCATGACCGCGCCGCCGATGCCGTTCCTGCCGAAAGAGGTTCACGGCCAGATGATCATGATGGCGCTGATGGTTTACGACGGTGACGTCGAAGCGGGCCAGCGCGCGATCGCGCCGTTTCGGGCGCTCGCCACGCCAATCGCCGACATGGTGCGCCCGATGTCGTACCCCGAGATCTACCCGCCCGATGCGGAAGACTATCACCCGCTCGCGTCCTCGCGCACGATGTTCATCGACCAGGTCGACGAGCGCACGACCGACGTCATCTTCGAGCACATCAAGGCGTCGAACGCGATGATGGCGGCGGCCCAACTGCGCGTGCTCGGCGGGGCGATGGCGCGCGTGCCTGCCGACGCCACCGCCTTCGCCCACCGCGACCGGCGCATCATGGCCAACGTCGCCGCCATGTACGTCAACCCCGACGAAGCCGCGACTCACGACGCCTGGGTGGAAGCGTTCGCGACGGCGCTCAACCAGGGTGACGCACGGGCTTACGTCAACTTCCTCGGCGCGGTGGATGCGGCTCACGTGCGGGCGGCCTATCCGGGCGCGACCTGGGATCGGCTGACCAGGATCAAGGCGCAGTACGACCCGACCAACCTGTTCCACCTCAACCAGAACATCCCTCCGGCTGAGTAATAACCCGGCCTACGACGGTTCGCCGAGCGCTGCGGGTAGTTCGAGAAAGGCACCGTAGCGCTCGACCGCCGCGTCGATGGCGGCGCGCTCGTCGGCGCTGAGCGGGCGCTGCGGCGTGATGTGCACGGTCGCCGCGCCCTTCTTGATCGTCGACCGCCAGCGCGCGACGATCTCCCCGGCGATCACGACCGGCGCGTCCAGCGTGTAGCCCTGCTCGACGTCCTGCCCGGCGCTGACGGCCTTGCCGAACTCGGCATAGCCGACGAAGTACTCGTCAAACAGCGGCAGCAGATGCGCGGTCAGCGCGTGTTCAGGAGCGGCCGCCCTCATGGGTGAGAACCAGTGCGTTTGCCCGTCGACCTCGACGCGTTCGAGCTGCGCCTCAGCCAGGGCGATACCAGCTTTGGCGTCGGCCATCGTCAGCCCTGACCACCAGGCGAAATCGCGCAGCGTCGCCGGGCCGTGTCCGCTGAAGTAACGGCGCACGAGTTCGGCCAGCGCCTCGTCCCCTTCGAGATCGCGCCCCGCCGGGACGCGCTCGTCGACCAGCGCGTAGGTGTGCTGCTTGCCCTCCATGGTTCCGTTGCAGACGACCAGTTCCAGTTCCGCGTGCATCATGATGATGCCCATGCGCAGGCCGCCGGTCGCGATGCCTGCCTCGTCCAGGCGCGTGCGGAGTTGCTTGCGCGTGAGATGGCGCCCGCCGTCCAGCGCCCGCGCGATCACGTCGTTGCAGCGAGCGAGCTGTGCGCTGTCCAACTCCAACTGGCGATTCATGTAGGCGGCCAGCTTGTGCACACGGGGCGCGGTCAGCCGCATGATCCAGCGCAGATCCTCCGGCGAGACCAGGTGCCAGGTCGGCCGCATGATGTGCGTGCGCACGAGCCGCCCGTCGTCGATCGCGCGCGACATCCCGGCATCGGTCGCGCCGTCGACACGCAGACCGAGCGCCCACTTCGCACCGAGGTATTCCTGCGCCTGGACGGCCCCCAACGCCGCGACCGCATCCTCCGGCGAGGCGAACTTCTCCCCCTGCAAGCGCTGCGTGTGAAGCCGCTTTATTGCGATGTTCGGCATGTATCGTCCCTCGTCTTTCGTCCCTCTACCCTTGATCGTAGGGCCACATCAGGACAGAATTCGCCCTGATTAGACGAGAGGATGTGCCCGATGTATTCGCCGACGACCCGCCTGCTGACCGTGCTCGAACTCCTGCAATCGTACAAGCAGATGAGCGGCAGAGAGATTGCACGACGCCTCGAAGTCGACGTGCGCACCGTCCGCCGCTACATCGTCTCGCTGCAAGACATGGGCATCCCGGTCGAGGCTGAGCGCGGGCCGTATGGGGCCTATCAGTTGCAGCGTGGGGATCGTCTGCCGCCGCTCATGCTCACTGATGCCGAGGCCGTCGCCATCACACTGGGGCTGCTCACCATCCGTGAGTTCAGCTTCCCGGTCGACGTGGCCGCGGTCGAGGGCGCGCTGGCGAAAACCGAGCGCGTCCTGCCGGAGAAGCCGCTGGCTCAGGTGCGCGGTCTGCAAGAGGCGATCACGTTCAATATCTGGTCGCACACCACGCCACCCGCGCTGCGCCAGAACGATTTCGTCGTCACGCTCAGCAGCGCCGCGCAGAGCCGCCAGCGCGTCCATCTGAGCTACCGCGCCTGGAGCGGCGACGACACTGAGCGCGACTTCGACCCGTATGGGATTGTCTTCAACGAGGGCTACTGGTACACGGCGGGCTACTGCCGTCTGCGCCAGGACTTGCGCACCTTCCGGCTGGATCGCATCACGGCGCTCGAAACCCGCGACGAGACATTCGAGCGCCCAGCGGATTTCGACGCGCTCGATCATGTGCTGCGCTCGATCGCCTTTGTGCCGGAGGCGCATCAGGTCGAGGTGCTGCTCAAGACCACGCTCGACCGCGCGCAGACCGCCATCCCTCCCGCGCTGGGGTCGCTGGAGGTCACCTATGAGGGCATCGTCTTCCGGCGCAGCGCCTCGCAACTGGAGTGGATCGCGCCCATTCTGATGAATCTGGACTTCCCGGTCGTCGTGCGCCAGCCGGACGAGCTGCGCGATCTGCTGCGGCAGATGGCGGCCAGAGCGCTGGCGATGATCGGGGATGATCAATAGCGAAAGCAACGGCGGTTGAGAGGGCATGGGTGATCAAGAGTTGGTATCGGCAGTCGTTCGCCGACGGTTCAAACCGTCGGCTAGTGAGCATCAAGCACGCTAAAGGTGCTAGCGAGATTGGCGGACGAGTGAACCCGTGTATTGGAGCATCTTCAGTAGCAGTTGTGCTAGATCGGTCACCCAGCAAAAGCTAAATGCTTGATACAAAGAGCCTCCTCAAGGGGAAGACCCAACAGGAAATTGCAGTAGACACAGCAGAGATGCGCGGTCAATTTGG
>JADLAY010000081.1 GCA_020849765.1 Anaerolineae bacterium
CAGCATGACGGGCAGCGTGAGCACGATCAACGCCAGCGCGCCGAGGATGTCCATCCAGCGCTTGAGCACCAGATAGATACGGAAGTTGAACTGCGGCAGCGGCAGTGCCTGCGCCCAAATGCGCTGGTTCGTCGTCTGCGACTTGCCGGTGGTGTCATTTGACTTGCGGGTCGACTTCCAGATGTTCGCGTTGATCATGATTGCCTCTTCGCCTTGTGTGCTCGCGTGCCGCCGCACATCGCCCGGTGCGGTATATGCAAGTAGGATACGGAGCGGGCCTAACATTGTGCTAAAACGAATTCTGCAAATATGAGAGTTTCTATATGATAGGTGTGAGGTTTGATCTGTGTATATCCGGACATGGTTCGGTTCAAGATCGTCCCAATGGAGGACGACAGGCACCTCAAGCCCGCCATGCAGCACTTATCCTGCCTTACACGGGCGATGGTTGTGTAAGGCCAACATGATAAGCGTAAATGTGAGGTTAGATCTTGCTCAGCCTCTGGAACCGGGGTTCTGCGCGCGCGAGACGAGTTTGATCTCGCTCGCCTGATCCGGGAACTTGGGCGTCACCGATTCGAAGAAGGCTTTGATCGGCACCATATCCGCTTCGATGTCGCCGCTTGGGTCTACGCGATCGCCAATGCCGACGACCTTGCGCTTATAGTCCGCAAAGGCCAGGTAGATCGGCACCTTCGCTTCGAGCGCAATGTAGTAGAAGCCCGTGCGCCAGCCTTCGGAACGTTTGCGCGTACCCTCCGGCGCCAGCACCAGATACAGCTCATCGGCCCTCTCAAAGATGGCCGCGACCTGACTGACCGCGTTCTGGCTGGCGCGCCGGTTGATCGGAATGGCGCCCATCCATTTGAGGAAGATGCTGAGAGGAAATTTGTAGAGATTGTCTTTGACGAGCCACTTCAAGCGAATCTTGAGGGCGAAGACGACCAGCATCATGAGCAGGCCATCGAAATTCGACGTGTGCGGCGCACCTGCGATCACAGCTTTCGGAACGGCAGGCTTTTCGCCGTACAGCTTCCAGCCTATCAGGGCCAGTAGCGCGCGGGCAATCCACGAATATACAGTTGCCAACATAAGACTTCCTGAGGCCTAGAGAATCCGCTTCCCAAACAAACTTGCCGTCATCTCGACGGCGATACCCCCGGTTTTGTTGGCGATATCCAGAATTGGATTGACTTCGACAATATCAAGCGAACGCACGCGGCCATCTTCGGCCAGCGTTTCCATGAGCAGATGTGCCTCACGGTAGCTCAGCCCGCCGGGCACCGCGGTGCCGACGCCGGGCGCAATGCTCGGATCAAGCGAGTCGAGATCGAAGCTGACGTGGAGATGGGTCGCATCTCGCAACTGATCGAGCGCCATACGAACGCAGGCACCCAGGCCGTGCTTATCCAGTTCGCTCATTGTGAGGACGAATATGCCACTCTCGCGCAGCGCCTGCCGCTCCCGTTCGTCCAGGTCGCGCACACCAAGATAGACGATTTGCTCCGGGCGCAAGCGGCACTCACCGATCGTGAGCGCGGGCGGGCAGCGTCCCATCAAAGCGGCGACGACCATGCCGTGGACATTGCCGGAAGGGCTGGTCTCCGGCGTGTTGAAATCGCCGTGCGCATCCACCCAGAGCACGCCCACATCGCCCTGCCCCACATGGTAGTCCAGTACAGCGCTGATGCTTCCGAGCGACACACTGTGATCGCCGCCCAGGGTGATCATGCGCTCGTGCTGCGCCAACCCCGCCTGCATTGCCTGATACAGATCGCGGCAGACACGCCCGATCGCGCTGGCATTGTGGGCGTTGCCATCGGCTGGATCATGCACAAGGGTTTCGGCGACAGGCACGTGGAGATTGCCACGATCGTCCACATCGTAACCAAGACCGGCCAGGGCTTTCGTCAACCCGGCGTAGCGCACCGCGCTCGGCCCCATGTCGACCCCGCGCCGTTGCTGCCCGAGGTCCATCGGCACGCCGAGCACACCCACGCTTTTTTGCGATGAGGTCAAGTTGTCGCCGCCTGGTCAACCCGGCTGAAACGTCGACCAATTGCGACCAGGATGATGCTCAGGCCGTAAAGTGCCAGCAAGGGTCCCATCACCAGCGCCATGTTGACCGGATCAATTGTGGGCGTGATCGCCGCAGCAGCGATCGCCGCGCCGACGATGGCGATACGCCACTGGCGCAGCAGCGCCGTGGCCGTCACCATGCCGAGCAACGATAGCACGAAGAAGACGAGCGGCGTCTGGAAAGCGACACCCATCCAGAAGATAAGCGCGGTCACGAAGCTGAGGTAGAGATCGGCTGTCCACTCCGGCTTGAAGATCGTTGGCTGGAAGCCCTCGAGAAAGCCGAGCGCGGGCGGCACCAGCAAGAACCAGGCGAACCCTGCACCGATCAGGAATAGGCCGGTGATGGCAGGCAGCGCCGTCAAGAGATAGCGTTTCTCTTTTCGCGTCAGGCCGGGCAGGATGAACATCAGCAGCTGATAGGTCGTGACGGGTATCGAGATGATGGCGCCGATCATGAGGACGACGCGGAAGTAATTGACGACCGAGTCGGTCGGGCCGAGCGCCGTGAACTCGCGTCCATACGGCTTCTGCAGTTCCATCAGCACCGGGGTTGCCAGCGGGATACCGGCAATCGTGGCGATGACGAGCGCAATCGCCGCGCGGAAGACGCGAATGCGCAGCTCGTTCAGATGGTCGAACAAGCCCATGCGGGCGGCTTCACCATCATCCACTTCTTCGATCTCAGAAGGCTCTGTCGGCGGGAGTTGCTTGGGGGTCTGCCTGCGCAGCCGGAGTCGAGATGTCACGACCGCTCTCCCTCATCCTGGTGCCCACCACCAGACCAGGTGCCAAAGCCGTTAGCGTTGCCGTTCTCCGGCGCCTTGCCATTGTCCTGCACTGGCGGCTCGGATGGCTTGCTGGAAGCGGCGGCTTTTGCCGCAGGTGGTTCGTTCAGGTTGCCGATCTGGGTCGAGATACGGAGGTTATCCATATCGCGCCCGATCTCTTTCTTAACGTCTTCGAGCGGGCGTGTGAGCGGGTTGGCAGCGGCGCGAACCTGCCGCTGGATTTCGCCTTTGGTGGGAATCTTCTTCGGCACCTGGACGTCGACACCAGCCTCGTCAAATTCCTTTTGGAGCACCGCCGCCGCTTCCTGCCATAGCTTCTGCAATTTGGCCACGTACTGCCCCAGGATGTAGGCCCAGCGTATCATGCGCTGTGGGCCGGCAACCACCAGCATAATGACGAGAATGATGACGAGTTCTGCGCCACCAATGCCAAAAATATTCATAGTGATCTATCTTCGCCGACATCTTGCCGTAACTGATTCACCGTTTCAGCATGATCTGCAAGCGCCCCGAGCACGCCGTTGACGAAACCGGGAGCGCCGTCGCTGCCAAAGAGTTTGGCCAGTTCGACTGCTTCATTGATGGCCACGCTGATCGGCACTCTCTGCGAGACCGCAAATTCGTACACGGCAATCCTCAGCACATTGCGGTCGACGATCGCGATTTGTTCGAGCGGAAAGTCCGGCGCAAAGCGCACAACCGAGGCGTCGATTTCCGCCACGTGCGCCAGCACGCCCTCTACCAGCTTACGGAAATAACGTGCCACTTGACGTGAAGGTTGGCGTTCGATCAAAAAGCGCGCGATCACCTCAGTCGCCGGGTGCCGCGCAAGATCGATCTCGTACAGGGCCTGCAATGCCAGTCGACGCGCCTCGCTGCGCTCGTTGGCAGGCGGCGCATGTTCGAGAACTTCGACCTCAACTTCGTCTTGCGGACCGAGCGATGGCAGTTCAGCCACTACGTCCACTCTCATTCACACCGACCTCTTCTTCTGCTGCGTACTCTACATCAAAACCCCTCATTTGGCTACACCGGACGCGTTGAATCAGCGATCCAGGATTGACCCTCCAGAGACGACATGTTAGAATGCCAACCCAGATTACGGTTCGTCCCAAGGACCTAATCGGAGGGATGGCCGAGCGGTTTAAGGCAGTGGTCTTGAAAACCACCAGGGTTCACGCCCTCGTGGGTTCGAATCCCACTCCCTCCGCAGACGCACATGAACAAATTGGGGAGGTGCCAGAGTGGACGATCGGGGCCGCCTGCTAAGCGGTTATCCGTGTTTACGCACGGATCGCAGGTTCGAATCCTGTCCTCCCCGCAG
>JADLAY010000082.1 GCA_020849765.1 Anaerolineae bacterium
GGGACAAGTGCTGACTCGTGATAGCGTTTGAGCAGCGCCAGCGCGATCTTGCGTTCCTTCGCATCTGATCCTTCCGCGCCTGCCGACTTCACCTCACGGTCATAGGCGGCGCGGTAGGAACGCTGGCGGTCGGTGGGGACAAGTTCCCACAGCGCCCGCAGTTCATCGAGCGAGAGCGCGCGTAATTCTGCGACGGTGTGGTAATGCAGAGTATCGCTCATTCCTTCCCTCCTAACAGCGTATCGCTGCCGCTCATCGACGCACTGGAACGCATAGCATCGTCGTAATCGCTGCTTTCATCGGATGCTGCAATCGTGATGTTCGGTTCAACCTTCACCTCCGGCGCGACGGTGACAGATGGGACTGGCATAGCGCCATAGGCGGTAATCTCGTTGGGAAGCAGCCTCGCCGCTATCTCCAGCCGGTTCACATCGCGCTCCGCCTCATCGCGTGAGCGCCCTGTCGCCACCGCGCCTTGAATAAGCTCGGCGCGGGTGTCTGCCGTCATGCGCCGATTCGGGGTTTCCTTGACTTCGCGCCCGACCTGCTCGGTTTGTTCCGACGTCAGTCCCAACCGTGCGGCACTGTCCACGAACATGCCGAAACGGGCGAGATCGTCACGCACGGGCGGTTTGCCATCGTTCAGCGGGGTAACGCCAACTGCCCGCGCCATCAGTCCAGCGACGGTCAAATGATCGACACCAGTAGCACCCTGACCACCGAGCAGTCGCATCACGTCGCCCATGACACTCGTCACGTCAGTCGTTCCGCTCAGGCGCAGACTCCCTGCCAGCATTCCGGCGGCACGCTCCAACGCTTCCGCGCTTCGTTCCAGCCGTCCCGCCGCGCCTTCAATCCGATCTGATTCAGACTTGCTCCCACTCGTGCCAGTCGTGGAACGCGCTACTTCCGAAATATGCTGTTCCATCTCTTCACCGCGCATATCGTCGGCATACGTCTCGCGTTCGCGGGCGATCTCCTCATCAGCGGACGCTTCGGTCGGTGTGGACGCTATGGGCGTGAACATCCCGGTACGTCGGCGTTTCACGGGCATGAATCCGGGGAACAGTTCGCCGTCCTCATCTTCGATCCACTCGAATTCATCATCTCGTGCAGTGTGATTGCGTGGATTTTTTCCGCGTGGATAGGTCAGCGCTTCCAAGCCAGCGCCGACTGCCGGGACGAGCATCGGACGGCGGATTAGGCGACCTTTGTCGTCATACTCGGCAGCATCCGGGTCGTAATCGGTCAGCAGCTTCGCACCGACTGTCGGTCCGAGCGCTCGACCAATTAGCGGCACATCGCGGGCAATCCGACGAGTCACCGCGCCTTCGGTAAACTGCTCGGCGGCATCGCCGAGCGCCGTCCCACGCAGACCGGGCAGACGAATCAAGTGACGTGCCGCGTCCGCCAGCGGACTGACGCCACCGAAAGTCAAGCCTGCCGCCTGCGCGGGCGTTGCCCCGCTTCGCAGCGCCGTCGCACCTGCCATCGCGCTCGACCCGATGCTGACGGCTCCACCTGCTGCCAAGCCTGCGACCCCGACCGCGCCCACCGCGCCTGCTGCGGAGGTGATTGCCGCCACGCCGGGACTGATCACCGCGCCGCCAGTTGCCTGCCCGAAGGCGTTGAACAGCCGGTTGAACGAGTTCCACACCGCTTTCACGCCGCTGATCAGCACGATCACCATGAAGATCAGGCAGATCAAGCCGACACCCAGCACGACAATACCGTTACCGCTGGCAGTCCCGGCAAGGAAGAAGGTCACGACCAACGCCTGAATTAACGCGATCACCACCGTCTGCACGACCAATTCAATCCACAGGTCGATGATCGAACGGGCGATAACTTCGGTTTTCTTGAAAAACGCAAATAGGATGGCGACGCCGAACGAGATGAACGTCAGCCCTTGCGCGATGGTCAGCAGTAGGTAGACAAGCTGCTCAGTCAGTCCGAACAGGATCAGCGGCCATGCTGTCAGGAGCCTTCCCTGTGCCGCTGATGCCATCGCAATCGAATCAGCGCGTTCAAGCGGCGTCATAATGGCGAAAAAGACCGGATCGCGGTCATTGGCGAAGAATGATCCGGGTCGCCGCCATTCCCACGGGACGCTACCTGCTGTCCAGAGTCCAGTTCCTGGATCAGGCGTGTGCGGCTGGCAGAGCGGATCGCGCGGGGTGGATGGATAGCCCATTAGATCAATGCCGTCGGCGCGCAGATATGCCAGCGCCACATCCAACCCGTCGAGTGTGTAGTTCCAATCCGGCATGTACGACCCGAAGTTATCGCACAGCGTGAGAATACCCATATCGCTGCTGTCTACGCTGTCGAGCGAATCGAACGCCGAACCGGTTGCGCCCGACAAGCCGCTCAAGCTGCTGGCGTAGAAGGCGCTCGACAAAGTGCGGCGAAAATCGCTCATCCCCTGATACAGGCTTGGTCCCAACGCGAAGAACAGCGCCCCTGCCAGATACCAGGCAATGGCATTCTTCGGTTCGACGATCCGCATCCGTGCGAAAGCTGCCAACAGATAAGTCACTCCCAACACCAGCAGCGCGACGATGAACGCCATGCTCACCGCGACCTGCAAACTGGCGTTGGTCTGCGCAATCAGCGGTGTGAAGGCATTGTCCACCAGCCACTGATTCATCAGTTCGATGGTGTAACCCATCATCAGGAAGGCGCGCTGCAAGCTCCAGCCCAATCCCGCCAGCGAAAAGAGCAGGTTGTACCAGAGTGTATCGATCTGGACTTGCAGCCCGTTCAGAATATCATCGATGATTGGCATCGAGCATCGTTCCTTTCCATCACATCAGGGCGGGGGCAGTACACC
>JADLAY010000083.1 GCA_020849765.1 Anaerolineae bacterium
ACAACCATTTTACGCCCGTGTGCCAGAACCGTAACAAGGCGTGATGGGCCGCCGTACGGGCGGGATATATCCCGCCCGTACAATGCCGTTCATGTGCCATCGGACGATTCGTAGGGACGCGATTCATCGCGTCCGGTGCCATCGGACGGCACCAATGCCGCCCGGCAATACACCTCTTCATGTGACGATTGTCATACCTAATATGCAGAATCCTTGTAGATTTATGCAGATTTCTGTATATTTGCGCGCATACCGGCACGCATAGCATCTCGAGGAAACCCATGTCATTCCCACGAGCGGGAGGCACACGTGGCCGCCCGGACGCCTCGCAGCGCGGACTGAGCCTGACCAAACGCCAGTACGTGCGCTTCGCCTTCTACCAGATCGACCCGGCCTGGCGACGGCTGCCGCCGGAGAAACAGGCGGCGCACAAGCGCGAACTGCTGGAGACGATCACCGGCTTCAACCGGCGCATGCTCCTGCGCCCCTACAGCCTGATGGGCACCCGCGCCGATGCCGAGCTGCTGCTGTGGCAGATCTCGGAAAGCCCGCTCGTCTTCCAGGAGCTGGCCGCGGCCATCATGAACACGGCCATGGGTGGCTATCTGCGCCTCGTCTACTCCTACTTCTCGCAGACCAAGCGCTCGATCTATGAGATCCGCAGCGCGCAGGGCGCCGAAGAAGATCGCCTGATCGTCCAGCCGTCGGATGCGAAGTATCTGTTCGTCTATCCCTTCATCAAGACGCGCGATTGGTACCAGATGTCGCTCGCGGCGCGCCAGGGCATGATGGACGAGCACATCGAAGTCGGGCGCAAGTATCCGGCGGTCAAGCTCAACACGACCTACTGCTTCGGCCTGGATGACTACGAGTTCATCGTCGCCTTCGAAACCGACGAACCGTCGGACTTCCTCGACCTCGTGCAAGACCTGCGCGAGACGGAAGCCAGCCGCTACACCAAGCAGGACACCCCCCTGTTTAGCTGCATCAACATGCGCCTGGCCGAGGCGCTCGACGCGCTTGGCGGCCCCGCCATCGCCGAGCCGATCGTGGAAGATGACCACGTCGCGCTCGACGTGTGGACGGACGCTGGCCCGCTCGAAGATCTGGCCGAAGGCACGAGCCGCACCATCTACCACGACGGCAAGCAGGTCGCGCTGTTCAACGTCGGCGGCGAGCTTTATGCCATCAGCAATCGCTGCCCACATGCGCGCGGCCCGCTCAGCGAAGGCCAGCTCGCCAGTGACGAGTGCGCCGTCACCTGCCCGTGGCACTACGCCAAGTTCGACCTCGCCAGCGGCGCCGTCATCGACGGCATCGCCAGTTCGCCGGTCGAGACGTTCGCCGTCGAGGTGCGTGACGGCGTCGTCTTCATCGGTAATCGTTCGCCCATCGCTCAAATCGCCGAGTAACGCTCATCTCATGGATAACGCAACACAACCCTACGACGCCCTGCTGATCGTCTCGTTCGGTGGCCCGGAAGGCCCGGACGACGTGATCCCGTTCATGGAAAATGTCCTCCGCGGGCGCAACATCCCGCGGCCCCGGCTGGAACAGGTCGCCGAGCATTATCACCTGTTCGGCGGTGTCAGCCCGATCAACGAGCAGAACCGCGCGCTGATTGCCGCGCTGGAGGCGGATTTCGCCGCCCACGGCCTCGACCTGCCGATCTACTGGGGCAACCGCAACTGGAACCCCTACCTGACCGATACGCTGCGCCAGATGGCGAACGACGGCATCAAGCGCTCGCTCGCCCTGTTCACGACCGCCTACAGCAGCTATTCAAGCTGCCGCCAGTACCGCGAGGACATCGCAAAGGCGCAGGCGGAGATCGGCCCGGAGGCGCCGGAAGTGCACAAGCTGCGCGTCTTCTACAACCATCCGGGCTTCATCATGCCCAATGTCGAGAATCTGCGCCGTGCCTTCGAGCAGGTGCCGGAGAGCAAACGCGCCGATGCGCCGCTCGTCTTCTCCGCGCACAGCCTGCCCGCCGCCATGGCCCACAACAGCAATTACGAAGCTCAGATTCGCGAAGCCTGCCGCCTGGTCGCCGACGGCGTCGGGCGCGCCGAGTGGGATCTCGTCTTCCAGAGCCGCAGCGGCCCGCCGCATCAACCGTGGCTGGAGCCAGATGTCTGCGATCATCTGGCGGCGCTGCACCAGCGCGGCGTCACCGATGTGGTGCTGATGCCGATCGGCTTCATTTCGGATCACATGGAGGTCGTCTACGATCTCGACACGCAGGCGCAGGAGACGGCGAACGAACTCGGTCTCAACCTCGTGCGCGCGGCGACGGTCGGCGTCCACCCGATCTTCATCAGCATGATCCGCGAGCTGGTGCTCGAACGCATGACGAATCATCCCGTGCGGCGCTACGTGGGGACGCATGGCCCCAGCCACGACGTCTGCCCGCAAAACTGCTGCCTGCCGGGATAAATGATGACGGAGGAGAACGCACGGATTCCGACCTTGCTGGTGATTGGTCCATGCAGTGCTTACAGAGTATTCGGTCGTTGTTGGCACATACGATGACCGCCGGATGGTCAACCATCCGGCTAGGGTTGCGTCCCGTCAACGGGACTGAATGCACATAATGGCACTTGTACAGCCCGGTTCACCGGGCGCAACCTCAGCCAGGGCATTGATGCCCTGGCGGGTTCTGCTGCCTGCCGGGATAAATGTCACGTCGAAAACGGTATGATGCGCGCGCATATGCATGACAATCCGCACTGTTTTCCGAAATTTGGGCTGACTAAGCTAGTCAAGTCTGTAGATTTCTATAGATTTGCGCAGATTTCGACCAGTGTTTGATGGGGGGGATTATTACCATGAGCTATCCTGCGCCGCGCCTGATCTTCTGGGAGACGACAGCGGGGTGCAATTTACGCTGCATCCACTGCCGTCGTGTGACGGTGGCTGACCAGCTCACCCCGCAAGACCTGACGACCGAAGAATCTTTCCGGCTGATCGACCAGGTCGCCGAGATCGGCAAGCCGGTCTTCGTGCTCTCCGGTGGCGAGCCGCTGTTCCGCCCGGATATTTACGAGATCGCGCGCTATGCGACCGACGCAGGCCTGCCCGTGGCCCTGGCGACGAACGGCACGCTGATCGACGACGCGGTCGCCGAGAAGATCAAGGCCAGCGGCGTCAAGCGCGTCAGCATCTCGTTCGACGGCTCCGACGCTGCCACCCACGACATGTTCCGCGGTCTGCCCGGCTCGTTCGAGGCGGCCATCCGCGGCTTCAAAGCCCTGCGCAAAGTCGGCCTGCCCGTGCAGATCAACACGACGGTCGCGCGCCACAACGAAACGCAGCTTGAAGACATGCGCGCCCTGGCTAAGGATCTGGATGCGGTGGGTCTGCACCTGTTCCTGCTCGTGCCGGTCGGCTGCGGCGTCGAAATCGCCGAAGACATGATGATCAGCGCGCAGGAATACGAGCGCGTCCTCAACTGGCTCTACGACGTCGAGCAATCCGAACCCGAATTGCAGATGAAAGCGACCTGCGCGCCGCATTACTTCCGCGTCATGCGCGTGCGCCGCGCCGAAGATAAGCGCATGGGCATCTTCCGCGAACTGCCCGCCAGCCACGATCGCCAACTCAACGGCCATCCGCACGGCCAGATGCACGCCGCGACCAAGGGCTGCCTGGCCGGGACTGGCGTCACCTTCATCTCGCATCGCGGTGAGGTCTTCCCGTGCGGCTACCTGCCGGTCGAGGCGGGTCACATCCGCCGCCAGACCTTCGGCGACGTGTGGCAGAACAGCCCGCTGTTCGCCCAACTGCGCAATCCCGACCTGCTCGAAGGCAAGTGCGGCATCTGCCAGTTCAAGTCGCTGTGCAGCGGCTGCCGCGCCCGCGCCTACGGCGTCACCGGCAACTACCTGGCCGAGGAGCCGTTCTGCGCGTACGAGCCTGAATCGCGCACGGTCGCTATGTCCTGATAATCACGTCCTGCTGTGAGGTATCGCAGCGTGCAGCTTACCAATTGAACCTGCTCGCGGGTGTTCGTTCGCGTGGGGGCGGATGATTGTGAACGGGACGGACGAGGCCTGCCTCGCCCGCCAATTTCAGAAACCGGATCTGCCGGATTTGGGAAACGGACGCCAAGAATGGCGTCCCTACACACCATGACGGATTTGTAGGGGCTTGGCGACGCCAAGCCCTTACGCCGGAATGCCTGGCCCGTCGCCGTACATGGGACGTCCCTACGTCGCCTCGGTCATGGCGGCGACGATCTGTTCGACCGTCTGCTGCGCCTGATGGACACAATCCGGCACGCCGACGCCGCGGAACGCACTGCCCGTCACGAACAGATGCGGCGGCAGCGCTGCTTCGAGGCGTGCGATCTGATCGAGGTGGCCGACGCCGTACTGCGGTGTCGCCTGCTTCCAGCGGTAAATACGCGTGAACAGCGGTTCCGCCGTGATCCCGTAGATGTCGCGCAGTTCGTCGCGGACGACCGCCGTCAGCGCGTCGTCGTCCAGGTCGACGCTGGCCGGGCTGCGCGCGCCGCCGAAGAACGTACGCACCAGCGCATAGCCCGCTGGCGCACGATGATCGAACTTGGTCGAGCTGAGTGTGACGGCGTTGATCTTGCGCCCTTCGCTGCGCGGGATGACGACGCCGAAGCCCTCTGGCACACCAGCCAGATCCTCGGCGCGGTAGCCGAGCGAGAGCGTGCCCGTGCTGACGTACTGGATGTCCGCCGCGATGGCTGCGGCTTCCGGCGCGAGATCGGCCAGCAGTTTCGCAACGACCGGGGCAGGCGTCGTCAGCAGGACGACGTCCGTCTCCAGCGTCGATCCGCCGGAGAGATGCAGGCGATAGCGCCCGTCGTCCAGCCGCTCGATCTGCTCGACGCCGGTGTTCAGGCGCAGATCGCCATCCAGCAGTTCGACCAGCCGGTCGGCCAGCATCCGCATGCCACCCTTGAACGAGATGAAAAGCGACGACGGCCCATCGCCATGGCCGTGAGCCGGATGTGGCGCACGGCGCGCCGCCAGCATCCCGCGCGTGAGGCTGCCGTGCTTCTGCTCCAGCGCGCGGAAGCGAGGGAAGGTCGCCAGCAGACTCTGGTCGTAGGGGTCGGTGTTGTAGATGCCCGACATGAGCGGCTCGGCCAGCTTGTCCAGCGCTTCACTGCCCAGGCGGCGGCGCACGAAATCGGCCAGCGACTCGTCGCCGTCATCCTTCTTCGCCGGCATGAAGGCTTCGACGGCCATGCGCAGCTTGCCTGGCAGCGAGATCAGCGGCGACAGGGCGAACGGCATGAAGCGCGTCGGCACGATCAGCATCAGCCCGTCCGGCAGTGGCACCAGCCTGCCCTTGATCAGCACGTAGGTGCGCCGCCGCTCGTCGTTGGTGCCAAGCAGTTGATCGCCGAGGCCGATGGCGCGCGCGAGCTGCGTCGCCCACGGCTTCTGCGCGATAAACGAGTCCGGCCCGGCTTCGACCACGAACGGATCGCCCGCGCCGGTATCGACCAGTTCGGTGCAGATCTTGCCGCCCCAGCGCGAGGTTTGCTCGATCAGGCTGTAGGCGAGGCCCGCTTGCTGAAGCGCCCAGGCTGCGGTCAGGCCGGTGACGCCGCCGCCGATGACCGTCACGTGGCGGCGCGGGGCGTGAGTGATGTGCGGGTGAGGGTTCATGAAGCTGGGCTGCGACCTTCAGTTGTTCGTCGTCGGGATGTGGTGAATGAGACATGGGGAAGATAGCAGAACATGCGCGCAGGCTCAAGCCCTTTACAAAATTGACTGTGATTGATAGATTTCTATAGATTTTCCTGTAATTTTACGTAGATTTCTCTTCCAGGTATAGAAAGGTCTCGTCGATGAAGACGACAAGAGCCATACTGCTGGCCGTGACCGCCCTCGTCCTGCTGACGGGCGTGCTGACGACCGGCGCACAAGACAACAACGTGACGATGATCGTCACGCGCGACCCCGTGTCGCTCGATCCGCAGAGCACGCTCGATCCGGGCGCGCCGATCCTGCTCGCCTACATTTACGACACGCTCGTCTACCAGGCGGAGGATGGACGCATCCTGCCCAGCCTGGCCGAAAGCTGGACGGTCGCCGACGACAACCTGGCGATCACGTTCGATCTGGCGCCGGGCGTCGTCTTCAGCGATGGCGCGCCGCTCAACGCCGACGCCGTCGTCTACACGTTCCAGCGCTTGCAGGAGATCGGCCAGCGCTCGCTCATCTACAGCGACATCATGAACGTGAGCGCGTTCGAAAAACTTGATGACCTGAGCGTGCGCTTCCACCTGATCCAGCCTTCGGCGACGCTGCTCAGCGCGCTGACGTATCCCTACGCGGGCATCCTCAACCCGGCGGCGGTCGAAGCCGCGGGCGAGGCTTATGGCCAGCAGCCGGTCGGCAGCGGCCCGTTCGTGCTCGACTCGTGGATTCCCGAAAACACCCTGACCTTCGTGCCCAACCCGCTCTACGGCGGCCATCGCCCATGGACGGAAGCGCAGACACCGCCCGCCATCGACAAGCTGACCGTCGTCTTCAGCACTGACGAATCGGCGCGGGCGAGCGCCCTGCTGGCGAACGAGGCGGACATCGCTTACTTCGCCTCCGGCAGCCAGGTCAGCCGCTTCGAGGGCAGCGCAGATTTCCGCATCCTCGAAAGCCCTGGCCGCGCGCTCAACTTCCTCGGCTTCAACACCGGGCGCGCACCGTTCGATAATGCCGCCGTGCGCCGGGCCATCGGCCAGCTCGTCAACAAGGACGACGTGCTGCTGCTGGCCGCCGATGGCGTCGGCGAGGTCGTCAACGGCCCGCTGCCACCGACCATCTTCGGCTACAACCCGGAGCTTGACGCCAGCGCCGCCAATTACGACCCGGAAGCCGCCGCCGCCACCCTGGCCGAGCATGGCATCAGCCCGGAGCACCCGGTCAGCATCTCGATCCTGACCTCGACCTTCCCGACCTTCTCCGCCATCGCGACGATCCTGCAGGCTGAGCTGGCCGCGGTCGGCATCAACGCCGAGATCAACGTGCTCGACTTCTCCGCCGTACGTGAGATCGCCGTCGCCGGTGACTATGACATCCTGATCACGCGCTACGACTGGAACGACCCGGACGTGCTCTGGCGCTACCTGGGCACGGCCAACCAGGGCAACACCAATCGCTACTTCTACGGCAATCCGGATCTTGATGCGCTGCTGCAGCAGGGCCAGACGGCCTTCGACCAGGACGCGCGCTTCGACATCTACGCCGAAGCCCAGCGCATGATCCTGGAAGACGCGCCGATCATCGCGCTCTACATGCCGGTGACGGATGTCGTCGTCAGCAACCGGCTGCAGGGCGTCTCGCTGCTGCACAGCCACGTGGTGCTGGAAGACGCCACGCTCGCGCCGTAGCGCGGTCTCATGCGCTTTTTGCTCCGCCGCCTGCTCCAGGCGATCCCCACGCTGCTCGCGCTGTCGCTCGTCGTCTTCCTGACGCTCGACTTGGTGCCGGGCAGCGCGGCTTCCGCCGTGCTCGACGATGCGTCGTCGGACGCGGCGAAGAGCCTGCTCTGCCAGCAGTTGAGCTGCGATCAGCCGGTGCTGACGCGCTACGTCAGCTACCTGGGCGGATTGCTGCACGGCGAGTGGGGCACCTCGATCCGCAACGGCAGGCCGGTGTTTGACGAGATCATGCTGCGCCTGCCGTCGACGCTCGCTCTGACGGTCGGCGCGATTGCGGTCGCGGCGCTCGTCGGCGGGATGCTCGGCAGCATCGCCGCTGCACACCAGGGCACGCGCTGGGACACGGCGATCACGGGCGTCGTTTCGGTCGCCGCCTCGCTGCCGTCGTTCTGGGTGGCGCTGATCCTGGTCAGCATCTTCGCGCTGCAATTGGGCTGGCTGCCGGTCTTCGGGTCAGGTAGCCCGCGCCATTACGTCATACCCGTGCTGAGCGTGGCCGTCGCACTCATCCCCGGCATCACGCTGCTGACGCGCAGCAGCCTGCTGGAGACGCGGCGGCAGATGTTCGTCGTGGCGGCGCATGCGCGCGGCATCCCGCAGCGGGCCGTCTTCTGGCGTCACATCGAGCCGGTCGCGGCCATTCCGATCGTGTCTTACATCGGCGTGCAGGCGGTGCATCTGGTTGGCAGTCTGGTCGCCATTGAGGTGATCTTCAATCTGCCGGGGCTGGGTGGGCTGGCCGTCCAGGCGGCGCTCGATCGCGATCCGTTCCTGCTCCAGGGCGCGACGCTGACGATCGCCGTGATCACCTTCGCCATTCTGCTCGTCGTCGACGTGCTGGTCATGATCCTGGACCCGCGCATCGCCAACGCGCCGGCATAAGGTGAACGGGAGCAAAGTTGTGGCTCGATTGGGTTTCTTCATCCCCACCCCTGAACCTCTGGTTCGTCCCCTCCCCATCGCGATGGGGAGGGGACTGAGGGGAGAGGACACATTCAAACTTAGTGTTTCGAGGCTGACAGACGCATGGCGGCACGACTGAGCATCCGAACCCTCAACGGCAACCTGACGCGGGCGCATCTGCCCGACGTGCAGGTGCATCTCGCGCTGCCGAAACGCTTCCTCGGCGCGGCGATCGTGCTCGTCGTCTGCCTGATGGCGCTGTTCGCCCCGCAGATCGTCCCCGGCGACCCCAGCCAGATCGATGCGCGGTCGCGTCTGCAAGCGCCGAGCCTGGAACATCCCTTCGGCACCGACGCCTTTGGCCGCGATCTGTTCCGCCGCGTCGTCCACGGCGCGCAGCCGAGCCTGGGCGTGTCCGTCTTCGCTGTGGCGCTGGGTGCTTTCCCCGGCATCCTGCTCGGCATGATGGCCGGGCGCCGCGGACGCTGGCTCGATCATCTGCTGACGCAGGTGATGGACGCCTGGATCGCCCTGCCGGGGGTGCTGCTGGCGCTGCTGCTGGCTGCGGTCATGGGCCGCTCGCTCGTGGTGCTGACGCTGGCGCTCGGCGTGGGCACGATTCCGATGTTCTACCGGGTGGCGCGGGCGGAAACACTGCGCATCCGCAGCGCGCTCTATGTCGAGGCGGCCGTCTCGCTCGGCGCGGATTCGTGGCGCATCACGCGGGCACATGTGCTGCCCAACATCGCCTCGTCGATGATCGTGCTTTGTACCGTCATGGTCGGGCGCATGCTGCTCGCCACGAGCGCCCTCAGCTTCATCGGCCTGGGCGCGCCGCCGCCGTCGCCGGAATGGGGTGGCCTGCTGGCCGAGGGGCGCACGCACATGCACGAGGCCTGGTGGCTGATGTGGTTCCCCGGCCTGATCATCGCCCTGACGACCTTCGGTTTCTACCTGCTCGGCAACAGCGTCCGCGATCAGCAGGCGGGGGAGTAGGGGACGGGAAGAGGGTGCTCGGTGCTCAGTTGGGGTTCACGGTGCCTGGTTCACCGTTCACCGTGCGAACACCGATGTGTTGCTCACTCCACAATCGACCACAATCAGATCCGTTGTAGGGACGAGGCGTGCCTCGTCCGACCAACCGCCGCCTTCCCAATTCGTCGTAGGGACGCGCAACGGCGCGTCCGCCGAAACCGCTAATCCGCCCGCCGCTCATGGGCAAACCGCCCCATCTCCTGATTTCTCATCCCTGGCCGGTCGGGTTTGACACCCCGACGGTCATTCCGCCTACTCGGCAATGCCTCACCGACTCATCACTTGAGCTGCTCGCCCAGCCCGACGATGATGCCCTCGGGGCCGCGGATGTAAGCGAGCCGGTACGTGTCTCCGTATTGCACCACCTCGCCGACCAGTTCGGCGCCGTGGGCCAGCAGGCGCGCGACCAGCTCATCAATGTCATCGACGGCCAGCATGATGCGGCGGATTCCAAGCTCGTTCACCGCGGCCTTCTCCGCCCCCGTTCGGATGGCGTCCGGCGTGTGGAACTTGTCCAGCTCGATCCGTCCGTGGCCGTCCGGGGTGCGCATCAGCGCGAGGGTCGCGCGGACGTTCTCAAGGCCGATCAGACGATCGACCGAGGGGCCTTCGACGGTCGTTTCGCCTTCCAACTCGAATCCAAGTTCGAGAAAGAAGGCTTTGGCGGCTTCGAGGTCGTCGACGACGATCAGGACGTTGTCCATCCGTAAGAGGCTCGATTTTCTTGATTCCATATCGCTGCTCCATCTTTCACAAATCCTCTGCTGACAAGTCCAACGCCTGGCTTTTGCACACCATCGCCCTCGATCTTCATCAGGTTCATATGCTGATGATCCACGTTGAACATCCATTGTATGCCAACGCAGCCACCGCCGAGGGCTCAAGCCCAGGCTAGTCGTTCGGGCGGGAAGCCGTCTGAAGCAGGCTCGAACCCGCCCGGCATATAGCGAGTCTGTATGGACGAGGCAGCGCAGAATGCCGTGCAGAGGTGAGTGATGCGCGAGCAGCCGGGCGCATCGTGACGCACACCGCCGCCGCCCCTACGTCGTCCCCTCCGGCTAATGGCTAATTGCTAGCCGCTAACGGCTAATAAATAGCCATCTGCCCCCCTTCGCGCTAAAATCAACGCCATGTCGTCATCCACAGAACACCGCCTATGCCACCCCTGACGCGTTACTTCATCAAAGCCAGCCTGATCTACCTCGTGAGCGCGCTGCTGGTCGGCGGGGCCGCGCTGGCCCGCGCGCCGCTGGGGCTGCCCTCGTGGGTCGGCCTGCTGCAGCCGGTCTACTATCACCTGCTGATGGTCGGCTGGGTGACGCAGATGATCTTTGGCGTCGCCTACTGGATGTTCCCCAAGTTCAGCAAGACGGAGCCGCGCCGCAGTGTCCCGCTCGGCTGGGCCATCTTCATCACGCTCAATATCGGGCTGCTGCTGCGCGTGGTCGGCGAGCCGCTGGTCACGCTCAACCCGGCCTCCGGGCTGGGCTGGATGCTGGCCGTCTCCGCGGTGCTGCAATGGATCGCCGGGTTTGGCTTCATCGTCAACACCTGGGCGCGCGTGAAGGAGCGCTGACATGCCGCGGTTGGCCGTCTGGATCGTGCGCACGGCGCTCATCTACCTGGGCTGCGGCTTCACCGTCGGCGGCTATATGCTGCTCAACAAGGGGCTGCGGCTCGACCCCAACTTCCTGACCTGGGTCTACATGCATGAAGAACTGCTGCTGATCGGCTGGATGCTCCAGTTCGTGATCGGCGTCGCCTTCTGGATTCTGCCGCGCTTCATGACCGCGCCCAAGTATGGCGCCATCGAGCTCGCCTGGGCGGGCTACATCGTGCTCAACATGGGCGTGCTGACGACGATCGTCGGCACCTGGATCGAGGGGCCGGGCTCGGCGGCAGCGCTGATCGGGCGCGGGCTGGAGATCGTCGCGGCGGCAACCTTCGCCATCTACATGTGGCCGCGGGTCCGGCCGTTTTTGGTGGGGTGAGGGAGCTGGTAGCCATTAGCAGTTAGCCGTTGGCTGTTAGCTGTTAGCCGGATGGGATGACGGTCGGCCATAGGGATTCGGCGTAGGGGTTTGGCGATGCCAAACCCGACCGGTGAACGGCCTGGTGCCTCGCCTCTATCAAGATATCGTTTCGAGAATTCTCTGTGGAATCGCCCCCAAAGGGCGAGAACCCGCCTACGCGGTCGCTCGCGAATACTCCGGCTGCGGCGCGTGCGCGTTAGCCAGCTCGATCCAGAAGGTCGAGCCGCCGCTCGTGTTGTTGTCGACGCCGACGTCGCCGTCCTGCATCTCGACCAGATGCTTGACGATCCACAGGCCGAGGCCGGTGCTCTTTTCGCCGCCGGTGGGCCGCGCGCTCAGCTTGCCGAATTGCGTGAACAGCAGATCGCGCTCGTTGTCCGGGATGCCCGGCCCCTGGTCGGCGACGCAGACGCGGATGCGCGAGCCGGCGTTCTCCGTCCAGATATGGACGTCGCTGCCGGGCGGGCTGTACTTGATGGCATTGCTGACCAGATTCGACAGCGCCTGCTCGAAGCGCGAGCGATCGGCATACAGGATGCCGCCGACGTCGCCGACAATCAGGCGGATGTCCTTTTGCGCCGCGTGCATGGTGTACTGCTTGACCAGATGCGCCACGCAGCTGCTCACGTCGACCTCGACCGGGCTCAGGCGCAGCGCCTCCGGGCTGACGGCCGCCGTGTCCAGGAAGTCGGTGATGACCGTCTCCATCGATTCAACCGACAGCTTGACCGCATTCAGGATGTCCTCACCGTCCGGGATGGCGTCGGCGTAGTTCAGGATGAGACCGATGGCCATGTCGATGTTGTTGATCGGCCCCTTGAGATCGTGCGAGGCGATGCGCAGCAGGCGATCCTGCCATTCCTGCGCTGCTTCCAACTGCTGGATCGTGTGCTTGCGCTCGTCTTCCAGGCGCTTGAGACGGATCTGCGTGCGCACACGGGCCAGCATCACGTCGACGTCGAGCGGCTTGGTGATGTAGTCGTTGGCGCCGAGTTCGAAGCCGCGCGTCACGTCATCCGTGCGCGACAGCGCCGAGATGAGCACGACTGGCAAATCCGCGAGGACGGGATCGTGGCGGACGTGCTGCAGCACGAGCAGCCCGCTCATCCCCGGCATCATGATATCGACGAGTGCCAGATCGAATGGGGCCTGCGACAGCGCGTCGAGCGCGCTCTGCCCATCCGGCACGCTGAAGACCTGATAGTCGCGACTGAGCAGCCGTTCCAGGAGAATGCGGTTCCCCGGCTCGTCGTCAACCACCAGGATCAGAGGGATCGAATCAGATGTCATTGTTTGCCCTTCGAGCAAAATGATTGCGTGTCTCAATTATTATAAATTGCGACTCAACGCGTCATTAATTGAGATTCCCCCAAGACAAAGTATTAATTGCGAGTTAACACGTGAGCACTATCGTGAATTCACGGCTGCACGATTGAGCGCTGCCAGGCAAAGACCAGTACATCTGTCAGGGTTCGAGGGTGAAATATGTCACTTGTTGAGCGTCCTTGCGAGACCCTGCGCGCGCCCTCCCGTATAGGTCTGTGGGATAAGCAAATACGCGAACGCGCAATCTTCCGCGCGCAATCGCCCTCAGACCCCCAGAGAGAAGCGAAGGTCTCATGACAAATCAAGCCGTCGTTTCGGGCCGCCTGAACGCGCCCTGGACTCAGCACGAGTACAACGCGAATAACACTGTTGTCGGCGATAAAACACAATTTGATCATGATCTGGCCGCCCGCATTACCAAAGCAGCCAGCCGTCAAACCTACTACACGATACACTACCTGGTCGACCGCGAGCGCGTGGCCGATGCCTACCGGGCCTACGGCTACTTCCGCTGGGTCGACGACTACCTGGATCAACAGGCGTCGCAGCGTGCGCTCAGCCTGGCTTTCGTCGAGCGGCAGCAGATGCTGATCGAGGCCTGCTACCGCGGTGAGCAGCCGCGCGATCTGGCGCCGGAAGAGCAGCTGCTGGCCGACTTGATCGCGAGTGACAGCGAGGCGGACAGCGGCCTGCAAGCCTACATCCGCAACCTGATGGCCGTGATGGCCTTCGATGCCGAGCGCAAAGGGCGCCTGATCGACGAGGCGGAACTGGCGGAGTATTCGCGGCTGCTGGCAACGGCGGTCACCGAAGCGATGCACTACTACATCGGCCACGACGCCCCGTCGCCGCACGACGAAGCGCGCTACCTGGCCGTGACCGGCGCGCACATCACCCACATGCTGCGCGACACGTTCGAGGACGTCGAGGCGGGCTACTACAACATCCCGCGCGAATTCCTGGATGCGCACGGCATCGACGCCGCCGACGTGACGAGCGAAGCCTACCGCGAGTGGGTCAAGAGCCGGGTCGAACTGGCGCGCGACTACTTCCGCGCAGGCCGGGCCTGTCTGGCGCAGGTCAAGAGCGTGCGCTGCCGCGTCGCCGCCTACGCCTACATGGCGCGCTTCGAAAGCGTGCTGGCGGCCATCGAGCGCGAGGACTACCGCCTGCGCGAGGATTATCAGGACTGCAAGAGCCTGAAGACCTGCCTGCGCATGGTCTGGAACATCGTCAGCGGCTCCGCGAGCTACATGGTCGCCGGCCGCCTGGGACGGGCGTAGGACAATATCACATATCGGCGTAGGGGCGGGATATATCCCGCCCGTACAGAACCGTTTCTGTAGGGACAGGGCGTGCGACCGTAGGAAGTCCCCTTTTGGGGACCCTGTCCGTCCGAATGAACAAAATCGCTAGAGGGACACGATGAAATCAGCTTCTATTGTGGTGATTGGCGCAGGCATCGGCGGGATCAGCGCCGCGACGCATCTGGCGAAACGCGGCATGCACGTGACCATGCTCGAAAAGAACAACAACCCGGGCGGGCGCTGTGACACGTTCGAGCGTGAGGGCCATCGCTTCAACACCGGCCCGACCCTGCTGGTGATGCCGCACCTGTACGAGACGGAGTTCGCGGCGCTCGGCGAAGACGTACACGATCTGCTCGACATGGAACGCATCGACCCGACCTATCACCTGGTCTTCGACGACGCCAGCCAACTGGCGCTGACGTCGGATCTGGCGTCGATGAGCCGCCAGTTGGAGGCGATGGAGCCGGGCAGCTTCCGGGGCTTCCTGCGCTACATCGAAGAAGGCCAACGCCATTACAACGTCGGCGTCGAGCGGCTGGTCGAGCGTGATTTCCGCTCGCTCTTCGACTTCATCAACCTGCGCAACATGCCGCTGGCCTACAGCCTCAAGCCGCTGGTGCCGCATTACCGGCACATGGGCCAGTTCTTCAAGGGGTCGCGGCTGAAATCCGCCTTCACCTTCCAGGACGTCTACATGGGGTTGAGTCCGTTCCGCGCCCCGGCGACCTTCTCGCTGATGCCGTACTCGGAGCTGGCACATGGCGTCTGGCATCCCAGGGGCGGCATGTACGGCGTGATCGACGGCCTGATGGCAATGGCGCGCGGCGAGAACGTCGAATTCGAGTTCGGCGCCAGCGTCGACAAAATCGAGGTCGACGGGTCGCGCACGCGCGGCGTCCGGCTGGCGGATGGCCGTTTCGTGCCCGCCGACATCGTCATCGCCAACGCCGACCTGCCCTACGTCTACAACGATCTGCTGCCGGACAAAGGCCCCGCCGAGCGCATGGCACACAAGCAGTTCTCGTGCTCGGTCATCAGCTTCTTCTGGGGCGTCGACAAAGCCTACCCGGCGATCAAGCCGCACACGCTGTTCCTGGCCGATGATTACCGTGAGAACTTCGTCGCCATCGACGACCAGCACTCGATTCCGGACAATCCCAGCCTCTATATCCACGCCCCGTCACGCATCGATGCGTCGATGGCCCCGGCGGGCGAGGACACGCTGATCGCTATCGTGCCGGTCGGTCACATGGACGATGGGAGCGAACAGGACTGGACTGCCATCCGCGACAAGGCGCGCGAGGCCGTCTACCGGCGACTGAAGCTGATCGGCATCACCGATCTGGATCAGCACCTCAAGTTCGAGGTCAATTACACGCCGCTGTCCTGGCGCAAGCGTTACAACCTGATGAAGGGCGCGACGCACGGGCTGGCGCACACGCTGACGCAGCTCGCCTATTTCCGCCCGCACAACCGGCACGCGCGCTATCGCAACCTGTATTTCACCGGCGCGAGCACGCATCCCGGTACCGGCGTGCCCTCGGCGTTGATTTCCGGGCGGCTGGTCGCCGAACGCGTGATGGACGACCTGCGCGGGTGATCGACGCCATGTCTGTGCAATCCGGACGAGGCAGGCCTCGTCCCTACGAAAAAACGCGATCTGGATGTAGGGACGACGCCTGCGACCGAAGGAAGTCCCTTTGGGGCGTCGTCCGATGATTTCCCCAATGACATAATCGCGTTGGGGTGCGATAGCGGACGCCATGATGCGGATTGATAGAACAACCGGCAACAAGTGCACATCCAATGACCGCCGGATGGTCAACCATCCGGCTAAGGTTGCGCCCGGTGAACCGGGCTGCACAACCGGAATAAGTCCCGTTTACGGGACGCAACATTAGCCAGGGCATTGATGCCCTGGCGGAGCTCGTTCCCGAATTAATTAGTAGATCTGCGTAACATCGTCCCTACGGTTCCGGGTGCACCTGATCGATGTTGGTGGCGTCGACCAGAATGTGCTGGATGTAAACCGCGGGCGGGATCGGCTGGCCGCGCAGAATGCTGCGTGACAGCTCGATCAGGCCGGCGCCGTAATGCGCCGGCGGGAACAAGACCGCGCCGACGATGACCGAGCCGCGTTTGCGCAGTTCGTCGCGGATCATGCGCGTGCCCGCGCCCTGGCTAACGCAGGCCAGGGTGCGCTCGCGGCCCGTCACGCGCGCCGCGTCGATCACGCCTTCCACGCTCGCATCATTGAAACTGATCACCGCCAGCCGCGCGTCATCCGGCAGGCTGGCGAGCACGTTCGTCACCTGCTCCTGGATGCTGCCCGGCAGGCCGTCCTCGTCGATCAGCGAGATGCGCCGCTGCGGCGGAATCGCGCCGATGACAGATTGCAGGCCTTCGATCTGGCTCAGGTTGCGCGTGGCGGGCACCGGCCCGGACGCATGCCGTTCGAGCAGCAGCAGGTAATCGATCTCGCCGTCCCAGTGCTGCTGAATCCACTTGCCGAGCGCGACGCCCCCATCCAATCCCGAACGGTAGTTATCGACGCCGAAGAAGGTCGCACCGAGCATTGGGATGTCGATGGCAATGACCGGGATGTTGTAGCGCGAGAACTTGTTGACCAGCAGCGCGCCCATTCGTTCGTCGAAGTGAAACTCGATCGCCAGGTCGATGCCCGCGGCGATCAGATCGTCGGCGACTTCGAGCGCGATCTCGCTGTCGTACTGGTTGTCGGTCACGACCAGGTCGATATCGCCGACGTGGCGCGCGGCCACTTCCAGGCTCTGGCGCACAGCGACGCCAAACGGGCGCTGCTCGCCCAGCCCGGCGAACCCGATCTTATAGTGGGCGGTATCGGCGTCGATCGGCGTGTAGGACGAGATCGTCTTGTCGCCGCAGACGGTCACGATCGTCTCCTGGCGCAGGTCTTCGATGAACTTGGCGTCGACCTGAGTATCGGTCAGGATCTGCACGACCTGGTTGAGCTGGGCGAACGAGCTGAAGCGAACGATGCCGAACTTGCTCGATTCGACCAGCGCAACCGTGCGCTCGGCAGAGCTGACGACGCGGCTCTTGAGCTGGGCCGTCTCCATGTCGGCGTCGGTGAAGCCGCTGCGCCGCGAGACGCCGCTGCACGAGAGGAAGGCCGTGCGAATGTGCAGCCCTTCCAGCGAGCGCTCGCTCAACTGCCCGGCGACGGAGACCGTCCGCGTGCGCACGATGCCGCCGACGAGCACGACGGTCGAATCGAGATTCTGCGCGGCGGCCAGCGCCGTCTCGATGCCGTTGGTGACGACGGTCAGGTTGCGCCGGTGCGTCAGGTACGAGACCATATGAAAGGCGGTCGTGCTGTCGTCGAGGAAGATGGCGTCGCCGTCCTTGACCATGTCCGCCGCCCAACGCGCGATCAGCCGCTTGTGCGACGAGTTGGCGCTGGCGCGGGCGGCGAACTCCGGGCTGGTGATCAGGTGGCGGTTGATCAGCGTCGCGCCGCCGTGGGTGCGCTTGACCTGCTTGACCTCACTCAGATAGTTCAGATCGTTGCGGATGGTGCCTTCGGAAACACCCAACAACTCCGCGAGCGTCCCAATCTTGAGTTCCTGGTGCTCACGGAGTGCGGAGAGGATTTCCTGGCGGCGTTCGTAGGTTTTCATAGGTTGATTTCACACCTTGCGGTCGGTGTCGTGCGCATCGTCCTGGACGCGATCCAGCCAGTCACGAGCGAGCGCGCGGAAAAGCGCAGGCTGTTCGCGCGTGAGCATGTGACCGGCACAGTCCAGAACCGCGTAGGTAGCTCTCGGATAATTATCCAGAATACTCCACGCTTCGCGAAAGCCGCAAACCGAGTCCTGGCGCCCGGCCAGGATCAGGGACGGCGCACTGCACGGCGCATCGAACCCATCAACATCGAACGAAAAGCCCGGCGTCGAATCCAACCGCTGCAAGAAGGCGCTGTCGGCGGCGGTCAGCGCCGGGAGCAAGACCGCGCGCACCTCGTCGAGCAGCGGGCGGCTCTGCGCGACGACCGAGTTGAGCAGCCAGCGTTCATCCGGTTGGAGCGCGGCTTCGAAGTCTGGATCGGCTTTCAGGGTCGCCTGCGCCGGGAAACGCTGACGTGACGGGTCGCGCTCGACGCTCGGCACGACCAGCATGACGCCATCCAGGTGCGCTGCCCGCCGGTAGACGACGCCGCGCGCCAGATACGCCCCATACGAGACCCCGGCGATGGCGAAGCGCTGGCCGGGGATGACCGCGTCGATGAAGTCCACGATCGCATCCAGCAGTTGATTGTGCGTGCTCAGCCAATCCGGCGCGCGCGTCTGCCCTGCCCCCGGCACGTCGAGATAGAGGCGCCGCCAGCCGTCCCGATCCGCGAACAGCGGCTCCAGCGTGTGCATGACCGAGCGCCGATCCGCGCCGCGCCCGTGGATGATGATCAACGGCGTGCCGTCGCCGATGTCGTCATAATGAATGGTCAGATCGCGGATGGCACATTGCATGGGAATTACCTGCCTACATAAAAATGTCTTCCAGGCGGATGCCAAGAATGGCGTCCCTGCATATCAAGATGGGCGTCCCGAAAGGGTTTGGCGATGCCAAACCCATCTATGCCTGATGACCTTTGTTGCCCTTTTACCCTCACCCTAAATCCCTCTCCCTTATGGAGAGGGACTTTCAGAGTCGATAACTTCTCCACCTCTGCCTCATAGAGAGGGACTTCCAGAGCCAATCTTCTCCCCTTCGCCCTAAGGGAGAAGGGGCCGGGGGATGAGGGTCAACAGCGGCAAATCTGCACCATGACCCTCTCGTCACCCGATTTTCCTATCACCGCCGGATGTACTGCGGGCGACGGTAGGCCGGGTCGGTGACGTTGACGCATTCGATGCCCCAACAGCGGGCCAGGTTCTCGATCTGGTGCGCGATGTGGCCGACGCCGAGCGCGAAGTGATGCGTCGGGCCTTCCAGGCTCCAGTTCTCGATGAAGGTGCCGACGTCCGGCGCAAAGCGGCCGCGCGTGTTCGTGTTGCCCGTCGGCGGGATCGGCCCGGCCAGCGACTCCCCTTCGGCGACGACGAAGCGGAAGCGCCCGTCGTAGGTCTGGCTGAGCGAGAACAGTGTGATCGGCCCAACCTTTAGCTGGAATTCGACGCCGACGCCAAAGCCGCGCTTGCCGTGGTAGACACTCAGGCCGCGCAGCACTGGCCGCCCCTCGGACACGCCGACGTGATGTGGCCCATCATGCCCGACGAGGATGATGTCGTTGTCGAAGTCGCACGGGTGGATCTCGGCAAAGCTGCCGCCCGCCTCCAGCCGGTCGACCATCAGCATGGCCAGGCAGTTCTTGATATCGAGCTCACCCGCCACCGGGAAACCACGCCCGGTCAGCAGGCTGCTGCCGACGATGAAGGTCGAGCCGAGCCGCTCGTAGGCGTTGCCGTTGAGGCCGCGGTAATAATACGACAGCGCGGTCAGGTCGAAGTCGTCGAACAGCCGATCCAGCCCGCAGGCGACCTGCGCCGCCCAGCGCACGTCTTCCGGCTTGGCTGGCCCGGCGATCGGGTCAGAGCCCGGCTCCGGGAAATCGAACAGCGCGTGGATCTCGTCCAGCTTGCGGGCAAGTTCGCGCTCCGTCACCTGGTCGACCAGCAGCGCCAGATCGTCCAGCTCCATGTGTTCGCAGTGCAGGCCGAAGTGCGCGTCGAACATGGTCGGGTCGGTGTTCATGTCCAACATGCCTTCGTAGACGTGACCCATGACGCCGATCCGTGCGTTGCGCACGGTCGCGTAGGTGCGTGCGACCTTGACCCAGTCGGCGATGCGCCCCCACGCTTTCGGATCGTCGCGCAGGGTGCCGACGACCATGCCGACCGGCTCGATGTTGGAGCGGCGCAGCGCGTTGCAGATTTCTGGCAGGCTGGTCGCATTGTCGTGCTCAAGCTGCATGAAGGTCGTGCCGTTGGCGTAATCCATCGCCTTGGTCGGCTGGAGCGAGATCATGAGCAGGGGCACGCCCGCGCGCTGGACGACCGGCAGCACGGTGCTGCTCATGGCGTAGGTGCTCACGTAGCACATCAGGAAGTCGATGCCCTCGCGGCGGAACATGTCGCCGGTCTGGAACGCCATCTGCGAGTTATCGACCAGGCCGCCGGAGACGACTTCGACGCCGAGCGCGCGCAGTTCGTCTTCGAAATACTGCTGGTGGCTGATCAAACGTTCCTTCAAGCCGGGGAATTGATCCCAATAGAACCAGCAGCCGCAGCCAAACACGCCGATCTTGGCACTGCCATAATCGCGTTTAAACAGTTCTTCGAAAGTTATGGCACGTTGGGAGTCGGACGATGGACTCGACATTATTGTTTCCCTCTTGATCGATGGCTGAATGTGATGACCCGGTCATGATGTGAATGCGTGATGCACGGATTCGTCTGTCGTAATCCGTAGGGGCGATCCGCTGGGTCGCCCAGGGCATGGCGACGCCGAGCCCCTACGAGATCGTTCTGTTCTGTCGGCACGACGGACGCGCCGTTGCGCGTCCCTACGAAACCACCCTGTTCTGTAGGGACGCCATTCTTGGCGTCCGTCCCCAAATTCCGCTCGGATTGACGAACGGATTTGCGTCCATCCCCGCAACCCGCGCGTAAAGGTGAACAGACGCGACTCATGAGACTTCCCCGGATAGGACGGCTTCCGCCTCGGACTTGGTGGTCGCCTTGGCTTCGTCCTCGTAGACGTAGCAGGCGGTCGCGCGGGCAGGGCTGGTCTGATACAACGGTGGCGGCGCGTTCTGGCAGGCTGGCATCAGCCACGGGCAGCGGTCGGCAAACAGGCAGCCGGTGTCGGGCACATCGGCCCGGCGCGCCTGATCGACCGTCTCGTCGCCCCAGCGCCGGTTCGGGTCGGGCAGCGGGATCGAGCCGACGAGCAGCTGCGTGTACGGATGCTGCGGCTGCTTGATCACCTGCTCGACGTCGCCCGTCTCGACCACCGCCCCGCGATAGAGGATGTTGATGTCACGGCAGAGTTGGTAAGCGGTCGTCAGGTCATGCGTGATGTAGATGAGCGAGATGCCGAATTCCTCGTGCAGCTTGAGCAGCGATTCGAGGATGGTCGCGCGCAGCGACGCATCGACCATCGACACCGGCTCGTCGGCGATGATGATCTTGGGCCGCAGCAGCAGCGCCCGCGCGATCATGATGCGCTGGCGCTGGCCGCCGCTCAGTTGGTGCGGGTAGCGCCCAAGCGTCTCCTCCGGGCGCAGGCCGACCTTGTTGAGCGTGCTTTCGATCAGTTCCTGCGCTTCGGCGGCATTGCGCGCCAGCTTGAACTTGGCGACCGGCGTCGTCAGCACGTGATCGACGCGGTAGAACGGGTTGTAGACCTCGAACGGGTCCTGATAGATCGCCTGCACGTCCTGGCGAAACTCGCGCCACTGATCGCGCTTCATGGTGTGCACGTCGACGCCCTTGTAGCGCACCGTTCCGATGCTGGGCGCGATCACGCCGAGCAGCAGGCGCGCGAGCGTCGTCTTGCCGCTGCCACTCTCGCCGGCGATGGCGGTGACAATCGGCTTCTCGTCGTCGATGGCGAGCGAGAAATCGCGCAGGGCGTAAGCCTCCGACCGCTTGAAGAAGCCCCCGGTCGTGAACGTTTTGCCAGCGTGGTTGGCTTCAAGCAGGATGGTCATGGCTGACAACCTTTTCATACAGATGGCAGGCGACCCAGCACGAAGGCGCGGTTTCGCGTAACGGCGGCACGTCGAGCGTGCACGGTTCGAACGCTTCCGAGCAGCGCGGGTGGAACGGACAGCCCGACGGCGGATCGAGCAGTGAGGGCGCAGTGCCGGGTATCCCCTTGAACAGCTTCTTCTGCTCCAGATTGGGGATGCTGCCGATCAACTGCTGCGTGTACGGATGCTGCGGCGCTTTAAAGATCTGCTCGACGCTCGCCAGCTCGACCAGCCGCCCGGCATACATGACGCCGATGCGGTCGACGAACTGAGCCATCAGGCCCATGTCGTGGCCGACCAGGATGACCGCCGCGCCCAGCTCTTGCTGGACGTTGCCGAGCGTCTCCATCACCTGGCGCTGGACGACCACGTCGAGCGCGCTGGTCGGTTCGTCGGCCAGGATCACCTGCGGCTGCAGCGCGATCGCCATAGCGATGCAGACACGCTGCTTCATGCCGCCGGACAGTTCGTGCGGGAACATCCCGGCTACCTCCGGCTTGAGGCCGACGCGCGTCAGCAGGTGGGCGATCTTGCCGTCCAGCTCGCTGCGCTTGGGCAGTTTGCCATGCGCCTCGTAGATATCGCGGATCTGCTCGCGGATACGCATGACCGGGTTGAGCGAGTTCATGGCGCCCTGCGGCACCATCGAGACGCGGTCAAACCGGACGGCGCGCATCTCGTCATCGCTCAGCGCCAGCAGATTGGTGCCGCTCAGGTTGATCGCCCCATCGATGATGCGGGCCGGGCCTTCCAGCATGCGGATGATGGCGAGCGCCGTGGTCGATTTGCCGGAGCCGGACTCGCCGACCAGCCCCAGGCGTTCGCCCTTGTACAAATTGAAGCTGACGCCGTTGACGGCTTTGACCATCCCGGCCAGCGTCTGGTAATGGATGTGGAGACTATCCACCTGCAAAACTGGCGCGTTCATACCGACCTCCGCAGCCGCGTGTTGACCAGATCGTCCAGGCCGGATGATGTGAGTAGCAGGCCGACGAAGATGAGGACGATGATGACGATCGGCGGCATCCACCACCACCAGAAGCCACGCAGGATGGCGCCGTAGAACTGCGCCCAGTAGATCATCATGCCGAGCGTGTACTCGTTCTGCGGGCCGAGGCCGAGCGCTTCCAGGCCAATCGTCGCCAGAATGGACTGCGACACCGTCGAGACGAAGCTGGCGGCGATGTACGGCAGCAGATTGGGCAGCACCTCTTTGATCACCAGTTCGAGACCACCGACGCCGTTCAGCCGCGCGATCTGCACGTAGCCGCGCTCTCGCAGCGAGAGCGTTTGCGCGCGGATGGCGCGGGCCGGGAAGCGCCAGGCCAGCGAGGCCACGATCAGCGCCATGATGGCGACGTTGATGCTGCGCACGTTGGTGGCGATGACGACGAGCAAGGCGATGCCGGGGATGGTGACGAACACGTCCGTCACCGTGCGGATGACGCCGTCGATGATGCCACCGAAGAAGCCGGACAGCAGGCCGAGCACGACACCGACGCCCACGCCGACCGTCCCGGCGATCAGGCCGATCAGGAGCGTGTTAGGCGTCGACAGGATGAGCACCGAGAGCACGTCGCGGCCCTGGCTGTCGGTGCCGAGCAGACGCTCCGCATCCGGCGCCATGCGCGGCAGAAATGCGCCGACCTGGGCATACGATTTGTCGATGATCATGCCGCCGCCCACGCCGAACAGGATGAGCGCGAGCATGATGATCAGCCCGCTGACGAGCAGCCAGTTGATGCGCCTGCGGCGCGGGCGTGTTTCGGTGACGGGCTGAGTGAGAGCTTGTGCCGTTGCCATTGACCGCTCCTATCTCACGTCGTACTGAATGCGTGGGTCGATCAACGGGTAGACGAGATCGAGCACGTAGAGCGCAAAGCCAATGGAGACGATCAGGACGAGGACGATGCCCTGAACGACGAAGAAATCCTTGGTCTGAATCGCCTGGTACAGCTTGTAGCCGATGCCCGGATACGAGAAGATGACCTCGACTAGGATCGAGCCGGAGACGACGTAGCCGAGCGTGAGCGCCAGCGTCGTCAACTGCGGCAGCAGGCCGTTGCGCAGCCCGTACCAGAGGAAGATGCGCTTCTCGCGCAGTCCTTTCGCCTTCGCCAGCGTGATGAAGTCCTCGCCGAGCACGCTGATCATCATGCCGCGCATGTTAAGCGCCCACGCGCCGATGCCCGCCACGACGATCGACATGCCGGGCAGGAAGGCGTGGTGCAGGATGTCGCCGAGGCTCTCCAGATCCCAGTGCAGCGTGCTGCCGAAGGTATAGGCGCCACCGGCGGGGAAAATGCGATTGACGATCACGAACAGGTAGATGAGGATGATGCCGAGCAGGAAGTAAGGCACGGCGGAGATGACCATCAGCACCGGGATCAGGCCGCGCAGCACGCGTGGGATGCGCGGCCAGGCGAGTAAGCCGCCGAGCAGCGAGCCGATCACGAACGAGATCAGCGTCGACGTGCCGACCAGGAACACCGTCCACGGCAGCGCGGCGGAGATCGAATTGGAGACCGTCTCAGGATAGTTGGACAGCGAGTAGCCGAAGTCCAGGCGCAGGATGTCGCGCCAGTAGTTGACGTACTGCTCGACCAGCGGGCGATCCAGACCGAACTGCGTCCGGTAGGCCGCTGCCATTTCTTCGATGCCGGTGACGAGGTTGCCACTGCTGGTGGCGGTCAACTGGGAGAGCTTCTCTTCGATGGGATCGCCAGGGATGAGCCTGGGGATCATGAAGTTGACGGTGACGGCGAGGACGACGACGAGTATGAACACGCCCGTCCGCCGGATCACATACTGCAAATTCATCTACCAAACGCCTCTCTAAATAACGGTGTATTGCCTTGATCTTTGGTATTTGTTTGCCGCCGCGCAACCTGCCCTTCGGCGGACGCGCCATGGCGCGTCCCGACGGGTGAACCCATTTTTGCGGCGGCGTTCGAACCATTAACTTCGCTTGATGCAACCTCCGAAAAGGCTTCATACACCCTGGCTTGATCCACAGTATAACAGGCATTTGAAGGAGATCAACAAGATTTCAGCCTAAATCATCAAAATATCTAAAGGTTTTTTGAAGATATTTTGTTATTTGTGGCTTATATTGACAAAACTGTGTCGAACGTGTCATACTGCGGGACATAGGTAACTTCCGGGAAACCGGTGCTATCAGACGCAGTTGCGACGGGAACTGGAGTGGTTTGCGGGAGGTCATCCCAGAAAGAAGGCAGCAGCGGCGAAAATACTTGTCGAAGCACGCGGAACTAAACGCGCATCCGTCTGACCAAATTTTCTTTTGAAGGGAGCTTTCTATGTCACGTTTTAGCAACAGAATGTTGTGGTTCGTGCTGGTCGCGGCGTTGGTCGCCGTGATGATGCCGACCGTGGCGGTCGTTGCGCAAGACGATCTTCCTGAGGTCCCGCGCGAGCGGACTCTGATCTCGCAAGGTTGGGATTTCTACAATCAGATCCCATCGGCGGACAACTTCAACCCTTACATTGGCGCCCTCCTGCACAACCGGAACAATCTGCACTACACGGTGTATGAAAGCCTGTTCTACTACGATTACACCTCCGGCCAAACCATCCCCTGGCAGGCAGAAGGCTACAGCTACAACGACGATTTCACCGAAGTCACCATCAACATCCGCGACGGCGTAACCTGGCAGGATGGCGAACCGTTCACCGCCAACGACGTGGTTTTCACGATCAACATGCTCAAGGCGAGCGCGCCCGAACTCCAGTTGGCCGCAGCCATGAACGACCGTGTGGCGGACGTGACCGCTCCTGACGACCACACCGTGGTCATCACCCTGACGCGCCCCGGCCCGCGCTGGGCGCTCGACACGTTTGCGCTCGGCCAGACCGCGCGCTTCATCGTCATGCCGGAACACGTCTGGGCCGACAAAGACCCGAAGACGTTCACCAACCTCGACATCGAGCAGGGCTGGCCGCTCGGCACCGGGCCGTACAAGCTCGTGCGCACGGGCGACGACTCGGTCGTCTTCGAC
The DNA here is from genome assembly GCA_020849765.1 of Anaerolineae bacterium. GTDB lineage: Bacteria > Chloroflexota > Anaerolineae > Aggregatilineales > Phototrophicaceae > Flexifilum. The sequence continues at coordinate 25,785 of JADLAY010000083.1, forward strand.
CGCCTGGATCACTGGTGGGCGCTTGACGCCGGTCTGGCCGATGCACTGCCCGCGCCGGAACGCATCATCTACGTCCCCGCGACCGTCGAGGCGCTGCCTCAGCTCTACATCAGCAACAGCCTGGATATGGGCCGTTCGCTGGCCGTCGGCACCTTTGAAGCCGCTCAACTGCAGAACCCGAACCTGATCGCCTGGAACAGCCAGGGACCTGTTTGGGGCGCGCCGGATGGCTGCAACTACCGCCTGACCTTCAACAACCAGCGGCCTCCGTTCGACGACGTGGAAATCCACCAGGCCATCGATCACGCGCTCGACCGCAACGAGATCGTGGCGCTGGCCTACGAAGGCTCGACCATGCCGACCATCGCCCCGCTCGCCTCGTACAGCGGCGTGCAGGCCTACGTGGCTCCGCTGCAGGACGTGCTCGATGGCTCCGGCGTCGGTGTTTACGACCCGGCCATGACGGCCAGCATCATGGAGAGCAAAGGCTACACGAAGGACGACGAAGGCTACTGGATCGATGCTAACGGCGAGCGCTTCGCCTTCTCGATCGTGATGGAGCCGAACAACCCGGCAGGGCCGGTCATCGTCCAGCAGCTCAACGAAGCGGGCTTCGACGTACTCGCCGACCCGCAGCAGAGCGCGGCCTTCACTGACGCCGCCGCGGCGGGCACCTTCGACGCCCATCTGTGGGTACACTGCGGCAGCACGTACGATCCGTACCTGACGCTGGAACACTACCATAGCAAGTACGTCGTGCCGGAAGGCGAGAGCGTCCGCAGTGTGCGCGCCTACACGCGCTACAGCAATCCTGAGATGGATGCGCTGCTCGACCAGATGGAAACGATGGTGCCGTCACCGGATAACGAAGCATACGTGGGTCTGGTCAGCCAGGCGCTGGAAATCTACCTGCGCGACCTGCCGGACATTACGCTGGCGGAAGAACTCCAGGTGATCCCGTTCAATACGACCTACTGGACGGGCTGGCCGACGTCGGAGAATCCGTACACGCATCCGTTCATCCCGTGGGACGGCTTCGCGCTGGCGATCCACGCCATCCAACCGGCTCAGTAAGCGAGACCTTTCTCACCTCCCCGCACACCCTGGCGCCCACTGCCGGGGTGTGCGCGTTTGGTGGGTTGATAGACCGTTCGTAAGGACGAGGCGTGAAACCCTCATCCCCCGGCCCCTTCTCCCTGTAACCGCAAGGTCACCGAAGGTTGGGCGAAGGGGAGAAATGTGGTTCTGAAAGTCCCTCTCCATTAGGGAGAGGGATTTAGGGTGAGGGCGAATAGAGCGCGCCCTGTCCACCCCATCCCCGGAATCCTCACGCAAAGGTGAACCAATGCCGACCCAAAAACCCAACGTCATCTTCATCACCACCGATCAGCAGCGCTACGACACGATCGCCGCCAATGGCTACCCGCACATGATCACGCCGACGCTTGACCGGATGATCGCGGACGGCGTCAACGTCGAGAACTGCTTCGTCCAGAACCCGGTCTGCATGGCCAGCCGCTCGTCGATCTGGACGGGGCGCTACCCGCAGAACCACGGCGTGACGACCAACGGCATCCAACTGCCGAAGACGGAAGTGACGATGGCGCACACCTTCCTGCAGAACGGCTATCACACGGCCAACATCGGCAAGCTGCATTTCGTGCCGCACAAGGGCGAAGGCCGCGACCACAGCATCAACGCGACGGTCTACAGCGGCTACGGCTACGAGTACAACCTCGTCAGCGAAGCGCCCGGTCCCTACCCCGACGACTACATGAGCTGGGTCGAGCGCGAGGCCCCGCAGTACATCGATGGCGTGCGCTACCGGCTGGCGCAGTCGGTCGGGCCGGAGTCGCTATTCGACCTGTGGGACTTTCAGGCGCCGGAGGAGATCCACAACACGGCCTGGGTGGCGACGCAGACGCGCGAATTCCTGCTCAACTATCGCGATCCGCGCCCATTCTTCCTGACGGTTGGCTTCTTCTATCCGCATCCACCGCTCAACCCGCCGCGCTCCTACGTCGACATGTATGACCCGGCGACGATCCCGATGCCAACGCAGCATCCGAGCGACATGGCGCGCAGCCGCAACGCCGGCGTCAGCGATGAGACGTGGCGCCAGATGCGGCGCTACTACTACGCGTTGGTGACGCAGATCGACCGCCATCTGGCGACGATCCTGGAGACGCTGCAGGCGGCCGGGCTGGCCGACAACACGATCGTCGTCTTCCTGAGCGATCACGGCGAGATGCTCGGCGACCACTGCGAGACGAGCAAGGGGCCGTCGAACTACGACGAGATCCTGCACGTGCCGTGCATCTTCTACGCGCCGTGGCTGCTGCCGAGCAAGCGGAAGGTCAGCGGTCTGGTCGAGGCGATTGACGTCTTCCCGACCGTGGCCGATCTGTGCGGCGTGCGTCTGGAGCGCGGCGTCAAGGGGCGCAGCATCGCCGCGGCGCTCAAGGGCGAGACGGACGAGACGCGCCCAGACGTCCTGGCCGAGTACAAGGACACCCGGAACGGCATTCACGTCAAGACGCTGCGTGACGAGCGCTACAAGTATTTCTACTACGGCGACGGGCGCGAGGTGCTCTACGACCTGGCCGACGCCGACCAAGAGGTGATCGACCACGCGGCGGAGCCGGAATACGAGCCGACGATCCAGGCGCTGCGCAAGCGCCTGCTCACCCGCCTGATGCAAGCCCAGGACGATCTGCCGCCCAAGACGCACGATTGGTAGGGGTGCCTAGTCCGCGCTCGTATTTGCGCGGATGAGCTCGGTCAGTCCGGCCAGGATGCGATCGAGGCCGAATTTCAGCATGTATTCTGGGTTGGTAATCGCCTGATGCTCCTGCCCCGCCGCCGTCCCGACGCGGCCCGACACGGGAAGATGCATCGAACTCATCACGCTCGCCAATATCGGCTCCTGAGTCAACCACCATTCGGCGTCGGAGATACCGCTATCCGCCTGCGTACGCTGGTGCACGATCATCGCGCGGGCGCAGCCTTCGACGTGCGTCAGAATGATCGTCAGCGCCGCGTCCATCTCGACGTCGCTCAAGCCAAGGCCGTCGAGCGGGCGCAGTTCTGCCTCATATTTCAGTGAGAGGTGCGGCCCAAAGGCCGGGCGCTCGGTGTAGGTTTGCAGCATCCACGGATGCGCCAGGAACAACGACCAGTTTCGTTGGGCGACGAAGCGCATGGCGTCGCGCCAATCGCCCGGCTGCTCGGACGGCTCCTCGACGCGCTGGTAGGCTTCCCCATAGGCAGTATCGAGCATCAGGTCGAGAAGCTCGGTCTTGCCCGGAATGTGGGTGTAGAGCGACATCGTCCCCACGTCGAGCCGCTGCGCCACGCGCCGCATCGAGAGCGCGTCCAGCCCCTCGGCATCGGCAATTTCCATGGCCGCCATCACAATCGCTTTGATCGTCAGGCCGGAGCGCCCCTCCTCGGTATGCGAACCCCAGAGCAGGGATAAGCGGCGCATCGAGTCGGACGTTGCAGTTTTCTTCTTGGTCACGTCGTTTGCTCCATTGACAACCGTTCCACCAAAGTGTACACTCCCAATTATAGCGTACAGTGTACGGTACAGAGTACGCAGTAATGATGGCAAGGGTCAATGGAGCGAGAATGTGAACCGATCAGGATATGCAATCGAGGCCTCTGGGGTGCGTAAGCATTATGCAGGCGGCACTAAGGATGCCGGACTCAACGGGTTCGACCTGACCGTGCGGCGTGGCTCGGTCTGCGGGCTGCTCGGCCCCAATGGTGCGGGCAAAACCACGGCTATCAGAGTGCTCGCCACCCTGCTCGAACTCGACTCTGGGCAGGCGCAGGTGGCCGGGTTCGACGTCACGACGCAGGCGCGCCAGGTGCGCGAGAACATCGGGCTGGTCGGGCAGTACGCCGCCATCGACGAAATCATGAGCGGACGGCAAAACCTGATCATGTTCGGGCGGCTCAACCACCTATCGAGCCGCGAAGCGGACAAACGGGCCGACGCGCTGCTCGAACAGTTCGATCTGGCGGAAGCGGCCAGGTTGCCGGTCGCCAAATACTCCGGTGGGATGCGCCGCCGCCTCGACCTGGCCGTGAGCCTGATCGTCTCACCGCCAGTGCTGTTCGTGGACGAGCCGACGACAGGACTCGACCCGGTCGGTCGCCGCGAAGTCTGGGCGGCCATTCGCTCGCGCGTCGCGGATGGCACGACGGTGCTGCTGACGACGCAGTATCTTGAAGAGGCGGATCAGCTTGCGGATCGCATTTCGATGCTCAAAGCCGGGCGCGTGATCGCCGAAGGGACGCCCGACGAACTCAAGGGGGCCCTGGGTGGCGACTGGCTCGATATCGTGCTGCCCCTCGATACGGATAAGTCCGTCGTCATGCGGATAGTCGAGTCGGTGGCGTCCGGCCCGATCCAGGCCGACGATGAGGCGAATCGCATCAGCGTGCCGGTCATCGAGCGCACGCGCGCGCTCGTCACGGTCGCAAGGGCGCTTGCGGACGCGCAGATCGAGCCGCAAGACCTCTCGCTGCGCCGCCCGACACTGGACGAAGTCTTCATCCACCTGACCAGCACGAACGAACCGGAAGCCCAACTGGAGCCTACTTTATGAACAATGCTCTTCCTGCCGCTCGGACGACCCCCATATCGCGCTTTGGCTGGCTGCTGGCCGACGCGTGGACGATTGCGCGGCGCGATTTGCAGCACTGGCGGCAGCAGCCAGGTGCGGTGATCGTCAACTGGTTCTTCCCGATCATGATCGCGCTCATGTTCGGCCTGCTCTTCGGCGGCGCCATCGCCATGCCGGACGGCGCGAGCTATTTCGAGTTTCTGATGCCCGGCATGTTCGCCATGACCATGTTTTTTGGCCTGGAGGCGACCATGATCGCCGTCAACACCGATGCCGCAAAAGGCATCACAGACCGCTTCCGTGCCATGCCGATGAACGCCGCTGCTGTCCTGCTCGGTCGCTGCGTCGCGGACATGATCAGCTCGGCAATCGGCCTGCTGATCCTGATGGTCGCGGGTGTGCTGCTGGGCTGGCGCTGGCATGGCCCACTCACGGCAGCGTTGGCCGCCGTCGGGCTGCTGCTTCTGCTGCGCTTCGCGATCCTGTGGATCGGCATCTTCCTCGGTCTGAGCGCCAAGGGGCCTGAATCGGTGGCGAGCGTTCAGATCCTGATCTGGCCGGTGAGCTTCCTCTCGAACGTGTTTGTCGATACGGTCACGATGCCCGCCTTGCTGGGTACAATCGCTCAGTGGAATCCGCTCTCGTCGACCGCGACGGCCATCCGCCAGTTGTTCGTCAATCCCGGCTGGCGGGGCCAGGCATGGATCATCGACAATGCCCAGTTGATGGCCGTCGTCTGGCCGCTGATCCTGATCGCCATCTTCCTGCCACTCTCAGTGCGCGGATATCGCAAGCTCGGCCGGTAGGGCGGCATTCGACGCTGAGCGCAAATAAGCGCGCCCCTTCGATTTGAATCATCTCACGACCACCGTACGGGCGGGATATACATATCCCGCCCGTACAACCGTCTCATTTGCTAGCCGTGGTCAATTCTCCACCCCCTGGAACAACCGCCGTAGGGAAGCGCAGTTGCACGACCGATGCCCCTATCCAGCCAAGTGCTTGACAACCCGATCCAATTCGAGTACAGTTCAGCTAACTTACTTCACTGAATGAAAAAAGATGCGCAAGCCCGAACTCCGCGGAAATCGCGAATTGATTAAGGCGATGAACCGCAACCTGCTCCTCAACATCATCCGGCGCGAAGGCCAGCTTTCGCGCACGCACCTGATCGAAGTCTCAGGCCTGAGCGCGGGCGCCGTCTCCCAGATCATCAACGAACTGCTCGACGATCGCTGGCTGCTCGAAATCGGCGAGGGCGAATACACCGGTGGCCGGCGCCAGATGCTGCTGCGGCTGAACCCGGACGCGGGCTATGCCGTCGGCCTCAAGCTGATGGAGCGGCGCGTCGTCTGCGCGGTGACCAACTTCGAGGGCAACATCCTCTACTACGCGGAAAGCCCGGTCGACGGCGACTACCAACCCGGAGTGATGGCGGCGGACATCGCGCGCATCGTCACGACCACGCTCACCGCTGCCCGCGTCCCCGGCGATCGTGTGCTCGGCGTCGGCATCGGTCTGGCGGGCGTCATCCATCCGCAGCAGGGTATCGTCCATTATTCGCCCTTCCTCGGCTGGCGCGACGTGGCCCTGGCGGCGCTCGTGCAGGCCCATCTGCGCCTGCCGGTTTACGTCGAAAACGACGTCAACACGCTCACGCTGAGCGAGCAGCTCTTCGGCGCGGGCCGCCATCAATCGAACTTCGTCGTCGTCACCATCGGGCGCGGCATCGGCATGGGCATGATCATCAACGGCCAGTTGTACCAGGGATCGCGCGGCGGCGCGGGCGAGCTGGGCCACATCCTGCTCAACCTGCCGCTGGCCCGCGATCATGGGCTGGAAGCGGGCACGCTCGAAGGCCTGGCCGCCGACCCCGCCGTGCTGCGTTCGGTCGATGGGCACGTCGAGTCGGCATCACTGGCGCACGTCGTCGATGCCGCGCGGTCGGGTCAGGCGGATGCGCGCCGGGCGCTGGCGCTGAGCGGCGAATACCTCGGCGTCGGGCTGGCGACGGTCATCAACATCCTGTGCCCGCCGCTGATCATCGTCAGCGGTGAGGGCGTTGTCGCCGGGGATTTCCGGCTGCGCGCGATGTACGAGGCCATGCGCCGCTACACCTTCAACGGCCTGCTCGACGGCGTCGAAGTCATCGTCAAACCGGCGGACGATCAGACGTGGGCGCGCGGCGCGGCCAACCTCGCCATCGGCAAGGTGTTCGCCTCGCCGCTGGTCGAGCCGATGGCACAAAAGTAGTCGTTTTTTTCGCTAAGTTTTTTCACTGAGTGAAGGATGTACCGGATGGCAGGCTTCAGCGGGTTCAACAAGTGGAAATGGGTGTTCATCTTCCTGGCGCCCAGCCTGTTTGGAATCCTCCTGTTCATCGTCTACCCGATCGGCACGTCGTTGTGGCTGGCTTTCAACGATTGGAATCTGCTGTCGCCGCCGGAGTTCACCGGACTGGCGAACTTCCAGGCGCTGGCCGTCGACGCCGATTTCTGGCGTGCGCTCGGTTACACACTGCAATTCATCGTCCTCTACGTGCCGTCGGTCTTTGTGCTCGGCCTGGCGCTGGCCCTGTTCCTCAACCAGAAGGTGCGCGGGATGCTGTTCGTGCGCACGACCACGTTCTTGCCCGTCGTGGCGTCGTGGGTGGTCGTCTCGCTGATCTGGAAATGGATCTTCAACCCGGCCTACGGGCTGGTCAATTACGGCTTGCAGTTGATCGGCATCACCGGCCCGGCCTGGCTGTTCGAGCCGCAGACAGCGCTCTATGCCATGGTCATCACCAGCATCTGGAAGGACGTTGGCTATATCGCCCTGCTCTACCTGGGAGGACTGCAGAACATCTCCGAGACGTACTACGAGGCAGCGCGCATCGACGGCGCGACCCGCACGCAGTCGCTGCGCCACATCACGCTGCCGCTGCTGACGCCGACCATGTTCTTCGTCGCCATCACGCTGCTGATCAACTATTTCCAGATGTTCGACCAGGTCTGGCTGATGCCGATGCGCGACAGCGCCGCCGACCGCCAACTCGAGGTGATCGTGACGCAGGTCGTCACCAACGCCTTCAGCTACAACCGGATGGGCTACGCCTCGGCTATGTCGTGGGTGCTGTTCGCCATCATCTTCGCCATCACCTTCGTCCAGCTCAGATTGCAAAACCGGTGGGTGCATTATGAATCTGACTAAGGCACTCCCGCACGACGACGCAGCCACGGATGAGCGGCGGATGCACGCGCCGCGCCCATGGGCCACGATCGTCCGCTACGCCGTCATGCTCGTGATCGTGCTGATCATGGTTGCGCCGTTCGCCTGGATGCTGAGCACGTCGCTCAAGGCGCAGGAATACATCCTGGAAACGCCGCCCAAGCTGATCCCGAACCCGATCACGCTGGAAAGCTACAGCGGGCTGGCCGAACGGATCGACCTGCTGCGCACGTTCTTCAACAGTGCGTTCGTCGCCGTCGTCGGCACCGTCGGCCAGGTGATCGTCTCGGCGATGGCGGCCTTCGCCTTTGCGCGCATGCAATGGCGCGGGCGCAACGTCGTCTTCATGCTCTACCTGGCGACGATGATGATCCCGTCGGTGGTGCTGATCATCCCGCAGTTCATCCTCATCCGTGCGCTCGGCTGGATGAACAGCTACGCCGCGCTGATCGTCCCGGCGCTGTTCAGCGCCTTCGGCACCTTCCTGCTGCGCCAGGCCATGCTCAGCATGCCCAAGGATTTCGAAGAGGCGGCCTTCGTCGACGGCGCCAACTACTGGACGATCTTCTGGCGCATCATTCTGCCGCTGACCGGCCCGTCGCTGGCGACGCTGGCCGTCTTCAGCTTCATGGGGCTGTGGAATGCGTATCTATGGCCGCTGTTCGTCGCCCGCCAGGAGGCAGTCATGACGCTGCCGGTCGCGCTGGCGACGCTGCAGGGCGGGCCGCGCGCGCTGACCGAGTGGAACATGGTCATGGCCGGGTCGGTGGTCGCCGTGCTGCCGATCCTGATCGTGTACATGTTCGCGCAGAGCTGGTTCGTCCGCAGTGTGGTCACGAGCGGTATCAAGGGTTAGGTGAGCGGTGGTCATAACACAGTGATGAGCCTTTGTTGCCCTCACCCTAAATCCCTCTCCCGACCTTCGGTGCTCCCTTTGGTCGTCATGGAGAGGGACTTTCGGGAGCATTTTCTCCCCTTCGCCCTAAGGGAGAAGGGGCCGGGGGATGAGGGCAAGCAGCGGCGAAGCGGATTTATGACCGCTCTTCGGTTAGGTTTCGTCAGGCAGATCATGAGCCTGTGAGACGTGAGACGACTATTGAAAGGAATTCGGAACAATGTTGCGTAAATTCGGTCTCTTCTTGACAGCAGTCGTCCTGCTGGCGCTGTTCTCGACAGCTGCCGCGCAGGATACGACCACCATCCGCTATTTCACCTTTTCGGCGGCGCCGGATCATCTGGAAGATCTCGACACGATCGTGCAGGCGTTCCAGGCGGAAAACCCGGACATCACCGTCGAAGTGAGCAGCGCGCCGTTCGCCGATTACTTCACCCTGCTGCAAGCGGACGTCGTCAGCGGCGACACGCCCGACGTGTTCGAACTCAACTACGAAAACTTCGTCACCTACGCGGCCAACAACACCCTGCTCGACATCGGCTCGATGGTCAGCGCCGACGCGCCGTTCTACCCGCGCGCGCTGGAAGCCTTCCAGTATCAGGGCACGCAGTACGCGCTGCCGGAAACGTTCTCGACCGTGCTGCTGTTCTACAATGCCGACCTGTTCGATCAGGCGGGCATCGACTACCCGACCGCTGATTGGACGTGGGCGGATGCGACCGAGGCCGCGACAGCCATCAAGGCGCTCGGCGACGACGTCTGGGGTCTGTACTCGCCGACGCAGTTCTGGGAGTTCTACAAGAAGGCCGGTCAGAACGGTGAGTGCCAGTTCTTCAACGCCGATATGACCGAGTCGACGATCAATTCGCCCGCTTGCGTCAGCACGCTGGAGACGATGGTCAACTTCATGAACGACGGCCTGATGCCGACGGCGGCGCAGCTTTCCGGCGTCAGCGACTCCGAACTGTTCCTGAGCGGCAAGGTCGGCATGCTCGTGACCGGCATCTGGATGTTCGACGCCTTCGCCGATGCGCCCTTCAATTGGGACGTTCAGGTCGAGCCGATGATCAACCAGCACGCCAATCACTTCTTCGCCAACGGCGTAGCCGTCTCGGCGGCGACCGCCAACCCGGAAGCCGCGGCCAAGTGGGCAGAATTCCTGACCTCGAGTGAGACCGCTGCCACCGTGCGCGTCGACAGCGCGTGGGAACTCCCGGCGCTGGATCAACCGGCCTACTTCGAAGCCTATCTTGAGAAGACGCCCCCGGCCAACCGCGCCGCCGTCTTCCAGGCGCTGGAAAACCCGGTCACCCCGCCCGTGATCGAACGCCAGAGCGAGATGCAGGATGCCGTCAACGCGCTGCTGACGCAGGTCGCCGATGGCGAACTGAGCGCGCAGGACGCGCTCGATCAGGCCAAGACTGCGCTCGACGCGCTGCTGCCATAGGCAACATCAGGCGCATACGCGTGGGGGTTTGGAGACGCCAAACCCCTGCTGTGCCCCTCATCCCCCGGCCCCTTCTCCCTCAGGGCGAAGGGGGTAAAAACGGCTTTTGAAAGTCCTTCTCCATAAGGGAGAAGGATTTAGGATGAGGGTTTCATCGCCAATATCGTCCGATAAATCCGTAGGGACGCCATTCATGGCGTCCGCCACGCCCAACATCCGAATGATGACCACCCGCGCATTCAACCCGTAGACAGGCAGGTGACACGATCATGCAGGTAATCCATGCGCCGTTCGGGCAGGAACACCCTTACGAGCAGCTTCCCGAAGAGCGTTTCCCGCGCCAACCGCTGGCGGGCGCGCCGTTCACGGTCGGCATCGTCACCCGTCCGCCGGGCGCGGTCGAGAGCATCCGCGTGCACGCTCAGGTCGGCGGGCGCCCTTTGCAGACCATCGCGGCGGAACATATCGCGGACTGGCATCCCGCCTGGGAAGAAGGCGTCGGCGCGGAATACCTGGAGCGCAAAGTCACCATCGATCAGGATGTGTGGCAGGCGCAGCTGACCGCGCCGCCCGTCGGCGAGACGCTGACCTACTGGATCGAGGCGGACGGCGAGCAGACCGAGCGCTTCAACCTGCGCGGCGAGGGTTGGCGATCCGGCGGCGGCTGGAGCTTCGACGCGGGCACCATGCGCGTCAACCGCACCTGGGCGCGCGGCCCGCGCATCTTCGGCGTGCCGGAGGTCGAGGACATCGCCTGGCTGGAGGATGGGCAGCGTGCGCGCCGCGTCCGCGTGACCTTTCGCTGTCGGCCTGACGAGCGCTTCTTCGGGCTGGGCGAGCGCTTCAACGCGCTCGATCAACGCGGCAACGTGCTCGACGTGCTCTGTTACGAGCAGTACAAGAACCAGGGCAAGCGCACCTACATGCCGATCCCGTTCCTGCTCTCGTCGGCGGGCTACGGGCTGTTCGTGCAGAGCAGCCGCTGGATGCGCTTCGACCTCGCCGCCAGCGATGCCGAGACCTGGACGCTGGAAGCCGACCTCGGCGCGGACGAAAGCCTCAATCTGACCTGGATCTGCGGCAGCGACCCGTTCGAGATCACCGGCAGGTTCGCGCGCATGACCGGCCCGGCCAAATTGCCGCCGCTGTGGACGTTCGGCCTGTGGATGAGCGGCAACGAGTGGAACTCGCAGGCGCGCGTCCTCCACGAGGCGCAGCAATCGCTCGACCACGCGATCCAGCCGTCGGTGCTCGTGATCGAAGCCTGGAGCGACGAGACGACCTTCTACATCTGGAACGATGCCGAGTACGATGCCAGACCGGGCGCTGAAGCCTTCCGCTACGACGATTTCCGCTTTCCGGCAGAGGGCAAGTGGCCGAATCCAAAAGCGATGGTCGATTGGCTGCACGAGCACGACATCCGCCTGCTCTTGTGGCAGATCCCGGTGCTCAAGCGGATCGAAGGCCCGCACGCCCAGCACGAGGCCGATCATGCGCACTTCGAGCGCGCGGGCTTCGGCGTACGTGAAGCCGACGGCTCGCCACACAAGCTGCGTCCGTTCTGGTTTCGCGGCGGGTACATCTGGGATGTGACCAACCCGGCAGAGCGCGACTGGTGGCTGAATAAGCGCGCCTACCTGCTCAACGACCTGGGCATCGACGGCTTCAAGACCGACGGCGGCGAGCACATCTGGGGGACGGACACCCGTTTTGCCGATGGGCGGCGCGGCGCGGAACTGATCAACGAGTATCCGCAGCGCTACACACAGGCCTATTACGACTTCGCCACCGCGCGCCGGGATGCGATCACCTTCAGCCGCGCGGGCTACACCGGCTCGCAGAGGGCGCCGCTCCACTGGGCGGGCGACGAGAACTCGACCTGGGACGCTTACCGCCATTCGATCCTGGCGGGCCTGTCCGCGGGCATCTCCGGCGTCCCGTTCTGGGGCTGGGATATCGGCGGCTTCAGCGGTGAGATCCCGTCGGCGGAACTGTATCTGCGCGCGGCGGCGATGGCCGCTTTCTGCCCGGTCATGCAGTATCACTCGGAGTTCAACCAGCACCGCGAACCGCTGCACGACCGCACACCTTGGAACATCCAGGCGCGCAGCGGGGACGCGCGCGTGATCTCGACCTTCCGCCACTTCGTCAACGTGCGCCATAATCTGATGCCGTACATCTGGCAGGAGGCGCGCCATGCCGCCGAATCCGGCGAGCCGATGATGCGCGCGCTGGCGCTGACGCATCCCGAAGCATCGCCCTACGCCTACGGGTTCGGGCGCGATCTGCTCGTCTACCCGGTGGTCGAGGAAGGTGTCGCGCGCTGGCCGGTGGCGCTGCCGGAGGGGACGTGGCACAGCCTGTGGGATGGCGCGGCCTACGACGGCGGCCAGACGTTCGAGATCGACGCGCCGCTGGATCGCATCCCGGTCTTCGTGCGCGACGGAGCGAGCATCCCCGTGCGTTATGGCGACGGCGGGCAGTTGGGCGATCCCGTGCCGTTGAGCGCGGAGGCGAATGGCGTCTGGCGCGCGGGGTAACGTCGCTGATGCCGTGGGACGCCAAGAATGGCGTCCCTACAACGACCGTTATAATTCGTAGGGACGACCCGTGGGTCGTCCGCCGTTTTTCGCGATGACGCATCGCCGTCACCAAAGGATCACCCCGTATGAACCCGCAGGAATATCAGGCGTTCACCGACGCTCTGCAGCGCAACCTGGAGCGCGACCCGCGCGTGCTCGGCCTGATGGCGGCGGGGTCGATGGCCGACACTTCGCATCCGCCGGATCAGTGGTCGGATCATGATTTCTGGCTCGTGGTCGAGCCGGAGGCGGTCACCTGGTTTCGGACGCATAGCGAATGGCTGCCGGACAGCGAGACGCTCGTCATGTACTTCAAGGAGACGCAGCACGACGGCCTGAAGGCGATTTACGGCTCCGGCCACCTGCTCGAATTCGCCGTCTCCGACCGCGAGGGCATCGTCAGGGCGCGCGTCAACGACTACCGCCTGCTGATCGACCGGGCCGGGCTGGCGGCGGATCTGGCGCGCATCCAGCGCGAGACCGAAGCAGAAGCGACCGTGTTCGCCGGCGACGACGTCAGCCTGATCGGCCAGTACCTGACCAATCTGCTGGTGGGAGTCTGGCGCTACCGCCGCGGCGAGATCATGAGCGGGCGCCAGTTGATCACCGTCTCGTCGCTGCACGCGCTGCTGCGGCTGATCCCGAAGCACTTCCCCGTGGAGACGCCAGCGGCGCTCGACAACCTCGATCCGCTGCGCCGGATTGAACTGGCTTATCCGACGCTCGGCGCGCAGATCAACGCCATCCTGCGGCTGGAGCCGGATCGGGCGGCGCTGGCGCTGCTCGACTTCACCGACGCCCTGTTCCGCGACCGAGTCGCGGGCTATCCAGCGGAAGCCGTCGCGACCGTGCGCCGCTCGATTGAACCGATCTCAGCCCAAGGCTGAGGACGGCATGAATTTCGTAAACGTATGATAAAGCCTACGGTTTGAACCGTCTCAACGCGGCCTCAGAGCATATGTGATGACTGACCATCAGGACACCGTCTGCACGCGTCGATTCGGGCAAATACGCGGCACAATCCGCGCAAAGCGGTTTGTTTTCACCTGGCTACAGCTCACCACCGGCCCTGCCCAGGATTAAGCGCCCTGGACCAAATGCGCCGCCACGAGGTTCGCTTCTCCCAACATGCTCATACCGTAACCTAACCAAACGTATGCGCAGAATTCATAAATCCTCTCGTCGAAATCTCCTGTAACACTCGTACGCTGAATCATAAGGGAAAGAATGTCTGGACGTCGAACGTGGTATGCTATACCTATCGAGACTGTCCAGACGACGGTTATCCCGCAACGTCAAACGCCGAGAAATCCGCCTGCGCGCCCCTTGAGCGGCCGCATCCGCATGGAACTCAACCCCTCCTGAAAAACAGGAGGAAGGCTTTGGAGAATTTCGATGTATCTGCCAGACCCACAAGACCTACACCACCATTCATCCGCCAACAAGTTTGACAAGTCACGCAGGCACAATGCGGAACTGGCAGCGCATGTCTCCTTCCTGATCGAAGAGCTGATCAACCCCAACCGCTCCGTGCGCGAGAATGCCAAGAATGAGCTGGTCGCGCTCGGCGATCTGGCGCTCGACGACTTGCTCGCGGCGTTGATGACGCGCAATGACCAGTATCAATGGCGCATCCTGCCCGTCCTCGGCGCCATGGGCGGCACCAGGGCCATGCGCGGTGTGATGACCTGCCTTGAATCAGGCAACACGGCCATCCGCTCAGCAGCGGCGCAGATCCTCGGCAAGTCCGGCCATCTGGAAGCAGTCGACGCCTTACTCGCGCAGTTGAAAAGGCCCGAAAATGCCGGTTCGCTGGTCGCGGTGCTCGGCGCGCTCGGCCAGATTGGCGATCGTCGGGTCGTGCCCGCACTGGTCTCAATCATGCACCGGACGGATGTGCCCTCAGTGCGCTATACGGCCATCGAAGCGCTGGGCAAGCTCGGCGACCGCGGCGTCATGGACGAGATCCAGCGCTACGTCGACGATCCTTCGCATCACGTGCGCACACGCGCCCGTGACGCCATCCACGCGCTCAATACGCCGGAAGTGCGTCGCAAGAATCTGCTCGCCTTCGACGCCGATTGAGCCTGACTCCAGGTTGAGATTGCTCTTCATCCCGCGGGTTACGATTCGAGCGGGATATCCAGCAGATTGGTGACGCGCCCGTAGCGCCCGCCGAATTTGACATCCCCAAACCGATTGTCACGGTCGATGATCCAGAGAGGCAGGCCGCACTGCTCGGCAAAAGTGCCGTCCGACCACGGATCGTCACCGACGATGACCGAATTCTCCAGGTTGATATCCGTCTGTTCTTTCACGACATAAGCCCACAGGCTGGGATGCGGCTTGGGCTGCGTGCCGGGGCACGTCTGCGGCGTGAAATAGCGCGCGATGTACGGCGCGATGCCAAGCATCTCGGCCAGCCTGGGCGCCGTCGGATTGTTCGAGAGGATGTAAACCGTCTGGCCGCCGCTCGCCAGCCGCTCCAGGAACGGCAGCGCATCCTCGAACAGCGTCGCGCGGTAATTGCGCATGTCCGTCATCAGCAGCGCCTGCAATTCGCGCGGCCAGCCCTGCCCGTCAAACAGATCGTTCAGGATCGGCTGCAGATCGGGGTTCTGGGCGACGCGCGCCTGCGCATCGAGCACCGCCGCGTGATAGGACGCCACGTCGAACGGCAGCGCCTGCTCACGAATCAGCTTGGGCAGCGCTTCTTTCAACCCCCAGGTCGTTGGACCACTGGCGAGTGTATCGTCAAAGTCGAGAAACCAGTTTCGCGGCATTCTTCGTGCCCCTGCTCCATCATCTTGTAAATCGACAGGGGCCAAGTATGGAACAGCAGCGGCCCCGGCGCTAGCCTTCGTCGGGATCGGCGTGGACGGCGCGCGAGAGGCCGAGGATGGAGCTGGGATCGGCGCTCAGTTGGCGGAAGCGCTCGTATTCCGCCGCCGCCAGTTCCGGCGTGTATTTGTCGCGATAATCCATCTGTTTCGAGCGCAGCTTCTGCTCGCCAAAGGCCAGATCGTCGAACAACGCGCGCATGGCCTCACGCGGCATCATAAGCGTCGGATAGGGCGTATAGAAGAGACGGCAGGCGCTGCCACCGATGAAGGCATTCGGCAGCACCGAGCGCATCTTGAGGTCGCCATTGCGATTGGTGCCCAGATAGAAATGCGGCTGCGGCAGATCGACGCCATAGGCGGCGCGGGCGTAGTAGCGATAGAGCAGGTCGTGGACAGCGTTCAGGTCTTCCGCCTGTTCGATGGCCGCCGCAAGCTCGGACGAGGCCGCGTCGCCCATCGTCTCCCCCGCCCGCCAGAAGGTGTAGAGCGGGATCGAGGCGATCTCCCAGATGACTCTGGGCCGTCCCGGCTGGTAGGGCCAACGCTGTTGAAAGTCCGCCAGTTGGCGCCCCAGCGCATGCGCGGGATTATCCGGCGGCAGCAGCAGCAGTGGCTCGATGCCGAGGAAATAGGGATCGAGGCCGATGGCTTCGTACTGCGCCACGGCTTTGTCGCCGGCGAGCGCGAGCGTCGATTGCGAGATGAAGTGGGCGTACTGCTCGCCCCGGTCGTAGAAGCTCTGGTAGCCGAGCGCGGTGATGGCAATATTCTGGCCGCCAAGTTCGACGAACATGCGAATCAGGTCGAAATAGCGGTCGAGCAGATAATCGGAGTAGTGCTGAAAGTCGTCGATCTTGCCGGGGTTGGCGCTATCGCGGTTGTGTTCCAGGATGTAAGTCGTGCGGGTGCCGCCGATGGCGAACAACCCGGTCAGCCCTTCGGGATAGTAGGCGCGTATCCGGCTGGCGAATG
The DNA here is from genome assembly GCA_020849765.1 of Anaerolineae bacterium. Classification (GTDB taxonomy): domain Bacteria; phylum Chloroflexota; class Anaerolineae; order Aggregatilineales; family Phototrophicaceae; genus Flexifilum. The sequence continues at coordinate 42,368 of JADLAY010000083.1, forward strand.
TTTCGATCTCGGACACGGTGTTACATGACCCCTGCCAGGATGCTCATCAGTTCGTCGACGAGCGTCATCACGGTGACAGGCTTGCTGATATAACCGTCGAAACCGGCGGATAGGATTTCGTCTTGATCTTCCGGGCGGGCATGCGCCGTCAGCGCGATCACCGGGATTCCGTTCCATGCCGGGTTGGCCCGGATCTTTTGCAGCAGTTGGTAACCGGACATTTCCGGCATCTGGATGTCGACCAGGAGAAATGTTGGCGCAGACTCCTCCAGCAGCTGGAGGCAGGCTGGCCCCGACGTAGCGGAGCGCACTCGCGCATCGTTGAACTGCAGGACAAGCTCGACCACGCCGATATTGTCCTGCTCGTCATCGACGACGATTACGTCCCAATCTGAGATCTGAAGCATTGACCACCTTAGCTCGGCTCTTTATTACAATACATGAATAATTGTAAAGCAAAATTGCGGAATAGATTGTAGAAGCCGGAAGAAAATGCCTCAATTCGTGTCGCGGGTCACTCGGCGCAGCTCAGAGACGAGATCCTCGACGCTGAACGGCTTTGGCAGGTAACCGTGGAAGCCGTAGGCGCGCACTTCCATCGGGGTTTCCGCGGTGTGATACGCCGTCGTCGCGACGAAGCGCATCTGCACGCTGGACGGCAACCTGCGCATGGCGTCAAAGGCCTCGTAACCGTTCGTCTCCGGCATGACCAGATCGACGACGACGACGCTCGGTGTATGGGTTTGCAGATAGTCGAGGGCCTCGTCGATCGTGGTGACCGTCTCAAGCGGCAGCGAATGATGCAAGAAGACGAGTTTGAAAAGCTCACGCGTATGGAAATCGTCATCCAGTAGCAAGACCGAAAGCTGTTCTGTATCCATCCGTCCTACCTCAATGGCTTACCGACAGAATGAGAGTGATGGTACCGCATAGTAAGCTGCTATGCTCTCACCTGATGTCCAGCTTGACCATCGTCAGTGTTTGCGTTTTGCGATGCTGAGGTATGGGCATTGTCGGCAGCCGCACGGTGAAGACCGAGCCTTTGCCCAGTTCCGAATCGACCGTAATCGTCCCTTCGAGACATTCCACCAGCCGCTTGGTGATAGCCAAGCCAAGTCCGGTGCCCTTGTACTTGCGCGTGTTGGTGCCGTCCACCTGGCGAAACGGCTCAAAGACGTACGTCAGCACATCCTGCGCCATGCCGATGCCCGTATCGCTGACCTTAAGCGTCCAGTACTCGTCGCCGTCAAGCTCCGCCGCCACCGCCACGTGCCCGGCCTCGGTGAACTTGATGGCGTTGCTCAGCAGGTTGACGAGGATCTGCTCCAGCTTGCGCGAATCGCTGATGATGAACTCTGGCATGTCCTCGGAGATATCCAGCAGTATTTGAATCCCGCGCTCGTCGGCCAGCGCGCGCACGCTGTCGACGATCTCGTTGATGACGACGTGAGGCTCCATCGGTTCGAGTACGGCCTGGAGCGTGCCGGACTCGACCTTCGCCAGATCGAGCACGTCGTTGATCAGGCCGAGCAAGCGGCGGCTGTTGCGCTGAATCTGCTTGAGCAGGTCGATCTGCTTGGGCGTGAAGTTACCCGCCATCCCAGCGATCATCGCTTCGTCATAACCGATAATGGCGTTGAGCGGTGTGCGCAGCTCGTGGCTCATGTTGGCGAGGAACTGCGACTTGGCTTTGTCCGCCTGCTCCGCACGCACGCGGGCGGCCTCGGCCTGTTCCTTGGCCTGTTCCGTCTGGCGCAGCGATTCGCTCATCGCCACCAGCCGCGAGTCGAACTCGACGCGCAGTTGGCGCAGGAGCGTCCCCTCGACCAGCAGCAGCATAAGCACCGAGATGAACATCGACCAGGGTTCAACCCCGATCAACTGCAGATCGCCAATTTCAACGATGAACTGCGAGACGCCGTACAGAATGGCCGCAACGACGCTAACGGGGTAGATACTGCTGCGAGGTAACACGAGCGTCGCGATCAATGGCGCCAGGGCAAAGGTCGCGAAGCCCAGGAACACCCCACTCGCGATGCCGATATCACGCGAGAGCATCACGATGCCACTGGCGCCCATCAGCGGTGCCAGAGCCAGCAGCCAGCCAGCGCACATGCGCTTGCCATTTTCCACACAAAGGAAGGAGCCCAGGCACAGCGCCAGTGCCACCAGGTGCACAGAGGGGAAAGAGATCAGCCCCCATTCCGATTTGTAGATGAAGATTGTGGAAAAGAAGCTGGCCGTCCCCAGCACAATCAGAATGACCGTGCTTGACCGGATAATGCGCTCACGAAACGCCTCATCACGATCCGACGCGCGCGGTTCCAGCAGTTGCCTAAGTCGTGTCTGAATCGTGTGTGACCATTTTCCCGACACAATACCAACCCGAGCCGTGTGTCACTGGTCGCGACACATGTAGCTATAGAGGGCAGCGAGAATCGCCGCACGTACCGTATGGTAGGGAGTGTACAGACTCTTACCTATCCATAATGGAGTATAGCTTGAATCGTGGACATGTTTGCGTAAGAAACGTGCCGCCGCTTCGAGCGCAGCCGTGTCGATCCGCCTGACGGTGCGGTCCCAATACATCAGCGCTTCCAGGCAGTAGGCCGTCTCTTCGGGCGTCGATACACCCATGTAGCCCCAACCGCCGTCGGCATTCTGCGTGCGCAAAATCCACTTCAGGCGGGTGTGCACCAGATCATCGTCCAGGCCGTGCAGAATGTTGATGGCAGAGCTATTGACGTAGTAGGGTGACGTGTGCCACTTGTCCCACCAGAACGAGCCGTTCTCATCCAGCAGGTGAAGCGCGCCAATCGCCTTCTTGATCCACTGCTGGCGCCGCGGATGATTCGAGCTCAGCTTGAGCGCCTGAAGCACGCGAACGTTGACGCTCACCGACGGGTTGCTCTCGTTGGGGAACGTGCAGAATTCGTTGTCCGCCTCGTAGTAGGAGAAGACGTTCGGGTCGATTGAGTAGCCACCCCAATGGAGCGCCGAATAGGCCGCCGCCGTATCGTCAACCTCATGTACCAGCAAGTAGGTGGCGTAGCTCATGCCCGTCTCCGGCGACCACGCGCCCCAAAGTTGCTTGAGTACGCGCCGGACTTCAGCCATTTCGGGATAGATGGCATGCGCGTTGCCGAGGTGATTGATCGACCACGAGATCTCGAAGCTGTCGATCGGTGCCAGCGCAGGGATCGCGCCGGTGCCGAGATCGTCGAGGAGAGTCTTCAGATAGCCGAGCGCCTTCTGATCGTCCACCGCGAGCAGATAACCGGCGGTGGCCGCGGGCGACACGCCGACCGAGTCATTCGGTTCCAGCACGCGATCGTTGACGCTGACGACGCTCCTCAGCGCCTCCAGCGAGAACGAGAGCGGGCTTGAACGCCAGTCGCGCACCGGCTGATTGAGCAGCGCGTTGACTTTCTTGCGGTAAGCCCCGGCATAGCGGATCGGCGGCATAGGGACGTCGAGGCCGAGCGCCGCGGCATCGTCTGCCAGGCCGGTCGAAATGATCGGAAAGCCGACAGTATCACTATCGTCACGACCCAGCTTACCGACCAGCTGCCACAGGGCCGCTTCGCCGCGTTCGATGCGGATCTCGTCGCCGGAATCGGTGCCCGCTTCGCGCAGGGCGACTATCGCCGCCAGCGTCGACACAAAGCGATCGTGATAGTGCACCAGAGGTGCGCCCCAGGTGCCATCGGCGTGCTGATTCCAGCGCAGCCATTCGAGCGATGCCTCAAAGCCGTAGCCTGGATAGCGAGGGGCCAGGCGCGCCACCCACGCGGTGTCGTACGCGACGCCCTCAACTTTTCCGGTACCTAATTCAGACAGCAGCTTGTTGATCTCTACGTTCAGAATGTCGATGTCGTCAGCGACAGCTCTCGCAACTACCATGCATCATTCCTATTCGTTCAGAGAGGAACGCGGCAACGTTCCAATAAAGAGATGATTGGTTTCAGAATGACAAATATCCGCCCAAACACTTACGGGTTCACCGCTATGAAGAATACTATGACAATGAATTTATTACAGTGTATATCACCCGCGTTAACGCTGCAAGAAATGAGATGCAACAGTTTACGAATTTACGACTCTAATGTGAGTAAACGGCGTTGAAGCCCTGTGAAGTGGCGAAGATTTGAGTTTTGCGCCGCGCAGGGCGTTTTTTCCGCAAAAGAATCAGTCAGAATGAAGAAAGATCCGCCCCAGATCGCCCCCACAATTTGTTGCGCATCGGAAAAAAGCTGTTCATAATCCCCGTGCGTGAGCAGATTGTATCCAATATACAGAGGGAGCAGAGGCATGAGAAGGTGGTCATCGTTCGTATTCACCCTGACTTTAGTACTATTCATCGCCGCCCCCGCTATGGCGCAGGACGGCCCAAGCATCGCCCTCTTCAATCCGCTGGGCAACAACGAATACGTGCGCAACGCCGAACTGGGCGTGCGCAACATCATCGAGGCCGCGGGCGGCACCGTCGAAGCATTCGATGCAGGCTTCAATGCTGAAGAACAACTGAACCAGATCGAGGACGCCATCACGTCGGGCAACTTCGATGCGTTCATCATCTACTCGGTCGACGGCGTGGGCGTGACGGTCGGCGTCGATGCCGCGGCGGAAGCGGGCATCCCCGTGATTGCGCTCGACGCGCCGATCAACTCGGATCGCCGCACGCTGGTGCCCTACAAGAACGTGGCCGGGCAGATCGCGCGGACGGGCATCGGCGACGGCACCTACCTCGGCCAGGCGATCGTGATGGCCTGCGAAGGCGTCGACCCGTGCGAGGTCGCCTTCCTGATCGGCTTCCAGGGCTTCCCGCTCGATCTGGATCGGCAGGAAGCGATTGAGAACATCGTCGCCGACTACCCCAACATTCAAATCACCGCCGTGCAAGAAGCGCAGTACCTGGAAGACGTCGGCTTCGACGTGTCGACCGACCTGCTCCAGGCCAACCCCGGCCTCGACGTGATCGCCTCGGTCGGCGACCAGATGATCCTCGCCGCAGAACTGGCCGTGCAGGATGCCGGGCTTGAGGGCCAGGTCAAGCTGATCGGCAACGGCGCCAGCCAGGATGGCTACAATGCGGTGGTGGAAGGCCGCTGGTTCGCGACCGTCGCCAACATCCCGTACACCAACGGCCAGATCGCCGCCCAGATGGCGCTGCAAGCGCTCGACGGCACGCTGCTGGTGCGCTCGGTCGATATGTACAACCAGTCGCCGCCGCTGCCGTCGACCGGCCCGATCATCACCCAGGACAACGCGGCAGATTACGATCCACAGTGGTAATGACGGCATTGAACTAAGCGCGAGTCGACCGTGGAGTCTTTTGTTGAAGCACGGGGCATTTCGAAGGCGTTTCAGGCCGTTCAGGCGCTGAGCGACGTTCACGTCACCGTGCAGCAGGGGCACATCCACGCCCTGGTCGGCGAAAACGGGGCGGGCAAATCGACGCTGGGCAAGGTCATCAGCGGGGTTGTCCGCCCCGATTCGGGCACGTTGATCGTCAAGGGGCGCGCGGTGCATTACGCCAGGCCGCGCGACGCGCTGCTCGACGGCATCACCACCATTTCGCAGGAAATCTCGCTCCTGAGCAAGCAGACGGTGCTCGACAACGTCCTGCTCGGCCAGGAGAACTCGGTCGGCGGCGTGCTGCTGCGCCGGGCGATGCTGGCCGAATTCGAGCGGCTGCGTGCGCTGACCGGCTTCCAGCTCGATCCGATGGCGCGGGTCAGCAGCCTGCGCGTGGCCGATCAGAAGAAGGTCGAGGTCATGCGCGCCGTCGCCCGCAACGCCCAACTGATCATCATGGATGAGCCGACGGCGATGCTGTCCGACGACGAGACGGCCATCTTCCTGGGCATGGTGCGCCAGCTCAAGACGATGGGCCACACCATCATCTACGTCTCGCACTTTCTAAAGGAAGTGCTCGATCTGGCAGACACGGTCACCGTCATGCGCAACGGCCAGGTCGTGCGCACCAGCCCGGCAGCCGAAGAGACTCCGGCGCAGCTCGTCACGGCCATGCTCGGCAAGCCGATGGCGCAGATGTACCCGACCCGAACGCCGCCGCCTGATGTCGCTCCGACGATCTTCGAGGTCGACGACCTGCGCAGCGACGTGTTTGACGGCATCCACCTCAAGCTGCGCGCGGGCGAGATCGTCGGTATGGCGGGTCTGGTCGGCAGCGGACGCTCGCGGCTGGCGCGCACAGTGTTCGGCGCAGAAGCGATCACGGGCGGCACGATCCGCGTCAACGGCAAGGCCGTGCGCATCCGTTCGACGGCGGACGCCATCCGCGCGGGCATCTACATGCTGCCGGAAAGCCGCAAGGAGCAGGGACTGCTGCTCAAGCAGAGCATTCGCCACAACATGACGCTGCCCCATCTCGATACGGTCTCGCTGCCGCTCGGCATCATCCGCGGCAAGCGCGAACTGGATCGCATGACGTTGATCGGCAAGGCGGTCAACGTACAGCCGCTGCTGCCGAACAACCGCGTGAGCAGGCTCTCCGGCGGCAACCAGCAGAAAGCCCTGTTCGGTAAGTGGCTGTTCCAGCGCCCGACGGTCTTCATCATCGACGAGCCGACGCGCGGCATCGACGTCGGCGCGAAGCAGGCGATCTACGAGCTGATCGCGGATCTGGCGCGGCAAGGGCTGGCGATCCTGCTCATCTCGTCCGAGATCGAGGAGATCCTGGGGCTGGCGCACCGCGTGCTGGTCATGCGCCTGGGTCAGATCGTGGCCGAGGTGCGCGCGGACGATGGAGCGCTGAACGAGCAAGCGATCATGCGGGCGGCCTTCGGCACGGAGAAATCAGAACGACCGGCAGAGGAGACACACAGGTGACGTATGGCTGTGGCTAAACGTGAACTCGGCAAACAACGCTCGCTATCCGGCATCCTGCTCGATTACGGCATCGTGATCGCGTTCGCCCTGCTGTTCACCCTGCTCGCCTTCCAGACCGAGGCGTTCCTGACCGTGCGCAACCAGCTCAACATCCTCGATCAGGCGCACCAGATCGGGCTGATGGCGATCGCCGTCACGGTCGTGATCATCGCGGGCGGCTTCGACCTGTCGATGGGGGCCATCTTCGCCATGTCCGGCGTCGTGGCGGCGTTCGTCGCCCGCGACCTGGGCCAGGTGGAGGCGCTCGCCGGGGCCGCGCCCTACATCGGCTGGATCGCGGGGGTCGGCGTCGGCACGCTGTTCGGGCTGCTCAACGGCCTGTTGGTGACGGTGCTCGGCATCAACACGTTCGTGGCGACGCTCGCCTCCGGCATCGTCATCCGCGGGCTGGCGCTGATCCTGACGCAGGCCGAACAGGTGCGCGTCAACGACGACGCCTTTCAGACGCTGGCGCGCGGCGGCATCGGCGACGTGCGCAACACGATCTTCCTGTGGCTGGGCTTCGCGCTGATCATGACCTTCGTGCTGACGCGGACGAAGTTCGGCAGGCACGTGTTCGCCGCCGGGGATAACCCGGAAGCGGCGCGCCTGTCCGGCATCAACGTCAACCTCGTGCGCACGATCACGTTCGGCATCAGCGGCTTCGCCGCCGGGCTGTCAGGTGTCATCTCCGCCTCGAAATTCATGAAGGCGCAGAACGACGCCGGTCAAGGGTTGGAGTTGATCGCGATTGCGTCGGTCGTCATCGGCGGCACGAGCATCATGGGTGGCGAGGGCGCCATCTGGCGCACGGTGCTCGGCGTGCTGCTGCTGCGGTTGATCGAGAACGGATTCAACCTCGCCAACGTGGATACGTTCTACCAGGATGTGTTCCAGGGGCTTATCATTCTACTCGCCGTCGCGCTGGATGCGACGCGGCACCGGCGCAATTCGTGACGGCCTGAATGGGACACGGTGTAGGGGCGAGGCGATGCCTCGCCCTGGTGGGCGACCCACCGGGTCGCCCCTACAGCCGGTGTCAGGGCGACGTCATCGAAACCACACGGTGCATGGGCAACGTTTTATCCTTCACATAATCCACACAAGGTGAACCATGATACGACTGACAGTGATGTACAACCTGCCCCCAGGAAGCGACGAGGAGGGCTTTCTCGACTGGCGCATGGGAGAGCATCAGGATTCGAATTCGAGTATGCCCGGCGTGCTGCGGACCGACTTCGCGCGCGTCGATTATCGCTGGCCGGGCCAGGCGCAGCCGCCCTACCGCTTCATGACGATTGCCGAATGGCCGGACCGCGAGACCTTCGAGCGCGGCTTCTACGACCCGCAGGTGCAGCTCGAACTCGAAGAAAACTTGAAGAAGATCGACAACCCGTTGTTCATGATCAGCGAAATACTGGTCGAGACGCGCAACGCATAGCGCACAAGAAAAGGACGAGATGATGAAAGCTCAACCGCATCGCCTGGACAAGCTGCGTCAGGTCATTCAGGAACAGAATCTCGACGCGACGGTGCTCGTGCCCGGCCCCAATCTCCGCTATCTGACCGCTTCCGTCCATTTCCTGATGGAGCGCCCGCTGCTGCTGTTCACACCCCGAAGCGGCCAATCGGTCATCGTCATCCCCGCGCTCGAATACGATCACTTCGCCAGCCATGGCTTCGACGCAAAGCCCTTCAAATGGACGGATCAGGAAGGCTACGACAACGCGCTGGCGGCGGCGTTGGCCGCCCTCGGTCTCGACGGCAAGCGGATCGGCGTCGAAGGCCAGTTGATGCGCTTCTTCGAGGGCGCCGCCATCAAGCGCCACGCGCCCAATGCGGAGGTCGTCGACGCGCACCACGCCATCTCGGCGATCCGCCTGCAGAAGGACGCCGAGGAACTGGCGACCCAGCGCCGTGCGATCGAGATCAGCGAGCAGGCGCTCGGCCGCACGCTGGAGCAGGTCAAGGCCGGCATGACCGAACGCGACGTCATGAAAATCCTGGTCGCGCACATGACCGACCTGGGCGGCGACGGCCTGTCGTTCGAGCCGCTCGTGCTCGCTGGTGAAAACAGCGCGCGCCCACACGGCAAAGTCCGCGACGATTACGCCATCCGGCCCGGCGATGCGCTGCTGTTTGACTACGGCGCGACCTATCATGGTTACGCCGCCGACATCACCCGCACCGTCTTTGTCGAGTCGGTTTCGGATGAGCAGCGCGCGATCTACGAGGCGGTCAAGAAGGCCAACGAGGTCGGGCGCATGACGTCCAGGCCGGGCATGACCGCGGGCAAGGTCGACGAAGAGACAGCGCAGACCATGCGCGACGCCGGTTTCGGCGATTACATCCTGCACCGCACCGGCCACGGCCTGGGGCTGGACATCCACGAAGCGCCCTACATCGTCAAGGGCAACGAGCAGGTGCTGGAACCGGGCATGGTCTACACGATTGAGCCGGGGCTGTACGTCAGCGGATCGGTCGGCGTGCGCATCGAGGACAACGTCGTCGTGACCGAGGACGGCTGCGAATCGCTGACGACCTTCACGCGCGATCTGTTGATCGTGGGATAGGACACACATCCGTAGGGGCGATCCGGTGGGTCGCCCTGGATATGGCGTCCGATGTTAAAATTGCGTAACGGCGGACAGGGTGAACCCTGTCCCTACGCCATCGTTTCGTAGGGACGCCATTCTTGGCGTCCGCCGTTGAAATGACCCGACGCCGGACGACGCACGTGTCGTCCCTACAGATCCTTCCGTAGGGACAGGGCGTGCCCTGTCCGCCGTCGCGAAAATTATTCCCCAGCGAAGCGCGACAGCAGGAACCGATCAATCGGAAAGGTGCTCGTCGCGCCGTCGTGGATGAATTCGGCCACGAGCTGCCCGCCAATCGGCGAGTGCATGATGCCCTCGCCGCCCCAGCCGCACGAATTGACGAAGCCCTCGATGCCATCGACCGGCCCGATGATCGGGTGATGATCCGGCGACAACGGACGAATGCCCGTCCAGCCGCTGGCGATGCCGACCTCGGCCAGCGCGGGCACGCGGTGCATGACGGCGTCGATCACCGTCGGCAGGAACGACCACTCAATCGACATCGGCGCTTCGGTCGTCTGGCGCTTGCCCATGCCGATCAGCACGCCCGGCCCTTCCTTGCGGTAATACCATTCGGCGCCCGCGTCGTAGACGAACGGCGTGTCGTCGGCGATCGGCGGGAAGGCATCGGTCACGTAGATGTTGCGCACGCGGTTGTCGATCGGGATGTGCAGGCCGACCCAGGCGCCGACGCGCCCCGCGTCCGCCCCGGCGGCGTTGACGACCCAACGCGTTTGAATGTCGCCCTCGGTCGTCTGCACACTGACGACGCGCCCACCTTCGACCGTGATGCCGGTCGCGCGCGCGCCCTGGTTGAGTTCGACGCCGAGCCGCGTCCCCGCGTCCTTGTAGGCGAGCATGATCGACTGCGCTTCGATGCCGCCGTCCTCCGGGCCGTAGATGCCGAAGACCAGATCGTTCGTGTTGATCAGCGGGTAGCGCTGCTTGATCTGCTCCGGCGTCCAGATCTCGGTCGTGACGCCCAGGCGGCGGCGCACGTCGATCAACGCCTGCTCGCGCTCGGCGACGGCTGCCGTGACCAGCGTCAGCGAGCCGGTGCGCTCGTATTCCGGGCTGGCGTCGAACTCGTCCTCGAAGTTCATGAAGCGCTCGAAGCTGTACTGCGAGAAGCGGATCTGCCACTCCGTCCACACCTGGAGCATCAGCATCGAGGCCGAGCGCCCGGACGACCCGGCGCCCATGTATTCGCGCTCGACGATGACGACGTCGCGCACGCCGAGCTTCGCCAGGTGATAGGCGGCGCTCAGGCCCTGGATGCCCGCGCCGATGACGACGACGTCGGCCGTGGTCTTCATGATGGTGGCTCCGATCTCGATCGGGTGTGCGGGATGCGGGTGAAGATTCGATGCGTCCCGCGTTCGCTTGCGGCATACTGTACACACGCGGACAAGCGGCGCGCAAATATGGTATCTGTTCACCTTACCATGCGAATTCTGGGGACGGACGCCAAGAATGGCGTCCCTACGGATCACAACGTTCCTGTAGGGACGATCCCTGGGTCGTCCGCCATACCAAAAACCATATGGAACGGACAGGCGAACCCAAAGACCAATACCCAATAGCCAACCGCCAATTACCCAATCGCGAGGAACACAATGGACGCACTGGAACAAGCCCGACAACTGCACCAGACGCTGACCGTGGTCGATGCCCACCACGACATCTCGATGGACGTGGCGCACCGGCACAAACGCGGCGAGCGCGGCGTCCTCGCGTCGTATTGGGGGCCGCGCCTGCGCGAAGGCGGCCTGGGCGTCCAGGTGCTGCCGGTCTTCATCGAGGATCGCTATCTGCCGAGCCTGGGCCTGCGCGAGATCCTGCGCGCGGTCGAGGCGGTGCTGCAAGACGTCGATCAGGATGACAGCGTCGTCGCGCTGGCGACGACCGGCGCCGGGATCGATGCCGTGCTCGATACGGGCAAGGTTGCGGGCGTGCTGGCGTTGGAAGGCTGCGACGGCCTCGGCGGTGACCCGGCGCTGCTGCGCTTGCTCTACCGGCTCGGCGTGCGCATGGTCGCCTTCACCTGGGATCGGCGCAACGAATTCGCCGACGGCACCGGCGTGGTCAACCCCGGCGGGCTGACGGATGCCGGGCGCGCGGCGCTCAAAGACATGTTCGCCCACAACGTGATCTGCGACGTCAGCCATCTGGCGCAGCCGGGCTTCTGGGATGTGATCGAACTGGCCGAAGCGCCGATCATCGCCTCGCACAGCAACGCGCGCGAAGTCTGCGATCACCGGCGCAACCTGACCGACGAGCAGATCCGTGCCATCGCCTCGCTGGATGGCGTCATCGGCCTCAACTTCTACGGCAAGTTTGTCGATGCGACCGCGCCGACCGTCGAGCGCATGGCCGATCATCTCGATCACATCGTCAAGCTGGTCGGCATCGATCACGTCGGCATCGGCGCGGACTTCCTGGAGAAGCCGATCCGCGACCTGGCCAAGGCGGCCTACGTCGATTCGCCGCATGACCCGTCGGGGCTGGACGTCTGGATCCCCGACTGCCAGGAGACGCAGCAGCTCCCGCGCTTCACCGCCGTCCTGATTGAGCGCGGCTACTCGCGCGACGAGATCGCCAAGGTGTTGGGCGAAAACTGGCTGCGAGTCTTCCGCGAAGTCTGGCGCTGAGCATCGAGTGAGGCGCGTCAGCCGGCGGTGATGCCGCCATCGACCGGCAGCGCGACACCGGTCACGAAATCCGCGTCGGCGCTCGCCAGGAACAGGATGGCCGCCGCGACCTCCTCCGGCGTGGCGATGCGACCCAGCGGGTGCTTCTCCGCCCAGGCTTCCGGCGCGCCTTCGCCGTAGAGTTCCCAGGCCGCCTCGATCATTGGCGTGTGGACGCTGCCGGGACAGACGCAGTTGACGCGCACGCCCTGCCGCGCATGATCGAGCGCCATCGCCCGCGTGAGCTGGATCAGCGCGCCCTTCGAGGCGCAGTAGGCGACCGCGCCGGGGAAGCCGACCAGCCCGGCATACGACGCGACGTTGACGATGTTGCCCTTCGTCGCCAGCAGATGCGGCAGCGCGGCCTTGCTCATCAGGAAGGCGCCCTTGCTGTTGACGGCAAAGATGTCTTCCCACTCGTCGATGCTCGTCTCCAGCACGCTCCGGTTGCGCAGGATGATCCCGGCGTTGTTGACCAGGATATCCAGCCGCCCATAGGCCTCAATCGCCGCGCTGACCGCGCCCGCGCACTGCGCCGGGTCGCGCACATCACAGGCGACGAAACGCGCCGATCCACCCGCCGCCGCGATCGCATCCACCACCGCCTGAGCGCGCCCCGCATCGCGCGCGGCGATCATGACCTGCGCGCCTTTCGCCGCGAAACGCAGCGCCGTCGCCCGGCCAATGCCGACGTTGCCGCCCGTGATCAGCGCCACCTTGCCCTGTAATCGCATATCCTCGCCTTTCCCGATTCCTGCAAACCCATTCATTTTCGTAGGGGCATGGCGATGCCATGCCCTCGGTGTCATGGTGGATCGCCCTGGGCTTGGCGGCGCCAAGCCCCTACGTGATCGTGGGCATTTTCGGGGCTTCGAGAACCCCAATCCACCCGAAGATGACGCGCCCGCACCCCCGCGCGCAAATTACAAATGACCTGACGTTGTGGGCGTAAAATTTGACAATCGATCGCACGCGCGCCATATTTGGCGATTGTATCCAGTATCCAATGCTGAATTCTCGTGTCTTTTACCATCGCTTAATCGGTATATCGGGAGTTACTCTCATCACATGGTCGACCCGTCGAGTGAGATGGTTCTATCTCACGACACTATTCTCACCGCTGTGGCAAATCGCCTGCGGCGGTTGATCCTTACGCAGCAGCTCAAACCCGGGGATCGGCTGGTACAAAACGATCTGGCCGCACAATTAGGGGTCAGCCGCACGCCGGTCCGGGAAGCGCTCCAACAACTTGCGACCGAAGGCCTGGTCATGATCTCTCCGTACAAAGGCGCAACCGTGGCGGAGTTCGCGCCGGAAGAAATTGAAGCGATTTATCACGTTCGTATCGCCCTCGAAAGCTATGCCGCGCGGCTGGTCGCGCGCAACATCACCGACGAAGAAATCGATCAACTGCACAGCGTCCTCGACGCGATGAAGCACGCCTATGTCGAAGGCAACGCGGATAAGCTGCTCGACGTGAACCGCGAGTTCTACGTCACGCTCTACCAGGCGACGCGCCAGCAGCGCCTCTACGACATGATTCTCAATCACATCGATCTCTCGCGCCTGTACCGGCGCATGTATTTCTACCTCGGCCACCTGGCGGTCAATACCGTCACCGAGCACACGAAGATCGTCGACGTCGTCGCACAGCACGACGAGGATGAGGCCGAACTCATGATTCGAATGGGCCTCGAAGAAACGGCGGTCGGCCTGGTTCAGGCTTTGCGATTGGCGAAGGACATCGCGGATCAGAACTGAAGGGGGTGACGTACGAGAAAGACGACACGGATGATCGAGAGCAGAGAACGTTCTTGAGAGCATTTCACGTGACGAGGAGATAGAAGCAGATGAAACAAGCAATCCGCGTACTGATGATCGTAGTCCTGGCGTTGCTCATCGCCAGCGTCGCGGTCGCACAGGACGGAGGCTCCAAGCTCCGCATTACTTTCTCGTGGCCGGACTTCATCGATCCAGCGGTCGGCAATGACTTCTCCAGCGCGACCTCATTGGCTAATCTCTATGACACGCTCGTCTTCCCGAACAAAGATGGCGGCACCGACCCGTGGGTGGCCGAGTCGTGGGAAGTTTCCGACGACGGCCTGACCTACACCTTCGCCATGCGCCAGGGCGTCATGTTCCACGATGGCACCGAAATGCTGGCGAGCGACGTCGTCTACAGCTACAACCGCCTGAAGGAAATCGGCGAGGGCTTCGCCTACTTGCTGCCCGCGGCGACCGTCGAAGCGACCGGCGATTACACGGTCGCCTTCACGCTTGAACAGCCGAGCGGTCTCTTCATCCCCAGCCTCGTGCGCCTCTACATCCTCAACGAAGATCTCGTGCTGGCCAACACCGCCGCCGAAGGCACCTATGGGGACAACGGCGACTACGGCAAAGACTGGCTGCTGACTCACGATGCCGGTTCCGGCCCCTACCAGGTGGTCGAGTTCCCGCTGGCTGAGTACCTGCTCATGAGCAAGTACGACGGCTGGTGGAATGCCGCCAACTTCAACCCGAACGCGGCGGATGAAGTGCGCTTCATCGGCACGACCGAGACGGCGACCGTCCGCTCGCTGATGGCTGACGGCGAACTCGAAATCACCGACCAGTGGCAGACCAACGAGTCCCTCAACGCCCTCGATGCGCTCGACAACGTCGACATCAAGGCCTTCCCTGGCATGACCTCGTTCTACTACATGATGAACACCCGACTGGCGCCGCTGGACGACGTCCACTGCCGCCGCGCCATCTCCTACGCTTTCGACTACGGCCAGGCGCTGGCGCTCGAATGGCCGGGCACCCAGCAAATGGTCGGCCCCGTGCCGCAGACGGTCGGCGGTCACAACCCGGACGTGACGGTCTACACCTACGATCTGGACAAGGCGAATGAAGAGCTGGCGCAGTGCCAGTATGCGGACAGCATCGGCGACTACCCGATCGACGTCGTCTGGATTGCGGAAGTGCCCGCGGAAGAACGCTTCGCTCTGTTGTTCCAGGCCAATATGCAGGCGATCGGCGTCAACGTCAATGTGGTTTCGAACCCGTGGCTGAGCGTGGTCGAGAACACGAGCGCCCAGGAGACCAGCCCGCACATCGTCACCATCTACGTGTCGACCGATCTGCCGGAAGCCGGTCTGATGCTGCAGCAGCGCTATCACAGCAGCACGGCCAACACCTGGCAGCAGAACGAGTGGCTGCTCGACCCGGAACTCGACGCGGCGATTGAAGACGCGCTCAACACGGTTGACGAGGCGGAACGCTTCGCCAAGTACGCGACTCTGCAAGCCGAGATCGCCGACCTGGCGCCGTCGCTCTTCCTCTACGACCAGCTTGAGAAGCACGCCGTCGCCACCTACGTCGACTGGAAGCCGGAAGAGAACAGCCCGGTCATGGGCTACCAGTTCTTCCTGCCCTACATCGGCGTCAACAACTAGTTGGTGAGGATTCTCGGTACTCAGTGCGGGAAATGCATTCTGAATACCGAGTAATGGATTGTGGTAATGGGCGCCCAACGCGGTGTTCCGACAGGCGTGTAGGGGCGGCATATATGCCGCCCGGCGTCTCCACGAACCACGATTGCGCGATGGGCACGGACGCCATAAATGGCGTCCCTACAGGTCGCCACACATTGCAGGCACTTGACGACACTGTCTCGTGGCCCGGCGGCGCCAGGCCCAAAGTCACACCGGAATACCTGGGAGAGTTGCCACCTGGTGGCTCTCCCGCCCGCCTCAATAAGACTTGTTTGGTTTGACAGGATTGAGCGATGCGCCTGGTCAGTTTGGATAGCCTGTACCGCTTCGTCACCTTCATCACGCAACGCCTGTTTCAATCCATCTTCGTCCTCTTCGGCCTGTCAATCCTGATCTTCACGATTGCGCGGGTGCTGCCCGGCGACCCGGCCCGCACGGCGCTGGGCGCGCGCGCACCGCAGGAAGTCGTCGACCGCCTGCGCGCCGAAATGCACCTGGACGAGCCGATCACCGTGCAATACACCTTCTGGCTGACCGACGCCCTGCGCGGCGACTTCGGCGATTCGCTGGTCACGCGCCGCGCCGTGACGACGGACATCGCCGAATTTCTACCGGCGTCGCTGGAGCTGGTGCTGTTCGCGGGCATCATCACGGCGGTGGGCGGGGTCGTGCTGGGGACGATTTCGGCGCAGCACAAAGATACCTGGATCGACAATGTGATCCGCATCCTCTCGTATGCGGGCGTCGTCACCCCGGCCTTTATTTTTGCCATCATCTTCTTACTCATCTTTGGCCTCGCGCTCGACTGGCTGCCGTCGATTGGCCGCCTGAGCGAAGGCATCCCGAAACCGCCGGTCGTCACCGGCCTGATCACGGTCGATGCGCTGCTGGCCGGGCAGTTCGGCACCTTCTGGGATGCGTTCCAGCACCTGATCCTGCCGGGGGTCGCGCTGTCGCTCGGCTCGCTGGCGCAGGAGGCGCGCATCACGCGCTCGACCATGGCCGACAACCTGAGCAAAGACTACATCGCCGCCGAGCGCGCGCTTGGCATCCCTGACCGCGTGGTCATGACGCGCTTCCTGCTCAAGCCGTCCTTGATTCCGACCGTGTCGATCTTCGCGCTCGACTTCGCCGCTAACCTGGCCAACGCCTTCCTGGTCGAGCTGATCTTCAACTGGCCGGGATTATCGCGCTACGGTGTCAACGCCATGCTGCGCAAGGATCTCAACGCCATCACGGCCGTCATCCTGATCCTGGGCGTCATCTTCATCCTGGTCAACATCGTCGTCGATCTGGTCGTCAGCGCGCTTGACCCGCGCATTCGGCTACGCACGGCAAGGAGCGACTGATTATGAGCGCTCAAGCAGTCCCTTCGACCCCTTCGCCGGAAATTCGCCACAGCATCTCGCCGGAAGAACTGGCGCGCATCAAGCGGGAGAACCGCCGCGATCAGTTCGGGCGCGCGTGGTACAAGTTCTCGCGCAATCCACTGTCCGTGCTCGGCGCGGCCATCGTGATCGCGATCACGCTGATGGCGATCTTCGCGCCGATCATCGCCCCCTATCCCAAGCACGCCGAGCCGTTCACCGACTTCGCCAGCGCCAGCCAGCCGCCGAGCGCGGAGCATCTGTTCGGCACCGACGAGATCGGGCGCGACATCCTCAGCCGCTGCATCTTCGGCTTCCGCTACTCGCTGGTGATGGGCATTGTCGTGCTGGCGCTGGTCGTGCCGGTCGGTGTCTTCCTGGGGCTGGTCGCCGGTTACTACCAGGGCACCTGGATCGACACGGTCGTCATGCGCGTGACGGACATCTTCCTGTCGGTGCCGCCGTTGATCCTGGCGCTGGCGATCGCGTCCGTGCTCGAACCGAATCTGACCAACGCCATGCTGGCCGTCTCGCTCATGTGGTGGCCGTGGTACACGCGCCTCGTCTACGGGCTGGCGAGCACCCTGCGCAACGAGTACTTCGTCGTCTCGGCGGAGACGGTCGGCGCGGGCACCGGGCACATCCTGCTGCGCGAGATCCTGCCCAACATGATCTCGCCGATCTTCACCAAGATCAGCCTCGACATGGGCTGGGTCATCATCATCGGCTCGACGCTCAGCTTCGTCGGCCTGGGCGTGCAGCCGCCGACGCCGGGCCTGGGCACGATGGTCGCCAGCGGCGCGCGTTTCCTGCCGGATCAATGGTGGATCGCCATCTTCCCTGCACTCTCGATCGTCTTCATCGTTCTGGGCTTCAACCTGCTGGGCGACGGCCTGCGCGATCTATTTTCAGCGGAGGAGGCCTGAGCCGTGAGCGCACAAACGCCGATCCTCGACATCAAGAATCTATCCGTACACTTCCGCGTCTATGGCGGCGTGCTGAAAGTGCTCGACGGCATCGACTTCCACGTCTTCCCCGGTGAGAAGGTCGGGCTGGTCGGCGAGACCGGCTGCGGCAAGACGACGACCATGAAGGCGATCCTGCGCGTGCTGCCAACGCCGCCCGCGGTCATTCCGAACGGCGAAATCCTGTTCAAGGGCCAGAACGTGCTTAAGATGAGCGAGCGCAAGCTGCTCGACATGCGCGGCCAGGGCATCTCGATGATCTTCCAGGACCCGACGTCGGCGCTCAACCCGGTCTTCACCATCGGCCAACAGCTTGAGGCGGTCATCCGCCACGCCTCGCCGCAGAACCACCGGCTGTCGCGCAGCGCCATCGAGCAGCGCGCCCGGCTGGCCCTGCGCGAAGTCGCGCTCGCCGACCCGGATCGCCTGCTCAACAGCTACCCGATCCAGCTCAGCGGTGGGATGCGCCAGCGCGTCTGCATCGGTATGGCGCTGAGCACCGACCCCGAACTGCTGATCGCGGACGAGCCGGGCACCGCGCTCGACGTGACGATTCAGGATCAGGTGCTGCGGCTGCTGCAGCGGCTGGTCGACGAAAAGCAGAAGTCCGTCATCCTGATCACGCACACGCTCGGCATCGTGCGCCAGACGACCGACCGCGTTTACGTCATGTACGCGGGCAACATGGTCGAGGTCGCGCCGACCAAGCGCCTGTTCGCCAAACCGGCACACCCCTACACGCAGGGCTTGATGGCCGCCGTGCCCCGTTTGAGCGGCGGCGGCATCAGCGAGGGCATCCCTGGGCGCATCCCCTCATACATGAACCCGCCGGTCGGCTGCCGTTTCCACACGCGCTGCCCCTACGCGATGCCCGTCTGCGAGCGCCTGAAGCCGCCCGTCTTCACGGTCGACGATGAAGCGCACCAGGTGGCGTGTTTTCTGTACGACGCGCCGGACAAGGTGCAGGCGTACAAGCAAGAGCAGGTGGCCGTATGAGCGGTGACGTCGTCCTCCGAGTAGAGAACCTGAAGAAGCATTTCGTCGTCGGGCACACGGGCGTCATCCACCGCGAGCCAATCACGGTCAAGGCGGTCGACGGCGTCTCGTTCGAGATCCGCCGCGGCGAGACGTTCGGCATCGTCGGCGAGTCCGGGTCGGGCAAGAGCACCATCGCCTACATCACGATGGGTATGTACCTGCCGACCAGCGGCACCATCACCTATGATGGGCGCGACCTGTTTGCGGAGAAGAAGCGCCCGATCGGCCTCAAGAAAGAGATCCAGATCGTCTTCCAGGACCCCGGCTCGTCGCTCAACCCGCGCCAGTCGATCAAGCAGATCCTGGAGCTGCCGCTGCGCATCCACAACCCGCACGCCAACCGGCTGGAAGAGGTCATCCGCCTGCTCGACCTGGTCGATCTGCCGCCGGAATACATGCACAAGTACCCGCGCCAGTTGAGCGGCGGCGAGCGCCAGATCGTCGCGATTGCGCGCGCGCTGGCGACCAACCCGTCGGTGGTCGTGCTCGACGAGCCGACCTCGGCGCTCGACGTCTCGGTGCAGGGCAAGGTGCTCAACCTGCTGATCCGCTTGCAGCGCGAACTCGGCCTGACCTACATGTTCATCACCCACGACCTGAGCGTGATGCGCAACCTGGCCTCGCGCGTCGCCATCATGTACCTGGGGCGCATCGCCGAAGTCGCCGCCACGGAACAGTTCTTCAGCAATCCGCAGCACCCGTACACGCAGATGCTGCTGTCGTCGATCCCGGTCATCTCCGAGGAAGAAGAGAAACTCAAACCGGCCAAGGTCGTCTCGACCGGCGAGATCCCCAGCCCGGTCAACCTACCCAAGGGCTGCAGCTTCCACACGCGCTGCCCTTACGTGATGGACGTGTGCAAGCGCGTCGACCCGGTCATGGTCGACGTCGGCCAGCGCGGCGGGCACATTGCGCGCTGCCACCTGTTCGAGCAGCCGCCGGAAGTGGCGCAGCAGGCCGAGGCCGTCGCCGCCAGCCAGGAAGGGGCGTAACGTCATCATGCGCATCGCCTCAGACATCGGCGGAACATTCACGGATCTGGTCGCTCTGGACGAGAGCACTGGCGCCATCAGCACGGCCAAGGTCTCGACCACGCCGTCCAACTTTGCCCAGGGCGTGGTCGACTCGATTGACAAAGCGGCGCAGGACGCCGCGGAGACCGCCTTCTTCGTCCACGGTTCGACCATCGTCATCAACGCGCTGACCGAGCGCAAAGGCGTCCGCACCGGCCTGATCACGACGCGCGGCTTCCGCGACGTGCTCGAGATCGGGCGCGCCAACCGCCCGGACATCTACAACATGGCTTACGTCAAGCCGACGCCGTTCGTGCCGCGCTACCTTCGCCGCGAAGTGAGCGAGCGGCTCAACTACAAGGGCGAGGTGCTGACGCCGCTCGACCTGGACGACGTCGCGCGCGAGGTGCGCTTCCTGCTCGGCGAGGGCGTCGAGGCGATCGCCGTCTGCTTCCTGCACAGCTATGCCAACCCCGCCCACGAGATCGCCTGCGGCGAGATCGTCGTCGAGCTGGCGCCGCAGATCCCGGTCACACTCTCGCACCAGATCACGCAGGAGTGGCGCGAATACGAGCGCACCAACACCGCCGTGCTCAACAGCTACGTCCACCCGATCGCACGGCACTATCTCGACCACCTGGAGACGAGTCTGGTCGGCATGGGGATGCCGCGCGAGTCGCTGCATGTGATGCAATCCAACGGCGGCAGCGCGACCTTCGACGCCGCCAAGGACGCGCCGATCCATCTGGTCGAGTCCGGCCCTGTGGCAGGCGTCATCGGCGCGGTGCGCATCGGCGAACTGATCGGTGAGCGCAACGTGATCGCGCTCGACATCGGCGGCACGACGGCCAAGACGTCGCTCGTCGAGAACGGCATGCCCAAGATCACGACCGAGTACAAGATCGAGCACCGGCGCGACTTCGCCGGTTACCCGATCCTGACGCCGACGATTGACATCGTCGAGATCGGCGCGGGCGGCGGCTCGATTGCCTGGGTCGACGACGCCGGGGCATTGCGCGTCGGGCCGGTCAGCGCGGGTGCGGAGCCGGGTCCAGCCTGCTACGGCAAGGGCGGCGAGCGCCCGACCGTGACCGATGCCAACGTGCTCGCGGGACGCATCAACCCGGAATACTTCCTCGGCGGCGAGATCGCGCTCGATGTCGCGCAGTCGGCGGCAGCGATGGCGTCGATTGGCGAGGCCTTCAGCATCGGCGTCGAAGAGGCGGCCATGGGCGTGCTGCGGATTGCCGATGCCAACATGATGAACGCGCTCAAGCTCGTCTCGGTGCGCCGTGGTTACGATCCGCGCGATTTCACGCTGGTCGTCTTCGGCGGCGGCGGCGCGCTGCATGGCGCGGCGCTCATGCGCGAACTGCGCGTCAAGAAGACGATCATCCCGCTGCTGCCGGGCGTCTTCTCCGCCTGGGGCATGCTGATGACCGACCTGCGCCGCGACTACATCCGCACGCTGGTGACGCGCATCGACCGCGTGACGCCGGAGCGGCTCGACGGCCTGCTCAGCGAGATGAGCGCGCAGGCCGAGCGCGAAATGATGGCCGAGGGCATCGCGCCGGACGCGGTCGTCTTGCAGCGGCACGCCGACATGCGCTACCTGGGCCAGGAGCACACGGTCAAAGTGCAGCTGCCCGGCGGCGTCATCGACGCGGCGGCGCTGGACGAGATCAGCGCGCGCTTCCACGCCCTGCACGAGCAAACCTACACCTTCCGGCTGGATACGCCGGTCGAACTGGTCAACTATCACGTGACAGCCTTCGGGCGCGTGCCGACGCCGGACATCCAGCGCGTCGACGCGACCGGCAACCGCCTGGAGACTGCGCGCAAAGGCACGCGGCGCGTCAACTTCGACGAGCTTGGCTTCCACGAGGCGATCATCTACGAGCGCGACCGGCTGCCGGTCGGCGAAGCCCTGCGCGGCCCGGCGGTGATCGAGGAGCCATCTTCGACCACGGTCGTCTTCCCGGATCAAACGCTGACGCGCGACGAGTACGGCTTCCTCCACATCGAGATGGTGACGTGACGCCATGACGAACGCTCCGTTGACCCGCTCGTCCACCGATCCGTTCACGCTCGACATCATCGCCGAGATGCTGCGCGCGAGCGCTGAGGAGATGTTCGTCGTCTACGGGCGCACCGCGCAGAGTCCGATCATCTACGAAGTGCTCGATATGGCTTGCGGGCTGGTCTCGCCGGATGGCGACCTGATCGCCGAGGCCGAAGGCGTGCCCGGCTTCATCGGCTGCCTCAGCTTCGCCGTGCGCGAAATCCTCGACAAGTTCCCGGCACAGACGATGCGCCCCGGCGACATCTACGCCACCAACGACCCGTACAAAGGCGGCGGCACCCACCTGAGCGACGTTGTGCTCGTGCTGCCGATCGTCTACGAGGGCGCGCTGGTCGGCTTTGCCGTCAACAAGGCGCACTGGACGGAAGTCGGCGGCATGGCCCCCGGCAGTTGGACGACCGACTCGACCGAGATCTACCAGGAAGGCTTGCAGCTTCCCGCCGTCAAGCTGTTCGACGCGGGCGAGCCGATCCAGGGCATCCTCGACGTGATCGAGGTCAACGTGCGCCTGCCTCAGATGACGATGGGTGACCTCTACGCCGGGATCGCCTCGCTGCGGGCGGGCGAGCGCGGCATCGTCAGCATCTGCAACAAGTATGGCGCGGCGGCCTTGCACGAGACGATGAGCACGCTGCTGGCGCGCGGCGAACAGATCGCGCTGGCGCGGCTGGCGGCGCTGCCCGCGGGCGAGTACACATCCGAGATGTGGATTGACGACGACGGCCTGAGCGACGATCCGCTCAAGGTCTGCGTCCGCATCACGATCGACGCCGACTCGTTCACGGCGGATTTCACCGGCTCGGCGGGGCAAGCGCCCGGCCCGATCAACACGACCTGGACGGGCTTGCTGGTGGCCGTGCGCGAGATCTTCAAGGAAGCGCTCGACTCCGACTTCCCCAACAACGACGGCTTCTTCCGCCCGCTGCACGTGATCTGCCCCGATGGCACGCTGTTCACGGCCCAGCGCCCTGCCCCCGTCTCGACCTATTGGGAGACGGGCGCCTACATCAGCGATCTGATCTGGCAGGCGCTGTTCCCAATCGCGAGCGATAAGCTGCCGGTCGGCCATCACCTGAGCATTTGCGGCACCATCATCAGCGGCGTCGACGAAGAAGGCGAGCGCGGCCAGTTCGTGCTGGTCGAGCCGCAGGCGGGCGGCTGGGGCGCCATGACGACTCGCGACGGCATGAGCGGCATGGTGCCGTCCGGCGACGGCGAGACTTACATCATGGCCGTCGAGGTCTGCGAGACGCGCTACCCGCTGCTGGTCGATCAGTTCGCTTTCAACACCGAGCACCCTGCCGGGTCGGGCCAGTATCGCGGCGGCTTCGGGCTGATCCGCGACTACCGCGTGCTGAGCGAGACGGCGGACTTGACGGCGACGTTCGGGCGCTTCAAGTTCCCGCCCTGGGGCGCGGGCGGCGGCGCGGATGGATCATCGAACGCGGTCGAGATCATCCCCGCGGGGACGGATGCACCCGCCCTGCGCAAGGGCAAGCTGGCGCGTTATCGCCTGCGGCACGGCGACGTCGCCCGGCTGATCACGGCGGTCGGCGGCGGCTACGGCCACGCGCTCGACCGCGACCCGGCGCTCGTGCAGCGCGACGTGCGCAACGAACTGCTGACTCCGATGCAAGCGCACATCTTCTACGGTGTCGCCATCGACCCGGACACGCTGGCGGTCGACGCCGAAGAAACGGCACGCCTGCGGCTCATGATGCGCGAGACAAGCTCATGACGAACGAGACGCACGCAATGCACGATCCATTCACGCTGACGATCATCCAGGAGCACCTGCGCGCGACCGCCGAAGAGATGTTCGTGCGCCTGGGCCAGGCGAGCAAGAGCCCGATCATCTACGAAGTGCTCGACTATTCGTGCGGGCTGCTGACGCCGGACGGCGAGCTGATCGCCGAGGCGCAGGGCGTGCCCGGCTTCACCGGCGTACTGCCGTTCGCCGTGCGCTCGATCCTCGATAAGTTCGGCGCGGACAACCTGCGCGCGGGCGACATCTTCGCCACCAACGACCCGTATTCGGGCGGCGGCACCCACCTGAGCGACGTCTGCCTGATCGGCCCGATCATCGACGACGGCGTGCTGGTCGCCTTCGCGGCCAACAAGGCGCACTGGACGGAAGTCGGCGGCATGGCGCCCGGCAGTTGGACGACCGACGCGACCGAGATCTACCAGGAAGGTTTACAGCTCCCGGCGGTGCGCGTTTACAGCGGCGGCCAGCCGGTGCAGGGCTTGATCGACATCATCGCGGCCAACGTGCGCCTGCCAGACATGACGCTGTCGGATCTGTTCGCGGGCGTGGCGGCGATCCGCGTCGGCGAGCTGCGCGTGCGCGAGTTATGTCGCCGCTACGGCATCGACGTCTACCGCGCGAGCGTGCTCGATCTGCTGGCGCAGGGCGAGAAGATCGCGCTCGATGCGCTGGCCGGGCTGCCCAAGGGCGTCTACGAGGCCGAGGACTTCATCGACGACGACGGCATGAGCGACGCGCCGATCCCGATCCGCGTCAAGATCACGATTGACGACGAGTCGTTCACGGCGGATTTCAGCGGCTCGTCGCCGCAGGTGGCCGGGCCGATCAACGGCACGCGCGCGCGGCTGCTGTCGTCGTGCCGGGTCGTCTTCAAAGCGATCACGGTGCCGAATTACCCCAACAACGGCGGCTGCTTCCGCCCGGTCAAGCTGATCTGCCCGGACGGCACCATCTTCACGGCCAAACGGCCCGCGCCCGTCTCGACCTACTGGGAGGCCGGGGCGTCGGCGGTCGATTTGCTCTGGCGCGCGCTCTACCCGATTGCGCAAGACCGGCTGACGGTCGGCCACTTCCTGAGCATTTGCGGCACCAGCATCAGCGGCACCGATGCCAACGGCAATCTGTTCGTGCTGGTCGAGCCGCAGGCGGGCGGCTGGGGCGCGAGCATGATCCGCGACGGCCAGAACGCGCTCGTCGCTCAGGGTGACGGCGAAACCTACAACATCCCGGTCGAAGTCTGCGAGACGCGCTACCCGCTGATGGTCGATCAGTATGCGCTCCGCGTCGACCCGGCGGGCGCGGGCCGCCAGCGCGGCGGCCGAGGCCTCGTGCGCGATTACCGTGTGCTGGGCGAGCGCGCAGCGGTGACGACGACCTACGGGCGCCATCGCTTCCTGCCCTGGGGCGCGGACGGCGGCGGCCAGGGCTCTTCCAACGGCGCGGCGGTCATCCCTGCCGGGCAGACGGCGGCGGTCGTCTGGCGCGGCAAGCTGACGCGCTACCCGATGAAGCACGGCGACGTGGCGCGCCTGATCACCGGCACAGGCGGCGGCTACGGCCATCCCTACGAGCGCCCGGTCGAGGCGGTGCGCGACGACCTGCGCAACGGCTACGTGTCGATCGAGCAGGCCAAATCGCTCTACGGGTTGATCTTCGACCCGGCGACGCTGGACTTGATCGAGGTTGATCCCGCGCGTGAGGCCTATGCGCAATCACGCGCGGACACAGGGGAAGGGTGATGGCATGTGGGGCACGTTTTTGGGGGACGGACGTGTAGGGACGGCATTCATGCCGTCCGCCGAATTGGTTCACAGACCGACGATATACGGTCGGTGACGAGGGCGGACAGGGCACGCCCTGTCCCTACGAAAAAACGTGATGGATTTGTAGGGACGACGCATGCCTCGTCCGGCAATTCATGGCGACGTAAATGACCGTGATCGCACCGCACGATCACCCGGAACGGAACAGGAAAGGAGATGGTCGCAAGCTATTGATTTTACGAGGGTTGGACTACTTATTGACATCACCGTAGATCATCCGAGGGAGGAGCTGTTATGCGCGTATCTGTCGATGTCGGGGGAACGTTCACAGACGTGATCGCCCTTGACGAAGCAACCGGCAGCATCCGGTTGGAAAAAGTCGCCACCACGCCGTCGAACCCGGCGGAGGGTGTGCTCCAGGCGTTCCAGAAAGCCGAAGCCGCGCCGGAGGAGATCGGTTTCTTCGTCCACGGCACGACCCTGGGCATCAACGCCATGCTCACGCGGTCGGGCGCCAAGGTCGCCATTGTGACGACGATTGGCTTCCGCGACGTCTACCTGTTACAGCGCACGGATCGCATTCCGATGTACGACTTCAAATATCGCAAGCCGGAATCATTGGTGCCGCGTTATCTCTGCTTCGAGGTCGAAGAGCGCCTGAACTACAAGGGTCAGGTGCTGACTCCGTTCAACAAGGAACAGGCGCGCGACGTCGTCAAGAAGATCAGGGCCACGGGCGCGCAGTCAATCGCCGTCTGCTTCCTGCACAGCTATGCCAACCCCGAACATGAACTGCTGATGGAGCAGGTCGTCAAGGAAGAAGCGCCGGAGATCTCGGTCACGCTGTCCAGCAACCTGAGCCGCGAGTATCGCGAATACGAGCGCACGAGCACGACCGTGATCGACGCCTACGTCAAGCCGATCACGCGCACGTACCTGACGCGCCTGGATAATGAACTGCGCCAGGGCGGCTTCAACGGCCACTTCCTGATGACGCGCTCCGGCGGCGGCGCCATGACGCTCGAAACCGCCAAAGAGCAGCCGGTGCATCTCGTCCTGTCCGGCCCGGCGGGCGGCGTCATCGGCGGCGCTTACCTGGGCAAGCTGATCGGCCAGCCGAACCTGATCACGTTCGACATGGGCGGCACCAGCCTCGACGCGTCGTTAATCGCCGGTGGCAGGCCGACGATTGAGAACCAGCAGGTCTTCCAGACGCTGCCGATCTCGATCCCGACCATCGACATCCACACCATCGGTTCGGGCGGCGGTTCCATCGCCTGGGTCGATCCGGGTGGTCATCTCCAGGTCGGGCCGAAGAGCGCGGGTGCCGATCCTGGCCCGGTCTGCTACGGCAAGGGCGGCGAGAACGTCACCTTCACCGACGCGGCGCTCGTCATCGGCTATCTCGACGCGGGCAACTTCCTCGGCGGCGAAATCAAGATCGACCCCGAGCTGGCGCGGGCGGCGATTGCCAGGCTGGGCGACAAGCTCGGCATGTCGGCTGACGACGTGGCGGCGGGCATCGTCCACATCAGCGAGGCCAAGATGGCCGGGGCCGTGCGCGTGATCTCGATTGAGCGCGGCTATCACCCGAAGGATTTCGCCCTCTGCGCGTTCGGCGGCGGCGGCGCCTTCGTCGCGGCCAACGTCGCCCGCGAACTCGGCATCCCGCGCGCCATCATCCCGCCGGGGCCGGGCAACTTCTCCGCCTTCGGCATGCTGATGGTCGACGTCGTCCACGATTACTCGCAGACGAGCATCATCGAACTGGCCGACATGGACGTGACAGCGGTCAACGACGTCTACGCCAAGCTGTCCGCGCAGGGGCACGACGCCCTGGCCTACGACGGCTTCGAGCCAGAGCGGCGCACCTTCATGCCGACGGCGGAGATGCGCTACCGTGGGCAGGAGCACACCGTCAACGTGCCGATGCCGGGCCTGGAGATCACGGCCGAACAGATCCCTGGCATCGTCGAGGCCTTCAACAAGGTGCACCAGCAGCAGTACGGCCACAGCATGATGGAAGACCCGATCGAGATCGTCACGCTGCGGCTGCGCGCGGTCGGCCTGCTGCCCCGCCCCGATCTGCCGATGATCGAACGCGGCAGCGGCAGCGTCGACGCAGCGCGCAAAGGCACGCGCGACGTCTACGTGCGCGAGCAGCGTGCGCGCGTCACCTACACCGTCTACGACCGTATGAAGCTGGGCGCGGGCGATAGCATCCATGGCCCTGCGATCATCGAAGAGCCGAGTTCGACGACGATGGTTCATGCGAACGACGTCCTGACCGTCGGCGATTACGGCGAACTCGCCATCCAGGTGGGCTAAGGGAGAAGGAAACCACGATGAGCAATCTCGATCCAATCACCGTACAGGTCATTCATAACTACCTGATTTCGGCGGCTAACGAGATGGAGCGCAACCTGATGCGCACCTCGTACAGCACGATCATCTACGAAATCCGCGACTTCGGCCTCGGCATCTACGACAACAAGTGCCGCATGCTGGCCGAATCGCCCGGCCTGGCCGTGTTCACGCGCGGCAACGATTATGGCCTGGAGAAAGCGGTCGAATTCGCCGGGGTCGAAAACATGAAGCCCGGCGACCTGCTGCTGACCAGCTACCCGTACTGGAGTTCCGCCCATCCGCTCGACGTGCTGGCCGTGTCGCCGATCTTCTACAAGGACGATCTGATCGGCTACACGGCGATCAAGCAGCACTGGCTGGACATGGGCCAGAAGGACGCGGGCTACATCCTCGATTCGATTGACGTGTTCCAGGAAGGCCTGCTGCTGCCCGCGGTCAAGATTTACAAGGCGGGCGTGCTCGACAAAGAGCTGCTCAACATCCTGCGCTTCAACAGCCGCCTGCCCGACCGCATCATCGGCGACATGAACGCGCAGATCTCGGCCTGCCGCACCGGTGAGCGCCGCGTCGCCGACCTGGTCGATAAGTTCGGCGTCGAGTTGTTCCGCGAGGCCGTCGAGGAGATCCTCGATCACGGCGAACGCCTGTCCCGTG
The DNA here is from genome assembly GCA_020849765.1 of Anaerolineae bacterium. Classification (GTDB taxonomy): domain Bacteria; phylum Chloroflexota; class Anaerolineae; order Aggregatilineales; family Phototrophicaceae; genus Flexifilum. Next base: position 71,043 of record JADLAY010000083.1, read on the forward strand.
CGCGGCTGGCGCAGCTGCCGAAGGGCACCTGGTCGGCGGAAGACTATGCCGACGACGACGGCATCGACAAGGACACGATGCTCAAGCTCAAGTGCACAGTCACCATCACCGACGACGAGTTCATCGTCGACTGGACGGGCTCGCACCCGGCGACGCGCGGCCCGATGAACCTGCCCATCGGCCTGACCATGGGCGTCAGCGCGCTCGCCTTCAAGGGCATCACCACGCCGGATACACCGGCTAACGAGGGCAACTACCGCCCGCTCAAGGTGATTGCGCCGCCCGGCGAACTGATGCACGCCATCCCGCCCGCGTCGACCTTCACCGTGTGGGCCGGTCTGCTGGCACCGGAAGTCATCCTCAAGGCGCTGGCCCAGGGCATGCCGGAACTGATCCCGGCCTGCTCCGGCGGTGACGTCTTCGACGTGATGGGCCTCGGCATTCACCCCGACACCGGCATGCCGTGGCTGGAAGCGACCAACGAGGCGGTCGGCTTCGGCGCGCACTCCGGCGGCGACGGCGAGGACGGCATCATGCACATGAGCGAGCCGGGCTGCCGCAACAACCCGGTCGAAGTGCTGGAGACGAAAGCGCCGTGGATCATCGAGACCTACGCCATGCGCAAGGACTCGTGCGGCGCGGGCAAGTATCGCGGCGGTGTTGGCGTCACGCGCGCCTACCGCTTCCTGCATCCGTCGACGGCGCTGACGCTGGTCAAGAAGACAAAGACCAAGCCGTGGGGCGTCAATGGTGGCATGGAAGGCGACCCCGGCAGCGTGGTCGTCCGCGCCGGGACGCCGGAGGAAGTCGTCACCGGTGCGATTTATGACTACTTCCAGCCCGAAGATCTGCTCGTCAACAATTCCGGCGGCGGCGGCGGCTGGGGCAACCCGTACGAGCGCGACCCGGAGATGGTGCTGTGGGACGTGATGAACGACTACGTCTCGCTCGCCAGCGCCAAGGACGATTACGGCGTCGTCATCGACCCGGCAACGATGACCATCGATCAGGCGGCGACGGCGGCCCTGCGCGGCGCGTAGGGCGTTCGTGTTGGCCCAGAGTCACACAGATTCGGGTCATAAAGGGTCTCTGAATGCTGTAGGGGCGCCATGATGCGCCCCTACGACAACACACCCTGCAAGACATTTTGTGAGCTCTTCGACGCTCCACGGTTGTATTGCAGCGATCCTCCTGCCGCAGCGCCGCTTGATCGCAGGACAGACAATACGTGGGCATAATAGAGTGGTCTTGTCCTGTGTCCGACTGAACAAAGCCCGACATGGTAACCATCAAAGATGTGGCGCGCGCTGCGGGCGTCTCAATCGCGGCAGTGTCCTACGTCCTCAACAACAAACCGTTCGGCGTCAGCGATGACACGCGCAAGCGCATCCTGGAAGCGGTGGAGCAGCTTGGCTACACGCGCAACATGACTGCGCTCAATCTGCGCGCCAGCCGCACGCGCCTGATTGGCTACGCGCTGCCCTACATCGACGAGCCGCGGACGAACACCGTGCTCGAGCACTTCGCCTTCCAGTTGGCACGAGCCGCCTCCGCCGCGGGCTATCACCTGTTGACCTTCACCTATCCGGAAGACAACCCGCTGCCCGCCTACGACGAGATGATCGGCACCGGGCGCGTCGACTGCTTCGTGCTGGCGGATACGACCCACGACGATCCGCGCATCGCCCATTTGCTCGACCTCGGCTTCCCGTTCGTCAGCTTCGGGCGCGCCAACCCGGACTGGGATTTCAACTGGGTGGATACGGACGGCAAGGCCGGGGTCATGATGGCGGTCGATCATCTGCTGGCGCTCGGCCACACGCGGATCGCGATCGTGACATGGCCGGAGCAATCGCTGACGGGCAGCTATCGCCTGGAGGGTTACCTGGAAGCGATGGAGCAGACCGCGCTGCCGATCCCGGAGCTTTACATCCAGCGCACGGAATATGGCGAGGCGGTCGGCGAGGAAGTCTTCGACCAGTTTGACCGCCTGCCCACAGTCGCCCAGCCGACGGCGATCATCACACCGAGCGATCTGATGGCGATCAGCATCATGAACGAGGCGGAGCGGCGCGGCCACGTCGTCGGCGAGACGCTCTCGATCGTCGGTTTCGACGACGAGCTTCTGAGCCGCTATCTGCATCCGCCGCTGACGACCCTGCGCCAGCCGATCGCCGCCATCAGCGCGGAACTGGTCGCCATGGTCGGCGCGCTCGTCAACGACCCGACGGCGCCCACGCGCCAGGTCTTGCTGCCGCCGGAATTGATCGTGCGCGAGTCGGTCAGCCGAGTGCCGCCAGTTTCGTGAGCACGTCTGCCAGGGTGATTGCCGCCATCGAGTCATAGTGGAGGTGCGCCAGGCCATCGGTGGCCGGGCCGATGCCGACCGTCCAGAAGCGCCCGCGCCTCCCCGCCTCGATGCCCGCCTCCGCATCCTCAAAGATGACCGTCTGCGTCGGGTAGACGTCGAGCCGTCCGGCGATCCAGACGAACAGATCCGGCGCGGGCTTGGAGACGACCTCGCTGTGCGCATCGCCGATGGCGTCGAAGGCATCGCTCAGGCCGAGCTTGTCGAGCACCGGGCGCACATTCTTCGACGCCGATCCAATGCCGAGCCGCAGCCCCGTGCGCCGCGCATCTTCCAGCAGCGATGTGACACCCGGCAGCCGATCCGCCGGTGTGACGCGATCCAGCAGTTCAAGGAAGTAGTCGTTCTTGCGCTTCATCCAGGCCGCAGCCGTGTCCTCGTCAATCGGCCTGCCCTTGAGCAGGCGGCGCAAGCTCTCACGCCGGGAGACACCGCGCAGCGCTTCGTTGTCCGCGCGCGTGAAGGGCAAGCCTTCCTCGTCGGCCAACTGCTTCCAGGACAGGTAGTGGAACTCGGCGGTATCGGTGATCACGCCGTCCAGGTCGAAGATCAGGGCGCGGATGGTGGGCATCGGGTCGCTCGTGATGGGTAGGCTGAACGACGAGACAGCTTAGCGCAGGGCGTTGGGATTGCCAATGGCGCATACGCCGTAGGGGCGGGATATATCCCGCCCCTACAAACGATGCATCCCGTCGATTCTTGCCCGAAATCCTCGGCGCCAAATGCCCCGCAACCCGACTTCCCGATCTTCATCATATCTACACAACTTGCTGGCATCCTCCCACCATGTGAAGTCGTTTGACACAGGGAGAGAACCTCATGTTGAAGAAGATCATTATCGCAATTCTCGTCGTGACCGTCGTCGGCGGCGCGGCATTCGCCATGCTGGATCGCCCGGCGGTCATTGCGGCGGAAACGCTGACGCCCGCCCCCACAGCGCAGGTCACGGCACCCGAACCGACCCGCGCGGGCGTCGAAGTCGCCCCGGCGGGCACGGCGCAGCCGGTTCAGCAGCAGCAGTCCGTCAACAACGTCGGCCAGGCCTGGAGCGCCACCGGCACGATCGCAGAGCTGACCGCGGTCGGCATGACGCTGGCGCTCAACGACGGCAGCACGGTCTACGTCGAGTTGGGATCGACGGACTTCTGGCAGTCGCAGCCGGTGCCGCTGAACATCGGCGATGTCGTCACGGTCGATGGCTTCTTCAACAGCACCGATTACCACGCGCGCACGGTGACGAATGCCAACGGCGCGACCCTGGCGCTGCGTGACGAAAACGGGCAGCCGCTCTGGTCGGGCGGCGCCAGCAACGGCAACGGTGCCAACGGCGGTCAGGGCGAGGTACAAGTTCCCGCGGACGAGTGGGTGACGGTCGAGGGCACAGTTACGGCGCTGACGAACAACGGCCTGGTCGTGCAGACGACCGACGCGCAGACGCTGACGGTCTCCTTCGGGCGCGCGGACTTCTGGCAGACGCAGGCGGTGACCTTCGCCGCGGGCGACGTCATTTCGATGATGGGCTTCTGGCAGGCGGATCAGTTCCAGGTCGGCCAGGTGACGAAGACGACGACCGGCGAGCGCATTCTCCTGCGCGACCCGAATGGGCGTCCGCTGTGGGCGGGCCCCGGTCGTGGCGAGGGCAATGGCAGCGGCAACAACCGAAACGGTGATGGCAACAACGGCAACGGCAACAGCAGCAGCGCTGGCACAGGCAGCGCCAATGGCAACGGTGGCAGCAACGGGCAGGGCAACGGCAAGAGCAATGGCAACGGGAATGGAAGCGGCAGTGGCAATCAGTATCGCGGCCAGCGCCAGCCGACCACCGATGCGCAGCAACCGTAGCCTGCCGCCGTGCCTCAGGAGCCAATCCTCATGAACAATGAACTCGACCCCCGCCCGGAAGATCTGAAACAGCGCGTCTGGGAATCGATCCAGCGCGATGAACTCCCGCCCAGCGACGACCGCGGGCGCATGCGGCTGGTGATGAACAACCTCGTGCTGCATCTGCATCCGAGCAAGGTCGCCAAGCCGACGCTGAAATTCACTTACACCTGGGGCCTCGGCGGGCTGGCGCTGCTGCTGGTCGCGCTGCTGGCGATCACCGGCGTCATGCTGATGTTCGTCTACACGCCGACGCCCGCCAGCGCCTACCAGGACATGCTCAACCTGCAGACCGATGTCTGGTTCGGCCAGTTGATCCGCAATCTGCATCACTGGAGCGGCAACCTGCTCGTGATCGTCGCCTTTCTGCACATGCTGCGCGTCTTCTTCACGGGCGGCTTCCGCGCGCCGCGCGAATTCAACTGGGTGCTCGGCATCGGCCTGCTGCTGCTCGTGGTCGCGGCCAATTTCACCGGCTACCTGCTGCCGTGGGATCAACTGGCCTACTGGGCGGTGACGGTCGGCTCCAGCCTGCTGAGCTACATCCCGCTGATCGGCGAAGGGCTGCGCAACTTCCTGCTCGGCGGCCCGGAAGTCGGCGCTGCCACGCTGACCAACTTCTACGGCCTGCACGTCGCCATCATCCCGCTGACGCTGATGGGCATCGTCTCGTTCCACATCTGGCGCGTGCGCAAAGACACGCTGACGATCCCGCACACGGTCGACGGCAAAGTCGACGGCAGCGACGACGGCGACCGGATCGAGAAGGTGACGACGCTGCCGCACCTCGTCTCGCGCGAGCTGGTCTTCGCCCTGATCATGACCGGCGCGATCCTGCTGTGGGCGGTCTGGGTCAATGCCCCTCTCGAAGCCGCCGCCAACCCGGATCACAGCCCCAACCCGGCCAAAGCGGCCTGGTACTTCATGGGCCTGCAAGAACTGCTGCTGCATTTTCACCCCGTCTTCGGCGCCATCATCATCCCGGCGCTGGGGTTGGGCGCGCTCGCTTTGCTGCCCTACCAACGCTTCGACCTGAGCGCCGAGGGCGTCTGGTTTCGCTCGCGCAAGGGGCGCTGGCTGGCGCTCGTCAGCGTCGTGACGGCGCTGATCGCCGTGCCGCTGCTGGTGCTGCTCGACGAGTACGTCATCGACCTGCCAGGCATGCTGCCGAGCCTGCCGACGGTCATCAGCAACGGCTGGCTGCCGCTGGCGGCGCTGCTCCTGCTCTTGATCGGCTACTACGACGGCACCAGGCGCCTGTTCAAGGCGACCGCTTGCGAGGCACGTCAGGGTGTCTTCGTCCTGCTCGTGACCTCGTTCGTCGTGCTGACCGTGATCGGCATCGCCTTCCGCGGCGAAGGCATGGCGCTGATGCTGCCGTGGGAGGTGCTCTGATGGCCGACACGAACGTCTCGCGGCGTGACTTCCTCAAAATCGCCTGGGGCGCCGCCGGTGCGCTGGCGCTGGTCGAAACGGGCGGGGTTGTGCTCAGCTTCTTCTCGCCGCGCGTGGTCGAAGGCGAGTTCGGCGGCGTGATCGACGCGGGGGCGGTCGACTCGTTCCAGCCCGGCAGCGTCACACCCTTCACCCAGGGCCGCTTTTATCTCGTGCGCATGCCGGATGGCGGCTTCCTGGCGCTCTATCGCAAGTGCACGCATCTGGGCTGCGCCGTGCCCTGGAACCCGGCGGAGGGCAAGTTCATCTGCCCGTGCCACGCGTCATCCTTCGAGATGGACGGCCAGGTGATCAACCCGCCCGCGCCGCGCCCGCTGGATCGGTTCGCCGTGAGCATCGTCGACGGCATGGTCAAGGTCGATACCGGCGCGCCGATCCAGCGCGACCGGGCCAGCGCGGACGATCTGGTCTATGCGGAGGTGGCATCATGACGACACAAATGCGTTGGCTCGCCTTGATCGGCACGCTGATGATCGTCGCCGGGCTTGGACTCGCGCTCTTCAACGAACCGGCACGCCAGGTTGCCGCCGCCGCCAGCCTGCACATGGCGATGGTCGCGGAGGGCACCGATCTCTACGCGCAGAACTGCGTCGCCTGCCACGGCGCCAGCGGTGAAGGCATCGCCGCCTACCCACCGCTGACGACCGCCGCCGCCATGGATGCGCAGTTGATCTACAACACGATCGACCGCGGGCGCTACAACACGGCGATGGCGGCCTTCGGCGTCGACGAGGGCGGCACCCTGACGGCGATGCAAATCGACAGCCTGGTCGTCGCGCTGCAAGCGGATACCTGGGATACGGTCGCCGCACGCGTGGCCGAACTCGGTCTGACGCCGCCGCAGATCACGGTCGCGGAGATTCCCGCGGAGACGTTCACGCTGGTGGCAACGATGCCCAACGGCGCGGCATTATCCGCAGGGCTGACCGTCTATGCCGAAAACTGCGCCGCCTGCCATGGCGCCAACGGCGAAGGCTCGACATTAGCCCCGGCGCTCAACACGGACGAGCTGCGCGTGCGCCTGAGCGATGCCGACATCGCCCGCATCATTCAGGAAGGCGTACCGGGCACGCTGATGGCCTCGTGGGTCGCGGCGCTCGATCCAGCCGAACAGCAGGCGGTGGTCGCGCTGATCGGCGGCTGGGGCGAGTTGAACGCGGCGGGCGTCACGCTGCCGGTCATCGAAGCCGCGCCGCTCGATACCAGCCCGCAGGCGATTGCCAACGGGCAGCGCTTGTTCGGCCTGTTGTGTACGCAGTGTCACGGCGTCGATGGCTATGGCTCGCCGATCGCGCCCGCGCTCAACAACCAGACGTTCCTGAGCGAGACGCCCGACGCCGCCATCCAGCAGATCATCGCCGGGGGCGTGACCGGGACAAGCATGCCCGCCTGGGGCGGCTACCTGACCGACGCCGACATCGCAGCGATCACGGTCTACCTGCGCAGCCTGCAGGCGACCGCGCCCATCATCGCGCCCGCGCAGCCGTAGCGCTGTTGGATTATTGTTTCACGTGCGTTGTATGGGCGGGATATATCCCGCCCGTACTATCCGGCGATGATTTGCCTCACCCCCGGCATGAGCGGTACGATCAGGCGCCTGAGCATCGATCGCATCCACGCGTGGGGGGAGTATCATGGCCTATCTCGACCAGATCCGGCAGCGCGTCATCTTCCCGGCTCTCGTGCTGCTGCTGAGCGCCGCTTGCAGCGGACAGGCCAGCCCCGCCCCGACCGTAGAACCCACGCTCGCCATCCCGCCGACCGTCGAGACGCTGCTCACGGAAGCGACCTGCCCCAACATCGTCGAGGCCGCGCTGGCGACCATCGACTCCGCCTGCGACGACACGGGGCGCAATGAGGCCTGCTACGGCAACGTCCGCCTCGACGTGGTACCGCAGCCCGACGCCGGGCCGGTCAGCTTCGCGCAGCAGGGCGACAAGGTCAATCTGGCGGATGTTCAATCGCTGACGCTCAGCTCGATGGACGAGGCCGCGCGCGAATGGGGCATGGCCGTCATGAAGGTGCAGGCGGATCTGCCGGATGCGCTGCCGGGCCAGAACGTGACCTTCCTGCTCTTCGGCGACGTGCAGATCCAGAACGACGTCGCGGCGGGTGACAGCCGCAGCCCGATGCAGGCCTTCCGCATCGAGACCGGCCTGCGCGACTCGGTCTGCTCGAACGCGCCGGACAGCGGCATGCTGATCCAGACACCGGAGGGCATCGGCCAGGTGCGCTTCACCGTCAACAGCGTCGACGTCACGCTGAGTTCGACCGCCTACATCCAGGCCGAGGCGGGCGAAAGCATGGCGGTCAACATGCTTGAAGGCGAGGCCGAGGTCACTGCCCAGGGCGTCACGCAGACGGTCAGCGCCGGGGAGCAGGTCAGCGTGCCGATGGATGCCGATCTACAGGCATCCGGCCCGCCCGCCGATCCGCAGCCGTACAACCTGCCGACGCTCGCCGTCCTGCCGGTGACTCACCTGGAGCGCACGATCGAAGTCGCGCCCAACGCATCGCCACTGACGTCGGGCACCGTCATCGAGATTGCGAACGAGGGCACCGTCAGCGCATCGACCACCTACAACGACAACTTCGAGGCGTCGCTCTCAATCGATGGCGACCGTTCGACCTCGTGGTTCTCCGCCGGGCCGGGGTCGGATGGCACCTCGGTCTACCGCTGGACGGGGACGAAGGACGACACCATCGCCAAGATCGCGCTGCTCTCGAATGCGGAGAACAGCACGCCAGACTTCCGCACGGGCTTCGGTTTCGGCAGCGTCACCGTCCAGGTGCTCGACGCCGATGGCAGCGTCGTCTTCGAGCAGACGGTCGCGCTCGACGGCACGCCCGATCCCGACGTCGCGGTCAGCCCCGGCGTGATCGGGCGCAGCATCGTGCTGACGTTCTCCGGCCACGAGGACGCGACCTGCGGCGGCTTCAGCGAATTGGAGATCCAGGCACTGCGGTCATCGGACGAATGATCCGCGCGATGCGGCCACGGACGACGCAGGTGGCGTTCCTACACATTCGCCACGTTCGTTGTAGGGACGGCATTCTTGCCGTCCGCCACCCCGCCCCGGACGCGATGAATGTCAGACGACGTAGGGTTGTAGCGGAGGCGACGACATAAGGTTGTGTTAGGGACGACGACGTTTTGCCAGGCGCAATTGACTGATGAGTTCATAGCTCAACTCCTTGGCAGGCTGGCGTCGAAG
>JADLAY010000084.1 GCA_020849765.1 Anaerolineae bacterium
ACGTGGATGCCGGCGCCGTAGAGAAGGTTCCTGCTCGCATCTCGATCCAGCTGAAAATCGTCCGGTGCCGGAAACACCCGCCCGTCGCGGTTGGCGGAAATCCAGATCAGCGAGAGTCGTTCGCCGGCCGCGATATTTCTTCCACCGATCTCGACCGAGCGCGTGGTCACGCGCCGGTTGGATACCAGGGGACCGTGCATGCGCAGAATCTCGTCGATCGCTGCAGGCAACAGTGCCGGATGTGCGCGCATCTGCGCCTGGAGTCGCTCGTGCTCTGCGAGGTAATGGGCGAGGATGCCGACTGCGGCGGAAATGGTGCCGACTTCGCCCGCGGTCCAGTTGCGCAGAATGCTAGCAATCTCTTCCCGACTCAAATTGCGGCCATCGATCTGCTCGTGCATGAGCGATGCTGTGACGTCGTCCACCGGGCTCGCGCCTGCCCGCTTGCGCGCGTCGAGCTGCGAATCGATGACTTCGTCAAACTCGCGAGCGACCTCGGCCAGTGCCTGCTGATCCTGCGAGCGCGTCGCCTCGTGGTTCTTGCGCGTCCATCGTCCGAGCGGCTCGTGCAAACTAGGTGGCCAACCGAGGAAGGCGCATTGGACGCGCACGGCGAACGGCAGCGCAAGAGCCGTCATTGCTTCGACCTCACGGCGCGCGACTGCACCCTGCACGAGCGCGGCGGCGATTTCCTTGCAGGCGGGCTCGAACGCCGTCATGCGCGGCGCCGCGAAGTATGGATCAATGATACGCCGATAGGCAGTGTGCGCCGGCGGGTCTATCCCGTGAGGCACCGACATGTGCCTGGACACCGCATTGCTGAACGTTTCGTGGTCGTTGAGCACGCGAACGATATCGTCGTGGCGAAACAGCGACCACTGCATGAGTTCGCTGTACGCAACGGGGCAGCGCTCGCGCATGGCGTCATAAGCCGCCCGCTGGTCGCGAAGCACAGTCTCCGATGTCGGTTCCCAATCTGGACTTACCTGCATGATTGCCTTCCTTGTATGTCGGTAATAGGGTCACAGGCCCCAAGATTGATCGACGGTTCATCTGGTCGTGACCTGAGTGATATCAGGCTGCATACCCCAATACGGCGAAGAAATGACACGCACTGCCCGCGATGACGAAGCCATGCCAGACTGTGTGGGCATAGCGCAGCCGCTCGTCGAGCATGAAAAAGACCACACCCGCGGTGTATGCCAGCCCACCGGCGACTATGAGGATAACGCCAGTAAGCGGCACACGATCGAGCAGCGGTGCAGACGCGATGACGGCAAGCCAACCCATGAAAAGGTAGAGCCCGGTTGACATCCAAGGCATCGTCAGCCGATCCACGGCCTTGAGGGTGACGCCGACGACCGCCAGCCCCCACACGCTTCCGAATAGGGACCACCCCCATGGACCGCTCAGCGGTCCCAGGGCGAACGGCGTGTAGCTGCCCGCGACAAAGACGTAGATTGCGCCGTGATCGAGTTTCTTGAACACGCGCTTCGCCCCACCCGCGGGCAACGCATGGTACAGCGTGGAGGCGAGATACAGCATCACCATCGTCGTAGAGAAGATCACCACCCCGACCACGTTGCTGGTCTCGCGCCCCTGCGTCGACGAAATCAGAATGGGCAACGCTACGAGCGCGGCAATGAACGCGATGCCGTGACTCAAGGCATTCGCGATTTCTTCGCCGCGACTTTGTGGACGCTCCATGATCACCTCATCGTCGCACGAGCAGCACGAGGAGCAGGGCGAACGCACCGCTCCAGCACAGCGACGCCGCTAACGACAAAAGTCGATACTCGCCGACTCCGATGGCACTCGCGACACGCAACACCGTCGCCGCGCCGATGAGGAGCGTACTCCAGACGGGTACGTGCGCGGGGAGGAATCTTCTCCGGGATGTGAGCGCGTGCGTCATGGCCATGACGTTGATCGTCAGGGTGCCGACACTGCCCACCATGAGGACGTGCAGCGCCGCCACCTGATGGTTTCCGGAGACGAGCGAAGCGCCGAACAGCCCGATGCCCACCGAGAGCCAGGCATAGCCCACCGAGAGACAGAGCAGATCGGGGCGGCCGCGTACAGCCCACGGTCGCCAGCGCAGCAGGCGCAGCGCGGCAAGTACACCGGCGACAACCATTGCTGTACCTTGCACGATGGCGGCCCCGCGGGCACCCGTCGACAGCGCGGCCAGAGTTGCTACGGCGAGGATGATGATCAGTGCGCCCTCGATGCGTGGCTGCACGCGTGCCGAATGCCGATCCCCCTGGCGGTAGAGTTGGCCCGCGATCGCGGCTGCGAGAAGACGCCCTCCCATGAAAAGCATCAACAGCGCGAGCAGCGTGACGACGACCTTGATCAAGGTGCGGACCTCCGGTGCGGAGCCGGTGCGCAGCGCGAGATGGAACGCGACCGCAATGACACAGATCGCGGTCAGGACTGCGGGCAGTGCCGCATTGCGCAGCTTCTTGCCGGCAATCGACAGACGCGGAACGAGGCGCCAGCCGAGCAGCACCGCACAGGCGATGTTTGTACCGATCGCGGCGAGGCTCTGCGGTGCGAAAAGAAACGCGAGCCGGGCGAAGATCCAGAGGCCGAACAGTACGATCAGGGACCGAGCGTTCATCGGTCCGAGTTGATTTCCGCAGATCACGGCCAGCGCAAAGCCGAAGATCATCTCGTGGGCGTGTCCGGTCGAGGTGATCAGTCCGGGTACCGGCGCGCCAATGCCGAGCATCGACAGCACCGAGGCGGGAAGGACCAGCATGGCATGGGCTGCTGCGGCGGGGAAGAAAACGGCATGCGCGGGAATGCGTCTTCCGGACGTCGACGCGGTCTGACGCCGGCTCGAATGTCCAGTGGTTGCGAGATTGTCCGGTGCGCTCACTGCGGATCGATCGATGCGTCGGTCAGGGCCAGCGAGCAAGGGACCCGCAAGGGGCAGCCCTGGAGATTCTGGAGAATGCGGCATCTCGCGGCTTCCCGAACCGCGACGCGCGCAAAAGCCCGCGCGTCGCAGCGTGGTTGCAACGCTCTCGAAGGCGCGCCGCCTACTCCCATCCGGTAATCATTGCCTTGATGTGCGCGAGAGGCGTATGGCCCGTGGTGGCGAGATACACGTGTGCAATGAGAAAGATCAGCATCATGAACGCGCCGATCGTATGCAGCAGCGCGATGTCGCCCAGTCCCGGCGCTGCGGCGATGTCGCGCCAGGCGGGGTAGTAGAGCAGCGCCAGACCGCTTGCCCAGACCAGCGGATTGATGATCAGTTTGACCAGCAGGTAAGCGAGCCTCTGCAGCGGATTGTGCTTGGTGAGCTGCGTCGCGCGAAAAGGATGCGGTGCGCCAGTGAAAATGCCGAATACATAGTAGCGAAACATGCCGTCGACGTTCTTAAGGGTCGGGACGTACTGACGCCACTCGCCCGTGGTGAAGTGCCAGAAGATCGCAAACACCCAGAGCGTGATCAGCGCCCAGGCTGCCACCGTGTGCAGCCCCACCGCCTGTTTGAAACCGAGCATTTGCAGGCTGCCGTGGATCTCGAAGCCGGTCACCAGCATGGCGATGATCAGCGCCGCCTGCGTCCAATGCCAGAACCGCTCGAAGCGCTTGAAGATATAGACGCGCTCGCCGCTCATTTGCCTTTCTCCTTGCGTTTCCCACGCCTGGCGACGCGCAGCGTCCCGTGGCCGATGACGCCGAGCAGGGTCAGTCCGGCCAGGCCGAAGCCGGCGCGGTCGATCCACGCGACGTGGTCGCGGCCCGGCAAATAGACGCCGGCCACATCCTTCAGGCGGCCG
>JADLAY010000085.1 GCA_020849765.1 Anaerolineae bacterium
CCGAGGTGTTGCCGCCGCCGTAGTTGGTGATGCGCGGGTCCGAACCCAGTAGATTCGAGCGATAGAGTAGAAGGCCCTCGGGCGCGAGACGCGCGGCCGCCGCGTCATCCCAGCGGTTGGGGAGCATAGATGAGTTCATATATGATCGACTTTTATCATTTTCAGTCATAAACGGTCAACCCGATGACACGAAGCCACCCGCCCTCCACGGGCCCAGCCCCCGTCCTGCACTCGCCACCGCCACCGTGACCCCCCCGGTCATCGCCGTCCTCGATGTCGGCAAGACGCACGCCAAGCTGCTGCTCGTCGATGCGGCGAGCGGCGAAGTCGTGGACTCGGCGCAGCGCGATCGCCAGCCCGTCGAGGCCGGGGGGCTGCGGCAGCTCGACCTGGAGGCCACCGGGGAGTGGTTCCTGCAGGCCCTCGCCGCGGCCGAGCATCGCGATCGCATCACCGACCTCGTCCCCGTAGGCCACGGTGCCGCCGCAGCGCTCATCGACGCGCAGGGCGCGGTGCTCGCCGCCCCCGATTACGAGGATCCGGCCTTCGAGTCCGTCGCGGCCGAATATCGCGCGCTGCGTGATCCCTTCGCCCTCACCGCCTCGCCCGAGCTGCCGCTGGGACTGAACCTCGCTCGCCAGCTCTACTATCTGCAGGCACGCGCACCGCGCCTCTACGCGCGCGCCGCACAGCTCCTGCTGCACCCGCAGTACTGGGCCTGGCGCTTATCGGGCGTGCGTGCGAGCGAGCTGACCAGCCTCGGCTGCCACACCGACCTGTGGCAGCCACGGGCCGCGGCCCCGTCACCGCTCGCCGGCGCGCGCGGCTGGGACCGCCTGCTGCCGCCGCTGCGCCGCGCCGATGCCGTGCTGGGGGCGATCCGCCCGGCCGTGCATGCGCGTACCAGCCTGCCGGCGCGTTGCCGCGTGCGCTGCGGCATCCATGATTCCAACGCCTCTTGGCTCGCACACGCCGCCCGGTTCCCGCCCGGAATGCCCTTCAGCGTGATCTCGAGCGGTACCTGGGTGATCCTCATGGCGCGCGGCACCGACCTCGGGCGGCTCGATGAGCGGCGCGACATGCTGGCGAACGTCGATGCCGAGGGTGCCCCGGTCGCCACCGCCCGCTTCATGGGCGGTCGCGAATACGCCGCGATCGCCGGCGAGCGGCCGGCCGCAGCCAACGCTGCCGACCTGCACGCCGTGCTCGTCGCCGGTGCCCTCGCCCTGCCGAGCTTTGCCGAGGCCGGTGGCCCCTGGGCCGGCCGGCGCGGCACGCTACAGGGCGCCGAGGCACTGACGGAGTCGCAGCGCACGGCTCTCGCCACGCTGTACGTGGCGCTGATGTGCGATGCACGGCTCGAGGATCTGGGCGCGTGCGGTCCCATCATGGTCGACGGCCCGCTCGCCACCGATGCCTTGTTCCTAGCCACGCTCGCGGCACTGCGTCCGGCTTCACCGGTGCACGCCGCCGGCACACGCGCCGGAAGTCTGATGGGTGCGTTGCGCCTTGCCGGCTGGTCACTGCCGGGCGGCGAGCCGGGAGCGGCAGCGACACCGCTCCACGCACCGGGGCTGGCTGCCTACCGCGCTCGCTGGCTCGCGAACTGCGAAACACCCCCACTCCGGCCCTGAGAGGCCCGGCGACCTCACGCCACCCACGGAAGATGCCGGTCATCCAGCACATGGGTCGCGCGACTCGGCACAATTCCAGATCATCTGCGGTCGCCGGTGTTCTCGACAGTCTGTGCAGTCAATTCCTCGCGACCTTCGCGACGTAAACGAGCCTTGATATCGTTGAACCGTGCTTCGGACAACTCATATCGCCACATCAACACCATCGCGAGGATCCAAAGCGTACATGGCACGAGAGCGTAGATGACCCGTATTCCGGCCAGTGCAGCAGGTGACTGCGCTTCGGAGCCCGCTCCGCTGACGAATCCGACGATCGACAAACCGAGGCTGGCGAAAAAGGCGCCACCTGCCATCCCGAGCTTGCGGCAGAAGCTCCATGCACCAAAGATCGCGCCCTCACGACGCATGCCCGTGCGCAACTCGTCGACCTCCACCGTGTCAGGAACCATCGCGTTGGGGAACAGTTGCGTCGCGGCATCTCCTATGCCGGCGACCAGCAGTACGACAAACAACAGCAAGTAAAGGTCGGAGGGGATAATCAGCGCTGGCAGACTCATCAATGCACTGATACTCATGCCTGCGAGGTAGCCGTTGCGCTTCCCGATACGCTTGGCGATCAGCACCCAAAGCGGCGTGACGAGCAATCCCACAACCGCTCCGATAGCGATCATGGGTCCGACAACCGTCGCTTCGGCCTTCATTACAAAGGTAATCAAATAGATCAAAGTCGTGGAACTTGCGCCGATGGCAAGGTTCTGGAACAGGAACGCAAGCCACAGACTGCGAAACGGTCGGTTCGCACGCAGAGAGTTCAATTCGGCGCGAACACTGAAGCCATGGACCGGGCGCTCGACTCGTGGCGCGCGCCGGGTCGCGAAAAACGTGGTCAGTGTCGTCGCGACAATGAACACTCCACTGACGTACCCCAGCAGCCTGAACCCCGCCGCCAGACTCTCTCGCGAGCTGAAGATGAGCGGCCCGACAGTAACGGCGAGCACGATGCCGGCACGGGCAGCGACCATCTTGTAGCCAGTGAGGTTCGTGCGCTCCTTGTAATCGCTGGTGAACTCCGCGGCCATGGCGGAATAGGGAACGTCGAGCAAAGAATAGGCACTGCTCGCAAGCAAGTAGAACAACGTGACGTAGACGACCTTGCCCGCACCGGACAGGCTCTCGGGTACTGCAAACAGCAAGGCGAAGAGCGGTCCGAACAAGCACGCGGCGGCCAAGACGTACGGGCGACGCCGGCCCATACGAGTCCGCGTGTGATCCGAGATTGCGCCGATGACCGGATCGATCAGCACATCCCACAGCCTCGGGATCAGTAGCGCTACGCCTGCCCAAAGCGGCGCAATGCCGAGCGCCTGCGTCAGAAAGGAGAGCAGATAGATCATCGTCAATCCAACGAAGGCTGCAATGCCCAGTTCGCCGACGGCCCACCCGATCTTCACCGTTCGCGACAGCTCGCCATCGATCGTCGTCATGCTCCGCCTCCCCTTCGACGCGCGCGAGCCATGGCCAGCCGTGTCGGCATGCAGTAGAATTCTTCACCGGTTGAGCAACGCATTATGCGTCTCGTGCAATCATTCGCAGAAATCCTGTGATAGCTACGAGTCCAGTCCGACTCGGGATGATCGGCTGTGGCCTGATCTCCCAGGCGCATGGCATTGCGGCGCTGCAAATCCAGGACCAAGTGCGTTTTGCGGCCTGCATGAGTCGCCGGCGCGCGAGTGCGGAGGCTTGGGCCAAGAGCATGGGCATCGGCCCGGCCCACGTTTACGACGATCTCGATGCAATGTTGCGGCATGAACCATTGGACGGGGTCGTCATTGCCACCTGGCCCGTCGACCACCGCGCGCACGTCGAGACCTGTCTCGATCACGGTTTGCGCGACGTGTTGTGCGAAAAGGCTCGGGTCACGCGGGCCGCCGATGCACTGGCCATCTGGGAACGGGCGCGATCGCTCGACGCCATCGTCGTCGAAGGGTTCATGTATCGGCACCATCCG
>JADLAY010000086.1 GCA_020849765.1 Anaerolineae bacterium
TCATCCCGGTCACCGGTCAGGATGCCACCGTCGGCGGTATCCAGAACATCCTCGCTGGCCGCCAGAGCATGACCGTCTACAAGGCGATCAAGGCTGAAGCCGAAGCCGCCGCTGCGCTCGCCATTGCCCTGCTCAAGGGTGAAGACACCAGCGCGTTGGCGACCGGCGCGGTCAACAACGGCACCAACGACATTCCGTCGGTGCTGCTGGTTCCCGTCGCGGTCACGGCAGACAACATCGCCGAAACCGTCATCGCCGATGGCTTCCGCACCTGGGAAGAAATCTGCGTTGGTGAGTTCGAGGTATTCTGCCCGGCCGATCGCTAAACGTTACCGTTCACGTTCGGGGGTGCATTCAGGTGCGCCCCCGAACTTCTTTGGGCGACCTGAATGCAAATTAACATATAATCGGATAAGTACATTTTGCCCCTCCTTTCACTGCCGCTTCGCCCCATTTCTGGGAAAAGGGACAGATCAGACGGCTGTAGTCGTCCGATTACTTTATGAGAACGCATATGGATCGCCCCACTCGTATGATCGATAAGACATTAGATAGAAACGTGTGAGGGTGCCGCCTTGGCTGGATCACTAAACGGAAGAACGCCGCTCCTCGAAACCAAAGGGGTTTCTAAAGCTTTCGGCCCCGTGCAAGCGCTTAGTAGAGTGGATTTCGACGTCTACCCTGGTGAAGTCATCGCCCTTGTCGGCGATAACGGGGCGGGCAAGTCGACGCTGATCAAGGGCATTGCCGGTATTTACGCCTTTGACGAAGGCCAGATCTTATTCGATGGCGGCAAAGTGAACATCCACGGCCCGCGAGATGCATCTGACCTCGGCATCGAGGTCGTGTATCAGGACCTCGCCCTGGCGGATAATCTCGACGTGGTCGCGAACATGTTTCTCGGTCGCGAATGGACGCAGGGTATGCCGGCTTCGACCGATTCGCACGAAGCGCCGACCGGTATCAGCCGCTTCGCCCGCAACCTGATGCCGTTGTCCGAGATCGAAATGGAGAAGCGCGCCGTCTCCACGCTTGACGAGCTGGCCGTGACCACACTGAATTCCGTACGCTTACCGGTGTCTTCACTCTCCGGCGGCCAGCGGCAATCGGTCGCCATCGCCAAAGCTGTGCTCTGGAACAGCAAGGTCGTCATCCTGGACGAACCGACCGCGGCGCTCGGCGTCGCGCAGACGCGCCAGGTGCTCAACCTCGTACGACGGCTGGCGGAAAAGAAGCTCGGCGTCGTCGTCATCTCCCACAACCTGCATGACATCTTCGAGGTCGCTGACCGGATCACGGTGCTGCGCCTGGGGCACAAAGTAAAAACCTACATCGCCAAAGAAACCGACCAGCAAGAGGTTGTCCACGCGATTACTGCGGGGCAAGTTTCCAGCGTACCAGGGATGACACAATGACCGACATCATTCAAGAAAGCGACGCATCAGTCCAGAGTGCGCTGCTCGCCAGCCAAACAGCCCAAACGCCCGGCGAATACATGCGTGCCATGGGGAAGCGCATTCGTTCCGGTGACATCGGCACCTTACCCATCATCCTGGGGCTGGTCCTCATCGCCATCATCTTTCAGTCCGCCAATCAGAACTTCCTGACGCCGCGCAATCTCGTCAACATCGTCATTCAAATGGCGGCTTTCGCGGTCATCGGCTACGGTATGGTCTATGTGCTGCTGCTCGGCGAAATCGATCTGTCAGTCGGCTACGTCAGCGCGGTCGGGGGCGTTTCGACGGCGATTCTGCTGCGCGATTCGCTCACGAATCCGGCGCTGAGCTGGATGGACTGGTGGAACGTGATCCCGATCGCGCTCATCATCACGACGGCCATCGGCTTCCTGCACGGCTTTATCATCACCACCTTCCAACTGCCCTCGTTTATCGTCACGCTCGCGGGTCTGCTCGCCTGGAACGGCGTCGTGCTCATGATCGTCGGCGATGGCGGCACGGTCAACGTTCAGAACCCGGTCGTGCGTAACCTCGCCAGTGAGGTACTGCCCCCGATCTGGAGCTGGATCATCATCGGCCTGTTCATCGGCTTGCTCACCCTGCTGGAAATCCTGACGGCAAACACGCGGCGCAAGGCCGGTTTGCGCGCTAAACCCATGCCGATCATCATTGGGCAGCTCGTCATCATGGCGGCCATTGGCGCATTCGTCGCCTATATCTTCAACATCAATCGCGCGCTGACCGACGCTGCTCCCCCACAGCAAGGGATGCCGGTCATCGCCGTGATCTTGCTCGTCCTGCTGATGGCACTCACCTTCGTCGCCGAGCGCACGCGCTTCGGGCGCTACGTCTATGCCGTCGGCGGCAACAAGGAAGCCGCGCGCCGCGCCGGTATCCGTGTCGAGCGTATCCGCGTGCTCGTCTTCATGATCTCCGGCCTGATGGCGGGCATGGGCGGCATCATTCTGGCCTCACGCCTCAAATCCGTCGCCACCGATACGGGCGGCGGTAACTTGCTGCTCTACGTAATTGCGGCAGCCGTCATCGGCGGGACAAGCCTGTTCGGTGGGCGCGGCAAGGTCGTCAGCGCGCTGCTTGGCGCGTTGGTCGTCGCCAGCGTCGAAAACGGCATGGGTCTCTTGAACGTCAGTTCCGGCGTCAAGTTCGTCGTTACCGGCCTCGTGCTCCTGGCTGCTGTCATCATCGACGCGCTCTCGCGCCGCAGCCAACAGACGACGTAACCCCGTACCCAACGGCCACGGAATCCAACTGGGGCGCATCGAGTGATGCGCCCCGTTTTGTGTCCTACGCCATTCGGACGAACATCAGGCGCTGGCCTGGACCTTACCTGCCTCCGTCGCCTGAGGCACTTCGATCAACCGTCCGCTCTTCACGTCGAAAATGTAGCCGTAGATCGGAATGTGCTTGGGTACCAACGGATGGTTACGAATGCGCTCCACGTCTTCGAGCACACTCTGGGCCTGATTGTTGATCGTCAGCCAGTTGATGTAGTGTCCTTCCGGTGAACCAGGGCCAGACCCCGTATCGAAGAAACCGTCCGGGCCAAGGCTGGCCGTCTCCAGGCTGCTGGCGAGCAGACTTGCCATAACGTCGTTGGTGAACGTCTCCATGCCGCAGTCCGAATGATGAATCACGAACCATTCGCGTGTGCCGAGCAGCTTGTACGAGATCACGAGTGAGCGGATGGCGTCATCGCTGGCGCGCCCGCCCGCGTTACGGATGATGTGGGCGTCTCCTTCTTCGAGCCCGGCGAGCTTCCCCGGATCGATGCGTGCATCCATGCACGTGAGGATGGCCACCTGTCTGCCGGGCGGCATTGGCAGGTCGCTTTTTTCGCCGAACGAGGCGGCATACGCTTCGTTGGCGCCGAGGATGTGGGTCAAGATGTCGCTCATGTTCTCTGTTCCTTCTCGATAGTTCGATTGCGATTGACTATGGGAAACCAACCCGGCTGCGCCGCAGGTAGTGCGGTGCGTGCCGGTTCGGCTATGCCATGGAAATTCCCCCATCGAGCCCCCATCGGTGCTGCGTGCGCTGCTGTCGGCCACACAGGCAAAGCAGCAACACCGTTGGTTCCGGCTCAGTTCTCTCCGACGTCTAGTGGCACGTCGAAGACCTCTCCTGGCGCCTCCTTTCAACAACATCGCAAAACAAAAAGAGCCGACCTGGTTCAGGTCGGCTCTCGCGCTTTGCAATCCAACTTCCTAATTGGGCATTGCCGAGTTAATCCCCTGCCTCCAGGCACAATGAATCCATTGTGACGCACTGGCAGAGACAACACTGGAAGTTCGGGCTATCGAAATGGAATTGTGATGGGTACCGCATCATGAGAAACAAATCCGCTCGCTCCGAGGCAATGCGCCGCAGAAGATACCCTATGCGCACGATGAATGCAAATGTCATTTCCGGCGCTCGCTGGCGTGCACGCCTACGCCTTCACCTGCCCTGCTGCCATTGCCTCAGCAATCTCGATCAGACGGCCGCTCTTGACGTCATAAATGTAGCCGTAGATCGGAATCGTGCGCGGCACGAGCGGATGCTGGCGCAGGCGCACCACGTCATCGACCAGACACTGCGTTTGATCCGTGAACGTCATCCAGTTGATGTACTGTCCTTCGGGCGAGCCAGGGCCAGCCCCGGCGTCGTAGAACCCGTCCGGCCCGTAGATGGCGGGTTCCAGACTTTGCGCCAGCAGTTGTGCAATCCGCTCGTTGCTGATCGACATCATGCCGCAGTCGGTGTGATGGATGACGAACCATTCGCGCGTGCCGAGCAGCTTGTAGGAGATGACCAGCGAGCGGATCGCATCGTCGCTGGCGCGCCCGCCCGCGTTGCGGATGATGTGCGCATCGCCCTCGTGGAAGCCAAGCACCTTGGCCGGGTCGATGCGCGCATCCATGCAGGTCAGGATGGCGACGCGTTTGACGGGCCGCGCGGATAACGCGCCTTTGTCCCCGAAGTCTGCCGCATAAGCGTCGTTGGCTTGCAGGATGCCCGTCTGGACGTTGCTCATAAGTCCCCTCACTTGCCTTTCCTTTAGCGATCCTCGTTGACCGCTGTCATTATAATGCCTGCAACCACTAGGCTGCTTTCCGTTTGTAGACACGCATCGCAAACAGATAGGCGATGATCATTATCACAAAGCACCACGCGAGCGCAACCCAGATTTCATTGCCCACAGGCTGCCCCTCGAGTAAGGAGCGTATCGCTTCGACGATCGACGTGACCGGCTGATTCTCCGCAAAAGCGCGGACGACTGGCGGCATCGACTCGGTCGGCACGAACGCCGAGCTGATGAACGGAAGGAAGATCAGTGGGTAGGAGAAGGCGCCTGCACCATCAACCGATGTCGCGGACAGTCCCGCAATCACCGCGATCCACGTCAAGGCCAGCGTAAACAGCGCGAGAATACCGGCCACGGCCAGCCATGATCCTGGGCCTGCCCATGAGCGGAAGCCCATAATGAGCGCGACCAGAATGATGACGAGCACCGAAATCGCATTGGATACCAGTGAGGTCAGCACATGCCCCCACAGCGGGGCCGAACGCGCAATCGGCATGGAGTGGAACCGTTCGAAGACGCCACTTTGCATATCCATGAACAGGCGATAGGCGGTATAGCTGATGCCGCTCGAAATCGCGATCAGCAGGATACCGGGCAGCAGATAATTCACGTAGCTGTCGGTGCCGGTTTGAATCGCACCGCCGAAGACATAGACGAACAGCAGCATAAACGCAATCGGCATGATAGTAACCGTGATGATGGTGTCCATGCTGCGAGCAATGTGGCGCATGGAACGTCCAAGCATGACGCCCACATCGCTGAAGAAGTGATTGTTGACCGTTTCCATTTACTTCACCGCCTTCTTGCCGATGATGGCGAGGAATATCTCCTCCAACGTCGGCTGTTTTTCCACATATTCCACCTTCGCAGGCGGGAACAGCTTCTTCAGTTCCTCAAGAGTGCCGTTGGCAATGATCTTCCCTTCATGCAGAATGGCAATTCTATCGGCGAGCTGTTCCGCCTCCTCCAAATACTGAGTTGTCAGAAGTACGGTCGTGCCACTGTTGGCAAGCTCTTTGATCGTCTTCCAAACCTCGAGACGTGCTTCGGGGTCAAGCCCCGTCGTCGGCTCGTCAAGAAAAATGAGCTGCGGTGTCCCGATCAGGCTCATGGCGATGTCGAGCCTGCGACGCATGCCGCCCGAATAGGTGGAGACCCGGCGGTCGGCAGCATCGGCCAGGCCGAAGCGATGCAGCAGTTCATCCGCGATCTGACGCGAATTCTTGAGGTGCCGCAGCCTGCCAATCATGATCAGGTTTTCGCGCCCGGTCAGAATCTCATCCACGGCGACCGACTGCCCCGTCAGGCTGATCGACTGCCGCACATGATCTGGCTCTGCCACAACGTCGAAACCGTTGACGGCGGCGGTTCCGCCGTCCTGTTTGAGCAGCGTGGTGAGAATCCTGACAATCGTCGTCTTGCCCGCGCCATTGGAGCCGAGCAGGGCGAAGATGCTGCCTCGTTTCACCTCGAAGTCCACCCCATTCAGAACGTGAAGCTGTTTGAAGGACTTTTGCAGCCCCTTCACCAGGATTGCCTGGTCTTGCATATGCATCATTCCTTACCTCGTGCGCTTTCGCGTGTTACAATGCATTCAGCTTGAACATCCAGCAAACAAGATGCTTGATCGCTCGATACTCAAGCCATAGTACGACCATTTATCTTGAAAGTCAAGATAATATGTCGTGGATGGAGATTTGGGAATTGTCATGAGTACACAGAACAAGCAGCCAGAAGTCCTGGCGAAACTGGTGCATGAGCTTCGGCAGGGCTACGGACTGGCTGCGTCCTTCTTCCGGGCAGCGGCGGCGCGCATCGAGATGACCGACACGGATATGCAGGTCATCGATCTTCTGGAGACCACTGGTGAGGCTACCGCGGGTCAGCTTGCTGATCTCATGGGACTCACAACCGGAACCTTCACGGCTATTCTCAACCGCCTGGAAAAGGCTGGACTTGTGCGCCGCGAGCGCGACCCCAATGATGGCCGCAGAGTGATTGTGAAGCTCGCAGAAGGCTCGGACGGCAAGCAGGACGTCGTCCCCCCGTTTGCTTCGCTCGAAAGAGCGTGGGCAGAAATGTCTGCCCAGTATGACGACGAGCAGCAAGCCCTGCTGCTGGAATTTCTTCAACGCAGCAATGCGCTGGCCTGGGACGAGATTGTGCGCTTGCGAGAGGCGTCGGCGGGCAATGAGGGAATCTTCTCTGCACCGCTGGTCGGTCTGGAAAACGCTCAACTCGTCGTCTCCTCAGACACCTTCGGATTGTCCCTGCGCGCGGGTGATATAACCGATGCACTTTATGAGGCTCGCTTCGAGGGACCCGCGCCAGACGTGAAGGTCAAAGATGGCGTTGTGACCATCCGCTATCCGCGGCGGCTGTGGCTTCCGGGTATGAAGAAGCGAACAGCGGAGGTTACGCTCAGCACCGCCATCCCCTGGCAAATTGTGCTTCAGGGCGGGGCATCGGAGATCACCGCTGAATTGGGCGACCTCAATCTCACCTCGCTCGAAGTCAAAGGTGGCGCATACATGGCCCGGCTCGAACTGCCAGCACCCTCTGGCGTAATTCCTGTACGGATCAGCGGAGGTGCATCGCAAACCTCCATTCGACGACCCGCAGGCACCGCCGCACGTGTCCACCTCAAGGGCTGGGCTTCAGAATTTGCCTTTGACGACCAAACCTTTAGCGCGGTGGGCAATGACGTGCGCTTGCAGAGCCAGGGCTTTGATACGGCTGGCTCGTACTACGACATCGAAGTTGACAGCTCCGCCAGCCAGCTCACGATCTCCGCTGGATGAGGCATCGGGCGCACCCTATGGCCCCCATGCCTATTGAGCGGTGTTCGAAGCCTCAGCGGATTCTGTCGCACTCAAGGCGCGGCGACCTGGGGATCATCGCTGCGCAACGTGTCACATCGCAGAGCGCTTGTGGCTCCGTTAGCACAAATAAAGGCGGGTCTGAGACCCGCCGCGCACACGCATATTCGAATGGGGCGATGGCGCTAGACGAGATCCGACGAATCCTTTTGCGCCAAAATCGAATGCACGTCTTTGTTGGCCGATTCAACGACCTTCTGCACCGCCTTGATCTGCTCCGGGGTGCCGTAGCGGGCGGCCTGCATCACGCTCTCGAGCAGGGCCATGCCTGTGCGGCGCAGGTCGATCAACTGCGGCACGTCCGGGCCGTGATGACGCCGCCCGAAGGGGCCGAAGTCCGCCTCATGAGACGCCTCGTGCTCTTCCAGCAGCTTGCGCCCGGCGTCGGTGATGGTGTAGACGCGCTTGTCCTCGACGACCTCGCTGGTAACGCTGCCCTCTTCTTCGAGCAGTTGCAGCGTCGGATAGATGACGCCCGGACTTGGGCGATAGAAGCCGCCGGAACGCTCTTCGATCGCCTTGATCAATTCGTAGCCGTGATGCGGCTCGTCCTTGAGCATGGCGAGCAGGACGAACTTGACGTCCCCGCGGCGCTGGCGGAAGCGTCCGCGACCGCCGCCGCGGCCAAAGCCGCGTTCGTCAAAGGGCTGGCCGCCGAAGGGATCGTCGCCGTGACCGAAGCCGAAGCCTCGCCGTTTCATGAACCTGTGTGCTGGGTGGAACATTGTGTCTCTCCGTTATAGATATATCGCGATATATCCCATAGTATGACGATAAAGATATATCGTCAAGACACTTCGGCGTTTTCTGATACATTTCTTAGAGTGAGGATTTGCGGAGAGAGCAGCACCGCCCGACCATGCGCTGGCCGGGCGGCGTTATTACGTGATGTGTCGTCGGCTCAGGCTCAGTCGCCCGCAGCCGCGACAGCACGACGATTGCGCTCGCGCACGAGCAGGCTGTAGACGACCGGCGTCACGATCAGCGTCAGCAGCGTCGAGCTGACCAGACCGCCGATGACGACCGTGCCCAGCTCGGCGGCGATGATGGCGCCCTTGCTCAGGCCAATCGCCAGCGGGCTGAGCGCCAGGATCGTCGCCAGCGCCGTCATCAGGATCGGGCGCAGGCGGCGGGCGCCGCCTTCCATCAGCGCATCGTGGACGTTCATGTCCCGTTCTCGACGATTCGACTGCACGCGGTCGATCAAGACCACAGCGTTGGTCACGACGATGCCGATCAGCATCAGCAAGCCGATCATCGACGAGATACCGAGCACGCGGTCGGTCAGCGTCAGCAGGACGGCCGCGCCGACCGGCGCCACCGCGATACTGACGATGATCGCCAGCCAGCCGACGAACGACTGGAAGGTGACGACCAGGATGACCGTGACGATGGCGATGGCGATGACCATGGCAATGCCCAGGCTGCGGAAGCCCTCGGTCTGCATCTGGCTCTCGAAGCCCTCGCTGACCGTGACCGTCGCCGGGAGATCCGGCATGGCCTGGACGGCGGCGATGCCCTGCGCCGTCACGCCGAGCGTGTTCTCGGTCTCCAGCTCGCCCGTGTAGCGCAGCGCCGTCTGCCGGTCGATGCGGATGATGGTGCCGCCGCCTTCGCCACCCGCCTGCGCCAGCGTGCTGCCCACGTTGATCAGGCCGGGGACCTGGTTGAGCGTTTCGATCACACGCGCGTCAATCGCCTCGATATCGGCCTGCGGGCCGCTGACGACGACCGCGAAACCGCCGAAACCGCCCTGTTCCGTCAGCGATGCGGACGAGACGGACACGTTGCCGACGCCGAAGATCTCCTCGGCGCGGGCGCGCACGATCTGCGCCAGTTCGTCCTGGCGCGTGGGCGACGCATCCAGCCCCAGCGTGATCTCGCCGACGTTCTCGCTGACGCCCTGGTCGCCGAGCAAGAGCGATTCGACGCCCAGGCCTGCCCCACCGACGACGACCTGCACGCGCGTGATCTCATCCTTCGGCAGTTCTGCGTCGATGAACGCCTCCAGCTCGCGCGCCCTGGCGTCCGTCTCGGCGATCTTGGTGCCGGGCGGCATCGAAATCGAGACGGCCAACTGCGGTTCGCCGAACGAGGGCAGGAACGTCTGCGGGCGCGAGGCGAACAGCGCGAAACCGATCAGCATCGAGACGAGCGCGACGCCGAGGACGATGTACTTGTTGCGCCGGTTGTCGATAGCCCAGTGCAGCGCCGGGACGTAGATCTTCTCCAGCCAGCCTTCGTGATGCTCGCCGATCTCGCGCGGGTCGAGCAGCAGATAGGCCAACAGCGGCACGACTGTGATTGCGACGATGAACGACGAGATGAGCGAGTAGGTGACCGCGAGGCCGAACGGCAGGAAGAATTCGCCGATGATGCCGCCGGTCAGGCCGAGCGGCAGGAAGACGACCACCGTCACCAGC
Source organism: Anaerolineae bacterium (assembly GCA_020849765.1). Lineage (GTDB taxonomy): Bacteria > Chloroflexota > Anaerolineae > Aggregatilineales > Phototrophicaceae > Flexifilum. The sequence continues at coordinate 9,845 of JADLAY010000086.1, forward strand.
GTGGCGACGAAGATCGCCATCGAAACATCGCGCACGCCCGCCAGCACCGCCGTCTTGCGGTCGCCGCCCTCCTGGACGTGGCGGAAGATGTTTTCCAGCACGACGATCGAGTCGTCGACGACGCGGCCAATGGCGACCGTCAGGCCGGACAGCGTCATGATGTTGATCGTGATGTCTGCCGGGAACAGGCGCAGGACGAAACCCAGTAAGGACGAGTTCTCCGCCGCCGGTGCGATCAGGTTGTGGATGACCGGCGACAGCCAGTGCATCGCGGCAAATGCCATCAGCACCGACAGTGGGATGCTGATCCCCGTCACCAGCGTGCTGCGCCACGACGGATACGGCAGCTTGCTCGGCAGGAACAGGAAGATCAGGCCGACGACGATGCCCGCGATCAGCATGAAGCGCGAGACGACGTCCGCATTGGCGAACGCCAGCCCCCAATCCCCGCCCGCACCGTCAAGCTGCGCGTTGACGACCAGGAACAGGCCGATGCCGAAGACGAACAGCATGATGGCACCGGTGATGTTGCGCGGTCGCCGCGCCCAGACGCCGGAGCTGAGGAAGATCAGGATCATGATGACGGCGAAGATGGCGCCCAGCATGCCTTCGCGCGCGACGCCGCTGATCGACTCTTCGATGAAGCTCGCCTGCTCGAAGGCCAGGCCGACGGTGATCGAATCCTCGCGCTCGTCAATCGCGTGCAGCGCATTCTCCGCCGCGTAGAACGCCTCGATCGTGTTCGAGTCACTCGTCTTGAAGACGGTGACGAGCAGGCTGGAACTGCCATCCGTGCGCGTCACGTTTTCGGTCGGCACGAACGGGAGCGCACCGCTGGCGATACGCTCCTGCACGTCGTCCGGCAGCGTGGCGACCACGTCCTCCGGCAGCATCTGCAGCGCCTCGATGCGCAGGTTTTCTAAGAGCGACGGGTCGCGCTCGACCCAGTAGTCGAACGCCTCTGGCGAGATGTTGCCATACAGGCTCGGCGCAAAGGCGATGCCCTGGGCCGAATCCCAGAAGCCGTTCAGGAAGTTGATCGGCGTCGGGAAGAAGCGGAACAGATCGTCTGCCGTGTCCAGCTCGACGCCGATGAAATCGCCGACGAACTGCCAGTCGCCGTTGAGCGCCGGGGCATCCGGGTCGGCGGGTGCCGCGTCGGTCGCGTAGAGTTCGGCCTGGGCAGCCGCCGCGCTCTGCTGATCGCCAGCGGCAATCGCGGCGACCGTCGTCGCGGTGGCTTCCGGCAGCGCGGCGGTCACGTCTTCCGGCAGCGATTGCAGCGCTTCCGGCGAGAACTTGACCAGCACGTCGCTGTCGAGCTTGCTGTAGAATTCCGGCTCCTGCGCCGCGAAGTAACGGAGCGTGGCCGGGGTCAGGCTGTCGAACAGGCGCGTCTCGTACCCGGCGAAGGCTTCCGGCACGTTCGCGTCAATCGTGTTGAGCGTCTCGGCGGCCGATCCATTGCCGAGCGCGAGCACGTCGGCGGCGGTCGCCAGCGGTTCGTCGCCGAACTGCGGCTGATTCGCCAGCGTGTTCCAGACGCCATCGAGCGGCGGCGCGAATTCGGGCAGCGCCAGCACCGCCGGGTCGAGCGCCTCGTAGACGGCGGGCTGCAGATCCGCGATGAAGGTCGGGTCATTCTGTTCCAGGAAGCTCATGATGTCCGGGCCGAGGCAGCCGATGATGATGTCGCCCAGGCGCAGACTGCTGGCCCCACCGAGCAGGCCGAGCGGGTTGACTCCGCACTCGGTCAGCGCGGGCAGGAAGTCGGCCACGTTGAACTGGCTGGCCGCATCCCCGCCACCTTCGCCGCCGCCCATCTGCGACAGCGCCGACGGATCGTTGAGGAAGGTCATGAAGCTGAGGAACTGGGCCGCGCTCAGACGATCGCTGCCTGCGAGCGAGGCCATCGACTCCGGCAGTTCGATCGAGATCAGATCGTCGGCACTGTCGAGCTGGACGCCGAGCTGCTCACCCATCAGGCTGAACAACTGCGGCAGCGCCGGGCCTTCCGGCACGGCGGTCGGCTGCACCTCGGCGGTGACGGTTTCGGTCGTCGCCTCTGCTTCCGTCTCCGGCGCGGCATCGACCGTTTCGACGGCGTCCGCCGTTTCAATGCCTTCGCCAGCGATGGTGAACGTCGCCAGCGGCAGATCGTCAAAGCTGAACGTGATCAACTGCGGCGGCTGGATGCGCCACGGCTGCGGCAGATCGACCGGCGGGATGTCCGCCTGACCGGCCAGCGCCCCGGCCAGCGCCTTTGCGGCCAGCGCATCGCGCGTCAGGCCGTCGAGCGAGGCGATGTAGTCGGCGGGCAGCGCGGCGAACACGTCGTCCGGCATGGCGGCCAACTGCTCCGCCTTGAAATATTCGACCATCGTCGGCTCAATCGCGAGCATCTGCGTCACGTCGTTGACGGTCAGGTCGTCCGTCTGGCCGAGCGCGCCCGCGATTTCGCCCGTGTCGAGGAAACCGTTGAAAACCGCGCCCAGGTTGCGCGTGAGCGTGCGCATCTCGAACAGGTCGCGCGCCGTCGAGAAGCGATCCATCTGCCAGCTTTCCGGCAGCGCGGGCGGGACTTGCGGCGCCTGCACGCTCGCATCGCTGAGGGCGGCGACCGCGGCGTCGTCGAGCGCGCCGTCGTAACCGATCTTGGGGCCGATCACCTGCCAGGTAGGCTGCGACAGGCCGAGCAGCTGGCTGCGCGACTCGCCCGAAGCGGTCGGCTCCGACGTGGCGCCCGCTTCGCCGGGCAGGATCTGCCCGCCGCTGATGCTGATGCTGGCGACCTGCGGCACCGTTTCCAGCGCGGGGATGATCTCCTGGTCGATCAGGCGGCGCAGCGCGGTTTCGTCGCCGCTCTGCGTCTTGCCCGCCAGGTAGGCGACGGCGGCGCGCACGGTCTCATCCGGCAGCGCGGCCCACGTCTCCGGCGCGAGCTGGAACAGGAAGTTGGCATCACGCCCGGCCAGGTAAAGGAGCACGTCCGGCGTCATGTCCGCCATCAGGCGGCTGGCGAACGCGCTTGCGTCCTCGCCTGCCGGGGCTTGAATGCGCCGCAGCGGCAGCCAGACCGTATCGAGCGCCGCGCGCATCTCGTCGCGCAGACGATCCTGATTCATGCCGAAGTCGTTGCGCGCAATCACGATGCTGCCGAACGAGCCAGTCGTCGTCGATTCGAGATTGGCGACGTCGTCCACGCTCGCGAGCGCATCTTCCAGGCGGCTGGTCACGACGCTGAGCACCTGGTCGCTGCTCATGCCGCTCGCCTGCGTGAGGATGATCGTTTGTGGGAATTCAATGGGTGGGATCAATTCCTGGCGCATGCGCGTAATCGCGATCACGCCGAGCACCGAAATCACCGCCATCAACACGAGGACGAGCGCGCCGAAGCGCACGGACAAACGCGTGATACTCGCAAAGAGTGCCTTCATGCGTGGGAAGCTCCTGGGTCGTTGGCAAAGCAAAGCTAGGGTCGGGACGAACCGGACTCTTCCATCTTAACCCAGGTTACGGGGACGAAACATAGTGAATTCCGTCACAGACGTACGGCCCAAATTGTGTCGATTGACCTGAGACGAGGGCGGGGTTGACGAGGCCTGACCGCCGAGCCAACCGCATGCGCCAGGTGACGTCCAGCCCCCGACGTCTACTTCATTGGCGGACGCTGTCCGGGCTGCGCACAGGCAGATGGACGCGGAAACTCATGCCGCCGGACGAGCGATTGCGCGCCTCGATCGTGCCGCCGTGCAGTTCGACGATCTTGCGCGAAATCGACAGCCCCAGCCCGGTGCCCGCGTTCTGCGGTCGATGCTCCTCGACGCGGTAGAACTCGTCGAAGATGTACGGCAGGCTGCTGAGCGGAATGCCCGGCCCTTCGTCCTTGACCTCGATCGTGATCATCGACGTCTCGGATAGGCAGGAGACGAAGACCGTCCCGGCATGATCGGTGTAACGGATGGCGTTGTCAACCAGATTGGAGAGCGCGACTCTCAGCCGGGTCTCATCGATAGCCAACCACACGGGCTGATCGCAGGGCTGAAAGACAAGCTGCTGGCTCTTCTTGTGCGCCATCGGCTCGAAGGTAGTGATCACCTGGCGCAGCAGTTCGTGCAGATCGATCGGCTTGAACTCGAGATCGCCTGGAGTCAATTGGTCGAGCCGTGAGTGGTTGAGCATCTCGCCGAACATCTCTTTCAAGCGAACGGTCTGCTCCTCGATACGGCCCAGGTGCAGCTCCTGCTCGTCGCGCTGCGTGACCTTGCCCGCCAGGTACGTGCTCGTGTTGATGATCGAGAGCGGCGTCATGACGTCGTGCGAGACGTCGCTGACGAATTTGCGCAGCAGACGGAAACGCTCACGTTCCACTTGCAGTTGGATCTGGCGCGCCTCGGCGTTCTTGCGCGCCGTGACGTCCTCAGCGCTGACCGCAATACTGTCCTCACCGACAGGGACGATCTGCAGTTCCCACCAGACCTCGCGCACCATCAACACCTCGTTCTGGATCGGCAGCCTGGTCTTGACGACCTGGTGGCAGTAATCCAGCAGCGGCTGGCGGAAAGCCTCCGGGAGCATCGGCGAAATCGGCTTGCCGATCATCTGCTCATAGCTGAAGTGCGAGATGTCCAGTGCTCTGACGTTCACGTCGACCACGACGAAGTCTTCGACCCCGCCTGCCGCGTCGTAGACTGACTTGAGCAGGTAGAAAATGCCGAAGCCCGCATCGATTGCCGCCCGAAAACGCGCTTCGCTCTCGGCCAGCTGCTGGTTGCGCCGCCGAAGTTGCGCTTCTGTCCGCAGCAGCATGTTGGTGCGAATGAGGATGACGATGGTCGTGATCACGAGCAGGGTCAGGACGCCCATCAGCTCCGACCAGTTGCCCGGAACCAACTGCGAGACGGCGAAGCAGCCCACGAGCGTGATCACTGCGGTGATGATGACGCGCTTCTGCGAGCGAAACATGCTCGCGGCGTAGATCGGCAGCACGGCGGTGATCGCGGAGGCCGAATCCTGATTGATGTAGAGCATCGCCACGGCGAGGGCGATCAATTCGACGATCAGCAGATTGATCGCGGTTTCGACGTAGCGCGTGCGGCTCAGGTAATAGACCAGCAGCGTCGCCAGCGCGGACAGCAGGACGACTTTGCCGGTCATGATGTGCGGGCCATAGACGGCGAACAGGGCCAGCGCACTCAGGACATGCAGCGGAAGTGCGATTAAGGTAAGGCTGGCAAGCAGACGAACGTTGAGCTGGGCGTTCGTATCCTTAACCAGCGGATGGGGTTTTGTCGCATCCACAGCCTGTTGCTGCAAGCTGCGGGCCAACATCTGCCTGCGTGACGACATCTCGAAATCCAAAAGCGCCGATAGCCTCATCACTAGTAAGCATAGCGCACAACGCCTGTAAGGTGACTTAACTTCGATGAGTGATAGATAGCTAATATGACGGACGTAATGCACCGGGAGTTCCAGGCACAGCATTGTGCTGGCTGCTTCGGGTGCCCGACGGCACATGGCTGGGACATGTGCGCACACGTCCCAGCCATGTTGAGGTGGATTCCGTACGTTACACGCCCAGGCCGCTACTCTTCCTCTTCCAGCTTGAACTCTTCCTCCACCGGCGGCTCGACCAGCGCGAACTCACTCACGCCGCTCGCTTGCGCCATGTTGACGATGCGCGGATCGTCGGTGTAGAGGATGCGGTCGAGGAAGCCGCGTTCGAGCGCAGGCGGCGCGTTGCCGAGCAGGACGTGCGTCCGCGCGCGCGAGAGCACGTTGAGCACGAACAGCGGATCGGTCGCGCGCCAGATGACGGGCGGCTGCTCGATCGCCTGGAAGCGCGCGACCAGTGCCGCCTTGACCTCCTGCCGCCAGGTGTAGACAAGCGCGGCGCCCATGAACGGCGCCTCGCCCCAGGCAGCGTCGAGCCTGGCTTCCAGCGCGGCCTCGGCTTCGGCATGGTTTTCCAGCTCCGCCGCGAACACGTGCGCCGAGGTCGGCGGCGGCGGAGGCAGCGGCTTGAACGGGCTGGGACGGGTGTTCGGCGCCGCCGGGTGCGTGGGATGCGGTTCTTCCTGGTTGAGCGGGCTTTCGGGCAGCGCCGCCAGCGGGCTGCGCTTCGGCTTGTGCAAACCCGCCGCCTTGTAGACGTCGTCCAGAATACCGCCGATGTCGAAGTAGACGATCGTGTCCACCAGCGGCGCGAACTCCCAGATGACGCGCTGATTCGGGCGCGCACCCAGCCCACCCAACGGCGTGCCAGGGCGCGGCGGGAACGGCGGCGGAGTCGACGGCGGGGTGCCGCCCGGCGTCGTGCGTTTGAGCAAACTCATAGGATCTCCGCCTCCTCATCCTCGATGCCGAACAGTGTCATGTACTCGCGCAGGACTTCCAGCTCCTGCTTCCAGTCGTAGCGCAGCCACAGATCCGGGAAGCCGAAGAGCACAAAGTTGCGTTCGAGGCGGGCGCGCTGTCCCTGCAAGTCACTCAGCGGCAGCGCCCAGTTGTTGATCTCATTCCAGATGTCGACCATGGCGCCGGGGCGCAGTGTCGTCCCGACCTGACGCGGTTCGAGCACGCGCGCAGCGAACTGCGCCAGCGGCTCCCAGGCGGCGGGCGTCAGATTGCGCCGGTCGCGGAAAGCGAGGAAGATGACCGTCGCCAGCGCGATGCGCCGCGCATCGACCGTCTCGGCGCCGAGCGCCTGCGTCACCAGCCGCGAGACGTCCTCGTCGCTCAGGCCCAGCTGATCCGCCAGCACGACGCGGCGAGCGGGGTGCAGCTCTTCCAACACCTGGCGCCAGGCGTCGTCCTCGGCCAGGTTGCTGATCTCCCACGCCTGCCGGTGGACGGAGACGACCGTCGCCCGCGTCGGCGGGACTTCGCTCGCGCTCTGCGGCAGGCAGAAGGTCAGCGTCAGTTCGGCGCTGTGCTCCAGGTCGGCGCTGTCGCCTTCGAGCACCATGCGCGCGGCATGGATGGCGACCAGCGAGCGCGCTAACATGACCGCCCGGCGCGGGCTCTGGCCGAGATGCGCCTGATCGAGCAGGTCGACCGCGCTGACGACGTAATCCGAGATCCAGTCGACCAGCGACTCGTGCACGTCCGGAATCAGATGCTGGCAGCGGTCGACGAAATCGGCGATCAGGTCGAGCACGGCGTCGTCCCCGGCGACCGCCTGCGCATACTGGCTGCGCCCGGCCACCATCATGCGCCGGTCGTGCTTGGTGATCTGGCGCCAGTTGGGCACCGGCACGACGAACGGGAAGCGATCCGCCAGCGCGGGGTCGAGCGGCTCGGAGCCGAGGTAGGTATCGACACCGGGGTTGATGTCCGGGTCCTCCGGCGCGGGCGGGTTCATGGCTGCCCAGCGATGGCGCAGCCGTTCGAGCATGATCCCGGCGATCCGCTTCTCGTGCACGACCGGGAACATCTTGTTCTGCAGGTCAGGACGGCAGCGCGAGATCTCGTCGAAGAAGACGAACTCTGCCTCCCAGATGGCGCCCGGCGTCGAGATGAAGCGCAGGCTATCACCGTCTTCATCCGGCAGCGGGATGCCGACCAGATCATCGTAGTTAATCAGCGACGCGTTATAGTGGCGCATCGACAGGCCGAGCGCGCTGGCGATCTTCTCTACCAGCAGCGATTTGGCCGTGCCGTGCGGCCCGACGAGCAGTAAGGGCGACTCGGTCGCCAGCGCTGCAAGCAGCACCGGATCGAGATGCCCCCACCCCTGTATGCCGAGAGCGGCAGTGATCCCCAACTTGTCGGTTGAAACCAAGGAGTCCATGTGTGCCTGGCTATCTAACGCGGAGATGAGACCCCAGAATACTTCGATGGTACACGGGCGTCAAGCACTCGAAAGTAGGGTGTTGGTACCGTTCACATGGGTCGCGGGTACTGGGTACAGAGTTGTGGGTTCTGAGAGTGGGAAGTGTGGTGCTCAGTGCTCGGTACCCGGTGCTCAGGGGGTTCACGGTTCAGGGTTCACAGTTCACGGTGCGAGGAAGGGTGATGAGGGGCGAAGTGATGAGGGGGAGTGGGGAAGAGATGACAATGCATGGTAGCAACCGATCGAATGACACGATGTGAATTGCATCCCCTGATTTTCATAGCGCCTTCAGTGCGCTTGATTGAACCCAGCCGGATGGTTAACCGTCCGGCGAACGCGAGCATGAAACGCGTCCCGTGTATTGGCCGAATCTGTTGTTTGCGCAGGTCGGGTTTGGCGGCGCCAAACCCGTTCGGCGATCTCGATGAGAGGTGGTCATAATTCAGTTTCGCGGCGACCTGCCCTCAACCCCCGGCCCCTTCTCCCTGATGGAGAAGGGGAGAAAAACGGCTCTGAAAGTCCCTCTCCATGAGGGAGAGGGATTTAGGGTGAGGGCAACAAAGGCTCATAACGATTTATGGCAGCGCCTCATCTCGATCGACAGTGGCCGGGTGTTTCCTGGGACGATGTCCATCAAAGATCACCAGTGCATCATCCCCTATGGGTCGCCAGGACGGTTCGCGGTCGCTGATGCCCGGCGCGGGCGACGTCAGCCGCGACGCCTGATCCGCTGCCAGATCGTAGACGCACAGAGCGCTGGTCGCCCGGTCGACGCGGCAGCTATAGACGATGCGCGTGCCATCCGCCGACCAATCCGGGCTGCTCGCGTCGCCGACGTCGTGGACGAGCACGCGCATGGCGTCGACGCAGCGCGGCAGGCAGCCGACGTCGAGCACCACCAGATCGCTGACCGCGTCGTGATCGTACTGCGCGACCAGCGAGTGCCCGTCCGGCGACCAGGCTGGATATTGAAAGACGTAGCCGTGCGGCGTCAGCGTCGTGATCGCGTCCGTCGCCAGGTCAGCCGTGCGCAGGACGCCGGGTCGAAACAGTTCGTCGACCCCGATGTAGGCGATGTGCCGCCTGTCCGGCGCGTAGGCAGACTGAAAGCTGACGTCGCCGCCATAAGCGCGCAGTTCCATCCGCTCGCGAGCGAAATATTGCAGCGGCTGGTAGGCCAGGCTGATCGGCGGCAGCACGCTCCCGGCGATCCAGCGCGGGTAGAAGGCGGCCAGCTCATCGGGATCGAGGTCGGTCACGGGCAGCCCGGCGCGGCTGAAGTCGATGACGCGCGCGCTGTCCTGCTCGTCGGTGATGTAGCTGAGCCGCTGGCCGTCTGTCGACCAGGCGGGTGCGATCTCGCTGGTGTCGGGCGTCCGCGTCAGGTTGTGGAGGATGCGCGTGCGCACGTCGAGCAGAGTGACGTCCTGGCGCCGATCCTGCGCGCGGCTGAACGCGATCTGCCCGCCATCGGCCAGCAGCGGCGCGGCGGTCTTCGCCCCGGCCACGGCCAGCGCCAACAGACACAACACGATCCACCAGGCGCGCCTCATTGCCCGAACCCCCCATCGCTCGTCACGAGATTCGTCGCAGGGTTTGGAGCCGCCAAACTCCTACGTTTGTGGTTGACTCGCCCCTCAGCGCACGCGCACGCCATCGACCGCGTAGAGCATGAGCGGACGATGCAGCGCCGCGAGGGCCAATTCGCCGTGTGCGCTCGCCTCGATGGCCGCCCCGGCGATCAGGTCGACGGTCGTCTGGCTGGCGAGCACCTCGCCGAGCGCGGCGGCGCCCGCAATCGCCTGGGTCGCGGCCAGCATCGGCCCGCCGAGCTGATCCGCCGCCAGTTCGAACTCGCCGGTGTGGATGCCCGCCCGCAGCGCGACTCCGTGCTCGGCCAGCAGATCGCGCGCGCGGCAGGCACACTGGATCGCGCGGCTCGGCCCGTCGAAGGTGGCGGTGCAGCCCGACGGGTCGCTCAGGCGAAGGCGTCCGTGATGGCGCTCGACCAGCGCCTGGAGCGACGCCTCCAAGGCTGGGGGCAGCGGCGGTTGGAACTGCGCGCAGACCGCCGTCAGCAAGACTTGTTCGACCTGCGGCGCGGAGTCGAGATCGTCGAGAAACGCCTCGATCTCGCGTGTGATCTCGTGGCCTTTGACCCAGAAGAAGTGATCGCTGCCGGGGAGTTCGACGAAGCGCGCGCCGGGGATCTGCTCGGCCATGTAGCGCGCGGCGCCGACGCGGATCATGCGGTCGTCGTCGCGGTGCAGAATCAGCGTTGGCACGCGGACGCTCGGCAGCAGGTCGCGCACGTCGATGTCGCGCAGCGTCTCCCAGACTGCCCGCGCCGAGCCAGGGCTGGCGCCCAGGCGCAGCAAGCGCGACCACCAATCGCGGAAAGCCGGGTCGTGCGCACGCGATGGCGCGAAGCCCTCGACGGCATACGGCCCACCCCACGAGCGTTCCATCAAGTCGAGCGCGCGCGTGAAGGCGTCGACCGGGATCGCCCATTTCGGCGCCTCGCCACGGCGCGCCAGCTTGGGTGTCGCGCCATAGATGATGAGCGCACTCACGAGTTCCGGGTAGGTGACGGCCATCAGCAGGCTGGCCGCCCCGCCTTCAGAGACGCCGAGCAGCACTGCCCGCTCCGAACCCGCCGCGTTCATGACGGCCAGCACGTCGGCCATCGTGTCTTCGAGCGTCGGCGCACCGCCGATCCGATCCGACAGGCCGACGCCGCGCTTGTCAAACAGGATCACGCGCGTGAACTCGCCCAGCCGGGCCAGGAAGTCCGCCACTTCCGGCTCTTCCAACGCGACCTCGACGTGCGAAACGAAGCCGTTGATCAGCACCAGGTCGACCGGGCCGCCGCCGATTACCCGGTAGGCGATGTGGACGTCGCCACTGCGCGTGTAGCGGATCGGCGATTGGGCGGCGCTCTGTTCCGGCGTGGGGAGCGCGTCGCTGTCGTCATCCGTCAGCAGGCCGAGCGTGCGCGCGCGGTAGACCGCCTCGCCGCGCCCATTGACACCCAGCTTGCCGTAGATCTCTTTGGTGTACCAGCGCACCGTCTCGGTTGCGAGTGATAACCTGCCGCCGATCTGCTTGTTGGTCAGGCCCTGCGCCAGCAAACGCAGCACCTCTAGCTCGCGCTCCTTGAACATCGCCCGTCCCCCACTCTGCCGCATCACCGATCTTACCCTTTTTCCCGGCTCATGCGAACGTCGTACGACATTTGCCCCCTGAGTTCCCCCCGCACGGGTGGTGACTTCCACCCCGCGTTCGCCTTATCCTGAACCATGTTCAACAAGGAGAGAGAGCACATGAGCGCAATGAATATCAGCATGGGCCGCCGTTTCACTCTGCGGCGCACGAATGAACAGGAACACACGGTCGAGCACGGGCAGACGCTGGTGCTCAAGGCCAAGGGGCAGGAACTGCGCGTGCGTTCCGGACTGGCCTGGGTCTCATTTGACGGCGAGGATCACATCCTGCGCAGCGGCCAGACCGTCACCCTGGCGCGCGGCGGCGATGCCTGGGCGATCGTCTCCGGCCTCGGCAATGCGGATGCCGTGGTCGTCGTCAGCGAGGCGTAAGGCGAATAGCCGCCGTATGGACGCGCCGCGGGGCGTCCGCCAGCCTGCCTACCAACCCGCAATACGCCCGTAGGGGTTTGGCGCCGCCAAACCCTTACATAACACCATCCCTGGTTTTCGCAGCGCGTGTTGTTCTTGCGTCTTCGCGGTTCAAAACCAATCCCCGACAACGCATCTCAATCTCGACGCCGTCGCCGCGACAGGTAGAATAGATCGCCATTCGCAGCATCGCATCACTCAAGAAACGTGGCTGACCTATGATCTACGAAGCGATTCTGTTCGACATGGATGGCGTCATCACGGATACCGAACACACCGTCACCGCTTTCTGGGAACGGTTGGCCGCGCGCCACGGCGTTACGATCACATCCTCAGATTGGCTGCAGCACATCTACGGCGTGCCGGTGCTGACCACGCTCGCCGCCGTCTTCCCGATGGTGACCGCCGAAGAGACGCAGACGGTATTCGACGAGCTTGAAGCCTACGAACTGACCATCCCCTACACGGAGATGCCCGGCGCGATCGAATTCCTGCGCGCGTTGAAAGCGCACGGCATCCCGACGGCGGTCGTCACCAGCGGCGACCGTTGGAAGCTGGATGAAGTCATGCGCCAGTTGGGCATCACTGGCATATTCGATGTGACGGTGCCGGTCAACGACATCACGCGCGGCAAGCCGCATCCTGATGGCTACCTGCTGGCGGCGGAGCGGCTGGGCAAGGCGCCGGAGCGCTGCATCGTGTTCGAGGATTCGCTGCCCGGTGTGCGCGCGGGCGTGGCCTCCGGCGCGACCTGCATCGGCGTCCGCGCGCCGGAATACGCCCCGACGCTGATCGACCTGGGCGCCGCGCACGTGATCGCCAACTTCAGCGGGGTGCATGTGCGCAGCGACGGCGAGTCGACCTCGCTGCAACTGGCACCGGGCGTCAGCCTGTCGTTCGCGAGCGCCGCGGGCTGACGATCAGATCGAAGGCCGCCCCGTCGCGCTGATGGCGCAGATGGCGGCGTAGACAAGTGGGGCGAGGATGAGGCTTGCTGCGTGATGTTTCCATCTCAGCTACACTTCTCATCCTGTTCATACCTTCAGCTTACACCTGACCCAACCGCGATTTCGAGTTGTGAAAGGCTGTAGCCATCACCATGTCATCTGAAAAGTGGGCGTCCGGGGATGCCTACGAACATTTCATGGGCCGTTGGAGTGCTGAAGTCGCCTCACTTTTTCTGGATCGACTCCAGCCAGCAGCGCAATCAATCTGGCTCGATATCGGCTGCGGCACCGGCGCACTGACGCGCGTGATCGCATCCCGTGTCCAGTCAGGGCTGCTTGTGGGTGTCGATTCGTCGTTCGATTTCGTGCGTTACGCCATCCAGCGCAACCAGGGCGCGACGTTCATCACGGCGAGTGGCGCTGCGCTGCCCGCTGCTGATGATCGGTTTGATTTTGTGGCCAGTGGGCTGGCGCTGAATTTCATGCCCCAGCCTGAACAAACGCTCAAAGAATGGGTCCGAGTCGTGAAACCGGGCGCCATCGTCGCCGCCTATGTCTGGGACTATGCCGGGAAAATGGAATTTCTGCGTTACTTTTGGGACGCGGCCGTGGCGCTCAATTCAGATGCAAAACCGCATCATGAAGGGAATCGGTTTCCAATCTGCCAGCCTGACCCACTCCGGCAATTGTGGCAAGGGGCAGGTCTCCAGCAGGTTTCGCTGCACCCGCTCGATGCCGTCACCCGCTTCGAGAGCTTTGAGAGCTACTGGCAGCCATTCACGTTCGGCAATTTTCCGGCTCCCCAATATGCATTGTCACTCGATGACGAGCACCGAAAACAACTCCATGATCGGCTGCAAAGCGACATCCCGACCGAGAAAGATGGCTCGATCCGTCTCATCGCGCGCGCCTGGGCAGTGATTGGTCAAAAGCCATGATCCAGGACGGGCTGCGCACATCGCGTTCCCCGCACCGTGAAACGAAGTCGCCGACGAACGTAGTGAGCCGCGAAGCGAAGATAATTGTGAACCCAACACCGAGCACGCTCTTCCTTACCCCCTCGGACGCCAGGCGGGCATGCGGTTGATCACGCCGGGCGGCGTCTGCGTGATCTGCGTGATGTCACCGCCATTCAGGTTGACGATGCAGATCTCCTGGTTCTCGCCGTCGTTGCAGCTAAAGGCGATCTGCGCGCTGTCCGGCGACCAGGCAGGCTCGACCTCCGGCGTCGGCGTGTCCGTCAGCCGCCAGGCGACGCGCGGGCAGGCTTGGTCGAAGCACGCGCTGTCGATCACGACCAGGTCGATCTGCCTGCCGATGAAGCTCTGGATCGCCAGGTAGCGCTCATCCTGCGACCAGGCGGGCGACCACAGGCTGACGATCTCGCGCGCAAGGTCGCGGTTGATGGCACTGTAGCGAGCCACATCACGGAGGCCCGGCGTCGGAGTCGAAACGGGGGCGAAGGTGCGCGAGACGCGGACGCCATCCGCCGCCAGCCCGCCGCTGCGCAGCACGGCCAGCACGCGCTCGTTGAGCAGCTCGTTGTGGCGCCAGAACAATCGATCTTCCGGCGCCAGGATCAGGTCGTTGTCGTCCGTCCAGCGCGGGCGCAGCTGCCCGCTGAGTACGCCGTAAATGCGCTCGTCCGTCGCGCCGCCGGTCAGATCCTGCATGACGACGCGCGTCTGATTCGGCGCGCCGCTGACGACGTAAGCCAGCCGCCGCCCATCCGGCGACCACGCGGGCGCGATCTCGCGGCTGTCGCGCAAATTCGTCAGGTCGACTGTGATGCGCGTGCGCAGGTCGATCAACCAGATGTCGTCTTCGACGGGCTGGTAGCGGCTGAAGGCGATCTGCCCCAGGTCGGGCAGCAGCGGCGCGCTTGCATACGCCGCCACAATGAGGGTAGCTGCCGAGGCGAAGAATACACAAGCCCAACGGGTGAACGTCGCTAGCATTGGCGGACTATACCACGAACGACGCGCGGACGACGATCACTGCGGGCGCCAGGTCGGCTTGATGTTGCGCACATGATCCGGCGCGAAGGTCAACTGGCGGCGCTCGCCGGTCTCCACGTCGATCACGCAGATCTGGCTGCTGGCATTGTTCAGGCACTCGAAGGCGATCCGCCGCCCATCGGGCGACCACGTCGGCCAGACTTTGAACTCCGCCGATCTCGTCAGCCGCTGCTCCTGGGCGATGCAGCCCGGCAGACAGGCCGGGTCGAGCAGGAAGATATCGCGCAGGTGAATCACGGCCAGCGTGTCATGCGCGGGCGACCAGGCGGGAAACGTGTAGGCGCCGCGGGCGGGTGTCAGCACGCGCTGTGCGCCGCTCAACAGATCGAGCGCGTACAAGCGGACGGAGAACAGGCTGTAGGTGCGGCTGTAGATGATCTGCGTGCCGTCCGGCGACCAGGTGTGCGTCAGCGGGTAGATGGTTGTGCGCGGAAAGTTCGTCTGCCCGCTGGCCGCATCGACCAGGCCGAGCATCCCGCCGGGGACGACAACCGCGATCTGCATGCCGTCGGGCGCCCAGGCGGGCGTCATAGCCGGGGTGCCGACGGTATCCGGCGCCGCCTGAGCGCTGGTGCCCGCGCGCATGTCGTAGACCATCAGCCGGTTGATGCCGTCGAGGTTGGAGCGAAACGCCAGCCGCATCCCGTCCGGCGACCACGCCGGTTGATCGTCCTGGGCGATCCGGTCGCCACGGCGCAGGTTGTGGGCGAAGCCGGTGCGCACGTCGAGCAGATAGATGTCGAGGTCACCGTCGCGGTCGCTGGCGAAGGCGAGCATGCCCTCATCCGGCATCAGCCCCGCCGCGCGCACGCCGACCAGCGCCACACAGGCCACCATCATCATGCGCATCACCAGCCGCCCCACCAGCGCGATCACCCGCGTCCCCTCCGCCTTGTTTGTTGACGATGATAACACTGCCAAATGGTGATTGACGTTCGGTTAATGCATCAAATGGGGATGTAATTTGAACGCCGACCGCCGGATGGTCAACCATCCGGCTAGAGTGGCGTCCCGTAAACGGGACTAAATGCACCTGAGCGCTGCTCCGGCAGCCCGGTTCACCGGGCGCAACACTAGCCAGGGCATTGATGCCCTGGCGGTGCGCGTTCAATTCACGAGCGAGTGGAGATGTTTAGGCGAGGCTCACGCCTCCTCAACCGGCAGCACGCAGCGGAATCCGACGTCGCCCAGCCGGATGTCCGGGTCGTAGCCTGCGCGGTTGGAGGTGCGCAGATAGCCGTCGTCTGCCAGATACGATCCGCCGCGGATGACGCGCTCGCCTTCGGCGTCGGGGTCTTCACGGCCATCGTCGGCAGCGTAGGGATAATCGCGGTAGAGCGTGCGCGTCCACTCCCACAGGTTGCCGCTCATATCGAGCGCGCCGACCCACGAAGCACCATCAGGCAGGCTGCCGACCGGCGCCGGGCCTTCGGTGTTAGCGCGCCTATCGGACGAGACGACAAGCGCGGCGTCGAACCGGTCGCCCCACGGGTAGATCCGGCTGTCGGGGCCGCGCGCCGCGTACTCCCACTCGCGCTCGGTTGGCAGACGTCCGCCGCGTGCCGCGCAGAACTCGCTCGCCTCGGCCCAGGTGACGCTCTCACGCGGGCGGGCGTCGCCCGTCCATTCGCCGTGATTGCCGTAGCGCCCGTTGGTGACTTCCGTGCGGTCGATCCAGTACGGCTCGTCCAGGCACTGCCTGCCGCCGTCGCCCTGGTCGCCCATGGCGAAGCAGCCGGGCGGCACCAGCACCATGTCGTAGCCGCCGATCCGCTCCTTCTGCGGCAGATCCGCCGCGATGGCGACCGGTGCGGTTGCGGCGGATGCTGCCGATGTTTCGGAGGGCGCCGATGTTGCCGAAGGGGCGGCGGTCGCGGAGGGTGCAGTCGTCGCCGAGGGCGCGGGCCTCTGTGACGGCTCTTGCGTCGCGGTCGGCGATTCGGTGGCGGTCGGCGCCAGCACGGCGGCCGGCGTCCCGCCCGTCACCACCAGCCCCACGATCGAGAGTACGATCAACACGGCGAGCGCGATCAACGCCAGCCGCTGATCGAGGCGTGCGGGTGCGGGCTGCGCATACGGCTTGGTCGTCGGCGGCTCGACGGGCACCTGGCTCGGCAAGAAGTCGTGCGTGGCAGGGATCAGTTCCGTTGCCTGCGTCTCCTCTTGCAGCGCCTGCGAGAAGGCCGCCGCGAACGCAATAGCCGTCGGGTAGCGGTCGTCGGGCGTCTTCGCCAGCGCGCGCTGGAGCACGAGATTGATGGCGGGCGAGCGCGGCAGCGGCGGCGGCGGCTCGTTGACCTGCTTCATCAGCAGGCTGACCGGCGTCTCGGCATGGAACGGCCGGTGCCCCGCCAGCAGCTCGTAGACGACGATTGCCAGCGAGTAGAGATCGCTGCGCCCGTCGAGCGGCTGGCCCTCGGCCTGCTCCGGCGACATATAAGCGGGCGTGCCGATGATGCCGCCCGAATGCGTCAACGCCTCGGCGCCGGTCACGTCCTCCATCAACCGCGCGATGCCGAAATCGGCCAGCACGGCGTTGCCCTCGCCGTCGAGCAGGATGTTGTTCGGCTTGATGTCGCGGTGGAGCACGCCCTGACGGTGGGCGTAGTCGAGCGCCGCCGAGGCCTGGCGCAGGATCGCTTCGATGCGCGTGCGATCGAGCGCGCCGGTCTTGACCACGTCGCCCAACGATCCACCGCGCACGTACGGAAAGACGAGATAGAGCAGGCCGTCGTCTTCACCGTAGTCGTGCAGCGGCAGGATGTGCGGATGTTGCAGCCCGGCGATGGTGCGCGCCTCCCGTTTGAAGCGCGCCACCAGATCGTCGTTGAGCTGCGGGGTGTGTTCGAGGATCTTGATCGCCACCTGGCGACCGAGATCCTCCTGATAGCCCAGATAGACGGCTGCCATGCCACCGTAACCGATGACCGACTCGATGCGTGTCTTGCCCAGACTTCTGCCGATCAACCCGGTGGACATGGCAACCTCCCAATCGTGGTCTCACAAGTGGATGAACGGATAGGACGGGCGAAAGGATTCTTGCATAATCCCTAGCTCATCCACTTTGACCTCACCCCGGTCTTGCTTCGCTTCGACACCCCCTGTCCGCGCGCGGAGAGGGGGAATGGGGGTGAGGTTCACGGACGTATTCTTAGCGAGACGTCAGTTTGAGAATCGCCACGCCTTACTCTGCCTCATACGCTGCCGCCAGCGTCGTGCGCCCATCCGCCGTGAACAGCCAGTGCGGCAGCCAGCCGAGCGCGAACACGTCCATTTCGATGTTCTTTTTGTAGGGCGAAATCTCGTAATGTGCAAGTTCGACGCCATCGGGATCGAACTTCGCTTCGAGCGCCGCCATCTCGTCGTCCATCTCGCGCTGCAGCGCATCGAGCTGCGTCTGCACTTCGGCCAGTTCTTCCTGCGCTTTAGCGAGCGCCGCCTCCGCCGAATTCGTGCCGACAGCGCGGCTGGCCGCCCTGCCGATCTTCGACAGCGACGTGCTGCGGCGACCGCCCGTCAGCGCACCGAAGACACCGAGCGCGATGTCGGTGATGTCCTTCTGATTGCTGGAGCTGACGCGCGCCTCGTCCTGACGCACGTCGCGTTCCTTGCGCGATAACCGGTCTTTGAGCGTGTCCAGCTTCCTGTCGTATTTGGCCGTCAGATCGTCCATCGCCTTGTCGCGCAGCTCGCGTGAGGCCTGATGCAGACGGGAGCGGAATTCGCTCTCGGTCTCGTCCGGCTTGGCGTAGACGCCAAACGTCTCGCTGTAGGGGATGGTCAGCGTGCCCTCGCGGTAGATCTTGTCGGTCAGGTCGTCGGACAGTTCTTTCAGGCGGCGAGCGTCGGTCAGCGCGCCGGGTACGTCGCCGAACAGCGCTCTGCCGCGCGGCTCCGCATCCAGATGGCGCTTGTCGACCGGCTCCGCCGCGTACTCGTCCCAACGGACGTAGCCGGACGAGTCGAGATCCGGCACGATGTAGGCGAAATGCTTGTAGCTGCGCAGATCCGCCTTCTTATCCTCGTAGAGCACCGAAACCTGCGCCAGCAGCGCGGGCTTGAAGGCGAGCCGGGCATCGTCGAGCGAGTCGGCGCGGCTGCTCACCCTGGTCTCCCACTTGCGGATTGCCGCGCCGGTCTCGAGCGCGACCGGCAGGAAGAACTGCTGCACGCCCTTGAGCACCGGCGGCTGATCGCTGTAGCCTTCGACGGCATCACTGGCGATGGCGGGCGCGCTCCCTGCATCGGTACCGCCGGCAGCAACACTGGCCGCCGAGATCGCCGCCGCCGCGCCGGGTGCGAGCACGCGCTCGCGCTTCTGCGCCATCAGCTCGGCGATCTGCTGGCGGGTGAACGGCCCGGCCAGGTAGTTCATGACCCAGCGCGTCGTCATCAACGTCGGCACGCCTTTGTCGTGGATGTTACGCATGAGGAAGACGCGCGACTTGAGGTTGGCGATCATGGTGCTGATGGTGGCCAGGTCGGTATCCCCGGCGGAGGCGGCCTCCTTCAGCCCGGCGATCACGCGCTCGCGGTCGTTATCGGTCTGCAGGCGGCCAATCCACCAGGTGCCGATGTTCGACAGGCCTTTGTAGTCCAGGTCGACCGGGTTCTGCGTCGCCAGGACGACGCCGACGCCGTAGGCGCGCGCCTGCTTGAGCAAGCGCAGCAGCGGCGTCTTGCTCGGCGGGTTGGCGACCGGCGGGAAGAAGCCGAAGATCTCGTCGATGTAGAGCAGCGCACGCAGACTCTCGGTGCCCGCCTGCTGGCGCACCCAGTTGAGCAGAGTCTCCAGGATCAGCGTCATGGCGAACATGCGCTCCTGGTCGTTCAGATGCGCGATGTAGAAGATGCTGACGCGCGGCTTGCCTTCCGGCGTGTAGAGCAGGCTCTGCATGTCCATCGGCACGCCGACTTCCCACGCCTTGAACGACGGCGAGGCGATCACGGCGTTGAGCGCCATCGCCAGCGCGAAGCGATCCTTCTCCGGGAAGAAATCGTTGAGCGGCATGACGCCGAGCTTCTCGAACGGCGGCTTCTGCGTCTGCATGATCAGCGTTTCGAGCGTCAGATCCTGCCCCAGGCGCCAGTTGTACTCGAAGATGTTCGAGAGCAGCACGTGGCGCGGGTCGGACAGCGGCTCGGCGCTGATGCCCGCCAGCGACAGGATGGCCGTGACCAGGCTGGCGATCTGCTCGCGGTTGGCTTCCGGGTCGGCGTCGAAGCCGTCCTTAGGCGCGCGCAGGCTGGCGAGGATGCTGACCGGGATGCCGCTCTCGGAGCCGGGCGTGTAGACGAACACCTCGGCATCGGTCGACGCCTTGAGCGAGCGCATCCGATCCGCCGTGATGTCCCAATCGGCCAGGCCCTTTTGCCACTGCTCGGCCTTCTTGGCCGCCAGATCGGCAAGCGACATGTTCTCGCGCCGGGCTTCGTCTTCCTGCACCCACGGCTGAAAATCCGCCGGGCTGAAGTCCGGGAACGTCAGCAGCAGATTGCCCAGATCGCCTTTCGGATCGACCAGGATGGCGGGCACACCGTCCAGGATCGCTTCCTCGATCAGGCCGAGGGCGAGGCCGGTTTTGCCGCTGCCGGTCATGCCGACAATCAGGCCGTGCGTCGTCAGGTCGCGCGAATCGTAATAAACGACGTCATCGGGTTTGACATCACCGCTGGAAGGGTCGACTTCGCGGCCCAAATAGAAACTCGAAGGCGCGTCGATAAAAGGCATTATGGCTCTCCCTGGATCACGCATGATACACGGGGTGATTATAACCTGTACTCGCGCCGACGATCCGAATCCAGGCGGGTGAAAGGCTATCGTCCATATTATGACCACTATACTACACTTAGCCAGCCAATGTCTACTTAATAAGGTCGCGGCTATTCATCGAAGATACTGGACTGTCCGCGTTATTGGAGCTTCCAGCATGGTCAAGCCCACCGATTCGTACCGGGGCGTCCCACGTCGAGTCACGGACACTGCCGTCCGAACTCTGGACGTCCACACGGGAATCCGGCGCGTTGTCAAACAGAAGGCCGCTGAAGAGTGCCTCGCGGCACCCCCGAACTGTCAGGTGTGGTCGCGCTTCGTCTATCTGACTGAGACACAGGCGGCGTGAGCGAACGGCCCGGCGCGCGTGAGTCTGTGCTGGGCCGCTTACTTCGACAGCCCGAAGTGACGCGCAACCTGCGCCGTCATCGCGTCCAGGTCATGCTGGCCGTCGACGCGCAGGCAGGTGAGCTGCATCGTCGCGGCCTGCGCGGCCATGCGGTCGGCGAAGGCGGCATCGCGCGCCATCCAGTTCTCCCACGCCTGTGCCGGGTCGGATGTGGCGCCGATGATCTCCTCCACCCACGGGCGCCGGCTGTAATGGCGGCGCTGGAATTCGGGGGTTGGCACCAACCAGATCGCCTCCGCCACGTCGTTGAGCAGCGGCACGATCAACTCCGGCATGGCGGCGGCCCCCTCGACCAGCAGCGGGCGCGGCAGGCTGGCGATATCGGCCAGGATCATCGAGAATTCTTCGCGGTAGAAGCGCTGGACGCGCCGCACCTGGTCTTCGACCGGTTCGAGCCAGATCTCGTCGGGCGTCATCCCTTGCAGGCGCGCCATCGTCGGTTCACGCTCGGCCGTCGCCTGCGCGATGTGGCGCCCCATGACGTCGTCGCACAGGTACAGACTCAGGCCATAATCGCGCGCCAGGCGGTGCGCAATCGAGCTTTTGCCGGAGCACGGCGAACCGCCGAGCCAGTAGACCTTTGCAGTCATGCGGGGAGTGATGAGTAATGAGTGATGCGTGATGAGCAAATCAAGGTCGGTTCACGCCAATGTCTAGACCGGGCACATTTGGGAGCATGGACGCTGTTCTCGGCACATTTCGTTGGCACACGCCGTGGCGCGTCCACCAGCACGAGCGGATCAGCGCACCCCGGCCTTGGCGTCCTTCCAGCGCAGATCCTCGTTGACGCGGCCCGCGCCGATCAGATGCTTGAGGTAAGCCACACGCTTGAAGCGCGCGCCCTCGAAATCTTCGAGCTTGAACCCGTTGGCGCGGCTGGCATCGTACAGTTGGCGAATGCCCTGCTCGAGCGACCAGACCGGGCGCCAACTCGGCAGCACCTGCGTGATCTGGTAGCCATCGACGCGGTAGCTGCGCGTGTCGTGCGGCGCGTTGGCGATCTGCTCCGTGCGGACGCCGTCGTACATCTGCTCGATGCGCGCGGCGATGTCGCGTGTCAGGAAGTTGTCTTCCGTCTTGACGACGTTCAGGATCTGGCTGTGGATGGCACGCTGCGGCGCATGAAGCGCGGCCACGAAGGCCTGCGCCACGTCTTCGACGTGCAGGTACGGCCGCCAGCTTTCGCCGTCCGTCTTGAGCACGACGCGCTCGTTATAGGCCGCCCAGGCGACCATGTTGTTGACGGCGGTGTCCGTCCGGTGATAGGGCGACAGGCCGTACATCGACGGCTTGCGCAGGAACGTCGGCGAGAAATCCTCGTCGGCCAGCCGGGCGATGTCATCTTCCGAGCGCAGCTTGGCGACGGCGTAGGTTGAAAGCGGCCGCAGCGGCGAGCTTTCGGTCACGAAGCGCTTGTTGGACGTGCCATAAACGGCGCACGACGACGACAGGATGAAGCGCGACACCTCGGCATATTTCGCCAAACTCGCGAGGCGCACGGTCGCCGTGTAGTTGATGTCGTAGGTCAATCTGGGGTAGAGGTCAGCCAGCGGATCGTTCGATAGCCCGGCCAGGTGAATCACCGCGTCAAAGTCGACCAGGTCGTCGGAAGTGACGTCACGGATGTCATGGCCGATATTCGGGATGTCGAACGGCAGCGGGGAAAATGTGCAGGCCTTGAACAGTTCACTATCCAGCCCGGCGACATCGTGTCCTGCATCGATCAGCTTGGGGACGAGGACGCTGCCAAGATAGCCTAGATGACCAGTAACGAGAACGCGCATAAGGCGACCTATGAGATAGAGTTGACCACGACGTTATAAAAAAGATCGTATGAAAATTATCAAATCATGCCCTTGCAATATAACAAAAATTTACATCAACTGGCAATTCCTTAAGGTTAAGGTTCTCTAATTACAGGGAAATTAACGTTAAGAGAAACCTACGGGGCACAAGTGACGTACCCCGCAGGCCTCAGTTCATGCAGGAGGGGCAGCTTCTGCACGGATTTCTATACGCAGTTGCCTGCGCTCAGGTTGCCCAGACGATGTTCCGCGAGCGGGCAATGCTGGCGTATTCGTCCAGCTGCGCCTGCGTGTACGAGAGCATGTCCTGCACACCCTCGCGGTAATGGGCCGCGTACCATTTGGCCGTCAGGCGGGCGACCTCGTCGATGTTCATCGTCGGCAGCCAGCCGAGGTCGTGCAGCGCTTTATCGCAGTTGAGCTTGAGTAGCCCGGCCTCGTGGAAGCCCGGCGGCTCGACCTCGCGGATCGGCTGTTCGAGCGCGCCGAACTCCCAGTGCTGGGTCAGCTTGGCCAGCAGATCGCGCACGGAATAGCTGCGCTCGACCGGACCGAAGTTGTACGGCTCGCCGTTGAGTTCCTTGCGCTGGTAAAGCTGTGCGCCCAGGTGCAGATAACCGCTGAGCGGTTCGAGCACGTGCTGCCACGGACGTGTCGCGCGCGGCGCACGGATCTCCAGCGTCTGGTCGGTGCCCCAGGCGCGGAAGGCATCCGGCACGATGCGGTTGGCCGCCCAGTCGCCGCCGCCGATCACGTTACCGGCGCGGGTCGAGGCGACGCGTACGTTCGACTCTGGCCGCTTGAAGAACGAGTGATAGTAGGTCTTGATGATCAGCTCCGCGCCACCCTTGGACGCGCTGTACGGGTCGCGCCCGCCGACCGGGTCGGTCTCGCGGTATCCCCAGACCCACTCGACGTTGTCGTAGCACTTGTCGCTCGTGATCATGATGGCGGTGCACTCGTGATTGCTGCGGCGCAGCGCTTCCAGCACGTGGGCGGTGCCCATGATGTTGGTCGCCAGCGTGCTGACCGGGTCATCGTAGGAGATGCTCACGATCGGCTGGGCGGCGAGGTGGAAGACGAAATCCGGGCGCACCTCGGCGATGCGGCGTTCGATGCTGGCGAGATCGTTGACGTCGTGCTCGAAGTAGGTGATGCGCTCCCGCAGGCCGCACAGGTCGAACATGGCGGGCGTCGTCGGCACTTCGTTGGAGATGCCGTAGACCTCCGCGCCGAGCTGTAGCAGCCAGACGGTCAGCCAGGAGCCTTTGAAACCGGTATTGCCGGTGACGAGCACTTTCTTGCCCTGATAGACATCGTTGAACATGCCGTCGTGTATCCCTTTCAACGGTGATTAGTCACAAACAAATCGAAGGGCGAACCGGCGGCTCGCCCTTATCAACACCATACAACAGATTGAAGCGAATAGAACTATGCGTTGTTGGCAACGCCGTTGGCAGGGACGGGCGCCACGCTGGCCGGGTCGATGACCCATGGCGCGTTGCCGGACTCCCACAGGCCTTGCAGCAGCGTCTTGTCGCGCAGGGTATCCATGCACTGCCAGAACGAGTCGTGCTTGTAGGCCATCAGTTCGCCATCGTCGGCCATCTTTTCCAGCGGGATGCGCTCCCAGTAGGTGTCGTAATCGTCGACGTAGTCGATGGCGCCGGGTTCGAGGCAGAAGAACCCGCCGTTGATCCAGCCCACGTCGAACTGCGATTTCTCGGCAAAGCGGCGCACGTTGTTGCCCTCGAATTCGAGCACGCCGAAGCGCGCCGGAGGACGCACGGCGGTCATCGTCGCCAGCTTGCCATGGCCCTTGTGATATTCATACAGGTTGCGGATGTGGACGTCGGAGACGCCGTCGCCGTAGGTCAGCATGAACGTCTTGTCGCCGATCACGCCGAGATCGCGCAGGCGCTTGATGCGTCCGCCGGTCATCGTGTGCAGGCCGGTATCGACCAGCTCGACCGTCCAATCCAGATTGCGCTCGCCTCTGGCGGTCATGCTGCCGTTTTTGAAGTCGAATGTCATGTCACCGTGGAGCGAATAATAGTCGTGGAAATAGCGCTTGATGTATTCACCCTTATAACCCAGGGCGACGACAAAGTGCTTGAACCCATGCGCGGCATAAATGTTCATGATGTGCCACAAGATGGGGCGGCCACCGATTTCGACCATTGGTTTTGGCCGAATTTCCGTCTCTTCTGCCAGCCGTGTGCCGAACCCACCTGCCAGAAGGACAACCTTTACATCTTCCATCCGCGTACCCCCGTTGAACCGTATGAACACGATGAGGCTGAATAAGCTCTTTTCTCACGATAGCCGGAAGGCCTATCCTTCACATAAAAATCATAGGCCAGAAGCAGGCAGATACAACATGAGAAACTCGTCATGGCAGCGATAGGGTATTGAAAGGTGAGCGTCGTGCATGTTTAATGGATAGAAAGGTCAGTCCGCGATCATTATGACAGCATTCTCACGCGGTTCATGGCCAGGGAGTATTCTCCAAAGGAGATGGACGTGGCACAGACAAGAGTACTCGTCACCGGCGCGGGTGGCTTCATCGGGCATCATCTGGTGACGTATCTGAAACGGCTTGGCTACTGGGTACGCGGTGTCGACCTGAAATACCCGGAGTATGCGCCGACCGATGCCGACGAGTTCGAGATCCTCGACCTGCGACGCTGGGATAACTGCCTGCAGGCGACGCGCGGCATCGACGAGGTCTTCGCGCTGGCGGCGGACATGGGCGGCATGGGCTACATTTCGGCCAACCACGCCACCATCCTGCACAGCAACATCCTGATCAGCACGCACACGCTCGAAGCCGCCCGTCTGAACGGCGTTCAGCGTTATCTCTACACGTCGTCGGCCTGCGTCTATCCCGAATACCGCCAGACCGAGACGGACATTGCAGCGCTCAAGGAAGACGATGCCTACCCCGCCCAGCCGCAGGATGCCTATGGCTGGGAGAAGCTCGTCACCGAGCGCATGTGCACGCACTACTACGAAGACTACGGCATGGAGACGCGCATCGTCCGCTTCCACAACATCTTCGGCCCGCTGGGCACGTGGACGGGCGGGCGCGAAAAGGCCCCGGCAGCCATCAGCCGCAAGGTGGCGATGGCGAAACTGACCGGCGGCAGCGAGATCGAAGTCTGGGGCGACGGCGAGCAGACGCGCTCGTTCTGCTACATCGACGACTGCCTGGTCGGCATCCACAAGCTGATCCGCTCGGATTATCACGAGCCGCTCAACCTGGGGCAGGATCGCATGGTGACGATCAACGAGCTGGTCGACATCATCGCCGACATCGCCGGCATCGAAGTCAGCAAGCGCCACATCCCCGGCCCGCAGGGCGTGCGCGGGCGCAACTCCGATAACACCCGCCTGCGCGAAGTGCTCGGTTGGGTGCCGGAAGTCAGCCTGGAAGATGGCCTGCGCCGCACCTACAACTGGATCGAAGACGAGGTGCGCGAGAAGATGGGCATGCCGCGCAAGTCCGCCTCACTGGCGACCGAGGTCGCTCACAGCGAACTCATGGCGAAGTAGCGACCATCACAGCGCCACGATAGAATCCAGGGTCACGGACATACGTGGCCCTGTTTGTTTCCTCATGCGGAGGATGGGCGCTGCGGGCGCGCTCTAGGCACAGACATTGCGCTCAGGGAGTATCCGCCATGTACAGGCAGGCGAAGGGCATCAGCCCCAGCCCAGGTTGACTTTCGAGTTCCTGGGCTGTGTAGAAGCTCTCGAAGAAGGTCGTCGGCACAACGGTCACGACCGTATAGCCTTCGGTCGCCGGACAATCTTCGGGCGTGGCAGGCTCATTCTGGACCAGGCGCACAAGCACGAGAGAATCATCGCCGGACGCGGATAAAGTGCCTGTTTGATCGGAGCGCAGGCAGAGACTGGCCGAGGTTTCCAGTTCATCGTCCAGTGAGCGGCACAGCTCGCTGCCACCCGTGGGCACGATCGTCGAACAGTCCGCAGGAACTTGATCAGTGCTCCAGTCCTCATAAAGCACACGAGCCATGTACCAGCCACACTGCCACGCACGTTCGGTCGCCCCTTCGAATTCCGGAATATTGCAGCGTCCATCACCCCAGAGCTGGCCTTCGTCACATAAATTATTCGGTGATGCGGCGTCGTCTTGTGCGGCGACCAAGACAGCACCCACCAGCATGAGCACCAGCGATGCAAACACGATGACAAATGAATGCTTTTTCATAATGGCCCCCAAATGCAGTAAAGCCCTGCTTGATCATAGGGAACATATGACTGCGCGAATCGTTAACAAAATATACGTTCATACAACTTCCACAATGGGCCGCTCGCGCGAAAGGATCGTCCGCATGAAAGTTGAGTCCATCATGCACACGCGGATGCTTCACACATCACGACACACATCGCATACAGTACCAACGAACAATCCGCCTGAAAGGTCGCCTTATGCCCGATGCGAAGATCACCGGCCATGCGCCCGTGCTGCTGGTCAAAGATGTGCGCACGGCGGCGCAGTATTATGGGGATAAGCTCGGCTTCCGGGCACAGGAGTTCTTCGGCGCGCCGGTCAATTTCGCCATCCTCCGCCGTGACGGCCTGACGCTCATGCTCGGCCAGGCCGAGGACGATGCGCCGATCGTACCCAACTGGCAGCGCAGCCACGGCCTGTGGAACGTTTACTTCTGGGTCGACGACGTGGACGCGATCTATGCCGAGTTCCAGGCCAGTGGCGCAGTCATCGACTACACGCTAGGCATCAAGCCCTATGGCGTGAAAGAATTCGGCGTCCAGGATGTCGACGGCTATGACATCGCCTTCGGCCAGATCTTGTAGGCTGCCCACCGCGTAAATTCCTCCGGATCACCCATTTCACGGCGCGCATCCCCGGTTATGCTATGGACATGATCGACCCTGCGGAGACTCTCTCATGCGACGCGCCGCCATCGCCCTCACCCTCGCGCTGTTCCTCGTGCTGACGTTCACGGCCCAGGCTCAGAGTGCAAGACCTTACTTCGTCATCATCGACAACAACCTGACCGTCATCTACCCGGATGGCGCGCTGCAGCCGTTGACGGCGCGCCCGGCCAATCGCATCACAGCCTGGCAACTGGCGGATCGTGACGTGCATCCGTCGCCGGACGGCAATTTCGTCGTCTACCGCGACGTGCCGGATTACGCCGCCGATGCCTGGAACGCCAACCAGACCGGCAACATCGGCGAACTGCCGAGCGATCTGTACCTGATCGACCTGCGAACCGGCGCCGAGACGCCGCTGGCGACGCATCCGGGCGGGACAGGCTGGGCCAACAGCGCTCACTTCTACCGCGCGAATAAAGATACTGCGGCCTGGTCGCCCGATAGCCGTCTGTTCGCCTATGTCGAGACGAGCTCCGCGCCCAGCAGGCCGTCCACCGCGCGCCTGATCGTCTACGACATCGCCAGCGGCACGAGCGCGATCTGGCGTGAGTGGGACGCGTCGCTCAGCCTGTCGTCGCGTCTGCAATGGACGGCGGAGGGCTTGCAGCAGGGCACGATCCGCTTCGACATGGACGGCGACATCGTCAACCAGGTCTATCTGTACGACGACATGCAGGCCCTCTATCCCGTGCGCCTGGATGGACACGATTATGTGGCGGTGGCGCCAGTCAGCAGCCCGGAAGCCGAGGGCGTCGTCCACCTGATCGATCTCGATACGGGCGATCTGTTTGAGACGCCCGGCTACGTGTCCATCGTCGCCAGCGCCGCGCCGGAGTCTTCGCTTGTGCTGCTTGACTACACGAACGACACGCGTCCAGCCGGAGTCTTCACAGCTGATGGCCACTTTCTATTCGCGGCGACCAACCAACCGCCCTACCCGGTCGAATTCGTCCTGGCACCGGACGGATCGTACTTCGCCTATCACGAAGTCGGCCAGGGCGCGCGTGGCACGCTGATCGTCGATGCGAGCGGCACTGAACAACGGGTCGACGGCAGGATGGCCGCCTGGGGCGATGACATCTACACGGTGTTCAATCCCGACGGCGCGCTGGATCTGCAACCGACGTCGCTGTTCGAGACATCCACCGCCTGTGGCAGCTTACCCGCAGTCGGGCTTGTGCGCGGCGGCAGCGGCATCGTGCTCGGCGAGCTGCCCAACCGGCTGCGCAGCGCCCCAGGCATCAATGCGACGATCATGAGCATGATCCCGGTCGGCGAAACGTTCACCGTGGTCGAGGGACAGCAAGGCGTTTGCCGCGACGGCATCCGCTGGGCGCAGGTCAGCTACGACGGCAAGCTGGGCTGGACCGCCGAGCGCGCGGGCGGCGACCGCTTCATCGCCCCGCGATGATTCACAGCATACGCATGACGTAGGGACGGCATTCTTGCCGTCCGCACGGCGGACGCGATGAATCGCGTCCCTACAACGGTCGATCCAATTCGTAGGGACGAACCGCCACGTTCTGGGCTGCGTGCACGGCGGACGCGATGAATCGCGTCCCTACGAATCGATCCCCCGCTGATCGCGGCCTCAATGGTCATTTGTCGCTATAATCCCCGGCACGGGCGTAGAATGAGATGAGACGCCGGTGCCGCGCGTGCGTGCACGGCCATAGAGTGCTTTCTTCTTTGGATAAGCGCTTTTTCAACCGAGGGGAGCATCCGGGATGGATAGACGATTCACACTGAGCACTGATGTCCCGACCATCCTCCTGATGCTGCTTCTGTTCTGCCTGGTCGCACCGGGGTTGATCCCGGCCCGCGCTCAGTCCGACGAGCCGCCGACGATCGCTCTGATCGATGGCGATCTGTATCTGCTGCAGCGCGACGGAACCCGGCAGCAACTGACAACGCGCCCGGATGATCGCAAGCAGGCCTACGCGCTGCGTAGTGCGGACGTCTTCCCCTCGCCGGACGGGCGCTACGTCGTCTACCGCGACGTGCCGGAGTTCGTCGCCGATGCCCTGCTCAACAATGAGATCGCAAGCGCGGCGGAGCTGCCGACCGATCTGTTCCTGATCGACGTGGCGAGCGGCGAAGAGATCCGGTTTGCCGCACATGCGCCGGATACAGTCTACCGCGGCGGGCGGCTCGTCTACCGGGCGGGCTTCGGCCACGCCGCCTCGTGGTCGCCTGCGGGTGATCTGTTCGTCTACATCGAGCGCGTCCGCGTGCCGAACAACCCCGAACGCCAACAACTGCTCACCTACAACGCCGTCAGCCATGAGGACAATCTGCTGGCGCAGGTCGTCGCGCCGGATACGCTGCCGCAGATTCTGACGTGGACGGCGCTCGGCATCGTCAACGGATCGACCGTCTACGACGACGACGGCAAGCCGGTGGAGACGCCCTTCATGCACGGCGACGTCGTGGCCGAGTATCCGTTCCTGCTCGACGGCAGCACCTACGTGACCGTCCAGCGCGAGGGGCATCCCGCGCCGGAAGGCTCGGTCTACATGTTCGATTTGAGCACCGGGGAATACTTCAGCGCCGACGGCTACGCCTCGATCGTCAGCATGAATGCGCCGAATACGTCGCTCGTACTGCTCGATTATCTCAGCAGCACCAGCCCGGAAGGCATCTATGCGCAGAATGGCGAGCGCGTCTATCGCCCGCGCCATTCGTCGCCCTTCCCGGTCGATTTCTCGCTGTCGCCCGACGGCACGCAGGTCAGCTTCGTCGAGATTGGCAGCGGCTCGCGCGGCTCGGTGATCGTCGATGCGCAGGGTGAAGAGACGCCGGTGGCGGGTGTGCAGATCCTCGGCTGGGGCACGCCGCAGTTGACGCTGTTCAACCCCGGCCTACAGGTCGAACTGACGCCGACCACCGCCCTCGAGTCGGCGTTGGAGTGCGGCACGGCGACGCCGGATGAACTGCTGCCGGGCGACCGCGGCATCGTCCTGGGGCCAGATCCGAACCGGCTGCGGGCTGCGCCCAGCCTGGACGCCGAGCAGGTCGGCGTCATCCCCGGTGGCGAAGTATTCGACGTGGTTGAGGGTCAGCAGAATGTGTGCGCGGGCGGCTCGCGCTGGTTCCAGGTCACCTACGACTTCCGCACGGGCTGGACGGCGGCGACCAGCGGCGAGCGGACATTGGTGCAGTCGCTCACTCAGCGCAACAACCGGTAGGCGGGCGCCCAGCGACGTTTCTCCGCCGGGGGGCGCAGCGCACGCAAACGGCGGTGCGCCCGGCGAAGCGCTTCCAGATCGGCCTCGTCGACGCCCAGGTAGACGCGCATGGGCACGAACTGCTGACGGCGAAGAATGGGCGCGATCTTCTCGATCATGATGACACCACTACCAGCCAATGGCCGCGGCAATCGCGGGCGAATACATGCGCGACGGGCTGAGATCGGCGCGGTCGAGCACGTCGTCGACGATCATGCGCGCGATCACGAGTGAGGACGTAGCGGCGGGCGACGGCGCATTGCGCACGTGGGCGATGCGGTTGCCGTGCTGGATCATGAAGTCATCGACCAGCGTGCCATCACGGCGCAGCGCCTGGGCGCGCACACCGCTCGGCCCCGGCAGCAGATCGCTTGCCTCAATCTCCGGAAGGTAGCGCTTGAGTTCGCTGACGTAGGCGGACTTGACGTAATCGCGATACATCTCGGTCAGGCCGGTCTTCCAGTATTTGCCCGCCAGCTTCATGAAGCCGGGGAACGAGAGCGTCTCCGACAGTTCGTTGAAGTTGAAGTCCCAGCGCTTGTAGCCTTCACGGCGGAAGGCCAGTACCGCGTTCGGCCCCGCCCAGACCTCGCCATTGATCAGGCGGGTGAAGTGGACGCCCAGGAACGGGAATTCCGGGTCCGGCACCGGGTAGATCATGCCACGGACGAGATGCCGCTTTTCCGGGCGCAGCGTGTAGTAATCGCCGCGGAAGGGCACGATCTTCATCTCGTCGTCGGCCTCGGGATCGCTCATCGCCGCCAGTTTGTCCGAGTAGAGCCCGCCGCAGGTGACGACGTAGCGCGCGCGGATCTCGTCCTGCTCGCCGTCGGGCCGGTCGACGTAGACGACCGTCTCGGTCAGCAGCGATTCGAAGCGCGATACCGGCGCGCCCATGCGGATCTCCCCGCCCCATTCGCGCACGTCGGCGGCGTAAGCGCGGGCGACCTCGCTCCAACTGACGATGCCCGTCTGCGGCGACCAGATCGCTTTGACGCCGGTCGCAAACGGTTCGATCTCGCGCAAGCGGTCGCCGTCGACCAGTTCCACATCGGGCACGCCGTTGGCCTGCGCCCGATCCCACAGGTTCATCAGGCGCGGGACTTCGGTGTCATCCAGCGCGACGATCAGCTTGCCACACAGTTCGTACTTGATGCCGTGCTCGTCGCAGAAGCGGATGGCTTCACTGCGACCCTGCACACACGCCTGCGCCTTGAGCGAACCGGGCGCGTAGTAGATGCCGGCGTGCAGCACGCCGCTGTTGTGCCCCGTCTGGTGGGCGGCCAGGATGTCTTCTTTTTCCAGGACGATGAGACGCAAACCGGGATGCCGCTTGAGGAATTCACGGGCGGTCGCCAATCCAATAATGCCACCCCCTACGACTGCCACGTCATAGGTTTGATCGCCACTACTCCACATGTTTCCATCCTCACACGATGATGCTTCAATGATGGTGAGCGCATCCGCCCCCAATGCCCGCATGAATGGGCATGAATAAGGCTTCACTCTGGGGGCGGACACCTCTAGTTGCGATGCTAGTACCGAGGCCTAACACTATACTAACGGAAAAAAGTCCAGATCGCAGGGACGAACCTGTTAGGCAGATAAAGCCTGTAAATTTAGCGTGAATTTGGTGGATAGCCCTTAGCCAGGAGCTTCTAGCGGTTAGCCGGAAGGGTGGTGGTTGGCTTTCAGGCGTAAACGGGCTGCGTCATTTCGGTATTCGGAGGTTTGGACGACCGTTGGGCGTCCGCTGTGATCCGGATCGTGTGTCGCGGACGCGCAGAAGCGCGTCCCTACGGTGTCTGTGGTTCAATCCACACGCTGCAACCGGCCCGGCAGCGGCGCATTCGTGAACCACGTGCGCAGCATCGCGTTGAACAGATCGGGCGCCTCGACGTTCCAGCCGTGGCCGTGGCCGGGCGCGAGATAACCCGCCGCGTTCGGCATCAGCCGCATAATCGCGCCGACCGCGTCCAGGATGATCGGCGTCTCGCGCCCGCCCGCCGTGATCAGCGTCGGCGTGCTGACTGCGCTCAAGGCTGGCGGGACGCGATAATCGACCGCTTCCGTGTAGATGCGGCGGTAGGCGTCGAGCGACATCGCGAACAGATTGTCGGTGAAGGCGGCTTGCATGTCCGGCGAGAGACCGAGCGCGCGCGCCTGCATCCGCACGAACCAGCGCTGCCGGAACAAGAACGACATCAGCGCCAACTGCGGCCCCAGCCAGACCCGGTTGGGCATTGGCGCGGCGGTGACACCGCTGATGACGGCGCGCTCGACGAGATCAGTGTGACGTTCGAGCAGCGCCAACGCGACGTGACCGCCGAGCGACAGGCCGACGACGTGCGCGCGCCCGTTCGTCGCATCCGCCCGGATGAGCGCCGCGACGTGATCCGCAGCATCTGCAAATGACAGCCAGGGGACCTGATTGCTGTTGCCGTGGCCGGGCAGGTCGACGTTCAGGCAGTCGAAATCGGCCAGGGCGGCGACCTGCGGCCGCCACATCCAGCCGCTGGCGCCGATGCCATGCAAAAAGACGATGCTCGGCGAGCCCGGAGTCCCGGTTTGATCGACGTAGAGCGACTGCATGCAAACCTCCTCGATCGTGGACGAAAAGGTAGGACGTATTCAAGGTTGGGGGTACGCCCGCCCATGAAATGGGACGGGCTAGTCATACGCCCTCTCCGAGGGCTGTTCAGTTGTCATCATGCCTGCAGGCCTCCGCAGGAGGCGCATATTGAGCCGGGGGATTTCAAGGCTTGTCCGGTATTGAAAAGGGAGAAAGTACCCAGCCAGAGTACACTCAAAGTTGTCAAACACAGGAGTGAAACTCATGGACTTGGATACTTTCTTCACAGAATTATATGTGTTGATCGA
>JADLAY010000087.1 GCA_020849765.1 Anaerolineae bacterium
GATCGTGAAAGCTGAACACGCGCGGCCCTATCGATTCTCGACCGCCGCGTGACAGGTCGATGTTGGTCGCGCCGTTCAGGAAGCCCGACCACGGTCCGCTGCCGGTACACAGCCCGGCGATCTCGTCAGCCAGATCTTTGGCGATCACCCGGGTCGACTCCTTGTCGCCGAGACCGTAGAGCACGTCGCACACGGCGTCGCAGGTCGGCGCCAGATCCGGCGTCACCTTGCCCAGATCGCGGAAGCCGCGGTACAGCAGCTCCAGTGCCTCGCCGAGCAGGCCACGCTCGAGGTTTTGCCGCTGCGCGCCGGATAGCATGCGACCGAGTACGGTTTCATAGATGCGCGTGACGTGACTGACCTGTTCGACCAGCGTCGGGAACATCACGTCCTGCGGGTTGAGCCGCGTCGCTTTGGCGCTCATCACCGTCCACGGCAGGCCGAATGCGTCGGCGATGTGCCGCCCGTGTCCCATCGGTTCAAGCAGGTCGAACGGGATGCCGTTCTCGGCATACTCGCGCATCAGGTAGCAGTTCAGGGCGAAGGTCTTGCCGAAACCGGACACGCCAACCCACACCTCATGCGTGGCGCGCTTGTCCCGCCATGCGTTGTGAAAGACCGGATAGGTCGCGCCGACCGCCTCGCCGCGCAGTACGCCGTCGGTGGTCGACAGCTTGCGATAGCCCAGCGGCGAGAGCATCACCGCCAGTTCGCGCGACGTGACCGGCCAGGTCGTGGTCGGCACGTTGATTTCCTTGGTGGGCCTGGTGGTGAAGAACCCGACCGAGCGCGCCAGCAGTTCGCCCGCTTCCTGCCGCAGTGAGAACCACGCCCGCGTCTCATTGACGACGGTCTGCACGCGCTCGCGCAGCGCCTTGAGGGTGTCGGCGGCGACCGCAATCGTGATCTGGACCCTGTGCAGCGCGTCGCCGTTGTTGATCTCTAATAGCGCGCGCCGGCAGTCGGCGATGCGCTGCACCGACCGGCTGTCCTCGCCGCTGATGCCCGCCAGATGCACCTGATAGGCCTGAATGATGCCTTCCAGTGCGTCGATCGCGGCGTTGCGGTCGTAGGTCTTGTCGATGTCGATCGCCAGTGCCAGCGGAACGTTCAGGCGCAGCAGCGGCGGCAGCGGCCGGAAGAAGTTCCACGTCGCCGGCGCGAACTCATAGCTCGTCAGGATCGCCCACAGCGGACGTCCCCCGGGACGCCCGACCGGCGCCAGATGCCCAATTGCACCACTGCGGATCTCGTAGCGCCCGGTGAACAGCGCCGGCCACGCGGCTTCCGCGACCGGCGTATCGAAGGCCGAGGTCATGCCGGCGGCCACCGCGCGCGGATTCTGTTCGCTCCACAGCGCCATGCCGCACAGCGCCCGCTGGTAGTCGGCGCTCTCACTGAGGCTCTCGAAATGACGGCGGTATTCCATCAGCAGTAGGCGGCGCTGCGCGTCGTCCACGTCCTGCGAAAGGCGGCTCAGGCGGTCGATCTTGTCGTCGAGCGTGGCCGGCATCTGCCAGCAGACGAAACGCGCCGGCTCGCGCAGAGTGCGCAGCCACGTCGAGAAGCGCGCCTGAAGCGCATTGACGCCGTCTTCGGTGGCGTGCAGCATGATGTCGAACGGCTCGACCAGAAACGTGCGCGCCGGGTTCATCGACCGGACTCCCGCGCCATCGGCGCATCGACGAACAGCAGCCCGTCGTCGCGGTCAGCCTCGGCGGCGCGGGCGAACGTCACCCACTCGCGCATGTCGATCTCGCTGTCAGGATGCGCCGGCGCGAAGATCACCGCGGCATCCAGTCGAACCAGATCGACCGGCAGATCGAGCGCGAGCGTGAGGCGGCCGAACACGCTCTGCGGGTCGCGCGACGCGGCCAGCAGCAGTGCCCCGCGCACGCGGTACGTCAGGCGCTGCCAGAGCGGGATGCCACCGCGTGTGCCGGTCATGACGACCGTCGTCACGGCCACGCCGACGCCCGCGACCTGCGCCAGATCGGGCAGGGCGAGGTTGAACAGCGTGTAGGTCAGCCCGCCGCCCACGCCGGCCAGCAGCAGGCGCTTGAACGGCACGCCCATGAAGCCCTTTTCGTCGCGCAGCAGCACATGCGACTTGAAACTCGCGGCCATCGCCTTTGTCCTCTCGGTTCAGGACGGCTAGACGAAGGTGATGAGCGCGGTGACGCTGGAGGCGAAGACGACGAACAACAGGCCGATGACGACCTGATTGGCCGCCTTCGGGTTGTCGCGCTTCCAGTCGCCGATGATCGGCCAGCTCGACCCCATGTACATCAGGCCGAGGCCGAGAAAGCCGATGACAGCGGCAATGGGCGCGATGAGCTGCGCGATGTCCTGCAAATCGGCGAACAACTGTTGAATGGCATCGGAAAGGTTCACGCGAGACACTCCCCACTCGTGATCGAACGGCTGTCACTCAGCCTATCAA
The DNA here is from genome assembly GCA_020849765.1 of Anaerolineae bacterium. Lineage (GTDB taxonomy): Bacteria > Chloroflexota > Anaerolineae > Aggregatilineales > Phototrophicaceae > Flexifilum. Next base: position 2,444 of record JADLAY010000087.1, read on the forward strand.
GGTGGGCGCGTGGGAACTGGCGAGGATTACAGTTTGGGGTTGGCGGTTTTGACGAGGGGGTTCTGACCGAACCCCGATCCAACGGATGACCAGTATGTCAGGGCAAAGTAACCACCCTGTCCTTGCTGCCAGTCGAGAGTGGAGGCTAGGGTTGCCGCCTACTGACTCTCGTTGCAGTGAATTTGCTGAAGTCAGTATAATCTCCGATAGTGGTCAAGTTCGCGTAGAAGACCATCGCACATGTTGAGATAATGGAGAATCGTCTGGTGGCACGAAAGGCGAAGAAGTCGGTATCTGACAGACGCCAGCTAGAGATGTTTGTTGAGCGTGTTCAGGAACTCGCGGATACCCGTATGATGCGTGAGCGTCAACTCCACAAATATCATCCTCGCATCAATTGGGACATTGAAACAGGTGTTTCTGAGGAAGCGGAAGAGCCTGATGAAGATGATTTGAAGTCATTTTTGCTTACGTTTAGACATTTTGTTATGAAGGATGAGCCGACTTACTTCTATAATGTAGTGAATACAGCGAGTAAATGTCTCAAACTAGAGAATCGCGACAGACGGAGTCTTCTATCAAAAGCTCGTGACGAATGGCAGAGAGCCGATGTAGGGCTAGAGAAATTCATTGTTGACCGGCAACATCTCAAAGCAAATTATGTTCTTGATCTATATATCAATGGGAAATATTTTCATAATGATCCCGATCTTGCAGATAGACTAAAGGATTTTGAGATATTGCCTATTCGTCTAGACAAAATGCGCTTTCTCTTGACCCTTCAGGATTTTACTCGCATTATTAATCAGGTTGGCTATTTTGTGGCCAACGCTTTAGAACACGATTGGTTTGACTTGTCGGATGATACATCCGTGTGAATTGACAGGTATCTTCTTCTTGGACATTCTTGTCGTGTCCAAACTGGGGTAAGGTCAGGTCACACAATCGTTTCAGAAAGGCAGAGCAGATGGAAGTCAGCGAGCCAGTACATAGGACTTACACCGTCACATCACCTTACCTCTTGGGGTTACTAAAGCGAACTGAAGTAATTACCTTCAAGCTCGCGCCTCTCACTGCTGACGAGCTCTGCGAAATGGCATACGCGATAAGTAGGACGGAACGCCAGCTCGTTGAGTTACGCCAGGCGAAGATGGATGCCCTAGATCGTGCAGTACTTTTGAATGACAACACAGTCGTCGAGATATTGACCGACCAGCTTCGAACCGAATACATCCGAATGCGGATTTACGCCGCAGTAGCCGAAACCTCATTAGCTAAGGGGAAGGAACAATGGCTTCACCTGTATAACCTTCTCACACCATACAGAGACCTACTTCTGCCTCAAATTACTCACGATCTGGAGCGGACAACTCGCGTCAAGTTGGGATTGAAGTAAAGTTAGACCAAGTACTTTGCAGCACACCTGAAGTCCAAGAATAGATTCAAGAACATCAGAAACTGCGATGGCCTTAGTGCGGCGACAAAGAGACCGTAACTCAACCTGACGTTCTACGTAGCTGAAAGTGATTCCTGAAAGTATCTATCTCAGCTTACCCCTGCACTGCGAACCGCCACGCGCCGATTCCCAGACTGCCATACGGCTCGCCCGACCACGGCCACACCAGCTCCACATCCGCCGCCTGACCGGGCAGCAGATCGAACGCCGTCATCCCCTCCGCCGGCGATCGTGGCCCGGGCGGATTCTCAACATAGCCGAGCGCCAACCAGAGATCATCCGGCGTGATCGGGATCGGCGACGATCCGCCGTTGTACAGGCGAAACCGTGTCGTGAGCCGCCCGCTTTGCGTCGTCATGCGGATGATCTGGACGTCCAAACCGGAGAACGTGTCCGGCGCAGGCGTCGCGCTGGGCTGCAACGTCGGCGCAAGTCCGGCAGCAGACAGGTCAGTCAGGCCAATCAGCTCACCGGTGCGGCCCAACTCCTGCTCCGGCGGATAAGCGGCCGTGATCAGCGTACGCGCCGCCGTCGGGAGTCCCTGCTCGTCCGTCTCGCCGATCAACAGCAGCACCAGCCCCGGACTCACCTGCCGGAAAATGTCGGTTTCGCTGCGCCGCACTGCGCGTTTGTCGTCAAAGTCGAAGGTCAGGATCGCGCCGGTGTTCATCGTGAGCTGGAAGCGTGTGCCGTCGCCGATCAATTCGAAGTACGCGGCGTTCTCGCCCGACCACGGGATGCCGATCACCGGCCGCACCGACATGCCGCTGACGAACGACGCGGTGTCCGGATTGTCGTCGTAGCGCCATTCGGACGCCTGCACGCGGCGGCGCTGCACCACCCACAACCGCGGCGCAGTGTCGTCAGGCAGGATCACCTGTAGACTGACCGGGTAAGCGACTTCGCGGCCGCCGTCGCTGCCTTGGATCACGTCGTCCTGCGACTCCAGCGCCAGCGGTGTCGGTGTCGGGCTGATCGCAGGCGTCGGCGTCAGCGTTTCGGTCGCTGGCATATCAGCGACGACGGACGGTGATCCACCGCCGAGCCGCGAGAACAGCAGCACGACGAACAGCAGCGCCGCCAGTCCCATGCCCAGAATGACCGCACGTGACGGCTTGCCAGCTGCGGCGTTCGCCTCGTCTTCCGGCGCCTCCAGCACGACGTTCTGCCGGGCGGCGTCCTGCACGCGTCCCGGTGTCCTCGCCCAGCGCGAGCCGATCGGGATCAGTGCCGACGTCGCGTAGCGCTGGAGCAGTTCGCCGGCCACTTTGCGCTCAAGCTGGTCCGAGCCGACCGCGCCCGCCGTGCGGACCTCGCGTTCGTAGGCCAACTTGTACGCACGCTGTCGCTCGGTCGGCACCAGCTCCCAAAGCGCCTGCAATTCGCTCAGGCTCAGCGTCTGGAGTTCTTCCACGGTGTGATAGCACAGCGTCTCCATCAGGCGTCGCCCCCAACCACGCTGCCGCTACCACCCACGGCCGCGTCTCTACCTGTCGTCACTGAGTACACCGTTCCACCTTCCGGTATCGGCGTGCTCACGGTCACGTCAACCTGCGGCGGGACCGTCTGCGGCGGGACGTTGACCAGACCGTGCGCGGTCAGCGTGTCGGGCAGCAGCCGCGCCGTGACCTCCAGCCGTGTCACCTCGCGCTCGGCCCCATCTCGGGAGGCGCCGGCGCTCACGATCTGCTGGATCAACTGCGACCGTGACTCGTCCGTCAGGCGGCGCTCCGGCGTCTGGTTAATCTCCCGTGCCACATGCTCGGTCTGCTGCGGGGAGAGGCCAAGCCGCGCCGCCTGATCGATGAACACACCGAAACGCGAAAGATCGTCGCGCACCGGCGGCCGGTCATCGGTCGGCATCACGCCAAGCGCCTGCGCGATTGCCAGCCCGACGCTCAAGGTATCGATGCCCAGCGCACCGTGGCCGCCCAGCAGCCGCATCACGTCCCCCATCACGCTGGCGATGTTGTCCCGGCCACTGATGTGCAGCTGCCCGAGGCGTTCGGTCAGGTGCGTCTCCAGCTCTTCGCCGCGCATGTCGTCTGCGTAGGTCTGGCGCTCGACCGCCTCACGCTGCGGCTCGGCCGGTGTAAACATGCCGGTGCGGCGCGGCGGTGATTGTTCACCGGAACCCTCATCCCCCGGTGTCGATCTGATGACGCCACTGCCTCCCGGTACGGTCCAGCTTGCCAGTGCTTCACCAACCGCCGGCACCAACATTGGTCGTGCGAGTATACGGCTGCGTTCGTCATAGACCGCATGGTCCGGATCTCGGTCACTGAGCAGTCGCGCACCGATCAACGGACCTGCGATGCGCCCGATGACCGGCAGGTTGTCGGCTACCCGTCGCGTGGCCGCGCCTTCGCTGAACTGCTCGGCCGCGCTGCCAAGCGCCGTACTGCGCAGGCCCGGCAGGTGCGTCAGGGTCCGCGCCGCGCCGGTCAGGACACTGCTTCCACCGAGCATCAGGCCGGCCGCCTGTGCCGCCGTCGCCCCGCTGTGCAGCGCGCTCATGCCCGCCAGTGCACTCGATCCGACACTGGCCACCGCCGATGCCGTTCCCAGTACAGCGCCCGTTGTGCCGGTCACCGCCGCCGATGTGACCATGCCCGGAGTCATGAACACCCGACCGGTCGCCTGTCCCATCGCGTTGAACAGTCGGTTGAAGCTGTTCCACACCGCTTTGACGCCCGACCACAACGTAATGGCGATGAACACAAGGCAGATCAGTCCGATGCCGATGATCCCGGCCGCGCTGCCGGTCGCCGCGCCCGCGAGGAAGAAGCCGATCACCAGCGCCTGAATCAAGGCGATGATCGCGGTCTGCACGATCAGCTCGATCCACTGGTTGATCATGTTGTGGGCGATGCTTTCGGTCCGCTTGAAGAAGGCGAACAGGATCGCCATCCCGAACGAGACGAAGGTAATCCCCATCGCGATTGTGATCAGCAGATGTACGATCTGCTCGACCA
>JADLAY010000088.1 GCA_020849765.1 Anaerolineae bacterium
ACATGACGACACTGAGCAGCGACCTCGTCATCGGCGGAAGCCCGGCCGTGGACGACATAATCGTCCTGGAAATCGCTCGTCTTGCAGCCGACGCCGCCGACACAGGCACGGCGGCGCTGCTGCTCGTCGGCGTCGAAATCCTCTACACAGATGCAGCAAATACGGATGATTGAGCCATGCCGCTGACGGTGGGGAGGAGCATCGGGTTCTCTGGCCGCTGGGTCAACACGGAAGGGGTTTACTTTTCTTCGGCGTACACCGAAGGTTCCGGGTCTGGTCTCACGACCTACACGTTCAACAACGGCGGCGCTGGGTTCAGCACTTACACGCATCCGGGGTTTGAGAATACGACAAGGTACGTGCTGGTCGCAACAGTTGGAACAGGCAGCGCATCGCGCACGCTGTCCAGCATATCCGCGACTTCCGGCAGCACGACAGTAAGTGGTGTCGAGGTACTGTCGGCGAACTCGTCAGCTTCTGTGCTCGCCGCCGGATGGTATCTGATCAATATCGGCAACTTCGACGTTGACAGCGTGTTCAGCCTCGATGTCACGTTTTCCGGTGCCATGCTAGGTGCCGGGGTCTACGTGCTCCAGATGATAGACCACATCGGCTCTGATGATCCCATGGGGACGACGTATGGAGCGTTTGTGACCTCTGGCGACCCGATCATATCGACGGCCGGCGCTGCTGGCTCGACTGTGCGCCGGCCGTACTATCTCGCCATTGCAGCGCAGAGTGCAACGTCGGTAGCCGATATCGATTGGGGTACGTCTGAAGCCGGGACATACACATCCGAGGGGACCGATATCGTCTACGGGTCGCGCATGTTCTCCGTCAGCGTAGCATCCATCACGACAGGCTATCATGCAGGGGCAGATTTTCTTTCAGCGCCGACCAACCCGAGGCTGCTGTTCATCCAGCCGCTTACGATGTCGATCAACGAGTGTCTGTGAAAACAGCTAAACATCTCGATCGAACTCAGACGTGTATTTTCTACCGTGAGGCGCTGGCAGAGCTGTGTCGAAAATCTGGCGGCAGGCTTGTTGTCGATCTGACGGACGAACAACCGCGCGGCACTGAAAAGCTCGTCATGACTGTAGGTCCAAAGACGAGCTGGACGAGACAGGTCGAGTTCACGATAGCCGGGAAGGCGCAATGACCGACATCCTGATCATGGAATTCGAAACAGAAAACGAGGCTATCGAGTGGATATTGCAACCGGCCGAGCCGACCCCGCTGCCAGATGTGCAGGCAGTGCCGGTCTCCGAGTGGTTGCTACCAGTGGCGATAGATCAATTTGGCACTATCATCCCACCCGACGAGTTGGCCGTCATTCTGTTTGATATCGGCTATTACCCGTGCGTCGCCAATGAGCAGGCATATGTCACGACGCTGCCTGATGGGGTGGTTTACTGATGGCCACCACCAGCAAGCTCATCGTCTACAATGAGGCGCTTCGCGAACTCGGCTCTGCCCAGCTCGCCAACCTCGTCACCGTCAACACCAGCCTTACCACGCTCAACGGGGCGTTCGATCACGCGGTCGAGTACATCCTGTCGCGGCTCGACTGGAACTTCGCCCGCCGCCGGGCCTCGCTCTCCGGCGTCTCCGATACGAGTTACCCGCCCTATACCTACCGGTTCACGCGGCCATCGGACTACCTGCGCAAGTGCTGGGTCAAGACGAGCGCGGCGGATGCGCACCAGATCGACCATGCCGAGGCCGGCGCCGTCATCTACGGCTTCGTGTCGTCGGCGCTGATCGAGTACGTCTCGGATCATGCCGACAATTACGATCCGGCTAACTGGCCGCCGCACTTCACCCGCTGCCTCGCGCTCTATCTGGCATCGCTGGTCGGGCCGAAGCTCGCCCGCTCGGATGATGCCACCAACGGCGTGTGGGCCAAGCTACAACAGGCGCTCTCTGAGGCTGAAGCATTCGAGAATGTCTTTCTGACGAATGCGCTGATCCCGACTGAGCGGCATCCTGTGTTCCGCCGCGCGATCGAGATCATGGGCCAGTCGCTGGCGGGTTCTGTCGCCATCCATTCGCAGGCCGACAAGCTGCGCTGGTCGATGAGCCAGGCATGGGATTACACGGTCAAGTATTGCCTGGAGCAGGGGGCCTGGAATTTCGCCACGCGGCGGGCGCTGATGACGGGTGGCAGCGCGGCTGTGCCGGGTGATACCTATGAGGGGATCGTCGAGGGCTATGCCGTCTCGCCCGCGTCGGAGAGCGAAGGGTCAGACCTACCCGATATGGACGGGTGGGATTACGGTCACTATCTGCCGGACGACTTCCTGCACAAAATCTGGATCAAGGCCGACGCCAACAACCGCGAGGAATGCCCGCACCAGTTCATGCGCGATGCAGTCTATGTGAATTACGAGAACGTGGTGCTTGAGTACGTGTCAGACGACGACGACGCGATCGATCCAGACAATTGGCCGGCGACGTTTCTGGAACTCGTTGCCGCCCGTCTCGCCCTGACAGTTGCGCCCGAGATGACGATTGAGGAGACCGGCAAGGGTCGCGCCAAAGTCTCATCGACCGGCGTGCGCCAGTCCCTCGATGCGTTCTATACCAGAGCGCTGTCGGATGCGCGCATGAAGGACGCGGCTCAACAGTACCCTGTGAGCCTGCCGCCCGGGCAATGGGCTCGGGCACGGATGGGCAGCACCTACTCCACGATGAGGTCGCGCTAGAATGGCCCGCAGGCACGAGCTGGCCTTCGCCCTCAATGCCGGCGGCGTTGATGTCGAGGCGCTTTCCCGCGTAGACCTGGAGAAGATGCGCATTTCCGGCGAGCACCCGGTCGTCAACTGGCTGCCGAAGGTCCTGGGGCCGATGTCGCTCCGTCCAGGGCTCGAAACCCGCGACCGCTGCCATGGCGATCTGCCCGTCAAAATGTTCCGCTATGTGCGCGAGATCGGCACGAGCTATCTGCTGCTGTTCAGCGCCGACGAGATGCGCGTCTCGTCGGATGGCTCGATCGTCCAGGTTCCGGTGGTCGGTTCGACGATATCCGAAAGCCTATGGACCAACGCATCGACGGGCACCGCAACCGCGACATTCGGGGCGACGCTTTCATTCCTGGCAACCCGCACGGCCACGGCACGGCTGCGGCAGGCCGTCAATATCGACGTGGACGACCGCGAGAAGGCGAACATTCTTCGAATCGTGGTGTCGCGCGGCCCGGTTTATTTCCGCTGCGGCACGGTCGAGGGCGGTCAGGACATCATCTCAGACCAGCGTCTCGACGAAGGCACGCACAAGCTCGCGATCACGCCAGATGCCGGGACCGATCGCGTGTTTCTCGAACTCTACACCTCCGATGACGTGACGCGCGCGGTGTCGCAAATCCAGTTCGAGAGCACGCTGCTCGGCAACGTCGAGGGCGATCTGGTGCTGCCGATGCCCTATGACTACGAGGCGGCGCAGACGCTGCGTAACTGGTCGGAAATAGACCTTATATTCTTCGGGGACGGGCAGGTGTGGCCGCGCCGGGTCGAGCACCGCGGGGCGTCGTC